>NZ_AKKU01000030.1 GCF_000272005.1 Alishewanella agri BL06 | reverse complement strand
TCTTTGGCTTTATGAGGTGCCTTCATGCCCCTCGCAGAGCTCGGGGCGTTCAGCCGGCGCCAAGCCAAACTGTTGGCTTGTCGTATTCCCGGCTTCACTGTACTACTCTACGAGCAGTCCACCGCCAGAATCGCAGCCAATAAAAAAGCCCCACTCTTTCGAGTAGGGCTTTTCTATTGAATGAGGTGCCTGGCGGTGTACTACTCTCGCATGGCGAATGCCACACTACCATCGTCGCAGCTGCGTTTCACTTCTGAGTTCGG
>NZ_AKKU01000029.1 GCF_000272005.1 Alishewanella agri BL06 | reverse complement strand
GAGGCAGCCGAGGCTGCCTTTATTTTTTTACGCTTTGAGATGTCAGAGCGCACCTTTTAACGGGATCTTAATATAACGGCTGCCGTTCGCCTCCGCCTGCGGTAACTGCCCGCCGCGAATGTTCACCTGCACCGACGGATAAATCAGCCGTGGCACCGCCAGGGTTCTATCGCGCGCTTCACGTCTGGCGACAAAATCTGCCTCAACCGTATCGGCTTTGACATGGATGTTGTGCTGTTTTTGCTCGGCGACGGTGGTTTTATATAACAGCTCGCGGCCATTCGGCTGATAATCGTGGCACATATAGATCACGGTTTCCTCCGGCAGCTGGTAGATACGCTGGATCGAGCGATACAGAATATGGGCATCGCCCCCCGGGAAATCACAGCGCGCTGTGCCTGCGTCAGGCATAAACAAGGAGTCACCCACAAACAAATTACCAGCTATCAGATAACTGACGCTGTCGTTGGTATGGCCAGGCGTATTGATCACCTTAGCCTTAATGCCACCAATCTGAAATTCTTCATTATCAGCGAATAACTTATCAAAATAATCGCCCTTGGCCAGCAACTCCTGATCACTGAGATTAAATACTACCTTAAAGGTTTGCTGCACCTTACGGATCCCCTCGCCAATGGCAATACTGGCGCCGGTTTGTTGCTTTAAATAATGTGCTGCTGATAAATGGTCGGCATGGGCATGGGTTTCCAGCACCCATTGCAGCGTCAGGTTGTTAGCCTTTAAAAACGCCAGCATCTTATCGGCATCAATGGTGCTTACCGCGCCAGCTGCTGCATCATAATTTAATACCGGATCGATAATCGTCGCCTGACCTGTTGCTTTATCTGCTACCACATAGCTAAAGGTGGAGCTGTCGTGATCAAAGAACATTTCAATCAGCAAATTTTGTTGTGACATCGCATTCACCCTCTAAAATTAGTTAATACTAAATTTTAGTTGCAGCTTAGCGAAAAGGCGCCTAGAATGCAAACAAGTTATAAGCATATTCAAAAATAGAATATGGAGTCCGAATGTTCGTATTACTTGGCGCACTTATTATCGGTATCAGTTTAGGTCTGTTCGGCTCGGGCGGTTCTATTCTGACGGTGCCGGTGCTGTTGTATTTACTGCAAATGCCGGCGGAGCTGGCCATTGCCTCCTCCCTGCTAATCGTGGCCGGAATAAGTTTACTGGGATCAGTGCAAAACGCCTGGCAAAAGCGCATTAGCTGGCGTCATCTATGGTGGTTCGGCTTACCTGGCATGCTCGGTACTTACGGTGGCGCCTGGATCGGAACTCTGGTCGATAGCCGCTGGCAGCTACTCGTCTTCGCAATCCTGATGGTGGTTGCTGCTATTTTTATGTGGCGTAACAACCAGCAGGAAACAGCAAATCAACGACCATTTCAACCGGCCAAAGTGGTAGCCGACGGTTTAGTGGTTGGTGCCATTACCGGCTTTGTCGGTGTGGGTGGTGGCTTTTTAATTGTACCTGCACTGGTGCTGATGGCTGGCTTGCCATTGGGTATCGCCGTGGCAACCAGCCTTGGCATTATTGCGATGAAGTCTTTTGCTGGCTTTACCAAGTATTATCTGGCTTTTAGTGCCGCCGGCATGAGCTTTAACTGGCAGGTGATTGCAATAATGGTGGTGGCGGGTTTTATTGGCAGTTTTGCCGGCAACTGGCTGGGTCAAAAGTTGCCAAAAGCAAAATTACAAAAAGGTTTTGCACTCTTCCTGGCGGTGATGGCGGTAGTCGTGATTAGCCAGTCGGTACTGAAATAACTTAATGCTTGCAACTTAACGGAGATCTTTATGAAAACCTCACAACAGCTGGTCGCCGAAGCTAAAGCGGCAATTAAAGAAGTCGATGTTGCTCAGCTGGCTGCTTACTTGCAGCAACAAAGCGAACCCTTACTGATTGATGTGCGTGAGCCAGCGGAGTTTTCACAGGCCCATATCGTTGGTGCGGTAAATTACCCGCGTGGCGTGTTAGAAATGCAATTACCCAATCATCCGCTGGTCGCCGCCAGTGGCTGCGCCGCTGAAGTGGCATTAGCGCAACTGGCAGAGCAACCGCTGTATCTGATTTGCCGCTCTGGTGCCCGTTCGGCGCTGGCAGCAGAATCTTTGCAGCGTATGGGCTTTAGCGATGTCTATTCCGTTGCCGGCGGCATGATGGCCTGGCAAGACGCCGGTTACCCGGTTAAAGCTTAGGAGGTTTAAATGGAAAACTTTACTCCGGTATCCGCACTCATCGGCGGCGCGTTAATTGGCTTGGGCACCTTATTATTATTGGTTGGCCTGGGTCGGATTGCCGGTATCTCCGGCATTACCAGTACTCTGCTATTTCAGAAAGAAGATAAGCTGTGGCGGCTGGCCTTTGTGCTGGGCTTAGTTGCAGGACCACTGTTAACAACCCTGTTTTATAAGGACTTTAGCTATAGCACCCCCGAGCTTAGCCCCTTTACGCTGGCCGCGGGTTTGCTGGTTGGCCTCGGCACCGCTTGGGGCTCAGGTTGCACTTCTGGTCATGGCGTGTGCGGGATTGGCCGCTTTTCGCCACGCTCGTTAGCTGCCACCCTGGTTTTTATGTTGTTTGGTGTGCTAGCCGCCAGCCTGCTGTTTTAAGGAGTCAACTATGAAACTCTTAATCGCTTTTCTCGCCGGTTTACTGATGTCAGTGGGCATGGCGATCTCAAAGATGATTGACCCACAGAAAGTGCTGGCTTTTCTTGATCTGAGTGGCGACTGGGACCCGAGTTTAGCACTGGTTATGGCCGGCGCCCTGGCGGTGTATTCTGTCGGCTACCGGTTATTTATCCATAAACCGGCGCCATTGTTTGATAAACAGTTTTATCTGCCTACAGCCCGTTATATCGATAAACCCTTATTGATTGGTGCTGCTGTATTTGGCTTAGGCTGGGGTATGGTCGGTTACTGTCCAGGACCTGCTATCAGTGCTTTATCCTCGGGTAGCAGCGGTACCCTGGGTTTTGTATTGGCAATGGTGGCCGGCTGGTTCGTGGCCCGCAAATTAAAAATCAGCTAGCTAAGCTGCGAATCCATCGCTGCCAGCTATACTCTGAGAAGCGGGTATAATATGCGTTAAGACAGCCGTGCCACGTCACGGCTGTTTGATTTGTATCACAACAAACCGTCATTTAGCTGCCATAATACTGTCATTTTAATGTCATACTCTGCACGGTAAAATATCTGACATAAAAATGTCATAAAGAGACTTGTATGAAACTTCACTATGCTGCTGCCGGTGTCCTGCTGGCTCTATCTCCACTTAGCACCAGCCAGGCTGCTGAGGTAGGCTTTTATGGCCAAATCCACGTCTCGGTCGATCACCTTGATAATGATGTGGATAGTGGCTTAAATATCTCCAGCAACTCCAGCCGCATTGGCGTTAAGGCTTCACATGAAGTCCAGCCTGGTCTGAAAGTGATTGCACAGATTGAAACGCTGGTGCGCATTGAAGAAGGCGATACGGGCAGTGATTACTTCGATGCCCGCGATACCTTTGTTGGTTTACAAGGTGATTTTGGTATGGCACGAATTGGTTATTTTGATACACCAATGAAAAAAGTACGCTCGCGCACTGACTTTTTCGGCGACAAAATCGGTGACGCGCGCAATATCGTGTCAGGCGGCGGTGTAAGCCTGGATAAACGTTTTCGTAACGGTATTCATTATCAAAGCCCGGTATTTAGTAACTTAACGGTCGATGTACATTACTCCACTAATGATGCCACCGGCAGCACACCGCAAAATGAAAACGATGCCATCAGTAGTTCAATCACCTACAGCGCAGACGGTTTATTGGTAATACTGGCTTATGAACGGTAAAACCAACTCGACGATGCTCAGGGTAATGCGGTTGCTACCCCAAGCGGTCTTCGCCTTGGTACACGTTATAAATTAAATGATAGCTGGCAGTTCGCGGCGTTTTATCAGCAAACAAAAAATTTTAGCGGCGGTGACCGTGATGCCTGGGGTTTAGGCCTTGGCTATAAACTTGGCGCTTATGACTTATCGGCGCAGTACTACCAAGCAGAAAGTGCTGATATTTCCGATAGCGATGCGTCCATGCTTGCGCTGGGTGTTGACCGGGCGCTTAATAAATCACTCAGTTTTTATGCGGCTGTGGCAATGACAGATAACGCTGACCGGGCTAACTTTAATGTGTCGGCGGGCGGTCATGGTAAGCGCCTGACCATTACACCAGGCGCCGATCCGGTAGCCCTATCTTTTGGTACCATCTACAAGTTTTAATCCAGGCTGACAGAACTTGTAACAGCTTCTTACTTAGCTAACCCGGCCTTTGTTGCCGGGTTTTATTTTTTACTATCGTTCAGCATCTTGGCGCTGTGTTAAAACTAAGCTATTGTCAGTGTTGAGATCAAAGTTTCGCTATTTTGTTGTGTTATGCTGTCAAAAAATCAAAAGAGGTCTCAGTCGTAATGGAGAGATTCATGGCCCTGTATAGCTTTATTGAGCGCAATTTTTTCTACACCTTAAACCGGAAAATTGCCGGCAATATGCTATTTATTGCTGTGTTTTTCGCACTTGCGCTGTGGATGGCTTATCCAGAAAGCCCCGAGCGCGGTCTTTGGTGGTGCTTACTGATTGCAGGTAGTGTGGCGTTTATATTTACCGGCTTTTATTTACAGCATCTAATTGTCCGCCCGGTGCAGGCGCTGGTCGGGACCTTGCATGAGAGCAATCGTCAGGGTGCAGATCTCAGCCAACGCCTGCCTGCTTTTACTTTCGATGAGTTCCGCACCTTATCCGAAGAGTTCAACCATTTTGTTGCCCAATTAAGTGAGGTGCTGGGTAAAGTGCATCAGCAAGCCCAGGATAACCACGAGATTAACGAGCAAGTTTCCGCAGCCGTCAAACAAACACGCCGTAATTTGCAGGATACTGAGCAGCGTAATCAACAGATTCGTCGCGATAGTGACGAAGTGGTAGAGTTCCTCGCCAATATCGTACAAAGTAGTGACAAAGTCGGTCAGGTTACTCACGCAGCTACTGATAAAGCCAAGGTTGCCAGTGACCAAATGCAACAGCTTAACCGCCAATTAACCGCCATCGCCGCTTTGCTCGACTCGTTCGGCGCAACGATTAACGGTTTGCAGAAAAACTCTGAAAACGTGCGCCAAATTCTGGTGATGGTAGAGGGCTTCTCCGATCAAACGAATTTACTGGCATTAAATGCGGCCATAGAGGCGGCCAGAGCTGGCGACGCGGGTCGCGGCTTTGCAGTTGTTGCTGATGAAGTTCGTACGCTGGCAGCCAAGGTTAATGATGCCACCAAGCAAATCTCGGGCTTTCTGAATGATATGGAGCGGCTGGTAAAAGAAACCAAGCAGGAATCGGATAGTCTTAATCAGCAAGCGCAACACGCCAGCAGCCAAATCAATACTACTAATCATGAATTTTCATTGCTACAAACCGAATTGCAAGCTGCCCGCGGTGGTATGCTGAATATCAGTGGCAGCGTGAATAGCCTGGAGCAAAAGTACCGGCAAACGCATGTGCACTTAACGGCAATTGAACAAATGACCAATCAGGCCTATCAGCAAATGGCTGCGATTGATGATGCTGCCCGTAACTTACTGGAAGGCACGGCCGTTACTCAAAAGCAACTGGCGCGTTTTGCCAGAACCCGCCACGCCTGAGGCTGGCTTTAAATCAAGGAAACACCGTTGCTACGCAGGGATCCGGGCACGAGATGAAAAAACTTAAACTGCTAACTAATAAGCAGAAATGTGGAATGTCACTGGCGTTGTTGCTGCTCACCGCTGGCAGTATTGTGCTGGTAGAATATCTGCATCGTGATTTTCAGCAACGGTTACAACAACAGTATCAGTCTTCTCTTAGCCAGCAGTTGTCGCTGGTACGTGCCAATATCGAATCGGAGCTCAATGCGAATATCTTTTTGGCTGATAGTCTGGCGACCATTATCACCGTTAATCCGCAGTCCAGTGCGGCAGACTGGGAAAAACTATCCGAAACCTTGATGCTAAAAGCAACCAGCATTCGCAATCTGGCAGTCGCGCCGGATAACGTGGTGCAGTTTGTTTACCCGTTACGCGGTAATGAAGCGGTGATCGGCTTAGATTATCGCAATAACCCCGAACAACTACGTACGGTGGAGCTAGCGCGCCAAAGACAAGAGATTTATATTGCCGGCCCCTTACCGTTGGTGCAGGGTGGGAATGCAGTTATTGCCCGGATGCCCGTATTTATCGATCCGCCGGCTAATCAGCAATACTGGGGTACCTGCAGTGTGGTTATTGACATTGATAAGCTATTTACTCTATCGGGTCTAACCGTGCTCGAACAGCAGGTGCGCTTAGCGCTACGCGGTAAAGATGCGACAGGTGCAAGCGGTGAGGTGTTCCGCGGCGATCCTGAGGTTTTTGAGCAGGCCTTCGCCAGCGAAACAATCCGGCTGCTGACCGGTAGCTGGCAGCTGGCCATTGCCTTACCAGAGCATAGCGAATTAAAAGGCAGTACACTGATTGCCATTACGGTCCGGTTGGTCGGTTATAGTTTATGTTTATTGCTGATGCTGGTGCTGCTCAGCCTGTTTTATGCCTATCGGATTGCCAGACGTAATTCATTGCAGGATGCACTGACCGCACTACCAAACCGGCGTTTTGCAATACAAATGCTGGAACGACTGGTAAAAAGTCAATCTGACTTTAGCATCCTCAGTTTAGACTTGGATAAATTTAAAGAAGTTAACGATCAATACGGCCATGCCGTAGGCGATGCCTTGTTACAAGCAGTCGCCCATCGGCTGCAGGGTGCTTTACGTGGCTCAGACAGTGCTTGCCGCCTCTCCGGCGATGAATTCTTAATCATATTGCCAAGAGTCAGCACAGAGCACGATTTACAAGCAATTATCAGCAAGGTCGCCGCGAAACTGAGCGATAGCCCTTTTACGCACCAAGGCACAGCATTTACTATCCAATATAGCCTTGGCCATGCTCGCTTCCCGCACGATGCCCAGGATCTGGAAACGCTATTGCATCATGCCGATTTAGGGATGTATCAACAGAAAGCGGCTCACAAAGCAAAAAGCGAATAAAAAAATCGAAAAAAACCGACTGAACTACCGCTCAGACATACTAAATTGCTTATGGAATTAAAGTGGCGGAGCGGACGGGACTCGAACCCGCGACCCCCGGCGTGACAGGCCGGCTGATTCTTAACAGAAAGCAACCGACTGAACTACCGCTCAGACATACTAAATTGCTTATGGAATTAAAGTGG
>NZ_AKKU01000028.1 GCF_000272005.1 Alishewanella agri BL06 | reverse complement strand
ACTGAAGTGGCGGAGCGGACGGGACTCGAACCCGCGACCCCCGGCGTGACAGGCCGGTATTCTAACCGACTGAACTACCGCTCCGGAAAGCATCGAAAGTTGGCGGAGCGGACGGGACTCGAACCCGCGACCCCCGGCGTGACAGGCCGGTATTCTAACCGACTGAACTACCGCTCCGCGCAGTGCACCAAACTATCAGATGGGTATCGTCTGGTGCGGCGGGAATGATACGGATATGGCCGAAAGCCGTCAACATCTTTTTTGCCGCTTTTGCCTATTCCTTAATCATCCGGTAACGAAAGGTCTAATATATCGTCTTTTTCCTTCGATTGAGTAGGTTTTGCGCTGCTCGCAGCGTTGCTCTTGGTAGCACTTGGCATAGCTTTAGCTGCGGCAGGCACGTTTTTTTTGCGCCAAAATAGTAAGGCGCTAAAACCCCGACCAGTCATCACCAACCAAATCGCTGTGGCACCAAGCCCCAGAATCAGTAAATTTGATAAGATCACAAGTCCCCACGGAAAAGGTTCTGGTTCTGGCTGTTCAATAACAGGGGGAACCGGTTGTTGTAACTCAGGAGGTAATTCTGTTAACGCCGGCGCCTCTTGCGCCTGCAGCATTACCAGAAACCGCTCTTGTGGCAGGTTAAGGACGAACTCGCGACCATCCTGCATTTGCCCAAATACCGAGACATCAACCAGATAGCTGCCAGCCCCTTTATTCGCAACCGCTAACACTTTGGCCTCGGCCGGATCCGTCAGCGAAAATTGCAACATCTCGCCATCTGGATAGCGAACGACGCCCTGAAATAGCAAACTATTAAGGTTAACGTCGGCAGAAACCGCCTGAAACGACAGCTGATGTGGCGACTCCGCCTTAGTAGCCTGTTCAAATACCAGTTGCACAGGCGCAGGAGCAATAATCACGGGCGGCTGCTCCAGCTCGCGACTATATAAGGGTGTTTTTAACACATAACGCGGGATCCATTCGCCGGCACCAAAGGTCAGATTAATTTCCCCGGTAAAAATACCATCACGCGCGCTGGCGTCATACCCTCTACCATCATCGCGGAAACTGGCAACTTCAGCCAGGCCACGACCGTAATTATCCTGTTCTTTATTATTGGTGCTGATAAATAGCACTTGCAGCGTCAAGATCTCACGAAAATCACGGGCATTCACCACCTGATCACCATCCATCAGGCGAGCGGTAAGCTTAAACGTTTCCCCAACCATTAAAGATGCTGGTAAAGAATCAACCTGCAACTGAATATCAGTTAATACCAGGATCCGGCTTTCCGGTAAAATTCGCCCTACGGCCTGCCACGGGCCCGGCATCGGATTATTAATCTCAATTAAGTCATAGGTTGCGGCATCGTGCCAACGCATATTATGGTCTTTGGCTGTGTTATAGAACACCTTGCTGCCGTCAGGACGCACCAGTACCACCGATGCCGTGCCTTGACGACGGAAAAACACCAGTGTGATACTGTCAACACCATCATCAATCCGAAAACGATTATCCAGTAACGGGATCTGATTACGCACTGGTAGCTGATCCAGAATAGTCAGCCCGGTATCAGACTTTACCTGCGCTGCCGGTGTTGCCGTATCCTGCTGTGCCACCCCAGTACCGCTAAGCAGCAAGGCCGCGAACAGTAAAATTAACCGCGCCACAGGCAGGTTCCTCCTTTTTTCTGCACCAAATCAAGCCGGCTCTCATGAGCGCTAAGCTCAGCCTGGTTGGCCCGAATCACTTTCAAGCGTCCACTACGTTGCACCGGCTGTAAATTGTCCTGCATTTGCTGTTGTGACTCTTCCTCTGCCGCCAGATTCAGACTGACCTGGCCACCGGTCATCAACAGATAGACATCAGCCAGGATCTCCGCATCCAACAAGGCGCCGTGCAAGGTACGATGACTGTTATTAATATCGTAGCGTTTACATAACGCATCCAGGTTATTTTTCTGGCCTGGGTGCAGCTCACGCGCCAGCATTAAAGTATCAAGTACGGTGCAATACTGTGCAACTGGAGGCAGTGCCGGTTTTAATAGCGCAAACTCATGATTGATAAAGCCGACGTCAAAGGCTGCGTTATGAATAACTAATTCTGCGCCCTGAATATAATTGAAAAAGGCTTGGGCGATATCGCGGAATTTCGGCTCTGCTGCCAATCGCTCGTTAGTAATGCCGTGCACGGCAATGGCTTCCGCTTCGATTTCCCGTTCCGGATTGATATAAACATGAAAGTTATTGCCGGTAAAACGCCGGTTGATCAGCTCAACACAACCAATCTCGATAATCCTATGCCCCTCTTTCGGATTAATGCCGGTGGTCTCGGTATCGAGGATAATTTGTCGCTTTGCCATCTGCAGTTTCGCTTTTTCATTGTATTTACGCTAGATTATACGCCGTTTTCAGCTTAGGAAAGGCCAAATGAAGAAAAGTGTTGCAATCTATACCGACGGTTCCTGCCTCGGTAACCCGGGACCGGGCGGCTATGGCACTATTCTCTGCTATCAACAACACCGCAAAGAGTTAAAAGGCGGCTTTCGTCTGACGACCAATAACCGGATGGAGCTGTTGGCCGCGATTGTTGGCCTGGAGGCATTAAAACATCCCTGTTTAGTTGACCTGACGACTGACAGCCAGTATGTGCGACTGGGAATAACCCAATGGTTGGCGGGCTGGAAACGCAATAACTGGAAAACCAGCCAGAAACAACCGGTAAAAAATCAGGATCTGTGGCAAAGACTGGACCAGGCTTGTCAGCCACACCAGATAAACTGGCACTGGGTTAAGGGTCACAATGGGCACCCGGAAAATGAACGCTGCGACGAGCTGGCCCGTGAAGCCGCCAGTGCAGCACCAGCGGCCATAGATAGCGGCTTTGAAGCGACGCAGGCCGCTGGCTAGCCAGCGTGCCCAGCTGCCTACTCGGCTTGTAGCAGCTGTTCCAATTCGGCGATAAACTTCGGATCTGTCGGGTTAACCCGGCTACCAAAATGCAGTACTTTTTGTTCGTCTTTACTCACCAGGTACTTATTAAAATTCCAGGAGGGTGACTCACCCGTTTTCGCAATCAAAGCTTTGAAGACCGGATTGGCAGCGTCACCACGAACGCTGGTAGTCGAGAACATCGGGAACTCGACGCCATAAGTCAGATAGCAAACTTCTGCGGTTTTTTCCTCGTCGCTATGTTCCTGCCGGAAGTCATTTGACGGGAAGCCTAGCACTACTAAGCCCTGATCTTTGTATTTTTGATAAAGCTGCTCCAGTGCTTCGAACTGCGGGGTAAAACCACATTTACTGGCGGTATTAACCACCAGCAGTGTTTTGCCTTGGAATTGCTCACACAGGTCCACCGTTTCACGGGTTTTTAGTTGTTGCACCGAGTGGCTTAACACCGCACCACATTGTGCCGCAGCGGCAGTTTGTGGCAACAAACTCAGCCCCAGTAACCCCATGCCTAATACTAATATTTTCATCTCTAACTCCAGTTTATGTTGTCTGTTCTGCTCACTACGCCAAGCAACCGCTCTCAGATCGTTTTTATCAGCTTTATCGTATATCAACAAAAATATTTATCGATACCTAAAAAAATTTTCACTGTTGTTTCAGCCGCTTTAGCGATAAATAAGCAGAAAATTGTGAGGTAATCAGTATGTCTGCACTACAGCCAATAGAGTTGGATGAATTTAACGAGCCAGCAGAGCTGGAAGCCGCAGTCAATGTGGTTAAGGATAGCAAAGCCAAACAAAAGTACGAAGCAAGGCGACGCATTGACGAAATTATGGAGCAAAAACGACTCCGGGAACTACTGGACGACTGGGAACTTAGCGACGACTGAATACAGACGCTACCTCGGGCGAGCGTTAAATGCTAAACTGCTAAATTATTCAACTTAGCAAAGCATAACGGGCCACCACACTGTGTTGAGATCGAGAGCTTTTCATCTGGGATTTATTGTCCCGATATTGGTTTTGTTGTTAAGTGGCGCCGTAAGTTATAGTTTATTGCAACATCTGAGCGACCAGCGTCAGCTGCAACAGCAAAGCCAGCTCAATGATCAAGCACAATCCTATGCCAGTGCCATTCAACAAGAGCTGGTAAGAACGGCAACCGCAGCTTATGCGATGGCCGGCTGGCTGCGCTTACAACAAGGTAATCTGCAACAATTTGAACACTTTGCTGCGCAAATCTATCCTTATTACCCACATCTAAAAACTTTATCTGCTGCCCCAGCAGGCATCATTCGTGCCGCTTATCCGGCGCAGACCAATCAACAAATGCTAGGTTTCGATATTCTGCAAGATCCAATTCAGGGTCCCTCTGCTAAACGCAGCTTACAAAGCCAGCTGGTCTATCTGACCGGTCCCTTCCAACTGCGCCAGGGCGGTGTAGGTATTATCGGACGCCTGCCAGTCCAGCTGCCGGATGACACCGGCAGCAACCACTTTTGGGGGCTTGTCAGTGTCACTTTCGAACTGGAAGCACTGGAAAGTATCAAACAATTGGCACAACTGCCGGCACGCGGTATTCAATATCAAGTGTGGCTGGATGAGACGACGGAACAAAGTCTGATTATCAGCAGTACGGCTTCTGCGTTCAGCGCGCTAGCAGAAGCGAAAATTCAGACCGGCACCGTCAGCTGGCGTTTGCAGCTCAGTGCACCGGCCGCGGCTAACTACAGCAAGGTTGCTTACTGGCAACAGTTTCTTGCTATCATATTTAATCTGTTGCTTGCAGCGCTAAGTTACTTTTTACTACGCACCCTGAATACAAAGCAACAACTTAAGCAACAGGTTGCTGCCCGAACGGCAGATTTACAAACTCAGCTAGCACGCCATCGCAGCTTTATTGTTGCCAGTAACACCGGCAGCTGGGAATTTGATCCCGAGCTGCAGCAATTAAGCTGTAGTCCGGAATATTTTTCAATGCTGGGTTATCAAAGCCAGGATCTACCCGCAACTACACCGCAGAATCTGGCTAAGGTATGGGCTGATTTATTGCATCCGAGCGATCGTCAGACCGCCAGCCAGGCCTTCGCGGACTATCTGGCAAGCCCGCAACAGGAGCTATATCAAAATCATTTCCGGATGCGGCATAAAGATGGCCACTGGGTGTGGATTCTATCCCGCGGCCGCACTATCGTTACTGAGCAGGGTAAACGGCTGACCGTAGGCACTCATATCGATATCAGCGATCGCAAAGAATCAGAACTGAAATTACAATTGCTGGCACGTTTGTTTGAGCAAAGCTCTGAGGGACTCCTGATCACCAACTCACAACAACAAGTGGTAATGGTTAATCAGGCGTTTTGTAATATTAGTGGCTATCGGCCGGAGGAAGTGGTTGGTAAAGATCCCAAATTGCTGTCATCCGGTAAACATGACAAAGCCTTTTACCAGAAAATGTGGCAAGCCATTCAACAACAGGGCGTATGGAAAGGTGAAATCTGGAACCGGCGCAAAGATGGTACTATTTACCCGGAGTGGTTATCGATTAGTAAAATCGATGGTCCTGAGCCGGGTGAAATTTATTATGTTGGTTTATTCAGCGATATCACCCAATACAAAGAAGACGAAGCACAAATTCGCTTTTTAGCGCAATATGATGCCCTGACCTCACTACCAAATCGTGCCTTATTGATGGATCGGACTGAACAGGCACTGGCTATCGCCAAAGCGCAACAGCAAGCCCTGGCGCTGCTATTTATCGATGTTGACCGTTTTAAACAAATTAATGACTCGCTCGGTCATCAGGTTGGTGACCAGTTACTGATTCTCATCGCGCAACGTTTAGCTACCCTCTGTCGTCCGGAAGATACACTCTGTCGACTGAGCAGTGACGAATTTGTCTTGTTACGCCCTCATACCGATGGTGATCAAGCAGCACAACTGGCCGAGCAAATTCTGCCCTTAATGCTTACGCCTTACCAGGTTACTGGCCAGGAATTGGTGCTCTCCGCCTCTATTGGCATTGCACTCTATCCGGAGGATGGACAACACTTTCATGAGCTGTATCGCCATGCCGATATAGCAATGTATCGTGCCAAGGAAAAAGGACGTAACACATACTGTTTCTTTACCAGCGAGATGCAGCGCTATCATGCCCGCCATCTGCTATTGGAAAACGCCCTGCGCCGTGCCATCGATAATAACGAATTGAGTTTGGTTTATCAGCCACAGTATTCGCTGCAGCAACAAAAGCTGATTGGTTTTGAGGCCCTGCTGCGCTGGCAACATCCGGAGCTGGGTTTTGTCTCTCCCGGTGAGTTTATTCCGCTGGCCGAGCGTAGCGGTTTGGTGATCCCGTTAGGTGAATGGGTACTAAAAACGGCGTTGACAGAACGCGCAGCGTGGCAACAGCTAACGTCAAGCGAACTGACTGTCGCAGTAAACTTATCGCCGGTACAGTTCCGCCAGCCCGGCTTACTGACATTAATTAATGCCCAGCTACAAGCACATCAGCTATCGGCTGCTGCGCTGGAATTAGAAATTACCGAAAGCGCTATGGTCGAAGATCCGGCACAGGCGGCCAGTCTGTTAGACGCATTCCGGCATCGGGGCTTACGCATTGCCGTTGATGATTTTGGTACCGGCTATTCATCGCTTAGCTATTTGAAACGTTTTGCGCTGAACAAACTAAAAATCGACCAATCCTTTATTCGTGATCTGTTAGCGGATGCCGATGACCGGGCAATAGTACAAGCCATTATCAGCATGGCAAACAGTCTGGAGCTGGAAACTATTGCTGAAGGGGTAGAAACCGCTGAACAACAAGCTTTGTTACAGCAGCTGGGTTGTCAGGCGATCCAGGGATACCATTATGGCAAGCCGATGCAGGCAACTGCTGCCAGAGAAATGATTAGCAGGGAACTGGGGCGTGAACCGTAACGAACGGCTCAGGCACCAGCGTGACCGCTCTAGCGGGCTAAAAACTCAGCGCGGGTACGGGCGTCGTCTTTAAAAATACCGCCCAGAGCCGTGGTTTGGGTTTTCGAATTCACATCCATTACACCACGCGATTTAACGCAGTAATGCACGGCATCCATGGTCACCGCCACGTTATCGGTCTCCAGCAACGCCTGCAACGCAATCAGAATTTGCTGCGTTAAGCGCTCCTGCACTTGTGGGCGCTGAGCAAAAAAGCGTACGATCCGATTGATCTTCGATAAACCAATAATCTTCTTTGCCGGAATATAGGCCACAGTAGCGCTACCATCAATAGTCACAAAATGGTGCTCGCAGGTACTGGTAAAGCTAATGTCTTTCACCTTGACCATTTCGCTAACTTGCATCTTATTTTCAATCAGCGCAATTTTCGGAAAGTTGCGGTAATCCAAACCGCCAAATACCTCATCGACATACATCTTAGCAATGCGATGGGGTGTTTCACTCAGGCTGTCGTCGTTTAAGTCCAGCCCGAGCGTCTGCACAATTTCGGTCATCAGCTGATTAATTTTCTGATACTTTTGATCGCGGGATAAGCCGTTATCTCGCATTGGGGTTTCCAGACCTCTGGCTTCCAATGCACTACGGACTAACATCGCTTCTTCAGTTAACATATTCACTTCCAACACCTGACTCTGATGCGCCTTGTACGCGGCAACTCTGCTTGCAGTTTAGCGGCGGGCATAATATTTGCCATTTTACACCCATAAAACACGAAAGCCCAGCTAAAGCCGGGCTCAAGGATGTCGCGGGCGGGCTTACTGTAACAAAGCGAGCGCTTCTAACAGTTCACGCGGCTCCACTTCGGGGCCATTTAACGACTCATCCCAGTTGGTGCCAATCAGCACACCGTCATCGTACATTTCTTTTAACCAACCTTCACAGAACACATCCAGCGGGATAGCTTCCGGCTTATAATTTTCCCATTCGTCTGAGCAATGGGCCTGAGCATCTGCTTTATTTGACCAGAACGGCATCACGTCAGTTTCTTCAAATTCTACCGATTCCACTACCAGCAAATCTTCACCATCCGCCAGGGTCCAGACTACCCCTTCGGTTTTAGCTTCTTCGACAAAACGCTGAAAACTTGGATCATGTGCAAACTCAGACATACCTAACCTGCTTTAAAAGAAATTCTTCCTGCTATTAAAGCAGAGATCGGCAACCAAAAGCCAACTTTATTCACCATAATGGCTGCTCCCTACCCCCTAATCAGAAAATGGCGTACAATCGCCCCGACTGTGACAATCCAGAATGGACGGTAACTGAAACCATGGCGCAATATATTTTTTCAATGTATCGGGTATCGAAAGTTGTACCCCCGAAACGTACCATCTTAAAAGATATCTCCCTGTCGTTTTTCCCTGGTGCGAAAATCGGCGTACTGGGCTTAAACGGCTCAGGTAAATCTACGCTGTTACGCATTATGGCCGGCGTAGATAAAGAATTTGAAGGCGAAGCCCGGGCACTTAGCGGTACCAAAATCGGTTATCTGCCGCAGGAGCCGGAGCTGGATCCGAATAAAACCGTAAAAGAAATCGTTGAAGAAGCGGTCGCTGATGTGAAGCAAGCCTTCGCCCGTCTGGACGAGGTCTATGCCGCTTACGCCGATGAAAATGCCGACTTTGATGCGCTGGCCCGTGAACAGGGTGAACTGGAAGCCTTAATTCAGGCTAAAGACGGCCACAACCTGGAGAATACGCTGGAGCGCGCCGCAGACTCACTGCGTTTACCGCCCTGGGATGCCAAAATCGAACACTTATCAGGTGGTGAACGCCGCCGGGTCGCGATTTGCCGCCTGGTGCTGGAACGCCCGGATATGCTGTTACTGGACGAGCCAACTAACCACCTGGATGCTGAATCCGTGGCCTGGTTAGAGCGCTTCCTGCACGACTACCCTGGCACTGTTGTGGCCATTACCCACGACCGTTACTTCCTCGATAACGTCGCCGGTTGGATTTTAGAACTGGACCGCGGTGAAGGTATTCCATGGCAGGGTAATTACTCCAGCTGGCTGGAGCAAAAGGAAGCCCGCCTGGCGCAGGAAGAGAAGTCCGAGAATGCCCGCCAGCGCTCTATTAAGCAGGAATTGGAGTGGGTACGCACTAACCCCAAAGGTCGCCATGCCAAGAGCAAGGCACGGATGGCCCGCTTTGAAGAGCTGCAAAGCCAGGAATTTCAAAAGCGTAATGAAACCAATGAGCTGTTTATTCCGCCGGGGCCGCGCCTGGGTGATAAGGTGCTGGAAGTCAGTAATCTGCGCAAAACCTTTGGCGATCGGGTGCTGATTGATGATTTAAGCTTTAATATTCCGAAAGGCGCTATCGTCGGTATTATCGGTCCGAACGGTGCCGGTAAATCGACACTGTTTAAAATGATCACCGGCACCGAACAACCGGATGGCGGTAAGATTGAGATTGGCGAGACCGTACAGATCGCCAGCGTCGATCAGTTCCGCGATAAGATGAACCCGAAGAACACGGTCTGGCAGGAAATTTCCAACGGTCAGGATATGCTGCAAATCGGTAACTTCCAGATCCCAAGCCGGGCTTATGTCGGTCGCTTTAACTTTAAAGGCAATGACCAGCAGAAGTTTATCGGTGAGTTATCCGGCGGTGAACGTAACCGGGTGCATTTAGCGGCGCTGCTCAAAGCCGGCGGCAATATGCTGTTGCTGGACGAACCGACCAACGATCTGGACGTAGAAACGCTGCGGGCGCTGGAAAACGCCCTGCTGGATTTCCCGGGCTGTGCCATGGTGATCTCGCATGACCGTTGGTTCCTCGACCGTATCGCCACCCACATTCTGGATTACCGCGATGAGGGTAAGGTGAACTTCTTCGAAGGTAACTACTCGGATTATGAAGCCTGGCTGAAGCAAACCTACGGCGCGGCGGCATTAGAGCCACACCGGATTAAATACAAGCGGATCTAATCACCGCTTTCTCTTTAAAACGCCTGCACTTGCAGGCGTTTTTGTTGGTACAACTTGTCAATTACAAAAAAAGGCGTATAGTAACTGAGAATCATTATCATGTAAGGAGTTTATGATGAAAGCACTGATGATTATTACCCTGCTCACCGGTATTGCCTTACCCACTGTGGCGTCAGATCGTCCGGCCCATTTTCAGGGCACCGAAATTACCTCAGCCGCGCAAGCAAAAAGTATTTTAAAACAGTACAACGCTAAGTTAGCGGCGTTGTTAAAAACCGAGTTAAACCCGACCAGCATGACCGAGATCCACCAGCTGACCTATACGCTGGAGAATGCATTGGCTAAGCTACCCGCTGCAACAGACGACATTAAAGCTGTGCTGGAAGAAGTGCATCTGGGTTCAGAAAGTATGGATTATCAGCGCGTGAAAACCAACGCAGCGGCCTATTTGCAGCAAAGTCAGGCGCTGCTTAACTAACCCTCTGTAATATGGCCTGGCAGCTGCCAGGCTTTGATAAAACCAAAAACTGGCAAGCGCTTGGCACAGCCGTTACAATAACCGCACCCACGTTACTGATTGTACTGTAATGAGCAGCTGGCAACTTTTAAGCTGGATCCTGTTTGCATTTATCCTGCTGCGTTTTTATCCGCGGGAACTGTTACCACGGCTGCTGCAGATCTCAGGCTATCAACATCTGGTATTCGCTTCGGCTGTGGCGCTGACGCTGCTCTGGTCGGTGCGGGCCGGTATCGCACCGGGGTTGGAATTATTCTTTCTTGGTGTGACAACACTGGTACTGTGTCATGGCTGGCGTATCGCGATCTGGATTAGTTGTCTGCCGCTGCTGCTGTTAATGCTGTTTGGAGTTATCGACTGGCCAGATGGCGGCGCCTTTGCCTTAACCACCTTTGTACTACCCGGCTTGTTTAGTTACGCCGTATTTGTCTGGTCTTATCACTATTTAAGCCGGCACCTGTTTGTTTATATCTTTGTTGCCGGCTTTATCAGTGCAGCTCTGACGATCTGCGTGAAAATCTTGCTGACGTCTTTGTGGTTCTATACTCAGTTTGATTACGGCTGGCATACCATCTATCAAAACTATACGCAGCTGGCGTTACTGATTTGGTTTGGTGAAGCTCTGCTTAATGGCATGGCCATCACCCTGATGGCGGTGTACCGGCCACAGTGGCTCAGAACTTTTTACGATAATGAGTACCTGTCGCCGGATCGCTAGGGCGTTTAAACGCCCCAGGTCGCTAGACCACGCCCTGCTCGATCATCGCCTCAGCGACCCGCTTAAAGCCAGCGATATTGGCCCCTAATACTAAGTTACCCGGTTGACCAAATTCTGCCGCGGTATCACGGGCGCGCAGATAGATATTACGCATTATCACCTGCAGCTTGGCATCGACCTCCTCAAAGCTCCAACGTTGCATACTGGCATTTTGTGCCATCTCCAGTTGACTGGTGGCAACACCGCCGGCATTGGCTGCTTTGCCGGGGCCATAGGCAATACCGCTTTTTAAGAATACTTCAACCGCCTCTTGCGTAGAAGGCATATTGGCACCTTCTGATACCGCCAGACAGCCATTCTCTACCAGGGCTCTGGCATCAGCGACGGTCAGCTCATTCTGGGTGGCACAAGGAAACGCCAGCTCGGCTTTAAAGCGCCACACCGCATGACCATCAGCCGGATAATCCGCTGTACTGATATATTCGGCGTCCGGATGAAACTTTAGATAAGCCGTTAAGCGTTGTGGCTGCGCTTCTTTAATCTGCTTTAAGGTATCCAGATTAATACCGCTGGCATGATAGAGAGTGCCTGAGGAATCGGAACAGGTAACCGCTGTGGCACCCAGCTGCTGCAGCTTTTCGATGGTATAGATTGCGACATTGCCCGATCCTGAAACCAAACAACGTTTACCAGCGAGCTGCTGCTGCCGGTCTGCCAACATATATTGGGCAAAGTAGACGCAACCATAACCAGTTGCTTCCTTGCGCGCCAGTGAGCCGCCCCACAATAAGCTCTTGCCGGTAAAGACACCATCAAAGCTGTTGGCCAGCTTTTTATATTGGCCAAACATATAACCAATCTCGCGGGCACCGACACCGATATCACCGGCTGGCACGTCAGTGGTGGGCCCGATATGCCGGTACAGCTCATTCATAAAAGACTGACAAAAGCGCATAATTTCGCCGTCAGATTTACCCTTAGGATCGAAGTTAGCACCACCTTTAGCGCCGCCGATGGGTAATCCGGTCAGGGCGTTTTTAAAGATTTGCTCAAAACCCAGGAATTTGATGATACTGGCATTGACCGAAGGGTGAAAACGAATGCCACCTTTGTAGGGCCCCAGAGCGGAGTTAAATTCGACGCGATAACCTTTGTTTACCTGAATATTGCCCTGATCATCAACCCAGGGCACCCGGAACATAATTTGCCGCTCTGGCTCGACCATCCGTTCAATAATAGCTTGTTGCCGGTATTTAGGATTGTGTTCCAGGATGGGTGTCAACGACTCCAGTACTTCTTCAACGGCCTGATAAAACTCAGCCTGAGCCGGGCTGCTGTGTTGTAAACGGCGAATGGTATCGTGAATATAGGTCATGATTTGGCTTCTTGCTGCAATGTCTGGCGCAATAATGATTTCTAGCCGTATAGATGTCAAGAGAGAAAGATTTCCAAAATAGAATATTTAAACAAATAATGCGCATAAATATATGGAATAGTAAGTTTATTGCGCATAAAAAACCGATCATCATCGGATTTCCGCTTGCCATCCCAGATTGAAAACAAAAAACCTAATTTTTAGTCAAAAACGCTACTAATTAGTATTAAGTAATTTTCACAAATTAATAAAAACTGGCATATAAAAATAATTATATATAAAACATGATGTTAAGTTAGTTACAAAGTTGGCATAACGCTTGTAATAGTAAGGGGGTAGTAACCCACTAACCCTTAACGAAGCGAGTAGAATATGAAAACCTTAACTAAACTGATGCTGACCACTGTTGTAGCTTTAACCTTAGCCGCCCCGGCCAGTGCCAATAGCCTGAGCGAACTCAGTAGTGAATTACTGAGCAAACAGCTGAGCGAATTACGTGAATCGGTAAAAGTACAAGCGAAACAAGCGCTGGAAAGCAGCGTGCGGCAAGTTGCAGAGCAAATTGGTTTGGCATCCGCTGTTACGCCAGAACAGACTGACGTAGCAACGACCAGTCCAGTCGCTAAGCCAGAGGCTCAGGCTAAGGCGGAATAATGCAGAATACAGGACAGGCGGTAATGCAGTACGCCTTCAGGCCCCAGTGGTATTGCGCAACCGGGGCCTGTTAGCCAGCAAGGTTAGCCTTTTAACACCGTCGCCACGGCTTTGGCGAAATAATCGATATTAGTATGATTTAACCCGGCAATACTGACCCGGCTTGAACCCACCATATAAATACTAAACTCTTCGCGTAAGCGATCGATTTGCGCTTTATTGATTCCCAGAAAGCTAAACATACCGTGCTGACGGGCGATAAAGCTAAAATCCTGCGTAATCCCTTCGGCGGCAAATTTATCAATAATCAGCTGACGGTAGCTGTTAATCCGGTCGCGCATTTCTGCCAGTTCCTGATGCCACAATGCTGTTAATTCCGCGCTATCCAGAATATGGCTAACGATAATGGCGCCGTGTGCCGGTGGCATGGAGTAAATCGAGCGTACGACGCTCAGCAGATTGACTTTCGCCAGCTCCATCACCTTGCTGTCTGCAGAGACGACACTAACCGCACCGATCCGCTCACGATACAGGCCAAAATTCTTCGAGCAAGAGCTACACAAGATCATCTCAGCGACCCGCTCCGCCAGATAACGCAGGCCCTTGGCATCTTCATCCAAACCGCTACCAAAGCCCTGGTAGGCCATATCTACCAATGGCGTAAAGCCTCGCTCCAGTGCCAACTCGGTAAAGCGCTGCCATTGCTCAAAGTTCAGATCCATACCACTGGGGTTATGACAGCAGGCATGAACTAATACCACGTCGCCGGCCGGCACTTGCGCTAACTCTGCGAACATCTGCTCGGTTTTTAGCCCCTTGGTATCGTAATCGTAATAGGCGTACTCTTTAACTTTTAAGCCAGCTGCCTGAAACATCGAAATATGGTTAGCCCAGGTCGGGGTGGTGACCCAAATTGTCGCATCCGGATTAGCACGTTTAATAAACTCGGCCGCTACCCGCAGTGCGCCAGTACCGCCAGGCGTATGCGCCGTGGTCACCCGGTTCGCTAGCAACACCGGATGGCTACTGCCAAAGGCCAGCTTCTCAATATGGGCGTTAAACCCCGGATCTCCGGCCATCCCAATATAGGTTTTACTATCTTCCTGCTTCAGACGCAGAGCTTCGGCTTCTTTTACGCACTTCAGCACCGCCGTGTGGCCCTGCTCGTCTTTATACACACCGACGCCAAGGTCAACTTTCAGTGGATTAGGATCTTCACGGTAAGCCGCCATCAGGCCCAGAATGGGATCGGTGGCGACGGGTTTTAACTGAGCAAACATAATGTTCTACCTGGATTAGAGTGCTAATAAAAAAGCCGGTTTACACGGCCGGTAAATAGTCCGGAATAGTCAGGCAGACCGCCACCAGCAAGGCCAGCGCCTGCGGATTAAACACCTCTGGCTGGAAGTCTTCGGCATCGACAATGCCCAGTATTCTGCCCGATTGCGCATAGAGTGGCAAACAGGCTTCGGCCTGAACTTTCGGGTCACACGTATAGTATTCGCCACCCTGTTGTAAATAACTGGCGACACTGTTAATCACCCGCGCTTTACCGCTTAAGCCAACAGTGCTGTTGTTACTGATTGCAGCGAACTCTGCCGTCAGCGGGAACTCGGCGCGTGAGGGCGCACCAAAGTAGCTGAGTTTGACCAATACCGCTTCGCCAGCTGGATTTTGTCTCGCCTGGTAGATGCCAAACCAGGCCACGCCAGCCTGCTGTTGATAAAAAGCAGTAATTTGACTGAGCTTACTGAGGGCTTGTTGATTGGCAGCAGTTTGACCACCTAAAATAGCGGTTAAATCATATGGCTCTGCCGCCAGCACGCCAAACAGTGAGCAGGCCCCACCTTCACCGAGCTCTGGCACCTGATATTGCCAGTTCACCGCTGTGTCGGCCGCTTGCTGCAGATACTGCTGCAACGCCTGCTGTTGTTCAGCGACTGCGGCAGTAAAAGCCGGAGTCGCCCACTCTGCTAAACCACTTAATTGCAAATACTGTGTTAAAGAGACTGAATTACTCAAAGTATAGCCGTCCAGATTTCTAAAATAATGCGCATCATTCTACCAGAAGCCACTGAAAATCCAAGCTGACCACCGAAAAACTTGCCTCGCGCTTACCACCTCAGTAAGCTTGCCGGCAATCGTTTACGCAGATCCCTATCTTATGAGTAAAAAAATATCTCTTGCCGATTGGCAAACGCAACTGGGAGCCAACAACAGTCCGGAAGCTTTGGTACCGGCCTCGGCTGCTGACAATCTGGTTTATTCCACGGCCAGTGGTCGCATTAACAGCAAAACAGAGCAAAAAATAGTCGGTACCGCCTACGCAGACGGGGCTCTTAGGGTAAGGCGTGAAACCAAAGGCCGGGGTGGTAAAACCGTCCTGACGATAAGCGGCCTTACCGGCAGCAACGAGCAACTAAATGCCTTATGCTCTGAGTTGAAAAAGAAATGTGCCTGCGGTGGTGCGGTAAAAGACGGCGTGATCGAAATTCAGGGCGATAAACGCGAACAGGTCACGGCAGTCCTGCAGCAAAAAGGCTATCAGGTAAAACAAGCCGGCGGCTAGCAGAACCATAACTTAACAGTAAAACGGCAGCTCAAGCTGCCGTTTTTGCTCAGGCTCACTGTTCCGAGTTATCCGGCCGGCCAAAAACGCCGGTGAAGAAGCTGTCTTTGCGCCACAGTGGTCGCTGTGCGGCGTTTGCCACATCTAAGGCAATATTAAAGTTAATATCAGTAAAGACCGCCCCGGCATCATAGCGAATGGGGCCGTAGTCACGTTCCAGGCTTGGGATATCGTCTGATGGCTTATGATAATGCTTGGCAAAGAAACTGCCCCAGATCTTACCGCCATCCTGCGCCGGATCCTGCGAGGTAAAACCGGTCATTAAAAAGACGGCCGGTACGCCCTGTTGTACTAACCGGAAATGGTCTGAGCGGGTAAAAATTGCCTGTTCTGGCATCGGATCGGCACTGAGCTTAATACCTTCTTTTTCCGCCGCACGCGCTACTACCTCACCCAGCGTAGAATGGTTAGCGCCAAAGGCTATCAGATCGGCAAAGGGGTAAAGCAGCACCGGCATATCCAAATTAACATTGGCCACCAACTTCTCAACCGCCACAGGTGGATTTTTGGCAAAGTAATCGGCACCCAGCAGGCCTTTCTCTTCGCCGGTCAGCGCGACAAACAGAATCGAGCGTTTCGGCGCCGCTGGCAAAGCCGCAAATAAGCGCGCCGTCTCCAGCAAAATGGCGGTGCCCGCAGCATTATCCATGGCACCGTTATTCACTTTATCATTAGTGCGTAAATCATTGGCCAGGCCAATATGATCAGAATGTGCACTTAATACCACGACTTCATCTTTTAAGCTCGGATCAGAACCAGGCAGTAGCGCCAGCACATTGGGGCTGGTTACATTTTGATGACTGCTCTCGCTTTGCAGACTAACAGTACCATTCAGAGCAAAGCCCTGTGGGGTTGCATCCTGCTCCAGCTGGGCAAAGATCTCATCCAGCGATTTACCACTGGCGGCAAACAAGGTTTTAGCCGCTTCCGGATGCAAATATGCACTGCCTTGTAACTGCGGAAAGCCGCGTCCCGGTTCACCATCAGCATTAAGCCAGGTCATACTGGGCGTATTTAAATACAGCAAGCTGTTGGCATAAGGCCGCGTTTTTTCTTGCTCAGGCGTATGCACCGTTAGAATGCCAACGGCACCACGCTCGGCGGCAAACTCGGTTTTCATGCTACCCAGATAGGCACGCTCTTCACTAGGCAACTTAGCAGGCAAACCTGCCAGCATGACCACAACCTTGCCTGTTACATCAAGGTCCGCATAATCATTCAACCCAAAAGCTTCGGAAACCAAACCATAGCCGACAAATACCATTGGCGCCGTTAACGCCACACTGGTCTGTTGTAAACTAGGCCCACTAAAAAACTGCTGCGGATAGCTCAGCTCCTGTACTTGATCGTCAAACTGAAAACTCAGTTTGGCACTACCTGGTACCAGCAAGGCTTTGCGCAGTGGGACTTGCTGATAGAAACTGCCATCGGCAGCACCGCCTTTCAATCCCAACCCCTGTAACTGTTTGGCAATATACAGTGAGGCGATGTCATGACCACGACTGCCGGTATCCCGGCCTTCCAGTAAATCATCCGCTAAAAAGCTCAGATGGCTCTCAATAAACAGCGGGTTAGCTTTAGGCTGGCTTAGCTCCGGCGCTGACTTACCACAGGCAAACAGCGTAGCCGCTGCGGCCAGCGCCAATAAAACAGGTTTTTTCATACGACAGTACTCGTTTACTCATAAGATTACTGAAAACAAAAAGGGTGCCGCTTAAGCGGCACCCGGAAACGTTACGCAGCAAACATCAGGGTTGTGCAGAAAGCTGCCCCTGCTGCTGATAACGCTGCTGATAGCGACGATGCAGCTGCTTATGCTTGTTATCCAGATTGACAGTACGGCCATCGATCCACATTTGTTCAACCTGATGGCCGCGGTAATCGAAAATATCACCGTTTGATACCACTAAGCTGGCACTTTTACCCACTTCAATCGAACCAAGACGATCGGCAACACCGGCAATCTCTGCAGCATCCAGCGTCAGTGCGCGCAGCGCGGCAGCAGGATCCAGCCCATAGCGGGTAACATGGCCGGCAGCAAACACCAGATTACGGGTATCCCAGAAGCCGTCCAGCGATAGCGCAAACTTCACGCCGGCACGTTTTAACACGCCTGGCGCACTAAACGCCTGATCGTAGGCTTCATCACCTCGGGTCGGCAGACCATAAGGTGCGGTATAGATCACCGCCACCTGGTTGGCAGCCAGCTCATCAGCAATGCGCCAGCTATCACGACCACCGACAATCACTAACTTCACGCCATACTGCTGCGCCAGCAGCATTGCCTGACGCATTTGCCGTGGGTCATCGGCATGCACAAACAGCGGTAACTGCTGCTCAAAAAAGCTTAACATGGCATGCCAGCGTGAATCACGACCACGATTCAGCCCTGCTTTTTCCGCCAGATAGTAGGCATGAGCCGCAGTAAAGTAGTCCTGCAATTGCGCCAGCTGCTCGGCCTGACGCTTTTGCTGCTGCTCGACACTATCGCGAACCCACCAGCCGGTTTGAATCCCCATTCGTGGCCAATTGACATGCAAGCCAACACTGGATTGCACCAAAGCATCCTGCCAGTTCCAACCATCCAGTTGCATCAGGGCTGAGCGCCCGGTGATCAGCGCGCCGGACGGGTAAATCAGGCTGTGGCTAAAGCCATTACTGCGAATGGTTGGGATCACGGCCGAATCAGCATTAAAGGCCACTTCAGCGCGCAAATCCGGGTTAGTAGCAGTGGTTTCCCGATCATCACGGGTGGCACGTACCGCCTCGACTTCAATTAAACCCAGCTGATTAATCAGTGCAATCAGGCCCGGGTACAGATTCTTACCAGTCAGATCCTGCACCTGTGCATTGGCTGGCGCGCTCAGGTTCACGCCAACCGCGGCAATTTTACCATCCTGAATCAGTACATCCTGCACCGTTGGTGCGACCACCACTGAATGGACGGTAGCATTTTTTAATAACAGGGGCTGGCTCGCTGCCGTGCCTGGTACCGGATTAACCGCGGCGGCACTGCCGGCCGCCAGCACACAGGCTGCGGCCAGAATAGATTTTATTAATTTCATCAGTGTTGTCCTCCGTGGGCATGACCGTGGCTGTGCAGATGATCACCAAAACCAAAACGCAGTTTCAGCCAATCGTCGTTATCCTCACAGTGCCAGATCGGATCATCCTGTTTATAACTGTTAGTACTGCCCTGGCGCGCTGACTCACCGGCCGTCAGCACTTTCTGGATCAGCTGCTGGCGCTCGCTCTCCAGTTGCTCACGCTTTGCCAGATCGCTGCTACGATCAAAGTAACGCGCACCTTCAATCCAGGTTTGCTGCACGACGCTATAGACTGATAACGGATGCTGATCCCACAGTACGAAGTCAGCTTGTTTACCTTCGGCAATCGACCCGACTTTATCATCAATCTTCAGTTGCTTGGCCGGGTTGATGGTGACCATCTTCATCGCTTCATGCTCATCCATATTGCAGTACATGGTCGATTTTGCTGCTTCCTGATTTAAGCGACGTAACAGGCCCGGGTCATCGGAGTTAACACTCACTAACAAGCCTTGCTCATGCATTAAACAGGTATTGGTTGGGATGGCGTCTGTCACTTCCATCTTAAAACCCCACCAATCAGCAAAGGTTGACACACTGGCACCGTGCGCCTGCATTTCACTGGCGACTTTGTAGCCTTCCAGAATATGGGTATAGGTATTGACCTTGAAGCCCATTTCCTCAGCAACTTGCATCAGCATCAGAATCTCTGACGCCACATAAGAGTGAGTATGGATATGGCGTTTACCTTCCAGAATTTCGACCAGCGTATCTAACTGATAGTCACGACGTGGTGGCACAGTGCGGCCCTGTTCACGGCGCGACAACGTGTTATAAGCCTGCCAGGCAGCCTGATACTCTTTTGCCGCTTGGAACTGATCACGGATAAAGGTTTCTACCCCAATCCGGCTTTGCGGGTAACGGGTATTAAACTCGGTGCCCCAGTTTGATTGCTTGACGTTTTCACCCAGCGCAAACTTGATGCTTGGCGGCGCATTACGGAACTTCATGCCTTCGGCATCCGCCCCCCAGCGCAGGCTGATAATTTGTGCCCGGCCACCGATAGGGTTGGCACTACCATGCAGTACCTGAACCGCGGTAACCCCACCTGCCAGCGCACGGTAGATATTAATATCATCCGGGTTAATCACATCGCCCAGATGCACTTCAGCGGTATTGGCATGCGAACCTTCGTTAACGCCCTGCTCAGTAGCAATATGCGAGTGCTCATCGATAATACCTGGGGTTAAATGTAGTCCGGTCGCATCAATGACACGGTAGCCGCGTGGCGTTGCCAGATTTTGGCCAATTTTTTCAAACTTGCCGTTACTGACCAAGACGTCGGTGTTTTCCAACACGCCAGCCTCAGTAGCCGACCAGACGGTCGCATTTTTAATATGGAGCTTTTCCGCTTGCGGTAAGGCTTCGACACCAAAGGCACGGTTTGGATAAGTCAGCTTTGACAGCATGGCTGCCGGCGCTGGCGCCGGTTTCGCGGCTTTGGGCTCGACGCTACTGCGCTGCGCCGTCACACTTTGCTGTTTGCCTGCTGCATCCAGCCAATAACCGGCTAACTGTTCACCACTGAGCACGCCATTAAACTGCAGTACTACGGCCTGCTCTGTTAAATCTTTTAATGGCAGACTAAATTGCAGGCGCTGATCCTGAGCTTTGATATTTTCCAGTTTGGCTTTTTTCTCGCCCAATACCGCTTCGCCAGTCAGTTTTGGGGCATTGCCAGTTAACGTAATCTGTACGCTTTGCTCACCAACAGTCAGCTGATACTGTCCGGCAAAGGCCGCAGGCTGGACTGGTGCAAAGCGTTTTTCCTGACCACGCAGCCAGGTCGCCACGATCTCACCCTCCGCGAACAGATCGCCACGGCTGATTACCAGATCGGCCTGATAACCCGGCGCTACTTTACCCAATTGTTGACCCAGGCCAAGAATATTAGCTGGTACCGTAGTCAGCGCCGCCAGAGCTTGCTGTTGGCTTAAGCCGTACTGAACAGCTTTGCGCAGATTCGGGATAAAGTCGGTTTTTTTGTTCAAACCGTGGCTGGTAAACGCAAAAGGGATACCTGCCTGCGCCAGTACTGCCGGGTTAGCCGGTGCCCGTTCCCAGTGGCGTAAATCGGCCAGATTGACATCCAGCCGCTGCTCGGCAGTCGTCACATCCGGCGCTGCCGGGAAATTCAGTGGTAATAAGATCGGCTTGCCAGTGGCTTTGATTTGCTCCAGCCGGCTGTATTCGTAACCTGATCCCAGTACCAAGGCATTAGTAATCTCAAACTCAGACAACACCTTGTTGGCTCGCAGCAGCGAACGCTCATCACTGGTGTCAAATAACACCCCTTGCTGCTTTATATTAGCCAGACCTGCCAGCGCAGCATTAAACTCCAGTGGCTGACCATTCACCGTGACATTTTCGCGGCTGCTGGCTGCCTGATACCAGTTGGCATCAGATAAAGTCTGACGGATCAGCGCAATAGAGCCCATTAGGGAAGAGGGGTAAGTTTGTTTCGAGCTGCCTTTGCTAAACGCCATAAAATGCTGGCTATCGGCTTTTAATACCAGATTATTCGGTAAATCATCGGCCAGTGAGGCTACAAAGGCGGTGCCGCGGAAAATCCCATCCTGGCGCGCACTCTGCACCACCGTAAAGCCCTGCTTCAGAAACTCTTCCGCCGCTTTGCTATCCGGTTTGAATTCGCTGACCCAGCGCTGCTCTGCATGGATGGCATCATTGGCAGCATTACCACCACGGCGTTCATTTTCATAGACCGGACGGCGGCCAAAACTAAAGCCCTCGCCTTCACCGGCTTTTGGCACACCGTACTGGGTGTAGGGGTCGATAAAACCCGCATAGACGGTGTAACCGCTAAGATCCCGCTGTTGGTAACCAGCCGGCACCCGACCGTTACTGTTAACAGCCTCGATTTTGCCATCCCGGATCAGGATGGTCGCACCGGTCAGGGTTTTACCCGGTTCGGTTTGCACGGTGGCATTGGTCAGCGCAACCAGATTCGGTGTTTTATCGCGGATCCCAAGCTGCGGTGTAGTCTGAGCTGCGCTACCGGCTGCACTATAGCAGCCGAATAACGCCAAACTCAGCAAAGACAGGCGAGCTGATGTCATAACATTTTCCTGAATGAAGCGGGGTTTACCCCTGCGTTTTTATACTAAAAGTAAGATGACTTAACTCCTGCTCGGCCAGCGGCATACTAAAATAGTAACCCTGTACCAGGTAGCAGGCGTTTTGCTTTAAAAACTCGGCTTGCGCTTCAGACTCAACCCCCTCTGCTACCACCCGTAGCTGCATCTTCTGCGCCATCGCGATAATAGCCGCCACGATATCCATATCATTCTGATCTTCCGGAATATCTTTGACAAAGGAGCGGTCGATTTTCAGCTCATCAACCGGAAAGCGTTTTAAATAGTTAAGCGACGAATAGCCTGTACCAAAGTCATCAATAGATAAAGAGACGCCGAGACGCTTTAACTGATTTAGCTGTTTAATAGCCGCATCGGTGTCCCCCATTAACATACTTTCAGTAATTTCAAACACCAGATAGGCCGGATCGACACCGGTACGCTGTATAATCCGTTCAATCGTTGCCGTTAATTGTTCGTCGTTAAATTGCCGTACCGACAGATTAATTGAGACACTAACCGCATAACCACGACTATGCTGTCGCGCCAGGAAACGACAAGCCTCCAGAATGATCCATTCACCAATGGGTACAATCAGACCGGTACTTTCTGCTACGTGGATAAAGCGGTTAGGTGGAACCAGCGTATTATCCGGCCGCAGCCAGCGGATCAAGGCTTCATAACCAATTAAGGTTTCATCACTGAGATCGATTTTTGGCTGGTAATAAAGTAAAAATTGCTGGTCCCGGATCGCTTCCCGCAGCTGACTTTCAATCAACAACCGTTCATTCGCCGCATCATTCAAGTCCTGTGAGAAGAATCGGTAAGTGTTCTTACCGCGGGCCTTAGCTTCATACATTGCTAAATCGGCGTGTTTTAGCAGTAATTCTTCATCAACCGCATCATCCGGCGCCACGGTAATACCGATTGACGCGCTAATCGCCACTTCTTGCCGGCCCAGTTTGACGGGTGTTAAAAACGCCTGTTGTAACTCTGACGCTATAGTACCGGCGTGTACCTTATCCTTAATATCACTGAGAATAACCGCGAATTCGTCCCCGCCCAGCCTGGCGATTAAGTCATCATCCCGCAGTCTGCCTTTTAAACGCCGTGCCACCTCGACCAGCAACTCATCACCCGCATCATGACCCAGGGTGTCGTTAATTAATTTAAATTCATCCAAATCGAAATAGAGTAGCGCGAAACTAAAATAACCACGCTGCGACATCAAAATCGCCTTGCGTAGCTGATCGCGGAAATAGCTGCGGTTAGCAAGCCCGGTTAGCGCATCATAATAAGCCAGTTGCTCCATTTGTTTCTGGCTCTGTTTGATAAAGGAAATATCCTGTAACGATGCGACATAATGCGTGAGTAAACCTTTATCGTCACGGATTGGTGCTATCGCCAATGACACCCATTGCCCCTGTTCTGCCTGGCGACCAGGTTGCAGCAATACATCACCATGCCAATGCTGACGCTGCTCTAAGGTCTTGCTGATATCAGTACTGAGTTGCTGCATATCATTGGCAAACAATTTCAGCAAAGAACAGCCATGGATAGTCGCAGCAGGTTGCGCCAACATCTCAGCTAAAAAAGGATTGATATATTCAATTTCCAGATGCTGATTCGTTATTGCGATACCTGAACTGGAAAACGCGACCGCCTTACTTAACTTTCTCGCCTGGAGTTCAGCCCGCTCCTTTTCGGCAATACGGGCATTTAAACCTTGCACCAGCTCACTAATTTCCCGTGACATTCCCAGAAATGCCCGGTTTAGCATCCCCAGTTCATCCGCCTTATTGTCCAGAAAAAGTTCCGGTAATTGTCCCTGCCCCAACCGCTCAACAGCCTGAGCCAACCTTTTTAACCGGCGTAACAAAATCTGGTGCATCAGGCCATACAGCAGCAGCGTCAACAACAACGCAATGGCAACGGACATCAACATCGCGCGAAAACGAAAGTCATATTGTGATGCCAACAGCTGTGCGCGATCCTGGTATAACAGCAGCGTCCATTGCAGTTTCGGGATCGGGATGCTGGTTAACAAATAAGCCGGTGCCAAGGCGGCAAAACGGTCGGACCCGCCGGGTAAGGCTGCGGCGACAGCTGCCAACTGCGGATCGGCAATAGGTTCGCCCTGATAAACAGCATACATAGCTGCTTGGGAGTCTTTAACGCCAGGCTGCAATGCTTGTCCATGTTCATCCAGAAGCAGACTGCGGTTTAACGGACTCCAATGACCGATATTGGAGCGGTTAACGGTTAACTCTGCCAGGTTAAGAGTTAAACCTAACACTCCCAGAAATTCATTTTGCTGATAAATGGGAAGTAACACGGCAACGACCCAGCTTTCCCAAACCTGGTCATAATAAACCGAGCTCCACCGCAAGGTTCGCTCGGGGTTTTGCTCCGGTGCCGCTAACTGATACAACGGATTCGTGGTCACCGGCAACTGCTTGTCTACGTGGATGACCCAATCAGCAGGGGCCACACGAATAAACTGCTCTGCTGCCATAAAAAACACACTGGAAAAATCCTGCTGCAATAGCAGCATCATCTGCTGCCAGGCCAGTGCACTGGCCTGCAAAATGGGTTGCGCTTTATTCGCTGGCCGCCCTTGCGGTGAAAAGACCCCAGACCACTCATCGCGCTGGCGCCAGCTGCCATCGTTAACTGGCAACGCCTCACTAGCCGGTAGCGTACCGACAGAGCGTTCGGTTAAATGACGCAGCAGAATTTGCTGCGCGCGCAACGCTTTTAACTCAAGTGACAGCAGATAACGTTCAAATTGCTTCTGATAATTGTCCGCCGTACGGGCAATACTTTGCTGTTGCTGCTGTTGTAAGCTTTGCTGTTGGTAACTGGTGAAAAAATGGGTGATACTCAAGCCTGTCAGCAAAACGGCCATAAACACCAGAGCTGAAAACTTTAGTCCCAGTGAATTAATCCTGGTAACCTTATTCTGCGTAAGATCCTTCACCAATTGGGCTCGCTGCTGTTATAGTGACCTAAAGTGCCTCAGTCAGGTACACTGAAAGCGGTGTTTGACTGTACAATGTTCTAAGTTAATCGAACAGAAGAGAGTATACAAATGAAAAAAGCCCTGTTTGCTTCCCTGCTAAGTTTTACGCTGGCTATGCCTGCCATCGCTGCCACCGCTTTTACTGATGGCAAAGATGCTGTTGACTACCGTCAAGCCAGTTTTCAATTGATTCGTCACAATATGGGCGATATTCAGGATATGATTCGCGGTAATGTTGCTTTTGATGCTGAGCGGGTACAACGCCGTGCCGAAGCACTGGCCTTGTTAAGCCAATTACCCTGGGAAAGCTTCACCATTCCGGGCACTAAAGAGGCCGGTGGTAATGTTAAGCCGGCGATTTGGGATAATTTGCCAGAAGTACAGGAGCGCGGTGCTAAGATGGCTGCAGATGCAGCAGCTCTGCTCGCAGCGGCGAAAACTGCCGAGCAAGCAGAGATTCGCAAAGCCTTCGGGGATTTCGCCAGAAACTGTAAGGCGTGTCACGATAAATACAAAGCAGATTAATTAATGCATCAAGGGCAGCCATGGCTGCCCTTGCACTGTAAAGCGCCGCTTAATCGTCGTTAAATAAACTTCAACAGCATTTCCCCTTGCCAGAGATAAAACACCGTTAATAACACCGCCACCAGCGCAAAATAACTCCAGCTGGCACGCAAAGATGGTGCTTTAGCAGAAGTACTGGCTTTACTGCGCCCGGTAACCATGGCCCCAATTACGTTATCATGCCGGATACTGTGCCAGATTGCCGCCAATATATGCACAGCGACGCAAATCAAAATCAGATCAATATTCAGTTTATGAATTTTTGATGCCAGTGACACCCAATCTTCTGCTAAGTGCCGCACCAAGGGGCCGTCGCTAATATAACTGTTGTCAAAGGTTGCCAGCCCGCTCAAAATTTGCACACTGAGTAGTGATAGCAGCGCAAAAATCATATAGCCGCCGGCCGGGTTATGACCGAGTACTGGTTTCGGATTGCGTAAATAACGAACCGCGGCGAGTGGTGAAGCCGCAAAGTGACTAAAGCGGGCGGTAACACTGCCATAAAACCCCCAGCAAATCCGGGCAATCAACAAGGCAGCCAGGGTGTAGGCCAGTAACTGATGTTGTGCCATAAGTCCTTCATTGCCGGTGTACCAGAGCGCGGCCAGCAGAACCACCTGCGACCAGTGAAATACCCGTACCGCCAAATCCCATACTTGCACTTTAACTAACATTGAGCTTTCCTTTTGTTGTGCTAACCTTCTGATTTTACACCAGCGGAACAATAAGATGAAAATACTAAGCTGGCTACTGGCGCTGCTTTTACTGGTAATTATTCTGCTCAGCGGCAGCCTATACTTTTACCTTAAGGGTAGTTTACCAAACTATAATGGCCGTTATCAGGTCGCAGTGGCTGAACCTGTCAGCTTAAGCCGTGATGCGCTTGGTTATCTGACTATTTATGCCACCGAGCGTTCCGATGCAGCTTTCGCACTGGGTTTTGCTCACGCCCAAGAGCGTTTTTTTCAAATGGATTTGAGCCGCCGTTATGCCGCAGGAGAACTGGCGGCCTTATTCGGTGCGCGGGCATTACCTCAAGACAAACAACAGCGGCAGCATTTATTCCGGCGCAGGGCCGAACAACTACTCACCAGTCTGCCAACCGCTGAGCTGCAACTGCTGGCCGCATACAGCCGGGGCGTCAATGAGGGTCTGGCCAGTCTGTCGCGAGCGCCGTTCGAATACAGTCTGCTACAGAGCCAACCCGAGCCCTGGCTGGAGGCGGATACCCTGTTGGTGATCTACAGCATGTATCTGGATTTACAGGGCAAAGCCGGACGCGATGAATATGCGATGACCCAATTACAGGCGGCGCTTCCAGCCGACTGGTACCGTTTTTTACAACAACACAGTAGTGATTGGCAAGCAGCAATCGACCAAAGTGAGGTCGCCGCCGTAGCAGTTCCGGATAGCCCTTATCCCACAGCATTACAGCAACGACAAAGTTGTCAGGATTGTACGCTAAAAGATGCGACTGATCTGGGCAGTAATAACTTTGCCGTCGCCGGCAGCCTTACCTCGCATGGCGCAGCAATTCTGGCAGATGATATGCATCTGTCACAACGCGTGCCGGGGATTTGGTACAAGGTGCAATTAAATTGGCAACATAACGGCACCACCAGACAAGTAACCGGCCTCAGTTTACCGGGTACACCCGCGATAGTGGTCGGCTCCAACGGCAAAATCGCCTGGGGTTTTACCAATACTACCGCCGACTGGCACGACCTGGTGAAGATCGAACTCTCAGCCGATAAGCAACAGTACCTTGGCGTCGAGGGTTGGCAGCCGTTGCGACGTTATCAGGAACAGATTCTGGTCAAAGATGCGCCGGTTGAAACCTTGACCGTACAATACACTGAGTGGGGCCCGTTAGTGTCCTTTCCCGACGACCAGCCATATGCACTGCGTTGGGTCGCGCACGAACCCTATGCCGTTAATTTTACGCTGCGCCAGCTGGAACTCGCCGATAATGCTGCAGCAGCGCTCGCGCTTGCACCTGAGATGGGTATTCCGGCGCAGAATCTGCTGGTAGCCGATGCCGGTGGCAATATTGGCTGGACAGTATTTGGCCCAATCCCAGAGCGGAAACTACAAGATTGGAATACTGCACAGTATTGGCATCAGGGTGATAATTACTGGCGTGAGCGCATCGCTGCCTCCGCTTATCCCCATATTTTTAATCCTGCTTCAGGCCGTTTATGGTCAGCAAATGCCAGGACCGTTGGCGGTGAAGTTTATCAACTACTGGGTAATGGCGGCTATGATCTGGGGGCCCGTGGCCGGCAAATTGCGGATAGCCTGCGTGAAGCCAGCCAGTTTGATGAACAGGCGCTACATCAAATCCAGCTCGATCACCGCGCAATATTACTGCAACGCTGGCAACAGCTCTTGCTAAACGAGCTGAGCGTCGAACTAGCGGCGCAGTCAGGTTTGAGCGAGTTTAGGCAACATATTGCCCAATCAGCTGATACTGCCTCACCCGAGGCAATTGGCTATACCCTGCTGCGGCAATTCCGGCTTAGCATGCTGGAGCTGACCTTTGCCCCCGTTGCTGCGTTACTGGAGCAAGCCGGCGCCCGCAGCAGCGATCTAAAATATTCGCTGGAAACCCCGTTTTGGCTGCTGTGGCAACAGCAGCGCCCGGATACCTTACCGGCGTCCCATAGCAGCTGGCAGGACCTGCTGTTAAGCGCCGCTCAGGATAGCCAACAGAAGATCCTGGCGCAGTATGGCAGTTTGCAGCAGGCCAACTGGGGCAAACGCAACAGTGCGCGGATCGAGCATCCGCTGGCTTCAGCCATACCACTGCTCGGCCGCTGGCTGAATATGCCAGCCACGCCGCTCGCCGGCGACAGCCATATGCCGCGGGTACAACATGCGGCCTTTGGCCAATCGCAACGTATGGTGGTGACTCCCGGTCAGGAGCAAAACGGCATTCTGGTGATTCCGGCCGGGCAATCCGGGCACCCGCTGTCGCCCTTTTACCGGGCGGATCATCGTTACTGGCAAGCAGCGATAGCGCTACCCTTTTTACCGGGGCCGGAAAAATATCAGCAACAGTTGCTGCCGGCCCCTTGACTTTGGCCATCCAGACGGATTATGGTGCTGGTATGAAAACAGTATCAGTTGTGCTCGGTTTTTTTAGCTTTACCACCTTAGCGAGGAGGTAGCTGACCGTGCGCGCGTGTTAAGCAGAAACCTCCCAAGCCGGGAGGTTTTTTTTTGAGTCGTTTTTAGTAGTTATCAGCACAGAGGCCGTTATGGAATTAGATCAGATCAGAACCGCGATCAGCGATACCGATCAGCAGTTATTGGGGTTACTGGCAAAAAGGCGTGCACTGGCTTTGGCCGTCGCCGAAGCGAAATTATCGCAGAACAAGCCCATTCGCGATCAGAAGCGGGAACAGGAATTGTTGCTGTCGCTGATTGAGCAAGGTAAGCCGCTGGGACTGGATGCGCAGTATGTGACACGAATTTATCATGTCATTATCGAAGACTCAGTGTTGCAGCAACAAGCCAAAGTGCAGGACCAGCTAAATGGCGAACATACGCCGGCGGTACGGGTAGCCTTCCTCGGCGGTCAGGGCTCGTACAGCTACTGGGCAACGCAAAAATACTTTACCCGCCGCGCCGAGCGCATTATTGAACTGGGCTGTGACAGCTTTAATGACATTGTCAAAGCGGTGGAAACCGGCCATGCCGACTATGCAGTACTGCCGATTGAAAATACTTCATCCGGTTCTATTAACGAGGTGTATGACTTACTGCAGCACACCCGCCTATCAATAGTTGGTGAGTTAACCCATCCGATCGAGCACTGCTTGCTCGGCCTGCCCGGTACCGACCTGAGCAAAGTACGCCAGGTCTGCTCCCATCCGCAGGTCATTGCCCAGTGTAGCCAGTTCTTACTGGGGCTGACCAACGTTAAAATTGAATACTGTGAAAGTTCATCCGCCGCCTTTGCCAAGGTAAAAGCCCTACAGGACCCCACTATTATCGCGATTGGCGGCGAGGAAGGTGGCAAACTCTATGGCCTGGAGGTATTAACCCGCGAACTGGCGAATCAGAAACAAAACGTCAGCCGCTTTATTGTGGTTGCCCGTAAACCGGTGCAGGTGGCAAAAGCGATCCCAGCAAAAACCACCTTTATTATGTATACCGGCCAGCAACCCGGTGCTTTGGTTGAAGCGCTGCTGGTACTGAAACAACATGGCATCAGTATGAGCAAACTCGAGTCACGCCCTATTCCGGGTAATCCGTGGGAAGAGATGTTTTATGTCGATGTCAGCGCCAATCTGAATGACTACGCCATGACGCGCGCGCTGGAAGAGCTGAACAATCTGACCAAGTTTGTCAAAGTGCTGGGCTGCTACCCGAGTGACGAGGTTACGCCAACCGAGATCCAGGCATAAGTCTGCATAGCCAGGCCTAAACAGCCAAGCCTTAACAGATAATATCGAGGGCAGCCCAGAGGCTGCCCTCACTGTATCAGAACAAGATCTGCTGGCCCTGCTCCGGGATCTGCGCCTGAATACCGGCCTCTGCCAGTACCTCTTGCAGCACCTGCTGTGCCTCTGGTTCACCATGCACCAGATAGAACTCGGGCGCGCCGCCAATGGCGGTGGCCCAGCGTACGAGCTCAGTTTGTCCGGCGTGCGCAGAAAAGCCGCCAATGGTATGCAATTTGGCTTTTACCACTGTGTCCTGGCCGAAAATTTTCACCCGCTTTTCACCATCCACCAAACGCCGACCCAGGGTGCCTCTGGCCTGAAAACCGACAAAGATGAGATGGTTGGTGTTTTTCCATAAATTATGTTTCAAATGGTGCACGATGCGACCGCCATTACACATACCACTGCCGGCGATAATAATAGCGCCATGAGTGACCCGGTTGATTGCCATTGAGTCTTCCACGGTTTCAGACACTTTCAACATCGGTAACAACTGCTCCAATGTCATGCCTTTCTTATAACCAATCTTGTCCAAATCACTTTGCTCAAGTCGGTGCAGATACTCGCTATAGATCCGGGTAATGCTAATCGCCATCGGGCTATCCAGAAAGACCAAACGTTGCTTTAGCCGCCCCTGACGGTGCAATAGTGCCAGGTAATACAGAATTTCCTGCGAGCGTCCCAGGGCAAAGGCCGGAATAAACACATTACCGCCATCGTTATAGGCTTGCTCCAACGCAGTCGCAAACTCTTCAATGGTATTATCCAGCGGTTGATGGTTACGATTACCATAGGTACTTTCCATCAACACAATGTCGGCCTGGTCAACCTCGGTTGGTGCCGGCAGCAGTACAGTCGCGGGATTACCCAGATCACCGGAGAACACCAGTTTTTTCATCGCCTGCTTACCCTTTAGCCAGAGCTGCACTATGGCCGACCCCAGAATATGGCCGGCATCAGCAAACTCCAGTTCAACGCCCTGTAATGGGAAAGCTCTTTTGTTATAGCCCAGCACCTGTACTAAGTCACTCACCCGCTCCGCATCCTGCAGCGACATCACCGGCTCATAGATTTTCTTGCCGGCTCGGGCGGCTTTGCGGTTTTGCCATTCCAGATCTTTTAGATACAGATTGACTGAGTCCTTTAACAGCACCGGTAACAGTTCGGCGGTGCCCGGAGTACAGTAAATATTGCCGCCAAAGCCTTTCGCCACCAGCAAAGGCAATAAGCCGCTATGATCAATATGCGCATGCGACAGGATGACGGCATCTATGTCCTTTGGTTTAAACGGGAAGCGGAATTTGTGCCATTCTCTGACCTGATCCGCGCCCTGCACCATGCCACAATCGAGTAAAAACTGTTGTTGATTCATCTTTAACAGATAACAGGAACCGGTGACCTGCCTGGCGGCGCCGATAAAGGTTAAGCTGGCATTAACTGGCATGGCTAATTTCCTTATGGTTCACCGCGCTAGTTTGCGGTGCTGGTTGGGGTCCATGCAGTTTGGCAAGTGCCAGCATAGCCCGGGTTAATTGTTGGTTAAAACGACGCAGCTCGGCAAAACGCAACAGCTGATCGCCGCCGGAGTCATTACTTAAACGTTCGGTCAGCACCAGCAGGTATAACTGCTCTTTCAATTTTTGCCGTTGCCGCATCAAATCACGATAACAGCTACGGATCTGCTGTGCTGCATCCGGCCAATGTGCCGAACTGAGTTGTTGCCATAACGCCTGTTCTGGCACAAAGGCTTGCGGATCGCGCTCGGCTTGCTCTGCTAACTCAGGTAGTAATTGTAATGTCATTTCTAACCTTAGCTGATTTTTGATTAGTTCGTTTAATGCCTGCGACTCCTGCTCTGTCAGCTGGCTTTTGCCCAACAAGGTTAAATAGTGGCTAATCTCACTTTGTAGCTGCCGGATCTGCTCAATACTCTGGCTTGATAATGTTTTCCCCTGACTTAACAGCAACGCCTGACCGCTTATCAGTTGCCCTACCCTCAAACTCTCCATACTCAGGGTCTTAATGGCCACTGCCGGAATACTCAGGCTGGAAGCATCCAACACCCGTAGTTGGCCGGCTTTTTGTGCCCGAAAGCGGCTATTTAAAAACAATACCAACCTGCTGGTCAGCGGCCACATCAGCAGCACGCCTAAAATATTAAATAAGGTATGAAACAGCGCCAAGCTAAGCGCCGGATTCGGGTCGTGAAACAGCGCGTTCTGTAGCAGGCTGATTAACCACAGCAAGGGCGTCAGGATAATGATAGCGACAACACCGGTTACCACGTTAAAGATCACATGTAGCATGGCTAACCGCTTGGCTTTTGCCGTCGCAGCTAAGGTCGAGATAATGGCGGTGGAGGTAGTACCTAAATTTGCCCCTATCACAAAGGCAGCCGCCACTGACAACGGGATAACCCCAGTTGAGGTCGCCGTAATCACCAGCGCCAGTACCGCAATTGAAGCCTGCATCACCACTGTCAGCAAGGTGCCAATTAACACCCCGAGTAACAAGCCCCAGACACCAAGCTCACTGAGCAGGGAAAACTCAATATCGACAAAGACGGTATCAAAGCTGTCTTTTAAGTAAGCCAGCCCCAGGAAAAACAAACCGAAGCCAACCAACGCCTCGCCAAAACCTTGTCGCCGAGCCGATTTTGCGAATAGTTTTAATAAGGCCCCCACGCCGATCAGCGGCATCGCCAGCGCATCAATTTTAAATTGCATGCCGACTAAAGCGACAAACCAACCGGTCAGAGAGGTCCCGACATTACTGCCATAAATGACAAAGGCGGCATTTTGCAGCGACAAGATACCAGCATTGACGAAACCTATGGTGGTGACAGTAATCACGGTTGAAGATTGCACGGCGACGGTGGCGGCCGTACCAAAGAGCAAACCCTGCCAGGATTTTTGGGTACTGCGTTCGAGGAACTGCATCAGTGCCCGACCGGCTGCAGCTTTTAGCCCCTTACTCAGCCAGTCCATGCCCAGCAGGATTAACCCGAGCGCACCCAGACCAATTAAAATATCTGACAGCATAGCCTTCCTTCTTGCTTTTCTATGTTATAACCCAACTTTACAACGCCTTAGCTGTTTTGTATCAAAAAAGTAGTAATAAAGGGGATCTTGTTATGACCGAAAGCAATGCTTTATATAAACGCCATTTTGCCACGGCCCAGGAATCATTAGACGCTATCTCGCAACTGCAGGACCATGACTCCTACAAACTGGCCTTTGCCGATACCGGTTTTTTAATGCAGGACGAGCTGCGGCATGTGCGCTTACAACTGGAATATCTGAAACCGCAACTGGTGCTGGATCAACATCAGATCAATGCCACTATAGTCGTGTTCGGTAGTGCGCGCTTTTTGTCCCCAGCTCAGGCCGAGCAACAACTCGCAGAAGTGAAGCAGCATTATGCGGCAAACCCGGACTCCCCTGCCGCTATCCATGCACTGACGCAAGCGGAGCGGGATCTGAAGAACAGCCGTTATTATGCGGCATCGCAGGAGTTTTCACGTCTGGTGACCAGTCATAGTTGCCAGCATCCGCACTGCGCGCTGACTATTATCAGCGGTGGTGGCCCGGGGATTATGGAAGCGGCCAACCGCGGCGCGATGGATGCGAACGGCAAGAGCATCGGCTTAAATATTGTGCTGCCAAAAGAGCAGCATCCTAACCCCTATATCACCCCGGAATTCTGTTTCCAGTTTCATTATTTTGCCATTCGCAAAATGCATTTCCTGCAACGGGCGCGGGCGCTGGTAGCCTTTCCGGGTGGCTTTGGTACGCTAGATGAGTTATTTGAAACCCTGACCCTGATCCAAACCAAAAAAGCCGAACGGGTACCGGTGATCCTGTACGATAAAGCTTTCTGGCAACGTTTGATCAATTTCGAGATGCTGGCAGAAGAGGGACTGATTAGCCCGCAGGACCTGGAACTGATTCAGTATGTCGACAGCCCTGAGCAAGCCTGGCAGGTGATTTATGATTTCTATCAGTTGGGTAAGTAGCGCCAGTAAATTCGGGCGCTAACTGCGCCCGTCTGCTGCTTTTTGCAGTAATTGCTTACTTTCCTGCAGAAATTGCTGCGCCAGCTCGCCGAAGAACTGCTGGCCCTTGGCAAATTCCGCCATTAAACCGGCTTTGTCCTGCGCTGCCAACAAGCCCAGCAGCTGAGTAAAACGCTGCTGATAACGCTGCAGCAGCGCCGTCACATCAGCCGATGACAACATAATATCGGCATAAAGTTCAGCGTTCTGTGCAAACAAGCGCCCCACCATCGCCAGCTCCAGCCGGTAAATCGGTGAACTGAGTGCCAACAGCTCATTTAAATCGGCCTGCTCTTCGGCCAAATGCACACCATAGACCAAAGAGGAAAAATGCCGCATCGCCTGGATCAGTTGCATGGCGCTATCATGCTCATCCGCGGCCTTAGTCGTCAGCTCCGCGCCCCAGATCACCAGTTGCTTTAATAACCACTGATAATCTTCCGGCTGCCGGCCGTCGCAGACTACGACGACTTGCTTAATCAGGTTATTGATATCCGGACCAAACATCGGATGTAAGCCAACGACAGGCCCGCTATGCTGCGCCAACATCGCTTGCAGCGGCCGAGCCTTAATGCTGGTTAAATCGGCCAGTACGCACTGTGCAGGCAGCGTCGGTAACTGCGCAATCACCTGCTCGGTCAGCGTAATAGGTACCGCCAGTAATACTAGGGCGGCATCCTGACATAACTGGGCCGCCTGCGGCCAGTCCTGAGGTTCCAGTATTGCCACCTGATAGCCGGAGCGTTGAAATAAGCTGACAAAACGATTGCCTAAGGCCCCGGCGCCGCCGACCACCACCACCTTGCCGCCACTGGGCCGGCAACAGACAAAGTGCTGATCCTGGGTGGCATAAGACTCGCGCATCACCCGGCGTAATAAGTCCTCAACCAATTCCGGCGAGACGCCTTGCGCCAGCGCTTGCTGTCGTCTGGCGGCAAGTAATGCCTGCTCCCGCTCCGGTACATAGACCGGCAATGCATATTGTTGCTTCACCTGCCCAACCTGGGCGGTGACTCTGGCCCGGCGCGCCAATAGCTCGACGAGCTCACTATCCAGCTGATCAATTTGCTCTCGCAGCGGCTGTAATGCCGCTGCAGCTGCATCACTGGGCTTCACCTCAGGCCACCGCCGCCAGTTGCCGCATTTGTTGCGCTAAACTTTCCAGTAAATCTGCGGTTGTTGACCAATCGATACAGGCATCCGTGACTGAGACACCATATTTTTCAGCTTTGCCATTGACGATATCCTGCCGCCCGGCCTGCAAGTGGCTTTCCAGCATAATGCCGATAATGGCCTCATTACCGGCCAAACGCTGCGCCAACACCTCTTGGGCCACCTGCGGTTGCCGGTTATGGTCCTTATTGGAATTGCCATGGCTACAGTCTACGACAATGCCGTGCGGTAGTTTGAGTTTATCCAACTGCGCCAACGCAGCCCCGATGCTGGCGGCATCATAATTAGGTTTGGCACCACCTCGCAGAATAATATGCCCATCCGGATTACCGGCAGTTTGGATCAGGCTGACCTCACCTTTTTGGTTAATGCCGAAAAAGGTATGACCGCTGGCAGCCGATTGCAGGGCATTAAGCGCAACGCTTAGGCTGCCATCAGTACCATTTTTAAAACCAACCGGCATGGATAAACCGCTGGCCATCTCGCGGTGAGTTTGCGACTCCACAGTGCGGGCACCAATCGCCGCCCAGCTAATCAGATCCGACATATACTGCGGGCTGATCGGATCCAAGGCTTCGGTCGCCACCGGCAATTCCAGCTCGACCATTTTCAATAACAGCTCTCTGCCCCAGGTTAAGCCGGTCTCTAAATCGAAAGAGTCATCCAGGTGGGGGTCGTTAATAAAGCCTTTCCAGCCGACTGTGGTACGGGGCTTTTCAAAGTATACCCGCATCACGATATACAAACTGTCCTGATAGGCTAACTGCAGTGCTTTTAACTTATTGGCATAGTCAATGGCGGCGACCGGATCATGGATTGAACACGGGCCAGTTACCACTAACAGACGTTTGTCACGGCCGTGAATAATATTGGCGATATCAGCGCGGGCTTTGGCAACAAAGTCCGCGCCTTGCTCCGATAACGGCAATACCCGTTTTAATACAGCCGGCGAACTTAAGGGTTTCTGCGCTACGATACGCAGGTCATCGACGATCATGGACACGATTGAGCTCCTTTGCAGTGCTGCGGAGACTAAGCATAGGCAAGAGTCTGGGCTTGTGCCGCCTGCTGACGCAAAAAAGCGTTATCTTCCGCCCTCTGCGCTAAGTAAGCTGTTCAAAACCCAACTCAAATACGTAAACTTATTTATACAGCACGTATCTATAAAATTACAATAGACTGGAGTGTACGGATAGATGGCTATCAGGTCAACCCTGTAGGCCAACAAAAATAAGGAAATCCCTAGCTTTAGCCAGAAAAACAAAATGCACACTTATCTTTACAGCTAACCTGACAGAATAGCGAATTCAGATAATTAACAGCGAAAAGAGTTATAAACGTTGTAAGATTTTTTGATAGGCCAGCGAGATACGGACAAAGGTGGTTTTATCACCGCCTCGATCCGGATGATGTTTTAGCGATAAACGCCGAAAGGCCTTTTTCAGCTCGCTAAGGCTGCAGGGCCAATCCAGTTGTAGCAGCTGTAACGCCTCATCATCGTTGAGCTGGATCACGCTACTGCTAACGCCATGGCGCTGCTGATAATACTGCCAGAAGCTCGCCAGTCGCTTACTTAATGCCACCGGCGTCATCCGCCAATAGTTTTGCCAGTCGGCATAATAAGCAGCCTTGCTGTCGGTAGGCAGCGGCAGATGGTCTTGCCAGGGTGCAATTTTAATTCGTGCCAGGCCAATATCCAGATAAGCGGTACTGCTTAACGCCCAACGCTCTGCCAGTCGGTACAGCAAGTGATACAGCACAAAATGGCGTTGGAACAGCGCAAACTGGCTGTCTTGAATGGTAGTAAGAGGTTTTAAATCCAGCAGGCTTAAAAGTTGCTGCTCCGTCAGCTCGCCAAAACGGCGTAGCAGGATCTGCTCCAACCGAAGTTCCAGTTGTTGCAACTGAGTGGGATTTAGCGGTGCTTTAGCAGTCAGTTCTGCCATAAAAAAACAGGGCCGGCATAGTGCCGGCCCTTAACAGCTTAGTTAAGCTTTTCGCGGATACGCGCTGATTTACCTGAACGATCGCGTAAGTAGTAAAGCTTAGCACGGCGAACGGCACCACGACGTTTAACGGTGATGCTGTCTACCAGCGGGCTGTGCGTCTGGAATACACGCTCAACACCTTCGCCATTAGAGATTTTACGTACGGTGAACGCAGAGTGCAGACCACGGTTACGCTTGGCGATAACAACGCCTTCGTAGGCCTGTAAACGGGTTTTGTCACCTTCTTTAACTTTAACCTGAACCACTACAGTGTCACCTGGAGCGAATGCAGGAACGTCTTTTTTCAGTTGTTCCTGTTCAAGTTGCTTGATGATGTTTTGGCTAACTTTGCTCATAACAATCTCACTTTACCTGGAGTTAACTATCTTGCTTGCTGCTGCAACGCCTGGTATTCCTGTTGGAATTCTGCCAGTAATTTGCGTTGCTCCTTAGTCAGAGCCAGGGAATTTAACATATCCGGCCGTCTTAACCAGGTTCTACCGAGAGCCTGTTTCAGACGCCAGCGTCTAATTTCTTCATGGTGCCCACTCAGCAATACGGCGGGTACCTGTTTGTCTGCTAACACCTCAGGGCGGGTATAATGTGGACAATCCAACAAGCCGGCTGCAAACGAATCCTGCTCAGCAGATAAATCATGTCCCAAAACCCCGGGCACCAGTCGCGACACGGCATCAATTAACACCATTGCCGGCAACTCGCCCCCGCTTAGTACGTAATCACCGATTGACCATTCTTCGTCAATTTCGGTTTCGATCACGCGCTCGTCAATTCCTTCGTAACGGCCTGCTACCAGGAGCAGTTGCGGATGTTTTGCCAGTTCAACCACACCTTGCTGGTCTAATTTGCGGCCTTGCGGCGACAAATAAACCGTATGCACCTTACCTCCCGCTGTGGCTTTCGCCGCGCGAATGGCATCGGTCAGTGGCTGCACCATCATCAGCATACCGGGGCCGCCGCCATAAGGCCGGTCATCAACAGTCCGATGTTTGTCCGTGGTAAAATCCCGCGGGTTAAAACACTGCAGCTGAATAATGCCCTGCTTTACAGCCCGACCAGTGACACCGTATTGCGTAATCGCCTGAAACATCTCCGGAAACAGTGAGACAACGCCCACCCACCTTGGTTGTTCCTGCATTAAAACGCCGGGTCCCAATCTACTGTGATTTGCTTCGCGGTTAAATCCACCTGCTTGATCACGGTCTGATCAAGATAGGGAATTAAACGCTCACCCTTACCAAAGGCGTCAGTCCGGTTGGCTTTCACCACTAACACATCGTTAGAGCCGGTTTCCATTAAGTCGGTTACCACGCCCAGATCATAGCCTTGCTCATTCACGACTTTCAGATCCATCAGATCTTTCCAGTAGTACTCGCCATCGTCCAGCGCCGGTAAGGCATTGGCAGCAACCGCGATTTCAGCATTGACATAGGCCTGCGCCTGTTCCCGGACATTAATGTCAGTCAGTTTGGCGATTAAGCCATTACTATGCCGTTTCCAGCTGCTGACTGTTACTGTCTGCCAGTTACCCTGAAATTTGACCTGCCAGGGTGTGTAATCAAAAATCCCTTCCGGGATGTCCGTGTAGGAGTTAATTTTTAGCCAGCCATTGATGCCGTAAACCGCACCAAACTTGCCAAGTACTACAAAATCTTTTTCACTCAACAGTGACAACTCCACACGCCTTGCTAATTAAGCAGCTGCTTTCTTAGCGTTTTTTACCAGAGTGGCCACGCGATCACTCAGTGCAGCACCTTGTGCTACCCAGTGGTCAACGCGATCCAGGTCCAGACGCAGTTTCTCTTCAGTGCCGCTGGCGATTGGGTTAAAGAAACCCACGCGCTCAATAAAACGGCCATCACGAGCAAAACGGCTGTCCGCTACCACAACTTGGTAAAATGGACGCTTTTTCGCGCCACCACGTTGTAAACGAATAGTTACCATACCGTCCTCTAATTTCAATCGTTCAGGTTTTAAAAAATAACAAAGCCCGCAGTCGGACTGCAGGGCTGCTGCATTGTACGGATTTTTGCCGCGAATGCAAGGCATTTCGCGGCCTGGCAACCCGTCACACCAGGATCAGCGCGGTGGTAACATACCGGGTGGCAACTTGCCGCCCATGGCCCGCATCATCTTCATCAAGCCGCCTTTGCCGCTCATTTGCTTCATCATTTTCTGCATTTGAGTAAATTGTTTCAGCAACTGATTGATCTCCTGCACCTGAGTGCCGGAGCCGGCCGCTATTCGTTTTTTGCGCGAGCCTTTTAGCAGGTCCGGAAACTCACGCTCTTTCGGCGTCATCGAGTTGATAATGGCTTCCATCCGTACAAACTGCTTTTCATCTAACTGGCTGGCAGCACCTGCCGGCAGATTTTTCATCCCCGGCAGTTTATCCATCAGCGACATCATGCCGCCCATGCTACGCATCTGTACCAGCTGCTCGCGAAAGTCCTCCAATGAAAAGCCTTTGCCTTTCATCATCTTCTGCGCCATTTTCGCGGTTTTTTCTTTATCGACCTTCTGCTCAAGCTCTTCAATCAGGCTTAGCACATCGCCCATGCCTAAAATGCGCGAGGCGATACGATCCGGATGGAAGGGTTCTAAGGCGTCGGTTTTCTCACCGGTACCGATAAACTTAATTGGCTTACCGGTAATATGGCGGATAGATAAAGCGGCACCACCACGGGCATCGCCATCGGCTTTGGTTAAGATCACCCCGGTTAATGGCAAGGCTTCGTTAAAGGCTTTAGCCGTATTAGCCGCATCCTGACCGGTCATGGCATCGACCACGAACAGGGTTTCAATCGGTTTTACCGCGGCATGCAGCGCCTTGATTTCATCCATCATCTCGCTGTCGACATGCAGACGACCGGCGGTATCGACCAGCAGCACATCAAACATCCGGGTTTTGGCATGTGTGATAGCAGCATTAACAATGGCAACCGGCGCCTGCGAGATGTCGCTGGGGAAAAACTCAACATTGACCGCTTTGGCCAGGGTTTCCAATTGTTTAATTGCGGCAGGCCGGTAAACGTCAGCCGATACCACTAACACTTTTTTCTTTTTCCGTTCGGTCAGAAACTTTGCCAGCTTACCAACAGAGGTGGTCTTACCCGCCCCCTGTAAACCCGCCATCAGAATCACCGCCGGCGGTTGGGTATTCAGGGCCAGCTCTTCATTCGCCTCGCCCATGGCTTCTTCCAGGGCTTTACGGACGATTTTTAGAAATTCCTGCCCCGGAGTCAGACTTTTGCTGACCTCCAGACCCACAGAGCGCTCTTTGATCTGGTTGATAAAGTCTTTGACAACCGGCAATGCCACGTCAGCTTCGAGCAGTGCCATCCGCACTTCCCGTAGCGTTTCTTTAATATTGTCTTCGGTAAGACGACCACGACCACTAATATTTTTCAGGGTCCGGCTTAAACGATCTGACAGATTTTCAAACATAGTGGAGATCCAATTCGGTAATTGCGCCGATTATAGCGCGTTGTGATGCCAGCGTCAGCCTTTGCGCAAAGCCATCTTGCTGCTGGGCTTTGCCGGAAACTTGCAATACAATAGCCAACTTACTGCATCACAGGAGTGTTAAGCATGCCTTGGTTGTTACCCGCGTTGGCCCTGACTGCCTATACGGTTGCAACGGTTACCCTGCTTTGGCGTTTGTTCCACCCGGCAGGACCGAATTTTAAACTGACGTTCAGTGCCGGTACTGCGGCAGTGGTACTGCATATGCTGGCGCTGGTAGACAGCATTTTCACCGGGCAGGGTCAAAACTTCAGTTTACTTAATGTCAGCTCGCTGGTGTGCTGGTTACTCACCCTGTCCGTTACGCTAACATCACTGCGCTCACCCGCGGTGCTTCTATTACCACTGGTGTATGGCTGTGCTGCGCTGATTTTGCTGGCCAGTTTGTTGTTCCCGGTTTCAGTTCAGCTGCAGCATCTGGAGCAGAATGCTGGCTTGTTAGTCCATATCGCTATCGCCTTTACGGCCTATGTTGTACTGATTATGGCCACCTTGTATTCAATTCAAGTGTCTTATATTAGTTATAAGTTGAAACAGAAAAATTTTTCTGGTGTCAGTCGCTTTTTGCCGCCATTATTACAAGCTGAAAATCTGCAGTTTCGCCTGTTAGCGGCTGGAACCTTGCTGTTAGCGCTGGCGTTACTCAGTGGTATTCCTTTTATGACAGACTGGATAGATCATAAAAGCCTGTTAAGTTTACTGGCTTTAGTGTTATTCGGTGCTTTAAGCTGGGGACATGCTCGTCTTGGCTGGCGTGGCAAAACCGCTATTACGCTGACAATCAGTGGTAGCGTGTTGCTCACCCTGGCTTATTTTGGCAGCCGCTTTGTAAAAGAGGTGTTGCTAGGCAGATTTTGATACTGCCACTTAATTTATGTTAGGCCATAAAGGTAATTAACGTTTGGACGCAATCTCAACCAGTACACTCTTTATTATTTTGGGAGTACTGCTGTTTATCTCAGCCTATTTCTCAGGATCAGAAACAGGCATGATGTCGGTTAACCGGTACCGGTTAAAGCACCTTGAAAATGAGCAGCATAAGGGCGCAAAACGTGTGTCAGAGCTGCTAGACCGGCCAGATCGGCTAATCGGCCTGATTCTGATTGGTAACAACCTGGTTAATATCGCCGCTTCAGCTATTGCCACTATCATAGGCATGCGTTTGTACGGAGATGCCGGCATCGCTATCGCAACCGTCGTCCTGACCCTGGTGATTCTGGTATTTGCCGAAGTTACCCCGAAAACCCTGGCCGCCCTGCATCCTGAACGCATTGCCTTCCCAAGCTCCGCCCTGTTAAAACCACTGTTAAAAATATTCTATCCGCTGGTCTGGTTAATTAACTGGATCACTAATGGCTTGCTGGCCATTATGGGCGTCAGCCCGGAAAAACATCAGGGCAACAGTTTAAGTGCTGAAGAATTACGAACTGTAGTGCATGAAGCCGGCGCGCTAATTCCGGAACAACACCAGAGTATGCTGGTTGGCGTGCTGGATCTGGAAAATGTAACGGTTGAAGACATCATGACGCCGCGCAACGAAATCACCGGTATCGACGTTAACGATGATTGGAAAGATATCGTGCGTCAGCTGGCGAATGCTCAACATAGCCGGGTATTACTGTACCGGGATAGCATGGATGATGCGATTGGCTTTGTGCATCCGCGAGATCTGGTGCGCCTGCTGTTAAAAGAACAATTTACCAAAGCCAGCCTGCTGCGCTCAGTACATGAAATTTATTATATCCCGGAAGGTACGCCGCTAAATACCCAACTGTTAAAATTTCAGAGTACCAAAGAACGAATCGGTTTAGTGGTAGATGAGTATGGTGATATTCAGGGGCTGGTCACCCTGGAGGATATTCTGGAAGAAGTGGTAGGCGAATTTACCACTGACGTGATTGAAGATAAGCACGAAGATATTCTGCAGCAGCCAGACGGTTCTTATCTGATAGATGGCAGTATTAACCTGCGTGATCTGAACCGGCAAATGCAGCTCGATTTTCCTACCGATGGTCCGAAAACCCTGAATGGTTTGTTATTAGAGCATCTGGAAGAAATCCCGCAAGGTTCAATGAGTGTCAAAATTGCCGGTTTTCAGCTGGAAATTCTGGATGTGCAGGATAATATGATTAAAACGGTGCGGCTGGTATTGCCTTAAAGTGTCTCAACCGAACAGCAGACGGCTTAACCAGCCACGTTTGAGGTCTTTCTCACAGCCTTGTAGCTGCTGCTGATACATTCTGGCGCGATCATCAACCCGCCTGGCCGTATTCTGTAACCAGCTTTTATTGCGGTAAGTACCGCGCCGATAGCCGCCCCACCCCTCGTGATAGTTCAGGTAAAGCCGGTAAGCATCGTCTTTGGCAACTTTATTAACCTGATGGGTTTTATCTATATACCAACCGATAAAGTCTACTGCGTCAGCAAAATTGCTGCGACTGGCAAAAAAGCGGCCGGTATCCTTGACATAATCGTCCCAGGTTGGTGTTTTGGCTTGCGAGTAGCCATAAGCAGAGCTGCCGCGACCATAAGGAATAAAGCCAAGGAAGTAGCGCATCGGCGGCTTAGCATTATGCTTAAAGCCGCTTTCCTGATACATAAAGCTGATCGGCACTGCGATTGGCATGCCCCATTTTTCACTGGCATTGGCCGTTGCCTTATACCAGGCGCGATTTTCACCGAAAATTTCGCAGATATTACTTTTGTTTTGCGGCGGTGGCGTAGCGCAGCCGCCAAGCAGCACTAACAAGCTTAGCAGAATCAAAGAGTTATTTTTTTTAAACTTTTTTTGAACTATAGGCATCAGTCAGATTCTAACAGTATGCATGGATGCAAACCAAGTTTTTGTTTTCCCTGGATTCTCCTTCACGGCTACCTCTGGTAGCCGTTTTTTTATCCGGCTAAGCCACTCAGGCCTGAGTACAGGCTGGAACTTCAGCAAAATATTCAGCCAGATACTGTTCAAAGCTCATGGTGTCCGCCGCTTCAATTTGCTGCTGCTTGGTCAGCGATGTACTGGCAGTGCTGACGAAATCTTCCTCGGTATAAACCTGATAGCTTTCGGCTAACAGTTGCGCGCGATACGTTTCCGCCAGCTCACGCATATAGTGGCCATTGTCCTGCCGGCTACTAAGCAAATGATTGAGGATTTTGCCAGACGGGGTTTGCGCCGGATCGAGCAAGCTTAAATAATACTGACGCATTGCCGCCTGATAGCGGTCACTCTGATAAACCTCATCCAACCATTTAGCTATTGGCATCATGTCAGCGAATAGTTGCTCGGCCCAATCTTGCATCAGTCGTGGCTGACCATCCTGGATTAGCTCCAGATTATGACGCCGACCATCTGTCACCACCTTTTTCAGATTTTGCTCGGTCACTTGCTGCTCACGGGCTGATAAGTCCGGACTTTGCTCAAGTAAACAATAGACCAGAAAAATATCCAGAAAACGCATTTGCTCAGCCGTAATGCCAATACTACTAAACGGATTCACATCCAGGGCGCGAACTTCAATATACTCAACCCCGCGTTTTGATAAGGCACAGGTAGGACGCTCGCCCGATTCCGTAGTACGCTTTGGACGGATAGTCGAGTAAAACTCGTTTTCAATTTGCAGCACATTACTATTTAACTGCTGAAACTCACCGTCCACTTTTACGCCAATACTTTGATATTCTGAAGACGGCTGGGTTACGGCGGCGTGCAAACCAGCAATATATTCCGGCAGGCTGTTGTAAGTGATGTTTAAACTGGATTGCGCACTGTTGGTATAACCCAGATCACTCATTCGCAGTGAGGTCGCATAAGGCAGATAGAGCGTTCCCTTCCCCAGCTTCTGGAAAGAATAGCGCGATTGACGCCCCTCAAGGAATGACTGACACATGGCTGGTGAAGCGCCAAACAGATACACGATCAGCCAGGCATAACGCTTATAGTTACGAATTAACGCCAGATACTGTTCAGACACAAAATCCTGTAGGCTACCGTTATCGCCAACTAACGGCTTATAAGCCTGCCAGAAGCTCTGCGGCAGCGAGAAGTTAAAATGGACGCCACTGATCGCCTGCATCATACTGCCATAGCGGTTCTTTAAACCCTGACGATACAGCGTTTTCATTTTTCCGACATTAGATGTGCCGTATTGCGCCAGCGGGATCTGGTGTTGATCGGTGATATAACACGGCATACTAGCCGGCCAGAGTCGCTCCAGCTGCAATTTTTTTAGCGTAAAACGATGAATATCAGTCAGTTGTGCCAAGGTAAGCTCTAAGTCGGCACTGGCTGGAGTAATAAACTCCAGTAAAGACTCCGAAAAATCAGTAGTAATCCAGGGATGGGTCAACGCAGAGCCAAGGGCCACCGGATGTGGCGTTTGAGCCAGAGAACCATCCTGATTAACGCGCAGCGTCTCGCGCTCTATACCGCGTTTTATACCTTTGATACTGTGTTGCTGGCCGGCTTGCTGCAGTGCAGCCAAACGTTGAGAAATGCTGGAGCTCAAGATGATTCCTTACTGATTGAAGCTTTCCCCAATGATTGGGGAAAGCAAACCTATTATCAAGGGCGTAACACGAAAAGCGCCTTACGCGACCAACCAGCTTCCGGGATCAGTTTTTCGGCTCTGACTCCGTCGATTCTTGCGCGGCGGGCTTTTTCGGTTCAGCGTCATCCAGAAAGTCTGCATCTTCAGAATCCCCCACCACATGTTCGAGTTTAAGTTTGCGCACACTGCGAAACGTCGTGATCGGACCAGAGCAAGCGTAGGCAAGAAAGATAATAAACAGCATTTGTGCCGGTCGTGCCGCAATAACGACAAAAATTAATACCACCAGCAAAATCGTCAGGAATGACACCCGGTCACGCCAGTTGAGATTTTTAAACGAGTTATAACGGAAGTTACTTACCATTAAAAAGCCTGCGGTAATGGTAAGTAGCCCCACTAAGTAACCATATTTATCGCCGTCGATTTCAAAGGCGGCACCATTCCAGACCATACCCGCAACCAGTGCTGCGGCCGCCGGGCTGGCTAACCCCTGAAAAAAGCGACCGTCGGTAACACCCAAGTTGGCATTAAAGCGCGCCAGACGCAAAGCGGCACAAGCAACATAGATAAAGGCCGCTAACCAACCAAACTTACCTAAATCGGCCAGAGCCCAGTTATAAGCCACCAAGGCAGGGGCGACACCAAAAGCCAGTAAATCTGACATACTGTCATACTGAGCACCAAATTCACTTTGGGTATTGGTTAAGCGCGCCACCCGGCCGTCAAGACCATCAAAAATCATCGCAATAAAAATGGCGACCGCTGCAGCTTCAAAGCGACCGTTCATTGATGATACGATAGCAAAAAAGCCAGAAAATAAACCTGCAGTCGTTAACAGGTTAGGAAGCAGATATATGCCCTTATGTGGGCTGGTTTCACTGTTTTTTAAATCTGTCATAAGGCAACTTCTGAAAAAACGATTACACTGATTATAAGGGACATAACATAGCATGGATAGAACCATGGCAAAAGTGAGGCAAATCTTAATTGGTAGCATCTTTTCAGTTCTTAGCCTGAGTGTTGCTGCGCAAACGGTTTACAGTTGGCAAGATGCTAAGGGTGTAGTGCATTTCAGCCAACAGCCACCGGCTCAGGGCGAATATCAATTAGTGACAATTCGTACCAGCCAGGCGGCATCAGCCCCTGCATTAACGGCGGGTACCGTTAATGCTGAGCAGGCAGCAGCGGTAGCACTTGATCCAACGCTTTGTCAACAAGCGCGAGACCAGTTAACGCTACTGCAAAGCAGTCAGGAGCTGTTTACCAAAGAAGCAAACAGTGAAGAGCTAAGATTGTTGACTAACGAAGAGCGTGAGCAGCAAATCCTGTTGGCAAATTTTGAAATAAAAAGGCGCTGTCCTGCAGCGCCTTAATCGTTAAGTTTATTTCGCTCCGGAAGTTTCCGGAGCGCAATTAATTCCGGCTGGTTACCGTGAACTGCTGGCCGTTGTGGTCTATTACCACAGTAGAACCAGGTAAGATCTCGCCTTGCAACAAGGCCTGCGCCAGCGGGTTTTCCAGATGTTGCTGAATCGCCCGTTTTAATGGTCTGGCACCATACAATGGATCGAAACCTACCTCAGCCAGTTTTTCCAGTGCCGCATCACTTACAGACAACTGGTAATCACGCTGCTGTAAACGTTGCTCCAGCCGCGCCAGCTGAATCGAGGCGATCTGTTTAATTTGCCGATCATCCAGCGGGTGAAATACCACTGCTTCGTCCAGCCGGTTTAGAAACTCTGGCCGGAACTGTTTACTCAGCACGCCCATCAACATCTCTTTCATCTCGGTATAGCTAAACTCACGATAGTGTTCCTGAATCAAATCGGAGCCAAGATTCGATGTCATAATAATCACCGCATTTTTGAAATCGACGGTGCGGCCCTGGCCATCAGTCAGCCGGCCATCATCCAGTACCTGTAGCAGAATATTAAACACATCCGGGTGCGCTTTCTCCACCTCATCCAGCAAGATCACAGAATAAGGTTTCCGCCTTACCGCCTCGGTCAGATAACCGCCCTCCTCATAGCCAACGTAGCCCGGAGGCGCACCCACTAGCCGTGAGACCGCATGTTTCTCCATAAACTCGGACATATCGATCCGCACCATCGCATCCGGGCTATCAAATAAGAATTGCGCCAGCGCCTTGGTCAACTCGGTTTTACCGACTCCGGTGGGCCCCAGGAATAGGAAGGAGCCAATGGGTTTGTTCGGATCGGCCAGCCCGGCACGGGAACGGCGAATAGCGTTCGCAACCGCACTTACCGCCTCCTGCTGTCCGACAACTTTAGCGTGTAGCGCATCTTCCATCCGTAATAATTTATCGCGTTCGCCTTCCAGCATTTTATTGACCGGAATACCGGTGGCCTTTGATAACACATCGGCAATTTCCTGATCAGTCACCTTATGCCGCAGCAAGGTCATTTCCTGCATCTCGGCTTGCGAGGCGAGATCCAGTTTTTTCTCCAGCTCAGGGATACGACCATACTGTAGTTCCGACATCCGCTGCAGATCGCTGGCGCGTCTGGCCACTTCCAGATCCAGTCTCGCCTGCTCCAATTCGGCTTTAATATTTTGCGTGCCTTGTAACGCAGCCTTTTCCGACTCCCAGACTTCATCCAGTTCGTTATAACGCTGCTCCAGCTCATCGATTTGTTCACGGATGGTGTCGCGGCGTTTTTTACTGGCATCATCGGTTTCTTTCGCCAACGCATTGTCTTCCAGCTTTAGCTGGATAATCCGGCGCTCTAAGCGATCTAGCTCCTCCGGTTTGGAATCCATTTGCATCCGGATACTGGAAGCCGCTTCGTCAATCAAATCGATAGCTTTATCGGGTAGTTGCCGGTCACTGACATAACGATGTGACAGCGTTGCTGCCGCCACAATCGCCGGGTCAGTAATTTCTACCGAATGGTGCAGTTCGTAACGCTCTTTTAAACCACGCAGGATGGCAATGGTGTCCTCGACACTCGGCTCTTCTACCAGCACTTTTTGGAAACGACGCTCCAGCGCCGCATCTTTCTCAATATATTTGCGATATTCATCCAGCGTAGTGGCGCCCAAACAGTGCAGTTCACCGCGCGCTAGTGCCGGCTTTAACATATTACCGGCGTCCATGGCACCATCGGCCTTGCCGGCACCGACCATGGTATGAATTTCATCAATAAACAGAATGATCTGGCCTTCTTCTTTGGCTACTTCATTCAGCACGGCTTTTAAGCGTTCTTCAAATTCACCGCGATATTTAGCGCCAGCCAGCAGCGCGCCCATATCCAGTGATAATACCCGCTTATCTTTTAACCCCTCCGGTACTTCTTTATTAACAATTCGTTGTGCCAAGCCTTCGACAATCGCTGTTTTACCCACACCAGGCTCACCAATTAGTACCGGGTTATTTTTGGTACGCCGCTGCAGCACCTGAACACAACGACGAATTTCTTCGTCTCGGCCGATCACCGGATCCAGCTTGCCGGACTCGGCGCGGGCGGTCAGATCAATGGTATATTTGGTCAATGCCTGGCGGGTATCTTCAGCATTCGCATCTTCCACTTTCTGACCGGCACGCAGTTGCTCGATCGCAGCGCTGACCTTATCTTTCGTCACGCCCAGTAACTGTAAAATGCGGCCTAATTCAGATTTATCCTCGGTAGCCGCCAGCACAAATAACTCACTGGAAATAAACTGATCTTTACGCTTTTGTGCCAGCTTATCGCACTGCTGCAACAATTGAGCTGTTGCAGCAGACAGCTGCAAGCTACCGGCATCACCCTCCACCCGGGGCAGACGCTCTATTGCCTGACTTACTTTAGAACGCAGTTCATTAAAGTTGATTGCCAGCTTGTTCAACAGCTCGCGCACTGTGCCGCCTTCCTGATTCAGTAAGGCAAACATAATATGCACCGGCTCAATAAATTGTTGATCGCGACCCAGCGCCAGCGATTGCGCATCGGCAATCGCTTCCTGGAATTTACTGGTAAATTTATCTAGACGCATTGGCAGGCTCCCGCTGATACCTTAACTATGATGTTAGCTAAGATTGGGTGGGAGTGTGGAAAATTCAAGCAGCAAACGTCAAAAATTTGACTTGCATCAAGCTAAAGCATTTAAGGTGAGGTTTGCAGCCAGATTGCACTGGCCTGACGGCCGGTTTGGCCATCTCGCCGATAAGAGAAAAAGCGCTGTTGATCGCTATAAGTGCAATATTCTGCTCCATAAATGGCTGTAATACCGCTCTGCTGTAATCGGAGTCGGGCGAGCTGATAGAGATCCGCTAAATACTTTTCGGCGCTTAACGCCACAAAGGCATCTGACGCCAGTGGGTTTTGTGCCATAAATATGGCCCGCACCTCGCTACCCACCTCAAACGCCGTAGGGCCTATTGCTGGCCCCAGCCAAACCAGCAATTCAGCAGCAGGTGACTGAAAACAAGCCAGCGTTTGTTCTATCACACCGGCAGCTAAACCACGCCAGCCTGCATGTACCGCCGCGACTTCCGTGCCGGCACGATTGCAAATCAGCAGTGGTAAGCAATCGGCGGTCATCACCAGACACACCTGTGCCGCTTGCCTGCTGTAACTGGCATCAGCGGTTAAATCGGTCTGCGCAGCCGTAGGTAATTGCAACACCCGGGTACCATGCACCTGGTTCAGCCAAAACGGCATCGCCGGCAGTGCCGCCAGTTCAGCAAAGCGCTGCCGGTTGGTATTGACTGCTATGGGATCATCGCCGACATGAGCTCCGAGATTAAGACTAGAAAAGCTCGCTGTTGACACCCCGCCCAAACGAGTCGAACTTACCGCTCTGACATTAGCCGGTGCCGGCCAATCGGGGTAGAGCAATACCGTGGTGTTGGCAGCGTCTATCATCGGTTACACAAAGTCCATACCGTGCTGCTGCGTATCTGCTCGCAGGGCGTCGTTTAGGGCAACTAAATCATCAGGTAAGGGTGCATGCCATTCCAGTAACTGGCCGGTAATAGGATGCGCCAGCTTTAACATAGCAGCGTGCAACGCCTGACGTTTAAAATTACGCAGCAGCTGCAATAACTCTTCACCGGCCTGGCGTGGCGGTCTTGGCCGACCGCCATATACCGGATCACCAACCAGCGGGTGACTAATAAAGGTCATATGCACCCGGATCTGGTGCGTGCGACCGGTTTCCAGCCGCAGCCGCAAACGGGTATGAGCGCGGTATTTCTCCATCACCCGATAATGCGTCACTGCCGGTTTGCCGTTTTCATTGACTGCCATTAGCGTTCTTTTGGTTTGATGCCGGCCAATCGGTTGTTTCACAGTACCGCCACCGGTCATAGTGCCGTAACAGACCGCTTCATATTCCCGGGTAATTTCCCGCGCTTGCATCGCCTCGACTAAATGCGTCTGTGCCGGGATGGTTTTCGCGATCACCATCAGACCGGTCGTATCTTTATCTAAACGATGTACGATACCCGCCCGTGGTACCTCAGCAATAGCCGGACAATGATGTAACAGCGCATTAAGTAAAGTGCCATCTTGATTACCAGCACCCGGATGCACCACCAGACCAGCCGGCTTATTAATTACCAGAATATGTTCATCTTCAAAAATAATATCCAGAGCAATGGGTTCAGCATCAAAACGCTCTTCTTCCGGAATATCGGCCAGAATCTCGATCTGCTCACCGCCCAGCATTTTCTGGCGTGGAATCGCACAGGCCTGCCCGTTAACCTGCACACTATTGGCCAGGATCCACTCTTTTATCCGCGAACGTGAATAATCCGGGAACATTTCGGCCAGAACCTGATCTAAGCGCTTACCGAAAAGATGCTCAGGTACGATTTCTGAAAGTTTTAGCTGTTTTGTCATAACGGAAGCAGTTATCCTGTGTGCAACCCCGCGATATCTGGGGTAGAATCGCTTGAGCGGGTATTTTAACGATTTTACGCCGGACTAGACAGCCATTTAGCCGAAGTAGTAACGGATTTTTACATGAAACTAAAATTTATTTTAATCGCTTTGTGCGTAATTGCCTTATCTGCCTGTGCCGGGAAACCGAAAGAGGAAGCCATTAACCCAAATCAAACCGCGCAAGGCCAGTATCAACAAGCTAAAGAAGTGCTGGACGCCGGACTTTACAACCGAGCCATTGAACTGCTAAAAGCCGTAGAAAGTCGCTATCCATTTGGCCCTATTGCCCGTCAGGTCCAGCTCGATTTAATTTATGCCTACCATCAGTCAGGCGACTTACCACAAGCGCTGGCCAGTATTGACCGTTTTATCCGGCTAAACCCCAATCAGCCGGATTTGGATTATGTGTACTATATGCGTGGTCTGACCAACCTGAAAGCTGACGAAAACGCTTTTCAGGAGTTCTTCGGCGTTGACCGCGCAGACCGTGATCTGGCGAGTACTCGTCAGGCATTTGATGACTTTCGGATCCTGTTAAATAACTATCCACAAAGCCGCTACGCCGATGATGCGAAAAAGCGCATGGTAGCCATTAAAGATAAATTGGCTCGTCATGAGCTATTAGTAGCGGATTATTACATGCGCCGTGGTGCTTTCCTGGCTGCTGCTAATCGGGGCAAATATGTAGTTGAGTTTTATCGTGACTCACCCTTAGTTGAACAAGCGCTGGAAATTATGGTGGAAAGTTATGACCGCCTGGGTCTGGATAAATTAAAAACAGACACCGAACAAGTCTTGTTACTCAACTTCCCGCAAAACGCGCGTTTCCGCTAGAAATCATCGCCCCTGCGCTATGCAGGGGCGCCTCTTTATCAAAGGGCTTCTAAAGCTTCTGATAACTTAGTTACACCGATCACCGTCATTCCGGCAATCGCCTCTTTCGGTTGGTTCGCACTTGGGACAATGGCGCGTTTAAATCCGTGCTTAGCTGCTTCCTTCAATCGCTCCTGCCCACTAGGGACCGGACGAATTTCGCCAGCCAGACCCACTTCACCAAAGACAACCAAATCATTAGGTAATGGCTTATCCCGGAAACTTGAAACTAACGCCAGCAAGGTTGCCAGATCGGCACTGGTTTCATTAACTTTAACCCCCCCCACCACGTTCACAAAGACATCCTGATCGGCCATCTGAATACCGGCATGCCGGTGCATTACGGCCAGTAGCATAGCAATCCGGTTTTGCTCCATCCCCAGTGTAACCCGGCGCGGATTATTGAGCGGTGAATAATCAACCAACCCCTGGATCTCTACCAATAATGGCCGGGTGCCTTCCCATAGCACCATGACAATACTACCGGATTGATCTTCTTTGCTGCGGGTTAAAAAAATAGCCGACGGATTTTTGACTTCTTTCATGCCCTGACCGGTCATCGCAAACACGCCCAGTTCATTCACCGGGCCAAAGCGATTTTTATGACCTCGTAAGGTGCGATAACGACTATCCGCATCACCATCCAACATCACCGAGCAATCAATACAATGCTCCAGAACCTTGGGCCCGGCGAGCGAACCATCTTTGGTAACGTGGCCAACCATGATAATGGCAATTTGATGCTGCTTGGCAAAGCGCGTTAGAAAAGCCGCACTTTCACGCACCTGTGACACACTGCCAGGTGCGGATTGAATGTCGGCCAAATGCATCACCTGAATCGAATCAATTACCATAATGCGTGGCTTTTCTTGCTGTGCCAGATGGCAGATCGTTTCAACATTAGTCTCTGCCAGCATTTTCAGTTCACTCATGGGTAAACCTAAACGCTGAGCCCGCATTGCCACCTGTTGCAACGACTCTTCGCCAGTGACATACAGGGCGCCGCCTTGCGCCGCCAGACCACACATAATTTGCAGCAGTAAGGTACTTTTACCTGCACCAGGATGACCACCGATTAGAACGGCAGAGCCCGGCACAATACCTCCTCCCAGCACCCGATCAAACTCAGCAAAACCAGAGCTAAAACGCGGCACATCCTGTAAATCGACTTCATCAAGCCGCATGACCTTAGCCACTGCCGCCCCGGCATAGCCTTCGAAGCGGGCATTTTTACTGTTAACTGCGCCTAAGCGCACTTCGGTAATACTATTCCAGGCCTGACATTCAGTACATTGCCCCTGCCAACGCATAAAGTCTGCCCCACATTCATTGCAGACATAGGCGGTTTTATTTTTAGCCATTTACTTTCCTGTTATCTAGGGCGTGTTGA
>NZ_AKKU01000027.1 GCF_000272005.1 Alishewanella agri BL06 | reverse complement strand
GCTTAACCTTATTATAACCAGAGGCTGCCATCTAATTGGCAACTGAATCATCAAACTATGACGTCAACAGACTTGAAAGCCTATTTTGGTATTATCGAGCGGATGAAAGGTCTGCTGCACTCGGCTGAGTTTGAGCAAACCTTTGCCAGTCTGACCGCCGGTATTCCGAAATCCAAGCAGTTTCTACTGAAAATGGAGCTGAAAAGGCTGGCACAACCCTGCAATTATTATATTGACTTGCGAGGGCATGTTGACGGCGAAGTTAAACCATATGAGTTTCGGGAAAAAACCCATTATCTGGACGATAAAGCCCGCCAAATTTTTGAGGATGGCATCGCAGCTTATGGTCAGTATACGTTAGGTGTATACGAAGAAGTGATGAATGCGGAAAATAACTTTCGCGTGCGTCATCGTAAAGAAACCGAAGAGCGGATCCGCACGACGCTGGACAGTTTGAGACGCGGTCCGAGCTTACCTGATGAATCCACAAGCTCGCAACCGGAGTTGACCGATACGCCGGAACAGCATCAGCCAAATAAGTTTGTGCAATTTGGCAATTATATCAGCCGGATTGAAGAGCGGATGAATTTTGGCATCGAGGTAGAAGTTCGCACCGCAACAGAACGTTATGCCGCCATTACCAGTGATTTGTCTGTCTCCGGCTGTAAATTAAAAGTCCCGGCAGATAAAGTCGCCGAACCCGGTGATGTAATTAATCTGGTGCTAAAAGGCCTGGAAAAAGAGTTTACCCTTAACTTGCCAGAGGGGCTGGACTATCAGGTGGTCGGCAAAGAGCTGCAGGACAAATATGCCTATTGGCGGCTGAAACGTCTGGCACCCGAGCAACACCCGCAGTTTAACCAGTTTTTGCAGAGCTTTATTAATGGTAACAAACGTCGTTATAAAGTTAATCTGGATAACACCACAGATGCCGTAATCACCAAAGGTTACGAACAATACTATCTGCCCCGTATCAATAGTCTACCGGTTTATCTGAGCATCCTGGATGGGCAGGTTGCCAGTCGCTTTTGTTTAACCAGTGATTATAATAAAGGCTGTTGGCATTACTTTCTGGACGAGCAACAACAATCAGTGCTCAGCCATCTACTTTCAGCCCGCCGCTTAAAACATTTGCTAAACCGCCCTCTGGCCGAACGCACTGATATTTTGTACTGTTTTACTCATGCCGCCAAAGGCAAGCTCTACTTCTATGCAGCCTTAAGCAGTGAATTAGCCACAGAGCCTTCGCTAAGGGCCATGTTTTTTGGTTTTGGTGCAGGTAAACCGAGTTGGCGCATCTTCCATCTGAGCCTGCAAAAAACCAGCGCGACAAATAGCCAGAGCGAATTCGCATTACCTGGCTCACACGGTGTCCAGCAAACCTCACCTTTGCTGCGAGGTATGCTGGAGCCTATTTATTATATTGCAGTCCTGACAGATATTAGTTCGGCGGAGCAGCGGCATTGTTACACCGGCCACACCTACGACACTTCCAAGTTGGCAGCATTAAACAAGTTTGGATTAAGCAAAGCTGCGCCCGGCACACTTTGCGAAGCCATCCCAATCCATTACGTCAACTTACGCGCTGAATCCCGTTACTTATATAAAACCACTGTATTGGTGCGTACAAAACAAGATAGCGAGCCACTGACAGCTTTTAGTCGTGATTTTTCCTCTGGGGGCCTGCAACTGGAGGCTTCGCAGCCGGTTAATCTGCAAAAAGGCGATATTGTGTTGCTGGATCTTCCCGATTTACAAAAAATCACGCTTAAACATCAGCTAAGCAGATTACCTTACGAGATAATGGCGGTAAGTAAAAGCCGCACCATTATGAATCTTAAGATTGCCAAAGCGGATATGCATGAGGGCAAGCAGTTTTTTCAACAACTTATTCAAAGTAATAAGAATAAACTGACCGTAGCTGAGGAAACGCCAAAATATCCGGGGCTTTCTGATGCGCTGCGTAATATGTATTTAAAGGCCCTGTCTAACTTCGCCATCTTTGTGCATCGCAAAGGCTTGAGGCATGACATTAACGTCCTTGGCCAGGGTGCTCAGCCCAATCCGCTCCACAGCCTGCTTTTACTGGCGCAGGAAGAGCAGAACAATCTTAGTTTCGAGTTGCTAACCAAAGCACATACGCTCAATTATGAACTTGCCAATCAGCTAAAACAAATGAAACGCCAGGATCCCCCTAAAGCTTACGAACTCTATATCCGGGTTGCGACGGTGGCTGGCCAGCGCCAGTTTAGTAGCTATTTTAACTTTGAGTTTGCCACTGCGGATGAGTTAAAGCTGTTTGCGGTAGACGCTATTGAGCAGCATACATTGTTTGCTTTTAGGTTCTTTCTAACCCGTACCGGTAAACTCGATTCGGAGTACATCGCCAAAGAGCTGGGTTATATCAGTGTCTATGCGATCCACAAAGCTAAATCGCTGGAAGAAGAACTCTGGCATGTCGAAGGTGTAGCCGATGGTGTAGAAATCTCGACCGAGTTTGTCAACCGCTTTGCGCCCTCTCAAAGTCAGGCTCAGCAACAACAACGTCAGGCTATTCTGCAGACGGCAAGCGCTTTAACCAGTTAGCCAACTCAGCGAAATGCTCGTTACGTGCCTGTGGCGCGGTTAACATCGTGATATGGTCATAAGGGTGCTGATAGCCAGCAGCCCGACCAAGAAGCGTAAAACGTGCTTGCTGCTGAGCAGCCTCCTCGATAAAGGCTTGCACATCCTGCGGATGGCCCAGCAGTTCATCTTTTTCTGCGGCGAAATGCCACAAGGGTGGCCAATTAGTGTGCTGACATGCCGCCTGATAATCAAAACCATCACTACAATCGACAAAGGGTTCCCCCCGGATCCAGCGCACGGTATCCAGCAAGAATTGCGTTGGCTCGTCATCTGCGCCCAAACGCCAGCGTTTTGCCGGCACATAGCCATAGCGTTGTCCCAGCCAGGGTGCTAAACGGTTCCAGCAAAGATCGATTTTCAGCTTTCTGGCGAAACTGTTAACACTAATCACTCTTTTGCTGCCAAAACAGACTTTTGCCAGGACTTTAGTGGTTAGCTCGGGAAAACGCGCCAGACTGGCCGCAGCCAACACACCGGCCCAGGAGTGACAAATCAAAATAATCTTTTGCTGATGCTGCTGATAAACATAATTCAGCAGCGCCGGAATATCCTGACAAATCATTTGCTGTTGGCTTTGTTGTAAGCCTTCTGACAAGCGCGGGGTGGATAATCCCCGCCCGGCAAAGTCCGCGGCATAGCCAATAAAGCCCTGCTCAGCTAAGAAACAACCCAGCCCCTTACCACTCTGACTATAAAAAATACGGCCGTTTTCTACTGCCCCATGCAGATAGAGTACCGGCGCGATAAGTTTGCCAGCCGGCTGCAACTGCCGCAGATGTAGCCGATAGTCCGGTAGCGCCAGATACAATGATTGTTGTAACAAACTCACGGGCAATCCAGTAAATACAGCAACTGTAATAATGAGCCTGTGGTAATCGCCGCCTTAGCTGCAGCCTGCACCTTAGGTTTAGCATGAAACGCCACACCCAATGCCGCTTCGGCTAACATCGGCAGATCGTTGGCGCCATCGCCGATTGCCACCGTCTGCGATGGCGTTATCTGGTAACGCTGTGCCAGCTCGTGCACCACTTCGGCTTTACGCTTAGCATCGACAATATTCCCCAGCACCCGACCAGTTAACGTGCCATCGACGATTTCTAACTGGTTGGCAAAGGTAGCGCTGAGTTGTAGTCGCTGTTTTAGTGCCTCGGTAAAATAAGTAAAACCACCGGAGGCAATGGCAACCTGCCAGTGATGCTGTTGTAACACCGCGACCAAGTCAGTCAAACCAGGCATCAGCGGCAATTGCTTTAGTACATCACTTAACACCGACTCCGGGGCACCGGCTAAGGTTTGCACCCGGGCCAACAGGCTTTGCGCAAAATCCAGCTCACCGTTCATCGCACGGACAGTAATAGCAGCGACCTGTTCGCCAACCCCTGCTAACTTAGCGATCTCATCGATACATTCAATTTCAATAGCAGTAGAATCCATATCCATTACCAGCAGCCCCGGCTGGCGCAAGCTGGGTTGCTGCCTGAGATAAACCAGTTGGCAATCGTAATCCAGTGCTAAGCGATTTAACAGGGCTTGCGGTGGCACCATACCGTCCGGTAAATGCAAACGCAGGGCTGGCGACAATTGCGGCACAGGCTGTAGCAAACTCAGTTTAACGACCCCATCGGGTAATGCCAGCGCCTGTGCCAGCGTGGTTAGCAGTGACCAGCTAAAGTGGGCACCAAAACATAGCAAAACCGGCAATTCTGGCTTAGCCGCCTGGCTCACGGCATTAAACTGACCCTGCTGCCAGCTAAGCTGGCAACACCCCTGATAGGCCTGTACTAATGCAACGGGCGACAGCTCCGCGAACGGAATAGCTTGCGATATCTGATTCAATTTCGATCCTGTACTTAGTGAAGAGGGCATGGCATCCTAGCGCCAATTGCGCCTGGCATTAAACTTTGCAGATGAAAATTATGCAGCACCATAGCCTATCCACTTATCGTTCTTCAAGTGTTATTACACTATTGCAGTTAGCACTCGCCGTGCTGGGGATCTGGTTTATCCTGCATAGCTGGAGTAGTGCCCGCGCCGAGGGACAGCTGGTTTTACAACAACAAAATCAACTATTAATGCGAGAAACTCTGACCGCCTTGTCGCATACCGCCGGTTACTTGCTGGAAAATGATCAACTCGATGGCTTAATTCAACTCACCGCTCAAATCGCGGAAAACCCGTTTTTACATGATGTGGTGGTGTACGATGCAAATGGTGTTCGCCTTAGTTGGTCGGAAGCCAATACCCCGGCTCGGCTGATGTACAGCCCCGAGCAATCGTTGCCGCTGGTACCTATGGTGGAGGAAATCAGGGTCGGCGAGCAGCTGTTGGGGTATATCAAGATTAGTATGTTGCATGATAAAAGCCTGTTTCCAGGCTATGATTTCTGGCAACAGTTAATGCAGCAAATGCTGGGTTTATTTTTACTGACTGCCGCCATTGGGATGCTGATAAAGCGCAGCTTCTACCATTTTGCTGAACGCTATCAGGCCAATCGGCCACACCCCTGAAGTTTTAACGCCGCCAAACTGTTTTGCCACAGTTGTGACGCAATGACAGCTGCGGGTTCAGAGCGTAAACTGCATAAAGCTGCAAACACCCGCAGTAACTGCGCTGGGGTATTGATTTGCCCCTGAAAGCCAGACAGCGGCATTGCCGGTGCATCCGTCTCTAACACTAAGGCCGCAAGCGGCAGCTTTGATACCGCTTTACGGGTTTTCTCGGCGCGCTCATAAGTTATAGTGCCACCGATACCCAGTTTAAAACCCTGCTCGATAAAGGCCATCCCCTGCGCATAGCTGCCTGAAAATGCATGCAAGATGCCGCCAGCGGCAAAACGTTGCCGTTTTAACTCCGCCAGCAGCTGCACCTGACTTTTGCGATGATGCAGGATCACCGGCAGATCCAGACGGTTAGCCAACGTCAGTTGGGCACTAAATAGCTGCTGCTGCAGCTCGAAGGTGTCGCTATCGAGCACAAAATCAAGGCCAATTTCACCTACTGCAGCTACCTGCCCGCGGTGCTGTTCCAGTAAGTCAGCCAGTTGTGTCACCTGCTGTAAGCTATGCTGCGCCGCCCACCAGGGATGTATCCCCAGTGCAATTTGCCAGGCGGGTTCTGTGGCCCGTAATTGCAGTAAGTCAGGCCAGGCTGCAGCTGAAACCGCCGGGATCAGCAGTGCTCTGACACCGGCCAGCTGTGCCTGCTGCCAATGCTCCTGCTGCTGTGGTGCCAATTGTGGTAAGTCGAGGTGACAGTGGGTATCAAAAAGCGCCAAGCCGCCTGATCGCAGGCGGCTTGGGTTAATTGTTGCAGAGCTAAATGAGGCCATGGCTTAATTAAGGACAAAGCCGCTCAATTTGCCAGCTGCCATCTGCCTGACGCTGATACATAAAGCGATCGTGTAAGCGGTGTTCGCCCCCCTGCCAGAATTCTATTTTCGACGGCTTCACCAAAAAACCGCCCCAAAACGAGGGTAACGGCACTTCGCCATGCGCAAACTTATGTTTGATCTCGGCAAACTTTTGCATCAGGGCATGCCGGGTCGAAATCGGCCGGCTTTGCTCTGAGGCCCAGGCCGCCAGCTGACTTTCTTTGGGTCGTGACAGAAAATATTTTACCACCTGACTGCTGGGTACGCGCTCGGCGGTGCCGTAAACAATCACCTGACGCTCCAGTGGATGCCAGGGAAAGTGCAGACTGACCTTCGGATTCACCGCCAGCTCAGAGGCTTTGCGGCTGCCAAGGTTAGTATAAAATGTAAAACCACTGCTGTTGACGTCTTTTAATAGCACCAGCCGTTGCGACGGCTGGCCTGATGCATCCACCGTCGCGACACACATTGCCGTCGGATCCGGCAATTCAGCAGCAATCGCATCTTTTAGCCATTGCTCAAATTGCACTATCGGATCAGCAGCCAGATTATCCGCATCCAGCTTATCTTTGGTGTAACTACGGCGAATATCATCAATTTTCATGTTACATACGCTCCATCACCTCAATACCCAGCAGGTTCAAGCCTTTGGCCAGCAGGCGGGCACTGATAATACTGAGCATTAAACGGCTATCCCGCTCAGCAGGATCAACGCCATCTTTCAGGATTGGGCAGGCTTCATAGAAGGTCATAAATAAACTGGCCAGCTCGTACAGGTAGCTACAGAGTAAATTCGGCTGGGCATCCTTCATCACCTGCTGCAGCGTTTCTTCAAAGCGCAGGATTTTCACCGCCAGCAGCCTTTCCTGCTCTGCTGTCAATACGATAGGCGCCTGAAAGCTGTCTGCAACCTCGGCTTTGCGCAGAATACTGCGCACCCGGGTGTAAGCATATTGCAGATAAGGTGCAGTGGCGCCCTCAAAGGCCAGCATCGCATCCCAGCTAAAGATATAGTCACTGGTGCGATTCTTCGACAGATCGGCAAATTTTACCGCACCAATCCCCACTTTACGCGCGATCTCGGCGATCTCTTGCTCCGACAGCTCGCTGGACTTTTCCCGCACCACCGCATCCGCCCGCACTACTGCCTCTTCCAGCAGTTCAGCCAGCTTAACAGTGCCGCCGGTACGGGTTTTAAATGGCTTACCATCTTCGCCCATCATGGTACCAAACGGGCAATGATCATAAGCGGTGTCGGCACGCAGTAAACCGGCTTTACGGGCCGTCAGTTCAACCTGTTTAAAATGCAGCGCCTGGCGGGCATCGGTAAAGATAATAATCCGGTCCGCCGCCAGCTGATGGCTACGATACTGACACGCGGCTAAATCGGTGGTGGCATACAGGAAACCACCGCCGGTTTTCTGAATAATAAAGGGCGATGGCTTGCCTTCTTTATCGGCCAGTTCGCTTAAAAACACCACCAGCGCGCCCTGATCTTCAACCGCAATGCCAGCTGCAACCAGTTGGTCAACAATCGGCTGTAGCATCGGATTGTAGGCGCTTTCCGGTTTGATATCGGCATCGGTCAGCGTCACATTCAGCTTCTGATAGACTTCATTACTGTGCTTAACCGAGGTATCGATAAAGAGTTGCCACAGTTTTTGGCAATGTGCATCTCCGCTTTGCAGTTTCACCACATAGTCACGGGATTTATCCGCAAAGCCGGCTTCATCATCAAAACGCTTTTTTGCCTGACGGTAGAAGTCCTCCAGATCGGCCAGCGCGACGCTTTCGAGATCCACGCCCTCAGCCAGCTTATCTTCCAGATGCGCGATCAGCATCCCGAACTGGGTGCCCCAATCCCCCATATGGTTTTGCCGGATCACCTTATCACCCCAGAACTCCAGGGTACGGACCACGGCATCGCCGATAATGGTCGAACGCAAATGACCAACGTGCATTTCCTTCGCCAGGTTTGGGGCCGAGTAATCCACCACTATGGTTTGTGGTTGCGGATTCGCGCTGACACCCAGGCGGGCATTACTGGCAGCTTGGGCTAATTCACCGGCCAGCCACTCAGGCTTTAAGGTCACATTAATAAAGCCAGGACCCGCGATCTCTACCTTGCTAGCAAGGTCATCCAGCGCTAACAACGCAACCAGTTGCTCAGCCAGCTGGCGAGGGTTGGTTTTTAACTGTTTGGCGGCGCTCATCGCGCCATTGATCTGGTAGTCACCAAATTCCGGCCTAGTGCTTTGCGTCACCGCCGGATTGGTCTCAGCCGGCAAGCCTAACGTAATAAAGGCGTCCTGAGTTTTATTGGCTAAAAGCTGTTTAATATTCATTACTTAACCTGTTAATGTTCACGGGTTTTGAAGAATTTGATCTTCGGATAACGCTCCATCGCCAGGTTAAGGTTAACCATGGTCGGTGCAATATAGGTCAGGTTATCGCCACCATCCAGTGCCAGGTTAGTGCTGGCTTTGTTCTGGAATTCCTGCAGCGCTTTGGCATCATCGCAATAAACCCAGCGCGCCGTGCTGACGTTGACACTCTCGTACAAGGCATCAACGTTATATTCTGATTTTAAGCGATGCACGACCACGTCAAACTGCAGTACGCCAACGGCACCCACAATCAGATCGTTATTATCCAGCGGCCGGAACACCTGCACTGCGCCTTCTTCTGACAGCTGTACCAGGCCTTTTAATAATTGCTTTTGTTTCAGCGGATCACGCAACCGGATTCGGCGGAACAATTCCGGTGCAAAGTTCGGGATACCGGTAAACTGCATATCTTCGCCAGTGGTAAAGGTGTCACCAATTTTGATCGTACCATGGTTATGCAAACCGATAATGTCACCGGGATAGGCCTCTTCCAGATGCTCGCGATCGCCGGCGAGGAAGGTTAAAGCCTGCGGGATCAAAATGTCTTTGCCAATACGGACGTGCCGAACTTTCATACCTTTTTCATACTTGCCCGACACGATACGCAGGAAGGCGACGCGGTCGCGGTGCTTCGGATCCATATTCGCCTGGATCTTAAACACAAAACCGCTAAAGCCACTCTCTGTTGGCTCAACCTTACGACTGGTGGTTTCACGCGCCTGGGGTGCCGGAGCCCAGTCAGTCAGTCCATCCAGCATATGATCGACACCAAAGTTACCCAGCGCCGTACCGAAGAATACCGGTGTTAACTCGCCTTTTAAAAATAACTCGCGGTCAAATTCATGACTGGCGCCCTGCACCAGCTCCATTTCGTCCCGCAATTGTTGCGCGAAATAGCCAAGACGTTGATCCAACTCAGGATTATCAATACCTTTGATGATATCGACATCCTGAATGGTATGGCCAAAACCCGACTTATAAAAAATCACCTCATCGCGTAGGATATGGTAAACGCCCTTAAATTCCTTACCCGAACCAATAGGCCAGGTAATAGGGGCGCAGGCGATTTTCAATACGCTTTCCACTTCATCGAGCAAATCAACCGGATCGCGGATATCCCGGTCCATTTTATTCATAAAGGTCAGAATAGGTGTATCGCGTAGCCGGGTAACTTCCATCAGCTTGATGGTGCGATCTTCAACACCTTTGGCGCCGTCGATCACCATCAGGCAAGAGTCTACGGCGGTCAGGGTGCGGTAGGTATCTTCCGAGAAATCCTCGTGACCGGGGGTGTCCAGCAGGTTAACCAGACAGTCTTTATAAGGAAACTGCATCACTGAGGTAGTAACCGAGATGCCCCGCTCTTTTTCCATCTCCATCCAGTCTGAGGTGGCATACTGGCCGGATTTTTTGCCTTTAACGGTACCGGCTTTTTGAATAAGTTGCCCGAATAACAACACCTTTTCGGTGATAGTGGTCTTACCGGCATCCGGGTGCGAGATAATAGCGAAGGTTCTGCGGCTGTCGACTTCCGCAATAAAAGCTTGATTGGTCATAATTTCCGTAACTAATAGCGCTGAGAATTTTGTCGCAGCTGTATTGGTAAATGCCGGCTATTATAGCAGCCGTAACGCCTCACTCACAGCATCTTGAACAGCAAGCAGCTGTTACAGCGGTAATGCCATTAAAACGGCGGCTTCACGACCTGCGGCATTAACGTAATAGTTGGCGCGGCGGCCGGTTTCAATAAAACCATACTTTTGATACAACTGAATGGCATGCTTTGCTGATTCACGCACTTCCAGCCAGGCATCCAGCACCTGACGTTGCTGGCACTGAGCGATAAAATGCTGCAGTAACTGAGCCCCCAGCCCCCGCCCTTGCGCATCGACCCGCACACAGATATTAAACAGTTGCGCTTCGACAGCGATATGCTGGCCAAAATAGAAACCCTGTAATTGTCCCTGCAGATAGATACCAAAACTAAAGTAGCGCTCGCCAAAGCAAGAGGCAAATACCTTCTCTGACCAGGGATAAGGATTGGCAGCTTGTTCAATCAGATAAAGCTCGGCTATCTGTTTAGGCTCTAACGGGCGGATCTCAGTCATTGATATAATCACCCAGCAGTGTCCAGAGCGCGCGTTTTTGTTGAGGAGTAAATTGGAACTGGGGATCGAGCAGTAATTGTTGGTGCTGCACGCTAAACGTATTCTGCTGCGCCGCTATGCGGTAACCTTGCAAAGAGGTCAGCGTCAGACAGGTTTCCAGATCAGCAACTAGCTGACCACTCAAGCGTTCACCAGCTGGTGGCAGAGCCTTTTCCGGCATAGCGAAAAAACCTTGCTTCGGTTGCAATGGCTTGATACCGAGTTGCTGTAACAGTAAATATTGAGTTGAATTAAGATTTGTCATATCAGGAAGTGGCAGGGGCAGAGGGATTCGAACCCCCAACCATCGGTTTTGGAGACCGCTGTTCTACCAATTGGAACTATGCCCCTAGCGTTGGAGTCGCCATTATACAAAGAAGCCAACAAAGGTAAAGCAGAAAACTGCAAAGCATTATTCAAGTGCATACAAAACATACATTATGTGCGATTAAACTGCACCTTAGCATGCTGCTCTGAGCGCTGCAATGCGGGTTAATCGCATTGCCAGAGCGGTGTAGTTAGGTATTGGCATTAATTCGTATGGCTTTGCAGATAGAGGCAGCTTGGTCGTAGTTCGATGTGTCATTGATGGCGCGGATATGGCTCGTTGTTATTGGTCTGCTTTGCTGTCTCGCTTGCGTGTCTTTATCACTATCGCAGGATGACTCCGGTACTGCGGGCGTACCGGAGTCTGAGAGTGGTGTAAACGTTTGGTTTCGCTTTTCGTGCAGGGGGTGCTTAGTCAAAGTGTGCTGTAATCCTTGATATTGTTGCTATGGCTCGCTGTGATAAGTCTTTGGTGGCGTTTGGCTTAATCTTTTCTATCACTATCACAGGATGACTCCGGTACGGCGGGCGTACCGGAGTCTGAAAGTGGTGTAAACGTTTGGTTTCGCTTTTCGTGCAGGGGGCGTTTAGTCACAGTGCGGTGTGTCATTGATGGCGCGGATATCGCTCGCTGTGATAAGTCTGTTTTATCTTCTCGCTTTATCTCTTCTATTACCATCGCAGGATG
>NZ_AKKU01000026.1 GCF_000272005.1 Alishewanella agri BL06 | reverse complement strand
ACTTACTGCTCACTCTGCTTTTCGTGGCTTTCGTCAGCACCCTGAAGCGAGGCGGCCATTTTAGTGATTTAAACTTCACTGTCAAGCGTCTTTTTCAAGATTTTTGAGCGCTTCGTTTTCTCACCCGGTTTGCCAGCTAAAATCGTTTAGCGCAGCACCCGGCTACGCGCCCCGCATGTCATGGCGCGCATTATAGGGAGTTTTAACGAGGCTGCAAGCAGAGTTTATAGAAAACTTCGGGTTTTTAGATCGTTCGCAGAAAAATGCAGCAAAGTGCTTATTTTCAGACCTTTTTAATCGCTAACAAAGCTTTCAGACGCTTTTTACCGTATGCAAAGGCCTTATTAAAGATATGGTGACTCACTGGTATATAGTGGCGCTCCGTTGGTGAAAGCCAGGGGATATCTTCAACATCGGGATCGTTAATATAGACAAAGTCAGCGTCAACAGCACAAATCACTATCCAGTGCGGCGCTTTCGAGCGGTCAAACTGCCAGGTACTGATTAACGCCAGTAAGATATAACCATCTTTAAGCAGCTTGCTTATTAAAGAGAGATCCGGTTCGGTTAGTACCAAAGGTAAACCTAGTTGCGTAACTTTAGCTTGATCTGCTTGATAGACCCGCTGCATCACCGACTTTTTTTCAGGACTACGCACCGAATCCAAAAACAAGGGACCATCCTGATTCAGATAAATTTGCACTACAAAGCCGCGCTTTGCCGCAGCTAACGCCAAACCCCTAGGACCACAACCCCCATGACCAGACGTCATAAATATCGTTGTTGCTTCCCGCCATAGTTCAATTTCCAGATGTTCGGGGCTGAATTCCCCGGGTTGAAAATAGTTAAATGCCATTAGCAGACAGGCAGGGCCGCAAGTAAATGGGGTAGTTTGCGCAATATAAGGCACCAGTCTGGTATAGGACGCGGCCTGATAATGATGAATTTGTTTTTGCAGGCACAACGCATCACTATGATCTTCGTAAAAATCCAGCTTAACGCCAAATGGATGATAGCCAAGCTTTTGGTATAATTTTATTGCAGGCTGATTGTCAGGCCGCACTTCTAATCGTAATAACACACAATGCCTGAGCAGTGCCTTTTGCTCCGCATCCGCGATCAGACGCTTGGCCAGACCTTGCCCTTGCAAACGCGGTACCACAGCAATTGAATATAACCTGGCCATACTGCTACCGCGCCGGTAGATCAATAGATAGTAACCTACTATCTCCTTGTCTAAACATAGCACAAAGAGATCACTACGTTTTTCAGAGATAAAACGTCTGAAACTGCGTTGACTAAGGCGGTCACTATGAAAACATTGCAGCTCAATAACCAGCAATGCCGATAGATCCTGACTAGTCGCTTCCCGGATCTCAATAACCTGTTGAACATCCATCCGATACAGTACTCAAAGCTAATATCTGATTATGCTCAGTATAGTAGCGGAATTTACTTTTATTACCGATACTTTAGGGAATTTCTCAGGTAAGAGGACAGGATCTAACTTATGGCTAAACTGGTTATTGTTGTCGATAAACTGCAAGATTGGGCTCCTTTCTATCAATATGACGGCGTAATGAGTCTGCCGGCATATCTAAAATGGCAACCGAAACAAAAACAACGGGTACGTGTTATTAACCTATGCCGTCAGTCTCATTACTTGGGGACAGGTTACTACTGCTCACTACTCGCAGAAGCTCGCGGCCACAACGTTATGCCATCATTGCGAGCTTTCAATAAATTCAATCGCTTTGAAATATCTGAACTTATCGAAGAACTTCCCGGCACCTTACAAAGTCTGCTCGACAAAGCGCTGGCTGATGCTGCCGAACAGCAACTGCTGTTTAACATCTATTTTGGTGAAACCTCATCAAAAGCCCTGCGTAAATTTGCCAACTATTTATTTGAGGCACTGCCAGTTCCCATTCTCCGGGTTGAGCTAAGTAAAAAGAATCACTGGCAGATCCGTTCCATAAAAATTGGTGCGGTACATAAGTTAACTGAGCAGGAACAAGGGCATTTCGCTGAAGTGTTGGAACGTTACAGTCACAAAATCTGGCGCCTGGAGCCAAAGAATGCCCGCTTTAAATATGATCTGGCTGTTTTGACCAACCCAAACGAGCCCTTTCCACCTTGCACTCCGAAATCGCTGGAGCTATTCCGAAAAGCTGCAAAGCGCGCGGCTATGGATACTGAATTAATTTCAGCCCGGGATATTCAGCGGCTACCGGAGTTTGATGGCCTGTTTATTCGCGAAACCACAGGCGTAAATCACCATACCTTTCATCTGGCAGTAAAGGCGGAGCGCGAGGGGTTAGCCGTCATCGACGACCCAAACTCGATCTTGCGCTGTGGTAATAAGGTATACCTACAGACGTTATTTCAGCAGCATAAAGTACCGGTGCCGGATGGTTTAATGTTATTTAAGCAAGACGAAGATAATCTGGAACGCGCCGCTGATACGCTTGGCTTACCTTTGGTGCTAAAGATCCCTGACGGCAGCTTCTCCCGTGGTGTGGTTAAAGTCACTACTCTGACCGAGTTAAAAGCACAGTTAAATGCCCTGTTTGAACAGAGCGCTATTATCCTGGCCCAGCGTTATACCTATACCGAGTTTGACTGGCGGATTGGCGTATTGAACGGTCAGCCACTATTCGCCTGTAAGTATTTTATGGCCCGCAATCACTGGCAGATTTATAAGCACGGTAAGGGCAAAACTCAGAGTGGTGGTTTTGCCACCTGTGCGATTGCAGAGGTGCCGGCCCATGTGTTGCAAGCAGCGCTTGCCGCCTGTAAACCTATAGGTGACAGTTTATACGGTGTCGATCTGAAGCAAGCTGGTGAGCAAGTGTTCGTTATCGAGGTTAATGACAACCCCAATATTGATGATGGTGTCGAGGACTTGTATTTAGGCAACAAACTCTATGATCTGCTGGTAGAAGATTTTATCCGGCGCATTGAATTAAACCGATAAAAAAACCGGCTTAAGCCGGTTGATTTGGTGCAGATGGAGAGACTCGAACTCTCACGCCTTGCGGGCACAAACACCTGAAGCTTGCGTGTCTACCAATTCCACCACATCTGCGTTATGTTTACAGCCTTCGCTGCTCAACATGGCGTGCAGTATAACGATTTCAAAAGCAGCGTCAACTGGCTTTTTTAAAAATCTTACTGTTTGCTTAAATTTACAACGCGCGACGCCAAACGCTGGTAAAAGCTATGCCCGGATGGATTGCAGGCACATAAAAAGCAAAAAACCGGCCTTGGCCGGTTAATTTGGTGCAGATGGAGAGACTCGAACTCTCACGCCTTGTGGGCACAAACACCTGAAGCTTGCGTGTCTACCAATTCCACCACATCTGCATAACGTTTTGCGCAGTACGCTTAACGTGGCGTGCAGTATAGCGACTTATCAGGCCGCGTCAATACGATTTTCAGCCTGATAAGCGCGGTTGCACAATTTAGCAGCGTTTTAGCCTTTTTGGGCTTTTTTAAGCAAGCCAATCTCTTCCAGACGTTGCATCAGATAGTCGTTAGAGTTAATCGGCTCCGGATAGCGGTTTGGCCGCTCAGCACTGATACAGCTGGCTAAGGTTTCAATTACATAATCCGGATTCGGATGCATAAAAAACGGGATAGAATAACGAGGCTCACCCGCCGCTGCACCCGCCGGGTTCACCACCCGATGCGTCGTTGATGGCAGTACATGGTTAGTTAAGCGCTGCAACATATCGCCGATATTGACGACAATAGTGCCTTCAATGGTGGTCACCGGTAACCAGCTACCATCGCGGCGCAAAATTTCCAGTCCCGCCTCATTAGAGCCCACCAATAAGGTGATCAGGTTAATATCTTCATGCTGACCAGCCCGGATCGATTGGGTTGAGGTATCCTTAATCGGCGGATAGTGAATAGGCCGCAGAATGGAATTACCGTAATTAACCTTGTCGGCAAAGTACGACTGCTCTTGCCCCAGGAAAAGCGCCAGCGCTTCCAGTACCCGGTTCCCCAGTTTTTCCAGCTCGGTGTATAAACGGTAAGTCGCGTCTTTAAATGCCAGCACTTCAGTAGGCCAGACATTCGGATATAAACTGGGATGCGGCGCCGGGCCGTCCAGCTCCCGGCCAACATGCCAGAATTCCTTTAGATCCGGGTGATTAGAATCCTTGGCTTTTTCCACGCCAAAACCGGTGTAACCACGTGCCCCACCCTGACCTGGCTGGTGATACTTGGCTTTCACTTCGGTTGGCAGTGCAAAAAACTGCTTTATAGCTTGATAAGTGTTCTCTATTACCTCATCCGGAATACCATGACCACTAATGCCACAAAATCCAAACTCAGTATAGGCCTTGCCAATTTCGGCAACAAAGTTATCTTTGTCGGTGGCAAACCGTCTTATATCCAACGTTGGAACATGTTGAGTCATATAAAAGACCTGTTTTTAGCCTAAAGAAAAAAAGAACCCTGCAATCGCAGCGCTCATTAAATTCGCTAATGTTGCCGCAAGTAAGGCTTTTAAACCCAACTCAGCAATATCAGCGCGCCGGCCCGGCGCCATACCACCCAGGCCGCCTAACAAAATGGCAATTGATGAGAAATTGGCGAAACCACACAGGGCGATAGTAACTATCACCTGAGTATGGGCGCTTAACTGCTCTTTCACCTGCACAAAGTCGAGGTATGCGACAAACTCATTAATCACCAGCTTTTGACCGATAAAACTGCCAGCCGCGCGGGCTTCTTCCCAAGACACGCCCAGAATAAAAGCCAATGGTTGGAATACGTAACCGAAAACCAGTTGTAAAGTAAGATCGTCTTTACCCAGCCAACCACCGACTCCACCGACAATGCCATTAACCAGAGCGATTAAACCAACAAAAGCCAATAACATCGCACCAACATTCAGTGCCAGTTGCATACCACTGGAAGCCCCTGCGGCTGCGGCATCAATCAGATTGGTATGCGGCTTTTCAGTGGTAATCTCTGCCAGATCATTTTTTGGCGTTTCGGTCTCTGGCAGAATCATCTTGGCCATTAAAAAGCCACCGGGCGCCGCCATAAAGCTGGCGGCAATCAGATATTTTAATTCTACACCTAAACCAGCGTAACCGGCTAACACCGAGCCTGCTACCGATGCCAGACCACCTACCATCACGGCAAACAACTCGGAACGGGTCATCGTTGGGATAAAAGGTTTAACAATAAGCGGCGCTTCCGTCTGACCAACAAAGATATTGGCTGCGGCGGACATTGACTCTGGCCGGCTGGTACCCAGTAACTTTTGTAAACCGCCACCAATCAAACGAATTACCCAGGTCATGATGCCAACGTGATATAACACCGCTATTAATGACGAGAAAAATATGATGATGGTTAGTACATGAATGGCAAAAATAAAGCCTTGCGAGAAATTACCCAAATCGCCAAACAAAAATAGAATACCGGCGTTAGCATAGCCAATGACGTTGGCGACAACTTGCGAAATGCTATATAACACTTCCTGACCAACAGGCACGTAAAGCACAAAGGCACCAATGGCAATCTGAATGGCAAAGGCGCCACCGACAGTACGCCAGTTGATCCGGCTACGATTCGCCGACGCCAAATAGGCGACTAATAACAGGGCGGCAATGCCCACTAATCCCATCATAATGTTTTCCTGGTTGTTATTCCGACAATAGCTGGCGGATTTTTGCTTTTATAATATCGATAGCAATCTGGTTTTTACCACCGCGGGTAACCACCAGATCGGCATATTGTTTGGAAGGAGCGATAAATTCAAAAAAGGCTGGACGAACCGTAGTTTCATATTGTTCAGTTACCGAAGACAAACTACGACCGCGGTCTTCCAAATCACGCTTAATCCGGCGCAATAAACAAATATCCAACGGTGTGTCCATGAAGACTGAAATATCAAACTGTTCACGCAGTTTTTCATCAGTCAATAACAGGATCCCCTCAACCAGAATCACCTTGGCAGGCTGAACTTTAATGGTTTCTTCGGTACGGGTATGTAATTTATAACTATATTGCGGCATCGCAATTGTCTGACCGGCACGCAGTGCTTGTAAATGCTCGACCAGCAACTCATGCTCAAAAGCCGAAGGATGATCATAGTTGGTCAGAATACGCTGATCAAAAGACAAATGGCTCTGATCGCGGTAGTAAGCATCTTCGGACAGGATCGCAATCCGTTCACCACCCAACTCTGCTACCAGCTCCTGGTAAACCGTTGAAGCGAATAAACTTTTACCGGAAGCAGAGGCGCCGGCGATAGCGATAATGGTTCTTTTACCCATAAAACAGCCCGAAGAATTGCAAATAGCTGGCAATTATCGCTAATAACGCCGTGATTAGGAATAAAAACTTCCAAAAAAAATGCCAGTCAACTGACTGGCATTTTTACGACCGCTAAATATTTAGAAGCGGTAGCTCACACCCATTTTCAGTCTCCAGGTAGAGAACTGGTTGTAGAACTTATCGTAGTTGTTAGTGTTGCTGGTAACGTTACCATAAACGTACTGGCCAGTAGTTGGATTGATTGTGAAGTCAACCAACTGAATAGTACCGAAATCACTACCATAGACACGACCTTGTGAACTGTCTAACAGGTTCAGGAAGTTAGCGATAGTGAAGTAGAAGGTACCTTTATGGCCCTCTAACAGACCCGGGATTTCCTGACGGAAGTTCAGATCCAGTGTCGTCACCCATGGGGTGGTGCTTGAACCACGAGGTGCATAACCGCCAGCATACTTATCCAAGCCCAATGCATTGATGGTATTGAAGAAGTTGGTACGAGCCGCATCGTTCAAGAACACCACATTAGGGTCATTCGCCGTTGGAATATATACCAACAGAGCATTTGACGTAGTACCTGGGCTCAGCAAATCGTATGGATTACCGAAACCAGTACTATTATTGAAGGACGTGTTGTTGCCGTTCAAGAAGTAAGTGATCGGCTTACCAGAGCGACGCTCGTAGAACATATTAACGTTAGTTTTATAACCTGCGAAAAACTCGTGTTCATAGCCAAAGTTCACTACAAAGCGATGTTCAGTTTCAAAGGCTGAACGACCAACCAGTGCTTCGTTACGGTTAATTACGGTATTGAAACCGAAGTTACTGCTGGCAGTTGAACTGGTACTGGTATGAGCGTCCGTAATATCCTGATTGGTATAAGAGGTAGTCACACGAATTCCGTTATCCCAAGCTTTGCTCAGCATAGTGCTGAAGATCTTCGAACGACCTTCTTTATCAGCATTGGTCAGCATAATATCGCGTGGCTGAGAAGCATTATAAATAATACGTTGACCGTCAGCAGTAAAACCTGCTTCGCGGCCTGTCAGACTTGGGTCGATCCAGAACGCAGTATTTTCAGGCTTCTTATACATATATTCCGTGGTCCACATTACATCATCTGCAATATACGGAATATTAATCATGTAATCTGCCGCTAACTGGAAGCGCCAGTCAGAAGGCATCTTAAAGTTAGGATCAGTGAAGTTGGTGCCAGCAAACACAGATGAGTTAGCAACGGCATCTTTAAACGCCTGCGGAACGTCCTTGATATCTACGCCAACTAAAGCAGCGGCTAACGGGCTATTAGTGGTATTACGAATATCAAATTGTGCAATACCGACACCCGGATTTGAGTAAGCGTTAGAAATCCAAACAGTTGGTTGACCACCAGAGAAGCGACCAATACCACCACGAATCGTCAGATCATCAGCAGCATCCCATTTAAAACCGAAGCGTGGCAGGAAAATACCTAAGCCATCCAGGTTTTCAGTGTTGTCAAATCCAGTACGATCTTTTGCCTGCTGGTTGAATTTAGGTACATCACTTGACGCCAGCATCTCGTAACGTACACCAATATCGATTTGCAGATTATCGGCAGCAAACCACTGGTCATGTACATAGAATGCATGTTCGTCACGAACAAACTCTGCAGCAGCGTCAGCTGGGTTCAGACTGGTCGCGTTTTGATAGATGAGGCGAGAAGCAATTTTGTTTTCAAAATCGGCCAAACTGTTGAAAGTGTACGAGCCCTTGGTGTTCTGTAAGAACATGTTAAAAATATCAAGGCGCTTAAACTGATAGCCAAAGCTCAGGTTATGGTCACCTAACAGGTAATCCGCGTCCATCGCAATGATGGTTGATTTCTTGTTCAGCTCGTTAGAGTGACGCGAGAAATCAGAACCCATGCCAATGTTATTGCTACCTACGCCGATATTTACCGTGATATCACCGAAGTCACCGAATGAGGCCTGGGTAGTAGGGTTATCGATATAGGTCAGGCTGAACTGAGTAGAAAAATCTGGCGTCCAGTCTGAATAAAGTTTAAAAGCATAGTTGTTAAGATCTTCAATACGGTTGTACCAGTGCGAAGATAAACGCAGACGGTTAGCTGCAGAAGTAGTGTTAGCTGTTCTGTTGCCTTTGTTGTACTGGTAGGTAAAAGCTGCACGGTGGTCTTGGTTGATGTTCCAGTCCAGCTTGACCAGTAACTTCTTGTCGTCCGTTACAGGCGTGAAATCCCAGCTACCTGCGTCAACTCCGTAGACATCACGAGCAATGCGGCGAACCGCTTCATAGTCTGCTAAAGTTGCAACTGTGGTGTTGGCGGCACTGCTGCCAGCCGGACCCCATTCAATTGGCGTATCAGCTTCATAGAATTCGTAAGAAACGAAATAGAACAGTTTATCCTGAACAATAGCGCCACCAGCAGTAGCACCCCAGGTGTATTCGTCAAATTTTAGTGGACGCTCAGTACGACCGTCTTTTGGTGTACCAGCCCACTTATCGTTTTGCTTTTCATACATCACGCTGCCGTTAAACTTATTGGTACCAGACTTGGTAACGGCATTGATTTTCGCGCCTTGGAAACCGCTATCTTTGGCATTGAACGGAGAAACATCGATAGTAATCTGATCGATAGCATCTAAAGAGATCGGCGAGCGTGTGGTTGGGTAACCGTTAGCATTCAAACCAAAGTCATCGTTCTGTGCAATACCATCAATACTAATACTGTTAAAACGAGGGTTAGTACCAGCAACCACTAACTCACCATCTTTTGCTGTCAGAACAGCTAAAGGGTTATTACGCACAACATCTTTAATATCGCGGTCAAAGCTTGGAGTATTTGCAACGTCATTAGCACCAAAATAGCTGCTGCTACCTGTATTACCCGCGAGAATAGCGGTCCCTGTTACAGCAATACGCTCAACCTGCTGAGGCTCTAACTCAGCATTAATCCGGAAAGATTCACCAAGTGAAATAAAGATATTATTATAAACTTTAGTGCCTTGCGCACTGGTGATCGTAATAGTATAAGGCCCACCAACGCGTAAACCTGAACTAGCGAAAGCACCGCTTTGGTTCGTTGTAGCAACGGAACGGGTGCCTGACGGCACGTGTAAAATTTCGACGCGGGCATTAGCTGCAACTTCACCTGTTGCAGTAACAACGTTACCACGAATTGCAGAAGATGTATCAGCAAATGCTATGTTGCTAACGCCGAGCGCGAGCGTTACAGCCATCGCTAAATGTCTAATTTTCATATCGTTTTCACCTGGTAGTTGTGGGTTTTATGCTAAATCTGATTTAGTTTTCAAAGATTGCTTTCAATCTGGTACAGAAGCCTAAACGAAAAATATGTCATTTTCGTTACAGTGACTGCAACTTACGGGAACTAATCCCAATGTCACTTGTCAAAGCCATCCCGTCATATTAGTGTAACATGTCTAATTTCTGATGCGAATAATCCAACCGGAAATTGGCTAAAAAATATCAATTCAACAATATTTTATATACTCAAACTTTACTCAGGTAGCAGCAGTTATCCAATCGATTGTCTCGGCTCTGGCGTGCATTTAGCAATATCGGGTACTGGCTTTTCTATAATTCGCTGGTTATGCTGAGCACCTTTTTAATCTGCTGCTGGATCAGACGATGCTAAAGCGTCTACTATTCACTCTGTTTATTGGCCTGACCTTATTAACCTGTAGTCAGCAACTTATGGCAAAACAACAACTAAAAGTCGCTACCTTTAACGTCAGTATGGAAGCGGAAAACTACTTACCGCGAGGCACCAGAGGCAACTCTCAGGTATTGATTGATGTGCTGGCAAATGGCGAGCATCCGCAGGTTAAAAATATTGCCGCGATCATTCAGCGGGTCCGCCCCGACATTCTGCTATTAAATGAATTCGACTATATTGAGAACCCAGCTCAGGGTATCGAAGCCTTTATTAAAAACTACTTGCAGCAACCTCAGGCAGGCAGCGAGCCAATTGATTATCCCTACTATTATTACAATACCGTAAACACCGGACAGCCCAGCCCTTTTGATTTGGATAACGATGGCGAAGCCACCGGCGTTGGCGCCGATGCCTGGGGGTTTGGCTTTTACCCCGGACAATACGGTATGGTGTTGTTGTCTAAATATCCGATCGCGATGGATCAGGTGCGGACCTTCCAACACTTTAAGTGGCAGGATATGCCAGGCCACTTGGTTACCTCCAAAGCCGACGGTTCAGCCTGGTATAGCAATGATGCCTGGCAGCAATTCCCACTCTCTTCAAAAGCACACTGGGATATTCCGGTTCAGGTCGACGGTATAACAATCCACGTGCTGGCCAGTCACCCAACACCACCGGTGTTTGATGGCCCGGAAAATCGTAACGGTAAACGCAACCACGATGAAATCCGCTTTTGGGCTGATTATTTAATGTCAGAGCAGTCGGGTTATATCTACGATGATCAGGGTAGTAAAGGTGGCCTGCGCGGTGATGCACGTTTTGTAATTCTCGGAGATCTTAATGCTTCCGCCGAAGGCGAAGGCGATGCGCTACTGGCTGGGATCAGTGCTTTAACAAAGCATCAAAAAGTAAACAGTGATTTTATCCCGACTAGTGTAGGGGGTGCAGAGCATAGTCCGGACCGTGAATTTGGCGCCCGCCATACCGCAGGTTGGCGGATGCGGGCAGACTATGTACTGCCTTCCAGGCAAGGTTTTAACATTACAGACGGTGGGGTATTCTGGCCGGCAAAAGCCGAAGCAGACTATCCGTTAGTCGGCACCCGTGATGCCAGCTCAGATCACCGGCTGGTTTGGCTAACCCTGCAGCTCACCGATTAGCGCTTAATCGGTTGCACATGTACCGTGACCTCTTCCCGGTCATGGTACAGATGCCGCGCCTGCAGTTGGTATCGGAATCCTGCATCCTGTAACTGCTGCTCAAACGCGGCTAGTACTTCTTTTACCGTCTCGTAGCGTCTTTTCATCGGTAATTTCAGGTTAAAAATCGTTTCCTGACACCAGCCCTGAATTAACCACTCCGCAATACGCGCGGCGACACGCTGCGGCTGCTCAATCATATCGCAAACCAACCAGTACACATTTTTCTTGGCGGGGACAAATTTAAAACCGTCCACCATCAGATGCTTCACCTGCCCCGTTTCCATTAACGACTCAGCCATAGGACCATTGTCGATAGCGGTCACCATCATACTGCGTTTCACCAACTGATAGGTCCAGCCACCAGGACAAGCACCCAAATCCACCGCTTGCATTCCTGGCGCGAGCCGGGTTTCCCATTCATCTTTTGGGATAAAAGTAATAAAGGCTTCTTCCAACTTTAAAGTACTACGACTAGGTGCTTCCGGCGGGAACTTCAGCCGCATAATACCGTTTTCCAGCGCAGAATTATTCTCCGGGTAAGACAAACCCAGATAACCGCTGGTGCCACTTAATAAAAACAAGTGCAAAACCGGCGCACGTTTATGTTCTTTTTGCAGCATCACCCCAGCCTGACGCAAGGACTGGCGCAGTGGCACGGTCAGCTTGCGTGCCAGTGTCGATAACGTCTTGCCATCGTTCGTATCGGGGAATTCCACCCGCAAGCTACCACAGCCGCTAAGTTCCTCCGCCAGTGCTGCCTGCAGTACGGGCGCGATCCGATCCTGAGCTGGCAGCTCCAGTTCGCTGCTCAGCAGCAATAACCACTGCCGGATAAAGATAAAGTGCTGAAAATCGAAATCGCGGTAAAAGCGCTGTAACGCTTCACTGTCATAGGCCTCAAAGATCACAAAGGCGCTGTTGGCTTTCAGTTTGCAAAAACCAAACACCGCAAAGGCTGCGGCCTGATCCTGCAGCTCAGCCGCCGCTTCTTTCTCAAAGCCGGCGCGGCAATATACTAATAATTGTTTCATCTTACTCTCTATGCCAGCTTGTCTGGCGCCAGCTTACGATGGCCAGAAGCAGCCAACCTAAAATAAAGCTCTGGCCACCCAGTGGGGCCAAAGCTGAAAAATGTAGCGGCAAGGCAAAAACGCCGCTTATCAGTGTCCAACAAAACAACCAGACACCCAGATGCCAACACAGTCTGACGGCCAGTAACAGCTTCGTCGGCTGCCAGATATTTAACAGCAGCAAACCTAAAGCATGTAACGCCAACATGGCTAAAGCAGCCAATACCCGCCCGGTCGCCAGCTCCGTTAAGCTGCTTTGCCATAAATGCATCAGTGCTGCCGCAAGCGCCACTACTGCGCCGCCGTATAAGGCTGCCAGACTAGTACTTAACTTTAGCCAGAATTGCATCAATAGTCCCTCGGGTAAGCTCGGCGGCCTGCACTATTAATTGGCGCTGGCTCAGGCCACTACTTTTAAGTGGCTGAAAATCGTGATCCGCTGTTTGTAACCAATGCACTGTCACCTCGGGCCAAGCTGACATCAGCGCGCTCAGTTCAGCATAGTTGCCAAAGGGATCCCGCTCGCCCTGCATTATAATAAGCGGTCGGCTAAGCACAGAAAAATGCCCGGTACGCCATTGTGTTTTACGCGGTGGATGAAACGGATAGCCATAAGCAAATACCGCCCCAACCCGCTCCTCCAAAGATTCAGGCAGCGCGGCCAGCAGCGACGCAACACGCCCACCCATTGATTTACCGCCAATAAACAGCGGCAAATCGTCACCCAGCGCCTTTATCGCCGCCGCTAACTCCGGCAGCAAACTGGCAACTTTAGGCGGCGGCACCGGCGTACCGAGTTCGCGTTTACGCTGCATATAAGCAAACTCGAACAGCGCTACTTCTATCTGCTGTTGCTGCAGCGCTGCGGCCAGCTGCTGCATAAAAGCGCTATCACAACCGGCGCCTGCGCCATGGCAAAGTAATAACCTGGCCACTGCTGTCATGCCAGTACTCGCAGCACTATTAACAATGCCAGCAATACCAGAGGATTAGCTAGCATTTAATCATCCATTGCCACCGCATTGGTAAACTGCTGCTCGGCAAATTCGGCCTGCTCCGCGCTGACCATATCCAGCATCCATTGTCGGAACGCTGTGATCTTGCCAAGCTCGGTTTGGCTTTCACGACACACCAGATAGTAAGAGTCTTTACTGATCAGCACATGATTAAACGGTACGATCAGCCGGCCAGAGCTAATATCCGGCCGCGCCAGTACATTATGCGCCAAGGCCACGCCCTGACCATGAATCGCCGCCTGCAGCACCATCGAGGAATGACTGAAGATCGGCCCCTGATTGACATTAAAGTTTTTAAAACCCTGGGTAGTAAACCAGGCTTTCCATGCACGGCGTGAGCCATCATGCAGCAGGTTATGAAAACGCAGATCGGTTGGCTCTTTCAGCGGTTTGCTGCCATTTAATAACAGCGGTGAACAAACCGGTAGTAAATATTCGGTATGCAATTTATCTGCATGCAGGTTACGCCAGTTACCGCGACCATAATAAATGGCGACATCAACATCATCGGTCAGCGAGCCTTCATCCTGATCCACGGCCTTGATCCGCACATCGATATCCGGATGCTGTTCACTAAACTGGTTTAACCGCGGTACCAGCCACTGAATAGCAAAGCTTGGCTGCAGGCTGACGGTCAAGGATCCCTTAGCACCGCGCGCCAGCAATTTTTCGGTGGCTTCGTGTAGCTGCAAAAAAATCTCTTTAATATCGAGAAAATAGCTCTGCCCTTCTTCGGTTAGCAGCAAAGAGCGGTTTTTCCGCATAAAGAGTTTCAGCCCCAGATGATCTTCCAGGGCTTTGATCTGATGACTAATCGCCGCCTGAGTCACATACAGCTCTTCGGCCGCCTTGGTAAAACTTAAATGCCGGGCAGCAGTTTCAAAAGCTTTTAATGCATTAAGCGGCGGTAAACGGCGGGCCATAAGTCTCCGAAACGGGCGTAATACAGCGCTTAGTTAGCAGGTGGCGTATAGCCATCAATCTGCACATCCTGGCCCTGGAACAAAAAGGCTTCCATCTGCTCTTCCAATAATTTACGGTGCTCAACATTCATCATATTGAGCTTTTTCTCGTTAATCAGCATCACTTGTTTCGCCTGCCACTGGGCCCAGGCTTCTTTGCTGATGTTATCGAAAATTTTCTTACCCAAATCGCCCGGATAGAACTGAAAATCCAATCCCGGCGCCTCTTTTTGCAGAAATTGGCAAAATACGATGCGGCTCATAATTTTTCCTTGCTCAGACTTAATGCAGCCAATTGCTGCAGCAGGTTTTTCGCCGGGGCCGACAACCCCAGTTCAGGTATGGCGCTTATTGTATACCAGAGCGCGGCAGATTGCTCCTCTACCCGCGCCGGCAAGCTGGAAAGTTGCAGCCAAAGCGGATTGATCCATAAATGAAAATGGCTAAAGGTATGCCGAAAGGTCGCCAGTTCCGTTTGTTGTTGCACCGCCAGGCCCTGCAGCGCAACAAATTGCTCGCGCTCTTTGGCGCTGCTAAATTCCAGAAAACCATATAAGCCGCCCCATAAGCCTTTTGCCGGGCGCTGTTTTAACAAAACTTGTTCGGCTGTGGTTAACAGTAGCCAAAAACTTTGTTGCTCCGGTAAGGCTTTTTTCGGTTTTTTGCTGGGATAACGTTGCTGCTCGCCCTGCAGCGCCGCCTGACAATGCCGGGCCAGCGGACACTCGGCACAGCGCGGCTTACTGCGGCTGCACAGCGAAGCGCCCAAATCCATCATCGCCTGATTAAACTGCTGTACTGTCGCCTTGGGTGTATAGCGCTCTGCTAATTGCCATAGCTGCTGTTCGACTTTTTTCTCCCCCGGCCAACCGCTTACAGCAGCAAAACGGCTGAGTACCCGCTTGCAGTTACCATCCAAAATCGGATAGTGCAGCCCCAGCGACAACGACAGAATTGCGCCGGCGGTCGAGCGGCCAACACCAGGCAGCGCCAGTACTTGTGCAAATTCAGTTGGAAATTCGCCCTGATGCTGTTCGACGATCTGCCGTGCAGCCTGATGCAGATTGCGCGCCCGCGCATAATAGCCAAGACCGGTCCAGTAATGCAGCACCTCGTCGGTTTCGGCCGCAGCCAGGGTTTTTACATCCGGAAAGCGCGCCACAAAACGCTGAAAATAAGGTATCACCGTTGCTACCTGCGTTTGCTGCAGCATCACTTCCGACAGCCAGGTTTTATAAGGGCTTGGCTGTTGCTGCCAGGGTAAATCTTTGCGGCCATGTTGCTGGTACCAAGCGACCAACTGCTCACTAAACCAGGTATCAGTTTGCAAAAATACGACTCCTGCCATTGAAAAGCACCAATTGTAACAGAGCCCGAGGTTGAGCTTGCTACCGTTTCCAAGGATAATAGCCGACTAATTTTTCAGATTGGAGCTTTGCATGACCAACCAGGCCACACCGCCAAACGACCATCAGCCGGATGATGCCAGTACGCAACCTTATTTACGGCGCATCCGCTCTTTCGTGTTGCGTGAAGGCCGCTTAACCAAGGGCCAACAACTGGCGCTGGAAAATCACTGGTCAGGCTATGGCGTGGATTATCAGCCAGCACTACTGGATCTGGACCTGTTATTTGGTCGCAGCGCCCCGCGGGTACTGGAAATTGGCTTTGGCATGGGCAAATCACTGGTTGCGATGGCTAAGGCCGCTCCGGCACAAGACTTTATCGGCATTGAAGTGCATAAGCCTGGGGTTGGCGCCTGCTTATCCGAAGCCGTTGCTCAGGGCGTAAACAATCTGAAAGTGTTTGAACATGATGCGGTTGAAGTGTTAGCCGAGATGATCCCAGAGCAAAGCCTGGATACAGTGCAACTGTTTTTCCCGGATCCCTGGCACAAAAAGCGCCATCATAAAAGACGGATCGTGCAGCCAGACTTTGTGCAGGCACTGCGCAGTAAATTAAAAATCGGTGGTGTCTTTCATATGGCGACCGACTGGGAAAACTACGCCGAGCATATGCTGGAAGTAATGCAAGCTGCCGAGGGTTTTCAGAACTTATCTGCCGACAACACCTATGTCGAACGTCCGGAACACCGGCCTTTGACCAAATTCGAACAACGCGGCCAGCGCTTGGGCCATGGTGTCTGGGATCTGATGTTTAAAAGGATAAGTTAATGCTTGCTAACAGCAGTCAGCTGATTTTACGCAACCTGGACGATTTACAGGGTCCGGTATTATTTGTCGAGCCAGAAGCCGACCAACTGGCCCGCCAGTTACCGGCCCTGGGGCAAATCAGCTGCTTTACCACCGATGCCGCCGTTAAACAGCAGTGGCAGCAAGCCGGTGCCGAGGTTTACTTTAGCGCTACGCCAGCCTTTAGCCAGCAGTTTGCCACCGCAGTGTTGTTTTATCCCAAGAGTAAAGAATTACTGGCCGATAATCTGGCCCGTATTGCCAGTGCACTGCAGCCTGATGCCCAGCTCTATGTGGTAGGTGATAATAAAGGCGGGATTAAAAGCCTGGTTAATCACGCCGAGAAGCTGGGGTTACATGCGCATAAACTGGATAACGCCAAACACTGCCTCTGGTTTTCGCTCACAGGCGATCTCAGTCAGCTCAAACCCGGCGCCATAAGTCAGTTTAACATTCAGCATAAGGGTCATAACCTGACAATCTGTTCGCTGCCCGGGGTATTTAATCATGGCAAGCTGGATACCGGTACGGCGCTGTTACTGCAGCACCTGGGGCATATCCAGGATGGCAAGGTGCTGGATTTCGCCTGCGGCGCCGGCATTATCGGCGCCGCACTAAAACAGCAGGCGCCAGGCATTGAGCTGTATTGCTCCGATATCAGCGCTTTGGCAACCGCTGCGACTAACGCGACCTTACAGGCTAATCAACTGAGTGGTCAGGTTATTGCCGCTGATGGTTTGCCAGCACAGCCGCAGCTGTTTAAGCATATTGTCAGCAATCCACCCTTTCATACCGGCATTAAAACCGACTACAGTATCAGTGAAGCCTTTATTGCCCAGAGCGCGGCGCGGCTACAATCTGGTGGTACCTTAACCCTGGTCGCCAATAATCATCTCGCCTACCAACAACTGCTGGAGCAAGCCTTTGGTAAGGTGAATATTCTGGCCAAAGCCAATGGTTTTGTGATTTATCAGGCGGTGAAAAAATAATATGCCAGCACGGGCGCTGATTTCAGTAGCATTGTTACTGGGCGGGCTATGTAGCCTTCCGGCGAAAGCCAATCCAGCCAATTGTTTACAGGCGCCTGAGCGGGTAAAAGCTTGCCCGCATAAGTTGTATCGGGCTGTGCAATTAGCCGGCATGAGCAAACCGGCTTTGACCTGTATCTGTGTCACTGACTTTGCGCAGCTTTTGACTACACCAGCAGATGCGACCGAGCGTCTGGCACAGTTTCGCCGCAAACAGCAGCTAACCGAGCATTTGCAACAAGACGTCGAACCCATACTGGAGATCCTTCGCCGCGCGCCCTAGAAGCTCTAAGCTGGTAACAACACCAGGCGTTGTTGAAATTGGCCCAGGCACTCTTCTTGTTCTGGCAGCAATACTGGCACCAGGTAAAGCTGCCCCTGCTCCACCCAATAAATGGCATTTTGAGTAAATTCAAGTGCCAGCGTTATTGCCTGCTGCTTGTCGCAGAGCACGACCCAACTTTTCTCCTGGAAGCTCAGATCGGGAGCCGCGCCAATTACAGAGCGATAAGGCACTCCCAACTGTTGCAAACGTGCTTGTAGCTTCTTATCGAGTAGCTGATTATAAAGTGGGTTTTCCGCGTTACCGGCAGGGTTCTGGCCGCTGATAATGGCAAAATTAATCGCCATGGAAAGTGTTTGGTGAGATAAAAAAATACTGCTTTTATAAAGTTGCCATAGGTTCATGGCTGATCTCAGCTATCATTGCCTGCAATTACTATAAACGCGCTGGATAAAATTTCCACTCTCCCTTTGCTAAAAAGCACTATTCTGTTTAGCATCTAACAAGTACAACATTACATTCGGGATTTGCAGAATATTTATGTCCAGCCCAACCCGCACCACATCGATGAAAAGCGCGCTGATCTGGCTGGTGATGTTAATTTGCAGTTTAACCCTGACTATCGCACTCTTTTTCAGCAATTATCTGGATTTTCAGCGCCAGGAACAACAGCTGCAGCAGCAGGTTCTGGCGTTGGCGGACATCATTGCCATTAATACACAATCAACTCTACTCACCAATAACCGACATCGCGAAGAAACCCGGCTAAAGGCATTAACTGCGATACCGACGATTAAAAATGTACATATCTATCAATTTGATCAAACTAATCAGCAACTAAAATTTTTTGCCAGTTATAACCGCTCTGACATCGGTCCCTGGCCACCACAAACCGAGCGGATTCAAAGCCTCAGCGAGCAGCCTCTCCCCCTTAGCAGTGCGGATCAGCTGGAATTGGGTCGCCAGGTCGAAGTTGACGGCCAATTGCTGGGCTATGTGTATCTGCGAGCCGGTTCGGATCAATTGCAGCAATCGCAGCGGAATCAGAATCTTATCACCATAGTTATCGCATTATTGGCGCTGGGGCTAGCGCTGTTACTGGCGCTTAAGCTACAGCGGCGCTTCACTCTGCCATTGCATGTGCTGTTAGAACTGGTAAATAAGGTCGCAAAAGAAAGAGACTATTGTGTACGCGCCCCTACTGCCAACCTCGATGAGTTAAACCAACTTAGCCGGGCGTTTAATACCATGATGGATCGGATTGAAGGTCAATTGCGCAAGCGGGAACAGGCCGAACTGGAAATTAAACAACTTAACCAGAGTCTGGAACAAAAAATCGCCGAACGGACCAATGCGTTACGTGAGTCAAATCAAGAGTTACTCAATACCCTTGCCACCCTGCATCAATACCAAAATCAAATTGTTGAAACCGAAAAAATGGCTAGTCTGGGTCAAATGGTGGCGGGTATCGCGCATGAGGTGAATACACCTATTGGCCTCGGTGTTACAGCCTCAACTTTGCTACAGGATAAGGTTCAGGAAATTGAGCAGGCGTTTCAGCAAAAAACGCTAACCTCAAGTCAACTGGCGCGTTTTCTGAACGATAGCAAAGAAAATCTGGGCATTATTTATCGCAACTTGGAGCGTGCTGCTGGCTTAATCAGCAGCTTTAAACAAGTCGCCGTCGATCAATCTAATGAAAATCAACGGCAATTTAATATGGCGCAGTTGATTAACGAGGTGATGTTATCGCTGCGGCCTAATCTCAAAAAAACCGCGCACCAGTTACGGATCGAATGCCCGCCCGATTTGATAGTGAATAGCAAGCCTGGACCAATCAACCAAATTTTAATTAATTTAATTATGAATAGCTTGCTACATGCTTTTGATGAGGGGCAAGCGGGCGAAATTACGATCCGGGTCACCCTGCAGCAACATCGCTGCTTTATCCACTATGCCGACAATGGCCGGGGTGTGCCAGAGCACATCCGCAAGAGAATTTTTGATCCTTTTGTCACAACCAAAAGAGGCGAAGGTGGTAGTGGTTTAGGTATGCATCTGGTTTATAACCTGGTTACCCAAGCCCTAAATGGCAAGATTAAATTAGAGAGTGCTTTAGGTGCCGGCATTCAAATTGATATCGACTTTCCAGTGGGCAACCTAAGCCCAAGCAAGCTTAACTCCTAACATAATGACTCTAAACAACTTTTAATTAAACTACATTAGGTAAAGCTAATTGTTAACAAAATTCTTGTTAACAATTAGTCCGGTAGATTATAATTGCAGCTAATTTGACAATTCATCCGTCAATTTGTCTACAGTTAAAGAACGAACTTCTTACAACTCCCAAAAAAGGTTTTACTCCAATGCAAACACCCGTGATTCTGGTCGTCGAAGATGAAGAAGTAACCAGATTAAATCTGGTCAATCTGTTCCAGGGAGAGGGCTACCACGTTATTGAAGCGGTCAATGGCGAGGAAATGTATCAAAAACTGGAAGAAAATCCGGTTAATTTAATTGTAATGGATATTAATCTGCCAGGGAAAAATGGTTTAATTCTGGCTCGCGAGTTACGGCAGAAGCAGAATATTGGTCTGATTTTCCTGACCGGCCGTGATAACGATGTTGACCGGATCCTGGGTCTGGAGATCGGTGCCGATGATTATCTGACCAAGCCTTTCAACTCACGGGAACTAACCATTCGCGCCCGCAACCTGCTGAATCGCACTGTGGCGCAGCCTGTGGTGGAAGAACATAAGAGCGTGGTGCGCTTTAATGGCTGGACCCTGGATGAAAACAGCCGCAATCTGACATCGCCCACCGGCGTTGCCCGTCGCCTGCCAAAAGGTGAATACCGTGCCCTGCGTTTAATGCTGGATACACCAGGTAAAATTTTTACCCGTGAACAACTGATCCGTCATATGACAGGGCGCGAGTTAAGGCCAAATGACCGGACTGTTGATGTCACCATCCGCCGCATCCGCAAGCACTTTGAATCGGATATTGACAGCCCGGAGCTGATCAGCACTATCCACGGTGAAGGTTACCGCTTTGTTGGTAAACTTGAGAAGTAATTAATACTGCTCGATATATTGCTGCAGAGTAGCCAGGTGCTGCTCTGCAGTAAAATGCAGTTCTAATAACTGTCGCTGTAATCCCTGCCAATCCGGCTCCTGCTCTTCTAAAGCTCTGGCTTGCTGCATCACCCAGGCTAACCCCACTGCTGCTGCTGCACCTTTTAATTTATGCGCCACACTTTGCAGCTCTTTGGTTTGTTGCTGTACTGCAGCTTCCAGTAATTTATTGATGTAACCCGGCAATAGCTGTGCAAACAGCTGGGCACTACGCTGCATTGCTCCTTTCCCAAGACTTTGCAGGTATCCCTGCAACACCGTTTCATCTAATGCCGGATGATTAGTACTGCCAGAGTCTGGCTCCTGACTCGATGACTGTTGCAATCTTAGTGCACTGGGTGAGAATAGCTCAGCCAATAATTGATCAAGTTTGTCGGTATTCAACGGTTTAGCCAGCACACCATCCAGCTTAATGTCACCCAGCGACTCCTGCGCCTTGCGCACATTGGCACTCAACATTACAGTAGGTAGCACGGCTAACCGTTGATCAGAGCGAATATAACGGGCGATATCTGCACCATCCATATCGGGTAACTGCATGTCCAGCAGTACCAAATCTAAATCATCCTCGGTTTCCAGAAGCGCCAGTGCGTCTTCTCCGGTTTCAGCATGGATCACGGTATGACCACGCTGTTCCAGCAAGGTAATGGCAATATCAGCATTGAGTGGTACATCTTCGATCAGCAGAATGGTCAAGGGTGGGCAACTTATTGGTGGCAGTTGCTCAGGCGCTTGCGCAAACACGACAGGCAAGCGGATACTAAAGGTACTGCCTTCTCCCACAGTACTGGTGACCTGTATATGACCAGACATGGCTTCAACCAGCGAGCGGGAGACCGACAGACCGATACCCGAGCCAACAATACTGAGGCGTTGCCCATCTTTAGATTTGTAGTACAAATCAAATATACGGGGCAGATCATGTTGGGCGATACCAATACCGGTATCCGACACCTCGAGCAGTAACTGTTCTGCCTGCAGTAAACAACGTAACCGCACCTGGCCCTGACGGGTAAACTTTACCGCGTTACTCAGCAGATTCCACAACACCTGGCGTAATCGTGTGGTATCCAGTAGCAGATAGCTATCGATCAAACCTTCCGGTTTTAATTCAAACTGCAGTCCCTTCTGCTGACAGATCAAGTGGGCAAAGTTGGCAATATCCTGCAAAAAGTGCTGCAAGTTGACACTTTGATACACGATATCAAGTTGATGCCGGTCAATCTTATCTAAATCAATAATATCATTGAATATATTACCCAAGGTTTCAGCACTGGTAAAAATCGTATTCGCCCAACTGGACTGCTCTGGCCCCAGTTCACTGCTAAGCAAACGGCGGCTTAAACCGACAATACCATTTAAAGGCGTACGCAATTCATGACTTAGGGTGGCAATAAACTGGCCTTTATCCTGATAGGCTTTTTCCAGTGCCTGCTCGGCTAACTTGCGCGAAGTAATATCGCGGCCAAACCCCAACAGACCAATGTAGCTGCCCTGACGGTCATAAAATGGCAAATGGCGCATTTCAAACCACAGCACACTGCCGTCCAGCTTTTTAAACTGTACATCTAGGGTTAACTCCGTTTCAGGCGCTGCCAGCCCATACTCAGATAAAATTGCAGCTTGCCGGCTGTTGGCATCATAGAGTCGGGTCAGATCCTGACCAAGCAACGCCGACATCGGCCGCTCCATGATACTCTCAAACATTTTATTACAGCTGGCCAGTAAGCCACGCTCATCGCGGTAATAAAATAAATCCGGAGAGCTATCGACAATAGAGCGGATCAGCAAACTCTGCTCAGCCAGCTCTTGTTCCGTCTTGCGGCGTTCGGCAATTTCTTTCCGCAGTTCTTCTATCGCCCGCCGTTTTGCCTGAAACGCGCGCTTACGCTCTTCAATCTCAAAATTAAGCTGGCGGATACTTTCCTGCATTGACTGGTTCAGTTGACGCTCCGACTGCGCTGAGTCCTGCAAAAATGCCAAGGCGGCATCCAACTTTAAGATCAGATAAAACACTAACATTACAGCAACGGCAAAGGCCGGCACGGTATAAGCCAGCAATAACTGCAGCTCGTGGAGCACCAGCTCGCGATTAAGTACCGCGGTATAACCCAAATAACTCAGCAAGACCAGTGCTGCCATCAACAACACCAGCACGGCACCCAGCTGCCAACTACCCCATTGCCGAATCCTGACAGCAAAGGCTTTCACCTGTGGGTGTACTGGATTTTGCATAAGGTTAGAGATCCCGCTGTTAGTAAGCCTGATTCGCCAGCTCCGGTATTAGCATCTACACTTGATACCGCAGCCTGAAATAAAAAACCAAACTAGATTAACGGTTAACTGTTGTTTTGCCAATCTCAGCCTTGGCAGTGGTCGTAAATGCCGGCAGATGACATAGCATAATTATTAAAAAATATCGGCGCTATTCAGCAAGCTGATGGTGCGATAGCCGCAGTATCGCTGCTAGCGGGCATGCCGTTTAGCGTAGATATCTGGCATAAACACCAATTTTGCTAAGTTAGGTAAAAAATCAGCAGAATCGCTGCTTCGCTCTGCGACAAGCTGCTTGATTTTTGCTTTAAATGTCGGTATACCTGTTAACCTCTAAAAGTATAGACGGCTAAAACTTCCGAGTTAAAGACCGCAACGCGTTGACCTCTGAGAGACAACCCGACAAATTCTTTCAGCAGTAGCACAGACAACAACAAGAATAATAATTCAAAATATTTATATAATTATTTATTTCAGGATAAGTTTGGAGGCGTGTCATGGCGTTGTATCAGCATAGTCAGGCAAGAGAGAACTGTGGCTTTGGGCTGATTGCGCACCTGGAAGGGGTCGCCAGTCACCGCATAGTCAGAACCGCAATCAATGGTTTAGACCGGATGCAACATCGCGGCGGTATTTCTGCCGATGGTAAAACCGGTGATGGTTGTGGTTTATTAATGCAAAAACCGGATAGCTTTTTCCGCGCGCTGGCCGAGGAGCATGGCTGGAACCTGGCGAAAAAATATGGCGTCGGGATGATTTTTTTAAGTCAGGATCCGGTTAAGGCTGCCCTGGCAAAAGACATTATTAATCAGGAAATTGCTCGCGAAACCCTGACTCTGGTCGCCTGGCGTAAAGTACCAATCGACGCTGGCGTACTGGGACCGCTGGCCCTGAACTCAATGCCGCATATCGAGCAGGTACTGGTCAACGCCCCACATGGCTGGGGCGATCACGACCTGGAACGCCGCCTTTATATGGTACGCCGCCGTGTTGAGCAACAGCTGACAGCGGATGAGGATTTTTATATTCCCAGTTTTTCATCCTTAGTTACCGTATTTAAAGGCCTAATGATGCCGGCGGACTTACCCGGTTATTATCTGGATCTGGCCGATATCCGGATGGAAACCGCCATTTGCGTGTTCCACCAGCGTTTTTCGACCAATACGATGCCACGCTGGAAACTGGCTCAGCCGTTCCGCTTTTTAGCTCATAACGGTGAAATTAATACCATTACCGGCAACCGGCAGTGGGCCCGCGCCCGTCAGTATAAATTTGCCTCACCTTTACTACCGGATTTGCAGGATGCCGCACCCTTTGTTGGTCAAACCGGCTCTGACTCCAGCTCTTTAGATAACCAGTTGGAATTGCTGCTGGCCGGCGGTATGGATCTGTTCCGTGCCATGCGTTTACTGGTACCGCCTGCATGGCAGGGCAATAAGGTGATGGACGATAACCTGAAAGCCTTTTACGAGTTTAACTCCATGCATATGGAGCCATGGGATGGTCCGGCGGGTATCGTACTGACCAACGGCCAGCATGTGGCCTGTAATCTGGATCGCAATGGTTTGCGCCCTGCCCGCTTTGTCATTACCCGCGACAAATTGATTACCCTGGCCTCTGAGGTCGGGATCTGGGACTACACCCCGGACGAAGTGGTTGAAAAAGGCCGGGTTGGCCCCGGCGAAATGCTGGCGATTGATACCACCAGCGGCAAGATCTGGCGTTCAGATGAAATCGATCAGGATTTAATGCAGCGTCACCCGTATCGCAGCTGGCTAAATGAAAACGTGCAGCGGCTGGTACCTTATGAAAAGTATGAAACCGATCTGATTGGTAAACGCGTTTTTACCGACGACGAAATGTTAGTACTGCATAAGCTGTTTAATTACAGCTATGAGGAAATTGAGCAGGTGGTGACTGTCCTGGCAAAAGATGCGCAGGAAGCCGTTGGCTCTATGGGTGACGATACGCCGATGGCCGTGCTGTCGCGTAAGCCGCGCACCCTGTTTGATTATTTCCGCCAGCAATTTGCCCAGGTCACCAACCCACCTATTGATCCGCTGCGTGAAGCTCATGTGATGTCGCTGGCAACCAGTATTGGCCGCGAGCATAACGTCTTTAAAGAGACCGCCGGCTATGCGCGGCGGATCCAGTTTGAATCCCCGGTACTGATGTATTCAGACTTAAAACAACTGAAACAGGCGGATGAGAAATACTATAAGCACCAGATCTTCTCGCTGAATTTTGATCCGGCACAGCAGGATCTGCAACAAGCCGTCAGCACTCTTTGCCAGCAAGTGGTGAGTGCGGTAAGAGATGACAAAGTCGTACTGGTGATCCTGACCGACCGGCGCATTGCTCAGGGGTTATTACCCATTCCTGCGGCTATGGCTGTCGGCGCCGTACAGCAAGCACTGGTTAATGCCCAGCTGCGCTGTGATTCGAACATCATTATTGAAACCGCTGCCGCCCGCGATCCGCATCATTTCGCAGTGTTGATTGGCCTGGGTGCCACGGCGATTTACCCGTTCCTGGTTTATGAAACGGTCGAACAACTGGTCGAAAAAGGCAATATCGCCCTGACCGCGCGTCAGGCCGTGCTGAATTACCGCAAAGGCATCAATAAAGGCCTGTATAAAATCATGTCAAAGATGGGGATCTCGACGGTCGCCAGCTACCGTTGCTCCAACCTGTTTGAAGCGGTCGGTATCCACCCTGATGTGATGGCGCAGTGTTTTAGCGATGTGCCGTCACGGCTAAGCGGCGCTAACTTTGCCGATTTCCAGCAGGATCTGCAGCAACTGGCTAATGTGGCCTGGTTAAAGCGCAAACCGCTAAATCATGGTGGTCTGTTAAAATATGTGCACGATGGCGAGTACCATGCCTATAACCCCGATGTGGTGCAAAGCCTGCAAAAAGCGGTACGCAGCGGCAACTATGAAGACTACAAGGACTATAGCCGCTTTGTAAACGAGCGGCCGGTGGCACATATCCGCGATCTGTTCCAGTTAAAAGCGGGTACGCAAGCGGTAGAAGTGGAGCAGGTCGAACCGGCAGAGCAGCTCTATCCGCGCTTTGACAGCGCAGCGATGTCTATCGGCGCCTTAAGTCCAGAAGCACACGAAGCGCTGGCCATTGCGATGAACCGCCTCGGTGGTCGCTCCAACTCCGGTGAGGGCGGCGAAGATCCGCGGCGCTTTGGTACCGAGAAAAACTCGAAAATCAAACAGGTCGCCTCCGGCCGTTTCGGAGTTACGCCGCATTATCTGGTCAACGCCGAAGTGATTCAGATCAAGGTAGCACAAGGTGCTAAGCCCGGCGAAGGTGGTCAGTTACCCGGTGAGAAAGTCACCGCTGAAATTGCCAGGCTGCGCTATTCAGTGCCGGGCGTGACGCTGATTTCACCGCCGCCACACCACGATATCTACTCGATTGAAGATTTGGCGCAGCTGATTTTCGATTTAAAGCAGGTTAATCCACAGGCGCTGATCTCAGTCAAACTGGTATCAGAGCCGGGTATCGGTACTATCGCGACCGGTGTCGCCAAAGCTTACGCTGACCTAATCACCGTATCAGGCTATGACGGTGGTACCGGCGCCAGCCCACTGACGTCGGTAAAATACGCCGGTAGCCCTTGGGAGCTGGGCTTAGCTGAAGTACATCAGGCTTTGGTGGAAAACGGGCTGCGTGATCGGGTGCGGCTGCAGGTCGACGGCGGTCTGAAAACCGGCCTTGATGTGGTGAAAGCCGCCATTCTGGGTGCCGAAAGCTTTGGTTTTGGCACCGGCCCGATGGTCGCACTGGGGTGTAAATTCCTACGGATTTGCCATCTGAATAACTGTGCAACCGGTGTCGCAACCCAGGATGCCACCTTACGCCGCGACCACTTTAATGGCCTGCCGGAAATGGTGATGAACTATTTCAGCTTCCTGGCGCGCGAAGTGCGCGAGCTAATGGCAGAGCTGGGCGTGACCGAATTAACTCAACTGATTGGCCGTACTGATCTGTTGGATTATCGCAGTGCGCAAACGCAAAAACAGGGCAAACTGGATTTGACGCCTATTTTGCAAGCTTCCGGCGTGCACTCGGATAAACCTTTGTACTGCGTACAAAATAATACGCCTTTCGATCCGGGCGCCTTAAACCAATTATTACTGCAAAAATGCGAGCAGGCGGTACTGAAAAAAGCCGGTGGCCAACATAATCTGCAGATCCGCAATACCGATCGCTCGGTTGGCGCGGCGTTGTCCGGCTTTATTGCCCGCCAGCATGGTAATCAGGGTATGGCAACCGATCCTATCCGCATTAAGTTTACCGGTACTGCCGGCCAGAGCTTTGGCGTCTGGAATGCCGGTGGTCTCTATCTGTCGCTGCAGGGTGATGCCAACGACTATGTTGGTAAAGGCATGACCGGTGGCCAGATCGCAATTTACCCGGCTAAAGGCGCCAGCTTTGCCAAAAATGGCTTTACCATTGCCGGTAATACCTGTCTTTACGGCGCCACCGGCGGCCGCTTGTTTGCGGCAGGCCAGGTCGGCGAACGTTTTGCGGTGCGTAACTCCGGCGCCGTCGCCGTGGTAGAAGGTACCGGTGATAACTGCTGTGAATATATGACCGGCGGTGTGGTCGTGGTGCTGGGCTGTACCGGGGTGAACTTTGGCGCCGGTATGACCGGTGGCTTTGCTTACCTGCTGGATGAGCAGGATGATTTAGCACTGCGCTTAAATGGCGAGCTGGTGGAAGCGCTGGATGTGGAAATGCCCATTCTGCAGGAACATTTACGCAGTCTGCTGCACCAGCATGTCGAAGAAACCGGCAGTGAAAAAGCTCAGCGGATCCTGAATGATTTCCACAACTATTTAAGCAAATTTAAGCTGGTAAAACCAAAAACCAGCGATGTAAATACCTTGCTTGGTCACCGCGCCCGCTCGTCTGCCGAGCTGCGCGTGCAAGCGATGTAAGGGAGGCGTTATGGCACAGAATGTATACCAGTTTATTGACGTAAAACGGATTGATCCGCCAAAACGCTCACTAACCGAGAGAACTATCGAGTTTGTTGAAATTTATCAGCCATTAAGTGCCACCCAGGCAGCTGGTCAGGCCGACCGCTGTCTGGATTGTGGTAACCCCTACTGTGAGTGGAAATGTCCGGTACATAACTATATTCCCCAGTGGCTCAAGCTGGCGAATGAGGGCCGTATTGTCGAAGCGGCAGAACTGTCCCACAAAACCAATAGCCTGCCGGAGGTGTGCGGTCGGGTTTGCCCACAAGACCGGCTCTGTGAAGGCGCCTGTACCCTGAACGAAGGCTTCGGCGCTGTTACCATCGGCAGTATCGAAAAATATATCACCGACAAAGCCTTTGAAATGGGCTGGCGGCCTGACTTATCCGCTGTGGTTAAAACTGACCGCAAGGTCGCGGTGGTCGGCGCCGGTCCGGCTGGCTTAGCCTGCGCCGATGTGCTGGTACGTAACGGCGTTACCCCTGTGGTGTTTGACCGTTATCCGGAAATCGGTGGCTTGCTCACCTTCGGTATTCCTCCGTTTAAACTGGAAAAGGATGTGTTAAAACTGCGCCGGCAGATTTTCAGCGAAATGGGCATCGAATTCAGACTAAATACCACCGTCGGTGTCGATGTTAGCTTCGACAGTCTGTTGGAAGAGTATGATGCCGTCTTTCTGGCGCTGGGTACCTATACGCCGATGAAAGGTGGCCTGGTGAATGAAGAGGCGCCCGGTGTTTACGAAGCCTTGCCGTTTTTAATTGGCAACGTCAATAACCTGATGGGCTGGCAGACCGAACACCCCTTTGTCAGCATGGCAGATAAAACCGTGGTGGTATTAGGGGGGGGCGATACGGCTATGGACTGTGTCCGAACCTCTATTCGTCAGGGTGCGGCTAAAGTCAGCTGCGCATACCGCCGCGATGAAGCCAATATGCCAGGCTCGCGCAAAGAAGTGCAAAATGCCCGCGAAGAAGGCGTTGAGTTTCTGTTTAATCTGCAGCCACTGGGGATTGAATTAAACGATGCCGGCCAGGTCTGCGGCGTACGGGTAGTGACTACCGAACTGGGGGCACCTGATGCCAAAGGGCGGCGCAGCCCACAGCCTGTGCCGGGATCAGAGCAGGTATTGCCGGCGGATGCGGTGATTATCGCCTTTGGTTTTCAGCCCAGTCCACCAAAATGGTTAATCGACCAGGGTGTAGCGTTGGATAGCAAAGGCCGGGTCTTAGCCAGCGAGCAAAGCCCCTATGCACTACAAACCAATCAGCAAAAAATCTTTGCTGGTGGCGATATGGTATTAGGCTCTGATCTGGTGGTCACGGCTATCGCCCAGGGCCGCAAAGCAGCTGAAGGGATCCTGGATTATCTGCAAGTCTGATTTATCAAAGCTGTAATAATAAATGCCCGTCACTCGCGGGCATTTTTTATTCTAATACCAGCCGCCGCAGGCAACGAAAAATCTGCAACAGCGGCTTGACAGGATCAGACAGCTGGCATATAACTTAAGGAGCCATCGAATAAAGGTGGTTCACTGACTTTTTAATCCTTTTAGTTAAAAGTAGCGATATGTTAAAAAAAGCCGTAAAGCTAAGCTCATATCACTACTCGTCATACTACCTCTCTGAGTGGTTTAACGAGTAGAAACGCAACAGGTTGACCTGACACTGACTATCGTCAGTGTGGTGGTACCTGCTTTTCTATTTGTTTGACCCAAAAAACCAAATAACAATCATAAAGCAAAAATGAAGCCCCTGGCGGCTTCACAGCGTTTTGCTATGCATACTTTGATGCATAGGGCTGTGCGGCTGCCTGCTTATCCAAAAAGGTGTAACCATGAAACACTATGCTCCTCTCTCACTGGCTATTGCTACCGCTTTAGCTATGGCAGTACCGGCTGTTGCCCAACAAAGCACTGAAGCAACTGACGAAGCAAAAAGCCTGGAACGGATTGCTGTCACCGGCTCGCGCATTAAAGGCGTTGACCTTGAAGGGGCGCAGCCGCTGGTGGTTTTGTCGGCCGAAGATATTAAAAACTCCGGCGCCGGCTCACTCTATGAATTACTGAAGGATCTTGGTCAGCTCCGGGGCGGTAACGGCACCTTCTCTACCTCAGAAAGTGGTGCCACCTCAACCGCAACGCCAGCCGGCCAGTCAGCCGCCTCATTACGTGGCTTAGGCCCGGCTTCAACCCTGACCTTGATTAACGGCCGTCGTGTTGCCGCCTCCTCTTTTGCGGCCGGTACGCAAAACTTTGTCGACATTAACAGTATTCCGATTGCTGCGATTGAGCGCATTGAAATTCTGGCCACCGGTGCCTCGGCTATTTATGGTGCCGATGCGGTAGCTGGCGTAATAAACTACATTCTGAAAAAAGATTATGACAAGGCCGAAGTCAATCTGTCCTATGCCAATAGCACCGCCTCTAGTGATGAAGGCACGGCTAACCTTAACCTAATCTGGGGGCAGCAGGTTGCAGGCGGCAATCTGACGGTATTTGCCGATTTGTTCGACCGCAAAGACTTGCGCGCCACAGATCGCGACTTTACCCGCACGCCAATTTTACAAAGTAATTATTCTTACCTGCCAAAAGGCACGCCAAATATCTATTACTTTTCGACCCGTAGCGGCAATGAAATAGCAACGCCGGGCTGTCCGACACCACTGGTAACCACTGAGTTTGGCGAGCAGATCTGCGCCTATTATCCGAACGAAGATGATGTACTGCGCAGCCCCATTAAAAGCGCGTCAGCCGGTTTAATGTTTAATAAAGATTTAAACACTAACCTGAACTGGCAGACCGATGTGTTTTATACCCGCACCAAATCTACTGCTGTCTCCAGCCCGGCGCCGATTAACCAGCTAAACGATGCCGAAGGTGCCTGGGTACCGGAAAATGCGCTGGATATCTTTCCCGGCACCACCCGTGATAATAGTTTTATCTATTTTGGTGACGACGAAATCTATATTGATCCGTTTTTCTCCCCGACCGGCCAGCGGCTTTGGGGCTTTCAGTTTGACGCCCGCTTTACCGAGCCGCGCACTGTAGAGGTTACCACTGAAGCACTGCGACTGGTATCAGCCTTATCCGGTACTTACCGCGACTGGGATTGGGAAAGCGCCGTGCTGGTGTCGCGCTCTAAGTCGACTCAGGAAGCCGTAGCCGGTATTTATAATCGCTATAAATATCATGCCGCTATCGCCGGTGAGCTCTGCTCAGATGGCAGTATCGCCAGCCGCAGCGGCAATACGCTTAGCTGTGCCACTGGCACTAATCTGGTCGGTTTTTATAATCCGTTTTTACAAAATGATGCCACGAATGACGCCAGACTGGCGCTGGCACAAGAAGTGCCAACCCGTGATGGTTTAAGTACCCTTTATGGTTGGGATGCGCGGATTAGCGGCGATCTGTTCGAATTCAGGGACAGTTTTGTCAGGGCAGCCTTTGGTGCTGAACTAAGACGCGAAAAAATCACCGACGAGCCATCCGAAAACGCCCAGGCCCGCTTCGATAATGGCTATCTGGTCGATGTCTTTGGTTTTGGCTCCAGCTTATCCAGCGCCAGTCGCAATCAGGCAGCGGTGTTTGGTGAGTTCTATGTGCCTCTGACCAGCCAGTTAGAAATGCTGGCAGCCGGCCGTTACGACCACTACAACGACTTTGGTGGCACCTTTAATCCGAAAATCGGCTTTACTTACCGGCCTACCGATGAGCTGGTACTGCGCGCCTCTTGGGCCAGCTCGTTCCGCGCGCCCTCTTTAACTCAGGCGGGTGTCAAGCTGCGTACCACTACTGCCCGTTATGATTGTTCGGCCAACGAGGTAGTAAACCAGTTTTACTGCGGCGGTCAGGGCGGTACTGGCAGTTTGAACGTGTTGGAGCTGGGCAACCCGGAGTTACAGGCGGAGACCTCAGAATCGGTTAGCGTTGGTTTTGGCTGGAGCCCGGGCCGCAACACTACGGTGACCGTCGACTACTGGCAATTTGATCACAAAAAACTGGTTGATACCGATATGACCGCTGCGCTGGCGCGCAGTATTACCGATGTGACACAACGTCATTGTGGCCTGGTGCCGGAAGGAGCCACTGGTATTTCACTCAATCCGGATCTGGCCGTCGGCCGTGACCGCTTTAACATTTGCGAGGTGCTGGATAGCGCAGGCCGTAACCTGACTGATCCTAATGCCAATATGCAGCAAATTCTGACCGAGTGGGTGAATAGCACCCCGGCGCGGGTCACCAGCTTGCCGCTGTTCCGGGATCATGTGATTTTGTTAGATAACGTAGGCCGTCAGCAGGTAAAAGGTATCGACACCCGACTCAGCCATAGTTTTGACCTGGGTCAGGGTAAACTTGGGGTGGATATCGATTGGACGCACTATTTGTCTTTTGAACGTAATAAAGCCGGCTCAGACGAGATTGAGTCGCTGGTAGGCACTTATCGCTATCCGCGCAATATCGCTAATCTGCGGCTGTCGTGGCGGGCCGAAGACTTCTTTAGCGGTTTAGGTGTAAGTTATACCGCGTCCTATGCTGATGATATCAGCCGGCTGCGACTGCGTGAATTGGAGGAAATGGAGCAACTTGGCGTGTTGAATCCTGATGGTGAACGGCAAGTGAGCTCATGGACCACAGTACGCGGTTATATTGGCTATGACTTTAAAAATGCCACTGTCAGCTTTAATATCGACAACCTGTTCGACCGCGACCCGCCACGGGTTTATGGTTCAAGCCGGGGCTTCGATTCCATCAATCACAATGCACTGGGCCGTAACTATCGGTTATCCTTTAGCTACTTCTTCTAAACTCAGGGCTGCCGGCCACCGCCGGCAGCCTGTGCACACAGGTTAGTTGTATGACACCATCAACCAAACAACCGGCACAGATGCCGGATGCCTTTGTCATTCTGTTTTTCGTGATGATTTTGGCAGCACTGGCATCTTATCTGATCCCGGCAGGCAGCTTTAGCCTGACGGAATTGCCAGCAGCAACCGAAGGCGCTATAAAAGCCAAAGGCAAACTCGACCCGCAAAGTTTTCAGTTTGCATCCGAGCAGCAACAAGGTGTACCGCTGTTTGCTGAAGGCGGCGGTATCGGCTTTTTTAACTATGCCTTTGAAGGCCTGGTTTCCGGCAATAAATGGGGCTCTGCCGTCGGGGTAGTGGCCTTTATTCTGTTAACCGGTGGTGCCTTTGGCATCATTATGAAAACCGGTGCTATCCATAATGGCATAGTGGCGCTGATCGAAAAAACCCGGCGTACCGAGTTTTTGTTTATCCCATTGATGTTCGCACTGTTCTCGCTCGGCGGCGCGGTCTTTGGCATGGGGGAAGAAGCTATCGCCTTTTGTATCATCCTGCTGCCGTTGATGCTGGCACTGGGCTATGATGCGATCACGACCGTGCTGGTGACCTATGTCGCAACCCAGATCGGTTTTGCTACCTCTTGGATGAACCCCTTTAATGTCGCCATCGCGCAGGGTATTGCCGAGATCCCGCTGTTATCAGGCGCTGAGTTACGCTATGGCATGTGGGCGGTATTTACACTGTTTGGCATCGTTTATACCATGCGCTATGCCGCCCGCATTAAAGCCACACCGGAAAGCTCATTGAGTTTTCATACTGATCAGCGGTTACGGCAGCAGCAAAGTAGCAGCGTGCAACACCGCTATAACGGTCTGGACAGCCTGATCCTGTTGCTGTTTTTTGCCGGACTGTGCTGGATTATCTGGGGTGTGACGCAGCGCGAGTACTATATTCCGGAGATCGCCAGTCAGTTTTTCACCATAGGGGTGGTCATTGGCATGGTGGCGGTACTGGGTAACAGAATGCGCGTAAACGAAGTAGCCGATGGCTTTAAACAAGGTGCGGCCGAATTGCTGCCGGCAGCACTGATTGTTGGCATGGCTAAGGGTATAGTGCTGATCCTCGGTGGTGATAATGCCGAGCAACCTTCAGTACTCAATACGCTGTTGTTTTACTCCGGGCAGGCACTGGGCGATTTTCCGGCCTGGTTATCTGCCTGGTTGATGCTGGTTTTACAATCTATTTTTAATTTCTTTGTCGCTTCCGGCTCCGGCCAGGCCGCGCTAACCATGCCACTGATTGCCCCGCTCTCCGATATGCTTGGCTTATCACGCCAAATCGCCGTACTGGCATTTCAGCTCGGTGATGGCCTGACCAACTGCATTATCCCCACCTCCGCCGCCTTAATTGGCTGCCTGGGTGTCGTCAGAGTGGACTGGAGTGTCTGGCTGAGATTTGCCTGGAAATTACAACTGTGGCTATTTGCGCTGGCGTCGGCTTTTATGCTGCTGGCGGTGGCGATTAATTACCAATAATGAGGTTATCTTGGAACAGATTATTCTGATTAAGGGCGCACAACTCTATGCCCCTACTGCGCTTGGCACTAAGGATCTGCTGCTGGCCGGTAATACCATAGCGGCGATTGCCGATAATTTAATGCTTAATGATACCAACTTACCGATCACAGTGATCGATGGCAGCGGCAAGTTACTGGTACCCGGCTTTGTTGACTCTCTGGTACATTATATCGGCGGCGGTGGTGAGGGTGGCTTTGCTACCCGGACCCCGGAAATGCAGCTGACCGATGCCACTCTAGCCGGCGTGACTACCGCCATTGGCGTGTTGGGTACCGATGCCACTACCCGAACCCTCAGCAACTTGCTGGCGAAGGCGCATGCGTTAGACATCGAGGGTATCAGTACCTATTGCCATACCGGCTCTTATGAAATCCCGTGCCGGACGCTAACCGGCAACATTACCGATGATCTGATCCTGATTGATAAAATTATCGGTGTCGGTGAAATTGCCATTAGCGACCACCGCTCGTCACAACCAACGATCAGCGAAATCCGCAAGGTTGCCGCTGCCGCCCGGGTTGGCGGTATGCTGGCCGGCAAAGGCGGCGTGGTCAGTGTGCATGTCGGCAGCGGCAACAGCTTACTGCAACCGCTGTTTGATGCGGTAGCCGGCACCGAGTTAAGCTTAAGCCAATTTTACCCGACCCATATCAACCGCAACGAAGCCTTGTTTAATGCAGGCCTGGAATTCGCGCGTGCGGGCGGCGTGATTGATTTTACCACCAGCACCACCGCCTACGATTTGCAGCATGGCGAAGTGGCCGCCGCCGCCGCCGTCGCCCGGGCCCTGGCTGCCGGTATTAGCCCAACGCAGTTAACCATGAGCTCGGATGGCAATGCCAGTCTGCCGATTTTTAGCCCGGATGGTCGTTTACTCGGTTTGGAAGTGGGTGCAGTGCGTAGCCTGCATCAGGCACTGCAAAGCGCCGTGCTGGAGTTTCAGGTGCCACTGAGTGCCGCCCTGACCACGGTAACTCAGGCACCAGCGCAGGTTTTAGGCCTAAAACAAAAAGGCCAGCTTGCAGTTGGCAAAGATGCTGATATGCTGCTGCTCAATAGCCATGATCTGAGTATCGACACCGTGATCGCCAAAGGCCGCTGCCTGGTAAAGGACGGACGGCCACGGGTGTATGGCACCTTCGAAAAACCGCAGCAATTCGCAACAGGAGGTTAGATGCGTCTTTCCTGCATAAAGCTGCTGCTTGTTAGCAGCCTGGTTGGCCTGGCAGTACCGGGCGCACTGGCGGTTGAGCCGCAGCCGGAACCCGCTCAGACAGAACAGCCGTTGGCTGCCGCCGATGAACCGACGCCGGCTGTTGAGCCTGAACCCAGCATTCTGGATATCGCCAGCACGCCGACGCAAGTCCTACCGCAGCCTGAATACGATCTGATGTTAATGGGCGGCGGTCTTGCCACCTGTAGCTCAATGTCAAACCGCAGTTGCCTGGAACAAACTCAGTTCAGCGCCCTGGCAAAAACCGGTAATTTGTATTGGTTGCAACAGAGCCTGCTGCAAAATTTCGCTACCGCGGAAGTTTTCAGCGCTGAACGTAAAACATTGCAGCAACAGCTGGTGCAGCTGTTTAATCGACTTGCTGCTGAACATACTGCTCCGCTAACCGAACAACAGTTGGTCGAGCTGTGGCGGGCGGCTCCGGCCACAGAGCAAGCGCCGGATGGTGAAACCCTGTGGCAACAGCTGTCTGACCGTGAGTTAAATGTCGTCTTTGATTATCTGGAAGTGCCGACCCTGAGCAGTGATGGCAAGTACCGCTTAACTGAACACGTTGATTTAGCACAGACTTCGGATCAGCACTCGGCTGAACTGTACCGTGAGTTTGTGCGTCTGGCGGCAACGAAAGCCAGCAATAAAGGGCGCAGTGCGCCAAAACTGCTCATGGTGACCGCCTCATCACGGGATCCCTTTGCTGCGGTGGATTTTTATCTGGATGCCTTTCGCCAGGCTGGCGCAGAGGTAGAGTGGCTACCGCTAACCGCTGCCTTGCAGGCGGCGATGCAGGCGCAAAATTGTCAGGCGCTGCCGCAATTTTTGGCGGACATCCATGGTAGCTACCGCCGTGAACAGGTTTATGCGGATCTTTACGCACTTAAGCTGCAGGCCTGTCAGGCAGGCAGTAAAGCCCTGGTTGCAAAAATTGCTGCGGCTGATGGCATTTTCTTTAATGGCGGTGATCAAAGTCTGACCTATCAGGCGCTGCGCTTTGCGGACGGCTCTGCCAGCCCGGAGCTAACCGCGATTTTCGGTGCCGTTGCCAACAAGCAGCTGCTGGTTGGTGGCACCAGCGCTGGTACAGCAGTGATGAGCGGCAATCAGTGGCTGGCACCTCAGCTGGCAGCGGTACCGATGATTTCCAACGGCGACAGCTATCATGCCTTACAATATGGCGCGGTAGCGGGCCCTGCGCCCTGGCCGGGTTGTCGCAAAGAAAACCGCTGCCCGGATAATTTAAGTGAGCGCCAGCTTACCTATACCGCGGCCGGTGGCCTGGGATTATTCCCGCTCGGTGTGCTGGATACCCATTTTGCCGAGCGCGGCCGTCAGGCCCGGCTCTTAGTGCTACAGCAGGCAACGCAAACCAGACTGGCTTTTGGTGTCGATGAAGCCAGTGCCATGCTGGTCGATCTGGGCCACTATGCCACAGGGCTGGTGCAAATGGCTGCCCGCGGCGCCGGTGAGGTCTATGTCAGCGAGTTACAGTCAGAGTCGAGCAAAACGCAGTTACTGGCGCACACCTACACCCTGACAGCAGGCGATACGTTAGTCTGGCAAGCAGAGACCTTGCCCCAGGCTGAGACTTTAACCCCGGCTGAGTCCTCGCCCCAGGCAGAGAATGTGCCCCAACAGGTAACACTAACGCTGGTGCCCGCCGCCGCTAAAACGCCGCTGACCGAGCAGGCCGAGCCGCTGCATAGCAAGAGCCCGCTATTTAGCCGCGATCACTACCGTAGCCTTAGCCGCTCGTTGTGCCGCAGCAACTTTCACAGTGCCACCGTCAGTGAGCCACCTTATCTGATCCGGCTGAGTAAAGACGGCGCTTGCAGTGCCGACGCCGAAGGTAACCTCAGTTATCGCCAGCAGCTACGCATTATCAGTCCGGAAGAATAACCGCCACCGAACCGGTTGCCCTGCTGCCTTTAGCGCAGGGCGACTAGCTCCGCTCTCTTCATTCAACAGCGACTTCAGCAGCTACTTCAACACTTGAAACAGGTTACTGTGTTGATCGGTCCAGCGCACTTCGGGTCGTAAGGGTCTTGGCCAGGGCCGACTGGCTTGCCGGATGCTGTCTTGTTGTAAAAAACGCTGATTGCGACTTAGCAGTACCCACTCGGTCGCCGCCGGATTATCGGCATCGGCTGGCGTCGGGATAAAGACCGCATCCAGCCCCAGCGCCAAAGCCTGATTACGTAACACACTACTGAGATCCAGATAGTTATTCGAAATATGCACAGCCAGCACACCATCCGGCAGCAAGTGCTGCCAATACAATGCCAGCGCCTCAGTCGTTAACAGATGCTGCGGAATGGCATCACTGCTAAAGGCATCTAACACCAGCAGATCAAACTGCTGACTGCCCTGTTCTGCCAGTTGCTGCTGCAGCAGCTGTCTGGCATCGCCCAGCTGCAAGCGGATCTGAGCCTCGCTCTGCGCCAGATAACTAAAATGCTGCTGGGCCGCCTCGATCACCGCCGGATTAATTTCATAAAACTGTAATAGGTCGCCGCTGCGGCCATAGGCCGCCAAAGCGCCGGCGCCCAGGCCAACCAACCCCAGATGACGCTGGCTCAGCTGGCTGCTACTGCGTGCCGGATCAGCCGGTAAAAAGTGTGCTATTGCCAATGCGACCCCAGTACCAGGCCGATAGTAACTCAGCGGTTGCATGGCTTTGCGCTCGTCCAGATACTGCGCACCGTGGCTGGTGGTGCCATCTATCAGTTGGCGCTGCCGTTGCCCGTTTAACTCGACATCGCGCACTATCAGACTCCCGTAAAAATTCCGGCTGCTGCTGATATCCTGGCGCCCCAGTTGCTGTTCGATCAGTAAAAAACTGCCAATAAAGATCCCACCTGCCAATAACGCCGTTGCCGTCTGCCACACCGCCTGCCGGCGCCAATTATGCAGCGTCACCAGCCAGAGGATCGCCAGTAGCACCAGCGGAAACTCCCAGTAACGACTAAACAGCAACGGCGCCAGTAGATTAACCAACAGGCCGCCCAGCACCCCACCGGCAGCCAACAACAGATAGAATGCCGTTAACTGCTCACGGGACGGCTTGCTGCGTGCCAGCTCGCCATGACAGAGCATACAACCACTAAACAGCAACATCAGATACAGCAGCAGCTGTGACAGCCAATCAAACTGCCGTCCCAGATAAAACAGCAGTAGTGCAACAACTAAGCAGATGGCAAATAAATACAACCAGATGGCGCGCTGATACCAGCTATCGCGGTTAAACACCAGAGTAAAACTGAGTAAGTAAAGTGCCAGCGGTACTACCCAGAGAAAGGGCACCGGCGGCACATTTTGCGTTAATTGCTGGGTTACTGCCAACAACAGCACCACTCCGGCGGCAGATAACGCCAGATAACGACCGCTATGGCCGCGCCGCAAAGTCAGTGGTGCCGCGGGCAGCAGCTTGCTCTGCGCCAGTGACTGCCACAGCAGCACCAGGATACAGCCGCTAAACAGGATAAAACCGCCAGTCCAGTAAGCTTGCTGCTGCGGTAGCGCCAGATAGGGCTCGACTAAAAACGGATAACTGAGTAAGGCCGCAAAAGAGCCCAGATTCGATAATGCATAAAGCCGGTACGGACTCTGTTGCGGATAACGGGCGGCAAACCAGTTCTGCACCAAAGGCGCAGTGGCGCTTAACAGCAGATAGGGTAAGCCGATCGCCAGTGCAAGATAGCTTAGAATACCCGACAAGGGTGCAGCTTGCGGATCGGGTTTCGCATCCAGCAGTAACAAACTGGCTACCGCCAGCAGCAGTAAACCGCTATGCCAGAAACGCTGCTGCGTCAGGTTAGCATAGCGGCTTAGCAGGTGCGCATACAAATAGCCGCCAAGCAGCGCCGTTTGGAAAAACAATAATGCGGCGGTCCAGATCTGAGCGCCACCACCAAAGTATGGCAATAGCAGGCGCGCCAGCATAGGTTGTACCAAAAACACCAGACTGGCGCTGAGCAGCACGGTCAGAGCAAATAACAAGGGGTCTACTCCGCTTAAAAGGCGTCAGCCTACCCAAAGTACTCTCTGCCAGCAAGGGGTATCCGCCGCGCTGTATGCTGCTTACGGTAAATAACGCAGCGCTGTGTTGAGGTTTGAGGAGTGAATTTTGCTCGTCTCGGCGCAGCAGCCTTGTCTGATTTGTCGAACCGCGCGTCATAGGTTAGACTTGCAGCGCGCTGGCCGGTAGCAGTGGCGGTATCGCTAACCTGTTAAGCCCTGACAACCTGGCTTTCAGCCCAATATTACTATAACAACACTCTCTATCGCGCCCCGGCGCGCTGCTAAGGTTTATTTATGGGAAAGTTTAAAGTTCCGCACACTCTCACGCTACTGTTTAGCATGATGGTGATTGCGATGATCGCCACCTGGATAGTTCCCCAGGGTTTCTTTGCTACCGAGACCATGGCCAACGGCCGGGCTGTGGTTGTGCCGGGTACTTTTAGTCTGGTTGAAGAACGCAGTTATCTGACGCCCTGGCAATTATTAACCGCCATTCCAAGGGCTTTTGCCTCCGCCCAGGATGTGATTTTCTTTGTGATGATTTTAGGCGGCGTGCTGGCAGTGGCCCGCGCAACCGGCACTGTGGATGCGCTGATTGGCCGCTTACTGGAGCGTTTTGGCTCCCGGCCTCAGATGCTGATCTTTATGGTGATCTTCTGCTTTGCGATGGCATCCAGTTTTATTGGTACCGCCGGTGAATATATACCCTTCGTATTAATTCTGGTGGCGCTGTGTAAAGCCATGCGGCTGGATGCGATGACGGCGGTCGGTATGACGGTGGCCGGCTATGGTATTGGCTACGGCATTTCTGCGGTCAATCCATTTACGCTGGTGATTGCCCAGCAAATCGCCGATATTCCGATTTTATCCGGTTGGGAGCTGCGGGCGGCGATTTTTCTGCCTTTTGTGTTAATTGGTTTTCACCATGTCTGGAGTTATGCCAAAAAGGTCGCGCAAGACCCCAACCAATCGATGGTAAAAGATCTGCCCTGCCCCCTGGGTGATAAGCATGCGGTCGATTATCCCAACTTAAACTGGCGGCATCGCCTGATCCTGGGCAGCTTTGTGCTGACTATCGGTGTGGTAGCCTACAATATCCGGATGAATGGCTGGTATCTGTATGAGCTGGGTGCCGCCTTTATCGCCTGGGGCTTATTTGTGGTATTGGTTGGCAATATCAGTACCGATACCGCTGCGAAAAAATTTATCGAGGGCGCGATGGAGCTCACCACCACCGCGGTATTAATCGGTGTCGCACGCGGGATTTCACTGATTTTAGAAGATGGCCAGATCCTGCATTCGCTGGTGCATGGTATGTCAATGCCGTTATCTTATGTCGGCTCTGAGGTGGCAGCGGTGGGCATGCTGTTTATCCAGACCTTCCTGAACTTCTTTATCCCGTCTGGTAGTGGTCAGGCCTATGTCACTATGCCACTAATGGTACCGCTCAGTGATTTGCTGGAAATTCCGCGGCAGGTAGCCGTATTGGCGTATCAGTTTGGTGATGGTTTCTCTAATATGATTATCCCAACCAATGCGATCTTAATGGGCATTATCGGTATTGCCGGTATCCCTTACGGCCACTGGTTCCGCTTCTGTTTACCACTGATGGTCAAACTGATGCTGGCCTCCTCAGTCGTACTGGTATTGGCGGTGCTATTTAACTATGGCGCAGATGTACAACCTGCCGATCTGCCATTGCAATCTGCAGTGTCTGTTGCTGAATCAGTTCAGCCAAATTAATTCTTTAGCGATCATCTCTCGCAGTTAAGGGCCCTGATGGGCCCTTTTTATTGTTTATCACTATCGTCGCGACGGTTTTGGTATAGGTTCTGGTCAAAACCTGATGTAAGGGGTATGCTGTAAAAAACGTGCAACTAAGATACAGTCTTGATATTTATCCTAATTTTGTCGTTGCTGGCACCCTATTCAGATATCCGGCATTACGGACAGCCGCAAAACGTTGCGGAAAAACAGTACTCAGCAGAATGTGGTCTGGATCCCAGAGCTCAGCAGCTGGCTCGTCTGATTATTGAGGATCCGTTACAGCAACGCCTGCAGCTAAGCTGTCATAGTATTCTGGCGCAAGCCGCCGCAGACAAAGCCAAACAGATGGCAGAACATGGCAGAGTCGACCATTTCGTTGGCGGGATTGGAGCGAACCAACGTCTCAGAGCGCTGGGGTACCAGCTTCCACCCTACTACAGCAGTATTACCGGCAATAGTGTCGAAGCCGTCGCGGGTGGTTACACCTCGGCAGCAGAAGTATGGGAAGCCTTTAAAAGCTCCAGCCGGCACCGCAGCCATCTGTTGGGGGAAACCGCATTTTTTGCCGAACAAAATCACCTTGGCGTCGGTTTTTACTATAAATGGCATTCGCCCCATCTGGAATATTGGGTGGTCTATATCGCCCGGGAAGCCAGAGCCGATGATCCAAAACAGCTCTGTCTGGATATCGGTTGTGTTGCTCCAGACTAAGCCGTACTCTGAACAAACTTATGCAGCGTAGCAGCTAACATGGCACTAAAAACTTCCGCTAACCAGGCACGGCAAATTGCCGAGATTATTTTAAAAGGCTTTCGCAAACACTTTCGCTTATTTCAGCAGGTCACGGCTCGTGCCCGGCAGCGCTTTGAGCAAGCCGACTGGCAGGCCTATCAACAAGACAGCTCCGAGCGGATCCAGTTTTATGATTTGCGGGTTAATGAAACCATCAGCCTGCTACGCCAGCAATTACCCGCCGAATGTTTAAATGAACCGCTGTGGCAGCAGGTTAAGCAACACTATCTGGAGTATCTGCTGTTTCACCCGCAGGCAGAACTGGCAGAAACCTTCTATAACTCGGTGTTTTGCCGGTTATTTGCCCGCAAGTACTTTCATAACCAGAATATCTTTGTCGAATCGACTTTGGATAAGCAACACCTGCCGGCACCTATTGCCTCGGTGTACCAAAGTTATTTCCCGGCACAGGATGGTTTAAAGCAATCGATCCGCAATATTATTGCCGCCTTTGGTTTTAATACGCCCTTTATCGACTTGGAACATGATATCCGCTGTGTGCTACGCAGCTTTATCAGTCAGTCCAGTCATGGCGCTTTTCCGGTGCATCTGCTGCGGTTAGATATTCTGCACACCCCGTTTTTTCGCAATAAAGCCGCCTATCTGGTTGGCCGGGTGGTGACACCGCAAGGCCAGCAACCGTTTATCATTCCGTTGCTGCACGCTGAAGGTAAAGGTCTGTATCTGGATACGCTGCTTACCGATCCGGAGCAAATGAGTATTATCTTTGGCTTCTCGCGCGCCTACTTTATGGTGCAATGCCCGGTCCCCTCGGCACTGGTGCATTTTTTACGCGAATTGCTGCCGCATAAAACCCTGGCCGAGCTGTATGCCGCCATAGGTCTGCATAAACAGGGTAAAACCGAATTTTATCGCGAACTTTTGACCCATCTTGAGCGCTCAAGGGATCGCTTTGTTGCCGCGCCAGGGATCCGGGGCATGGTGATGATGGTGTTTACCCTGCCCTCTTTTCCTTATGTGTTTAAAGTGATTCGCGATACCTTTAGCGAAACCAAACAATTTGACCGCGCCACGGTAAAGGCCCGCTATCAACTGGTGAAACAGCATGACCGGGTCGGCCGGATGGCCGATACGCTGGAATATTCCGATGTTGCCTTGCCGAAGGCGCGCTTTACGCCCGAGTTATTGCAGGAGCTACAGGACAGTATTGCCGGTTCGCTGCAAATTGAGGATGAGCTGGTGGTAATTAAACATCTGTATATTGAACGGCGGATGACACCACTCAACCTCTATCTGGAACAGGCCTCAACTGCCGATAAAGCCAGCATTATGGATGACTACGGCACCGCCATTAAAGAAATGATTGCTGCCAATATTTTCCCCGGCGATATGCTATTGAAAAACTTTGGTGTCACCCGGCATAAACGAGTGGTGTTCTATGATTATGACGAGGTGCAATATCTGCTGGATGTGAATTTCCGCAGCCTGCCCAAGGTCGATAGCTTTGAAGCAGCACTGGAAGCAGAGGCAAATTGCTGGGCCGCACCCGGTGATGTGTTTCCGGAGCAGATGGCGACCTTTGTCACACCGGGTGCCGAGATCCGCGATATGTTATTTAGTAAACATCCGGAACTGTTGGATGCCGGCTACTGGCGACAAAAGCAGTATCGGATCCGCCAGGGCCTGGTGGAAGATATTTTCCCTTATCCGCAAGCCATGCGCTTTTGTCACCTTTATCCGGAATGACGCTATGCCTTTTACTATCTGGGTCGATGCCGATGCCTGCCCGGCCGTCATTAAAGAGATCCTGTACCGCGCCGCAGAGCGCAAGCAACTGCCGCTGGTGCTGGTAGCAAATCAGCCACTACGTACCCCACCCTCGCCCTTTATCAGCAGCCTGACCGTCAGTAAGGGTTTTGATGAAGCCGATAATGAGATTGTGCGCCGTTGTCACCAGGGTGATCTGGTGATTACCGGTGATATCCCGCTGGCGGCTGAGGTGCTGGCCAAGGGTGCGGAAGCGATTAATCCGCGCGGTGAGCGCTATGATCGCGATACCATCCGCCAGAAACTGACGATGCGGGATTTTATGGAGACGCTACGCGCCAGTGGGGTACAAAGTGGCGGCCCGGCCGCTTTTAGCCAGGCCGACCGTCAGGCCTTTGCTAATCAGTTAGACCGGCTATTACAACAGCTACGCTAGAACAACTGCCAGGCTAAAATAACCTCTGCTGCGAGACAAAATGCTGCTGACGTTGACTAAGCGGATCGATAAAACTCAGCTGCTGCGCGAGTAGCTGCAGGGGGCGGCTGAAATCGCTGGTATTCTTCGGTAACAACTCAGGATAGTAAGCATCATTTAAGATCGGCATGCCAAGACTCAGCATATGCAGCCTGAGCTGATGGGTTTTCCCCGTCAGCGGCTGCAGCTGAAACTGGCCGATATCCCCCTCAACGCCGACCAGCTCGATAATAGAGTGCGCATTGGCCTCACCCGGTACGATCTGATTAATAAATCGCGGCTGGGCTTTTTCAATCCGGTTACTCAACTGCCAGCTTAGCGGCGGCTGCAGGTTGGCGCTTAAGCGGGCCCGGGCCTGATAGCGCTTTGCCAGCTGCCCCTGCTGAAATAACTGGTAATAATATGGCCGGCTTTGGCTATTACAGCTAAACAACACTAAGCCGGCGGTATCGCGATCCAGCCGGTGCAGCGGCGCTAAATCGCTGATGCCGGTATCCTCTTTCAGCCGCTGCAACAGGCATTCGTTAACAAAGTCTCCGCCCGGCGTAACCGGTAAAAAATGCGGTTTATCGGCGACCAGCAGGTGCGCATCCTGATACAGGATCTGATGCAAAAACGGAATTTTCGGCTCGGCCGCGACTTCGCGAAAATAACAGAGCCGGCGACTGGGCAAAAACGGCGTCTGCTCAGTGATCGCCTCACCCTGATACCAATAGACCTTGCCGTCGCGGATCCGCTGCTGCCAATTCTCAGCCGGAATGCGCGGAAAATGGGCACACAAAAATGCCAGTACCGTCGGCCAGCCCTGATTATGCGCCGGCAAGGTAATTTCAGAAGGCTGTTTGGCAGTAATTAACATCACGACGTTTGGCTTAAGCCAACAAAGCAGCAAAAAAGTGGCGGCAGCTTAGCATAAAAGCCGCTAGAATACGCGCCCAAACAGCCAACGCCCGGAACTCCTGCCTATGCATCGCAATGCTATTCTGGCGCTACGACAGCGCGAATTGCAAAAAGCCACCCGCGTTTTTAATGCCAGGGGTAGCAAGGTGCGCCGCTGTGAGCACTGTTTGCTGCCCCAAACTGACTGTATCTGTGCAGCCACCCCAGTGCCGCAGGCAAAATCCGCGTTTTGCTTTATTATGTATACCGGCGAATGCTATAAGCCAAGTAATACCGGGCGCCTGATCTGCGATATTGCTGCTGATAGCCATGCCTTTGTCTGGGATCGCACCAGGCCGGATCCGGCGTTACTGGCGCTGCTGGCCGACCCACGCTATGCGCCCATCGTAGTTTTTCCAACCCAATATGCCGAAGCAGAACGTTGTCTGGCCGATGCGGCTGCGCTACAGCAGGCCAGCGCCGGGCGCACGCCGCTGTTTGTGATGCTGGATGGCACCTGGCGCGAGGCGAAGAAAATGTTTAAAAGCCCTTATCTGGCTAAACTGCCGGTGCTGGGGATCCAGCCAACGCAACAAAGTGATTATCTGCTGCGCGAAGCAGCACACTTGCATCAACTTTGTACCGCGGAAGTGGCGATTGAAGTGCTGCGGCTGGCGGCCGATCAACCGGCTGCAGAGCAGTTAGCGGAGTACTTTCAGGTATTTCGCAATGCCTATCTAAAGGGTAAGCCGCATTTGTCATTGCCTGGCGGGGCTACTGAGCAGATTTAACCAACGCGTCTGCCAATCTGCTATCGGTAGCGGTTTGTCGATATAGTAACCTTGCGACCATAAGCCTTGTTGCTGACAGAATACCGCTTGATCTGCGGTCTCAACGCCCTCAGCAACCACTCTTAAATGTAGCTGCCTTGCCACGGCAATAATGGTTTCGACCATCACCACATCATTTTGTTGGTTCGGAATACCTTTGATAAAGCTCTGGTCAATCTTTAGTTCCTGTACCGGTAAATTGCGGATATAAGACAGTGATGAGTAGCCGGTACCGAAATCATCAATGGCAAAGGTGATGCCAAGCGCAGTCAACTGCAGCATTTTCGCGATACTGCCTTCTAAATCGTCGACTAACAGCCCTTCTGTCACTTCCAGCACCAGCGCAGAGGGCACAAACTGGTAACGTGCCAACACTGCCTTTACATCTTCAACAAAGCTGGCATGCCGGACATGACGCGGGCTGATATTTACTGACAAGGTATAACTCAGCCCCTGACTTCGCCAATTAGCGAGCAGTTCACCGGCTTTCGCCAAAACCCAATTATCCAGCGCAATAATCAGATCCGATCGTTCTGCCACCGGGATAAAGAGTGCCGGTGAAATCAGCCCCTGCTCCGGATGCTGCCAACGCACCAGTGCCTCAGCACCGGCCAGCACACCATGTTGATCACACTGGCTTTGTAAATAGAGTTTTAACTCATCTTTCTCCAGAGCCTGGCGCAAAGCCTTCTCTATTTGGAAGGCTTGTAAGGCACTTTGGCTATCTGTTTGCCGGTAGCAGGCATAGCGATTCCCCCCCAGATTCTTCGCAACATGCATCGCAGTATCAGCTTGCTGAATCAATTGCTCCGGCGGGATCAGCTCAGTAGCCTGGCTAATGCCGATACTAATCGACAACACCAGGAGTTCACCGTCAATACTAAGTGGGTTTTGTAATTCGGCTAGTAAGGTGCCTGCCAATCGCTCCGCATCTGCAAGTTTAGGAAAGGCTGCTGGTGGCAGCACCAGGCAAAAATTATCGGCTCCCAAATGGCTTAAATACAAGGCTTTATAGCGCTGTAAATGCTTAGCCATGCCCAATAACACCTGATTACCGTATTCAAAACCTCTGGCATCATTGATAAATTTCATCCGATCAATATTCAGAAATACCAGACTGACGCCGGTATCCTGTTGGCGCAAATGCTCCAGCAAAGACATCCGGTTAGGTAAATGGGTTAAGACATCGTAGAACGCCAGAAAACTTAGCCGCAGCTGTGCCGCTTTTTGTTCAGAGATATCACGTTTAATACTTAAATAGTGGCTGATCTGGCCATGACGGTCTTTCAGCGGCGTAATAGTTTGCAGCTCAGTATATTCTGAGCCATCTTTGCGCCGGTTAATAAACTCGCCGGTCCAGGCCTGATCCTGGTTCAGCGCCTGCCACATTTGCTGGTAGACCGTATCGGGAGTTTTACCGCTGCCAAGCATGCCAGGGTTTTGACCTATCAGTTCAGCCCGACCATACCCGGTTAACTCTAGTAAAGAAGCGTTAACATAGACAATCTGCTGTTGTTGGTTTGTGATCAGAATACCATCTTTGCTTTGCTCGACCGCTGCAGAGAGTTTTCTGAGCTCTGCTTCATCGGCCTGCCGTTGCCTGACCATGCTTTCAATTGCCTGAGTTAATTGTCCGATTTCGGAACGTCGTTCACCCGGCGGCAACTGCAGTGACTTACCAGTACTCACTTCCGCTAATGCCCGCACTAATTGTGCTACCGGGTCGGCCAGAGTCCGCTGCAAATAGCGCCAAAGCAGAGCTGAAGTGCCAGATAGAATAATTAACGCAATCAGCAGAGCTTGCCAACGACTTAATAGTGCCGTCAGCCAACTACTTTCATGCCGGTATTCCAGTAACAGCATCTGCCGGGCTGGTCGGCTATAATCCTCTCCCGGCGCTAACAACGGCAGATACAACACAAAAATTTGTTGCCCTGGAATAAACTGAAATGCCAATAAGCCGCTTGTCGCAGTGCTGGTAAATAACTCAGCATTAAAATGGTTAATCACTGTACTGGCATGCTGCCCCAGGTACCGGTTGTTATAGGCGCCCAGCACTTGCCCCTGTTCTGAAACCCGCAATACCCGCTGAATACGGCGATGTGCTTGCAATTCGGTTTTCAACTCCTCCATCACTTCTGGCATCTCCAGCCGCAAAGCCCGGTTAAACGAGGCCTGGCTCAAGCTACCGATAGTCCTCAGCTCCTGCTCGCTGCTGTGCAGGGCCTGACGTTGTTGTTCATTGATAATGGCAATAACAGCGATCAGCGCCAGTAACACAAAGACGGCAAACAGAATCAAGGATAGCCTTACCCGGATGCTGTAAAGATTAGTTTTTAACAACTGCGCAATCATCCGGTGCTCACCTGCAGACTTCAAGTGTTGGGGCTTGGCTAATATGCTCGCTCTGCAGCAAATACTTGCTGGTTCTGGCGATCACCGGCGCTAACTGCGCGGCCAGTTGTTGCCGATCCTGCTGATAAGGCGGGAACGCCATTCCTGCCAAAGCTTGCTGCAACTCTTCCGCACTAAGTTCAGTGTTCTGTGCCAGTATCGTCAGTGCTGAGGCATCCAACTGCTGCACCCGCGCCACGCCTTGTGACCAATAGCCAGATAGTAAGTCTGAAAATAACGCAGCCTGCCGTTGCCAAACTTCGGTTTGCACTACCAATATATCAATTATTTCGCCCGGCAGTTGCCGGCTATCCAGTAACCGCTGCGCACCAGCTTTGCTAAGCTGACTGACATAGGGCTCGTAGGTAATAACCACATCCACTTCACGCTGTAATAAAGCAGAAACATGGCGGCGCGGAACAATTAAACGCTGCTCAAACTGCGATTCGGACCAACCAGATAACTCAACGACCCGCCGCAACATATAGCCACCCAATGCGGTTTCTTCATAACCAATTCGAAAAGGTTGTGCCGGGTTAAAATCAGGCAGAGCCATCACAGCGTCGGCGCCATTGGAATAACTGAGTACTGCAGCAATACATATATTCATTGCCGTCTGACTTTGAAACGTCAGCGCTTCATCCAGGGTTAGCATTGCCGCGTCCAGCTGACCAGCACTAAAGAGTCGCAGCACCTGAGTGGTCGAGGGCAACATAGTGATCTGGAGCTGGTGTTTGTCGCCAAGCTTCAGTACGCAATCCGGGCATTCCCGCTCCGCCAACAGCAGATACAGCGGCTGATAACCCAGCCAGGTATTCCCGGCCAGATTAACTGGAGGCTGCGCCGGCTGACAGCCGGCTAACAGTATAAAAGCTACAAGAAAGAGTATCCGCATGGCTATTTTCCGTTTAAATGCCGGATTCCGATTATCAAATATTGCAGCACAGCCCTTACCAGACACCAAATTACATCAACCACTTTGATGCGCCCGATCAATTCAGTTATTACTTAATCAGTCTATTCTTACGCGAAAAGGCCCTGGCAGGAAAGGTGTTAGCAAAAAAAAGGGCAGCCGAAGCTGCCCAACTGTCAGTTACCTGACCACGTTGCGAAAACTTAGAACTGATTCATGGTGTTATGAGCACCACCGGCTTTCAGTGCCGCTTCACCAGAGAAATACTCTTTGTGATCATCGCCGATATCTGAACCCGACATGTTCTGATGCTTAACACAGGCGATGCCCTGCCGGATTTCCTTGCGCTGCACGCCAGCCACATAACCCAGCATGCCTGCGGCGCCAAAGTATTCCTTGGCCAGATTGTCAGTAGACAGGGCAGCGGTATGATAAGTCGGCAGGGTGATCAGGTGGTGGAAAATCCCCGCCTCACGCGCCGCATCAGCCTGGAAGGTCTGAATCCGCTTATCGGCTTCCAGCGCCAGCTCTGTCGTATCATACTCGGCGCTCATTAAGGCAGCACGATCGTAAGCAGACACATCTTTACCCGCCGCTTTCCAGGCATCAAATACTTGCTGGCGGAAATTCAGCGTCCAGTTAAAGGATGGGCTGTTGTTATAAACCAGCTTGGCACCCGGCACCACCTCACGGATCCGGTCAACCATCTCTTTGATCTGACCGATATGTGGCTTCTCGGTCTCAATCCACAGTAAGTCAGCACCGTTTTGTAATGAGGTAATACAATCCAATACCACCCGGTCGACACCACTGCCCTGTTTGAACTGGAACAAACCACTGGCTAAACGCTTAGGCTTTAACAGCTTACCATTGGCTTTTACTACCACGTCACCATTGGCAATATCATCGGCACTGCTAATGTAATCGCCATCCAGGAAGCTGTTATATTTATCGCCTAAATCGCCCGGCGCTTTGGTTACCGCGATTTGCTTGGTTAAACCCGCACCTAAAGAGTCAGTACGGGCAACAATAACGCCATCATCGACGCCCAGCTCCAGGAAGGCGTAACGCACGGCGTTAATTTTCGCCAGGAAATCAGCATGCGGTACTGTGACCTTACCATCCTGGTGACCACACTGCTTCTCATCCGAGACCTGGTTTTCAATCTGAATCGCACAGGCACCGGCTTCAATCATTTTCTTCGCCAGTAAGTAGGTGGCTTCTTCATTACCAAAGCCAGCATCAATATCGGCAATAATCGGCACCACGTGGGTTTCAAAGTTATCAATCTTGCTCTGTACCGCTGCAGCTTTGGCGCTGTCTCCGGCAGCTCGGGCTGCATCCAGTTCGCGGAACAGCCCACCCAGCTCGCGGGCATCGGCTTGTTTTAAAAAGGTGTATAACTCAGCGATTAATGCCGGCACTGAGGTTTTCTCGTGCATAGATTGATCCGGCAGTGGGCCAAACTCAGAGCGCAGTGCGGCAATCATCCAGCCAGACAGATACAGGTATTTACGCTTGGTGGTACCAAAGTGCTTTTTAATCGCAATCAGCTTTTGCTGGCCGATAAAGCCATGCCAGCAACCTAATGACTGCGTGTACTGGCTGCTGTCGGCGTCATAAGCGGCCATATCGGCGCGCATCACCTTAGCGGTATATTTCGCGATATCTAAACCGGTATTAAAACGGTTTTGTAAGCGCATCCGCGCCGCATACTCAGGACTGATAGCATTCCAGCCCTGGTTGCTGCCAACAACTTGCTCTAACGCGGCGATCTGATCTTGATAAGCTGTCATGGTAGTTTCCTCTTGGTTTTAACTGTAACCGCTGTGGTGTGCTTTCAATATAGTTAACAAAACAAAAATTCATAAAGCTGATTTTCATGATGCTCATCATTTTTTAGATGAATGACAAAAGCGGCTATTGGGTTCGCTTTGCAGCAATGCTATGATTCAGCGCAATAATGTACTGACAGCTGAGCATTTCAGATATGAATATCAATAAAATGGACCTCAACCTGCTGGTTTACCTGGATGTGCTGCTGCGGGAGAAGAATGTGACCCGTGCCGCCAACCAGCTGAATATCACCCAGCCGGCGATGAGTAACGGCTTAAAACGACTGCGGGATTTACTCAACGATCCGATCCTGGTGCGCACATCTGAGGGGATGGTGCCCACCGAGCGGGCCCGCGAATTAGCCCCTGTGGTACGCGGTGTTTTGCTAACCCTGGAAGAAACCTTACAACCGAACAAAGATTTTGAGCCGTCACAAAGCCGGCGCGTGTTCCGGATCATGGCCAGCGATTATGCGGCCTCGACGCTGATCCCAGCGCTATTAAAAAAATTGCGGGTACAGGCGCCCTATACCAGTCTGGATATTATGACCCCGTCCGATGTGACCTTTCATGATGTGGAAAATGGCAAGGTCGATATGGCGATTAACCGCTTTGATCAATTACCGCAGTCGTTTCATCAGAAAACCGTCTGGCGCGATAGTTTTTCCTGCCTGCTAAACCGGCAAAACCCGGTTCTCTCGCACTTTAATCTGGATAGCTATCTGAAAGCGCAGCATATTTGGGTCAGTAAAACCGGCTTTGGTGTCGGCGTCGGTATGGATCCGAAAGATGTGCAAAAGCTCGGCTGGGTAGACGAAGCCCTGGCCAAACTGGGCAAACAACGCAATATCACCGTCTTTACCCGTAACTACCATGTGGCGATGCATCTGGCGGTAGGTATTGACCTGATTGCGACGCTGCCCAGCCGCGCCGCCCGTTTATACGAAAAAGATCCGACGATGGCGATTATGGATCCACCTTTTGCCATTCCGTCAATTGAACTGAAAATGATCTGGAGCCCTCTGCTGCATCAGGATGCCAGCCATATCTGGTTTCGCCGCCTGATCACCGAAACGGCAGATGAACTGAACTGACCTGAACTGGATTAGACATAAAATCGAAAAAGGCGCCACAGGGGCGCCTTGCACATCAGGTTTTTTCAGGTCTTGTTACATCAATCCAGCAGTTGATAAGCTGGCAGGGTCAGGAAGTCCACCAGTTCATCTGCTGTGGTAATGTCCAGCAATAAGGCTTTGGCGCGCTCAAAATTCTGGCTATGCCAGACCTCGGCGCCGACCTCGGCGAACACTACTTCGGCTTCTTGCTCCAGTAAGGTAGCAAAAAATGCTTTGGTGACCAGCTGACCATTACTCAGCTGCTTACCATGTTTGATCCACTGCCAGATCGAGGTTCTGGAAATCTCCGCCGTCGCAGCATCCTCCATCAAACCATAGATCGGCACACAACCCTTGCCGCTGATCCAGGCGGCAAGATATTGCAGCGCCACACGGATATTGGTGCGCATCCCCTGCTCGGTGCGTTCACCATCACAAGGCGCCAATAACTCAGCGGCTGTGACTGGCGCATCCTGCTCGCGTAGCACATGCAGTTGATTGGTTTTGCCGCCAGTTAACACCTGGTCAAAAACTGCATTGGCGGTAGCAGCCAGCCCCGGATGAGCAACCCAGGTACCGTCATGGCCATTACTGGCTTCCAGCGTTTTATCGGCTGTCACACGCTCTAAAATCGCAGCATTAGCCGCCGGATCCTTAGCCGGAATAAAGGCTGCCATACCGCCCATCGCCAGCGCACCGCGCTTATGACAGGTTTTGATCAGCAGTCGCGAGTAAGCACTTAAAAACGGCTTATTCATGGTCACGACCTGCCGATCTGGTAATACCCGATCCGGATGGTTATTTAAGGTCTTGATGTAGCTAAAAATGTAATCCCAACGCCCACAGTTCAGTGCGGCGATATGGTCTTTCATCATATACAGGATCTCGTCCATCTCGAATACGGCTGGCAAGGTTTCGATCAGGATAGTGGCGCGGATGGTACCAGTCGCCACAGCGAACTTACGCTCGGTAAAATGGAAGATATCATCCCACCATTTCGCTTCCAGATGGCTTTGTAATTTCGGCAGGTAATAGTACACGCCAGTACCTTTCGCCAGGCGGGTCTGATAGTTATGGTAAAAATACAGCGCAAAATCCAAAATGCTGCCCGGAATTTGCTCACCATCCAGCTCAATATGCTTTTCCCATAAGTGCAAACCGCGGACCCGGGCAATTAACAACGCCGGCTTGTCTTTTAACGCATAGTGTTTACCTCTTTGTGGATCGGTATAGCTGATAGTGCCAAGGTTAGCATCGCGCAGGTTGATCTGACCTTCAATCACACCATCCCAGCTCGGCGTTTGCGAGTCCTCAAAGTCCGCCATAAAGACTTTGACATCGGCATTCAGGGCGTTGATGATCATCTTGCGATCGACCGGACCGGTAATTTCCACCCGGCGATCCAGCAAATCGGCTGGTAGAGGCGCGACCTGCCAGGCGCCGTCGCGGATGGCTTGGGTCTCAGGCAGAAAATCAGGTAAGGCACCGGCATCAAATTGCGCCTGCCGCTCTGCCCGAGCTGCTAACAGGGCTTTTAACCGGGGCCGGAATAGCTGTACCAGCTCGCTGACAAATTGACAGGCCGGTTCAGTCAGGATTTGCTGATAGGCATCGCTGATCGGCGCTTTAATGGTTAAACCGCCACGGGTAATCGCTGTTGTCATGTTGCTGCCTCTGTACTGTTTCAGATGAAGTTACTATAAGCCGGATTTCTTCATAAAAGCCATTAATGGCGACTATGACAAGCATTCTTACAGAAAATATCAAAATAGCGGAAGCAACCATAATTGTGGCACAGCTTATGCTTAGAAATTACTACCTTAGTGGTCTTGTCAATTTTTCGTCGGAGGATGCATGGAATTTGTCATGCTGTTATTAGTTTTGCTGGTGGTGCTGGTTGCCCTGGTCGCCAGCCGTTTTATTGACAATAGCAACCCCTTTCAGGTTGCGCCCAAAGCGGCCTTATTTAGCCCGGTTGAACGTTCATTTTTAAGCTTACTAGAGAAAGCCGTAGCATCCGATTACAAAATTATTAACCGGGTCAAACTGGCTGATGTGTTAGATGTGCGGGATAGCGCAACAGAGAAAGCCAGACGCAGTATCCTGCTCAAGCTGAATGCCAAATATCTGGACTTTTTGCTTTGTGAGCCTGAAACGATGAAAGCCATAGCCGTAATCGATTTAGTCAATGCCAAACACCGCGAAGGGCATAAAGCTGTGCCGGACTGGTTCGTCAGTGGTGCCCTGGAGACAGCCGGCATTCCTTATCTGCGAATTGCGATTAAAGCCGGCTATACTGTGACGGATTTACAAGCAGCGCTGGCGGCTAAGTTAGGTAAGCCAGCACCAAAAGCCGAACCGATGTTAAAAGGCTTAGTGAAAAAAGGCCCGACCCGGCCGATTCGTTCGCTAAAGCCACAACTAAGCAAAACAACAATGCCAGCGCCGGTTAACCGTTTGCCAACTCCGGCCTTGTCTCACTCCCAAATCAGAGCGCAATCGACCGCACTGATCCAGGCTTCTTAACGCACAGGAGAAATGAGTCACTCCGCGCTAAGATCGAATGCCGCCTGCTGCAACAGGCGGCATTCACCCTTTCCTGAAAGCTTAAATAGTGTTTTTTCGCTAAAGTTATTGTCGCTGAGGCCGATAAGCTGATGACGTGTTGCTAACAGGAGGAAAAATGAGTCAATCCGTTGGCGCTCTGGCGTCTGCCCAGGCTTTCGAAGTATTGGGCGCTGTTATGGCCAAGAAACAACAGAATCAGCAAGCACAAATGACCAACATGTTGGTACAAAGTGCTATGCAAACTGTAGAGCAAACCTCAGCGGCACAGCCGGTGGGGAATATTGGCCAGAACATTAATATCACGGTGTAATCACCGGCTGGTGTCGGCAGCAATAGCTCAGGTTATTGCTGCCGCCCTTTTGTTATTGCCGTTTAAATCTTACGACTAACTCATGCAGCTCATGTGCAATACGTTGCATTTGTTGGGTAGTTGCTGCCGATGCATCGGCTTGATGCAAACTTTGCGTCGATAAATCCGCAATATTGACCACCTGCTGATTTACACTTTCAGCAACATGGGCTTGCTGCTCTACCGCCGTCGCCATCTGTAACGCCATTTGCGTAATAGCTTCCACCGCTTCCGATATACCGTTTAACATCTCGGCAGTTTGCCGCACTTGTTGCAAACCGCTTTCGGCGCCCTCTGTCCCCGCCGCCGCCACTTTAACCGCATGCTGTGCCCGACTTCCCAGCTCGTGGATAATCGTATGAATTTCTTTAGTAGAACCTTGAGTGCGTTGAGCTAAGTTACGCACTTCATCCGCTACTACGGCAAAGCCGCGGCCTTGCTCTCCTGCGCGTGCCGCTTCAATAGCGGCATTTAGTGCCAACAAATTGGTTTGCTCGGCAATTTGTTCAATCATCTGCGCTACCGTGGCTATTTTCTGTGTTTGCTCAGACACCTCTGTTACCGAATTCGCGATCTCGGCAACCGTTTGCCGCAACGCCTCGATCGCTTTTCGGGTCGTCCGAGCGGCATCCCGCCCCAATACGGCCAGTTCGTTAGCGTGCTCTGCCCGGCCCGCCGTTTCCTGCACATGGCCAGAGACTTCATTAATAGTGGTGGTCATTTGATGCATCGCGGCGGCGGTTTGATCTGTTTCTTGCTGCTGCAGATGAATTTTTTGCCGGCTGGCATTCGCTTGCTGCTGCCCCAGCTCTGCTTGCTGAGAAACGGCTTTAGCTGCATCTTCAATCCGTGTTAATACTGCGCCAAGATGCGCTTCCGAACTCATAATACTGACTTTCAACGCCCCGAGATCCAGCTCATCATCAGTAAAGGTTAACACCGCCAATTCATGTTTAAAGGCATTCTTCAATAAGACTTCTAAACTATGCAGCGTACTTTTGCGGCTAAAGTGGGCTAGTACGATCTGGCTGATTAATAGTAGTAACAACAACGCACAGAGAGCGCTCGGGGGCAGCAGCCAGTAACCCAGCACCAGAGCCAGTGCGGCAAGCAGTAAAAAGGCTTTTTCAGCATTAAAGTGCCAGTGACGGCTGGTATATTTGCCGGCGTTAATGGCTTGGTAAAGCTTATCGGCCCGTTCCACATTTTGCCGGCTGGGGCAGGAACGAACCGATTCATAACCAATTACCTTGCCATGTTCAGTTACCGGCGTGACATAGGCATCAACCCAATAATAATCGCCATTTTTACTGCGATTTTTTACCAACCCCATCCACGGACGCCCCGCCTTCAAGTGCTCCCACATAATCTTATATGCCAGCGGCGGCATATCCGGGTGCCGCACGATATTATGGGGTTGACCGATCAGCTCATCACGGGTGAAGCCACTGATCTTCACAAAATCATCATTGCAATGCTGAATAATGCCGCGTAAATCGGTGGTAGAGATTAATTTAACATCGGGGCTAAAGGTGCGTTCTTGCTGGGTAACGGGTTGGTTAATACGCATAGGCTTCCTGCTTGCTACTGAGTCTTATTTCAGCTTAGCAAGCAGTTAACACTTCGCCACTCAGATTAAAAATTAATTATTTTTCAGGTGCAGTGCTGCAGCGTTAAACTTTACCCCGTCCCAGCCACTGCGCTGGAAATTGCGGATATTCTGATGATCGGTGCCGCTGGGCGTATCCATCACCTGGCGATAGTACTCGCCGAAAAGTTGCAGTGTTTGGGCTTCTGATAACTGATGTAATTGGGCAAAAGCCAGAATTTTGCAGGAACCGGTATTTTCACCTGCCTGGTTTTGCAGTTCACCATTTTGAAATGCTACCGGCGTAAAATCGTAGTGCTGATCAATGACAGCGATAGTTTGCGCAAAGCTCAGGCTATCCGGCTCGGTACTTATTTGAATAAAAAAATCATCCAGCATTAACAAACCCCCAACATGAGTGGCAGAATGCGTATCTTAGAAGCCTGAGCGAGCAACTGCAATGCCTTGCCGCAACTGTTGTTGAATAAAAATGTAACAAAAACTGACGCCTAACTGGGGCGAGCGTCAGTTTTGCGTTGCAAGGGTCTAAAACTGGTAAGAAACACCAAAGCGGAATTCGTTCTTCGTGTCGCCACTGTTTAACGCCAAACTACTACGCACTGCCCAATCCGGACTGAGATAGAAAGCGATACCACCAGCCAGACTGCTATAATTATCAGCAATCGTATGATAGCTTGCTTCCGTAAACAGTTCGGCTTGCGGGCTTAACGCATGCTTAACACCGGCACCAAAATAGGCGCCCGTTTCATCAGCATCGCCCGAGTATGAATCCAGGCCCGCTAACAGGTAGGTTTGGCTTTGTGGCGAAAAGTCGAGCTTAAAGCCCGTTAAATAGCGGACTCCTACATCGATCACGTTAAAATCGAAACGTCCCACCGATTGCCGGCTATAATCCGCCCGCAACACCCAGGCCGGCGCAATTTGCACCGAGCCCTCAATATAAGGACCATCGCCGGCAGCATCAGTATAGCCTGCGCCAATATAGTTCCAACGAATATCTGCGGTCGCCGGTAAGCTCGCAACCGTCAGTGCTGTGGCGACGGCGATCAGTAATTTATTCATAATCTTACTCCTTGTTCAACGCAGCTGGCCTGCTGCAACTCGCGGCACAAGTTTAAACCCGATGGCTGAACCAACTCTGAATCATGCCAGCTCGCCCTAATATTCGATAAAATTGAACTTATCAGGCCAAGTTTTGCGCTTATCATTCGAATCAATATCGGTTTAAATAACAAGACTGACCTAGACCGGAGTATGCCATGCGTAAAATTAAACAACTTATTGCCGCCGCGACGGTATCTGACGGTGCCGGCGTAAAGATTAAACGTAGCTTGGGTCAAAGCCAGCAACTGCGGCTTGATCCTTTTTTGATGCTGGACTGTTTCGGCTCTGAACAAGCAAATGACTATATCGCCGGTTTTCCGGCCCACCCGCATCGTGGTTTTGAAACGGTGACTTATATGTTGGATGGCCATATGCTGCATGAGGATCATCTGGGTAACAAAGGTCACCTGAAAAGTGGCGGCGTACAGTGGATGACGGCAGGGCGCGGTATTATTCACTCCGAAATGCCACAACAGGAATCCGGCCTGATGCGCGGTTTTCAACTTTGGCTAAACTTGCCAGCGGCAGAGAAAATGAAAGAGGCCGCCTATGTCGATATCGCACCCGAACAGATCCCTGTGGCAGAGCTTGCCCCAGGCATCAGCGCAAAAGTTATCGCCGGCGTGTTACAACAAGCAGCGCAGCAATGGGCTGGCCCTATTCAGGGGTTAAGCACTGCGCCACTGTATTTCGATTTAACGCTGGAAGCCGGTAAAAGCCTGAGCATTCCGGTACCCGACGGACATAATGCGTTACTTTATCCCTTCGCCGGAGAGATTAGCGTAGCGGGCAGCAAGGTAAAAGAACATCACGCCGCTATATTGGAAACCAGTGGTACAGTTGAGTTAACCGCTATTACTGCCAGCCGGGTGCTCTTGCTCGCTGCTAAACCCATCGGCGAGCCGGTAGTACAATACGGTCCCTTTGTGATGAATACGGTTGGCGAAATCGAACAGGCAATCCGCGATTATCAGACCGGGCGTTTAACCTCAGGTAAAGCCGCTGAAACCATTCAGCTACATCAGTAAAATTCTTGCTACCGGGGTCGAAAGGCCCCGTTTTTTTGTGCCTGCCAGCTGGCTTCAGCTCGCATCGGCGCCCTGTTTGGGTATACAATGCGGCTTTTCAATCGAACTGGATTTACTGATGCAATTAATCGGTATTATCGGAGCAATGGAACCAGAAGTTGCTCTTTTAAAACAACAAATCAGCAATGGCCGCACTGAACAGCTGGGCGGTTATACCTTCTTGCTGGGCGAACTGGCTGGGAAACAGGTTGTGCTGGTGCAATCAGGCATTGGTAAAGTTGCTGCGGCCGTGGCAACGACTCTGATGATTTGTCAATTTAAACCAGACTGCATCATCAATACCGGCTCTGCCGGCGGTTTCGATCCGGAACTGAGTGTCGGTGATGTGGTAATCAGTACTGAGGTCAGACACCACGACGTTGACGTCACCGCCTTTGGTTATGAAATGGGCCAGGTACCACAAATGCCTCCCGCCTTTCTCGCTCATCCGGCTTTGGTAAGAGCAGCCGAGCAAAGTATCGCTGCGCTGGGATTTTGTAAAACCAAGAAAGGCTTAATCGCAACCGGCGACAGCTTTATGTGTGATCCGGAGCGGATTGCCAAAACCCGCAGCCAATTTCCGGCCATGCTGGCCGTAGAAATGGAGGGTGCCGCTATTGCGCAAAGCTGCTATATGTTGCACACGCCTTTTGTGGTGATCCGCAGTCTTAGCGACATCGCCGGCAAAGAATCACCAGAATCCTTTGAGGCTTACCTGGAGGTGGCATCACGTAACAGCTCTGCGATGGTGCAAGAGTTGCTGACAGCCATTGGCGATTTGACTCTGTAAGCCGCGATGGCAGAATATCTGCTATATCCCGCGGCTTTGGCACTGGCTTCGTTAGTCACAGGTTTATTGCTGCCCTGGCCTTTGGCATATCATCCGCTGAGTTTCTTTGCGGCATTTTGTCGTAAACTGGCGCTGAAGGTTCACCCGGACCTCAGCCGCCCAGCCAAGCAACAAAGACTATCCGGTTTACTGGCCTTACTGTTGGTACTGGCACTGCCATTGTGCTGCTGGTACGGGCTTTACCTGATGTCTGCCTGGCCACTGTTACTGGATGCGATTGTGATCCTGTGCTGTTTCAGCTGGCCAGCCTGTCGCAAGCTGGCACAAAAAGTCAGCCATAGCCTGCATAAACAACAATTAAGTCTGGCACGCAGTCAGGCACAGTTAGTGTTGCTGCGCGATACTCAGGCATTGTCTGCGATGGGGCTGGCTAAGGCCTTGCTAGAGTCGTTAGCCATGCGGTTTCAGCAGCAATTCACCTCGATCATCTTCTGGTATCTGCTGGCTGGCGCGCCAGGGGTATTGGTTTGCCGGTTGAGCCAGGTTGCCAGCCAGCAATGGTCAACAAAACTGCCGCCTAACCAGCATTTTGGTCAGGCGGCTGCGCGCTTAGCCGCCTTTTTTAATGCTCCGGCTTATTTGCTTGGTGCGGCCTTGTTCTGGCTGCAAGGGCTACGCCGGGCAACAGCAGCCACGATTCGAGCCGATGGCGAGCCTTTTAACTATGCCAAGCATCAGTTATTACGATGGCTAAGTCATACCCTGAGAGTCAGCCTCGGAGGGCCGGCACAATACGGTCACGGTACCGTACGTCGTCACCGCATACAGCAGCATTATGAACCAACAGCCGCAGATGTTAGCCGCCTACTGCAGTTGCTCGACTACCAGCTCTATATCCAGCTGTTTCTGCTGGCCGGGCTGACTTTACTCATCACTTCTATCTGAGCCGCCTAACAGCAGACTGGACAAAACACGCCCGGCCGGTATATGTTGCAATACCTTATAACAAGGTGTAGCACCAACGATAAAAGCTAAGCTACCAGTCATAGGATCGTGCAGTGGTAAAATTGTTCGTCATCTTGCTATTACTGTGCTGTAGCCCCTTTACGCTGCAGGCGCAGACAACGTTATTGCCGCTGACGCCTGAGCAAGGTTTGTCGCACCGTACCGTTAAAGATTTATTAGTCGATCGGCACGGCTTTTTATGGATCGCGACCGCCGGAGGTATCAATCGCTTCGATGGCAATAAACTCACTGAGCTGCATGCGCAAACGCATCGCCTGTCTGAAATTGCCTTTAATGATATTTTAGAAGACTCGCTGGGCCGACTCTGGCTAAGTGCCGATCATACCGGGCTCTACCTTTACAATGCCGAGGCCGGCACCTTCGAATTATTTGTTGCCGCACCACGTGAGCCCGGCCATCCGGTTGAATCGACTATTTTGACCTTGATTGAACAGGATCCCGATCATCTGCTGTTTGTCGTCAATCAAGCTATCTATCGGCTTAAGATCAGCGATAAAAATCTGACAAAAATTTTCGACTTAGAGACGCTGGGCTACCCTGCGGGCTGGATCCGGCATTTAATGTTGCAGCAGCAACAGCTGTTTATCGCAGCTTTTAACGGCGTTATTCACCTCGATCTTAACAGCGGTGTGCACCAGTATCTGCCGCATTTGCCAGCCGAGATCACAGCACCGAGCGCAGAACAACAGCATACTAAGAATTTACTGCTGACAGAGACACATCTGTATGTCGGCACCGTCAGTGGTTTATATGCGATCGAACGTCAGGCTTTGCAACGCTTCCTGCAGCATGGCACGCCCTACCAGGCACACACCGTTTTTGCTGAGCGCAATATCTGGCAACTACGCCAACTGCTAGACGAACTCTATATCGCCACCGATCAGGGACTCTATCGCTACCAAGCCGGGATGCAAGCACCCCAACTGATCTTGTGCTTTAGTACCAGTAATCAGACGGTCAGCGACAATACTATTATTGATGTGGCAACCGATAATAATGGCGGCTTCTGGCTGGGCAATCGCAGTGACGGGGCTTATTACTGGCATCCACAAACCGAGGCTTTCGCCAGCTGGTCGAACCGTAATGGCTATGCTTTGAGTCATGACAGTGTAAATAGCCTGCTCAGTACGGCCAACACACTGTGGCTGGGAACTGAGAACGGTTTAAACCAATTGCATCCGGATACCGGCACAGTCATCCCTTTGTTGGCGAACCCAAACCCAACACAAAATTTGCGTCAGGGCAGAGTGCGCCGCGTGATAGCGCTGAACGATATCTTATGGCTGGAAACAGCCGAAGGGATCCAGGGGCTGAACAGCCGCAGCGGTGAGTTACTGCCGTTGCCGGTTGAAATACAGGATATTTTAGGTCGTGGTGCACATTCCTTAGTGCAGTTTCAACAATCGCTACTCTTTGTGCAGCGTAAGCAGCTCTACCGCTACTGGCCTGAGCAAGGTAAACTTCAGGAACTTAGCCAGCTAACCCAGACGTTACCGATGGATTTTTTTGGCGAGTTTCTTGGTAGCGCCGATAATGGCGAAAGCCTGTTGCTAAGTACCGCCGATCAACTCTGGCGTTACACGCCCGCTAGCGAGCAGGTCGAGCTGATTTATCAGCACCCGGATTATCAGCCACAGCTCAATCGGTATGCGACCGTGATGCACCTGGCACCGTCTGGCTTACTCTGGCTTGGGATTAAAGGTGCCGGCCTCTTTGCTTTCGATCCGCAAACACTGGAGCAGCGGTACCACTTATCCGTTCAGAACAAGCTACGTAGCGATGAAATTCTGGCACTGATTACTGATCCTTACGGTGATCTTTGGTTTTCCTCCCGGCAAGGGCTGGCCCGGGTCAAAATTGCTGACTTGCAAGTGGAGTATTTCAACCGGGCCGATGGCCTGGCCTTTGATGACTTTAACCCACAGGCCGTAACGCAGTTAACGGACGGCAGACTGGCCTTTGGCGGCAAGCAGGGCGTGGTATTAGTCGACACCAGCCGGCTACAGCGCACTCAACCACCGTTACGGGTGGTTATTACCGACTTTGCGGTGCTGGCAGGGGAACAACAAGAGTTACATGGTTACCTGAATGACCGGGTCTTCAACCTCAGTGCCAAAGATACCGGCCTGCGGATCAACTTCAGCGCCATGAGTTTTCATCAAAACCATAAGCTGCGCTATCGCTATTGGTTAAATGGGCAATCACAAAGCAGTTACCCGGAGCAATCGGACAGCCAGGTATTATTCCCGCAACTGTCGCCGGGCCGCTATCAGTTTAATGTGGTGGCAATCTCACCCCTTACCGGCGCGCAAAGTGAACCCGCCAGCCTGTACCTGACAATTCAGCCTCCGCTCTGGCGCAGTGTACCGGCTTTACTAATTTACACTGTTTTGAGCGCCCTGTTACTCGCCTGGTTCTTACGCCGCCGCAGGCAGCAACACGCGGTGCTGCAGCAGGCTCATCAACAGGTCAGCATTAGCGAGCAGCGGCTAAACCAGGCATTATCCTCAGTTAACAGCGGCGCCTTTGAGTGGCTGGCTAGCAGCAATACGTTGGAGTCCAGTCGTTTACCGCGGATGTTGGGCACGTCAGAGCTGATGCAACGTATTACTTATCAGCAGCATTGTTCGTTAATTCATCCGGACGATATCGCAAACTTTGAACTGCAATGGCAGAAAGTCCTGGAACAACCCGGCCAGATGTTGGATGTCACCTACCGGATGCGCCATCAGGATGGGCGCTGGCTCTGGTTCCGTGACCGCGGTCGGGTGACGGAGTTTAGTGCGGAGCAACAAGCACTGAAGTTGCTTGGCACTTACAGCAATATTACTGAAACCAAAGCCAATGAAGAGAAAGCGCGGCTATTTGGCGAAGCCTTTCAGCAGACACGGGACTGGGTGGTTATTCTGGATACCCGGCAACGCGTCCTGGCTGCTAACCAGTCCTTTTGTCAGGCTTTTGGTGGCATAGAACCCTATTTAGACAGCCCGCGGGTACATCACCTGGGGATTAGTCTGGTAAGACGCCGCTTCTACACCCAACTGCTGAAAACCATGGTCAAAGGCGATCATTGGCAAGGCGAAGAGCAAGTGATTACGCCGGATGGCCGCGAACGGCCAACGCTGATTAATGTCAGCGCCGTCGGTGAGCAAGGTGTCAGCTTTTATGTGCTGGTATTCACTGACATTACAGCACAAAAAGTGGCAGAAGATGAGCTGCGTTATCTGGCAAATTATGATGCGCTGACCGGCTTACCAAACCGCGCCTTATTAATGGACCGGATCTTACATGGTATTGAAAAAGCCAAACGGGAAAAGCGCTCGCTGGCGCTTTGCTTTATCGATCTGGATAAATTTAAGCATATCAATGATTCACTGGGGCATGACATTGGCGACCTGATGCTAAAAGAAGTAGCCAGACGCTTAAAATTGACGTTGCGGGACAGTGATACAGTAGCCCGGCTGGGTGGTGATGAGTTTGTTGTTTTACTCGAAGGCTATAAGAATAACGACAATATCAGCCATGTGGCGCGAAAGATGCTCGCCACTATTAGCGAGCCGATGCAGTTAGGCTCCGACAGCGTTGCGGTCTCGCCCAGTATCGGCATTGCGATCTATCCGGACGATGCGTTAAACGGCACCGAGTTAATGAAACACGCCGATGTCGCTATGTACCATGCTAAAGAAGCCGGCCGTAATAACTTCCAGTTCTTTATCAAAGAGATGAATGAAAAAGCTCATATGCAGCTGGCCAGAGAAACCCGCTTACGCAAGGCGATACAGCGCCAGGAGTTTATCAACTACTACCAGCCGATTATCGACAGTCGCGAACAAAGTATTGTCGGGGTCGAGGTACTATTACGCTGGCAAAGCAGCGACGGTATGATTTCCCCGGCGGAATTTATCCCGCTGGCCGAAGAGTTACGGTTGATTGTCGAGATGACGCAACAGCTGCTGGAACGCGCCCTCTACGATATGCAGCAATGGCGCAGGGCCGGCATGAACCTGTACCTGTCAGTTAACCTGACGACCCAGCATTTAGAACAACCCGCGTTAGCAGAAAGCGTGTTGGCTTTGTTAGATAAGTATCAGCTCCCGACTGTCGCCTTACGCTTTGAAATTACCGAAAGTGCGCTAATGCGTGATCAACAAAGCGCGATTCGTACTATGCAAGCATTGAGCGATGCCGGCATTAAACTGGCACTGGATGACTTTGGTACCGGATATTCGTCTTTGAAATATTTAAAAGAGTTACCGCTGGACGCCATCAAAATTGACCGTAGCTTTGTGCAGGATATTGGTATTGACCATAATGATGAGACCATTATCGATGCCATGCTGGGTATGGCAGGCAGTCTCGGCATGTATTGCGTCGCGGAAGGGGTAGAAACCGAGCAACAGCTGGCGTTTTTTAATAAACGCGACTGTTATTTAATTCAGGGATTCTTATTCAGCAAACCCTTACCGGCGGCTGAGCTGCTGGCGTTATTACAATCAGAGCAATTTGCGCCTACGTCAAACCGCGATAATGACAACTGGCAGGTATAAGTCACCGGTTGCCGCAGCCTTAAGCTTTTTGCTGACAATCGTTTTATAATAGCGGGCTCTGATCATTCCGGACTCCACATGACTCCGCATCTCGTTAAAGGCGCCCTGCTGTTATTACTGGCTGAAGCTTGCTTTGCCGGCATTGGCGCTATCGTCAAATTTACCAGCGCGACCGCCACTGAAGCTCAGGTGGTGTTCTTCAGGAATTTCTTTGCGTTGCTGCTGATGCTGCCGTTTTTGTTTAAACACGGTTTTAGCCTGCTGAAAACAAAGCGTTGGTATCTGCACGCCAGCCGGGCACTAACCGGCATTATTTCAATGTACTGTTTTTTCTATGTGCTGGCCCGCTTGCCACTGGCACAAGGTATGTTGGTGTTATTACTGTCGCCTTTTGTGGTGCCAATTATCGCCCGCTTCTGGCTAAAAGAGCGACCGTCGCGCATCACGCTAGCCGGCATTGTGCTTGGTTTTGCCGGCGTGGTGCTGGCGCTGCCTACCCCAGACCCCAACCTGAATATCATTTTATTGGTGGCTCTGGCCTCAGCCATTCTGGTCGCTGTGACCAAAACCACTATTCGCTATATGTCTGATACCGAACCGGCGGTACGCATTGTATTTTATTTTTCTCTACTCACTGCAGTACTGTCAGCAATCCCCGTGCCCTTTTACTGGCAACCACTTAACGGCAGCGTCTGGCTGGCTTTTTTGGGTATGGGTGTACTGGCGGCCATTGGGCAACTGGCGATGACCCGCGCCTATGCCATAGCACCGGCCAGTGATATTGGCATGTGGACTTATAGCAGTGTGATCTTTGCCGGCGCCTTTGGTTACCTGTTCTGGCAGGAGCCCATCACCATGAGCTGGGCTGCCGGGGTGCTGGTGATTTTCTACGCCGGTTATATTACGACACGGCAGCGCTTACTCTGAATGGAATACTTTCGTGCACTGCTCTGGTACTGCGTGATAAGACAGGCTAAAATACGCTCCCTTTTTTACAGGCGACAACACAGGCAAGAATAATGGGTAAGAAGCTGCATATTAAAACCTGGGGCTGCCAGATGAACGAATACGATTCATCGAAAATGGCAGACCTGCTGGATGCCACACATGGCTACACGCTGACCGAAGAGGCAGAAGAAGCTGATGTGATCTTGCTGAATACCTGTTCGATTCGTGAAAAGGCTCAGGAAAAGGTGTTTCATCAGTTGGGGCGTTGGCGGCCACTGAAAGAGAAGAATCCGGAGCTGATTATCGGTGTCGGCGGCTGCGTGGCATCACAGGAAGGTAGCGCCATCCGTGAGCGGGCGCCCTTTGTCGATATCGTATTTGGCCCGCAAACCCTGCACCGCCTGCCAGAGATGATCAATGCCGTGCGCGGTGATCGTTCGCCTGTGGTCGATGTTTCCTTCCCGGAAATCGAGAAATTTGACCGTCTGCCAGAGCCAAAGGCCGAAGGTCCAACTGCTTTTGTCTCCATTATGGAAGGCTGCTCGAAATACTGTACCTTCTGCGTGGTGCCCTATACCCGTGGTGAAGAAGTCAGCCGGCCACTGGATGATGTGTTATTTGAAATTGCCCAACTGGCCCAACAAGGGGTACGTGAAGTCAACCTGCTGGGGCAGAACGTTAATGCCTATCGTGGTGCCACCCATGATGGCGGTATTTGTCATTTCTCCGAATTACTGCGCTTGGTTGCCGCCATCGACGGTATTGACCGTATTCGTTATACCACCTCGCATCCGGTGGAATTTACCGACGATATTATTGAGGTGTATCGCGATGTGCCGGAGTTGGTCGACCATTTACATTTGCCGGTACAATCAGGTTCCGATCGGGTGTTAAACCTGATGAAACGCGGTCACACCGCACTGGAATATAAAGCCCAGATCCGTAAGTTGAAGAAAATCCGTCCGAATTTAAGTATGTCATCGGATTTTATTATCGGCTTCCCGGGTGAAACCGATGAAGATTTCCAGGCGACGATGGATTTGATCCAGGCAATTGGTTTCGACATGAGCTTTAGTTTTATCTATAGCGCCCGTCCCGGCACCCCTGCCGCCGATTTACCGGATGATGTTAGCGAAGACGCCAAAAAACAGCGGCTGTATATCCTGCAAGATCGCATTAACCAGCAAGCCCTGAAAATTGCCCGGGGTATGTTAGGCACCGAGCAACGTATTCTGGTGGAAGGCCCATCGAAGAAAAATATTATGGAGTTGACCGGTCGCACTGAGAACAACAGAGTCGTTAACTTCGAAGGTTCGCCACAGATGATTGGTCAGTTTGTTGACGTGCTGATTACCGATGTATTTAGCAACTCACTGCGTGGCACCTTGTTGCGTACCGAGCAGGAGATGGGCCTGCGCCGCCAGACCGCACCGGCGCAAATTCTGGCACGACAGCCAAAAACAGACGAGCTGGGTGTGACAGCTTATGTTCCCTAAGATGATTGCCTGAGTCTACAGAGAGAACCAGTTTGAATAGCGACAGTAGCAGTATTGAATTACAACTTGAGCCTGCCGACCACCGGCGGCTCACCCTACTCTGTGGTCCTTACGACGACAACCTGCAGCACCTGGAACGCCGGTTACTGGTGCAAATCAGTCACCGCGCCAATCTGGTCCGGATTGAAGGACCTGAGCCCAACATTGACGCTGCCGCACTGATTATTCGTGAACTCTATCAATTAACGCTAAATGCCCAGCAACAGCCGCAAGCTATTAGTCCGGAGCAAGTACACCTGACGATTAGCGAACACTTTGATATTCAGTATCAGGGGCAGGAAGGCACGCAGCGCGAATTCGCGTTAAAAACCAAAAAAGGCTTGATCAAACCCCGTAACCCTAATCAGGCGGCTTATGTTGCCAACGTATTGCAGCATGACGTCAGCTTTGGCATAGGCCCGGCTGGTACCGGTAAAACCTACCTGGCAGTCGCCTGTGCGGTGGATGCGCTGGAGAGTGGTCAGGTCAAACGCATAGTGTTAACCCGCCCGGCGGTTGAAGCGGGCGAAAAACTGGGTTTTTTACCCGGTGACCTGGCGCAGAAAGTCGACCCCTATTTACGCCCGCTGTACGATGCGCTGTTTGAAATGCTGGGTTTTGAAAAAGTTGAAAAGTATCTGGAACGTGGCGTGATTGAGATTGCGCCGCTGGCCTATATGCGCGGCCGTACGCTAAATGATGCCTTTATTATTCTGGATGAAAGCCAGAATACCACCATCGAGCAGATGAAGATGTTTCTAACCCGCATCGGTTTTAGCGCTAAAGCCGTGATCACCGGTGATGTGACGCAGGTCGACTTGCCCCGCGGTCAGTATTCAGGCCTGAAACATGCGATTGATGTGCTTAGTGCGGTGCCGGAAATCAGTTTTAACTTCTTTAATGCCAAAGATGTGGTACGCCACCCGATAGTACAACGTATTGTGATGGCCTATGAGGCCTACGAAGCGGCCCATCCAAAAACCGATGAGCCAACCCGGAACGGGAGTCGGCGATGAGCATCATCCTGGATTTGCAACTGGCCAGCAGTGCCAGTGATCTGCCTGACGTCACACAATTTCAACGCTGGCTGCAAGCGGCTATTCTGCCGTTTCAGGATGAAGCTGAAGTCACTATCCGGATCGTCGATGAGCAGGAAAGTCAGCAACTTAATCTGCAATACCGTGGCAAAGACAAAGCCACTAATGTCTTGAGTTTTCCCTTTCAGTGTCCACCGGGCATAGAGCTGCCGTTACTGGGTGACTTGGTGATTTGTGCCGGCGTGGTCCGTGCTGAAGCCGCTGAGCAAAATAAACCATTAGCAGCACATTGGGCACATATGGTCGTGCACGGCTGCTTGCATTTATTGGGATTTGACCATATAAATGACGCTGATGCTGAACAGATGGAAGCAGAGGAAATTCAAATCCTGCAACAGCTTGGCATCAGCAACCCTTATTTACTGGATGATATCTGATCTTGGCAGAGCACATCCGATGTTCAATTCTTTACGGAGTTAAAGTTCACTAATGAGTGACGACAATCCCCACTCTAGTCGCGGTTCTGCGCCGCGTAGCTGGTTAGAACGTATCGCCAGTATTTTCAGCGCAGAGCCTCAGGATATTTCTGATCTGGAAGATATTATCAGTGAAGCTGCCATCCGCGAGCTAATAGATACTGATACCAAAAATATGCTGCAAGGCGTGCTGGACGTGTCAACGATGCGCGCCAGAGACATTATGATCCCGCGCTCGCAAATGGCTACCCTGGACATCGAGCAACCGCTGGCAGAGTTATTGCCCATCCTGTTAGAAAATAATCATAGCCGTTATCCGGTCGTCAACGAAGACAAAGATCATATTGAAGGCATTTTGATCGTTAAAGATCTGCTGCAATATGCGCTGGATCCGAATAGCGCAGACTGGCAGTGGCGAGATTTAGTGCGGCCTGCGGTAATTATTCCGGAGAGTAAGCGGGTGGATGCACTACTGCGCGAGTTCCGGCAAAAACGCTATCATATGGCGATAGTGGTGGATGAATATGGTGGTGTTTCCGGCTTATTGACGATTGAAGATATCCTGGAACAAATCGTTGGTGAGATTGAAGATGAACACGACGATGAAGAAGAGAACGATATCAAGAAAATGGCGTCACGGGTGTTTCAGGTCAGTGCCTTAACTCCGCTGGACGAATTTAACGAAACCTTTGGCACGAATTTCGATGAAGAAGATGCCGATACCATTGGCGGTATAGTGTTGCATGCCTTTGGCCATATGCCGACCCGCGGCGAGAGCATTACGCTTGGCAACCTGACTTTTAAAGTCAGCAAAGCAAATAGCCGGCGACTGATGCAATTACAGGTGGTGCGCGCGGCCGAGTCGGAAGCAGAAGGAAACTGAAGATACTGCGCCTGAACTTAAACCCCTGGCTGCAGGGCGCGATACTGGTGGTACTAGGGTTACTTAATACTCTGGCATTTGCGCCCTATACCTTGTGGTGGCTACCTTTCTTAACACTGGTCGGGTTGAGCCTTGCGATTACCAACAGTCCAAGCCCGCGTCAAGCGGCCTGGTATGGTTTTTGTTACGGCCTCGGCTGGTTCGGACTCGGTATTAGCTGGGTTCATGTCAGCATCGACCAATTCGGTGGCTTACCCTTAATCGCCAGCCTGGGGTTAATGGCCCTGCTGGTGTCTTATTTGGCATTGTTCCCGGCTTTGGCTGCCTGGCTGAGCCGTCGTTTACTCGGAAGCTTACCCTTGCCCCTGCTACTGCTGGCCAGTTGGACCTTTAGCGAGTGGCTGCGTAGTTTCTTGCTCACCGGCTTCCCCTGGTTATCACTTGGTTATAGTCAAACCGATTCCTGGTTACAACACTATGCACCTTTAATCGGTGAAATTGGTATCAGCGCCATCCTAATCTGGGTGGCGGCCAGTATCGCGAATGTACTGGCGCCGGCGTCCAAGCTCAACCGACTCGTGCCTTTACTGCTCAGCGCCATTTTACTGTTTGCTGCCCCCTGGCTCAGTGCCGTCAAAGGCTGGCAGTACGGTAACCAGCAGCTAAGTGTATTACTGGTACAAGGTAATGTGCAGCAGGAACTTCGCTGGGTACCGGAACAAGAATGGCCGACCATGTTGAAATATTTGGATCTGACCCGGCCACACCTGAGTTCACATCAGTTGGTGATTTGGCCGGAGGCCGCGGTGCCCCGCATTGAGCCGCTGGCCGATGATTTTCTGGAAAATCTTGATAAATCTGCATTTTATAGTGATACCGCCATCATTACCGGCATAATCGACTACAACCTGCGTACCCAGGAAGCCTGGAACAATTTAATCGTGCTGGGTAAACAAACGCCGGATGCCGATAGTGGCCATTACTTTCATGGTCATGCAAACCGCTTTAGTAAACATCATTTGCTCCCCATTGGCGAGTTTGTACCCTTTGAAAGCTTTTTACGGCAATTAGCGCCGATCTTTGATTTGCCGATGAGTTCTTTTAACCGCGGCAGTTATGTGCAGCCAAACCTTGAAGCCAATGGCATTGAGTTATTGCCAGCAATTTGTTTTGAGATCGCCTTCCCATCACAAATCCGTGCCAATCTGACCGGCGAAACGCAGCTATTGCTCACGGTGAGTAATGATGCCTGGTTCGGTGACAGTATAGGCCCACACCAGCACTTGCAAATCGCCCGGATGCGGGCGCTGGAGTTCGGTTTGCCACTATTGCGCGCTACTAATAACGGCATTACCGCCACCATTGATGCCGATGGCCGCATCAGAGCGCGCGCACCACAGTTTACCGAAGCGGTGCTAAGCGACACCCTACAATTGACGCAGGCTAAGACGCTCTATAGTCAGTTAGGTAATCTGCCGTTATTTAGCTTTAGTACTTTGCTACTCGTTTTCGCCCTGTTCCGCCACTGGCGCATTAACCGTTAAACTAGGCTCAGCCTCACTATACTGCTACTCCAGCTATTTTTTATCTTGTACCTGCTTTGCTGATTGCTTTTTCTAGCTATTCGTGTCAAAACTAGTCCTGCAAGCTATTTTGCGATAAAGCGCACAATAAGCGCGATAAAAATTATAAGGTCTTTGACCAATACCACAGCAGTGAAGGAACTCTCATGAAAAAAAACCACCTTACTCCCCTGGCGTTGGCAACGCTGGTTGCGCTGGGCTTAACCGGTCAGGCGGTCGCTTCAGATCGTTATGTTATTCAGGTTGATAATGATAAGAAAGGCATAGTGAAGGCACTGGCGGTGCAACTGGGCGGCGAAATTAACGTCGACTCTGATGGCTTTATTGCTGCTACCTTCAGCGGTAAAGATCTGGCAGAGGTTAAAGGCCTGCTGCGTAATCCGCATATCAAACTGATTGAAGAAGATGCCAAACGCTACCCGTTGGCCTTATATAATGATACCGCTGGCGATCCGACGACACAGCAGTTAACGCCTTACGCTTATTTTCAATCACAAGCGCACCAAACGCCGTTTAACCTGGGCACGTCGCCAAAAGTGTGCGTAATTGACTCAGGTATCGCCCGCGATAGCGGTGAGACCGGTGGTTACAATGCTGATTTTGATTGGGGTAGCATCAGTGGTACCAGTAACTCAGGTACCGGTGACTGGTTCCGCGATGGCGGCCCGCATGGCACCCACGTGGCCGGTACTATCGGTGCGGCAGATAATGGTTTTGGCGTGATCGGTATGGCACCAGGCACACCGATGCACATTATTAAAGTCTTTAATGATAGTGGCTGGGGCTACTCGTCTGACTTAGCCCATGCCGCAAATCTGTGTGCACAAAATGGTGCCAAGGTAATTAATATGAGTCTGGGTGGCGGTCGCGCCAATAGCACCGAAGAAAACGCCTTCATTAATTTTACCAATAATGGTGGTTTGGTGCTGGCGGCAGCAGGTAACAGCGGCAACACGACCCGCTCCTACCCGGCCGGTTATACCTCTGTGATGATGATTGGCGCTAATGATGCCAACGATCAAATTGCCACCTTCTCACAATACCCATCCTGTACCTCTGGTACCGGCAGACAACAGACGACTAACGAAGGTCTGTGTGTTGAAGTTACCGCCGGTGGTGTCGATACATTGTCGACTTATCCGGCAGGTGGTGCCGCTTTTGCAGCCTTAACCGCAAACAACACCGGCTATGCTGCTTCGGCTATGGAAAATACCGGCGATGCCGCAGGCAATACCTACTTTATGGGGCTGGCAACCAGCACGAACAGCGCGGCTGCCGGTAAAATCTGTGTGATCGACCGCGGTACCATTTCCTTCTACGATAAAGTACGTAACTGCGAATTGTCCGGCGGTATTGGCGCGATTTTGATCAACAATGAACCGGGTATGTTGTACGGTACTCTGGGTACCAGCAACCAAACCAGCATTCCGGCTGTGGGTGCTGCGTTAGAAGATCGTAGTGCTCTGTTAGCGGCAACCTCGGCGAGTATCAGTATTGGCGCGTCAGACTACGGTTATATGAGTGGGACTTCAATGGCAACGCCGGCAGTAGCAGGTCTGGCCGCGCGCTTATGGTCGAGTTTCCCACAATGTACCGGCACCCAAATCCGTAACGCCTTAAAAGCGACCGCGGTTCGCCCGGCAAATGGCGATGTGGTGAAGTTCGGTAAAGGTATTGTTAAGGTGAAAGCTGCGCATGATTACCTGACTACCTACGGTTGTGCCGGCGCAGGTTCTGGCGGCGGTGATACTGGCGGTGGTGGTAGTACCTGTAAAGGTAAAAAGTGTAGCTGATCTTTGAACTAATGATGAGCTAAGAAAGCCGCGATATCGCGGCTTTCTGTTTTTAACTATTATTCTTCGCTACTACCATTCACCAGCTCGGCAATCTCCGCCAAACGCAACAACGCCCGGCCATTAACTGACTTTTTCGGATACTGACCACGGCTATTCCGCTCACCAGCGACTTCACCGGTCAACAGCTCCAACGCCTGATCCACGGTTTTGACGGTGTAAATATGGAACTGCCCGGCGGCAACAGCAGTCACCACATCCTGATCCAACACCAGATTCAACTGATTGCTAGCCGGAATAATCACCCCTTGCTCACCAGTCAGACCACGCGACTGACAAAGCCGGAAGTAACCTTCAATTTTTTCATTCACGCCGCCTATTGCCTGTACCTGACCATATTGGTTAATCGAGCCGGTTACCGCCAGGCTTTGCTTAATTGGAATTTCGGTAATCGCCGAGATCAGAGCGCACACTTCGGCCAATGAGGCGCTGTCGCCATCAATATGGCCATAAGATTGTTCCATCGCGATATTCGCGCTTAACGTCAGCGGGAAATCACGGGCATATTTCGCCCCTAAATAACCGGTTAATAACAGCACCCCTTTCGAGTGGATCGCTTTACCCAGCTCCACTTCACGTTCAATATCGACGACCCCGCTGGAGCCGGCGAATACGGTGGCGCTGATCCGTGCTGGCGTGCCAAACGCCGTATCGCCAATTTCCAACACTGTCAGACCGTTAATTTTCCCCACCGCCAGTCCATCGGTATCAATAAGAATATGACCTTCCTGGATATCCTCTAAAAAGGCTTCACTGATCCGGCCGGTACGATATTTTTTGCCTGCCAAGGCTTGACGGACATGCGCACTGGTCAGTTCATCGGCTTGCTGCTGTCTGGCATAAAAACAGGCCTCACGCACCAACTCCAACACGTCAGCAAAGCGCGCTGATAATTTGCGTTGATGCTCCGCCTGGCGAAAGCTGAACAGCAGTAGCTGTTGCAAACCACAGTTGCTCAATTTTTGTAAGCCCATTTCCTGCAATTGCAGCAGAACTTGCGCCGTCATATCGGTCAGTGTTTGCGGCAAAAAGGGTAAATAGTGTTCAAAATCCGCCAATACCCGAAACAACTCGTTGAACTCTTCATCAAAATCCTGCACCAGATAGTACAGATCGCGCGATCCCAGCAATACAACTTTTACATTTAACGGAATAGCCCGAGGTGTGATAATAGTAGAGTTAGTGACGGCATGGTCACTGAGCGTATCAATCACCACTTCACCCGCCTTTAGCGCCAGTTTCAGCGCATCCCAAACTGCCGGCTGGCTCAATAACCGATCCGCATCCAGGATCAGATAACCGCCATTGGCTTTATGCAAAGCGCCGGGACGGATCATCCGATAGTTGGTATAGAGTGAACCGCCGGCTGAACTGTATTCAACCCGGCCAAACAAATTGCCATAACTGGGGTTAGGTTCAAAAATGATCGGCGCACCCGACATCGTTTCATGGTGTACCAGCACATTAGGCACAAACTCTTCAATAAAGATTTCACGGCTAACCGGCTCTTCACCTTTATCGTTTTTATCAGCCTCAGATTCGTCCGGTAACAACTCCATCACGGCCTTAACCAGTTCCGGACGCATTTCGCGCAGATACTTTAACACCCCTAATTCCGCATTATAGTGGTGCTCTAATTTTTTCAGCATCGGCTTAATCGCCTGCTCGATGGTATCTTTTCGCAAGGCCCGCAGATTTTCGGATAATTCACGTTTCCACTGCGGTAATTCCAGCAGCTGCTCATTGAGAATGGTTTCTAGCTCTGACACCAAGTCATAGAAATACTGACGCTGCTCTTCGGTTAACTTTGAAAACTCCTGATCATCCAAGGGTTTGCCGTCAATGATCGGTGAAAAGCTTACCGCACCGTTTTCTTCGTAAAGCACCACCTGCTTTTCCAGCGCTTTCTTCTCTACCTGCTCGATCGCCTGCTCATAGCGCTCATCAAAGGCGCGGTGAATCGCTTTCTTCTTACGTTGATAGCCCGGGTTATCAAAGGCTGCCGGAAAGGTATCCAGCAAGTCATCAATCAGGGCCTCCAACTTCTTAACCAGCACACGCCCTTCACCCGGCAATAAGCGTAGCGTGTTCGGCACCCGCTCATCGTCAAAATTATTCAGGTAACACCATTCTTCCGGGGTAGCTTTTTCACTGGCGGCCAACTGCAAAATTTCCTGCACCAACGTAAATCGTCCCAATGCCGGCTCCCCCATTACATAGAGGTTGTAGCCCGGCATATCCATACCAATCGCAAATTCCAGGGCGGTACGGGCGCGGTCCTGACCAATAAAAGCAGCAGGCAAAATCGGCTGCGCTAAAATGCCGGTTACTAATGCAGTATCGAGTTGTGGGCCAAGTTGTGCCGGCACCAGTGCCAGCTGTTGCTCAAGTTGCGTCATCTATTGCCTTAAGGGTCAAATCAATCTGCCGGTATAGTAACAAAAAGCATCAACCTGTGCTGCTGCCGGTTAAAGTTTTCCGTGATTGCGCCGATAAGTTTAAAAGCGAAACAATTTTAAGATCGGAGTAACAGATGAACGAGCGTGATTGCCTGCAAAAAATCCGTAACCTGGGGGTACGCCTGCAGGAGCTGGAGCTGGCCAGACCGCAGCCGGGCAAATCCTATACTTCGGTAGCGCTGGATTTCTTATTTAAAGAACATCAGTTGGAACGACCAGCAGGTGCACCGCTGGATCATACGCTGCGCACCCTTGGTAAAGCCCTGATGGAGCGGCATCAGCTGAAATTTCAGCGCCTGGATGCCTCAGCCATTGTGGATTACTTCTGTCGTTATTACCGGGTGCATTAAACATATGCATTAATGTACTACCAATGCCAAAGTCGTCGGCTTAAGACATAGCCAACTGCAACGACCAGCAGCATAGCCAGTACATAGGCTGTACCGAGGTAAGCCAGCGCATCCACCGGACAATGTAAAGAGTAAACCGTGGCGGCCAGAAAACCCGCTAAACCGCTAGAACTCAGCACCAAACGCCAACGATAAAGTGGTTTAGCCCGGCGTAGTAAACGGAACAAACCCAGCAGGCAAAACGTCGCAACAATACCAATCCAGGCCACACAGCCCCAAAATGATGACTCGGCAAGGGCAGCAGCAAGCGAAAGTGGTGGTGCCAGCCAACCGATAGCCGCTAAAGCAACCGCCCCGGATAACAGGCTCAGTACAACACCTTGATAGTGTCGCAGAGGCTGCACCGCTGGTTGACAGTTTAATTGAGTGCATCTAAACAGCGCGAAAGTGAACGAAAAAAGCGCAACCGTTTTTAACAGCGCTAACAATGACCACTGCTCCCTCAAACCCAAAGGCGCTAACAGTACCATTGCCACAAAAAGAGACAGTACCAATCCTATCACTATCAGCTTGTTGCTGATCATCGGTACTACTGCACTATGTTGCGCCAGTAACTGACTAATTAATTGCTCTGTTCTATCCTTCATCTGCGCTCGCCCCCCACGTTGCCGGCTACAATTTCGTTGCGAAGCAACACTAACGCACGGTGCACATTGACTTTTACCCATGCCACACTGCGCTGCATCATATTTGCCGTTTCCGCCACTGACATTTCCTCGACCTTGGTTGCGTACAGTACCTCTGCTTGCAGATCCGTCAGCGGTGATAATAATCGCTGCAATGCCTCAGCCTGATCCTCGTGATCTGCCACGACTGTTGGATGCCAGGAGTCATCCTCCGGGTAAGTTTCTGCTTGCTGGCGGATCTGCTGGCGCCGGTTTTCATAAAATTTATGCCGTAAAATGCCGCTAATCCAGGGTTCAACCGGCAAACCCGGCTGATAGCTGTGTAATACCTTATGAATCGTTAACAAGCTTTCCTGGACCAGGTCGTCAAGTTGATCGTTATTCACATAACGTCGCCCACGACGCTTGATAAAGGGGACTGCCTGGCGCAAAAAACGCTCATAGGCTGCGTTATCCCCTTGTTGTGCTCTAACTAGCAAAGTCGACCACTCATCCATCAGATTTCTCGATTCATTCCCGTGGCATATCTGCCTGTATCTGAGTATTGACCGGTAAACAGCAAAAGGTTACAGACCCGCATAAAATAATTTTCGCTTTTTTTTGTAACCTTTTACTTAGCGTCAGGCAATAACCAGCGACCAGAGCGTGTTCTGGCACATTTAATCTGACTTTCTAAAAGGAACATCGTATGAAGACTTCGTTACTGACCGCGGCTTTAATCAGCACCGCCATCACTCTGACATTCGCTCAGTTGCCTGCTGCATACGCTGGCACTCTGAGTTTACCCGCTTATTCCGCAGACAGTTTTCAGCTGGCTGAAGCAAAAGGCAGTTTCGTGCTGGTTGCGACCAAGCCAGGCTGTCCGGTGTGTAGCAAACAAATTCCAGTCATCGAAAGCACGCTGCAACTGCCCGAGTTCGCTAATCTTACCGTACTGCAATATAACCAGGTTACCGAAAAAGCATTGAACAAACGCTTCGGTGTAACCGGCCAGAGCACCATTATTGTGTATCGGGACGGGGTTGAAGTATCAAGAACCCGGGGGCTGACCGAGGCTGATGCGATCAAAACTGAACTGATGAAAGCGCTGTAAGCGGAGGCACCATGTTACCTGACGTCTCCGTTTTACCTTTGCTGTTTTTGGCTGGCATGCTGATTACACTGTCCCCTTGTATTCTGCCGGTGCTGCCTGTAATGGCGGCGTCAGGGTTAGCTAAACACCGTTATGCACCAGTATTAACCGGACTGGGTTTAGCGATTGGTTTTGCGTTAATGGGGGCAATGCTTAACGGCGTACTCCAATTACTCGATATAAGCATTGCGCAAAGCAGACCTGTCTTTGCCATTATTATCTTATTGCTGGGTGTGATGCTGGTGGTGCCGGCATTTAAAAGCGGCTCCTCTTCACTACTGGCGCCATTAGCGGCAAGAGCGGATAACCTGGCAAGCCGCCTGGAACAAAAGCCCGGTGGCGCCTTGTGGTTGGGGTTGTTGTTAGGTGCCATCTGGAGCCCCTGTGCCGGACCCGTGTTAGGTGCAGCATTAAGTTTTACTAACACCTCGACATCGATAGTAAGCGCGACGCTACAGATGTTTGTCTTTGGCTTAGGTGCGGCACTGCCGCTGATTATCGTTGCTTATCTGATGGCAGGCTCAGCACATCGCTTTTTACCCAAGTTTGCTGCCAAAGGAGAGCGCGGCCGCCAGATTTTGGGTTATAGTTTAATTTTGGTGGCGTTGTTAATCTTAACGAACCTTGATCAAACCCTATTGGTGCTCGCCACTGAAAATTTGCCGGCGAGTTGGTTGGAACTGATTACCCGTTATTAACTAGGTCGTAACTGCAAACTAAGCCGTACTGTATTACCGGGCAGTGAACAGACTTTTATTTTCTGATGATGGCCAGCGGAAATGCTGGCCAGTTGAACAAAAGAGGAAAACGTGATGAATACATTAACCAAAACGCAATTAACTCTGGCGCTGGGCGCCCTTGCACTGGGCTCAGGTAATGCCCTGGCGGATAGCAACCCGTTTCAGGCGCAGCAACTGAGTATGGCCTATCAAGTGACCACCCAGGACAATACCGGGGTTAAGGTTAAGGTAAAAGAGCAAGCCACCGATAAAGCCAAAGAAATGAAATGCGGTGAAGGCAAGTGTGGCGAAGGCAAATGCGGCGCCGAAATGCAGCAAAAAATGGCGGATGCCAAAAAGCAGGCTGCCGACAAAGCCAAAGAAATGAAATGTGGCGAAGGTAAATGCGGTGAAGGCAAGTGCGGTGCCGAAATGCATAAAGCCGATGCCAAAGCCAAGGCTGCTGAAGCTAAAGCTGCCGGTCAGGAAAAAGCCGCTGATGCCAAGAAAAAAGCCAGTGATAAAGCCAAAGAAATGAAGTGTGGCGAAGGTAAATGCGGCTCTCTCTAACGCCAAATGAAACCACTCGCTCACTTTAGTAACAGCAGCGCAGGCCTTGGCCTGCGCCGCGAATTGCTGCCAGAACTGTTAGCAGATAAGCCGGCTATCATCGATTTCTTTGAGGTTGCACCGGAGAACTGGTTACCTTATGGCGGTAAACTGGCGAAAGACTTCCGGCAACTGACCGAACGCTATGCGTTTTTTTGTCATGGCCTGTCGTTAAATATTGGTGGGCCGGATCCGTTGGATCTGGATTTCTTGCAGCAGTTAAAACACTTTCTCGACCAGCATCAGATCCTGCGCTATAGCGAACATCTGAGTTATTGTGCTGCCGACGGCCATCTGTATGACCTGATGCCGATCCCCTTTACTGAGGAAGCGGTACATTATGTGGCGGCACGGATTAAACAGGTGCAGCAGATCCTGGAGCGGCCATTGATTATCGAGAATGTCTCCTACTATGCCGCGCCGGCACAGCAATTAAGCGAGCTGGAATTTCTGTTGGCGGTACTTACGGAAGCTGACTGCCCGCTGCTGCTGGACGTCAATAATATCTATGTCAATTCCATCAACCATGGCTACGATGCCGGTGCCTTTTTAGCAGCCATGCCAAGCGAGCGCATTGCCTACTACCATATCGCCGGACATTACCAGCAAGCGGCCGACTTACTGATTGATACCCATGGCGCTGCCATTCCTGATCCGGTCTGGCAATTGTTGCGTCTTAGCTATCAGCAGCATGGTGTGAAACCAACCTTATACGAGCGGGACTTTAATATCCCGCCGCTGGCCGACCTTTGCCAGGAACTGTCGCAGATTAAGCAGTTGCAGCAAGTTGCCAGCCCGAGACCAGCAGCAGTATGACTGAGCCTACAACCCCTAACTTACAGCAAACCCAACTGGCGTTCGCCCGGGCCATTCGCCATCCCCAAGAGCCCTATGCGGAGCAGACGGTGCCGACAGCACGCCTGCAAATCTATCAGCAGCTGTTTTTTAATAACGTCAGCGGCTTTATCGATAATGCCTTCCCGGTACTCAGCACCCTGTATCAGCCCGATGCCTGGTTAAGCCTGAAACAACGCTTTTTTGCCGATTATCGCTGTCACTCGCCCTATTTCTTGCATATTGCCCAGCAATTTGTCGATTTTCTGCAGCAATATCAGCCCGCTGCCGCCGATCCGCCCTTTCTGGCCGAGCTGGCACATTATGAGTGGGCGGAACTTTATGTTGGCACTCTTCCTGCCGAACCGGCGCCAGCAATCAATGCCGGTCAGTTACAAAGTGTGGCTCTGAAACTTACCGCAGCCAGCCTGCTGACGGTATATCAGTATCCGGTAGAGCAGATAAGTCCGGCATTTCAGCCGACTGAGCCCAGCAATGCGCAGGCATTTTTTATCTATCGCGATTACCAGGATGAAGTGATTTTTCTGCAACTTAATCAGGCCAGTTTGCTGCTCTTGCATCAACTGGCAGAACAGCCTGGTCAGACGTTGACACAACTATGCCAGCAACTGACAACGCATCTACCGACCTATACAGCTGCGCAGCTGGCTGACTTTGCCTTGCCGCTGTTCAGTGAACTGGCAAGCGCCGGTGCGCTGCAAGCCGCGAGCTAACGTACTGCTGAACCATTAACTGAAATCTACTGTAATCGGCATTATTTTGTCGTAATCGGCAAATATTTCACCCAATTTAGATAGCCAGACGTCTAAATAGCTGTATACTTAGAGCATCATGTTTTGGAGTCACCCGATTATGGCGTTATCATTAGCAGACAAAATCAGTATCCCCAGTCAGGGCGTCTACCTGATTGGTACCACACCACCGAAAGCCGGTACTGATAGCGATAAAACACGGCGTATTGCCCGTAAGCTGCTGGCACGGCTACAGGAAGTCGAATATGACGGCCTGATTATTTACGATATTCAGGATGAAAGCAGCCGGGTAAAGGCCGAGCGCCCTTTTCCGTTTCACAGTACCCTGGATCCACGTCAATATAGCCAGTTACTCCATGAACTCTCTTCGCTGGACGTCATTACCTATAAAAGCGTGGCGCAGCGGGACGCCAGCGAGCTACAGCACTGGTTAACCGAAACCGCTGCTAGTTATCAGCTAAAGAATCTGGTGCTGGTGGGTAGCCCTTCTTCTCATGGCAAGATCAAACTAAGTTTACCGCAAGCTTACCAGCAGCTGGCCGCGCATCCGGCATCTTACTTCCTCGGCGGTGTGGCTATTGCTGAACGTCATGCCAAAAAAGGCGATGAGCATCTGCGCTTGATTGAGAAAGCCAAGCAGGGTTGTGAGTTTTTTATCTCACAAGCCGTATACAATGCCCAGGCGACCATTGATTTGATTACCAGCTATGCCCGCAGCTGCAAACAGCAGGGCTTAACACCAAAGCGGTTGATCCTGACTTTTACCCCGTGTGGCAGCGAACAAACATTAGATTTTATGCAGTGGCTGGGCATCTCAGTGCCCCAGGCTTCACGTTACCGGATTTTGGATGCGGAAAACCCGCTAAATGAATCGATTAAGATATGTCGCGACAATCTGACGCAAATCTTAACCCACTGTGCAGATCTAGAGGTGCCACTGGGCTTAAACGTGGAAAGTCTGACTAACCGTAAGGAAGAAATCGATGCCTCGATCCGTTTGTTCCGGTTGTTAAAGGCTCTAATGGAATTACATCTGGCGGAAAAGCAGGTCGCTTAAGCGACCTGTCGTGTCCGAAAAAACTAAGCTTAACGCTTAATTCAGTTTAGGTGCATCGTAGTTGGCTGGCTCGTCCGTATAAATACAGACATTCCACCGTGCCGCCAGCCCATTTTCCGCCAGACAATATTGTTCAAAAAAGGCTTTAATTTCGGCGCGTTGGCAATGCGCTTCAAAGCTGGCTAAATCAGCCCAGATTTCATTAAAAGCAATCGGGAAACTCTCACCATCAGCAAAAGGACTCTGGATCTGCCGGGTCACCACATACTGCAAACAGCCGTCTTCCCGCAACGTATTAGGTTCTAAGCTTTGCAACACTTTAAATAGCTCTGCTTCTTTACCGGCTTTTGGCAGAAACTGTGCTACACAATAGACTTTCTTCGACATCACGCTACTCTTTATCTTTATGGCAATAGCCAGTAATTACCGTAACACTAACATTGAGCAGCGGGCTTTACTCAGCATCGCCGTGGTGGTGCTACCCAGAATAAACTGCCGGATCCGCGAATGGCCGTAGGCGCCCATCACCAGCAGATCAATAACCTGTTCCTGCTGATACTGATGCAAAGCCTCGTCCGGCTCACCGGCCACTATCGCGGTACGGGTATCAAAACCGGCCAGCGTTAGCACACTGGCGGCTTCAGCAAGCTGTTTTTCGGCTTGTTCACTGCGTACTGCGGCCATCACCAGATGCACCGGTAGGCCACGACACAGCGGGCTGGCAGCCAGCATTTCCAGACTCTTTTGCGCGGTAGCACTGCCATCATAGGCCAGCATCACCCGCTTTGGCGCGTGAAAACGCTGCTGCGTCAGTAAAATAGGCTTTTGCATACTGCGGATAATCATCTCAATATGCATCCCCAGTTGCCCATGCGCATCGGTACTGCTTAAGCCACGCTTACCCAATACCAATAACCGGGTTTCCTCCTGCAGTGCCTTTAATGATTCCAGTAACGGACCGTGCCGCATCACTTCGCTGATCTCAGCGACTGCGGCGGCCGCCGCCCGGGCATGTGCCGCATCCAGAATATGATGGCCACGCTGCAATGCCAGCTTGCTGTGTTGTTCATCCAGCTCTGCCAGTTGTTGCAGTAACACTTCCTGCGAGCCCAAGCCAATACTGCCACTTAAATCCGGAGTTTGGGTATGCTGCGCCCGGTCAATCACATGCACCAGACCAAGGGGCGCCGTCAGCGCCTTAGCGGCCCAGATCGCACCATCACAAACCGCCTCAGCATAGGGTGAGGCATCAATACAGGCGTAGACATGCTTTGTCATCGTTAGTGTCCCATCAATTTTTCGACTGCGTCAGGTTGTTGATGCACAGCAAATTTATCCACCAGGGTGGCGCTGGCTTCATTCAGCCCCAGTAGCTCCACCATGGTACCTTCACGGCGAAACTTTAGTACCACCTTATCTAGTGAGCTTACCGCAGTAATATCCCAAAAATGTGCCCGGCTCAGATCGATCTGCACCTTATCCAGTGCCTCTTTAAAGTCAAAGGCAGTAACAAATTGCTCAGCCGAGGTAAAAAATACCTGCCCTACCACCTGATAACGCCGCTCGCGGCCACCGGCTTGCAGGCTAGAACTGATGTAAAGGATCTGGCCCACTTTATTGGCGAAAAACAAGGCACTGAGTAACACTCCCAGCAGTACACCATAGGCCAGATTGTGTGTAAAGACCACGACAACGACTGTCGCGACCATCACGATACTGGAACTTAGCGGATTTTTACGTAAGTCCCGTACCGAACTCCAGCTAAAGGTACCAATTGACACCATCACCATCACTGCCACCAGCGCTGCCATCGGGATCATGCCGACATAGTCACTTAAAAAGACAATAAACAGCAGCAAGAAAATACCGGCCAGTAGGGTCGAGAGGCGGGTGCGGCCACCGGATTTCACGTTAATCACCGACTGCCCGATCATGGCACAACCTGCCATACCGCCGAGTAGACCAGAGCCAATATTGGCAATCCCCTGCCCAACACATTCCCGATTCTTATCGCTGCTGGTATCGGTCAAATCATCAACAATGGTGGCGGTCATCAGTGACTCGAGTAAGCCCACCACGGCTAGCGCCAACGCATAAGGGAAGATGATTTGCAGCGTTGCAACATTCAGCGGCACATCAGGCCATAAAAAGACTGGTAAGCTATCAGGCAGCTCACCCATATCGGCGACAGTACGCAGATCGAGCTGGAAATAAACGGCGATAGCGGTTAACACCACTATACACACCAGAGGGGATGGAATAGTTTTGGTGACATAAGGAAACAAATAGATAATGGCCAGGCCCGCCGCGGTCATGCCATACACCAGCAAGGTACCGTGTTGCCCGGTTAATTCAGGTAACTGCGCCATAAAAATCAGGATCGCCAGCGCATTCACAAAGCCGGTAACCACAGAGCGTGACACAAAACGCATCAGCTCGCCCAGCTTTAATACACCAAACAGGATTTGTAGTAACCCGGTTAATAAAGTTGCGGCTAATAAATATTCCAGGCCATGTTCCCGCACCAGCGTAATCATCAGCAGCGCCATGGCGCCAGTCGCCGCCGAAATCATCGCCGGCCGCCCACCGGCAAAGGCGGTAATCACCGCGATACAAAAAGAGGCATACAGGCCGACCTTAGGATCAACGCCAGCAATAATCGAAAAGGCGATCGCTTCAGGAATTAAGGCCAGCGCGACCACCAGTGCGGATAGCACATCGCCGCGTACATTAGAGAACCAGGTTTGGCGTAAGGAATTTAACATAGAGCATCCAACAAGAGTCTGACAGTATCGATAACAACAAAATGGCAGTTGCCTGTCGGCAGTGACTTTACTGTTACCACAGAAATGGCTGCCGGTAGCGACCAGCGAACAACAGCTTTTTCGCTTTAGTGCGTAACAGACATAAAAAATAACTGCACCAGGCAAATTATCCAGATATTGCGTTATTTACACCGGCCAACCCTCGTTGTATTTCAATTAATTAGAACGGATTTTTCTGATGCAGCTCTGATCGGACAGCAAGAAAGTGCAGCAGATTTTAGCAGTTTTAACGACTAAAAACGAATAAAACATGCCGTTAGCTAATTAAAGCGTGGCAAATCTAGGCCGCAGCCAATTATCTTCTTTGTAGCGATTAAGCGTGCTACCAGTCTGCTATACCGGCAAGCCATCGCGGAAAAATTGTACGCCACCACAATGGCTGCAGCATAACAGTTCTGCCGGATGGGTATAATCGATACTTTGCTGACATTGACTGCAGCGATAGCGGCCCATGCCGACATATTCACCCTGATAATAGACACCCTGATGCCGGAAATCCTCTAATAGCTCGGCCCACTCGACCTGGGTTTTATCAGTGATTTGACTGAGTTGCTCCCACAGCTCCTCAGTCCACATTGAAGGTTGCTGCTCCTCGGCAGCCCCTTGCTGCCACTGACTTTTCAGCGTTTCCAGAAACAGTTGCGTCTCATAGGCACTGAGTTCCTTGCCAGCTTTCAGATAAGCTTTTAGGGTGTCGGCAACATCCAGCATACTTTGCAGCTGTTCTTGCCCTGCCTGTTGCAGTGTCTGACTCAGGTCTTTAAGCCAGTTGCGGTATTTCGCGTTAAAGTCTGCCATCTTGTACTCCACTGGTAATTTAGCCACGCTATTCTGAGTATAGACAAAGGGTAGCTTATTGTTGTCAAACCGCGGCTAAGGTATGCTATAGCCACTTTTTTTTACCCATTTCAGCCTGAGGCTGAGGCCGGGTCGTCCCCGACTTTTCTGGAAGAGCTCAATGCAACAGCAATATAACCCGCAGCAGATTGAAACCGCCCTGCAGCAGCAGTGGCAGGATCAGAATGTTTTTAAAGTAACTGAAGATCCAAACAAAGAGAAATTTTACTGTTTATCGATGTTCCCGTATCCAAGTGGCCGCCTGCATATGGGCCATGTGCGCAATTACACCATCGGTGATGTGATCAGCCGCTTTCAGCGGATGCAGGGTAAAAATGTGCTGCAGCCTATGGGTTGGGATGCCTTTGGTTTACCGGCTGAAAATGCTGCGATTAATAACAAGACCGCGCCGGCTAAGTGGACCTACGCCAATATCGATTATATGAAAACACAGCTGAAACGGCTGGGTTTTGGTTACGACTGGGATCGGGAAATTGCCACCTGCAAACCGGATTATTATCGCTGGGAACAATGGTTCTTCACCAAGCTGTATGAAAAAGGCCTGGTTTATAAAAAGATGGCAACGGTAAACTGGGACCCGGTGGATCAGTGCGTACTGGCGAACGAACAAGTTATTGATGGCCGTGGCTGGCGCTCCGGCGCCTTAGTTGAGCAGCGCGAGCTGGCACAGTGGTTTATTCGTATTACCCAGTATGCCGAAGAGTTATTAGCGGATCTGGAGCAGCTAACCGAGTGGCCGGAACAAGTCCGCACGATGCAGAAAAACTGGATTGGCCGCTCCGAGGGCGTCAATATCCGTTTTGGCGTCGCTGACAGTGACACTGAGCTGGAAGTCTATACTACCCGTCCGGACACGCTGTATGGTGTGACCTATGTCGCGGTAGCCGCCCAGCACCCGCTGGCGCAGCAAGCGGCAATGAGTAACAGCACCCTGGCCGCCTTTATCGAAGATATTAAAGGCAGCAAGGTCAGCGAAGCGGAAATGGCGACCATGGAGAAAAAAGGCTGTGCCACCGGCCTGTACGCCATTCATCCGCTGACCGGCGAGCAGGTCCCGATTTGGGTCGCCAACTTTGTACTGATGGACTACGGTTCAGGTGCCGTGATGGCGGTGCCAGGCCACGACCAACGTGATTACGAGTTTGCCACCAAGTACCAGTTGCCGATTAAGCAAGTGGTTACCGCAGCGGATGGCAGCAGTGTCACACTGGAGCACGCAGCTTATACCGAAAAAGGTCTGCTGATTAACTCAGCCGAATTTAACGGCCTGGACTTTGCCGCCGCCTTTACCGCCATTGCAGCCAAGCTGCAACAGCTGGGCAAGGGCGAAGTTAAAGTGAACTACCGCTTACGCGATTGGGGGGTATCACGCCAACGCTACTGGGGTACGCCGATCCCAATGTTAAATCTGGCAGATGGCAGCGTGGTGCCGGTTCCGGCCGAGCAGCTGCCGGTGCGTTTACCGGAAGATGTGGTGATGAACGGCGTGACTTCGCCGATTAAAGCCGATCCGGAATGGGCGAAAACCCAATATCAGGGCGCAGCCGCTTTCCATGAAACCGATACCTTCGACACCTTTATGGAATCGAGCTGGTACTATGCCCGCTACTGCAGCCCGGATTATGATCAGGCGATGCTGGATCCGGAGAAAGCCAACTACTGGTTACCGGTTGATCAGTATATCGGTGGCATTGAACACGCCATACTGCACCTGCTGTATGCCCGCTTTTTCCATAAACTGTTACGCGATGTCGGTCTGGTGCAAAGCGACGAACCGTTTAAACGCTTGTTATGTCAGGGCATGGTATTGGCCGAAACTTTCTACCGCGAAACCGAAAATGGCGGCAAAGAATGGTTCTCGCCGCAGGACGTACAGGTTGAGCGCGATGAGAAGGGCCGCATTACCCAGGCCATCCTGAAAACCGACGGCCAGCCGGTGTTATCTGCCGGCATGAGCAAGATGTCGAAATCGAAAAACAACGGTATCGACCCGCAAAAAGTTATCGATCTGTACGGTGCCGATACCGTGCGCTTGTTTATGATGTTTACTGCGCCGCCAGAGCAAACGCTGGAATGGTCTGATTCCGCGGTTGAGGGCGCGCACCGCTTTATCAAGCGGATCTATACGCTGATCCATGATGTGCTGGCAGCGGGTGCGCCAGGCGAACTGCAGCTAGACGCGCTAAATGACGAGCAGAAAACCCTGCGCCGCGAGCTCCATAAAACCATTGCTAAGGTTACCGACGATATCGGTCGGCGCTATACCTTTAATACTGCTATCGCGGCGGTAATGGAGCTGAGTAACAAGCTGCAAAAAGCCAGTCTGGCCACGCCGCTGGACCGTGCGGTGATGCACGAGGCCTGTAATGCGCTGCTGCAGTTATTAAACCCGATCGTGCCACATGTGGCGCAGTATCTGTGGGCCGAACTGGGTAACAACAGCCTGATTGAACATGTCGCCTGGCCTGGCGTCGACGAGAGCGCCCTGGTCGAAGACGAGAAACTGGTGGTGGTGCAAATCAACGGTAAGGTGCGCGCTAAAATTACCGTGCCGGCGGCTGCAGAGCAGGATGCGGTACTGGCTATTGCCAAACTGGATGAGAATGTGCGGCGTTATCTGGACGGCGTCGCCATGAAAAAGGTGATTTACGTACCGGGTAAACTGCTGAATCTGGTGGTAGGCTAAGATGGCCTGGCGCCTGACACTGCTGGCGCTGCTGCTCAGTCTGCTGAGCAGCTGCGGCTTTCACCTGCGCGGCAATCTGCCGCTCAGTCAGTTTCCGGCCATCTATGTGCAAAGCGAAGCGCACTCTGAGCTGGCCGCGCTGTTAAAACAGCGCTTTAGTCAGAATCAGGTCGAGTTACTGGGCAGTTACCAGCAAGACAGACCGGCGCTGCAGCTGGTGCGCGACACGCTGGAGCGGCGCACCCTGTCGCTGTTTGCCAATGGCCAGGTCGCCGAATATGAGCTGATTTACAAAGTCGAGTATCGGATCCAATTACCCGGCGAGCAGGAACAGTTTTATCAGTTCGAGTTGTACCGCGATTATCAGGATGATCCGAATCAGGCCCTGGCGAAAGCCCAGGAACTGGAGCTGCTGTTAAGCGAATTACGCCAGCAGGCTGCCAACCGGATTATCCGCCAACTGGCACGCCTGGGCTGATGCAGAAGCTCTACGCCAATCAATTGCCAGCCCAGCTGCAACAGGGGCTGGCGCCCGGTTATCTGATTTTTGGCGAAGAGCCACTGCAAAAACTGGAAGCTATCGAAGCGATCCGGCACGCGGCCAAGTCACAAGGCTTTTTGGAACGGCTGAGTTTTAGCGCTGATGCCCAGTTCGACTGGCAACAGCTGGATAACGAACTCAGTGCCATGTCCTTGTTTGCCGAGCGGCGGCTGATCGAACTGGAACTGGCACAAGCCAAACCGCCGGCTGCCGTCAACGAACAACTGAAGCAACTGGCTGCCAAACTGCATCCCGATATCGTGCTGGTGCTGCATGGCAGTCGCAGCTTTAGTGAAGTCAGCAAACTGGCCTGGTTTAAACAACTGGCAGAGCAGGCTGTGCAAGTGGCCATTTACCCACTGGATGAACGGCAACAACTGCAATGGCTGCAGCAACGCGCCCGCCAGTTGCAGTTGCAGCTAAGCTCTGATGCGCTGAATTTGCTGCAGCAACACTGTGCCGGCAACCTGCTGGCCGCGCGGCAGGAGCTGGAAAAGCTGGCACTGACCCATCCGAATAGCCGCGTTGACGCCGATACCTTTAGCCGCTTTTTAGCCGATCATTCCAGCTACAACGTGTTTCAACTGACCGATTCGGTATTGGCCGGGCATAGTGCCGAAGCCGCACACCGGCTGCAACGCTTACTGGAACAGGACACTGAGCCGGTGATTATCGCCTGGCAATTACATAAAGAGCTGAGCATCCTGCAACAGCTGGCCCAGGCGGAGCAGCAAGGCCAACTGAGCGCACAGTTTAAGCAATTGGCGATCTGGCCGAAACGCCAGCCGTTATATCAACAAGCCTTGCAGCGACTTAGCCGGGGTTGGCAAAACTATCTGTTACAGGAGCTGGCGGCCTTTGATCGCTTATTTAAAGCCGGCCAGCTGACTAACACCACGCTGGCGTTATTGCATCTGGTGACCTTATTCTGTCATCCGGTCGCCAAAACCTTTGCTTTGCAACAGTATGACGCAGACTAAACTAGTAGGGATTTTTGGCGGCACCTTCGATCCGATCCATCTTGGCCATCTGGCGGTAGCACGTTATGTGCTGACGCACTGCGCTTTGGATAGTATCAAGCTGATGCCCTGCCATCTGCCGCCGCACCGTGCCAGCCCGGGTGTCAACAGTGCCGAGCGGGCCCGGATGGTCGAGCTGGCCATCAGCGCAGAGCCAAAGCTGCAGCTCGAACCGCTGGAACTGAGCCTGCAACAACCGTCTTACACGGTAAATAGTCTGACGCTGCTAAAGCAGCAAGATCCTGCTGCGCACTTGTGTTTTATTATTGGCATGGACTCACTGCAGTATTTTCGCAGCTGGCATCAGTGGCAGCAGATCCTGACATTGGCCCATCTGATTGTACTTAAGCGCCCCGGCTATAGCGCACAGGATGGCGACGCCCCAGCGCTACTCACCCAATACGGCATCAGCCTGCCCGAGCTCAGCACACAGCCAGCCGGTGGCATCCTGCTGTTGGATAATCCGGATTTTCCACAAAGCGCAACCTTTGTCCGTGAGCAGTTAGCCGTTAATCCTGCCGTGCAGGCTATGCTACCGCCTGCGGTGCTTAGTTATATTCAGCAACACGGGCTCTATGGTTGCGCTGTTTCCGCTGCCAAAGTGTGATAAAATAGCGCCCTTTTAGCTTGCATGAGGAATAAGGGTGCAAACAAACGAACTGGTCGCCTTTGTCGTAGACAAAGTTGATGACATGAAAGCCCGCGATATCGTGACCTTAGATGTTCGGGGTAAATCCAGCGTCACCGAATTTATGGTGATCTGCTCCGGAACTTCCAGCCGCCACGCGAAGTCTATTGCCGGGTACCTGGCGCAAGAAGTGAAGAAACAAGGCGTCCAACCACTGGGCATCGAAGGTGAAGCCTCGGGTGAATGGGTATTACTGGATCTGGACAGTGTGGTCGTGCATGTGATGCAGGAAGAAAGCCGGCATTTTTATCAGTTGGAAAAGCTCTGGGGCGGTTAAGTAGTTATGAAGTTGATCCTGATTGCCGTAGGTACCAAGATGCCTGCCTGGGTACAAACCGGCTTTGAGGAATATACCCGTCGCTTTCCACGTGATCTGCCATTTGAACTGATTGAAATTGCCGCCGGTAAGCGCGGTAAAAATGCAGATATCAAACGCATTTTAGAGCAAGAAGGCGAAAAAATGCTGGCGGCGGTGCCCAAAGGCAGCCGAATTGTGACATTAGAAGTACTGGGGCAAAACTGGACCAGCCCGCAGCTGGCCGGCAAGTTACAGGAATGGCAGCAGGATGGTCGTGATGTCTGCTTACTGGTAGGTGGCCCGGAAGGCTTAGCGCCAGCCTGTATTGCCGCCAGCGAAGCCAAATGGTCACTTTCAGCACTAACGCTGCCCCATCCAATGGTCAGGGTGGTGATGGCAGAAGCCCTGTACCGCGCCTGGAGCATTAGTACCAACCATCCCTACCATCGCGAGTAAGCATGCTAAGAAAACGTATTGCCATGCAAGATGTCGAGGCAGAAGCCCGCTTATTTAGCCAGCGGGCGCTGGTGGCTATGCTGTTAGTGATGCTGGCTTTTGGCGTGATCATAATCAATATGTATCACCTGCAGGTAGAGTCCTATCAGGTATACCAAACCCGCTCCGAAGGCAACCGCATTAAAGTTGTACCTTTGGCACCGAATCGCGGCTTAATTACTGATCGCAATGGTATTTTGCTGGCGGAAAACCGACCGGTGTTTTCGCTGGAGCTGGTGCCTGAACAAGTCGAAGATATGACGGCGACACTGGCGGAACTGGCGTCTTTAATTTCGATTAGCGAAGAGCAACAGCAAAGTTTTCTAAAAGAAGTGCGTCAACAACGGCGCTTTAATAGTATCGCGCTAAAAGAGCAGTTGAATGACGAAGAAGTGGCGATTATCGCCGTCAACCAACATCGTTTTCCCGGCGTCACCGTCGAAGCCCGTCTTAGCCGCCACTACCCCTTCGGTAATTTATTTACCCATGCCCTGGGTTATATCGGCCGCATCAACACTAATGATTTGAAGCGCTTGGAAGACAATGATCAACTGGCCAACTATGCCGCCACCCGGGATATCGGTAAGATTGGTTTAGAGCGTTATTACGAAACTGAGCTCCATGGCACCATGGGTTACCAGGAAGTTGAAGTGAATAACCGCGGCCGGCTGATCCGCGTGCTGCGTTCGGTTCCGGCACAATCAGGCAAGAATATTCAGCTCAATCTGGATGTTGGTCTACAGCTAACCGCGCAGCAAATTTTGCTGGAAAAACGTGGGGCTATCGTCGCCATGGACCCACGGGACGGCGCCGTACTGGCGTTTTACAGTAACCCCAGCTACGATCCTAATCTGTTTGTCCATGGCATTAGTAGCAGCAATTATAACGAATTACTGAATTCACCGGATCGCCCTCTGATCAACCGGGTAACTCAGGGCATTTATCCGCCAGCGTCTACTATTAAACCGCATTTAGCCTTACTGGGTTTGGAGACCAATACCATCACCCCGAGTACCCGGATCTGGGATCCTGGTTTCTTTCAGTTGCCAGGGGTAGAACATCGTTACCGCGACTGGAAACGTTGGGGCCATGGCTGGGTTGATGTGTACAGCGCTATTGTCGAGAGTTGTGATACCTTTTTCTATGATATGGGCGTTAAACTGGGTATTGACCGGATTTCCGACTATATGCAAAAACTGGGTTTTGGCGAGAAATCCGGTATTGATATTCTGGAGGAATCCAATACCAATATGCCATCTCGCGGCTGGAAACGCGCACGGCATAACCAGCCCTGGTATCATGGCGATACCGTCGCGGTCAGTATCGGCCAGGGCTACTGGACATCCTCGCCAATGCAGCTATTAACCACCACCGCGGTATTACTCAATGATGGCTTAAGACCCACGCCCCATATGGCGAAAACCCTGACCAATGATGCCGGCAGCGAGCAAGTCAGCACCGCGCTACAACCCACGGTTAATGTGGTAAATACCCGTAACTGGCAAGTGATCCGCGATGCGATGCTGCAAACCGTAAACACGCCAAAAGGCACGGCTTTTAATGCCTTTCGCAACGCCAGCTACACCTCTGGCGGTAAAACCGGTACTGCACAACTGGTTAGCATCGCGCAGGACGCCAAGTATGATGCCAATGCCCTGGATGAACGCCTGCGTGACAATGCGATGTATGTTGGCTATGCCCCGGCAGAAAACCCGAGCATAATCATAGCAGTAACGGTTGAAAACATTGGCGGCGGCGGCAGTACAGCCGCACCGATTGCCCGCCAAATGCTGGACTATTACTTTAGCGCCGGAGTCAATAACGATGAATGATAGTCTGGTTAATTCGCGCCATAGTAACAGCCGGTTAGCGTTTTTTCATATCGATACGCCGTTGTTACTGGGCCTGTTAGCGCTGGTCGGTTATGGCTTGCTGGTATTGTATAGCGCCTCTGGCCAGAGTGAGCGGATGGTCGAAGCACAAATTATTCGCTTAGGTGTCGCTTTTGCGGTGATGATTGGTATGGCACAAATCAGCCCACTAACCATTCGCCGTTGGTCATTACCGCTGTTTATTGTCGGCACCTTATTACTGGTAGCGGTACTGTTGTTCGGCCATATCGGTAAGGGCGCGCAGCGCTGGCTGGATCTTGGCTTTATGAAATTCCAGCCTTCGGAGATAATGAAACTGGCGGTGCCGATGGCCATTGCCTGGTTTATTTCCTCCCACAACCTACCACCGAAAAAGCGTCATCTCACCATCGGCTTTCTGATGTGTATGATTCCAACTTTACTGATTGCGAAACAACCTGATCTGGGTACCTCGATTTTGATCGCGGGTGCCGGTATTTTTGTGCTATTTCTGGCCGGCATGAGTTGGAAGCTTATCGGGCTGATTGCCGCCTTAATTTCCGCTTTTGCCCCCGTGCTGTGGCTGTTTGGCATGCATGATTATCAGCGGCGCCGGGTACTGACGTTTATCAATCCGGAGAGTGACCCTCTGGGATCCGGTTACCACATTATCCAGTCGAAAATCGCGATCGGCTCCGGCGGAGTGGATGGCAAAGGCTGGATGCAGGGTACCCAATCGCAGCTGGAGTTTTTACCTGAGCGCCATACCGACTTTATCTTCTCGGTGTTAAGTGAAGAATTTGGTTTAATCGGTGTATTGATTTTACTGGCGATTTACCTGTTTATTATCGGCCGGGGCTTGCTTATCGCCAGCCGCGCACAGGATAATTATGCCAAACTGGTGGCAGGTAGCTTTACCCTGACCTTTTTTGTCTATGTTTTTGTTAATATTGGTATGGTATCCGGATTACTACCCGTAGTTGGGGTTCCGCTTCCTTTAGTCAGTTACGGCGGAACCTCGATGGTGACGATGATGGCCGCCTTTGGCATTATTATGTCGGTAAGCACTCATAAACGCAGTATGGCCAAAACCTGATATGAAAAAACCTTTAATTAGTCTGTTCGCATTCGCAGTAGTACTGTTATTCAGTGCTTGTAGCAGCAAACCCACCTCTGATGCACCAGGCACAGCCGAGCCAGCCAGGCGGGTGTCACCCAATGATGGTCGGTATCAGCAAGAGCACGATAGCAAGCCCAGCCGCTTACCCACTCTGTTGGAAATGACGGATCCCACGCCTAAGGCTGAGGCGCTGAGTCGTGGTGGTAACAATCCTTACAATATTTTCGGCCAGGATTACCTGCCGCTGTCGCATCTGACTGAACACGAGGAGATCGGTATCGCCTCCTGGTATGGTAACAAGTTCCATGGCCACCTGACTTCAAACGGTGAAACCTACAATATGTTTGGCATGACCGCAGCACACAAAACCCTGCCACTGCCGTCTTATGTGCGGGTAACCAATCTGGATACCAACCAGAATGCCATAGTCCGGGTTAACGACCGCGGTCCGTTCCATCAGGATCGGGTGATTGATTTATCTTATTCTGCCGCTTATAAAATCGGCATGTTGCAACGCGGTACAGCCAGGGTTAAGGTTGAGCTGCTAAAATCGCCGGCGATGCTGGCGCAACAGCAGCAAGTGATCCCGATGCAGCGGGCGCCAGAGCTCAGTACCAGTTCACGACTGGCCAGACAATGTTATATTCAATTATTTGCGATTAGCGATAACAACCGGGCCCGGCAATTGCAGCAACAAATCGCCAGTCAGTGGTCCGTGCCAACCGAAATTCGCTCCGTCAATGGCTTGCATCGCTTATTGATTGGCCCAACCGCGGACACGCAACTGGCGCAACAATGGCTGAATCAGTTCCGCACCGGAAGTTATCCGCAAGCGTTTTTTGTCGACGGCAATCAGTGTGGCTGATCTGCCAGAATTTTAATTTAACGAAGTAAGGTGCTATGAACAGTTATTATCACGTACTTGGGGCCGCGACCCTTGCCGTAAGCAGCGCATTTCTGATTAGCACAGCCAGTGCCCAAAGCGTTATGCCGCAGCCACCGCAAGTTGCCGCCAAAGGCCATATCCTGGTGGACTATGATACCGGCGCCGTCTTGTCGGAAGAAAATGCCGATATGTCGCTGGCACCGGCCAGTTTAACCAAGATGATGACCATCTACGTGATTGGTATGGAGCTAAAGCAAGGCAACATTACCATGGACGACATGGTCACTGTCAGCGAGCGCGCCTGGTCGAAAAATTTCCCGGGTTCATCGCTGATGTTTATTGAAGTCGGCACTCAGGTCAAGGTTGCTGATTTGGCGCGCGGTATCATGATTCAATCAGGTAATGACGCCTGTGTCGCCATGGCTGAGCACATCGCTGGCACCGAGAGCGCCTTTGTTGATTTGATGAACGCCCATGCTGAACGACTGGGCATGCTGAATACCCGTTTCGCTAACAGCCATGGTTTACACCTGGAAGATCAATACACCACACCACGTGATATGTCAGTGCTGTCACGCGCCCTGATCCGCGACGTGCCTGACTTATACGCACTCTATTCTGAGCGTCAGTACACCTATAACAATATCACTCAACATAACCGTAACTCGTTACTCTGGGACCGCAGTCTGGAAGTCGATGGTATTAAAACCGGCTATACCAAAGAAGCCGGTTACAGCTTAATTACCTCGGCCAGCCGGGAGGGTATGCGTTTGGTATCGGTGGTCATGGGTACTGCCAATGAGCGCGCGCGGGCAGCTGAAAACAAAAAGCTGCTGACCTATGGCTTCCGTTTTTTTGAAACCCTGACCACGCATAAGGCCGGCGCTAAATTGGCAGAGCAACGTTTATGGAAAGGCGCCAAGGAGACCATTAACCTGGGCCTGGCTAACGACGCGACTCTGACACTGCAGCGTGGCCAGAGCAAAAATATACAGGCTGATGTTAGCTTGGATCAACAGCTAATCGCCCCCATTAATAAGGGCGATGTAGTGGGTAAGGTCGTGCTAAAGTTAAACAATGAGCAGCTGGCCGAATATCCGCTGGTTGCGTTAGAGAGCATCGAGCAGGCAGGCTTTTTCAGCCGCTTAATTGATGCAATTAAGATGAAGTTTGAATAATTCCCGGCTTGTGCTGACGAAGTCCCGGCCCGTCCGGGACTTTTTGTTAGTTACCAGCTAAAGCGAGACAACAGATGGTTACTGAAGTAAAAAACACCCGTTTTGATGAATTCCTGGAATTCCCGTGCCAGTTTAATTTTAAAGTACTGGGTTTAGCCCAGGAGCAGCTGGTAGATGACATTATGGCGGTGATCCGCCAGCATGCTGAAGCGGCTGATTACAGCCCGACAGTCAAGCCGAGCGGTAAAGGCACCTATCACTCGGTCACGGTCCAGGTGACGGTGACCAGTAAAGATCATATCGAATTACTGTACACTGAGCTTGGCAAAATCGAGCTGGTCCGTTACGTGTTATAACAGACTGCTCCGCAAGGGGTACTCGAAATCTGCTGTGCATCCAGTATAATGCCGGCAGTTTCAGGATGGAGTTTATCTTGGCAATAACAGAGCAACTGGTGATCCGCTACCTGGGTTTACAAGACTACACCCGGATCTGGCAGGCGATGCAGCAATTCACCGACCAACGTAACAGTGATAGCGTCGATGAAATCTGGTTGCTGGAGCACTCACCGGTATTTACCCAGGGCCAGGCGGGTAAAGCTGAGCATTTGCTATTCCCGGGCGAGATCCCGGTAGTTCAGGTTGACCGCGGCGGTCAGGTAACCTACCACGGTCCGGGTCAGCTGGTGGCGTATGTGCTGCTGGATATCAAAAGACGCAATCTGGGTGTACGGCAACTGGTGACCATGTTGGAACAGATCCTGATTCAACTACTGGCTGGTCACGGCATTGCAGCCAATGCGCGCCCGGACGCACCGGGTGTTTATGTTAATGGCGCTAAGATTGCCTCGCTCGGGCTCAGAGTTCGCAAAGGCTGTACCTTTCATGGTCTGGCGTTAAACGTCAATATGAATATGGAGCCATTTAGCCGGATCAATCCGTGCGGTTATGCCGGCATGCAAATGGTACAAAGCAGCGAGCTGGGCGGGCCACAACAGGTCTCAGTGGCAGCGGCGGAGCTGGCTGAACTTTTCCAACAACATCTGGCGATTAGCCGCCCGGTGTTTAAAACAGGGTTAGAAAACTAAGATGACCAAAACAGCACGTATGGAGCCTGGCGTTAAGCTGCGCGATGCCGAAAAGATGGCGCTCATTCCGGTTAAGGTATTGCCTACCGAGCGCGAAGAAATGCTTCGCAAACCGGAATGGCTGAAGATCAAACTGCCGAAAAGTACCGAGCGGATTGATGAAATCAAAGGCGCTTTACGCAAGCACGGCCTGCATTCGGTCTGTGAAGAAGCTTCCTGCCCTAACCTGTCAGAATGTTTTACCCACGGTACGGCGACCTTTATGATTTTGGGTGCAATTTGTACCCGTCGTTGCCCGTTTTGTGATGTCGCCCATGGTCGTCCGCTGCCACCCAGCGCCGAAGAGCCGGAAAAGCTGGCACTGACTATCCGCGACATGAAACTGAAATATGTGGTCATTACCTCGGTTGACCGTGACGATCTGCGTGATGGTGGCGCTCAGCATTTTGCCGATTGTATTGCCGCTATCCGTAAATATAGTCCGGAGATAAAAATTGAAGTGCTGGTGCCGGACTTCCGCGGTCGGATGGATGTGGCATTAGAGATCCTGAGTAAGAACCCGCCCGATGTGTTTAACCATAACCTGGAAACCGCACCACGCTTATACAAATTGGCACGTCCGGGAGCGGATTATAAGTGGTCATTGACACTGCTCAAGCGCTTTAAAGAACTGCATCCGCAGGTTGCCACCAAATCCGGCTTGATGGTTGGCTTAGGCGAAACCACTGATGAATTATTAGAGGTGCTGCGTGATTTACGCGAGCATCAGGTCGATATGCTAACAGTGGGCCAGTACCTGCAACCGAGCAAACACCACCTGCCGGTAAAGCGTTATATGCCACCAGCTGAGTTTGCGGAAATCAAAACCTACGCCGATGAGATTGGCTTTAAACATGCTGCCTGCGGACCCTTTGTCCGCTCCAGCTATCATGCAGACCGTCAGGCAGCAGGTGAAGATATCTGCTAAGCTAATCCAAAACAAAGGGGGATGCGATGGAGCAACGACACTATCAAAGAGTGCGGTTTTTTAGTAAAGCACATCTGGATGTTGCAGGCCATAGCTATCCCACCGAAGTGCTGGACTTATCATTAAAAGGGGCACTGGTGCGCAAACCCGCCCCAGCCCTGCCCGCTACTGACTTACCGTTGCGCTTACGGCTGCAGTTAGACGATGCCGGCGATGAGCTGAATATGCTGGTCGAAATCGCCCATCACCACCAGGACTACCTCGGCTTACATTGCCTGAAAATTGATATCGACAGTATTAGCCACTTACGCCGCTTGCTAGAATTGAATTTAGGCGATGCCGCTTTATTAGAGCGCGAACTGGCTGAATTGTCGGGAGCGGATTAACCAGTACGCGCAACTAATCACCGCTTTCAGTCGGCTGCTCTGGCGCTAAGCTAGCCAGAGCCTGAATTGCTGGCGGATAACCAAAGTCAGCGGCAAGCTGCATGTAGCTGTACCACTGCTGCCACGCCTCGTTTTGCCGGGCCAGATAAGCAAAATAGTATTGCACCGGCATCAGGCGCTCACTTTGCGTTAACTCCTGCTGCAATAACGTCAGATACAGCGGCGGTAAGTCCGCCTCGTAGTGGCGCATACTGTTTAGTGTCGCTATTGGCCGGTAGGCCGGAATACCGACTGCCTGACAGGTATCGACCGGCGTCAGCTCTAAAGTCGCGGCAGCAGCTGGATAACGCTGCAGATAGCGCTGCAGCGTGCTGTTGTCGTCACCTACTAACAAATTGGGAGCGATTCGCCCGGCTTTACATACCATCCGCGCCGCCACCGGCGCTAACGCATACTCATCCAGAAAACCGGCAATATGTAAGAACTCGTGCCGCAGCAAAGCTAAATCGGCCTGTTCTGGTAATTGCATAATACCGTTATTAAAGCTGGCAACGCCGCGGCCACCGATAATCAGCAACTGCTGAAATTGCCCTTGCTGTACCCTATGACCTAAACGACGGTAGTCACACTGAATACGCTGCCCCGGCTGTTCGCTGCAATTTAGCACCGCGGCGTGGATCCGCAACACAGGTAAAAAACAGACGGGTAACGACGCTAATTGCGGATCCTGTTGCCAGTGTTGGTGCAGTTTCCGATAGCTGCGTTCAGCTGCGGCTGTGGCAACCACTGGCTGAATCTTGAGTTGGCATTGCTGCGGCTCTGGCTGAACAGCTAAGACACTGTGCTGCCAAAAACCCAACTCAGCTAATAAAGCCGCCGGCAGCGGCTGTAGCATACTGGCATCCACCTGCACCTGAGCGGCAAGCCACTGCGCAGTTGAGCGCTTACCCTCAAGGCGTTGTTGCAGAATCAGGGCATGCTGTAATGCGCCTTCAGCGTTAAGTACTGCTGCGGCGCGCCACCAGTCTAATGCACTTGGTAGATCGTCAGCCGCCAAACGTCGTCTTGCCAGCTCGCTGGCCGCATTGCCGTCGGTGGCCGCTCGCTGTAACAGCCGCTGCTCTTCGGTTGGCGGCTCCTGACAGGACAGCAAACATAAAAAAAGAAAAAAGCCAGCAAGCCGGCTTTTAAAACGAAAACGGCCTGGCTTACTCAAAGTCGTGCTGTTCATTGCTCAGCTCATCACCGCGCAATTTGGCCATTTCCATCCGCGCATAACGGTGTTCGACAAACTCGTAAACATTGGTCGCCAGGGTTTTGTGATAATAAATCAGCGCCTGATTAGCATCGCCCCGCGCCTGATGCCACTTCGCCAGATAAAAATAGGCTTCACACAAGCGCTCGGCCAACTGCCGCGGATTATTCAGCCCCACCAGAATCGACTCTAACAGTGCTTTTTCGCTAAGCTCACCGGCATAAAACCGCACCAGATTAGTTGCCCAATCGTCAGCATCCAGGGCGAGCAAATGTTGTTGCAGAACGGCTTGCGCCTGCTTGGCATCCCGCTCAGCAAAACCGATATAGCGCCACAGCACCCGATACGGATCGCTGGGTTTTACCTGATAGAAGGTATCAAAATCGGCCTCTGCCAAGTCAAAACGACCGGCATAATAAAACGCAATGGCACGATTCAAATAGGCAAAGTCATAATCGGGTGCCAATTCCAGCGTCGAATCAAAAGCCTCATAGGCTTCGCTGAAGTTGCCACTTAAGGTGTAATGGATACCTAAAAGATTATAGACTTCCGGCATATCCGGCTTTAGGCGCAGGGCGCGCATAAAATCGAGCCGGGCCAGCGAGCGTAAGCCAACACTGTCGTACATCACGCCACGGTCGTAAAACAACTGGGCACTTTGCGCTTCGGTCAGCTCAGCGCGTTGCAGAATCTCCGATAAGCGGGCAATCGCCAGCTCATTGCGGTAAGGCACTTGCAGCGGCTCCGGAGTTAACCAGGCCTCTGCTTTGGTTGCAGGCTGCTGAGCGCAGCCTGCCAATATCATAAGCCCTGCAAGCAGGGCTAGCTTGTACCGCGTTTTGCTCACATTAAGCTTCTGTAGCCGCTTCTGCAGCTGGTTTAGCCGTCGCTTCTTTGATGCTCAGACGCACACGGCCTTGCTTATCCACTTCCAGTACTTTCACTGCCACTTTCTGGCCAACCTGCAGGTGATCGGCAACATTCGCTACGCGCTCATCTGAGATTTGTGAAATATGCACCAGACCATCTTTACCTGGCAGTACATTAACGAAAGCACCGAAATCAACGATCCGCACTACTTCACCCTGATAGATAGTACCGACTTCGATCTCTGCCGTAATAGCGTTGATCTTATCGATAGCGATTTGGGCTGCCTTCGCAGTCGTGGCAGCGATCTTGATGCTGCCATCATCTTCCAGCTCGATAGTGGTACCGGACTCTTCAGTGATCTGGCGGATTACGGCGCCGCCTTTACCGATAACTTCACGGATTTTCTCCGGATTAATCTTCATGGTGTAGATGCGCGGTGCATACTCAGACATCTCTGAGCGGTGCGAGCTAATCGCCTGATCCATTACATTCAGAATATGCAGACGGGCCGCTTTCGCTTGCTTCAGCGCGATTTGCATAATTTCCTGAGTGATACCATCGATCTTGATATCCATCTGCAGCGCGGTGATACCTTCAGCTGTACCGGCCACTTTAAAGTCCATATCGCCCAGGTGATCTTCATCGCCCAGAATGTCAGACAGCACGACGAAGTCTTCACCTTCTTTAACCAGACCCATGGCAATACCGGCTACTGAGGCTTTGATTGGTACACCAGCATCCATCAGCGCCAGTGACGAACCACAGACTGAGGCCATTGAGCTTGAACCGTTCGATTCAGTAATTTCTGATACCACACGCACCGTGTACGGGAACTCATCAAACGACGGCATTACCGCCTGCACACCACGCTTAGCCAGACGACCGTGGCCGATTTCACGACGCTTCGGTGAGCCCATCATGCCGGTTTCACCCACTGAGTACGGAGGGAAGTTGTAGTGCAGCATAAAGGTATCGTTTTTCGCACTCAGTAAATCGTCAACACTTTGGGCATCGCGGGCAGTACCTAAGGTCGCCGTCACCAGCGCCTGAGTTTCACCACGGGTGAACAGGGCTGAACCGTGAGTACGTGGCAGAACACCGGTCATCACGCTTAAACCACGGATCATTTCCGGATCACGGCCATCGATACGCGGTTCACCTTTGGTAATGCGGCCACGCACCACTTTCGATTCTAAATTGTGGAAAATTTCGCCAACTTCCGTCAGATTCAGCGCTTCACCTTCTGCCAGCTCAGCGGATAATTTCTCAATCAGAGCAGCTTTGATCTCACCAATCCGCTCATAGCGTTTGGCTTTTTCGGTGATGCGGTAAGCATCACCCAAATCGGCAGTCGCCAGCTCGGCGATTTTTGCGATCAGTGCGTCGTTCTTCGCAGGGGCAACCCAGTTCCAGGCAGGCTTAGCAGCTTCGCCGGCAAATTCAACGATGGCATTGATCGCAGTTTGCATTTGCTGGTGACCGTACATGACTGCACCCAGCATCACCTCTTCTGACAGGATACCGGCTTCTGATTCCACCATTAATACTGCATTCTGAGTACCGGCAACCACTAAGTCCAGCTTGGAGGTTTTCAGTTCTTCTTCTGACGGGTTTAACACGTACTGGTTATTGATATAACCAACACGGGCCGCACCGATAGGGCCACTGAACGGAATACCAGAGATGGCTAAAGCAGCAGAAGTACCAATCAACGCCACGATATCCGGTTGAATTTCTGGCTGCACTGACACCACAGTGGCAACAACCTGTACTTCGTTAGTGAAGCCTTCCGGGAACAGTGGGCGAATTGGCCGGTCGATTAAACGTGAGGTTAACGTCTCGCCTTCGCTCGGCCGGCCTTCACGTTTGAAAAAGCCACCCGGGATCCGGCCAGCTGCGTACATTTTTTCCTGGTAGTTTACGGTTAACGGAAAGAAGTCCTGACCAGGCTTAGCTTCTTTTTTGCCCACTACTGTTACTAAAACAGCAGTATCTCCCAGACTGGCCAGCACTGCGGCATCTGCCTGACGGGCGATAACGCCGGTTTCTAAAGTAAAGGTGTGTTGGCCGAACTGGAATGATTTTACGATGGGAGTCACGTGGTGTTTTCCTTTGTCTTAATCGCCGAATTGCGATGTGTTGCTCTGTTTTATTTGCTTGCTTAGTATACTCTGTAAGCTGTAACAAAAGATAGTTCCGTTCTTTTGCCAGAAAAAATTTTGGCCATAAAAAAAGAGGCCCGAAAGCCTCTTCTTTTACTGACGTCGATTAACGACGTAAGCCTAAACGCTCGATCAGGCTGCTGTAACGCGCCAGATCTTTGCCTTTCAGGTAGTCTAACAGTTTACGGCGCTGGCTAACCATGCGCAGCAGACCACGACGTGAGTGGAAGTCATGCTTGTGCTCGGCAAAGTGGCCTTGCAGGTGGTTGATAGAAGCAGTTAACAGGGCAACCTGTACTTCTGGTGAACCGGTGTCGCCCGCTTTAACAGCGTATTCAGCAACGATTTGTGCTTTTTGAGCAGCGCTTAATGACATGGTATGTCTCCAAATGTGAGTGAGCTAAAATACGCTAACCGCCGATCACTCATCCAGCGGCAGCAAAACTGCCGGCGCATTGTACAGGGCCAGCCTGTTTTAAGCAAGTAAACTGCTGTCGTCGGCAACTGTCGGTGCTAACGCCGCCAGATTAATCAGCCGCCGGCTACTCAGTTCACCAGACACAATTTGACCAATACCCAACAACTGACCTGATTCGGCATAGAGTTTCACTACTTCGACATCCGCCGCAGCCACCTGACAACTTTGGCCATGCATAATGGCTTTTTGCTGCACAGCATCCAGAACCTGGCTGGGTAAGCCCTGTAACCCGGCATCCATCGGTAACAGTAATGCATCCAACGCCGCCCAGTCCTGCTGTTCATTCAGCGCTTCCAGCTGTTGCGGTGTGACCATTTGCGCCGCCTGAAAAGGCCCTACCTGCACCCGGTGCAACCGGCTGACATGGGCACCACAGCCCAGTAGTTCGCCCAGATCGTCAATCAGGGTACGGATATAGGTGCCTTTGGAGCAATGCACAATAAAATCTGCGGTCTGTGCCGTGCGCGACAGCAGCTCAAAGCGATAGATACTGATCGGCCGAGCTTCGCGTGGCACCTCAATGCCCTGGCGGGCATATTTGTACAGGGGCTGGCCCTGATACTTCAACGCCGAGAACATCGTCGGCACCTGTAAAATATCACCGCTCAGTTGCAGCATCGCTGCGGTCAGCTCAGGCTCGCTAAAACTGACTGCTTTTTCACTAACGACCTCGCCCTCGGCATCACTGGTAGTGGTACGAATACCAAAGGTAGCGGTCACCTGATAGGTTTTATCAGTATCCAGCAAAAATTGGCTAAACTTAGTCGCTTCGCCAAAACAAATAGGCAGCAATCCCGATGCCATCGGATCCAGGGCACCAGTATGGCCGGCTTTTTGCGCCTGATAGAGCCAACGCACCCGTTGCAAAATACCGTTACTACTGACCTCTAGCGGCTTGTCCAGCAGCAAGATGCCATGTACCGGCCGGGCATTTTTACGGGCGCGCATTATTCCAGTTCTTCCGCTTCCGGATTAGGGCCTGCTTGCTGACGCTTACGCTCGTCATCCTTACGAACTGTATCTACCAGATTGGCCATCCGAATACCCTCATTCAGCGACTGATCAAAGGCAAAGCGAATATGCGGCACAATGCGGGTTTGGATCCTTTTACCGATTAAACTGCGAATAAAACCAGAAGCTTCATTCAGGATCTTCAGGTTATCTTCCACCTTACTATCATCCATACCGAGGAAGGTGACAAACACCTTGGCATGCGATAAGTCGCGCGATACCTCAACATCGGACACGGTGATCATGGTGTGCAGCCGGGGATCTTTAATTTCGCGCTGCAGGATCACTGCCATTTCTTTTTTCATCTGTTGTGACAGACGATCAACACGGGAAAACTCTTTCATTATCTTATCCTTAGTCTCATGCTGCAGCGCAGCGCTGCCGAGACTTAAACACAACAGGGGCAACCTGTGCCCCTGTTTATCGGTAAGCCGTTGCTATTATAGCGTACGTTCTACCTGGATCGTTTCAAACACTTCGATCTGGTCGCCTTCGCGCACATCGTTGTAGTTCTTCACACCGATACCACATTCAAAGCCCTGACGTACTTCGCTAACGTCATCTTTAAAGCGACGCAGTGACTCCAGTTCACCTTCGTAAATCACCACGTTATCACGCAGTACGCGGATTGGCGCATTGCGCTTGATGATACCTTCGGTAACCATACAGCCGGCGATAGCGCCAAACTTCGGTGAGCGGAACACATCGCGTACCTGGGCCAGACCGATGATCTGTTGCTTAAACTCTGGCGCCAACATACCGGTCATTGCCTGTTTCACTTCGTCTAACAGCTCATAAATGATGCTGTAGTAACGCAGATCCAGACCTTCGTCCTCGACCAGTTTACGAGCCGAACCATCTGCACGGACGTTAAAGCCGATAATGATCGCAGAAGAAGCCGCAGCCAGCGAGACGTCAGTTTCAGTAATACCACCTACGCCTGAGCCGACAATCTTCACTTTTACTTCATCCGTCGACAGCTTCATCAGAGATTCAGTGATCGCTTCCACCGAACCTTGTACGTCTGCTTTCAGCACGATATTCAGCTCAGACACATCGCCTTCAGACATGTTAGCGAACATGTTCTCCAGCTTAGCTTTCTGTTGCCGTGCCAGTTTCACATCGCGGAACTTGCCCTGACGATACAGTGCAACTTCACGGGCTTTGCGCTCGTCTTTCACCACTGTCACTTCGTCACCGGCTTGCGGTACACCGGACAGACCTAAAATCTCAACCGGAATTGACGGGCCGGCAATTTTAACTTCTTTACCGTTTTCGTCACGCATTGCCCGCACACGGCCGTACTCAAAGCCACACAGCACCACATCGCCCTGAGTCAGGGTGCCTTCCTGTACCAGGATAGAGGCGACCGGACCACGGCCTTTATCTAAACGGGATTCAATCACCACACCCCGTGCCAGACCTTTATGAACCGCTTTTAACTCCAGCAATTCAGCCTGGTTCAGAATGGCTTCCAGCAGGTCGTCGATGCCCTGACCGGTCTTCGCAGATACCGGTACAAACTGAGTATCGCCGCCCCACTCTTCAGAAATTACGCCGTACTGCGACAGTTCGTTACGCACCCGATCGGCATCCGCGGTCGGTTTATCAATTTTGTTCACCGCAACCACTAACGGCACGTTACCGGCTTTAGCATGCTGGATCGCTTCTTTAGTTTGTGGCATCACGCCATCATCAGCCGCCACGACCAGAATAACGATATCCGTCGCTTTGGCACCACGAGCCCGCATTGAAGTAAAGGCCGCGTGACCCGGTGTATCCAGGAAGGTCACCATACCGCGTGGCGTTTCTACATGGTAAGCACCGATATGCTGGGTAATACCACCGGCTTCGCCGGCGGCAACCTTGGCTTTACGGATATAGTCCAGTAATGAAGTCTTACCGTGGTCAACGTGACCCATAACGGTCACCACAGGTGCGCGTGGCTCCAGCTCGCCCTGACCTTCACGGTCTGACATCACCGCTTCTTCCAGCTCGTTTTCTTTGGTCAGAATAAACTTATGGCCCATTTCTTCACAGACAATGGCCGCTGTTTCCTGATCAATCACCTGGTTAATGGTCGCCATCGCGCCCATTTTCATCATCGCCTTGATCACTTCAGAGGCTTTAACTGCCATTTTCGCTGCCAATTCGGCAACAGTAATGGTTTCACCAATTTTGACTTCCCGCTCTACCGGCTGGGCAGGCTTGTTAAAGCCATGCTGCATACTGGTTGGGGTTTTCTTTTTCTTGGCATGACGGTTAGCACGATTAAAGGCTTCTTTATCGTTAACATCGTCTTTGGTCTTTTTACCTTTGGCCACCGGCGCTTTTTTACCTACGCCGCGACGACCTGCACGCTCTTCTTTAGCGTCAACTTCGTCTTCAGCCTGCTTGGCAAACTGGTTGCTAGTCAGGTGATAATCATCATTATCGGTAGGTTTGGTTTTTTCTTCCTGCGCCCAACGCTCACTGTTTTCTTCCGCTAAACGACGGGCTTCTTCTGCCTGACGCCGGGCTTCTTCTTCAAGTTTGCGCAGCGCTTCTGCTTCCTGTTGCTGGCGAATGCGCTCAGCTTCTTTACGGGCTTCTTCTTTCGCTGCACGACGTGCCGCTTCTTCCGGATCGTCTTTGGCTAGCTGGGCGTTTTTCGCTTCTTCGCGCTTACGGGCTTCAGCTGCTTTACGCTCAGCTTCCTCTTTCGCACGCTGTTGCGCCTGTTCACGGGCAACACGCTCAGCCTCTAACCGGGCGGCCTCAGCGTCAGCACGGGCTTTTTCTTCAGCCAGGCGAGCTTCTTCCTGCGCTTTTAGCGTAGCTTCATCCAGCATTGGCTTTTTGATATAGGTTTTTTGCTTACGCACTTCTACCTGAATTTCACGATTGCGACCTGCGCCACCGGCGACACTCAGGGTGGTTTTCTCTTTGCGCTTTAAGGTCAGCTTTGCCGGCTCTGCCGGTTTACCGCCATGCTGCTTGCTCAAATGCTCAAGCAGTGCTTTTTTCTCGTCTTCGCTTACCGTTTGGCCCTGGGCCTTGGTAATGCCTGCATCAGCAAATTGTTGCACTAACCGATCAACAGTAGTACCGACATCACTGGCCAGTTTTTCTATGGTGACTTCTGCCATTTGTGTTGTTACCTCCGTTGACTACTTAGTTACTTTCATTAAACCAGACGATATTACGGGCAGCCATAATCAGGGCTGCGGCTTTTTCTTCAGGCATTTCTACAATTTCTAACAAATCGTCGGTTCCTAGTTCTGCCAGATCATCCAGCGTGATAACACCTTTGCTGGCGATGACATAAGCAGTATGGGTATCTAATCCTTCCAGCGCTAACAGTGCTTCTGACGGCTTGGCGCCCTCCAGAGATTCCTCATTAGCCAGCGCGCGAGTGGTTAATACATCTTTGGCACGGCTACGTAACACCTCGACGGTGTCTTCGTCTAAACCATCAATTGACAGTAATTCGCTGATCGGTACATAAGCAATTTCTTCCAGCGTTGAGAAACCTTCGTCAACCAGCACTTCAGCAAAGTCTTCGTCAATTTCCAGCGCATCCATAAACTGCTGGCGCACTTTCTCGGTCTCTTCCTGGTGCTTTTTCTTCATATCAGAAACTGACATCACGTTCAGTTCCCAACCGGTTAACTGACTGGCAAGACGCACGTTCTGACCGTTACGGCCAATTGCCATCGCCAGGTTAGAATCCTCAACCGCAATATCCATTGAATGGGCATCTTCATCCACGATGATTGACGCCACTTCGGCCGGTGCCATGGCGTTGATTACAAACTGGGCATCGTTGTCGTCATACAACACGATATCAACCCGCTCGCCACCCAGTTCATTAGAGACAGCCTGCACCCGTGAACCACGCATACCAACACAAGCACCCACAGGGTCGATGCGGCGGTCATTGCTCTTCACGGCAATCTTCGCCCGTGAACCCGGGTCGCGGGCTGCACCACGCAGTTCAATCATTTCCTCGCCAATTTCCGGCACTTCAATGCGGAACAGTTCCATCAGCATTTCTGGCTTGGCACGGCTTAAAAATAACTGTGCACCCCGAGCTTCTGGTTTTACATCAAACAGTAAGGCACGTAAGCGATCGCCCGGCCGGTAAGTTTCGCGTGGTAACATCTCTTCGCGCGGTAACATGGCTTCAGCATTGTTACCCAGATCAACAATAATGCTGTCGCGGTTAACTTTTTTCACCACGCCAGTGACTAACTCACCCACTTGATCCAGATAGGCTTCAACCACTTGAGACCGTTCAGCTTCGCGGACTTTTTGCACGATAACCTGCTTCGCCATTTGCGTGGTGATGCGGTCAAATTCAATAGATGGAATTTGTTCTTCAACAAAATCGCCAATTTTCAGATTGGGTTCGTCATATTGTGCGGCAGATAGCGTGATTTCACGGTACGGATGCTCCATCACCGCATCATCGGCAACGACTTCCCAACGGCGAAAGGTCTCATAAGAGCCCGTCTTACGATCAATGCTAACGCGAACTTCGATATCGCCTTCGTTTTTCTTTTTAGTGGCAGCGGCTAATGCGAATTCCAGCGCCTGGAAAATCTTTTCCCGCGGCACGGATTTTTCGTTCGACACCGCATCAACAACTAATAATATTTCTTTTGCCATGGTCTATGCCTCGTTCTGATGCTACCCGGGCCGGTTAAAATACCGGCACCACGTTTGCTTTATCAATGTTATCGACAAGCAAACTAAAGGGTTTGCCATCTACTTCCATTACCAACATATCGCCATCAAGCGCCGTTAGTGTGCCTTTAAATTTGCGCCGGCCATCCTGAGGTACAGTCAATTTAACCTCGATTTTCTGGCCAACGTAGCGTGCGAATTGTGCTTCGGTAAATAATGGGCGATCCAGGCCGGGAGACGAGACTTCCAGCGTATATTCCGTTGGGATAGGATCTTCAACATCCAGCAGAGCACTAACTTCACGACTGACCACGGCACAATCATCAACAGTGATGCCATCGTCTTTATCGATAAAGATCCGCAAGGTGGTATGACGGCCAGCACGCAGCAGCTCGATACCCCATAGTTGATAACCGGCTGCTTCCACAGTCGGCGTCAGCAGCTCAGTTAGTTGCTGTTCTTGTTTAGCCAAAAAAGACCTCCGAAACACAAATAAAAAATGGGCGAAGCGCCCATTACTACTTAAAACTTGGACTCCAGATGCGAAAACGCCCCGAACTAGCGGGGCGAATCAGAATCCAGACACTAATCATATCGCCAATGATTAGTGGTTTTGATTGGTTGCGGGAGCCGGATTTCGACCTTCGCCCCGCGGTTATAGAGAGGAGCCCGAGGGCTGTTATCTATAACCTGGTATTCCAATTAAGTTGGTTGCGGGAGCCGGATTTGAACCGACGACCTTCGGGTTATGAGCCCGACGAGCTACCAGGCTGCTCCATCCCGCGTCCGTAACTGGCGCACATTATAACGTGCCTGAACTGTGTCCGCAAGGCATGCTTGCGTTAATTTGGTGCCGAGAGCGGGACTTGAACCCGCACGTCCGAAGACACTACCCCCTCAAGATAGCGTGTCTACCAATTTCACCATCTCGGCGTAAAACTTAATTGCCTACCGGAATGTCGTTGACGTCATCTTTTTTGGCAGGGGCCTGCTCGGTCGTTACCGGGACAGACTGAAAGAAATCGCTGCCATCATCTGGCTTGCTTTGCTTAGCAGTAAAGTTACCCAGCACAATACTCAGCACAAAAAACAAAGTCGCCAGTACTGTAGTAGTCTTGGTCAGGAAATTACCGGTACCTGAAGAACCAAATACTGTTGCCGAAGCGCCTGCACCGAACGCTGCGCCCATGCTGGCGCCTTTACCGTGCTGAATCAGTACCAGGCCAATCAGAGCCAGTGAAATTAACAAATATAAAGCAATAAAAATCTCGTACATACTTAGTCCTTTGCGCTCAGGCAAATTTGTACAAACTCATCAGGCTTTAAGCTGGCTCCGCCAACCAAAGCACCATTTATGTCTGGCTGTGCAAAAAGTGCTGCGCTGTTCGCTGCATTGACACTGCCGCCATATAAAATTCGTAACTGCGTTGCCGCTTCGGCATCATAACGGCTTAATTCCGCCCGGATAAACGCATGTGTTAGCTGCGCCTGCTCCGGTGTTGCCGACTCGCCGGTACCAATGGCCCAAATTGGCTCATAGGCAATTACCGATTTGCTCAGTAATTCGGGCTGCGAAGCATACACTGCAGCTAGTTGTTTCGCAAGAACCTGCTCAGTTTTTTCTTGCTGCCGCTCGGCCAGCGTTTCACCGATACAGAGCACCGGTGTAATGCCACCGGCAATAGCCGCAGCCACTTTCTGGGCAATCAAGCTATCGCTTTCAAACTGATATTGCCGCCGCTCTGAGTGACCAACCAGGCAATAGCTGGCTGATGCCTCTTTTAACAACGCAACGCTTAACTGACCGGTATAAGCACCTGCTTGCGCTGCGCTAACATCCTGCCCACCTAACGCAAAGTTTCGTTGCACCTTAAACGCCGGCAGCAAGGTAGCTGGCGGACATACCAACACATCTACCGCAGACGAAAGCGAGGCGACAGCCTCTGTTACCGTGCTAACCAGCTCACGGTTGCCATTCATCTTCCAGTTGGCTGCAATCAGAGGTTTAAGCGCCATTGATGGTTATCCATTACTAAAACGGGCTGATAGTAACCAAGCTTGTCTATTAGAACAAGCTTTTCGGTCATAATGGCGCTTGGTTGCACATTTTTTAACTGGTTAGCTGGCGATTTTAACCGCGGCAGCAATTTGCTCAGCGTATTGCCGCACCAGCGTTTCATCTTCACCCTCAACCATCACCCGGATCAGGGGCTCGGTACCGGACTTACGAATTAACACCCGGCCAGTACCCGCCAGCGCTTGTTCAACCTCACGAATACTTTGCTGCACATTCAACTTATCCAGCGGTGCCGAACCTTTAGCAAACTTCACATTGACCAGAACCTGCGGGAGTTTGCGCATATCAGCACAAAGTGCCGCCAGCGACTTACCACTACCCAACATAGCATTTAACACCTGCAGTGAAGCGATAATGCCATCACCAGTGCAGGTGTGATCCAGATTCAGCACATGGCCCGAGTTTTCACCGCCGATACGCCAGTTTTTCTCACGCAACAATTCCATCACGTAACGATCGCCAACATTACTGCGTACAAAAGGTATGTCGAGACGGGCCAGGGCTAACTCTAACCCCATATTGCTCATCAGAGTGCCGACTACGCCACCTTGTAAGGTGCCGGCTTCTTTCGCTGCGCGGGCAATAATGTATACAATTTCATCGCCATCCAGCACCCGCCCAGAATTATCGACCATCATTACCCGGTCACCGTCACCATCGTAAGCAATCCCCAGGTCTGCGCCCTGTGCTAACACAGTTTCACGCAGTAAGTCGGTATGGGTTGCACCACATTGATCGTTAATATTCAGACCATCTGGTTTACACCCAATAGCAATAACCTCTGCCCCTAACTCTTTAAACACTGCCGGCGCAATATGGTAGGTAGCACCATGGGCACAATCAACTACCAGTTTTAATCCGTTTAAAGATAAATGGTTACTCAAATGGCTTTTGCAAAATTCAATATAACGACCGGCCGCGTCATTAATCCGGATTGCCTTACCCAGCTTTTCGGATGGCTCACACAGCATCGGCTGTTCCAGCTCATGCTCAATGGCCAGCTCAACCTCATCGGGTAGTTTGGTGCCGTCGGCTGAGAAAAACTTAATGCCGTTGTCGTAATAAGGGTTATGTGATGCACTGATCACAATGCCCGCTTCAGCACGAAAAGTACGGGTTAAATAGGCCACTGCCGGTGTTGGCATCGGGCCTAACAGTCGTACATCGATTCCCGCGGCAATCAGGCCAGCCTCTAAAGCGGTCTCCAGTAAATAACCTGAAATGCGGGTATCTTTACCAATCAATACCTTACGGGTACCTCGCTCAGATAACACCCGCCCGGCTGCCCAGCCTAGTTTCATCGCAAACTCCGGGGTAATCGGAAAATCCCCAACTCGTCCGCGCACACCATCAGTACCAAAATATTTTCTGCTCATTCCTTAAACTCCGTATCGTGCCGCTGCGGCCACCCGCACAGCCTGCACAGTTTCTTTAACGTCATGCACCCGGATAATTTGCGCCCCGGCATAGGCTGCCAACGTAGCACAGGCCAAACTGCCCGCCAGGCGCTCGCTCACTGGTATATCTAATAGTTGGCCGATCATCGACTTACGTGACATGCCGGCCAGCAGCGGATAACCGCTTTGCACAAACTTATCTAGTGCGGCTAATAGCTGATAATTGTGAGACAGATTCTTACCGAAGCCAAAGCCCGGATCCAGTATTATTTGTGCCGCTGCGATACCCGCTTGCTGACATTCGACAGCGCGCTGTAGCAGGTAATCGTAAACCTGTTGCACTACATCCTGATAATCGGGTGCTTGTTGCATAGTGCGAGGCGCGCCCTGCATATGCATAATACAAACCGGTACTTGCAAAGCAGCCGCCGTTTCCAGCGCCGCTGGCTCCTGTAGCGCCCGCACATCATTAATGATATCGGCACCGGCCTGAACCGCCGCTGACATCACCGCCGCTTTACTGGTATCGACCGAGATCACGCAATCAAACCGACTGCGAATCGCACTAACCAGTGGCACCACCCGGTTGAGCTCGTCCTCTACACTGACCTCGGCGGCACCCGGGCGGGTGGATTCACCGCCGATGTCTAAAATGGTGGCACCGTCTGCCAACATCTGTTCGGCACTGCGTAAAGCCTGAGATAACTGTTGATGCTTGCCACCATCAGAAAAGGAGTCCGGGGTAACATTTAAAATGCCCATTACCTGCGGGCGGCTGAGATCCAGCTCTCGCTGGCGGGGTAATGCTAAACGCATTGCAGCTTCCTAAATATGAATTGTTATTTGAAAAGACAAACCCCGGTTTACACCGGGGCCTGAGATACTATAACAGCAGTGCTTAGTGCACGTTGCCTTCAGAGGGTTTGTCGGCAACTGAAGGTGCAGGTTTTTCTGCTTTAGCTTCAGTATCACCATCGCCTTTGGAGCCTTTGTCGCGCGGTTCCCAGTTTTCTGGCTGGCTTACCGGACGACGCTCCATCAACTCTTTAATTTGCCGTGAATCAATGGTTTCGTAAAGCATCAGCGCGTCTTTCATCGAGTGCAGAATATCCATGTTCTGCTCCAACAACTCTTTGGCGCGATTATAGTTGCGATCGATAATGGCTTTAATCTCAGAGTCGATAATGGAAGCTGTCTCGTCTGACATATGCTTGGCCTTAGCCATACTGCGACCCAGGAATACTTCGCCTTCCTCGTCTGCATACAACAGCGGGCCTAGTTTCTCTGAGAAGCCCCACTGCGTTACCATATTGCGGGCAATCGAGGTGGCGTACTTAATATCTTGTGACGCACCCGTTGATACCGCATCAGTGCCATAGATCATTTCTTCTGCCAGGCGACCGCCGTATGCTACGGAAATCTTGCTCTCCAGCTTGCGGCGACTGACACTGATCGCATCCTGTTCTGGCAGGAAGAAGGTAACACCCAGCGCCCGGCCCCGCGGAATTATGGTCACTTTATGCACGGGATCATGCTCTGGTACCAGACAACCAATGATGGCATGGCCAGCTTCATGGTAGGCCGTCATCTCTTTCTCGGCATCCGTCATTACCATAGAACGGCGTTCCGCCCCCATCATAATCTTATCTTTAGCGCGCTCAAACTCTTCCATACTAACCACGCGGCGGTTACCACGGGCAGCAAAGAGTGCGGCTTCGTTAACCAGGTTGGCTAAATCTGCACCGGAAAAGCCTGGTGTACCGCGAGCAATGACACTGGCTTTCACATCATCGGCAATCGGCACTTTACGCATATGGACTTTCAGAATTTGCTCACGGCCACGCACATCTGGCAAGCCAACGACGACCTGACGGTCGAAGCGACCTGGACGTAATAAGGCAGCATCCAATACATCCGGACGGTTGGTGGCGGCGATAATAATAATACCTTCATTACCATCGAAGCCGTCCATCTCAACCAGCATCTGGTTTAAGGTTTGCTCCCGCTCATCATGGCCACCACCTAAACCGGCGCCACGCTGCCGGCCTACCGCGTCAATCTCATCGATAAAGATAATGCAAGGTGCCGCTTTTTTGGCTTGCTCGAACATGTCGCGTACCCGTGAGGCACCGACACCGACAAACATTTCTACGAAGTCTGAGCCCGAAATTGTGAAGAACGGCACCTTGGCTTCACCGGCAATCGCCTTGGCTAACAAAGTTTTACCGGTACCTGGTGGGCCAACCATCAGAATACCTTTCGGAATCTTGCCACCCAGCTTTTGGAAACGGGAAGGGTCGCGCAGGTAATCCACCAACTCCGACACTTCTTCCTTCGCTTCGTCACAACCAGCAACGTCAGCAAAGGTGGTTTTGATCTGGTCTTCGCTCATCAGGCGGGCTTTGCTTTTACCAAAGGACATCGCGCCCTTACCACCACCGCCCTGCATTTGGCGCATAAAGAAAATCCAGACGCCGATCAATAACAGCATCGGGAACCAGGAGATAAAGATCGTGGCCAGCCAGCTGGTTTCCTCAGGTTTAGAACCTAAAGTGCGCACGTCATTCTGAATCAGGTCATCCAGCAGCTTTTCATCATAGCCACCCGGGATCACGGTTTCAAAACGTTCTCCACTGCGTTTAACGCCGGAAATGACCCCAGTGCGTTCAATCTTCACTTCGCGGACCAACCCCTGGTTTACTTCCTTTACGAATTGGGTGTAGCTGGTCTGGCGGTCCGCATTTTCATTTGGACTAAAGCTGTTAAATACTGACATCAGCACCACAGCGATAATTAACCAGACAATCAGATTTTTTGCCATGTCGCTCAAGGTTATAACCTCATCATTTACTAGAAATCGAAATATCGGCCCACTTTACTAAAGTTTGAAGCCGGTCGCCACGATATATGTCTCACGCGAACGGGCACGTGACGACTCGGGCTTACGTATTTTTACCGTATTAAACACTGCTCTTACGTCTTTCAGGTACTGCTCAAAGCCATCGCCCTGAAACACTTTGACCACAAAACTGCCATTTTGCTTCAACACTTTGTGACACATATCCAGCGCCAGCTCGACAAGATAAATCGAACGCGCCTGGTCAGTGGTATCATTACCACTCATATTCGGCGCCATGTCTGATAGTACCACATCTACGTTTTTACCGCCGATCCGGCTCAGTAGCGCATTTAAAACCGCTTCCTCCCGAAAATCGCCCTGTAAAAACGCGACACCTGCTAACGGGTCCATTGGCAAAATATCACACGCAATAACAGTACCCTGTTGCCCGACGATGCCTGCGACATACTGCGACCAACTACCTGGTGCTGAACCCAGATCCACCACGTTCATACCGGGGCGAATTAACTTATCCTGCTGTTGGATCTCCTCCAACTTAAAGGAGGCCCGCGATCTTAGACCAAGCTTTTGCGCTTTTTGCACAAAATGGTCATCAAAATGCTCTTTCAACCAGCGGGTTGAACTGGCGGAGCGTTTTTTCTTGGTCATGTTACCACTCTTAAATAGTCTTATGCCCTAGATGGCGCTACAATAGGCATAATTCAAGATTTTACCGGATATTCTAACCTTATGAGTTTAACCAATAAACAAAAACAGTTCTTAAAAAGCAAAGCCCATGATTTAAAGCCGGTTATTTTGCTCGGTGCTAACGGGCTTACGGAAGGCGTAATGGCGGAAATCGACAGCGCGCTAAACTTTCATGAACTGATTAAAATCAAAGTTCCAGGTGAAGATCGCGAGCAAAAAGTCCTGATAATGGATGCGATTATCCGCGAGAGCAAAGCCGAAAAAGTACAAGTCATTGGTAAAATTCTGGTGCTTTACCGGCAGTCAGAAGATAAGAAAATTCAGCTGCCTCGCGGCTAGGCGGCTTACTGAAGAAAGCCAGCACGCTGCAGTGCCTGACGCGCGCTTTGTTCATCTGCAGCAGCCTGGCTAACCAACTGTTCTGGTTTACTGGCTGCGGTTGCCTTAGCAAACTGCCATAGCACCATAGTGTTGTCAGCATAAATAGTTTCAACATGTGCCAATCGGTGCCGGTAGCACCACTCGGTATTTTCCACACAAAGCTTGAGTACATCTGCCGGGCAAATCTGCCACTGGCGAATATCGAGCACCAATGCCCATGGCGCTGCGACTATGGGTTTGACCAGGTTCCGAAATTCCTGCACATACTGCTCGGCATTGGCAGTGGTCCAAAGACCTTGCGCAGAAACCCATAAAACTCGCTGCTCCAGTTTAAGCGCAAAAGGTTTTTTAGATAACATGTACACCTCCGGTGGAACGTCTTGTTACTATAACCGGAATGTTCAAGAAATATAGTGTTACCTGGTCCGAGTAGAACATCACAACCCCATGATTAAACTTCGAGACTATCAACAACAAGCGGTACAGGCAGCCATCTCACACTTTAAACAACGTGATGAGTCTGCAGTTATTGTATTGCCAACCGGCGCTGGTAAAAGTCTGGTGATTGCCGAGTTAGCCCGCCAGGCGCGTGGCAGGGTATTGGTGCTAACCCATGTTAAAGAACTGGTGGCACAAAATGCAGACAAGGTTGCTCAGCTGGGTCAGAGCGCCAGTATTTTTTCTGCGGGCTTACAACAGCGAGATCCCACCGGAAAAACCGTGGTTGCGAGTGTCCAGTCTGCGACACCCAACAAAACATTGTTCAACCAGCCTTTTTCACTGGTGATTATCGACGAATGTCATCGGGTTAGCCTTAGCGAAAACAGTCAGTATCAACAATTACTTAGCCATCTGAAAAACGTTAATCCACAGCTGAAACTGCTGGGACTCACTGCCACCCCCTACCGGCTGGGTAGTGGCTGGATCTATCGTAGCCACTATTTTGGAAAAATCGGTAATACCGACAATCCGGCATTTGAACACTGTGTGTTTGATTACCCATTACGACCACTGATCAAACAAGGGTACTTAACACCACCGCGTTTATTAGATGGGCTAAGCGCGCAGTACGATTTCAGTGCCTTATCACCGGCACCGGATGGCGATTATTCAGCAACTGCTGTCGATTCTCTGCTCGGAAAAATGGGCCGTGCCACCACCTTAATTGTAAAACAAATCCGCGACTTAGGCGCTAACCGCCGCGGAGTGATTATTTTCGCGGCTACCGTTAAGCACGCCAAAGAAATAATGACACTGTTAGCTGATGAATCCGCCGCCATCCTTACCGCCGATACTCCGGATCCAGAGCGGGATGCGTTGATAGAGGCGTTTAAACAACAACAACTGAAGTTTCTGGTAAACGTTGCTGTACTGACCACTGGCTTTGACGCACCGCATGTCGATTTTATTGCGATATTAAGACCAACCGCCTCAGTCAGTTTATTTCAGCAGATGGTAGGACGTGGCTTACGGCTCTCGCCCGGTAAAGACGAATGTTTGATCATTGACTATGCTGCGAATGGCTATGATATTTTTTTTCCGGAAGTCGGGGCGCCGAAGCCGCATAGTAAAGCAAAACCGGTACAGGTGCCCTGCCCCAGTTGTGGGTTTGCTAACTTATTCTGGGGTCTGACTGACCAGGATGGCGATATTATCGAACACTACGGCCGCCGTTGTCAGGGTTTAATTGCCGACAGCCAACAACAGTGCGACTTTCGCTTTCGCAGCCGCCAATGCCCGGATTGTGGTGCCGAGAACGACATCGCGGCCCGCAGTTGTGGACAATGCCAATCAGTTCTGGTTGATCCCGACAAACGACTGCGTGAGGTGTTAAGTCAGCAACATCATCATCTATTTCGCTGTGACGCTATGCAACTTAGTGCCGAAGAAGGTCAGCTAAAAGTTACCTATTATGATGTGGATGGCACGCCGTTTTATCGCTGGTTTAAACTGGACACTGCGGCTCAGCGCCGGGCGCTTTACGCTGTTTTTATCAAGCCACACAGTAAAGCACCTGGCTTACCGCTGCCCGCATTCACCAACGCGACTGAGCTGGCTGCACTGGCGGCCTGTTTTCGGCCACCCCAGCTTTTATTGTTGCAGAAGCAGCAAAAGCACTGGCAGCTGGTCGAGGCATTTTTTGATTATCAGGGGCGTTTTCTGCATCGGGATAAAATATAAAAATAAAGTTACAAAAAGCACTATACAAGATTAAAATAGCAGCACTTTGCTAAAAAGGATTTTACTATGCAAGCCGGAGTGGCTTACTGCGATGCCAAAGTGCCCTTTGCGGCCGGGTTTCAACTAGCCCGGGACGCCGCAACGCAGGCTAATATTGCCGAAGTTGCCGTATTACTGCTATTTTGCAGTGCCACGACCGACTATCAGCGCCTGCTGGATGGTGCGCGGCAATATTGTGGCGGCAACACCATTATTATCGGCGGCTCTGCCGTAGGCGTTATTACCAATCAACATATCGTTAGTACCGGGCAGCCGGCTGTGGCTATGGCTATTTCTGCTACCGATGTTCAGTTTCAAGCTGCTGTGGCAGAACAGCTAAGCCGCGACCCTTATGTTGCAGGTAAAGCGTTGGCCCAGGCTTTACCCTCATCAATATCTGCAAAATTACTATTATTGTTTTACGACTCGGTGCGCTATGCCGGGAATGGGCTGCAGCCGGCAGTACTTAATCCGTCGCCGCCGTTGCTATTGGGGCTTCGCAAACATCTGGCGCCTTTACCTGCTATTATTGCCGGCGCCGGGCTTTTGGCCGATCAGGTGTTTGGTAGCACTCAACAATTTTATCAACAACAAGCCATAACTGACTCGGCCGTCGCACTGCAATTAAGCGGCAACCTCAAACCTTATATTGTAGCGATGCATGGTTGTGAGCCTTTTACTGCGCGGCACTTCACTATTAGCCGCAGTTTCGGCCAATTTATCTACGAATTGGATCAACAACCGGTATGCAGACTGCTGGACGAGATCATTGGTAACCGGCAATGGCGCAATCAGAAACCGGTTAGCGATTTCGCACTGGGTGTACGCTACCCGCAACAGAGCAATAGTCGCTATAGCACGCCTTATGTTACACGGCTAATAAACGGCATACTGCCGAATGATGAAGGCATTATCCTGTTTGAGCCTGATTTGGTGGAAGGCAGTAAAGTGCAACTGATGCAGCGCAGCAGTGCCAGTATTGTCACAGCAACCCAGCGACAATTGGACGCAGTGCTAACTCAAATGCAAATCGAGCAAAGCACCGCAGTCGCTGCCTTGTATTTTGATTGTGCAGGACGACTTCACAGTGGCACCCCAGAAGCAAAGCTCGTGCAGCAACGCTTAACCGCAGCGAATATCCCACTGCTGGGGATTTACTGCGGCGTTGAAATTGCGCCCATAGGCCTGCATAGTCGCAGTCTGGATTGGAGCGCAGTGCTAATTCTGCTTTGCCGTTAGTGCATGATGCTTGACGACCTGCAGCGCAATCCGTATCTTAGCGCTTTGCGTTGCGGGTGTAGTTCAGTGGTAGAATGCCAGCTTCCCAAGCTCGAGATACGGGTTCGATTCCCGTCACCCGCTCCATCTTGTCAATTCTTTATCTTTTTCCCTTTGCGCGTTAACTTAAGTGTTAAATTTGTTAAACTGCGTTATTCATTTTTTCAGTTCCAGTTCGTTCTTATGCAAACGCTATTTGAGTTTTATCACGACCAGGTTTTATATCAGGTAAAAGCGAATAACTTCGGTAAAGAGCAAGTATTCCGCAATGGTCAGTTGGTCTCTGAGGGACGGGCTTTTTTTAGTACCAGCAATGATCACCGTTTTTTATGCCCGACCCATGGGCCAATGCGGTTGTACTTTAAAGTGTCGTTAAAAACTGCTGAAGTAAGCTACCGCTTGGAGACTAGTGCAGCCTTACTCTGCGAGGGTAAAGCCAAGGCCATACCACCAAAATGGCTGGGTAAATTAGAACAGAAACTTTCACCCGAGCCAGAGCAGCCGGCTGTTGACGTCACTGAACCACTAGCCACTGCTCAACCTGTCGCAACGATAAATAATAAAAGCGATCGTAACTGGTTTAGACCCTTACTGGTGCTTGGCATATTGCTGTTAAAGTTGTCAAAAAGTGCGGGCGCTATTAAAGCCGCACTCGCCGGCACTGCCCTGGCCGGCTGGGCCTGGTTATTTAATCTTGAATTTGCGATCAGTTTGATTCTGGCTTTATTGATCCATGAATATGGGCATGTTTATGCGATGAAGCGCTCGGGTTTAAAAGTAAAGGGCATTTACCTGCTACCCTTTATTGGTGGCGTTGCCGTCAGTGAACGCGCGGTAAGCCGTTGGCAGGATTTTAAAATTGCCATAGCCGGGCCAGCTTTTGGTACTGCAGGGGCACTCGTTGCCTACTGGCTCTGGCTGGAAACCGGGCAGCCAACACTGGCGCTATTTGCTGCGATCAGTTTATTGCTTAACCTGTTTAATTTATTACCCATGGTGCCGCTAGATGGTGGCCGGATCGTGCAAGCTGCCGCCTATAGCAGAAAAGGTAAAGCCGCGAAAATAGGTTTACTGCTGATAACCGGCGGCCTGTCTTGCGCCGCCTGGTATTTTGGCTTTTACCTGTTAATGCTGTTTGGCATCCTCGGCACTTTCGACTTATTAAGTGACGCCAACGAACGCGATAAAGCCCTGCAGCCCATGACCGACACCGGTATTTTAGTCACTATTCTGGCCTACTGCGGCTTGTTGGCCATTTTGCTTTGGCTTTCAGTATTAATGGCAGACAGCGGTATTCCAGGTACTAACTTGCCACTGATTTTTATCTCCAGCTAAGGAGCCACATCGGCGCACTGCAAAAGTCATCGAATTCGAGGACTTTAGCCTGCAACACGCGGTAAGCTTAACCCCATCGAATTCGATGGGGTTAAAAGTAATATACTGTTTCTATTGGCAATGCTTAAGCAGTCACTTCAAGTACTTTCACAGGCAAAACGTTGTTACTTTATACCCGTCGAAATCGACGGGTATAACAGAAATACGCTGTTTTTATGTGCACTATTTTCAGCGCCATTTTATTTTCCAATAATAATTAAAATTTTTTGTCACACCCAAGCGAGCTGCGGCGACTTGTTAAGGTAACCCCTACTTAACCAAGGATACCGTCATGACAAACCCTAAGCAGCCAGCCCCAAAAAGCTCCCTTGTTGATAACAAAGCCGCCAAAACCAAACCTGGCTTTTGGTTTTTTTTCGCCATTTTTATGTCCATTTTCGGCGGCGTAATAGCACCGCAATTAAAAGCCGCTGAAGTCGAAACCGTCCCCAGTTTTCAGGTCGAGGTAATAGGTGAAGGCAAACCGGTATTACTGATCCCCGGTTTAATGTCTGATAGCCGGGTATGGCAGCACACTGCTGCAGCTCTAAAGCAGGATTATCAGTTGCACCTGATTAGCGTGGCTGGCTTTGCCGGTGCACCGGCCATTGCGGGCGAACTGTTACCGCGGTTAAAACAGGATTTATTGCAATATATTGCAACGCAACAACTGCAGCAGCCGGCTATTGTTGGTCATAGCCTGGGAGCTTTTCTGGCGTTCTCACTGGCGAGTAGCGCTCCTGAGCAAATTGGCACTGTAGTCGCGGTCGATGGCTTGCCCTATATTGCGCCAATTTTTAGCCGCAATCCGGCGACCCAGGTTGCCGATATGCAGCAACAAGCTTTGCAAATTAAAGCTTATTATCAGCAACTGAATGGCGAACAACTTAAAGCCGGTGCGGCACAGGGCATTTTTATTCAGGCCAGGGCGCCGGAGCATCAGCAACTGGTACTGGAAATGGCTGCCGCTTCCGATGCAAATAGCGTTGGTCAGGCGATGTACGAACTGCTCACCACGGACTTACGCCCTGAGGTTGCCGTTATTACCAGTAAAGTCTGGCTGTTGGGCGCCAGTGGTGCCCTGCCCGCTGCGCAACAGCAACAAGCCGCCGCCCTTTATCAGCAGCAAATTGCCGGCATTGCTAATGCTACCCTACTGATGAATACTGATAGTCGCCATTTTATGATGCTGGATGAGCCAGAGTGGTTTGTCAGTACGCTGCGTCAGGCGTTACAGGAGTAAGCTGATTATGTCGGTTAGCATAGAACAACAATTACAACCCGATGTTACCGCTGCCATCGCCGGCGATATGCAGGCCTTTAGCCGCCTGGTACAGCGCTGCCAAAATGGTATCAGCAGTATTGCGCTGGCGATTGTGAAAGATTTAGATGCCAGTGAAGAGGTCTGTCAGCAGGTATTTATTGCTGCCTGGCAGCAACTGAACAGCCTGCAGAATCCGGCCAGCTTTTTGCCGTGGCTGCGCCAGATCACCCGTTATCGCGCCTATAGCTATCTGCGCGAACAACGGGATGCACAAACCGAGCGTGGTACTGACGCTGAAGCCTTGCTGGAGACTTTTGCCAGCGACAGCAGCCCGACAGACGAATTACTGCGCAGCGAACAAGCCATGCTGATCCGCAATCTGCTGGATGAGCTGCCGCCTGAGAGCCGGGAAATCGTACTGCTGTTTTACCGTGAAGAACAAAACAGCCAACAGGTTGCCAGTTTATTAGGGCTGACTGAAGCCAATGTCCGGAAAAAACTGCAGCGGGTTAGGGAATTACTAAAAGAGCAGCTATTAGCCAGATACGGCAAGCTGATTTTAAGCACGGCACCGGGTGTTGGCCTGAGCAGTGCTGTGCTTAGCGCTTTATTAGTCGGTAGTCCACCTGCCGCTGCCGCAACTGCCAGTGCGATGGCAGCACAGAGCAGTGGCCTGGCAAAATTTGGCTGGCTATTTAGTGGGGCGCTACTTGGCGCGCTCGGCGGTATGCTCGGTGTGGTACTGGGGATGCGCGCGCCACTGAAAAATGCCGCCAGTGATCACGAGCGCAGTCGCTTATTGCGTTATCGCAATCAGGCTTTGGCTTGGGTTGGCCTCTCAGGCTTACTGCTGGCTGCCGCATACGAGTTTACCGCCGGCGCTATGGCACCGCTGCTGGCCTTTGGCCTTTTTATGACCGGTGTGGTTTATCTGCAACTTCGGGTATGGCAAACGATTAAACCGCGCTTATTGGCAAAAGCCGCACAGAGTGCAGCAGCAAAACGGCAGTATCGCAATAATCTGCTCTGGTGTTGGTTTGGGATGCTCGGTGGTGCGACAGCCGGCTTTGCTGGCTTGATAGCGGGGCTGGTTAAAAACGGCCGCTGGTTTTGGGGGTAAAAAAACGCCGGCATCAGCGCCGGCGTTTTTAATTCAGCATTCAAGACTTACAGATACTGAACGTCCGTGATTTCATATTCCACCACGCCTTTGGGCGTCGTAATATTAACCACTTCATCTGCTGTTTTGCCAATCAGGCCGCGGGCGATCGGCGAATTCACCGAAATCAGATTATTTTTAATATCCGCTTCGTCATCACCGACAATCCGGTAGGTCACTTCTTCATCCGTATCCAGATTCAGAATGGTGACGGTAGCGCCAAAGATCACCTTGCCACTATTTGGCAGCTTGGTCACATCAATGATTTGCGCATTGGACAACTTGGCTTCAATATCCTGAATGCGGCCTTCAATAAAACCCTGCTGTTCGCGGGCGGCATGATACTCGGCGTTTTCTTTTAAATCGCCATGCGCACGCGCTTCGGCAATCGCCAGGATCACCGCCGGGCGCTTTACCGTTTTTAGCTCGTTCAGCTCAGCGCGCAGTGCTTCTGCGCCCTGAACTGTCATCGGGATTAAACTCATCCGTTAACTCTCTTATGCAATTCCTGTACAGATACGACATTAGCAAAAGCACTGGCCGCATTGGCTTTGACCGTAGCAAAAGCGGCATTCAGTGTTGTCGTGTAGTTAACCTTATGCTGTAAGGCGCCACGGCGCAGCATTTTGGAGTCTTCAATGGCCTGGCGTCCTTCGGTGGTATTCACCACATAGCTATATTCACCGTTTTTAATCCGGTCCAGCATATTCGGACGACCTTCGAACACTTTATTAACTACACGGCACTCAATACCGGCTGCTTTTAACGCTGTCGCCGTACCGCCACTGGCATCCAGTTCAAAACCAGATTCCACCATACGTTTAGCTAACTCAACCACGCGCACTTTATCGCTGTCGCGTACAGAAAGCAAGGCACGGCCACCGGTCGGGATCACAATGCCACAGCCCAGTTCCGCTTTGGCAAAGGCCTCCTCAAAGGTATCGCCGACACCCATTACTTCACCGGTAGAACGCATTTCCGGGCCAAGGATCGGGTCAACGCCCGGGAACTTGTTAAACGGAATAACCACCTCTTTTACCGAGAAGTACGGCGGGATAATCTCTTTGGTAATGCCCTGCTCTGCCAGCGAACGGCCTGCCATGCAGCGGGCACCGACTTTGGCTACGGCGACACCGGTGGCTTTCGAGACGAACGGCACGGTGCGGGCAGCACGCGGGTTGACTTCAATTAAGTATACTTCGCCATCTTTAACTGCGAACTGGGTATTCATCAGGCCAACTACGCCCAGCTCCAGTGCCAGTTTACGCACCTGCTCACGCATCAGATCCTGAATTTGCTGCGACAAGCTATGTGGTGGCAGCGTACAAGCCGAGTCACCTGAATGCACACCGGCTTGTTCGATATGTTCCATAATGCCGCCGATCACGACCTCTTTACCGTCACAGATGGCATCGATATCAACTTCAATAGCATCATCCAGGAAGTTATCCAGCAATACCGGCGAGTCATTCGACACGCTTACCGCTTCGTTCATATAACGGCGCAGGTCTTGCTCGTCATAAACGATTTCCATTGCCCGGCCGCCCAATACATAAGATGGGCGCACCACCATCGGGTAGCCGATTTCCGGCGCTTTAGCCAAGGCTTCATCAAAGCTGGTAACGGTGACGTTTTTCGGCTGCTTTAAGCCTAAACGATTCACCGCTTGCTGGAAGCGCTCACGGTCTTCGGCGCGGTCAATCGCATCCGGTGATGTACCAATAATTGGCACGCCGTTCGCTTCTAAAGCACGAGCTAACTTCAGTGGCGTTTGGCCACCGTATTGCACTATGACACCCTTCGGCTGTTCTTTGCGCACAATTTCCAGCACATCTTCCAGCGTAATCGGCTCGAAATACAAACGATCTGAAGTGTCGTAATCAGTAGAAACCGTTTCCGGGTTACAGTTCACCATAATGGTTTCATAACCGTCTTCGCGAAGCGCTAACGCCGCGTGCACACAACAATAGTCAAACTCGATACCCTGGCCGATACGGTTCGGGCCGCCACCGATAATCATAATCTTATCGCGGTTGCTCGGTGCTGCTTCACACTCTTCATCGTAAGTGCTGTACATATAAGCGGTGTTAGAGGCAAATTCAGCGGCACAGGTATCAACCCGCTTATAAACCGGGTGAATATTGTAGCTGTAGCGCTTTTTGCGCACTTCAGTTTCACTGACGCCAAGCACCTCTGCAATGCGCTTGTCGGCAAAGCCTTTGCGTTTTAAGCGGGCAATCCGGGTTTCGTCGAGCGCGGCGAAGCCGTCGACACTCAGCGCCTGTTCTTCTTTTACCAGATCTTCAATTTGTATCAGGAACCAGGGGTCGATCTTGGTCAGGGTAAAGATCTCGTCCATACTCATGCCAAAGCGGAAAGCATCGGCGATATACCAAATACGGTGCGCGCCCGGCTCCCGCAGTTCACGGATAATCTTTTCTTTGGCTTCCGAGGCATTGATATCAATGATCGGATCTAAACCCGAGACACCAATCTCTAAACCACGCAGGGCTTTTTGCAGCGATTCCTGCTGGTTACGGCCGATGGCCATTACCTCACCTACTGATTTCATCTGGGTAGTTAAGCGATCGTTAGCACCGGCAAATTTTTCAAAGTTAAAGCGCGGCACCTTGGTAACCACATAGTCGATGCTCGGCTCGAAAGACGCAGGGGTAACACCACCGGTAATATCGTTGGCCAGTTCATCCAGGGTATAACCTACCGCCAGCTTGGCGGCTACTTTGGCGATTGGGAAGCCAGTAGCTTTTGAGGCCAGTGCTGATGAGCGCGATACCCGCGGGTTCATTTCGATAATGACCATCCGGCCATCAACCGGGTTAATACCAAACTGTACGTTTGAGCCACCGGTTTCTACGCCGATTTCACGCAATACCGCCAACGAGGCATTACGCATAATCTGGTATTCTTTGTCAGTCAGGGTTTGCGCCGGCGCTACGGTGATCGAGTCACCGGTGTGAACGCCCATCGGATCGAAGTTTTCAATCGAACAGACGATAATGCAGTTATCGTTCTTGTCGCGCACCACTTCCATCTCGTACTCTTTCCAACCGATTAACGACTCGTCAATCAGCAGCTCTTTGGTCGGCGACAGATCCAGACCACGGGTACAGATTTCTTCAAATTCTTCACGGTTATAGGCAATACCGCCACCTGAGCCACCCATGGTGAATGACGGGCGGATAATACAAGGGAAACCGATCGTTTCCAGTACCTGATAGGCTTCTTCCATCGAGTGGGCTAAACCAGCGCGTGGACAGGCTAAACCGATAGAGCGCATGGCTTTATCGAAGCGGCTGCGATCTTCAGCTTTATCAATGGCATCCGCCGTGGCGCCGATCATTTCGACGTTGTATTTCGCCAGTACACCGTGACGCTCTAAATCCAGCGCGCAGTTCAGTGCTGTCTGGCCACCCATGGTCGGCAGTACAGCGCACGGGCGCTCTTTTTCGATAATCTTTTCTACTACCTGCCAGTGGATTGGCTCGATATAGGTGGCGTCGGCCATTTCCGGATCGGTCATAATGGTGGCCGGGTTAGAGTTCACCAGAATAACGCGGTAGCCTTCTTCTTTTAATGCTTTACAGGCTTGAGCGCCTGAATAGTCGAACTCACAGGCCTGGCCGATCACGATAGGGCCAGCGCCTAAGATCAGAATACTTTTTAGGTCGGTACGTTTTGGCATTGCAGTAGATCTCCGTAATTCTTTCTTTGCTTAGGCTTTTTGCATCAGCGCGATAAAGTGGTCGAACAGCTCTGAGGCTTCGTGCGGGCCTGGGCTCGCTTCCGGGTGGCCTTGAAAACTGAATGCCGGTTTATCAGTACGGTGGATCCCTTGCAGGGTGCCGTCGAATAACGATTTATGGGTAGCGCGTAAATTGGCCGGTAAACTGGCTTCTTCTACCGCAAAACCATGGTTTTGCGCAGTAATCAGTACCCGCTTGCTATCAAGGTTTTGTACCGGGTGGTTACCACCATGATGGCCTAACGCCATTTTTACCGTTTTGGCGCCGCTGGCTAGTGCCAGTAACTGGTGACCTAAGCAGATACCAAAGATCGGAATATCGGTCTCTAAAAAGGCTTTAATGGCTTCGATAGCATAGGTACAAGGTGCTGGATCACCCGGACCATTAGATAAGAAAATACCATCCGGGTTTAAGGCCAGTACGTCAGCGGCAGGGGTTTGCGCCGGTACTACGGTCAGTTTACAGCCGCGGTCCGCTAACATCCGCAGGATATTGCGTTTCACACCAAAGTCATACGCTACGACATGGAAGCGCTCGGCGGCAGCGGCCTGATGGCCCACGCCCAGCTGCCAACTACCTTCGGTCCACTGATAAGGTGCGCTGACAGTGACTTCTTTTGCCAAATCCATCCCCGATAAACCCGGAAAGCCTTTGGCGAGTTGCAGTGCTTTAGCTTCATCCAGGTTATCACCGGCCATAATACAGCCGTTCTGGGCGCCTTTTTCACGCAGGATCCGGGTTAATTTGCGGGTATCGATATCGGCGATGCCGAGAATATGGTTATTTTTAAGATATTGACTAAGAGAGAGTTGGTTGCGGAAATTGCTGGCTAACAGCGGGAGGTCACGGATGATTAGGCCTTTCGCCCAAATCTTGCCGGATTCCTCATCTTCCTCATTGGTTCCGGTATTGCCAATATGAGGATAGGTAAGAGTCACAATTTGTTCTGCGTATGAGGGGTCAGTTAAAATTTCCTGATACCCGGTCATCGAGGTGTTAAATACTACCTCACCAACAGAAACTCCTTCGGCGCCAATGGCTGTACCGCGAAATACGGTGCCGTCTTCCAGTACGAGCAGGGCGGACTTAGTCAAAATAACCTCCAAACAGCAAAAAACGGGCGAAAACCAGTGGCGTTTTACAACCCGTTTTGACCTAAAATTCTGATACCCGTATTTACCGTGCGCTAACAGTTCCCGGTAATGATAACAAAACCAGGACATCTTCCAGCGTACGGGCAAACCTGCTTATTTTAGGTGATAAGCGCTAATTTGGCTATGACTATTTTTTGTTTTTACAAAAATAGCGGCTTTAACACGTTTTTTTGTTAAATGCCGCAAAAGTTTAATCTAACTTTGGCAAACCCAGCACTTGTTGCATGGTATAAAGTCCTGGCTGCTTATTTTGCAACCATAAAGCAGCGCGCAGTGCGCCTTGCGCAAAGGTGTTACGGCTTGATGCTTTATGGGTAATTTCCAGTCTTTCACCAAGATCTGCAAACAGCGCGGTATGATCGCCAATAATGTCGCCGCCCCTTACTGTAGCAAAGCCGATAGTTTGTTGCGGCCGCTCACCAATCATGCCTTCGCGACCATAGACGGCAACCTCGTTCAGGTTACGGCCAAGGCTACGGGCAATGCTGGCACCTATTGCCATTGCGGTACCCGACGGCGAGTCCTTTTTAAAACGGTGGTGCGCTTCGATAATCTCAATATCCGCCGTATTCCCCATTACCTTGGCAGCGGTTTGTGCCAGATGTAGCAGCAAATTCACGCCAACACTCATATTAGGCGCCCAAACAATCGGGATCTGCGTGCTGGCTTGCTGAATCAGCTGATACTGGGCATCGGTTAAGCCGGTGACGCCAATCACCATGGCTTTACGTTCAGCCACGCAGAGTGCCAGCTGGGCTAACATCGGCTCGGGCATGGTAAAATCGACCCAGACGTCAGCTTGCTGCACTGCCGCGGCGGCAGTAGCGCTTAGCGCCAGCCCGATTTTACCGCAGCCGGCCAGTTCGCCGGCATCAAGCCCCACTAACTCTGAACCGGATCTTACTGTGGCTGCTGTGAGCTGTAATTGCTGTTCTTTTGCTACTGTCACCAAAGCCCGGCCCATACGGCCATTGGCACCAAAGATCCCAATTGAGGTCATATTATGCTCTGCACTCTTCAATCAATCATTGTTCTTAATGACCGCTATTAGACCAAAAGCCGGCAGATTACAAAAGCAAAACAGCCGTCTTTAAGGAAAAACGGCTGTTTATTCTAAGTTACAGCGCCCGTTGCAGGATACTGCGGCTCACTTCCGGCGTGATATCCCGGTGTTCACCGAGCTTAATCATCTTATGCTGCACCAGTTTGTCGACCAGCTTATCGACGGCATCGGCTTTGATACCATAGTCAGCCAGACGGGTAGGTACGCCCATCCGCTCAAAGAATTGCCGGGTGTGGCTGATGGCCTCGTCAATCAGCCGCTCTTGGTCCTGATGCTGTAGTTGCCAGACCCGCTGACCATATTGCAGTAACTTGGCGCCTTTAGTGGCGCGTTGTTGCTGCATCAGTGCCGGTAACACTATCGCCAGGGTTTGTGCATGATCCAAGCCATAGAGCGCAGTAATTTCATGGCCAATCATATGAGTGGCCCAATCCTGCGGCACGCCCTGGCCAATCAGGCCATTCAGTGCCATGGTCGCGGCCCACATCACATTAGCGCGCACGTCATAGTTTTCTGGTTCCGCCAACGCTTTCGGGCCCTCTTCAATCAGGGTTTGCAGTAAGCCTTCAGCAAAACGGTCCTGTACCGGTGCATTGACCGGATAGGTCAGATACTGCTCCATCACATGCACAAAAGCATCAACCACGCCATTGGCAACCTGCTTCGGTGGCAAACTGTACGTGACAGTCGGATCCAAAATAGCAAATTGCGGGAACACCAGCTCACTGCTAAAGGCCAGTTTTTGCTGGGTTTCATAGCGGGTAACAACTGAATTACCATTGCTCTCAGAGCCGGTAGCTGGCAGTGTAAGAACGCAGCCAAGCGGTAAAGCTGCAGTTATCTTGGCACCTTTAGCCAGAATGTCCCAAGGATCGCCTTGGAATACCGCAGCAGCAGCAACAAATTTGGCACCATCAACGACACTGCCACCCCCAACTGCCAGAATATAATCAATCCCCTGCTCTTTCACTAACGTTGTCGCCCGCATCAGCGTCTCAAAAGCAGGATTGGGTTCAACCCCGGCAAACTCAACCACACTCAACCCTGACAGCGCATTCACAACTTGCTGATACACACCGTTACGTTTAATCGAACCGCCGCCGTAGATCAGCAGCACTTTTTTATCTTTGGGTACCAGATGCGCTAGTTCACTGATTTGGTCTTTACCAAACACAATACGAGTGGCGTTTTGATAGGAAAAGTTAAACATGCACAAGCTCCATAGCTGTCAGACGAAATGTCTCAATGCTATGGGGTTTCGGGCATCCCGGATCAAGTTAAATGGCCATTTAACTATTGTTTGCTGCTTATTTCGACTAGCGCTCAGCACCTCTTAACGCTCTGACCTGCTGTTCCAGGTTCGCTGCGGTTACTGCAGAAGCTGCCACCGGCTCGCCAACCACCAGCTTAATCTTCGACCAAAACCGCCCCTTAAACTTAAAAGCGCCGTCGCCATGATGACTAAAAAAAGAGCCCCACAGGCCTTGCAGCGCCATCGGAATCACCGGCACCGGGGTTTCGGCGATAATCCGTTCAATGCCGGTGCGAAAGGCATCAATCTCACCATCCTTTGTTAAACGTCCTTCCGGGAAAATGCAAACCAGATTGCCCTCTGAAAGCTCACGTCGAATTGCCGCAAAGGCCGCCTCATACATCTTCTCGTCCTGTTGCTTGCCACAAATTGGGATGGTTTTGGCGGCTTTAAACAGCCAGTTCGCCACCGGAATCTGGTAAATCCCTTTATACATCACAAAACGCACCGGCCGGCGTACTGCACCGCCAATCAACAGCGCATCAACATAGCTAACATGGTTGGCCACCAGTACCGCCGGCCCCTCCTCGGGAATATGTTCCAGCTCCTGTGCTTTCACCCGGTACATAGTATGGCTAAGCAGATAAATCACAAACCGCAGCACAAATTCCGGCACAGTGCTGTAAACATAGAGCGCGACCACCGCATTCATAATGGCCAGGATCAGAAAATACTCTGGGATACTTAAGCCAAACCCAGCCAGAAATAACATCCCCGCCAGCGCCGCAACCACCATAAAGAGCGCGTTAAAAATATTATTGGCGGCGATCATCCTCGCCCGCTGCGCCGGCTCGGCCCGCTGCTGTAACATTGCATACAGCGGCACAATAAAGAGCCCGCCAAAAACACCGACCAAAGTTAAATCAAAAAGTACCCACCAGCCAAAGGCAGTGGCCAAAAACTGAGTTAGTGATAACAACTCCGCTGGCATAACAGCCGGCGTACTAAAATACAAACTGATACCAAATACCGTCAGACCAATAGAACCAATGGGCACCAGCCCCAATTCCACTTTTTCGCCGGATAAACGCTCACAAAGCATCGAACCTATGCCTACCCCAACCGAAAAGGCCACCAGCAAGGCCGTTACTACAGTGTTATCACCGGCTAAATGGCTTTTGGTAAAATTCGGAAACTGGGTCAGATAGCTGGCTCCTAAAAACCAAAACCAGCTAATTGCCATAATTGCCAGATACAGGGTACGGTTTTGATAGCTGATGCGGACGGTTTCCAGGCTTTGCCGCCAGGGCGCAAATTGAAAGCGCGGACCGGCAGCGACGACCCCAACTTCCGGGATCTGTAAACTGGCCAGATAGCCAAACACGGCAAACAACACCACTAAACTGCCGATCCACAGCATGGCATTGGCTATACCAACCAGTAAGCCTCCGACAATGGTACCCAACAAAATTGCAATAAAGGTTCCCATTTCTACCCAGGCATTACCTGCCAATAGTTGTCGATCAGTTAACAACTGCGGCAAAATGGCATATTTAACCGGGCCGAAAAAGGCAGATTGACTCCCCATCAAAAACAACAGTCCGAGCAACCACAAATATTGTTCAAAGAAGAATGCGGCTGCCGCCAATAGCATCAGACCGATTTCCAGTAATTTAAGCCAGCGGATCAGCCGGGTTTTACAAACACTATCAGCGAGGGTGCCGGCGGTAGCTGAAAACAGTAAGAACGGCAGAATAAAGAGCCCGGCGGCCAGATTCATACTGACATCAACACTCCAGGGCATAGCACTGGCCGCGCTAAAGGTCAGCAGCAACATCAGCGCATTTTTAAAGACATTGTCGTTAAAGGCGCCCAGCGCCTGGGTCAAAAAGAATGGCAGAAATCGCTTGCTACCAATAATCTGCTTTGCTGCCATCCGTGCCTCCGCGTTAAGTCAATAATGATTCTTATCATCTAACAGTATGTTTTTTAGTCGAAATACCCTATGTTAAACAACACAGGGGCAAGCTAACTAAATCCTAACTTAAACATGCCTGAATTCACGCCAGATTGACAAGACGTCTGGACATCTATATATTGCGCTGCCATTTTGCTGAGGTTGCTCTAGTGGACACTATCATTACATCCGGCGCGAAGCGCTCGTTACTGCCATTACTGTGTTTTGTGCTGCTGTTTTTAGGCAGTGGCCTGTATTTTCAAAGCCAGAATGTTGAGTACGCGTTCTACCAACTGCCTGGTCATGTCGCCATTCTGCCGGCATTGATACTGGCTGTGTGGCTGCATCGCGCCCCTCTGACGCAATCTATCGACGTGATCATTAAAGGCGCCGGTAATAGCAATATTATTACCATGTGTCTGATTTACTTATTAGCCGGCGCCTTCGCCAGCGTGGCGACCGCCAGTGGTGGTGTCGATGCCGTAGTCAACGCCGGTTTAAGTATTATTCCACCTGCTTTTATTTTACCGGGTTTATTTATTATTGCCGCTCTGGTTTCTACTGCTATGGGTACCTCGATGGGGACCATCGGCGCCCTGGCGCCGATAGCCGTGGGCATCGCCAATCAGGCGGAACTGAACCCTGCGATTGTCGCTGGGGTACTGCTTAGTGGCGCTATGTTCGGAGATAACTTATCGATTATCTCAGATACCACTATTGCTGCTACCCGCACCCAGGGCGCCAATATGGCTGATAAATTTAAAGAAAATATCAAAATTGCGTTGCCTGCGGCCTTACTGACCATTCTGGCCTATAGCCTACTGACTTCAGATGCCCCGCAAATTAGCACCGAAGCCTATAACTGGACGGGTATTTTGCCCTATGCCGCCATTCTGGTACTGGCAGTCTTAGGTCTCAATGTGTTTGTCGTATTGCTGCTCGGTATCGCCCTGGCTGCGCTGCAGGGTAGTCTGCTTGCCGATTATGCAATCAGCAACCTGGGTAAGGATATTGCGACCGGTTTTGCTAATGTGCAGGAGATCTTTCTGTTGGCGATGCTGGTAAGTAGCCTCAGTGAATTTATTAAACAACAAGGTGGTTTACAGTGGATTTCTAATAAAATCCAATCTATTACCGCTAAGCTGCGACTTGCCGGCAATAAAGCCCAGCAGCTGGCCATTGCCGCCTTGGCCTTTATCAGCAACCTCTGTATTGCCAATAATACGGTGGCTATAGTATTAACCGGAGATGTTAGCCGCAACCTGGCACAGCAACATCAAATCAGCCCACGGCGCAGCGCCAGTTTGCTGGATATCTTTGCCTGTATCAGTCAGGGATTAGTACCCTATGGTGCTCAGGCCTTACTGCTCGGGGCAAGTTTTGGCTTATCGCCGTGGCAGGTCATCACATACAACTATTATTGTTTGATCCTATTGATGATCGCTTTAACTGTGGTTTTACTGCGCCGACAAACTACCCCGGTCGTTTCGGGCTAAATTGGTGTTTGCCAAATAACGCGTCTCGGATTGCACAAAAGGCTTTTACACTCAGGTGCCCAAGCAGGATCTGCGGCGGCATCTTCAGCCAGTGACCACGGATCAGTGCTAACAATGCAGCCAGCTGATCCAGATAAGTGTTTAATAACGGGTGCTGCGGACTTAACAATCGCAGGAAGATAAAATCCAGTAGCTGTAGGCGCAGTTTTGACGGCTGGTACTGCTCAGTTTGTTGCATCACCCAAGCAGGAATGGGTGTAGTTAGCAGTGAATGGCTATAGCGGCAAGCCAGCATCAATTCAAACATAAAACCGGTCTGCTCGGCCAGTTGCAGCAATTGCTCCCAATCTTGCTCGCTAAAACCAGCAAATAACAAATGCAGATCGGTCAGATCCCGAAAGCCCTTTTTGAAGTCCTCATTAAAAAATAGATGGATCAGACTATGTAAGGTCATAGCCGGTAAGCTCAGTACCTGATAGCCATCGTCCGTCAGATCAAGATGCTGCCAGAAACGGCGAATATCCGGTGCCCGGCCCGAAACGGGGGGGATCAAATTATGATGAATATCCAGAATAGTGCCGCGGCTATGATGCCGTAACGGTGGGATCTCATGCGTCCATTTACGGTAATAATGCTGATCATAAGCACTCACCGGCTCAGGTAAAAAGCCAAATACCGACAGCCGTTGCTCTACTGCTGTAATTTGTTCTTTGGGAACCAGAATATCCAGGTCGCTAAAGGTACGTCCGATTCCGGCCGGCAGTTCCCGCATTAATGCATAGGCAGCGCCTTTGAGAAATACTGGCCTGACATTCAATGGCGCCAGTAACTTCGTAAGTTCAATAGCTTCAGAACTAACTTGACGTAATTGTTTATCAGCAATAATTTCAGCGTTGCGCAAATGATGGCGAGCGTACTGAGGCAGCTGCATAAAAACATCTGCTTGCCGAAATAGGTAAGCATAACGGGCCAGTTGTTGCTGTTGACGCAAGATACGAATTATCTCTACCCACTGCGGCTCATTAATCGATAAAGCAAGCACTGGCCGAGCGAAAATTCGCACTATTAGCTCACGAAGCGACACGAGACAACACCTCGTTTGTTAAAAAATCCTCTACCGCAACCAGATCATTATACTGAATATCGAAAACCGGCACTTGCTCAATAATAGTTGTTAAAGTCTCAAAACCCTCACGACCGATAACGCCGAAGTTAAATGCGTTTTGTGCAAGTTGCATAAATGCCTGAGTTTGATTAAGAGAATAAATATCTAATTCAACTTGTGGGACGTACTGCGGGAAAACTATTCCAACAATTTCAGCCTGTTGTTCAGCACCCAGCCAACTGTTAAGTGGCGGAGAAAGGTGAATCACATCGCCTTTATGAGTGTCCGATGCAATAGTTGAGAAAACACCGTCCGGAAACCATTTTTTTGCCAAATTTATGGATTGATTCTTAAGGCAAATTGGTCGTACAAAAGGTTGAACCCTCTTACTGTAAGGTAAAATCAGCGCCATTTCATCGGATAACAAACGCCAGCCATTGAATGCCAGGTAGGCTGTTAAGGTACTTTTCCCAGAGCCTGGTGGTGCTGGAAAGACTATCGCTTTATCATTTTTCGCTAAAACAGCAGAGTGTAAAATGACATATTGCATTTCGTGACTGGCGATACACCAATTCATGCCCCACTCCAACATTGCGTAACCTTGCTGCAAAGTTAAAGGTTGAAAAGGCTCCTGTTGATCAGCAAGGAATCGGGCTTGAGGTTTCCAATACCTACGTAGCCCGGCAGTTTGCTTTACACTTAGACAATAATCAGGATAAACGGGGCGAAATATTTCCAGCGCTGGAGCGTAAATTTTATGGATATTCTCGCTAACCAATCCGATATCAGATTGAATAGAAAAGTTGAAAGGCGGGAGTCGCAGACGAAAATTTTCTGTCATCAGATTCGAGTCAAAGTGGCGTTCATTGCTGAGTTAGCATCTTTTTAAATAGCTTGTACTCATAGGGTTTCAGCTCTTTTTCAAGATGACGATCTAACTCCAAAGCGACCAACTCTTCAAAAGACTTCGAAAATCCGATAGTTTCACCGGTGTTAGTGTCAAAAAGCACAATACCTGAACCGTCCTTAAAACTTTTAACAAGGACTTCCTGCTTCAATAACACTTAATCCAGGTTCCATCTAGACGGCATAGGCTGCAAACAGCTCCTGTAATTCTAAACCAAATAACTCTCCATTGTTTAGGCCGTTAAGATACAAGTATTCTGCAAGATCTTGGGGGGTTTGAAACGTTGGAGAACTTCCAATTACCGGGAAATAAATACCAAACTGACCATGAAAAATTGCGTTCATATAGGTCGCTGCCATAAAGCGATTGACCTTACCATCACCATGGAACTTCAGGTTGTTGGTCTGCAGAATATCTCTCATCGTCAACGTTTCAAGAGACTTATCTTCCTTTTGAAGATCTTCTGGTGCAATCGTAGGTAGCGGATTGCCGGGGAAAATATTACAGAAGTAATTTGACGTAATACCAAAACCAGAACTGGCTTTAGAACCACCACCCGAATTACCGAAAAATCCGGATGATTTTAGCACCAGCGGTTTTCCACCTGCGAAATCAGAGCCATGTCCTGACGCTATAATTGATCCCGCTAAACCGTTGGAACCAGCCCACACAGACTTCGCCGGTAATGACGCTATAACCAAGCCAGCACCGGCCCGGGTTAAAAACTTACGCCGATTTAGTTTGGCGGTATCTTGTTCTTTCTGGTCATGTCCTTGCATAGCAACTTCCGTAGGTTAACCAATATCGATAATACTGTTGACGATGCAAGTATCACACCATCATATGCAAGCCTTTGATTCACTTGCAGCTAGCAGCTTCAAGAAGCTGCTTTACCATTTAAACTGTAAAAAATACTGACATCAAGGCTTGCGGCAAGCTGGCAAATTTCCTTGCTGTCTTCGCTGCTGATAAAGTGTAGCAGCTTCTGGCATTTTTTGCTGTAAAGTGCGAATGCGGGTATCTGGCACCGGGTGGCTGGATAAAAACTGTGGCACACCGCCACTGCCTGCCGCTGCCATATTGCGCCATAAGGCAACCGAATCTTCAGGATTAAACCCGGCTTTGGCCATTAATTCCAGACCTATTACATCGGCTTCGGTTTCATGGGTGCGGCTAAAAGGTAAGGCTACGCCAACCTGAGCCCCCAGCCCCAGCGCCGCCATTAACTCTTGCTGATAACGCACACCATAAGCTTTAGTGCCGGCGTCACCAAGAGCTAAGGCAAGCTGTAAAAACTGATTGGTTGATAAGCGTTCATTGCTATGCCCGGCCATAACGTGACCAATTTCATGGCCTACTACAGCTGCCAGCTGGGCAGGCGTTTCTGCGATTTTTATCAGGCCGGTATAAACGCCCATCTTGCCACCAGGTAAGGCAAAGGCATTTACCTGCTCGCTATCAAATACTACGATTTCCCAGTTGTATTGCTGGTATTCATCTGGTGTCACTTTTAATAAAGCATTGGCGACACACTGCACATAACGGTTAGTCGCCGGATCGCTACTAATCTTTTGCTCCGCCTTCATTTGCTCGAAAGTCTGGGCGCCCATAGTATTCAATTGCTTGTTATCAAATAGCATCACCTGCTTGCGGCCGGTAGGAGACTCGGCACAAGAACCAAGCAACAGCGCGCATACCGCAGTAACCAGAATTTTCTTTAACATAAGCAGTCCGTTGGAAACAATAACACTGTGGCTTAAGTGTACCTTTTAAGCATAAAAAAACCACCCAAAACGGGTGGTTTCTGTGATTTCATTGTTTAAACCGTCAAACTAGCTGGTTAGATCGTCAAAGAATTTTTTCACACCATCGAAAAAGCCTTTTGACTTCGGCCGGTGTGTGGCTTCGCCTTCGCCGGTCATACTTTCATCCAGTTGGCGCAGCAGCTCTTTTTGCCGCTCTGATAGCTTAACCGGGGTTTCAATCACCACCTTACACACCAGGTCACCGACACCGCCGCCACGCACCGACTGTACGCCCTTGCCACGCAAGCGGAACATCTTGTCAGTTTGCGTTTCTGCCGGGATCTTCAGCTTAACGCGGCCATCCAGCGTTGGCACATCAATCTCGCCACCTAAGGCGGCGGTAGCGAAGCTCATCGGCACTTCACAGTACAGATTATTGCCATCACGTTGGAAGATCGGGTGCGCTTTTACTGACACCTGGACATAGAGATCACCCGCAGGTGCACCATGCATGCCGGCTTCACCTTCGCCAGATAAGCGAATGCGATCCCCAGTATCAACACCGGCAGGGATCTTAACCGACAGCGTTTTGGTCTTTTCTACGCGACCTTCACCATGACACTTGCTGCAGGGATCCGGAATAATTTTGCCACGTCCAGAACAGGTAGGACAGGTTTGCTGTACCGCAAAAAAGCCCTGACGCATCGTAACCTGACCGGCACCGTTACAGGTTGGACAGCTCTTGGCTGAAGTGCCTTTTTTGGCGCCTGAACCATCACAACTGTCACAGCTGACCATGGTCGGTACTTTAATATCGACCGATTTACCTTTAACCGCTTCTTCCAGCGACAACTCCAGGTTGTAGCGCAGGTCAGCGCCTCGTTGCGAGCGCGAACCACCACCGCGGCGGCCACCACCAAAGATATCGCCGAACACATCGCCAAAGATATCGCCAAAGTCGGCACCACCGGCGCCACCAAAACCACCGGCACCACGATTCGGATCTACTCCGGCATGGCCGTAACGGTCGTAGGCTGCCCGCTTCTGCTCGTCAGACAAAACTTCATAGGCTTCCTGTACTTCTTTAAACTTCTCTTCCATATCTTTATCACCCTGGGTACGATCCGGGTGAAATTTCATGGCGAGGCGTTTATAAGCCTTTTTGATGTCTTTATCATCGGCGCCTTTAGCGACACCTAGTACTTCATAATAGTCACGCTTGGACATAGATCTGTGCTTATTTCTCAGTTAACGGCTGCAGCCAAAGCTGCAGCCTGTTTTAGCGTTAATTACTTTTTGTCGTCTTTAACTTCTTCGAATTCCGCATCGACTACGTCGTCAGCGCCACCGGCTTGCTGGCCAGCGTCACCGGCCTGGCCTTTCGCCTGCTGGGCTTCCATCAGTTTCTGAGAAGCCTGGATCAACGCCTGAGTTTTGGCTTCGATCTCTGACTTATCATTACCCTTGATGGCTTTTTCCAGCTCGCCAATAGCGGTCTCGATAGCTTCTTTGTCGTTAGCCGCTAACGCTGAACCGACTTCTTCGATTTGCTTACGGGTAGCGTGAACCATGGCATCGGCCTGGTTACGCGCCTGCACCAGCTCTTCGAACTTTTTATCTTCTTCAGCATGCGCTTCAGCGTCACGCACCATTTTCTGGATTTCTTCTTCGCTTAAGCCAGAAGAGGCTTTGATAGTGATCTTCTGCTCTTTGCCAGTATCTTTGTCTTTGGCCGATACATGCAGAATACCATCCGCATCCAGATCGAAGGTTACTTCGATTTGTGGCTCGCCGCGGCGACCCGGACGAATACCTTCTAAGTTAAACTGACCTAATGACTTATTGTCAGAGGCGCGTTTACGCTCACCCTGCAGCACATGAATAGTTACTGCAGACTGGTTATCATCAGCAGTTGAGAACACCTGAGACTTCTTAGTCGGGATAGTGGTGTTCTTCTCAATCAGCGTGGTCATCACGCTACCCATGGTTTCGATACCCAGTGACAGAGGCGTAACGTCTAACAGTAAAACGTCTTTCACATCACCAGATAATACCGCACCCTGAATAGCCGCACCCACAGCTACCGCTTCATCCGGGTTCACGTCTTTACGTGGTTCTTTACCAAAGAAAGCCGTTACCGCTTCTTGTACTTTTGGCATCCGCGTCTGACCACCAACCAAAATAATCTCGTTGATGTCACTTACGCTTAAGTCAGCATCAGCCAGCGCTTTTTTCAGCGGCTCTAAAGTACGCTGCACTAAATCGTCGACCAGTGATTCCAGCTTAGCACGGGTTAATTTGATGTTCAGGTGTTTCGGACCTGTGGCATCAGCCGTGATATAAGGCAGGTTCACTTCCGTTTGTGACGCAGAAGACAGTTCAATTTTGGCTTTTTCACCGGCTTCTTTTAAACGCTGCATCGCCAGCGGATCGTTACGCAGGTCAATACCTTGCTCTTTCTTAAATTCTTCAACCAGATAGTTGATCACGCGGTTATCGAAGTCTTCACCACCTAAGTGCGTATCACCATTGGTAGCCAACACTTCAAAGGTTTGCTCGCCATCAACATCATCAATTTCGATAATAGAAATATCGAAAGTACCACCACCCAGGTCATATACCGCAACCTTGGTATCGCCTTTCTTCTTATCCATACCGTAAGCCAGTGCCGCAGCAGTTGGCTCGTTGATAATACGTTTTACATCTAAACCGGCAATCCGGCCGGCGTCTTTGGTCGCCTGACGCTGAGCATCGTTAAAGTATGCCGGTACGGTGATAACCGCCGCAGTTACTGGCTCGCCCAGATAATCCTCAGCCGTTTTCTTCATCTTTTTCAGCACTTCCGCTGAAATTTGCGGCGCGGCTAATTTTTTGCCTTTAACTTCTACCCAGGCATCACCATTATCGGCTTTAACAATTTGGAATGGCATGATTTTGATATCACGCTGCACTTCTTCGTCTTCAAAACGACGACCAATTAAGCGCTTGATAGCGAATAAGGTATTTTTTGGGTTAGTCACCGCCTGACGCTTGGCTGGCTGACCCACTAACACTTCGCCATCTTCGGTGTAAGCAATAATGGAAGGCGTGGTCCGTGTACCTTCGGCATTTTCCAGCACTTTTGGCTTGTCACCATCCAAAATAGCCACACAAGAGTTGGTTGTACCTAAGTCAATACCAATAATTCTACCCATAACATCTCTCCACTTATATTCTGAACAATGAAACATTGCGATGACCGATTAGTGGGGATTAGCCCTGATCTATTCAAGGTTATCAAAAGTAAAATTTTAGCTTTTGATGCATTTTGTGTTGTTTATAGCCGTCATGGTCAAAAGCGGTTAACTTTCCGCTGCCGCCAGCGCTATAATCAAACCATCTCTAAGTTGCTTACAGGATTTGACATGCCATTACTCGATAGTTTTACTGTTGACCATACCATTATGAAAGCGCCGGCCGTGCGCATTGCTAAAAAAATGACTACGCCCAAAGGCGATGCCATTACCGTATTTGATCTACGTTTTTGCGTGCCAAATGAAGAAATTCTGTCTGAAAAAGGCATTCACACGCTGGAGCATCTGTTCGCCGGTTTTATGCGTGACCACTTAAATGGCCAGGATGTGGAAATTATTGATATTTCGCCTATGGGCTGCCGTACCGGCTTTTATATGAGCCTGATTGGTACACCGGATGAACAACGGGTAGCTAAAGCCTGGCAGGCGGCGATGGATGATGTGTTAAAAGTCGCCAGTCAGAATGATATTCCGGAACTGAATATTTATCAGTGTGGCACCGCGCAAATGCATTCGCTGGATGAAGCGAAACAGATCGCGCAGAACATTTTAACGCGCGGTGTAGGTGTGAACAGAAACGACGAGCTGGCGTTACCCGCCGAAGTATTGCAAAAGCTGTAACCACTAAAACTTAAGGTTGGCGGTGATAACCGCCAACCCCCGCAACGCCAAAGTGGATTGTAAGAGTGGATTAATCATCCCGATCGCGTAATACCTTGCCGGTACGCGGATCAACCTGTAACTCACGCTTATCTGCGCCACGGTAGGCATCGATTTCCCAAACGCCATCATCAAACTCAATATCGACGATGGGATAGAAGCCCTGCTGCTCCAGCTTTTGCACCACCTCAGATAATTTCAATGCATCGGCTGGTGGCCGGTCGTCGTCGGCCAGAGCCAGAAAAGAAATACTCGTTAATAAGAAAGTACCTAACATTAATGATTTCATTTTAACGCTCCTTATTGCCCCTTCGACTCTAACAGGCCTGACTGAATTCAGCCTTAATAGACTCGATTCCGGCCAGCCTGCTTAGCCTGGTAAAGCGCGGTATCCGCCGCTGCAATCAGTTCATCCGCATGGGCATAGCTACTATCACTGGTTGAGGCCACGCCGGCAGAAAAGCTACAGCTAAATGCTGAATTGCCAGCACTAAATTGTAATTGCCGGAAACTTTGCAAAATATTCTCGGTAAGTTGCCGCGCCTGCAAGCTGTTACAGTCGGGCAATACCAACATAAACTCCTCGCCACCATAACGGCCGGCTTTATCCGTTTTACGAATTCTTTTGCGTAACAAAGTTGCCAGGGCGGTAATCACGATATCGCCAGTGGCGTGGCCATATTGATCATTAACACTTTTAAAATAATCAATATCCAACATAACGATACTCAATGGTTTATCGAAGCGGGTCGCCCGCTCCAACTCAAGGGCGGCGGCTTCTTTAATCGCACTGTGCTTAATCAGCGAGGTCAAACCATCTTTTTCAATCAGCAGCCGAATCTGCTGGCTGCGGCGTAACCGGGCTTTAACTGCCTGCACCAGCTCATTGTCAGAAATAGGCTTAGTTAAAAAGTCATCGGCGCCTTGCGCCATCGCCTTCATCTGCAGCAGCTTATTTGCTTCGGAGGATAAATAAACAATGGGTAAACGTTTCAGCGATTGATACTGCCTAAGTACACCGGCCAGTTCAGTTCCGGAATAGTCCGGCATATAAATATCCATCAGTACTAAATCTGGTTGAAAGCTTAGTATTTCGTGTACAAGTTGAGTCACCTGCTGCAAAATCCGGGTTTCAATGCCGGCAGCTTTGAGTACCAGCGCGTAATGCTCCGCCAGCAATTTATCGTCATCAACAATAAATACCCGGCCATGTTGCCCAAACGTCTGCTCCAATAACTCGCTGATCGTCGCAATCATATTTGGTACATCAACCGGCGACACAAAAAAGGCATCAGCGCTATGCTGTGCAGCTTTAACCCGTAAATCAAAGTTATCTTGATCCGAATACAACATTAGCCGGCTTTGCTGCTGGTTTAAGCGATCTAACAACAATTTTTGTTTAAACAACGACTGGCCATTTTGCAGCGCAATGGTTGTAAATAATACGGCAGGCGCTTGCTGCGATAAGGCCTCCAGACAACTGTCATAACTATTAAAGATAAGAACCTGATGTCCAAACGCCCGTAACTGAGTATCTAACTCCGCAATCAACGCTGGCGTTTCCAGTAACAACCAAATACTGTTCTCCGGCCTGGGTTGTAATAACGCTACTGTGCTGGCATCTGAGCTATTGCGTAAGGCCTCTTGCACACTTTGTAAAAAGTCTTGTACTGCAGACTGTAAGCTAAGCAATGCATAACGCTGCTCAGATGCCGGTTTTTCCTGTATGGTCCTGGCCAGTTGCTCTAACATTTTGGCCTGACTACCCAACAAACCAAAACCAAAGGTGCCACAGGCGCCGGCCAGCTTATGCGCTTCACTGATCAGCTGGTTTAACGCCGGAGCGGTGGTTTCATCCGCTTGCAACAAGGCCTGCATGGCACTGGCCCGGGCTGGCAAAGATTGCTCGAAGCGTTGTCGTACCAGACTGAATGCAGCTCGTAAGTCAGTTTTGTTATTGTCTGTTGGAATCATCTTATTCGTGTTCTCTATTTTTCACTGCCAGCCACCGGCAGTTGGAAATAAAAGGTGGTGCCTTGTGCTGGTAAAGAGCTAAAACCGATACTACCGCCCATCTGTTCGACCAATTCTTTACATATCGCCAAACCTAAGCCCGTGCCACCTTTAGATTCACCTTGTGGTGTTTTTGCTTGTGCAAAACGTTCAAAGATTTGTGGTTGGAACTCTTCCGGGATGCCCTGACCGCTATCTTGCACTTCAAACCGAACCAGGCTGTCGTGCTGATAGGCCCGCAGCCGCACCTTACTGCCTGACGTAGAAAACTTAATAGCGTTAGACAGCAGATTAGTCAGTGTTTGTTGCAACCGCAGTGCGTCGGACCTGACGCGCAAAACGGATAACACCGGTTCCAACTGCAGGGTAACGCCATACTGTTCCGCGAACGGTATTAACGCCTGTGTCGCCTGCTCCAGCTCTTTTGCAACGATTAGTTGTTGAAAAGAAAAAGGCATTTTGCCAGCAACCAGCTTCTCGATATCTAATAAATCGTTGATTAAATGTGATAAACGCTCACTGTTATGCTGGGCTGCTGACAGCAGTTTTTGTGCCGGTGCGGCTAGCTCGCCCAACATGCCGGAATTTAACAGCGTAACAGCACCTTTTATCACGGTAAGCGGCGTTCTTAACTCATGACTGACCGTCGAAATAAACTCATCCTTTAACTGCTGTAACTTGATGCGCTCGGTAATATCCTGTACCGAACCAACCATAATCAGCTCCGGGTTTTCTGCCTCTGGCAGCATTCTGGCGGTTTCATGCACCCAGCGAATAGTGCCATCCGGCCGGATGATCCGATGGATCACATCATGGACGCCAGTTTGGGCTGCTTGCAGTTCACTCTGGGCCACTTTTTGCCGATCATCAGGGTGAATGGTGCTTTTAAACAAGGCAACACTGGGGACGGTACTAGCTTCGTCAAAACCAAAAATCCGGTAGATCACCGGTGACCACCAGAGCGCACCGGTTTTTAATGACGCTTGCCAGAAGCCCATTTGCGCCTGTTCACTGGCGGTATCAAGGCGCTCGCGTGCCACCTGTAGTGCCTGGTTGGCTTTCTCCAACGCCAGGTAATGTTGTTTAGTCGTGGTGACATCCTGAATATAACCATGCCATAACACGCTGCCATCCGGCATTTTTTCGGGTGTGGCGCTGCCAAGTAGCCACACTATGTCACCTTGTTTACTGACAATCCGATATTCAGAGCGCCAGAGTGACAGTGTCGACATCGATTGTTGGATACTGTTAACGACTGCAGGCATATCCTCAGGGTGAATAACAGCAAACACTTTGGAAGCATCTGCCGTCACGTCTTCAGGTTTCACGCCATAGATTTGCTCAATAGCCGCACTGGCATAAGGAAAGGCCGCCCGACCATCAGGCCACTGCTGATATTGGTACACCACCCCCGGCAGCTGTGCGGTCAGAGAAATTAACTTTCGTTTTAATTGCTTTTCGGCGTTAATATCCAGAATAAAACCATCCAGATAGCGTAGCTCACCTTGTTCTGAAAACTCGGGTGTGCCGCGCTCTTCGACCCAACGCACGCTGCCATCGCGATGAGTGATCCGATACTGCACATGCCAGCTACGGCGCTCAGCTATCGCCCGTTCTACTATTTTCGTCAACCGGTTACGGTCCTCCGCCAGAATAACGCTGGCGTAGCTGCGAACCTGATTGTTGATAAAGTCAGTTGCCGGATAGCCCGATAACGGGTCGATACTGCCACTGATATATAACATGGTCCAATCGCTATCGGCCAAACACCGATAAGTGATACCAGGGATATTATTTACCAGAGCCTGATACTGATCGCGACTGGCTTTAAGTTCCTGCTCGGCTTGTTTTTGTTCAGTGATATCCGCATGAGTGCCATACATCATTAGCGGCTTACCATCAGCGGTCCAGGAAATCACTTTGCCGCGGTCATGCACCCAAACCCAATGGCCATTTTTATGTTTCATCCGGCATTTACAATCATAAAATGCCAGCTCACCATTAAAATGCTGTGTTAGTAAAGACGCAGACAAGGCTAAATCGTCAGGGTGAGCAAAATGCTGCCAGGTGCTAATCGAGATTGGCATCAGCTCGGCCAGCTGATAACCAATAATCTCGGCCCAGCGTTCGTTAAAGACGGTCTCACCAGTTTGCACATTCCATTGCCAGGTGCCAATCCGCGTACCCTCGAGTACAGAGCGATACATCAGCTCACTTGCCGCCAGTTGCAGGTGAGCCTGTTCATGCAAACGGTCGGTAATTTCCTGCTCAACCAGTTCGGCGAAACCAATCAGCATCGCGGTTTCCGCATCTGATAAGGTCCGGGGCTCAGAGTCAATAATGCATAAAGTGCCAATTGGCTGCGCTGCTACTTTTAACGGCACTCCGGCATAAAAGCGGATAAAAGGCGCACTGGTTACCAGGGGGTTATCGGCAAAACGCGGGTCGGCCAAGGCATCAGTGATCTGAAATACTCCCTCGCCTAAAATTGCATGGCCACAAAATGAAATATCGCGCGCAGTTTCGCAAACATCCAACCCCTGGCGGGATTTAAACCATTGCCGCTCTTCATCCAGAAGTGAAATCAATACTATAGGGGTATGCAGCGCCTGCTGCACTAACCGGGTTAGCCGATCAAAACGTGGCTCTGGTAAGGTATTTAATAGCGCACTGGCATAGAGCGCAGCCAGACGCGCTGCTTCATTTTCAGGTTTTACCGCTGACTGCATAGGGATCTGTAACCTTATGGTCAAACATCTGACAGCCGGGAGTCGGCAAGCTTGGTCTGACAAAGCTCGCGTAACTGTGTTCCCAGCGTTAAGGGATCAAAGGGTTTTTCGATCACCGCAATAGCGCCGGCAGATAAATAGCGCTGCTGCTCGGCTTCTTGTAAACGGGCCGTCATAAAAATCACCGGCACCCCAGCTAGACCAGGCAACTGTCGTAACGCTGCCAACGTCTGCAACCCGTCCATTTGCGGCATCATCACATCTAATAATATTAGCTGTGGCGCAAAACGCTCTGCTTGCGTCAGGGCTTGCTGACCAGACTCGCAACTTAGCACCTGAAAACCACTTAGCTGAACCAGAGCAATTTCGGTTACGGCTCTGATATCTTCATCATCTTCAACATGTAATACCCGCATACCCGACACCTGATTCAGATTAATCTGAATTCAGCTTGCCATAACAAAAACAATTAGTCACTTTGTGCATCAAGTAAATACAGTAAATGCTGATACTCGACGCCACTGTGCCGGCTTAAACCAATTTCACAAGTGCGGCTGCTGGATACCCCCCGTGAGCACTTACTTACCTGCCGCGCTAAATCAGACAATGCTGACGCATTAAGCTCCGGTAAGAAAAAGCCCTTGTCACCGGCAAAACCACAGCAGCTGATGCCCTCGGGGATCACCAGCTGTTCAGTACAGGCGGCGGCCAGTTCAGTCAGCTTGCGGCCCTGCTCCAACTGCTGCGCGCTGCAACTGATATGCAGCGCCAGTGGCGCGGCCTGTTTGTTCAGCTTTAGCTTCGGCAGAACCTTGTCATAGATAAAGTCGATGCTATCAAACAGCTGCAATCTCGGATCTAAGGCTTCGCGTAAAGTTAAGCTGCAGGGGCTGCTATCGCAAAACACTGCAATCCGGCCCTGCTCACTGTGCTGCATTAACCACTGATGCAATTGTTGCTGCAGCTGCTTGGCGGCAGCAAATTGCCCCTTGGACTGAAACGGCATGCCACAGCATTGCTGGGCCAGCTTTGGCGGCTGAAATAACTGATAACCGGCTTTTTGTAGTAAGTTGGCACTTACCTCAGCCAAACTGCGCAAATCCTGACTGTGCTGCTGCGGCCCCATTACCCGGCCACTACAGCTGCCAAAATACAATACCGGTATTAAGCCTGAGTCCAGATCCGGCTGATCCGGTAACTGAAAGGCGCGGGCCGCAGTTGGCATCGCCTGATGCCAAAGTGGCATGGCCGGGCCTAACATACGGGCGCCGAGCTGGCCGATGTTAAGCGCGGTGCGGCCAAGGCTGCTGATAACACTAAACTTACTCGCGGCAAAGTTCGCCAGCCCCTGAAAACGCTGATTGGCACGGCCACGCAGTTGCCTTGTCAGATCGCCGGTATTAATACCCACCGGACAGGCCGTGCTACACAGGCCACAGGCGGCACAGGTATCGGTGCCGGCATACTGATAGGCTTGCTGCAGCGCGGCTAAGCGCGCGCTATCCTCACCGCTTTGCTGCAGTAGTGAGATCTCACGCTGTGCCACTATGCGCTGGCGCGGCGTTAACGTTAGCTTACGCGAGGGACAAACCGGCTCACAAAAGCCACATTCAATACATTTATCAACCAAAGGATCCGCCGCCGGCAGCGCTTTTAAATGCTTCAGATGCAGCTGACTATCGCGGCTTAGCACTACCTCGGGGTTAAGAATATGCTGCGGATCCAATAGCTGTTTAATCCGCCACATCAGTTGATAAGCCTCAGTACCCCATTCCAGTTCCACAAAGGGCGCCATATTACGGCCGGTGCCATGCTCAGCCTTTAACGCGCCACCAAATTCTACTGCCACCAGCTGCGCCACCTCACGCATAAAATCAGCATAACGCTGGATCTCGGTGGCGCTGTTAAAACTCTGGGTAAACACAAAATGCAGATTCCCCTCCAGCGCATGCCCGAAAATAATGGCCTCGTGATAACCAAAACGATCAAACAACCGCTGTAAAGCTAATACCCCTTCTGCCAGGCGTGGCAGTGGGAAGGTGACATCTTCAATGATCACCGTGGTACCGGTTTCGCGTACCGCGCCGACCGCCGGAAAAGTACCTTTGCGGATCGCCCACAATTGCTCACAGACTGCCGGCTCGCGGGTAAACTCTACTTTTTGTTCCAGTTCAAAGGCCGCCAGTTGCTGCTGTATTGTCGCTATCTGACGCTCCAGCTGCGGCACTGTAGCAGCGCGACTCTCAATTAGCAGTGCCGCTGCCCCCTCTGACAAGGTCGCCACCCAGGCCGGCAAGCCGGCTTTATGTTGTACCGAGCGTAAACTGCGCCGGTCCAGCAGCTCAACAGCCGCCACCGGCGTGTCTTTTAGCAAGGTTACCGCCTGACAGCAACTGGCAATATCCGGGAACACATAGAGTGCGCTGGCTTTATGCGGATGCTCCGGCACCGTCTGATAGGTAACACTGCTAATAAAGCCGAGGCAGCCTTCTGATCCCACCATTAAGTGGCTTAAGATATCGATAGGATCGCTAAACTCCGTCAGAGCATTTAGCGAAAAGCCCATGGTATTTTTTAAGCGGTATTTATGGCGAATCTTGGCCAGCAGTTCGGGATTGTCACAGGTTTGCTGGGCCAGGGTGCTAAGCTCGGCTAATAGTGGCGCATGGGACTGCCGAAAGGCCGCGACACTTGCTGCATCTTCCGTATCCAACACTGTGCCGTCAGCGAGCACCAAACGCATACCGTGCAGGGTATTAAAGCTGTTTTGCGCGGTACCACAGCACATGCCGCTGGCATTATTGGCGACGATGCCGCCAATTTTGCAGCTGTTAATCGATGCCGGATCCGGGCCAATCTTGCGGCCATAGGGCGCCAGCCATTGATTCGCCTGCGCGCCTATCACCCCGGGGGCGAGCCGGATCCGTTCACCGAGCTCAAAAATCTGATATTGCTGCCAGTTTTCGCCCAGCACCAACAACACCGAATCCGTCACCGCCTGCCCGGATAAACTGGTGCCCGCCGCGCGAAAGGTTAGCGGCACCTGATACTGACCTGCCAGCTTTAATAAGGCGATCACTTCCTGTTCGCTTTCAACCCTGAGTACCAACTTAGGTGTTAACCGATAAAAACTGGCATCTGTGCCAAAGGCCAGCGTGCTGAGCGGATCATCGAAATAGCGCTCAGCAGGAATAAGCTGTTGTACGGCGTGCAGAAACTGCGGCTGCATATCAACCTCAAAGTATAGCGGCTGGTAAGCAGCAAAGATCGCGCTGCTGCCAACGGTTACAGGCTTGGCAGCAGCTTAATCGGTTCGGCGGCAATTAGCAAAACTGCGGCAGCTCACCTAGAACAAAAAATCCGTCGCCAGAAAGTGCGAGGCGCGCTGCTGGATAATCTGTTTTACAAAGCCGACATCCGGATCCTGATACTTGGTCGCGACTAATGTTGGCGTGGAAAACTGCCGCAGCGCATCCACGACCGACAAAGTGCCCTCGGCGGAGTCTTTGCGGCCGTTAAACGGGAAGCTATCCGGCCCGCGCTGACACTGAGCGTTAATATTGATCCGGCCAACCTGATTAGCAAAAATATCGACCAGCTCGCCGACCTGTCGCGGATCCTGCCCAAAGATACTCAGCTGCTGGCCAAAGTTGGAGTTCACCACATAGTCAATCACCTCGTCGATGCTGTCAAAAGGCACGACCGGCACCAGCGGGCCGAACTGCTCTTCCTGATAGAGCCGCATGCTGGCGTTCACCGGATACAGCACCGCCGGCTTAAATAAGGAGCCGGCACAGACACCACCCTGGGCATTTTGTACCTGAGCACCATTGGCGATTGCATCTTCGAGTAAGGCGGTAAGAAAAGCCGTTTTACCGGGTTCTGGCAACGGTGTGATCTGTACACCCGCTTGCCAGGGCATGCCCAGCTGCAACTGATCTACCGCCTGGCTTAGCGCTTTGACAAAGGCCGCCGCCAAAGGCCGTTCAACAAACAGAATTTTTAGTGCGGTACAGCGCTGGCCGTTAAACGACAAGGCGCCGGCGACGACCTCAGCGACAGTGCGCTTTAAGTCGGCATCCGCGAGAATAATGCCGGGATTTTTCGCATCCAGCCCCAGTACAGCGCGCAGCCGGTGCGGCTTAGGGTGCATCCGTTTTAAATCGCTGGCGCCCTTGTTGGTGCCGATAAAGGCAAACAGATCGATCTTGCCGCTTTCCATCAGCACCCCGACCGTTTCCCGGCCGCGGCCATAAATAATATTAATCACCCCGGCTGGAAAGCTTTGCGCAAAGGCGCGTAACAACGGCTGGATCAGCAGCACACCATATTTCGCCGGTTTAAAGATCACGGTATTACCCATAATCAGTGCCGGGATCAGCGTAGTAAAGGTTTCATTAAGCGGATAGTTAAAGGGGCCCATACACAGCGCCACCCCAACCGGGACCCGGCGGATCTTGCCCAGTGCGCCCTGTTCGATAATAAAATGGCTGGCGTCCCGATCCTGCTGCTTCAAGGCGGCGATGGTATCGCGGATATAATCGCAGGTGCGGTCAAACTCTTTGGCCGCATCCGGATAATTCTTACCAATTTCCCACATCAGCAACCGGATCACCTCGGTGCGTTGCTGCTGCATCAGGCCTAAAAAAGTTTCAACATGCCTGATCCGTTCCAGCACCGGCATGCTCGGCCAGGCGCCACGCCCCAGATCATAGGCCTTAACGGCGCCATCCAATGCCTGCAGTGCCGCCTCGGCATCAAGCAGCGGCGTATAACCCAGTAATACCGGTGTCAGGGTATCGCCATGGCGCAGCTGTACCGGGCTGATTACCGGGCTAAGCTCACCTGGCCAGCTAACCAGCTCACCATTTAACAGATAGTCGCGTTGCTCCAGTAGCCGCTGCTGGGCAAACTCTGCCGGGATCTCCGCCGCTTGCGGAAACAATGTCGTTATACTCATACCTTACTCCCATTCAATTAAAGTTTGCCTGGTTGTAGGGGTACTGTCTGATCGATCAGATCTTATTGTTAGCGGGCGGGTTTGTCCGCCACAATATTGTTGTTATCGAAATTGCGATGGCCGGTTCTTAGCCCAAAAGCCATTAAAATGTTCTTTGCCAACAATGGCACCGGTATGCTCCACCACAAAGCCCGCCAGCCGCGCCGCAAACTTTACCGCCTGCGCCGGCGCAATACCGCCCAGCCGGGCCGCCAGATAACCGCCGTTAAAGGAATCGCCGGCCGCTGTAGTATCCACCACTTTTTTTACCGGATGTGCCAGGGCGCTGAAATCCTGGCCCTGATAACGACCACTGATGCCGTCCTTGCCGTTTTTCACCACGATCTCTTCCACGCCTAGGGCGGAAAGCTGGGCTACCACCTCTTCGGTGCAAGTGGCGGCAAATAACACCTTATGATCATCCAGCCCCGGCAGGGCCACATCAGCCAACGCATAGGCACGCAAAAATGCTGCTTTTGCCGCTTCGGCTGTTGGCCACAGCGCCGGTCGGTAGTTAGGGTCAAAGATGATCCGGCTGCCGCTGGCTTTTAACTCTGCCACCAGCGCAAACAGCGCTTCGCGGTCGCTGTCATTCAAAATGGCCAGCGTGATGCCGGAGAAGAAAAACATCTCTGCTCCCGTTAGCTCCGCCAACCGCTGTTGACTGCTCGCCAGTTGCAGCACCTGTTTCGCTGCCGACGTATCGCGCCAGTACACAAAGCTGCGCTCACCAAAGGCATCGGTATTAATCATATACAGGCCGGGGCGCGCAGTTTTGCTGCGTAATATCAGCTGAGTATCAATTTTTTCGCGCTCCACCGCCCGCACCAGCTTGTCGCTAATCAGATCGGTACCGACCGCAGTAAAAAACTGCACCTCAATAGGTTGCTCAGCACAGCGTTTCAGATAAACAGCGGTATTAAACACATCGCCAGCAAAGGCCTGGTGATAGACATTTTCCACCAGCTGAAACAGCTCCACCATGCACTCGCCCATAATGACAATACGTTTGCTCATGGTCTTTCTCCTATGCCGCCTGTTTTAATTGCCGGGCCAGGCTACAGGCTTGGTGCGACAATGCCGTGATCTGTGCCCAGTCGCCGCTGGCAATGGCGCTGGCCGGCGAGATCCAGGAGCCACCGACCACAAACACATTTGGCAACGCCAGATATTCAGCCAGATTTTGCTGGCTGATGCCGCCGGTCGGACAGAACCGTACCTGCTGAAAAATACTGCTCAGTGCCTTTAACATGGCGCTGCCACCGGATAAATTGGCCGGAAAAAATTTCAGTTCACGAATGCCCATTTCCAGTGCCAGCGCAATTTCTGAAGGGGTCGATACCCCCGGCGCCAGCGCCAGTCCGGTATCCAGCATGGCCTGTAACAGTTTGGGCGTACTGGCCGGGCTCACCAGAAACTGCGCACCGGCGTCTTTTGCTGCCTGGGCATCCGCCGCCGATAAAATGGTACCGGCGCCCACCAACAGCTCAGGTAAGGCGCTGCGAATAGCACTGATACAATCCAAAGCTTTTGGCGTGCGCAGTACCACCTCGACCGAACCAATACCGCCCTGCTGCATCGCCTGAGCAATAGCTACTGCAGTGCTTGGTACCTCAGCCTGAATAATGGGTAATAAGGCTGGGCCTTGTAAAACGTGAGATAACGCCGACATTAGACTACTCCGCGCGCCACTGGCTGTTCGGATACCAGGGTCGTCAGTTGTTGATAGGCCGCAGTCACGGCCTGGCTAAAGGTATCTTGCTTTGGCAGCTCAGTGCCGAACACGGCCTCAATCGCCAGAAAGCGGGCGACATCATGCTGCGCCTCACCGCGACAAGTGGACGCTGCCGCAGTCAGGCTGCTGGCTAAGGGGTCAACCAGCGGCTGGCCTTCTGCCAGCCGGCGGCGGATAAATAAGAACCAAGCTGCCAGACAAAAGCTCAGTTTGCTGATGCTGCGCCCGGCCGCCAGGTTATCGCGGATCACCGGCAGAATACGCATCGGCATTTTCTGCGACCCATCCCAGGCGATTTGCGCCAGCAGATGGCGGATCGCCGGGTTTTCAAAGCGGGCAAAAATCGCCTGGCTATACTGCTGAATATCCAGCTCAGCCGGTGCGGTAAAAGATGGCATAATTTCCTGCTGCACCATTTGCTGCAGTAAATTCAGCAGCGTTTTATCCTGCATGGCGTCATACACGGTTTCATAGCCAAGCAGATAACCGATATAGGCCAGTGTCGAGTGCGGAGCATTTAATAACCGTAACTTGGCTTTTTCAAAGGCGCTGACATCGGCGGCATAGATCACCCCGGCTTGCTGCCACGCTGGCCGCTCTGCCGGTAAAATATCTTCAATTACCCACTGCACAAAGGCTTCGCGTTTAATCGGCCAGTTGTCGTTAACGCCCAGTACCCCCGCGACCTGAGCACGCAGCGCAGCGTCGGTTGCCGGCGTAATACTGTCGACCATGGTACAGGGGCTGATCAGTTGCTGCTCCAGCCAGTTGGCCAGGGCCGGCGCCTTTTGCGCCGCAAAGCCAATCAGCGCCCTGCGTAGCTTATGGCCGTTATCGGTCAGGTTATCGCAACTGAGTACGCAAAAAGGCGCCACATTCTTAGCATAGCGGGCTGCTAGGGCGGCAACCAGCAAGCCGATAGCAGTGACCGCCGGTTGGCCGCCGCTCAGATCCTGCTGAATTTGCGGATGCTGTAAATCCAGTTCGCCCTGCGCATTCAGGCAATAGCCTTTTTCAGTAATCGTCAGGGTGACATAGCGGGTCGCTGCGTCGCTGAGTCGTGCCAGTACACTCTGATACCGCTCACTGGCAATCAGCACTTCCTGCACACTGCCAATCACCTGATAACGGGTGTCGCTATCCAGTACTGCCAGCGTATAGAGCCCATCCTGCGGGGTCAGCGCCTGACTGACATCCGGCGAGCGCATCGAAACCGCACTGATCGCCCAGTCACCACCGTGCTGCAGTGCCAGATCAGTGTAATAGGCCTGATGGCCGCGGAAAAACGCGCCGGGCCCCAGATGCACTATGCCGATACCGGGTTGCTGTGGTGCCAGCCGGTAGGCGGGCAGTGGCAGTTTGCCGGCCAAACTGGCAAGGGTGTTATTGCTTAATAATGTCATAGTTTGCCTGCTGTTCGCGTTAAGCCTGATGACGGTATGCCGGCAAGTGCCTGCCACCGTCACCCTGAGTTAGGCAGTGCTGTTACTTCAGCTGATAAGCCTGTTTCACCAGGCCATAAGTCAGCTGGTAGGCCAACTCGGCGGCTTCTGCTTCGGTCAGGCGGTGCTCAGCCACTAAACCGGCCAGGAAGCGGCAGTCAATACGCCGCGCCACATCATGCCGGGCCGGGATCGAGAAGAAAGCCCGGGTATCGTCATTAAAACCGACAGTGTTATAGAAACCAGCCGTTTCGGTAACCTGATGCCGGAAGCGCAGCATGCCCTCCGGGCTATCATGGAACCACCAGGCCGGACCCAGCTTTAACGCCGGATAATGGCCAGCCAATGGCGCCAGCTCGCGGGCATAGGTGGTTTCATCCAGCGTAAACAGAATGATGTTTAAGCTGGCCTCGTTGCCATATTTTTGCAGCAGTGGTTTCAGGTTACTGACAAACTCGGTCGGGCTTGGAATATCAGCGCCTTTATCGGGCCCAAAACGCTCAAAGATCACCTGATTATGGTTGCGGTGCGCGCCGGGATGAATTTGCATCGTCATGCCATCTTGCAGGCTCATGCCGGCCATCTCGGTAAGCATCTGGCCACGGAATAACTCGGTTTCTGCAGGCGTTGCAGTACCGGCCAGACAACGTTGAAACAAGGCTGCGGCCTCGCTTGGCGCTAAATCAGCGGTAATAGCCGACGGATGACCATGATCGGTTGCCGTCGCGCCATGTTCACGGAAAAAAGCCCGTCTTTTTCGCAGTGCCGCCAGATAACCCGGCCAGCTTTGCGTATCTTCGCCGGTCAACTCCCCCAGTTTGGCGATGTTGGCGGCAAAATCCGCACGATCCGCATCGACCACATCATCCGGCCGGAAGGTGGTAATCACTTTATGCTCATAGCCGGTGCCTTTTAGTTTGGCATGGTGGCGCAGGTCATTCAGTGCCCCTTCGGTGGTAGCAATCAGCTCGATATTAAAGCGATCCAGTAAGGCGCGCGGCTTAAATTCCGGTTTTACCAGCTGGGCATTGATACTGTCGTAATAGTGATCGGCGGTCTCTTCGCTCAGCGCGACCTCAAGGCCAAACACATCGTGAAACACGCTGTCCAGCCAGATCCGCGATGGCGTGCCGCGAAACAAATAATAGTGCCTGGCAAAAATACGGAAGATTTTACGGTAATCAGTTTCTACCGCCACGCCGTCCTTACGCCGGATCCCCAACTCTTCCAGTTTGATCCCCTGGCTATACAGCATGCGGAACACATAGTGATCCGGCAGCAGCAGCAAGGTCGTGGCGTTATCAAAGTTGGCATCGTCGGCAAACCAACGCGGATCAGTATGACCATGCGGGCTGACAATAGGCAGATCCTTGATTTGCTGATACAGCCGGCGGGCAATATCGCGTACCAGCGGATCGGATGGGAATAAGCGGTCCGGATGTAAGGTTAAAGGCGTGGTCTGAGCCATAATTAAGATCCTGTAAGCATACTGACTGCGGCCTGGCCGCAGCATAGGTTAAAGCGTGACACCGTTCTTCCAGATAGCGATTTCACGGTTGTCAGAAATTTCGTTGCGGGTGCGCTCGCCCGAGGCCACCGCCAGCAAATAACGGAAAAATTGCCCGGTAAACTGCTGCGCATCCTGCCCGACCTGCAACAACTGGCCGGCGTCATAGTCAATCCATTGCGGCTTACGCGCCGCCAGATTGGAATTCGATGCGATCTTGACGGTGGGTGCCGGGAAGCCCAGCGGTGTGCCACGACCGGTAGTAAACAGCAGTAAGGTGGCACCGGCTGCCGTTAGCGCCGTCGAGGACACCGCATCATTCCCCGGCCCTTCCAGCAAGGTCAGACCGGCGGCATGCGCTTGTTCGCCGTAGCGGATAATTTGCTGCACCACGGCAGAGCCGCCTTTTTGAATGGCACCCAGCGACTTTTCTTCCAACGTGGTCAAACCGCCGTCTTTATTGCCCGGGCTCGGGTTCTCATACACCGGTTGCTGGTTGTCGATAAAGTACTGTTTAAAGTCATTAACCAGAGTGACCAGATCGGCAAATACCTGCTGATTGGCGGCACGGGCCATAAACACCTGCTCGGCGCCAAACATTTCCGGGGTTTCAGTCAGCACCACCTTGCCGCCAGCCGCGGCCAGCAAATCGGCGGTACGTCCTACCAGGGCGTTAGCTGTCAGGCCGCTAAAACCATCCGAGCCACCGCATTTCATGCCCAGTACCAGCTCTGATACCGGACAGGCCGAGCGCTGGTCGTTGGCCATCAACTGCAGTAATTCCCCCACTGCAGCCAGGCCCTGCTCCACTTCATCTTCAACCTGCTGGGCATTAAAGGCGCGGATGCGGCTGCTATCAACATCGGGGCAAGCTTGCAGCAGCCTGGCCAACTGATTGTTCTCGCAGCCAAGTCCCAGGATCAGCACCGCACCGGCGTTTGGATGTTGGATCAGGCCGGCCAGTAACTGGCGGGTATGATCAAGATCATCGCCCAGTTGCGAGCAACCAAAAGGGTGGGTAAAAGCATGAATACCGTCGATATTTTTAAGTGCCAACAAATCGGCATAGTGCTGACGCGCCTGCTCGGCGACCCGCATTGCCGCGCGGTTGACACAGCCCACCGTATTGATAATCCACAGCTCATTGCGGGTACCCACCTTACCGTTGCTGCGCCGGTAACCCTGAAAGCTTTGCGGCAAGTCAGCCGGAAAACTCAGCGCCGGTGCCTGACAGCCGGTATAGCTGTATTCAATGGTGCCACTCAGTGCTGTCGCCAGATTGTGCGAGTGCACATGCTCACCAGCGGCAATCGGCTGGGTGGCTCGGCCAATCGCAAAACCGTATTTCAGCACCGGCTCACCGGCCGCGATTGCCGTCAGCGCCAGCTTATGCCCGGCCGGTACTGCGGTTTGCGCGCTAAGATGTGAAAACGGCGCCGGTAACGGCTCGCCCGCCTGCAGCGCTTGCAACGCCACCAGCACATTATCGCGCTGGTGCACCTGCAATACCGCCAGCTGGGCTGCACTGCTTTGTTCCGGTAAACGGATACTGCATCCGGCTTGCTGCTCTGTTGTCATCTGTTGTTACCTGTATTGCGCCAACCTTGTCTAGCGGTGGCAATAAAAACAAAAATTAAATGCTAATCGCCCGGCCGTTCAGGCTGACGTCTAACTGATCAATACCAGCAATGTTTTCCAGCACGCCCAGCGCTGCTGTGTTGTTAAACTGCACATGATGCAGGGTAACGCCGCTGATTGGCGCCCGTTCGAAGCCGCGCAGCTCAAAAGCCCGCTGCGCCTTTTGCACCGTCAGATTACTGATATGTAAATTATTAACTTGTGGCATAAAGTTGCCGGCATCGCCCTCTTCGTAGAAGAAGTTAATCACGATAGCGTCACGCACTTCACCAATCTCGATATCCCGGATATAGACATTTTCAATCAGGCCACCACGGACCGAGTTGGTTTTGATCCGGATACCACGCGCCAGATTAGGGCTGCTCATCCGACAACGGCGGGCAAAGATATTACGGGCACCACCAGAGATTTCACTGCCCATCACCACGCCACCATGACCCGCACGCATAATACAATCCTGGATCACCACGTTTTGTACCGGTGTTGCCAGGCGACGGCCGTCATTGTTGCGACCGGACTTCAGCGCGATACAGTCATCGCCGGTATCAAACAGGCAGTTTTCAATCAGTACTCTGTTGCAGGACTCCGGGTTACAGCCATCCGAGTTCGGGCCATAGCTGATGCAATTGACATTACGCACTATCACATCTTCCGATAACACCGGATTGATTAACCAGAACGGCGAATTACGGATGGTCACTCCTTCAATCAATACCCGCTTACAGCCATAAGGTTGAATAAAAGGTGGTCGTAAAAAGTTTTCGTTAAACACCCGCTCACTGACCGGTACGCCGCGTTCAGCCATCTCAAACAGCGGTGAGCGGGTTTTCACTTGATCAACACTGGCATCATAATCCCAGTTGCGACGCTCCCACTGACCTTTCCACGGCCACCAGGCGTCTACCGCACCATTACCTTCAAGGATGCCATTACCCGTCAGCGCAATATTTTCCTGCTGATAGGCATAGATCAGCGGCGAATAGCCCATTAACTCAACGCCTTCCCAGCGGGTCATCACATAAGGCAGGTAATGCTCGCGATCGGTATAGAACGACAGCACAGTGTCATCAGCCAGATGTAAATTGACGTTCGATTTCAGATGAATCGCACCGGTTTCAAAACGGCCGCCCGGGATCAGTACCCGGCCACCGCCGGCAGCAGCACAGGCAGCAATAGCCGCAGCAATGGCGGCCGTATTATCAAAGCCGGCTTTGGCTGCAGCGCCAAAATCAGTAATTGAGAAGCTGCGATCCGGAAACTTAACCGGCTTGATGGCAGCAATAATCTGATCGGCCTGCTGCCACTGCCGCAAGTCGTCGGCGTCTTTGGCACTAACAGGCAGTGCAGTAACGCTCTGGCAACCACTGACGCTTAACAGACTAAGACTGGCCGAGGCGGCGGTAAAAAGTTTCAGGCTGTTACGTTTCTTCAGATCTGTCATCTTGTATCCTTTGTTGTTGGCAACAGGGAACAATACCTACTGCGTACGTCGAGGCAGTCGCTCGACAATTACCGGGGTCTGGTTGTTATAATAACCAATTTGCCACCGGTGGCAAGCATTTCACTAAAAAAATTGCCACCGTTGGCAACTTTTTTAGTGCTACGCCACATCAACTCCGGCGAGCAGCCACCAGCGCTGCCGCATTGTTAGCGACAACCGCCGTTTTACATGGGCCGGTTGACTCCCGCACCACCAGGGTTGGCGCAACCTTAGAAGCTACATTTAATGCCGCCTTATGATTCTGCTCAATTGACATGATCATTTTAGTGGTCGCCAATAACGCCATTTGTCGCACCGGCCGGCGAATCGTGGTCAAGGCCGGAATCATCCGGGAAGCCAGCATATTATCGTCAAAACCCGCTACCGAAAGTTGTTCCGGCACCTTGATCCCCAGACTGTTGGCAACTTTTAATACGCCGGCTGCCATCTGGTCATTGTTGGCAAAAATCGCCGTCGGCAGCTCGTCACGTTGCAGTAATTGCCGGGCACACTCTATACCGGTTTCAAAGGTGTTGTTGCCTTCCAGAATCATATCCGGTGCAATCTTAACGCCGTAGACCGAGAGCCCGAGCTGGAAGCCTTCCATCCGCTCGGTGGAAGATTTGTAACGCTGTGGGCCACTGATAAAGGCAATTTTTTCATGCCCAAGCTGGGCGAAATAGCGCGCCATCTCAGCTGCAGCCGCACGATCGTCCGACACTACAATATGTTCCTGGCTATCCAGTGCCACCGAGCTAAGCCGGACATAAGGACTACCGGATTCTTTCAATGCGGCAGCCAGGGTTTCTGATTCAGATACTGGCGGCAGTACGATCACGCCATCCAACTTGGAGCGGCGCATAAAACGCAGACAATCATTAACCAGACTTTCGCTTTGATAGCGGCAAGGATGTACGACTAATTCGTAGCCCAGATTTGAACAAACTTCCAGCACCCCACGTTGCACATCATCCAGATATAAGGCATCGGGGTTGTCGTAAATTAAACCGAGCAGGTAAGATCTGCTGGATGCCAGACCTCGCGCCTGAGCATTCGGCGAGTACTTAAGCTCATTAATCACTTTCTCAACTTTTAAACGGGTACTTTCACCCACGCTAAGCGAGCCGTTAATAACCCTGGATACGGTGCGTTTGGAGACACCGGCAATACGGGCGACATCATTGATTGTGGACTGTTTCTGCATAAGCCTGTTCTTCTACCATCCCGGGTTATTTATGATTGGCCGCCAGTTGCGGCCGGTATACGGTTAAGCCGATATCTATGGCTGCTTTCTTCACTTTAGCTGCCACATCGGCTATCTGTTGCCGGGGAAACAGCGTGGCCGGTGCTGTTACCGACACTGCTGCCACCACTATACCGCGTTCATCACGGATCGGCGCAGCTAAACAACGTACATCCGGATGGTATTCTAAATCATCCGTTGCATAACCCCGGCCTAATATACGTTGCAATTCTAAGCGAAGATCGGCACAACTTACGATACTTTGTGGCGTTTGTGTCCGAAACAAGCCCTTCGCAGCCAGCTCAGATAGTGCATCGAAATGTAAAAACGCCAGAAATAGTTTACCCGCTGCCGAGCAATTAAAATAGGCCAGCGTACCCGGCCTTGCTGCCAACCGCAGTGGGTTTGGGCAATCACAGACCTCAGTGATCAGTGCCCCTTCGGCGTGCGGCAGCACCAATTGCACACTCATGCCGGTTGCCAGTGTCAGGCGCTGCAAGAAAGGTAAGGCTTCCCGGCTCAGTTTAGAAGTACTCACCAGCTGGCAGCTCATCTTAAACAGCGCCGCGCCTACCAGATAGCGCTTACCCTGCTTTTCCAGCAATTGCTGCTGACACAGCGTCTGTAAAATGCGAAAGGTGGTCGTGCGTGGCACCGCCAGCCGTTGCTCCAGCTCGGTTAAGCTTAAGCCTTGCTCCGATTCAGCCACCAGGGCCAAGACCCGGCAGGCATTAGCCAGATTGGGGATCACATAACTACCCATCGCATTGCTCCTTGGTTTTTTTACAACCCAAACAGGGCCGGTAAAAACTCGCTGATCGCTGGAATATAGGTTACCAGCATCAGTACCACAAACATTGCCAGATATAGCGGCAACATCGGCCGGATAATGGCTTCAATCCGCGTTTTGGCAATGGCGCAGCTGACAAAGAGCACACTGCCAACCGGCGGCGATACCAGACCAATCGACAAATTCAACACCATCATAATGCCAAAGTGCAGCGGGCTCATACCCAGCTCAACCGCCACCGGTAAAAAGATTGGGGTAAAGATCAACACCGCCGGCGTCATGTCCATAAAGGCACCGACAATCAATAAAATCAGGTTAATCATCAGCAGGATCAACAAAGGGTTCTCGCTGATGGTCAGCATCGCCGCGCTGATGGTTTGCGGAATTTGCTCATAAGACAAGATCCACGACATCGCCGACGAGGTCGCAATTAACGCCAGCACTATGGCCGTGGTTTCGGCCGCTTTCATTAAAATACCCGACAGCTCACTGACTTTCACTTCACGGTACAGGCCAACAGCGAGAATCAACGAATAGATCACGGCGATGGCGCCAGCCTCAGTGGCGGTAAAAATGCCACCGATAATGCCGCCAATCACCAGGAAAATCATAAACAGGCTGGGTAAGGCGGCCGCCACTTTCTGCGCCACTAATTTCAGCGGCAAACGGGCACCGACCGGATAACCTTTTAACTTTGCATAGCCGGCACAAACCAGCATCAGCGACACGCCGAGCAAAATGCCGGGTAAATAGCCGGCCACAAAGAGCGCGGCAATCGATACCCCGCCACTGGCAATGGCATAGACAATCAGAATATTGCTCGGTGGAATTAACATGCCGGTGGTCGCCGCAGAAGCGGTTACAGCGGCACTGAAGTTAACGTCATAACCCTGCTTTTTCATCTCTGGCAGCATAAAGCTGCCGATCGCCGAAGTGGCGGCTACCGCCGAGCCGGAGATGGCGCCAAAGAACATACAGGACACCACATTGACCAGTGCCAGGCCGCCCGGCAGCATGCCGATCAATGCCATGGCACATTCAATCAGCCGCTTGGCAATGCCGCCGCGCCCCATAATCAAACCGGACAAAATAAAAAACGGAATCGCCAGTAACGCAAAGCTGTTAATCCCACCGGCCATCCGCTGCGCCATCGTCGTGACCGCCGGCATAAAGTCGATACTGATCAACATGGTGGCCAGCGTTGCCAACCCGATACAGAACGAAATAGGGACATTGAGCAGTAGCAGTGAGAAAAAGACCAGCAACAGAACCAGAATTGAGATTTCCATTAGTGCAGCCCCTCGACTTGTGGCATTGGCTGTCGCAGCGCCAGATGATACAGCTGGCAACAGCCATAAAACGCAATAAGTAAACCTGATAGCGGGATCACGCTGTAGATATAGGCCATCTTAATCCCCAGTGCTGCTGACATCTGATTTAACTCAAAAGTCAGCGCCATCAGATTACCGCCACCGACCACCATCACTGCCAACGCAAATAGCACTACGGCACTGGTCAGCAACATATTCAACCGCCGCTGTAACTCAGCGTCAAAGCGCCGGGTAACAATGTCCAGCCCCAGATGTACGCCGGTACGATAGGCCAGTGCTGCGCCAATCATGCCTATCCAAATCAACAGGCAACGCGACAACTCTTCGGTGACCGAGCTTGGGCTTTGCAGCAGATAACGCGATACCACCTGCCAGCTAACCACCAGCACGATGCTGAGCATCAGCAGCGCCAGAAACCACTTCAGCACCGTATCAACCCAAAATAATAATTTAGTCATCCTTTACCTCCGGGCTAACCTCACGCATGGCCGCAATTTGTTCCAGCAAGGGGCCAATACGGGTTTGCAGCATTTGCTGATAGAAGGGCGCGACCGCCTGACGGAAGGGGGCTTTATCCGGGTAAATAACCGTCACCCCTGCGGCTTTAACGGCATTAAGCGCCTCTCCCGACGCTCGCTGCCAGGCAGCACGCTGATAGACAATTGAATCATTAGCGGCCTGCTGCACCCATTGCTGCTGCTCTGGTGTCAGATCCTGCCAGACATGCAGGCTCATAATCAGCACATCCGGTACCGCGGTGTGTTCATCCAACGAGAAGTATTTACTCAGCTCATAGTGGCGGGATAAATAGAAACTGGGCGGGTTATTCTCGGCGCCGTCCACCACCCCCTGTTGGATGGCAGTGTAAAGCTCACCCCAGTCAATCGGGGTAGCGGCGCCGCCCAGTGCTTCCACCATCCGCACTGCGGTTTGACTGTTAAGCACCCGGAATTTTTTGCCGCGTAAATCGGCCGGGCTATCGATACGGGTATTACTGGAATAAAAACTGCGGCTGCCGGCATCGTAATAACCCAGGCCATACAGACGGGCAACCTGGATCTCCTGCAGTAAGCCCTGACCGATCTCGCTTTCCAATACCCGCCAGAAATGCGCGTTATCGTCAAAAATATAGGGCACACTGAACACCTGCATCGCCGGCACAAAGCCTTCCAGCGGGCTGGCCGACACCTTGGTCATCGCCAGACTGCCGATCTGCAGCAACTCAACCAGCTCCCGCTCGTTACCGAGCTGACCACCACTGTAGATCTCAATCCGCATACTGCCGCCGGAGTATTCCGCCAGCCGCTCGCCCATCAGCGCCATGGCTTTATGCACCACATGCTCCTGATCCAGCGTATGCGCCAGCCTCAGCACTTTAACCTCCTGCTCCGGCTGACAGGCGCTTAGCAGCAAACTGGCCGCTGCCGCCAGCACCCAGCGCATCCGGCTTTGCTGTGTTCGTCTCTTCATACTGTTACCCTGTTAATCCTATGCTGGCTACTGTGGTAGCCGGTCGGCCGGTCTGTGCCGGCCTAACGTTGGCTGCTGCCGTTAGCGCATGGCGCTGGCCGGAAACTTATCCATATCGTGATAATCCAGATTTTCACCGGCCATCCCCCAGATAAAGGCGTAGTTGCTGGTACCGCAGCCGCTGTGAATCGACCAGGCCGGCGACACCACCGCCTGCTCATTGGCGACCCAAATATGCCGGGTTTGCTGTGGCTGGCCCATAAAGTGACAAACGCCCTGCTCCGGCGCTAAATCAAAGTAAAAATAGGCTTCCATCCGGCGGTCATGCTGGTGCGCCGGCATGGTATTCCAGACACTGCCGGGCTTTAGTACCGTCAGGCCCATTTGCAGCTGACAGGTCTCTACCACATCATTAATCATTAACTGGTGGATCGCCCGTTCATTCGATGTCGCCTGGGCCCCCATTTGCAGCACAGTACAGTTATCCATAGTCAGATGTTTGGTCGGATAGCTGTGATGTGCCGGCGCCGAATTCAGATAAAACTTAGCCGGGGTAGCGGCGTTGTCGCTGTAAAAACTAACCTGCCGTGCGCCCATACCCACATAGAGCGCTTCTTTGTTTTGCAGCGGATAACGCTGGCCATCAACTTCAACTACGCCACTGCCGCCGACGTTAATAATGCCAAGCTCGCGACGCTGTAAAAAATAGTCAGCTTTTAACGCTGCTACCGTCTCAAGCTGTACCGGACCAGTCACCGGCACCGCACTACCGACAATTACCCGCTCGTAATGGGTATAGCACAGTACCAACTGGTCAGGCTGCATCAGGTTATCGACCAGAAAATGCTGCCGTAGCTGCTCAGTATCGTACCGCTTTACATCATCCGGGTGGGTTGGATAACGGCTTTCAAAAATTACGCTCATCATTAGTCCTCTGTTTAATGGGTTGCTGCGCTCTGGCTGTCTTGTGATTTAGCGCTTTAGCGCGCCAGCCAGCCGCCATCGACGGCCAGCACATGGCCATTCACATATTCACTGGCCGCACTCGCCAAAAATACGGCGGCACCGGCTAAATCTTCCGGCTCACCCCAGCGCCCGGCCGGGATCCGCCCCAAAATAGCGGCATTGCGCTGTGCATCGGCCTGTAACGCGGCGGTGTTATCGGTGCGAAAATAGCCCGGGGCTATCGCATTAACCTGAATATTATGCTGCGCCCATTCATTGGCCAGCGCTTTGGTGACTCCGGCAATCGCATGTTTACTGGCAGTGTAGGCCGGTACCGTGATGCCACCACTGTAGGAAAGCATCGAGGCGATATTAATAATCTTACCGCTCTGGCGTTTTATCATCTCGGCGCCCAGCAATTGCGACAATAAGAAGGCCGCATCCAGATTGACTGCGATCACCTTATGCCACTCGCTCATCGGAAACTCATGTGCCGGCGCCCGGAAAATGGTGCCACCACAGTTCACCAGGATCTGCACCGGCCCTGCTGCCAGCGCGGCGGCAGCCAGATCCCGCACGGCCTGTTCGTTACTCAGATCCGCCACCAACTCCTGCGCCTGGCCACCATTGGCCAGAATGGCATCAACCGTTGCGGCTGCGCCACCGCTGTTGGAACAGGCACACAGCACTTTGGCCCCCGCTGCAGCCAGCGCCTTAGCAATCGCCTGGCCTAAACCCCGGCTGGCACCGGTAACCAGGGCCGTTTGGCCGCTCAGGGTAAATAAGCTCGTCATCTGTCACTCCTATTTTGTCGGTTTGTTGCTGCGGCATCTGTGGTGTTATCGTCAGGAATAATGTTCAAATATGGAACAACCTGAATTTTAAAAAACCAATCAAACGCAATAAATTCATTAAGTTAAACCACAAAACCACATAAAGCGCCTGTCGAAAACTGATTTAATTTGCATCATTAATTGACAGGATTTACTGCTTGGTGTTAGCTTTTTGCCATCGGTGGCACAAAATTGCAAGCTTTTTTTGCCACCGGTAGACAAGACAACTATGCTTTAACAGTCGCCGAATTATCAACAGGGGAGCAATATACCCGGCACGATAACCGCACAGCTTTTTACGCTGTCAGGTTACAGACAACGGGTATAGGTTCCTGACAAAGACGAGAATAGCCAGTTAAGCTGGCAACAGATAAACACTCAGGACAAGGTGAACAAGATGGTAAACAGCAGAACACCCTTTCGCCCCAGTAAAGTCTGCCGGGCATTAACCCTGGCCGGTCTGGCAACCTTATTCAGCGCTCAGGCGCTGGCACAGCAAACTGAACAGGCTGAACAGACCGAACAGCAAAAAGCGGAAGAACAGATTGAAGTGATTTCCGTTGTCGGTAGCTTCCGTGGCAGTCTGGCCAGCGCCCTAAACCAGAAACGCTTTGAAACCGGTGCCACTGACACCATCAAGGCAGAAGATATCGCTGATTTCCCGGATCTGAACCTGGCCGAATCGCTGCAGCGTATTCCGGGGGTAGCCATTAGCCGGGTAGCCGGTGAAGGCCGACAGATCTCTGTGCGTGGCCTGGGCCCGGATTTCACCCGGGTAAGAATTAACGGTATGGAAGCACAATCTACCAGTGGCGGTACAGATGCCATCGGTGGGGCTAACCGTGGTCGGGGCTTTGACTTTAATACCTTTTCTTCTGATTTGTTTAACGAGTTGACAGTACGCAAAACAGCCTCAGCCAATGTCGAGGAGGGGTCGCTTGGCGCCACAGTAGATATGCGTACTGCCCGTCCGTTCGACTATGATGGTTTAACCTTTGCTGCCAACATTCAGGCCGGTTATAACGACAAATCAGAAGAAGTGGATCCGAAAGGCTCGTTCCTGTTTAGTAACATCAACGAAGACGGCACCTTTGGTTATCTGATTTCCGCCGCATTTTCAGAGCGCGACATTCTGGATGAGGGTTACTCTACCGTGCGTTGGAACAACGTTAATGACTTTGGTAGCTACCGCGGTCAAACCAGCGGTGCAGAGCTGCAGGCCATCAACGATGGCTTCCGGCCGCGCTTACCGCGTTACGATTCCTATATGCATAATGTAAAACGTACCGGTGTCGCGACCGCATTAGAATACCGCCCCAGTCTGGAAACCCGTTTTAATCTGGATGTGTTGTACTCTAAGGATGATTCGACCCGTCAGGAAGCCTTTATGCAGGGTATTCTGAATGGCAACGGTCAAACCGGGCCGATGAATGTGCTGGACTATGAAATCGATAGCACCAACACCGTCACTTATGCTTCGTTTGAAAATGCATTAATCCGTAACGAACTGCGCTATGACGAACTTTCCACTGATTTCCTACAATTTACCCTAAGTGGCCAGCATCAGCTAACTGATAATCTGAAGATTGATGCCATGGTCGGCCGGGCGAAATCAGAGTTTGATAACCCGATTCAAACGACTGTCGTTATGGAGAAAGGCGGTCAAACCTTTAGTTATGACTACCGGGGCAGCAAACGTGACAATCCAGAGCTGCTGTTTGGCGCCGGTGTGTTTGATCCGAATGGCTGGACCACGAATAGCGTGCGTTTACGGCCATTAGGCGCTGAAAACACCTTCGACAGCGCCGCTTTTAACGTCGAATATGTATTAACCGAAGCACTAACACTGCGCAGTGGCTTGCACTACAAGAAATTCCAGTTTGAAACGACCGAAGCACGCCGGCAAAGTGAAAATGCGGCGGGAGTGGTAATGAGCCCGGATCTGATCCGTCAATACGGTGCCGGCGTTGGCCCTTATGGCAGCTGGTTAGTACCGGATCTGGCCGCTATCGATGCCCGTTACGATATCTACAGCAACACGGGTGCCTTTACGGTCAGCCGGGATTTCCGCCGCGTCGATAACTTCTCCGCCGAAGAAAAAACGCTGGGCGCTTATGTGCAGCTGGCATTCGACACCGAGTTGGGTGATACCGGACTACGCGGTGATATCGGTGGTCGTTTCGTGAAAACGGATCAATCCTCTACTGCCTGGGCGACCTTAGGTTCAACCCAGCAGTTGGTTACCGCTGAGCACGACTATAACGAATTCCTGCCATCACTTAACCTGGTGTTCGAACCACTGGACGATGTAATAATTCGCTTTGGTTATGCTGAAGTGATGGCCCGTGCTGGTTTGGGTAGTATCAGACCAAACGTGTCCGTTTCAGTATCGGGCGGCTCACGCTCAATCAGCGGTGGTAACCCAACGCTGGAGCCGACCAAAGCCAAAACCTATGATTTAGGTTTAGAGCTGTACTTTGATAATGAGTCCTTATTAGGTGTGGCGGTTTTCCGGAAAGATATCGACAGCTATGTGCAGGGCTTACGGGAAACCAAACTCTTTACTGAAACCGGTTTACCGATCCAGGCGGCTATCGATGCCTGTAATGCAGGCCCGGGCTATGGCACTGACTGTAACGAAAACATTGAATGGCAAACTAACACGCCATTAAATGGTCCGGGTGGTAATCTGTACGGCTTTGAAGTGCAGTACCAGATGCCGTTTAGCTTCCTGCCGGAATTCTGGAACCGCTTTGGCTTTATCGGTAACTATACCTATGTTAAAGCCCAGATGGACTACATCAATAATACCGGTGTGGTGCTGGCCACCCGTGACCTGCAGGGGTTGTCCGAGAATACCCGTAGTGCCACCCTGTACTACGAGGACGAAAAATTCTCTGCCCGGGTGTCACTGGCAGATCGTGCGCGTTATCTGACTAATGCTATCGGCCGCGATAATAATGATATGGAAGGCACTAACGCCACCCGTAATATTGATGCCGCAATGTCGTATCAGATAACTGATAACTGGAAGCTGACGTTTGAAGCGCTGAACCTGACCAACGAAGTAGATGATCAGTGGGTTGATTCCAGCGGCAACCGTTTAACTTACTACCATGCCACAGGCCGGCAGTACTACCTGGGTGCGCAATATAAGTTTTAAGCACCCATCTGACACTTAAGCGGCACACTGCCGCTTAAGTGCGGTCTGCTGCCTACCTCAGGCGCAACCCATTTCGCGTGCCACGGAAGGCCCGAATCACCCACAGGCAAGTGCCAATTCTATTTAACAGGGTAACTATCGTGAACAAGCGTCTTCTGCAAACTCTTCCTCTTGTTACGCTTAGCAGTTTACTACTGGCGGCCTGCGGTCAACCTGCCAGTCCGCCTGCCGCAAATCAGAGCACAACTGAGCCGTCAACTTTGGCCGCCATGCCTGCGGTAGCCGAATTACTGATTGCCAATCCGTCTGACTTTGTCCGCAGCCAGCAGCCGGTTTACCTGAGTTACTATGATCTTGGGTTAACCACTGAGCAGGCGCAGGATCTGGTTGCCCGTCGCGCTGGCCAGCTGGTGCCACTGCAGCATCTGGATCGTAGCGGTGACGGCAAGCGCGATACGCTGTTTTTAGCCTTAGATTTTCAGCCAGCCGAACAACTGCAACTACAAATTGAACATGATGCTGCCGCCCTGGCAGCCCTACAACTGCGGGCGCAAACTCAGGCCGAAATTTCGCATAAAGTCGGTGGCGAATGGCAAGGTGCCAAATATATTGGCGGCACCTTTCAGAACGTGCAGCAGCTGACACCGCCGTCACAATATATCGATCACTCCGAGTGGATCCGTTATGAAGGCCCAGGTATCGAATCGGATCAGGTTGGCTATCGGATTTATCTGGACTGGCGTAATGGCTTTGATGTCTTTGGTAAAACCAAACCACAGCTGGTGCTGCAGGATGTCGGCCAGGATGGCTATCAGTCGTACCATGAAATGGCCGACTGGGGCATGGATCTGCTGAAAGTCGGGCAATCACTGGGCGCCGGTGGTTATGGCTACTGGGATGGTCAGAAAGTTGAGCGTGTGTCCAGGGTTGGCCAACATACCGCTAAAGTGATTGAAAATGGCCCGCTCTACTCCGCATTACAGATAACCTATCAGGATTGGCAAATTGCCGGTAAAACCGTGACGCTAACAGCCGACTTATCGATGACTGCCGGCAGCCGACTGGTCAATACCCGGTTACAGCTGTCCGAAGAGCTGGATAACCTTGCTATCGGTCTGGTAAAACTGCCGGATACCAAACTGATTCAGGGCGAAGTGGAGATCACCGGTCACGCCTGGACCTATGTCGCGACCTGGGGCCAGCAAAGCCTGTCGGCACCCGACAGCAAGCTCGGGATGGCACTGCTGTTTAAACGCGGCCAGCGCACGGCGCAAACCGAGGATGAACATAGTCATGTCAGCGTGATGAAACCGGCTGGCAGCCAGCTGGAATATTACTTTTTAGCCGCCTGGGATGGTGAAGCAGACGGCATCAAAACCGAAGCGGAATTTATTGCCTACCTTGAGCAACAAGCCGAACAATTAACCTTGACACCGCGGCAACGCCTGCATACCGCCGCTACTGCCGCGAAACTGCAGCCGCCGCTCACTGCTGAGCACGCATTGTATTGGGGCGAGCTACTGGCCCAAAGTGAGATGGTACGGCAAACTCCCTACTACGCTTACGGCGGCTGGGATTATGAGCGTCAACGTCCGGCAACCTTTGAATACACCACCGGTCTTTTGCTGCAAGCCTATGATGACTTACTACAGCTTAAACCTAACGCCGAATGGCAGCAGGTGATAAGCGACGTTGTTAACTCCTTTGTCACACCTGAAGGAGATATCCGCACTTATGATCTTAAAAAATACAATATCGATAGCCTGAATACCGGCAATATGCTGCTGCGCGATTATCTGCGCCAGCCGAATGAACCGGCGCGCAAGGCGCTGGCGTTGCTGCGTCGTCAGGTCGCCGAGCATCCGCGCACTCAGGATGGCGCCTTCTGGCATAAGCAAATTTATCCGCATCAGCTGTGGCTGGATGGCGTCTATATGGGCATGCCGTTCTACGCCTTTTACACCAGTCAGTTTGAGCAAGGTCAGGGCCTGCCGGAGGTCGTTAAAGAATTTAAGCTGACCCGCGATATTTTACGCGACCCGAATACCGGTCTGTATTTCCACGCCTGGGATGAAGCGAAACAGCAGGTCTGGGCTAACCCTGAAACCGGCTTGTCACCGCATTTCTGGGGCCGCGGTCTGGGATGGCTAACTATGGCGCTGGTTGATGTGCTGGATTATATCCCCGCCGAACAGACCGAGCTGCGGGCACCACTGCTGCAGATGATTACTGAGTTAGCCGAAACCCTGCCGCGCTTTCAGCATGACAGTGGCGTCTGGTATCAAATTCTGGATCGGCCCGAGGCGACAGGTAACTATCTGGAGTCATCCGGTAGCGCCATGTTTACCTATTTCTATGCTAAAGCGATAAACAACGGCTATCTGCCACCGAGCTATAAAGCCACAGCGCTGAAAGCCTATCAGGGGTTAGTGCGCGAATTTATGCTGGTGCATCCGGATGGTTTAGTCAGTTTGGTTAATACGGTGCAGGTAGCGGGTTTGGGCTTTGGCCGCGATGGCAGCTACCACTACTATATGAGCGAGCCGGTATTCCGTAACGACGCCAAGGCCAACGGCCCCTTTATTATGGCGGCAGTCGAAATGGCAAAACTTCTGGGCTACCCGGTTAACCAGTAACAACTGCCTGGCAGCAGGGTGCAGCACACGCTGGCCCTGGAGTACGAGAGGACTTCTCCCTCTCCTGTGGTTTGAGCCGGCAACTGCCGGCTCTTTTTTCGGCACTTGTTCGAGAGACTTTGATGCATAACGTCTTATTAGCTTTGATTTTTCTTTTGCTACCAAACATGACACTAGCCAGCAATGTGTTGCGCTTAAGCGTCGCACAGGATGGCAGCGCGCAGTTTCAAACTATTCAGGCGGCACTGGATAGCCTGCCGGCCACTGCTGAGCAGGCAATTATTCAGATTAAGCCGGGTATCTATCAGGAAAAGCTGTACCTGACACGGGATAAGGTGGCTCTGGTTGGTCAGGGCCGCACTCAGACCATCATTCAATATGCTGAACTGCGGACAAATTGGCTGGCGTCCCATCCGGATGACTGGGGCAGCGCCGTGGTAAATATCCGCGCCAGCGACATTGCCCTGCTCGGCCTGACAATTAAAAACAGCTACGGTGAACTAACCGGCGATCATGAACATCAGTTCGCGATCCGTGGCTTTGAGCATGCCAGCCGGATTATTACTGATGACTGCGCCATTATTGCCGGCGGTGCCGATACCCTAAGTTTGTGGAATAAGACCGACGGCATGTACTACCACCGCAACTGCTATATCGAAGGCCATACCGATATGGTGTGCCCACGTGGCTGGGCTTTTTTTGACAACGTCACTTTTTACAACCAGAAAGCCTATGCCACCCTGTGGCATGACGGTGAACTGGACCCAGCGCAAAAACTGGTGGTGGTCAATTCGCACTTCGATGGTGTACCCGGCTTTTTGCTGGGCCGCCGCCACTACGATGCGCAGTTTTATCTGATCAATAACAGCTACAGCCCGAAGATGGCTGACCGGCCAATCTTCCGTCACACCTATCCGCAACAACCGGAACGTGACCGGGCCAATTTATGGGGCGATCGCTACTACTTTAGCCAGAGCGTTTTTAGCCAAGGCGCTGACAGCGCACCGCGCTATCCGTGGCTGGCAGATAATCTGGCTACGCATCCGGCTAACCTTAGCGCGGCGCAGATCACCGCACAGTGGACCTTTGACGGTCGCTGGGATCCCGAGGCTGAGCTGGCACGTCTGTATCAACTCCTGGAACAACAACCATGAATCGACTAATCCTTTGCCTGTGTTTGTTGCTAAGCCTGTCGTTCGCTTCCCAGAGTTTCGCCAACAACCCGGTACCAGCGCGGCTGCATCTGGTCGGTGACTCGACGATGTCGGTTAAGATCAACCCGGCCTACCCGGAACGGGGTTGGGGCGAGTTGCTACCGGCCTTTATGCTGCCGCAACTTACGATTATCAATCATGCTGCGAATGGCCGTAGCACCCGGCGCTTTTTAAACGAGGGCCGCTGGCAGTTGCTGTTAAGCGAGCTGGGCGCCGGCGACTATGTGCTGATCCAGTTTGGCCATAATGACCAGAAGATTGCTGATCCGGCGCGCTATGCGGCAGCAGATAGCGACTATCCGGCGTTTTTACGCCAGTTTGTGGCGGATATTCGCGCCAAAAACGCCACTCCGTTACTGGCAAGTTCGATTTGCCGGCGCAACTTTAACAGTGATGCTTTATTGGTAAGAGATCTAGCGGCTTATGCCCAAGCCACGGCGCAGGTCGCAGCGCAACTTGACGTGAGCTTTTTTGATTTACAGCAGCTAAGCTGTGATTTTATTGCGAACGCTGGCCCTGCCGGCAGCCAGCCGTATTTTATCCAGATCCCGGCTGATCTTTACAGCAAGTTTCCCAACGGCACCATTGATAACACGCACCTGACACTACAGGGGGCCGCTAAGATTGCGCAGTTATTTGTGCGGGAGTTAAAGCGGCAGCAACATCCGCTGGCAGATTATATTTACCGCGAACTGTTATAAAAACGCCCGGCAGAGGCCGGGCGTTGCAAACTAAGATTTGGCAGGAACCATGTAACGCGGTTAATCCGGCGCTTTTGACACCCCAACCATCGCCGGACGCAATAACCGGCCGTTTAACTCGTAGCCCTTTTGCATCACAAAGGTCACAGTATTGGGTGGCAAATCGGCAGTTGGCTGCATCGTCATCGCCTGATGTTGCTCCGGATTAAATGGCTGACCGGCCGGATCCAGCTGGATCACGCCGTATTTTGCAACCGTATCCAGGAAACTCTTCATCGTCAGCTCAATACCTTCAATGACACCTTTGAACGCTTCATCTTCACGGTTGATAAAGTTCAGCGCCCGCTCCAGGTTATCCACCACAGGGAGTAAATCAGAGGCGAACTTTTCCAGCGCAAACTTGTGCGCCTTTTCCACATCCAGCGCGGCACGGCGGCGGGCATTATCCGCTTCGGCTTTAATGCGCAGCATCAGGTCATGCTGTTCAGCCAGCTGTGCCTGTGTTTTTGCCAGTTCTTCTTCCAGTTTGGTAATAATGGTTTGCTCCGACGACAGCTCCACTGTATCGGCATGGCTATCGGAAGTCTGGTTCAGCTCTTCAGGGGTTTCTGCAGGCTTGTGTTGCTCAGTCATTGTTACAATACTCCAATTTAGCGTAGGGGTATTATGGGGATCAATTTGGCCGATTCAAGTTTAAATTTAACTGGGCGGCGCAGGACTCAACCAAGGGGATTAACCGGGCATAATTCATCCGCCGGGGACCCAGCAGGGCGATAAAGCGGTGCGGCTGCCGCTGGTAACTTTGCGCAATGACACTAAGCTGTGACAGCTCGACAAAGCCCGACTCTTTACCCAGAATCAGTTTAGGTTGGTTATCATTAGTAACCAGTTCCAACAGCTGCATTAAGCCGGCCGGATGCTCGAGCATTTGCACCACCTGCTGCAAAGCCGGGTTTTGCTGATAGTCTGGTGTCAGTAACAACTGATGCTGACCAAAAATCAGCGGTTGATGTTGCATAAATTCATCCAGACTCAGCTGGCCTAATACTTTTTGCAACAGCGCCTGCGCCAGCCCCGTTTCACTGCGTAATAAATTACCCAGGCGGGCAATACCATCCTGCCACTGCCCACCGGACAACGCCGCATTTAACAGGCACAACACCTTGCTTAAGGTTGCAGAATCAATACTTTGCTCACATTGCAAAACCCGGTGCAAAATATCGCCGTCTTCGTCTATTACCACCAACAGCAGGCGATCGCTGGCCAGGCGGACCAAATCAATTTGCCGCACTTCACGACCACTGGCTTTGGGCGCACTGATAATCGCCACACAACCGGTCAGGTTTGCCAATAACTGCCCGGCTTGCTGGCATAATAATGACACCGGCAACTGTGGTGCCAGGCGCTTTTTAATTTCGGCGGCCCAGCTATCACTGATCGGTTGCAGTTGTAACATTTTATCGATAAATAAGCGGATGCCAGAGGTAGTCGGAACTCGTCCGGCTGAAGTATGCGGTGAGCGGATGAGCCCCTGCTGTTCCAACAGCACCATGGTATTGCGCACCGTGGCCGAGCTGACTGACAGCGCCTGATTTTCAGCAATCGCTTTTGAGGATACCGGTAAACCATCCAGCAGATACTGCTCAACGATCAGTTTTAAAATCAGTTCGGTTCTGCTTAATGTTTCGGTCATGCGCCTACACCTGCATTCTGTTGTTGATTATGATGGGGCCTTTCTAAAAAATTTCAAGCAGCTCAGGACACTAAAGCCGGTAGCCGTTATACTGAGCCAACAGTCTGGCCGCCGTCAGGGTGGCTAAAGCTTTTTGACCGGTGCTTGACCGGCCTTTCAACACGGAAACGTTATGAGTCTTGCCTTTAACAAAGTGGGATTAATTGGTAAACCGCACCATAGCGGCGCCAACCAAACACTGCTTAGCCTGTATCAGTTTTTACAGCAGCAAGGGCTGAGCGTCTATGTCGAAGAGCGGGTAGCACAAAGCCTGCCGATCGCCGGTGCCGAAGTACTGGACCTGGTGACACTCGGGAAAACCTGCGACCTGGCAATTGTTGTCGGCGGCGATGGTAATATGCTCGGTGCAGCGCGGATACTGGCTCGTTTTGACGTCGCCGTACTGGGGGTTAACCGCGGCAATCTGGGCTTTTTAACCGATTTGGCACCGGAAAGCTTTGCCGAGCCACTGACTGAAGTGCTGGCCGGTAATTTTGTTACCGAAAAGCGTAACCTGTTGGAAATCGCCGTGCATCGTCACGGCAGTGTGAAAAGCAGTAATAGTGCCGTTAACGAAGCCGTACTGCACGCCGACAAAGTCGCGCACATGATTGAATTCGAAGCCTATATCAATAACGAATTTGTCTACAGCCAACGCTCAGATGGGCTGATTATCAGTACTCCCACCGGTTCTACCGCTTATTCTTTATCCGGCGGTGGCCCCATTCTGACTCCGGATCTGGATGCGATGAGTCTGGTGCCAATGTTTCCGCATACGCTAAGTAGTCGGCCACTGGTGGTGTCAGGAAATAGCGAAATCCGGCTGAAAGTTGCTGAAACTAACGATGCACATCTGCAAATTAGTTGCGATAGCCATGTGATTCTGGCCGTAATGCCAGGCGATGATATTACTATCCGCAAACACCCTAACCCGCTACGGCTGGTGCATCCGCCCGGCTATAGCTACTATCACGTGCTGCGCAATAAACTGGGCTGGGGCAGCAAGCTGTATTAAAAAAAATCAGCACCCGACTTGCTAAAGTCACTTTTACTGTATAAATTTACACTGTAACTATAAACAGTATCGGGTGCTTTATGCTTTGCCATCTTCATATCAGTAATTTTGCTATCGTCCGCGCGCTGGAAATTGACTGGGCAAGCGGCATGTCAACCATTACCGGTGAAACCGGTGCCGGTAAATCCATTGCTATTGATGCGCTGGCACTCTGTCTCGGCGAACGGGCCGACGGCGCAGTAGTGCGCCCCGGCGCAGATAAAGCCGATATTGTTGCCACCTTTGATATCTCTGCCCTACCCGCCGCGCGCGACTTTCTGCAACAACAAGACTTGTTGATGGGTAACGAATGTATTGTGCGGCGCGTTGTCAGTAATGAGGGCCGTTCCCGCGGTTATATTAATGGTGTACAGGTACCGGCGCAGCAACTAAAGCAACTGGGGCAATACCTGCTATCCATCCACGGCCAGCATGCGCATCAACTGCTGTTAAAGGCTGATTATCAGCGTCAGTTACTGGATGCCTATGTCGCCAATAGCGAGCTGCAGCAGCAATGCCGGCAAAGCTATCGCTACTGGCAACAACTGCAGCAGGAACATCAGGCCCTGCAACATTCACAGCAGCAACGCGATGCACAGCGCCAGCTCCTGGAATATCAGGTGGCAGAGCTGGATCAGTTTGCGCCACAGGCTGATGAATTTAGCGAACTGGAAGCCGAACATAGCAGGCTGACGCACGGTAACATGCTGCTGTCGCAAAGCCAGCAATGCCTGCAGCAACTGTACGATGATGATGAACAAAGCATTTATCGCGCGTTATCTCAGGTAACCTATCAGCTGGAACAATTACAAGCACTGGATCCGGCTCTGGCTGGTGTACAGCAAATGCTCAGTGAAGCACTGCTGCAAACCGAAGAAGCCAGCCGTGAACTGCGCCGTTACGCCGACAAGGTAGAGTTGGATCCGGAACGTCTGGCCGAAGTCGACGAGCGGCTGGCACAGTGGCTGAATCTGGCGCGAAAGCATCAGATCGCCAATGAGCAACTGGCAGAACGCCACCAACAGCTAGCTGCCGAGCTGGCCGAATTAACCGGTTCAGAGCAACGACTGACTGAGCTGGAGCTGGCTATTCAGCAAGCCAGTCGCCAATATCAGCAGGCAGCAGCAGTTTTAACGGCCGCCCGCCAGCAGGCTGCATCAGAGCTAAGCGAGCTGATTAGCAAAAATATGCATGAACTGAGCATGGCCAATGCCCGCTTTGCTATCAATGTTTCAACCTTGCCGTTAGAGCAGGCCAGCGCCAACGGCCTGGATCTGATCAGTTTTGAGGTATCGACTAACCCGGGCCAGCCACTGCAAGCCTTAAGCAAGGTCGCCTCCGGCGGTGAATTATCGCGGATCAGTCTGGCAGTACAGGTAATACTGGCGGATAAGGTCACAACCCCTACCTTGATTTTCGATGAAGTGGATGTCGGCATCAGCGGCCCGGTAGCAGCCGGCGTCGGCCGCTTATTACGCCAGTTAGGCCAGAGCACTCAGATTATCTGTGTGACTCACTTGCCGCAGGTTGCCAGTCAGGGACATCAACAACTTTTTGTTGAGAAATATACCGATGGTATCGCCACTGAAACCCGGATGCGCCAGCTCAGTGATGATGAGCGGATCCAGGAAATTGCCCGCCTGCTGGCCGGTGAGAATATTAGTGCCAATGCCTTGGCCAATGCGCGGGAACTTTTGTGTACGCCTTCAGTCTGAGTTGCAGTTTGTTTGTTTTCAGGCGGTCTTAGGCTCTCTTTGGCAAAGCCGCTTCAGACAATACGTCAGCAATACTTTAACAGACAGCGCTCAGAAACAGGTTTTTTGCTTCCGCATCCTGGGGTATGATGGCGACACTTAGGTTGAATTAATGGCATCTATGAAAGCAGTAGTAAAAATCGCCGTACTGGTTGCGGCACTGGGCCTTAGCGCCTGTAGCAGCTGGGTATACCGGATTGATATTCCGCAGGGTAACTTTTTAGAACAAAAAGATGTCGACAAGCTGCGGGTCGCTATGACTAAGGAGCAGGTGGTGTTTGTACTGGGTAATCCGGTGGCCGCCAACCCCTTTGACCATGACACCTGGCATTACTTTTATGCCCTGAAAGGTGGCCGTGGCAATAATTTTGAAAAGCGCTTAGTCGTGGAGTTTAAAGACGACCGGCTGGTTAATATCAGCGGTGACTTTGAGAAACACGCTGATTTTGATAAGCCACTGGATATCTGATAGCGCTTAGTAACAGACGAAAAGTAACCAAAAAAGCCGCAATCGCGGCTTTTCTGTTTTTTATATCTGGTACTGCTCAAATGTTTAATGTTAAACCTGACCGCCAGTTACCTTATTAGCCCGCCCTTCTTCTTTGGCTTTTTCGGCCCGACGCCGGCGCAAATCTTTCGGATCAGCGATAAGTGGCCGGTAGATTTCAATCCGATCGCCATCTTTTACGGTATCGCTTAGTTTCACCGTGCGACTCCAGACGCCAACTTTTTGTTCGCTCAGATTAATCTGTGGAAATTGCTGCAAAATACCTGACTGACGAATAATCTGCTCGACACAGGTATCCGCGGCAACAGAAATCGTCAGCAAAGCCTGACGCTCCGGTAAAGCATAAGCCACTTCAACGGTAATGGTATCGGAAATGGCGGCACCCGCGCTGTTATTCACCATACACTTGCTTCGCTCTTTGGGTAAAGGCATTGACCATGGCAGCGGTTAGCTCCTGAAAAATCTTGCCAAAAGCAAACTGCACCAACTTATTAGAAAATTCAAATTCCAGCTGCAAGATCACCTTACAGGCCTGCTCATTTAGCGGCACAAACTGCCAGCCGCCCTGTAAACGTTTAAAAGGGCCGTCGACCAACTGCATATCGATCCGCTGTGCCGGATATAAAATATTGCGGGTAGTAAAGCTTTGGCCAATACCGGCCTTGGAAACTTCCAGCTTTGCCACCATTTCCTGTTCAGTGTGGCGGATCACCGTGGCTTTGGTACAGCCGGGTAAAAATTGCGGGTAATCCGGCACAGCATTAACCAGGTCATACATCTGCTGCGCGCTGTAAAAAACCAACGCACTGCGTTCAATTTGTGGCATACTCACTCCCCTTTAAACTCGCCGCCGATTGTAACAGAATAACGCGCTGCAACAAGGCATGAGCCATCGCTGACATCCAACACTGAGCTGCGACAAACAACGAATTATGAGCAAAAAACAAGCAACCAAAAACAAAAACGGTACCATAGCGCAAAACCGCAAAGCGCGGCACGAGTACTTTTTAGAAGACCGCTATGAAGCCGGCCTGGCCCTGCAAGGCTGGGAGTTAAAAAGTATCCGCGAGGGTAAGGTAAACCTGTCCGACTCTTATGTTATTTTGCATAACGGTGAAGCCTTTTTACTCGGCGCACAGATTCAGCCGCTCAACAGCGCCTCTACTCATGTAGTATGCGATCCCGAGCGCAGCCGCAAATTGCTGCTGCACAAGCGCGAGCTAAGTAAACTTATTGGCCTGAAAGAGCGCGAAGGTTATACCCTGGTCGCCACCGCCATGTACTGGAAAGCCTGCTGGGTAAAGCTGGAGTTTCATTTAGCCAAGGGTAAGAAAAGCTATGACAAGCGTGACGATATTAAAGACCGCGACTGGTCACGCGAGAAAGAGCGCATGATGAAACACAGTAAACACTAAAGTCCTCTTGAAACTTTTACCGCCTGGCCCCATCTAATTAGGGCGACAGGAAAACGGCTAAAACACAAAGCCCGCTTGTGTAAAGCAACCAGGCTGCGTACAATAGCCAAACACTGAAAGTGAGTGTTACTTCCACAGAATTCGGGGCTGATTCTGGATTCGACGGGATTCACGAACTCTTAGGTGCATGCCGAGGTGAGGTAGGCCTCGTAAAAAAGCCTCAATTAAATAGTCGCAAACGACGAAACTTACGCAATCGCTGCCTAATAAGCAGTAGATAGCTCTTCCCCTCACGCATGCCTGTAAGCTGAGACTCTGGAAGATCACCCCTAACAGGATCGCGTCGCGTCTTCGCCTGGAGACAAAACGTTAAAACCAATCAGGCTCGCCCGACGATAGCCTGCCAGCTGGCGCTCATAGGGTTAACTAAATAACTGGCTAAGCATGTAGTACCGACGATGTAGGTTTTTCGGACGCGGGTTCAACTCCCGCCAGCTCCACCAACTAGAGAAGCGGCGCATTAGCGCCGCTTTTTTATTTCCTAAAATTCTCGCCGCCGGATTTATAGGTAGATACGTTGAGTATCTGGCATGCAGTCGCTGCGAAATCTAGTAAAAATATTTTATAAGTATTTATCATCATCTTAGCGCTATTTAGCGCCAAAATCCGCGAAAATAGCCATCTGGAAGTTTGATCTCTTTTTACAAAATCTGCATAGTGTTAAGGACAAGGGAGAATGCGTCATTTTCGCTCGCAGCAGCAGGGTAGCTGCCATCAATTATTAAATTAACTCAGAATTATTCAGGGTTGCGCCATGCATTCTACTTCTCAGGCAACTTTAGCGTTACGCCTGCACGATGATGTTGTGTCTAAGCTACAGGCTCAACATCACAACGGCCATTGGACTTTGCTGTTTCAACGTGATTTTCAGATTAAACGTGCTTTCACCGCCGCTGAACAGTTACAGTGTTTTCGGTTACGGCATCTGGTTTACTGTGAAGAATTGGGATTTGAACCGACCAATAGCAGCGCCATTGAACAAGATCATTATGATGCACGCGCATCGCATTACTTACTGCAACACCGGCAAACTGACAGTTTGGCAGGTACGATGCGCATGGTCTATTGCCGACAACCTGACGACAAACTACCCTTAACACGTTATTTCCAAACTGGTTTTAACAAGCCTGACTTAGCACCAAGCGCCTTTGCATTTGACAGTGTCTGTGAATTATCACGACTTGCACTTGCCAATGATTTTCGGCGCCAACAACTAAACCATAACCCGGCACTGAGTCAGCTGAATCCGCTGCAGGTGACCCAGAGCCAAAGCCATTACCGTTATTTGGCGGCCGGCCTTTATCTGGCTGCATTGGAGCAGGCTTTTAACGAAGGCATCAGCCACGCTTACGCCTTAGTGGCCCCCGCGTTGGCCAGAATGTTAAACCGGGTAGGCTTTCAATTTCAGCAAATTAGTAACGCTATTGAACTTAACGGCTCACGTGCAGCCTATTATCTGGACGTAAATAGTAGCCTACATACCTTGTGCGATGACTATAAATTACTGCGGCAGGTTTTAGCTGCGCAGTTAGCACAGGTAAGTATGTCAGGTATCCGCTAACTTCTTGCTGGTATTGTCTTATTATGGATTCATTATCGCAAATTGCGCTGGGCTCAGCCGTTGCGGTGGCCGTAGTCGGTCGCCGCAGCTCAGTAAAAAAAGCGGCGCTGTGGGGAGCTTTTGCCGGCACCCTGCCTGATCTCGACGTCTTTATTGATTATGGCGATGCGCTAAGTAATATGGTGTATCACCGCGGCTTTAGTCATTCACTGTTTTATCTCAGCCTGGTCTCGCCGCTATTGGCGCTACTGATTTGCAAAATACATAAAGAAATGGCGTTGTACCGGCATTGGCTTGTTGCCATTGCATTGGTGCTGCTAACTCATCCGCTGCTGGATACGATGACCATTTACGGCACGCAGCTGGCACAACCGTTCAGTAATTATCCGTTTGCGGTGGGTAGTATTTTTATTATCGATCCGCTCTACACTCTGCCGTTATTAATTGGTCTGATTTGGGTGTTGTGGCGCGGTAAACGCGCGCTGGCGGCTAATACCGCGGCACTGGTGTTTTCCTGCTGCTATTTGTTATGGGGCGTAGCGGCGCAGCAGCATGTATTACAGGTGGCGACGCAGCAAAGTCAGGCACATGAAAACAGCCGCATCCTGGTGGTTCCGACTGCACTGAATACTCTGCTCTGGCGTATTTTATTAATCGACGATAATGCCTACTACGAAGGCTTTTATTCGCTGCTGGAGAAGAATACAGCTATCAGTTTTCAGCGTTATCCGCTGGACGCGGCGCTGTATCAGCGTTATCAGTTACACCCCGATGTGCAGACGCTGGCCGCTTTTAGCCAGGGATTTTATGCGTTGGAGCAGCAAGGCGAGCAGGTGATCATGACAGATTTACGAATGGGCCAACAACAAAACTATGCCTTTAGTTTTGTGGTGCCAGCCCAGGCTGAGCAAACCGTTGTGCGCCTGCCACGTAATCTGCAATTGAGCGATACGCTGCAATGGGTATGGCGCACGCTAACCGGTGAACAAAGTGCCGCTAGCCAATTACCTCATAACCCGACCAATCCGGACGCAGCGCCTGCGCCTGACCACCGGGAACCAGCTCAATATAGTAGCCACTAGCCTGCTCCAGCTGCAGGCAATCGTCCAGTTGCAGCAAATCATCCTTATGTGGGCTATCAGCATCTGTCAGTAGCTGTGCTTTGGCCCGCGTCTTGGCCTCGGCCGCAGAGCCGGCAACACAGAGCATAAAATCGTGCTGCTCGGCGATTTTACCCGGGTAGTAACCGCCAAAGTTGACAAAAAACAGCTTTACTTGCTGTTGCACCGGCGCAGTTGATAAACGGATCTGGTAGCCGTCAATATTATGCAGTGCTAAATAGCTGTCTAAATGCAGCCCTTTTTGGGTACCAAACCATTGTTGCCGCAACTGCGGATAGGTATCCTCAATCCGCTTGCCAACGACAAAGCGCACATCATGCAATTCGATATTAGCCCCCGGCGCAGTGCCGCCCAAATAAACCAGAAAAAGCTGCATTTGTTATCCTTATAAACGAATACTTAAACCATCAGTCAGCGCACGCCGGTAGGCCACCAGCGCCGGAATACAGGCTAATACCGCAGCAGAGAGCAGGATGCCGCCCGCCCAATATAATGTATACCAGCTAAAAGGGTTGATACTGATAAAGAGGCCATAGTTTGCGGCCAACCAGTCCTGCACACCCCAGAGTGCGGCGACTAATAATCCGGCGGCGCCCAGCATCGCCATTAAGGTCAGCAACAGCACTTCCAGCTGAATTAACCAGAACAGATACCAGGGGCTGGCGCCGACGGCGCGCAAAATAGCGACCTCACGCTGCCGCTCTCGCATCGAAGCCAGCAAGGTTGTCATCATACCTACCAGCCCTGCCACCAGCACCAGTAAGGTGATTAGCAGCAGTATATTCTCCACCATACTGAGCATTTGCCACAGTTCAGCCAGTGCCACGCCCGGCAAAATCGCTGTTAGCGGCTCTCCACGGAATTCATTAACCTGACGCTGCACCACGAAGGTTGCCATCCGCGAGTTTAAACCAACCATAAAAGCTGTAATCGCCTTGGGCGTTAAATCCATCTCCAGAGCCTGTTCAGCACTGATTTGTCGCCCGGGCATCGGTGCACCCTGCTGCCAGTCCAGGTGAATGGCTTCAATACCTTCCAGGCTAACATGCACGGTTTGATCAACCGGCGTACCTGTCGGTGCCAAAATACCTGTAACGGTGAAAGGTTTATCTTTATGTTCAGAAAAGCTGACCGCACCAATACCATGCGCCAGCGTAATTTCCTGCCCCAGCGTATAACCGAGCTGCCGCGCCACCTCGGCACCCAGCACAGCTTCGTAAACGCCCTGAAATGCAGCGCCCTCGGCAAATTGCAACTGCTGCGATGACGCGTAGCGATAATGCTCAAAATAACTCTGATTAGTGCCCAGCACACGGTAGCCGCGGTGCGAATCACCCAGCGATAACGGGATAGTCCAGGCAATTTGCGGATGGCGCGCGATCCGCTCATAGGTTTGCCAGCTGACATTGGCAGTCGCATTACCAATCCGGAATACCGAATATAACAACAGGTTTAGCTGCCCGGAGCGGGCGCCAACAATCAAATCAGTACCTGACACCGTATTGGTAAAACTATTGCGGGCTTCTTTACGAATATGATCGATACCTAACAACAATACCAGGCTAATAATCAACGATAACAGGGTCAGTAAAGCTGTACCGCGGCGATTCCATAAGCTCAGACGGGCTAATTTAATTAACATGCTACTACCCCTTTAGCTAAGTCAGTCATCGCCAACTGATAATGAAAATAGCGTTGTAACTGCTGATCGTGGCTGACAAAAATCACGGTAGTACCGCTTTTATCAGCTTCAGCTAGCAGCACCTGCATAAAAGCATCGCGATTATCCGCATCCAGCGCAGAAGTGGGTTCATCGGCAATCAGCAGGGTGGGCTGAGTTAACAAGGCGCGGGCAATCGCGACCCTTTGCTGCTGACCAACACTCAGCTGACTGGCTGGCTGCGCCCAATAAGACGCCGGCAAACCTAAAGCAGTTAACAAGTCTTGTGCCCGTTGTTGCATTACGGCGGCAGGCGCTTTAGCAAAGGCAGCACGTAGCAATACGTTATCCAGTACACTTAAATAAGGGATCAGATTGAGTTGCTGAAACACCACGCCGATATCCGCCGCACGTAACTTATCGCGTTTGGCAGCGCTTAACTGGTGCAGCGCCTGACCATTAAGCCAAATTTCGCCGGCGTTGGGCACCGTAATGCCACAGAGTAAATTTAATAAGGTGGTTTTACCACTACCAGAAGCACCCCGGACAAACAGGTGCTGGCCACTGGCCAGTGACAGGGCCGGAATATGCAATTGCCAGCCATCAGCGCGATACCAAAATGTCAGATCTTTGAGTTCAATCGCAGGAATTTTCGGCTTGGTGGTCACAGGTACTCCTTTGTGCATGCTATGATAGCGCAACATAAACCGCTGTATTATGCATTAATTAAGAGGCGAAGCTCCAATGTTCAACAAGTTGTCTGTTGCGTTTTCTATGGTACTTACCGCAATGCTGGCGTTCAGCCTGCAAGCGGCTGAAGTAAAAACCATTGAATGGACTGATTTAATGCCGGAAGAGGACTTAAAGGCACTGATGGCAATGCCGGAAGTAGCGCATGACTACAGCCAGCCGTCTCCGTTTGACGATAACTATAATGGTGATGACCCTACAGCGCAGGCATGGCAGCAAATTCTGCAATCCGCCAAAGTAAAACCGGAATATAATAATGTTAAGGTCAAGATCCCGGGCTTTATCGTGCCGCTGGAGTTTGACGACAAGCAGAATGTCACCAGTTTCTTTCTGGTGCCCTATTTCGGTGCTTGTATTCACGTACCGCCACCGCCACCAAACCAGATTATTTATGTTACCGGCGCCTCTAACCTGAAAGCAGACATGATTTACTCCCCGTTCTGGATCACCGGTACCATTACCACCGAAGCAATGTCACATGATTTAGCGAATGCGGCTTACAGTATTAAAGCTGATAAAGTCGAAGAATATACCTGGTAGTCAGTGTTGATGCTTGCAAAAAGCCGGCTGAGACGCCGGCTTTTTTGTTGTTGCAGCTCAGTAACCTTTAAAACTGGATACGGCTATTGCTTAAGGTTGCCGTCGCAGCACCTTGCTGACCGTTTAGCACCCATTGCACGTCAATTTTTTCGAGTGCCGGCGTCAGGTTAAACAAGCTCAGATCAAGCTGATGCAAGCGTGCCGGGCTTTGGCACAGCAAACTGACATTGGCATAAAAGTCACCATGACCGCTGTAGCCAGGCTCTGTTAAATCGGTATTAGCATCCGCGCCCTGAATTTCACAGTTTGCCTCGCTACTGACACTAAACCAGTTGCCTTGTGCCAGGTTATCCAGCGCTAACGCCACTTCCTGCTTTTGTTCGCTGGTTTTCGGCGCCTGCTCAAAACCAACAATATTAAAGGCTGCCGATTGTAGCGCCAGCTGCAACTCATTACCTTCCAGCACCATAGTCAGAGTAGCGGCGCCGTGCACATGAGTACCGAGCTGAGTAAATTCGTCATCATGTTGATGCTCATCGCCATGCTCGTGGGCGTGCTGATGTGAGTGCTGCTGTTGCTGCTCCGGCTCAGTATCTGGTGCATGCTTGGGGTGTGCTTGCGCCAAACTGGCAGTACTAACCAGCAAGGCCGGAATTAACAGTGAGCTAAGTTTGAACGACATTGCGATCTCCTTAATTGTTATTGTGTCACATCATACTCAGTTTTTATATCACTGCAATGCCCACCGCTGATCGACAAGGTGGGCATTCACGTAAGTACCGATACTTACCTAACCAGTGGCTGCTATGAGCAAACTAATTGTTATTCTGGGCGATCAACTAAGTCCGGCCCTTGCCGGCTTACGTCAGGCCGAACCTGACGATCTTATTCTGCTGGCCGAAGTGAAAACTGAAGCCCGCTACGTGAAACATCATAAACATAAAATTATTTTGCTGTTCAGTGCCATGCGCCATTTTGCCGCAGCCTTGCGTCAACAGGGCTTTGAGGTTTGTTATCTGAGCTACGACGAGCAGCCGGGTATTTATAGTATGACCGACGCAGTACGCTTCGCCCTGCAACAACGTCCGTTCTCACAACTGCTGATTACTGAATGTGGCGAATACCGGCTGCAACAGGAAATTCTGAGCTGGCGTGACACCTTCGAACTGCCGCTGGAAGTGCTGGAAGACGACCGCTTTATCTGCTCGCAAACTATGTTTGCACAGTGGGCGACCGACCGTCAGCAATTGCGGATGGAGTTTTTCTACCGGCAGATGCGCCGTTACACTGGCTTACTGATGGATGCCAAACAACAACCGGTTGGGGGACAATGGAACTACGATAAAGATAATCGTAAAGCCTGTCCGCCTGATCTGCAGCAAATTCCCCCGCTACAATTTACGCCGGATGCGATCACGCAACAGGTGATGACGCTGGTAGAAACTGAATTTCACGATCATCCGGGTAGCGTCGGCGAATTTCACTATGCAGTGACAGGTAAAGATGCGCGGCAAGCGTTTCTGCACTTTGTCGAACAGCAGCTCGCTAATTTTGGCGACTATCAGGATGCGATGCTGCTGGAGCAGCCATTTCTGTTTCACAGTATCTGCTCGATGTATTTAAATGCCGGGTTACTGGATGCACGCTGGATGTGTCAAAAAGTCGAAGCGGCCTGGCGTGAACAGTACGTCAGCTTAAACGCCGCCGAAGGCTTTATCCGGCAAATTATTGGTTGGCGTGAGTATGTCCGCGGTTTGTACTGGCTGCTGATGCCCGACTATAGCCAGCACAATTTTCTGCAGGCTAAAACGCCACTACCAGGATACTACTGGCATGGTGAAACTAACATGCGCTGCATGCAACAGGCTATCAGTCAAACCCTGCAGCATGGTTACGCGCACCATATTCAGCGACTGATGGTTACCGGCAATTTTGCCTTACTGGCCGGTTTAGCCATTGACGAGGTGACCGACTGGTATCTTGCCGTGTATGTCGATGCTTATGAGTGGGTAGAACTACCCAATACTCTTGGCATGGCATTATTTGCCGACGGCGGTATTCTGGCCTCCAAGCCTTATGCTGCCAGTGGTGCCTACATCAATCGGATGAGCAACTACTGTAAAAACTGCTATTACCAGGTAAAAGCAGTAACAGGTGCTAAAGCCTGCCCCTTTAACGCCTTGTATTGGGATTTTTTAGCCCGTAACGAGTCACAACTTGGTCAGAATGCCAGGATGCAACTCGCCTATAAGAACTGGCATAACAAAGACGCTGAACAGCAACAAGCTATCCGCGAGCAGGCTGCGCAGTGGTTAATAAAGCTTGAACAACTATGACCAGCCTGGTACTCCTCAACGGCTGCCTGCGTGTCGACGATAATCCGTTACTCAGTCAGGCACGCGGTAAAGCCGCCGCCCTGGTGATTATCGATCAGCAGGCTTATTTTGGCCGCCAGTACGGACTGTTTCGCAGTAATTTGTTGCGTTTACGAGCTCATCTGCAGGCCATCCAACATTTGGCGCAACAGCTGGCACAGCGACAAATTGGTCTGATTATCCGCTTTGGCGATACTCACAGCCAATTATGTGAACTGGCTTTAAAGTTAGGCGCAGAGCAACTACTGGCCAGTGAGCCAACGGCACCAGATGAATACCGGGCGCTGCAGCATTTACCGGCAAGCGTCAAACTCCAACTGATTGATGGCAATAGCCTGCTGTCGCAACAGCTAAGGCCAGATTTAGCCACTTTATCGGATCGTTTTACCAGCTTTCGGAAAAAACTTGAACCGCTGTTACTGGTGACTGCAGCGGAACCGGAACATACCCGAGCGGCTAACTGGCTAAGCCCGGATCAGGTAGCGGGCTTATCGCAACAGTCTGTTTTGCAACAATGGCTTGGGCAAACTGCAGCCACATCCTGGCGTGAAGGCTGCTGGGATGAAGGCAGTGCCCATGCCAGGCTGCACTACTTTATCTGGCAGGGACAACATATCCTGCATTATAAAGACAGTCGCAATGCGCTCTGTGGTACAGACTACGCCAGCTTCTTTTCCACCCCGCTCAGCCTGGGTACCTTGTCGGTACGGCGCTGCTGGCAGCAAATCGAACAGTTTGAACAGCAAGTCAAAGCCAATGATTCAACTTATTGGCTGAAGTTTGAGCTGCTGTGGCGGGAATTCTTTCGCTGGCAAATGCGTAAATACCAGGCCCGCTGGTTTAGTAAAAACGGGATTGCCGGCCCTGCCGATTTTAGCTCGCCACGTTTAACAGCCACACAAAAGCAGCGCTTTGCCGCCTGGTGCGCTGGCGATACCGGTGTCCCCTTTATTGATGCCAATATGCAGTTGTTAAATCAAACCGGTTTAATGAGTAACCGCGGCCGGCAAAATGCCGCCAGTTATTTAATGTATGATTTGGAGCTGGACTGGCGCCTTGGTGCCGCTTACTTTGAACAGCGCTTACTGGATTATGACTGTGCCAGCAACTGGGGCAATTGGGCCTATATTGCCGGTGTCGGTAACAGTGAGGCCCGTGCCTTCAATCCGATTAAGCAAGCCCTGTGGTACGATCCAAATGCTGATTTTGTGCGGCAGAAACTGCCGCAGATCAGCGCCGCCGGTAAAGCTGCACATCGTCCGGCACCGCACGCTCGGCTCTTGCCGCAATGGCGCAGTTGGCTGGACGAACTGTAAGCCATCATGCATCTGCTCTGGTTTAAACGCGATTTACGCCTTACCGATCATGCCGCCTTATTTCACGCAGCTAAGCAAGGCACCGCTGTGTTACCGGTATATATCGTCGAGCCAGATTACTGGCAGCAACCCGATGTCTCATTGCGGCACTGGGCTTTTGTGGCTGAAGCCCTGACATCACTGCAGCAGCAGCTGACTACGCTGGGGCAACCATTACTAGTTTACTACGGTGCGGCCACCCGGGTATTACGGGAGCTCTGTGCCCGCTTTCCGATCAGCGCAGTGTACAGCCATCAGGAAAGCGGTAACTTATGGAGTTATCAGCGCGATCTTGCCGTGGCGCGTTTACTGAGCGAACTGGCTCTCCCCTGGCATCAATATCCGCAATTTGCCGTGATTCGCAAACTCCCCAATCGTGATCTGTGGTTTGCCGAAGCCGATAACTGGTTAAGCCAAAGACTGTATCCAACACCACAAAGCTTACCCTTTATTTGTGCCAGTAACTGGCAAGCACCACTTACCGCCCCCAAACGCAACCGGGATTTACCAACCTGCCAGCAACGACAACATGGCTGGCAACTACAACACACATTGCAAAGTTTTTTAGAACAGCGCAGCCAGCAATACCATGGCGGCATTTCCTTCGCCGCCCGCGCTGTAAAAAGTTGCTCGCGGCTCAGCCCGTTTTTGGCTTATGGCCAGCTCAGTATCCGGGAGCTGCAGCAGCAAACGGAACGACAACGCAAGCAAAGCACATCGGCACAGCAGCAACGTGGCTTACAGGCTTTTTATAGCCGGCTGCGCTGGCATTGTCACTTTATTCAGAAACTGGAAGATGAGCCGGAAGTTGAGGTGCGCAATATGCATCGCGGTTTTGATGGTCTGCGTGAAGACGCTTTTGAACCGGGGTTATTTCAGGCCTGGGCCAGCGGGCAAACCGGCTATCCGCTGATTGACGCCGCCATGCGCTCATTACTGAGTACCGGTTGGTTGCACTTTCGCGGCCGCGCCATGCTGGTGGCCTTCGCCAGCTACCATTTGTGGCTGCACTGGCGGCCACTGGCACTGCATCTGGCGCAATGTTTTGTCGACTATGAGCCAGGCATCCATTACCCGCAAATCCAAATGCAGGCTGGCACCACCGGCATTAATCCGAACCGGATGTACAACCCGGTAAAGCAGAGTATGCAAAAGGATCCGAAGGGCGAGTTTATCCGGCAATGGTTGCCGGAACTGCGGCGGGTGCCGGATAGCTGGCTACACCAGCCCTGGCTGATGAGCACTACCTTACAACAGCAATTTGGCTGTGTGATTGGCCGCGATTATCCGGCACCTGTCGTGGCGGCCAGTCAGGCGGTAACTGCGGCCAGAGCCAGATTAAGCCGATGGCTTGCCCAACATCGCCAGGCATTTGAACTGGAAAAACGTCAGGTATTTCAGCGTCATGCCAGTCGCAACCGTCCTAAGGCGCAACGCGCCCGCAAAACATCAACGCAATTAGGTTTGTTTGACTAGAGCGATTTACGTCTGCCAGCTTAAATCGCGTCTTCGTCTTCTTCACCCGTGCGGATCCGGATCACCCGCTCCACTTCAAATACAAAGATCTTACCATCACCAATACGACCGGTTTGTGCTGTTTTCATAATAGCTTCGACACAGCGCTCGACTTGTTCATCGGTCACCACGATTTCCAACTTTACCTTCGGCAGGAAATCAACCATATACTCAGCACCGCGATAGAGTTCGGTATGGCCTTTTTGCCGGCCAAAACCTTTCACTTCGGTTACCGTCATACCGGTAATATTGATATCAGCCAGTGCCTCGCGCACATCATCCAGTTTAAAGGGTTTGATAATCGCTTCAATTTTCTTCATGGTAAGACTCATTGCTTTGCTTGCCGGTGGCCGAAGTATAACCTTAATCCACCCGGCGGTGCACCTTTGTGCGCCAGATAAAAGCCGCTGTCAGCAGACAATTTATTGATCCTTTCTGCATTAAATCCGTTAAGATATTGGCAACTAACAGTGAGGCCGCTATGAGTATCGAGCAAGCAATAATCCGGGAAATGCGGGTACAGCCGCAGATTGATGTTGAATTTGAAATCCGCCGCCGCGTCGACTTTATCAAAACCCGCCTGCAGGCATCGGGTTTAAAAACACTGGTCCTGGGGATCAGCGGAGGGGTTGACTCCACGACCTGTGGCCGCCTGGCACAACTGGCGGTGGATGAATTAAACCAGCATAGTTCAGGTTATCAGTTTATTGCGGTACGCCTGCCTTACGGCGTGCAACAGGACGAAGCCGAAGCTCAGCTGGCCCTGTCGTTTATTAAACCAAGCCAGAGTGTTACGGTAAATATCAAAGCAGCGGCTGATGCATTGCATCAAAGTACGCTGCTGGGGATCGAAGGCCTGCCATTACCTGGCGACGCGCAGCAGGATTTTGCTAAAGGTAACGTTAAAGCCCGCTGTCGGATGGTGGCACAGTATCATATTGCAGCGCTGCAGGGCGGCCTGGTACTGGGAACCGATCATTCGGCCGAGAATATTACTGGTTTTTATACTAAATGGGGCGATGGTGCCTGTGATTTAGCACCGCTGTTTGGCTTAAGTAAACGTCAGGTACGGGCATTAGCGCGGCAGCTGGGTGCACCGGAATTACTGGTCGAGAAAACACCAACAGCTGATCTGGAGTGTATGGCGCCACAAAAAGCAGATGAAACGGCGTTAGGTCTGACCTATCAGCAGATTGATGATTTTCTGGAAGGTAAAGCCGTCGACACTGCCGTCAGTGAGCGTTTGGTGCAGATTTACCTGAAAACTCAGCATAAGCGCCAGCCTATTCCAACAGTTTACGATTAAGTAAACCGGCATTTATAGCCCGACCCAGCAACATAAATAACATTTATTTCACAAAACAATTGTCTGAACTAGACTTCAATAAGCAATAATTGGAGTCTAGTGATGCAGCAACAAGGCCTGACCTTACTCGAATTACTCATCGCGTTGGTGATCCTGGTGATCTTAATCACTATCGCTACACCGGCGATGGATGAGTTTATCCATCAACAGCGTGCCAGTAGTTACCTGCAACAATTCGACCGTCATCTACATTACGCTCGCGTCCAGGCCAGTAGCAGCCAACAGCCGGTCCGCGTTTGTCCGGTGCTGGCTAACCACTGTCAGGGTAACTGGCAGCAAGATCCCGTGAAGCTGATGTTGCTTAATCCTGTTGATCAACAGGCTGAATTACTGCGTGAGCTACCTAGGTTACCTGACGGCCATCGACTAACTTATAACCGGCAACAACTGCAATTTCGGCGGGATGGCAGTTTGGACGCGCTGGAAAACGGGACTTTTTATTATTGCCCCCCCGGACGTTTCAACTGGCATTACCGGCTGGTACTGAACCAAGCCGGTCGGGGTCGTTTGCAGCACTATACTCAGCCCTGCCCGGCTTAATCGGCATCAAAATTACTATTAATCCCAGCAACTTAAAGACTCAGTTAGGCCGACATTACGCTGCCCAAAATGATTCAGGCTGTACTGCAAACACGTTTTATCCTGCAGTTGTGGACCCTGCGCTTTTACCTTGAGTAAGAACTGAGCCGGATCAGCCTGCGTCAGCTCGATCCGAAAGCGGCCTGAGGCGGTAACAGGCTGCGTGAAACCTAAATCCGTGAGCTGATTGCTATAACGGCCTTGCTCTAACAGCCACTGCTCTTGTTTCGTTGCCAGTTCGAGCAGAGCAGTGACGGCCTCTGCCCGATAGCTTCTTAACACATACTGCTGATACGATGGATAACTCACCGCAATCAGAATGCCGACAATAGCCAGCGTAACCAACATTTCCAGTAAACTGAAGCCCCGGCTGCGCATCAGAATGCCCCCCTTTCATCGCGATAGGTCGCCAAACGCTGCCAAAGAGGGAACTTGTCCAGTGTTAAGGGCGCCGTGCATTGATGGCAATCCGTGGTGATTTTCAACAGGGTGTCAACTAAGGCTACCGACTGTCGCTCATCGGCCAACACTAAGATCAAACGCTTATCCGGCTGCTCTCTTATGCGCAGGGCCGCTTGCTCCAGATAAGGAATAGCCCAACTGCGTTTGGGATAAATCTGACTGGCGGTATAAAGTTGTACCGCATAAAGTTGCTGTTCTGTTTTATCAAACTGACAACTCTTGGCATCTTTTACGATAATGGCTGGGGCATAAATTACCCCGGCGATCACTGTAGGTAAGCTACTGACGCGACCGGACAAACGCAGTCTCCAACCAGCGGCACTTAATAACACCCGCCAATCTGCAGCGCTGTATTGCTGGCGCAGCTCTGCATCGCTCAGTGTCGTCCGATCAACCAGTTGGCTACTTTTCATCACATAAGGTTGCCGCCCGCCAACCGGAAAACGCAGGCTAAACAATACATCCTGGCCACTGTCAGGCTCAGTACCGAGTAGCAGTAGTTGATGCTGTTCCAAATTTTGCCAGGACATCGGAGCTAACTGAGACGGTAAACGGGCACGAATCAGGGTAACTGCGGTATGAAAATGCAACCCGGCATCGGATAAATCGGCCATCAATAACGGCTGTCCAAACTGGCTTTGCTGCCATGGCACACGCCAAACCTCGCCGGTGCTGGTCACTAACCAGAAATGGTCTGCTGCACCGTCCAGATTGGCATCTTCAGCTAGTGGTCTGGCTTGGATAGAGCCCTGGATGCCCGCTGCAGATAAATCCAGCCCCGAGAGATCATAGCCAGTATCAGCAGCCACCAGCTGTAACCGCAGAGCGTCGACAGCAAGCGTACGGATATAAGCGTCAGCCTGACGCTTTTGCTCGGCATGATTAATGGTAACTCTTACCGGATGATTCGGCAGTAACGGGCACCAGGCCGCAACCACGGGACTGAACAACGTCAGAAGCAATAATAAAGCTTTCATGGTGCAGGCTCCGATAATTTCAGCTGTTTGCGTAATAACAGACTGTTATATCGGGTAAACGCCGGCGGCTGCCTGGTCTGTTCACTGGTTTCGATTAACATTAAATCGCACTGTAGTGTCGCATCCGACCAAGCCGCATAAATACCGGGACAGGAAGGTAAGGCCAGCGTACTTTCCGGGACTTCGTCTGGCGCCAGGCCATTGAGCTGCTTTAAATGCTGCTCCAGTGTGCGAAATTCCAATTGTAATTGCTGTTGGGCTGTTTGTGCCGATTTCAGGCTTAACTGACTTAAAACCAGATTACTGGCCACCACTAATAACATAACCACTAAAAACAACAGTGCACTGAGTAAAACCATTCCTCGCTCTCTCATAGCTCCTCCGTAGTTTCAGTAACTAAATTAACTGATGTATCAGTACCTCATATAGGATGTGTGAACCTTTACTGCTCAGATTAACCTGCCGGCTCAGCCGTAAGATCAAACTTTACTGCGCCACTGAGTAGTAATCTGCGGTAATGATCACCTGGCGCCTGAAAACTATGCTTACCCATCTGATATAAACGGTCATTGCGATAACGTCGATCCGGTGTCAAAGTCCGCATCAGTACATAAAACCTCAAACCCAGAATGCGACTTTCCTGCTGTAACCAATGCGAGGCCGTCATTTCAGCAGTAGACAGCAGATAATCGGGTACGCCATCCAGATCACTATCAATCAGAAACTCAAAATGTAGGCGCTCTACCCCATCTAACATCGAATCTGTACTGATACTGGCATGTCCGGCACTATTTCTGATTAACCGTTTGCGCATTAATACCGGCACATCTTCACCAGCCTGACGTTGTAACTGGATATACAGCACCAAATGCTGGTAAGGGTAGACTGTATCTACTGTGGCGGGCACGTTAGTGTGATCAACAAAGCGGCTTTGCTGCCAGTCCGGGAGCAAATAAAAGCGATTATGGCGCATAGTTGCCGGTGTAGCGGCGGCGCCGATGGCTCTTTTAATCTGGATATATTCGGTCTGCGGCGCCAGATTATTCAGGCAATTTAATACCCGGCCAGGAAGTGCTTGTCCGGCAAATACATTTAAGTAAGCCAAATTGGCATGCGGAAAGCTACCGCTATCCATGCCATCAACAAAGCAATCAGCGGCAGGTGGGGCCTGGTTACTCACCGCACGCTGCATCGCCGCCAGCGTCTGGCCACCAAAAAAGCCGGTGTTTTGCAGTTCGTTGTATAGCAAGTTGATTGCCAACTGCCCATTTTGTTGCAGAAAAGCCAGTTGCCGGCTTTGACTGGACGAGGCACTTAGCGAACTAAAGGCGGTTAGTGTCAACCCCAACAGCAATAAACCCAGCACCATTGCTATCATCAGTTCCGTGAGTGAGAAGCCTCCATGCCGCCTCATAGCTCACTCCGGTAAGCCCAGATGAAACAGCCCCCGACCAGCACCGGCCTGACAGCTGGAGTGGGCGACAGATAGCGGTTGCACTCTGGCCTGCCAACTGGCTTCAAGCTGTAACTTGCCTTGTTGCTGGTGCAGGCAGAACGCGGGCTGGAGCAGTAAACCGTAGCCCTGATCTGCCAGCCATTGTTGTTGCCAGTGCCGGATTAAAAATTGCTTGCTGTTATAATGCTGACAAGGTGCCGCCGCAGAACAGTTAACAGCATTTAATGCCCCGGAGACTTGATAGTTATGTGTTGCTACAGGTTGCTGATAAAAGCGCAGTTGTTGCAGAATATCGCGGGATAAGGCGACAACAGTGGTACGCTGTGTCGCCTCAGAAGCCAGACGCAGTGCCTGTAATTGTGTCGCCAATACGCCTAATAACCCTACCTTCAGGATGAGTAGCGTAATGAGTACTTCAATTAAAGTTGCTCCGCGCTGACGAGTCATGGTGACCTCGGTTATTTACCCTTGGGAAAATAACCATAGATCAACCACCAAAAAAGTCAAAAATATTTATCTATTTTTTTACATAAGAGATAAGGAATTTGCCAATTAAACCTGATTAGCTCTATAACGCGAACTTAGACTGCCTGATTCCTGTTACTTTAATGTAACTGCGAGTCCTGTCCATATATCAATTTTTAATGTACTCATTCCAACCATACATTCTGCTCTCAGACGCGCTGCCGCTAACACTCTCTTCAACCTGCCATAGGGTTTTGGCAATATTACTATCGCCAAGTATTGTCCACGCTTTTTTCAGAACTTGCGAATCGTAGGTAAATGACGCATTACCACCACCTGAGATATCAAACTCGAAAGTGGCTTCCGCCTGACCAAAGGCCCATTCACTATTAGAGTTTAAAATAGGGTTAGCAAAGACTAGGGCACCTAACATATCTCTACTCCCGCCCCCTTTCATTACAAATGACTGTCCGGTAACGATAACTAACCCCTCGAATTGAATATTATTTCCCGAGATCGTCAAATTACCTTTAACAACCAAAATTCCCGCGCCCTTTGATGTACCTTTTAATTCCAAATTACCTTCATGATAAGTGATCTTCATTACGGCTGGAGTAGTGGATGTTGAAGGCGTTCCCATATTGGACGGCGCTATACCTTTTCTCGGGTCATTTGCCGGCATAGCACTCCACTCGTTTTTAATGCCTGTAATAAATTCATTCATTTTTTCCGGGTCGCCAAAAGGATCATCGAATTCGACCTGCGCAATGCCTCCGATATAGTTGTCTATCCGGCCTTTATTATTAATATCCTGCAGGATTAAATCAGCATTGGCTTTGGTATTGGTCGCTAAGGCAGGGCCAATTGCATTACCCGAATTATCCTTAGCTCCAATTATTTGAAAGGAGTTGCTATTGGCAGTATCGAAGGTCTTAATATTACCAATAATATTCATCGCAGCTAAATTGCCGCCACCGGACGCTTTAACATAAATACTCGTCAGACATCTATTAACACCTGTGTCACCTACAGTACCGCAGCTGACAATAGTCACCTCGTCCCCATTAAATGTCGCTGATTCAATCTGCCAGCTCAAGTCATTGACTGAGCCTGCCACAGCAAGATCATTAATTCCATCTATAGTTGCTGCTGTGTCTCCCCATGAAGCAAGATTGCTGGTATCGTCAAACCATTGTTTAGCATTTACCAAGCCACTCTCTGCAGCCATGAAAGCCAAGGAAAGTTGGCGCTGATTTGATGCAAGTCGATCACCAAGCATTGAGTTGCTGACACCGGACACCCCGACGATTGTAATAATCAATAGCAGTAATAAACTTACTATTAATACTGAACCTCGCTGATAGACTCTCATTTCAAACCTCACTCTTAACTCTCAAATTTATTAGTTAAGATATTATTCCTAACACCGACCCGGAAATTTAACGCAATATTGTTTGTGTCTGTCGCTCTCATCGTTAACTGCAAATTGATCCCAATTGCAGTCGGACAATCGTTTCCACCAACAGAAATACAACTACTGTTAAAAGTAATAATGTCCTGTGACAGGATTTCTGCCGCTGCAGCGCCAACTTGACGGACCAAGGTATTATCGGCTTCCAAACGGTACTCGGTATTCCCGGCGACACCCGCAACAATCAAGTTTGGTGCCGTAGCAACAATATTTCCTGCTCGAATATCACTGGCAAGTAAGTCAGTGATCAAACTGAGGTCACTCTGCAAGCGGTTAAAGCGTTGGGCTTCGTTGTAAGCTTGTTGCCCACTGATAAAAATCTGGATTCCACCACCCAGCACCACTATCCCAAGGGTGAGAGCTATCAGCAGCTCGACTAAAGTGACACCTCTCAGGTAGCGTTTTTGCAATCTCGTAATTTTTTTCATCATGGATACAAGTCCATTTCATAAACAAAGGTTTCTACCGCATTAGTATCCGCTAGCCGATTTTCTTGCCAACGCACCGAGATTCGCCATTTACCACCGCCCAGATCTTCGATTGAACTTGCAGTACTGGCAGCAGGTAGGGCGCCATTCCAAGCCGTTAACCATTCCGTTTGAATAGTGGCTGCCGTTTTGGCTGGAGAATCACCAAGGTTAATCCACAACCGTTCGGACGCATCCATGGCTATGACACTGGCAAGCGTTCGTTGAAAAGCAGAGTGACTGTTCTGTACTGTTTTCAGCTGTAATGCTGCCATGCCCAATAAACCGAAGGCTATCACTAGTACAGCAATAAGCACTTCTAACAGCGAGAAACCTCGCGAACAGTGGCTTGTTATTAGTCTTTTTTTCACCATTATGAGCCTCCACACGCACCGGCTTCGATCTTCAAAGCACCGCCGGTTTCCACTATCAACTGGCGCTGGTTACCATAATAAGAAAGCTGAAAGCAATTATCGGCACTCTGGCGCCGACCGCGAAGATCAAAAACAACAGCAATAGTTCCAGAGCCATTTAAAGCAACAGAGGTCGCTGTTTTATCTACTGCCCTTAACACAGTTGTTGTGCCAGGCTGAATAACCTCTGCTTTCCAGCCAGTGCCAGGTGTTAGGTTTACCGTCACATTCACCCGGCGCTTTATTGCTTCCGTTCTGGCATAATGCATCACGCCAAGTAATTCATTTGCCTGACTTCTCAGTGTATTTTGCCGCAGCATTTCAAGAAACGATGGTGCAGCAATACCAAGCACTATTGCCAATACTGCAACCGCCACCATCAACTCAACCAAAGTAAAAGCTTTGATATTTTTTCTCATAACTTTTACCAACAGCCTGTAGCAGGGTTGGATGTCCTCACACCTGCCTGATTAATGGAAAAACTGCTGCAGGTATCTTTGGTTTGCCGGGAACCTGTCGCAGGAACCGCAGTGACTATGTAGGTATTGGCTGCTTTTGTCAGTGATATGGTATACAAACCAGCCTGCGAACTGGTGGAAGCCAGCGTATAGCTCGTGTAAGAATTATTTTGGGTATAGTGCCGTTCGAGCTGCTGCGCAATATTAAGCAAAGCATCTCTGGCATCCGTTCTGCCTGATCTCAGTACATAATTTTGATAGGACGGGTAAGCGATCGAGGCTAGTATACCTATGATCACTACTACTACCATCATTTCGATCAAGGTAAAACCAAACTGCTTTACAGGCTTAACGGATCTGTACTGCATAAGCTTCCAAAATGTCATATAAACCTCTGAATTAACCATATCATTTATTAAGTTTAGTGCGAGTTGTAACGGATAAAAGGTAAATTTTTCTGACCAGCGGTTATGAAATTACCCACCTTTGTCATCTTAGGATTGCAGGGCGTGCTTAACCGCGCTGAGCGCGCGCCGGCTAATTGGTAATTTATACTTCCCATTCTCAAGTTCCGCCAGGGCCGGGCCCGTTGCTGGCTGGCGGATAGCCGTCAAATACAGCGGATTAATCAGTGTTTGGCGGTGAATCCGTAGTAACTGCGGATACGCCGCTTCGAGCTGATGCAGGCTTTTATCTAGCAAGATGTTCTGTTCAGTAAGTTGCATCCGGACATATTTGTCTTCCGCAGCAAAAAACAGCACCTCCGTCAGAGGTACCGTTTTTTGTAAGCCCGCTTGCTGATAACTGACCAGCGGCAATTTGGGCGGTTGTTGCTGGAGACGATTAAGCTGACAGGCACGCTGCAAGCTACGCTGCAACTGGCTTAAGCTGACCGGCTTAAGTAAATAATCAACCGGGTGCACATTAAACGCCGCCAGGGCATGTTCAGGATAAGCGGTAACAAAAATCAACGCCGGTGGCAACGCGCTACTGGCAAAGGCCTCTGCCAATTGCAAACCACTTTCACCGGGCATCGAGATGTCGAGTAGCACCAGATCCGGTTGCAAGCTAGCTGCCAGCTGCCTGGCCTGCTCTGCCGATGCTGCTTCCGTTACCACTGCATTAACTGCGCATTCGGCGAGTAAGCGCCGCAACCGGCTGCGGGCCAGCGGCTCATCATCAACGATTAAAATATTCATCATCTTTGTTCCCAGACCAGCGGCAATACCAAGGTAACACTAAACTGCTGATTTTGGTCTTTGATCACCATTTGTGCTTGCTCGGCAAATACATAGGCCAATCGCTGTTGAATATTCTGCAGCGCCATACCATTGTGTGGCTGACGACTGCCCTGCAGCGGATAAGGGTTTGTTATGACGATTTGCAACTGTTGAGCCGTCTGCGTCATCTTAATCAGGATCTCACCACCCGCAGCTGCCGGCTCAATGCCGTGTAGCACCGCATTCTCCAGCAGGGGTTGCAAGGTTAAGGCCGGCAACTGTAACTCAGGCATTGGCTCTGGCAGCTGCCAATTCACCTTTAATCGCTCGCCTAACCGCCATTGCTCTAACGATAAATAACGCCGGCAGAGCGCCAACTCTTCTGTCAGAGAGATGGTTTCCGCTGTTTGCATCGCCGCACGAAATAATGCCGCTAAATCCAGCAATGCCTGCTCTGCAGCAGCGGCATTCTGGTGTACCAGCTCAGCAGTAGAATTTAAGGTGTTAAATAAAAAGTGGGGCCGGATCCTGGCCTGCAGTGCTATCAGTTCAGCCCGGCTTTGCGCGGTGATACTTTTGCTTTGTTCATCCGACATGATCAGTAGCTGGATCACCAGTAAGGCCACCACAAAACAAATCAGCAGGTTATTAATGAGTAACGCGGGTAATTCAAGAGTAGGGGCTAATTGCTGAAAATACCAAAAACTAATTATCGTGCAGCCGGCGGTAATAGTCAGCAGAATCCCCTGGATCAACAGCGCCAACTGCCAAAAACTCGCCCGGCTTAACAGTGGCGTGAACCAGCTAAATGTCAGACAACTAATTAAAGCGATCCACTGTAAAAACAGACTGATAAAACCCAGGCGATACCAAGGCGAAGAGTCGATAGAAAATGGCGCGAAGGCTAACAATAACGCCAGGCCTTGAGTGAACACAATCACCCGTAATAACTGCACCGGGCTACGAAAATCAGGGAGGCGTCTGTTAACCTGAGTTGGCTGGTTTAACATCAGCTGACCTCCCTGTCTGAAGACGTTATCTTAGCTCTGCCGGAATGGCGAACACTACATTCTCTTCGCGGCCGGTCGTTTCGGTCACCGTTTTACCGCCCCACATTTTCAGCTGGCTAATCACATCCTGCACCAGAATTTCCGGTGCAGAAGCACCGGCGGTAACGGCAACCCGGCTGATACCATCGAGCCAGCTTTGCTGAATATCGTTGGCGGTATCAATTAAATAGGCTTTACAACCAAGCTTCTCCGCCAGCTCGCGTAAGCGGTTGGAGTTACTGCTGTTTCTGGCACCGACCACCAGCATCAGTTCAGCCTTGGCGGCCAACTCACGCACCGCATCCTGGCGATTCTGGGTGGCATAGCAAATATCATCTTTGCGCGGCCCTTCGATCAGCGGAAAACGAGCGCGCAGCGCATCAATCACATCAGCGGTGTCGTCTACCGACAAGGTAGTCTGACTGCTGTAGCACAGCTGTGCCGGATTTTTAACCTGCAGTTTTTCGACATCCTCGACCGACTCCACCAGATAGATACCACCTGCAGCATTATCATACTGGCCCATGGTGCCTTCTACCTCAGGGTGACCAGCATGACCAATCAGGATACATTCGGTACCTTTGCGGCTGGCGCGGGTCACTTCCATATGTACCTTAGTTACCAGTGGACAGGTGGCATCAAACACCTTTAAGCCGCGCTGCCGTGCATTTTCACGTACCGCCTGCGACACACCATGGGCGCTGAAAATCACAATATGGCTATCCGGCACTTCGTCCAGCTCATCCACAAAGACCGCGCCGCGACGGCGTAAACCGTCCACTACAAATTTGTTGTGCACCACTTCATGCCGCACATAGATTGGATGCGGAAACAGCTCCAGCGCCCGTTCTACAATGCTGATCGCCCGATCAACACCGGCACAAAAGCCCCGCGGGTTAGCGAGTAAAATATCCATCTTTAGCTTACCTGCACAATTTCGACGTTGAAGGTCAGAGTCTGACCCGCCAGCGGATGATTAAAATCAACGGTGACCGAATCGCCTACCACGTCCCGCACTAAGCCCGGCAATTCCGAGCCATCCGGCATCGCAAAGCCAATAATGGCACCAACTTTAGCCGGCGCATCAGCCGAGAATTTACTGCGGTCAACGTAATAAATATTATCCGGGTTCGGCATACCATAGGCGTCTTCCGGGGCCAGGGTAAAGCTTTTTTTCTCTCCGGCCGACATGCCTAATAACTGGGCTTCAAATGCCGGTGATAAGCTGCCATCGCCCATCTGTAATTTTGCCGGCTTGTTGTGCACCCGGGTACTCTCGGCGGCACTGCCATCGGCCAGCGTGATATCAAAGTGGAAGATTACCGTACTTTTGGCCTGAATTTCGCTCATTTTTTTGCCTCAGAATCACTGCTAAAACTGTCCCAGATAATCAGGGCGGCGCCAATACAGATCGCCGAATCGGCAATATTAAAGGCCGGATAATGCCAGGTCTGGTAATACAGATGGAAAAAGTCTATTACGTAACCATAGATACTGCGATCAATTAAATTACCGATAGCGCCGGCAAACACCAGGCTTAATGCCAACCCCAGCTTAATCTGCTGCCGTGGTAACCGGCTCATCCAGACCGCAATCACAGTGCTGATTACCACCGCCAGAATCGTAAAGAACCAGCGCTGCCAGCCACCGGCGTCACTTAAGAACGAAAAGGCCGCGCCATAGTTACGCACATAGGTCAGATTAAAAAATGGCAGTAATTCAATCGAATCGTACAGGGCCATATTCTGATGTACCAGCTGCTTGGTCAGCTGATCCAGACCGATTAACAGCAGGATCAGCCACCACCAGCGCCAGGCGGTATTATTAAACAACTGCATCAGGCAAATTCCCGCTGTTCACCGCTACCTTCTACGTTACTGACGCAACGTAAACAAATGCCCGGATGGGCGGCATCGGCGCCGACATCGTGACGGTGGTGCCAGCAGCGCTCGCACTTGGCGGCGGTAGAGGCTTCCACCAGCACACTTAAGCCTTTAATGGCGGTGGCCACCGCAGCGGCAGCCGGTTGCTCCGCACTCACCTTAGCGGTTGACGTAATCAGCACAAAACGCAGCTCGTCGCCCAGCTGTGACAGCGCTTGCGCCAGTTCAGCACCGGCGAACAAGGTCACTTCGGCCTGTAAAGAGGCGCCGAGTTTTTCTTCGCGGCGCGCTGCTTCCAGCACCTTGTTGACTTCATCGCGAACTTCTAACAGCTGTTGCCAGAAAGCGTCACTGAATTTACCTACCGGTAAGTTGGCAAAACCCGGATACCAAACATCGGTAAACACATAAGGCGAGCTCTGGCCCGGTAAGGCTTCCCAGATTTCTTGCGCGGTAAAGCTCATTACCGGTGCCATCCAGCGTACCATCGCCTGGGCGATATGATAGAGCGCAGTCTGGCAGGAGCGGCGGGCTTTGGACTCGGTGTGCGCGGTATACTGGCGATCTTTAATCACATCCAGATAGAAACTACCAAGCTCCACGGTACAGAAATTCATCAGTTTCTGACTTACCTGATGGAACTGATAATTATCGTACGCATCGATAATTTCTTGTTGTAACTTCGCCGCCCGGTTTACGACCCACAGGTCCAGCTCAACCAGTTCATTAAATGGCAGTGCATCCGTTTGCGGGTTAAAGCCATTCAGGTTGGCCAGCAGGAAGCGCGCGGTATTCCGAATACGGCGGTATTTATCTGCAGCTCGGTTCAGAATTTCATCCGATACCGTCATCTCCGAGGTGTAGTCCGTGGTCGCGACCCATAAGCGCAGAATATCGGCACCCAGTTTGTTCATCACATCCTGCGGTGACACCACATTACCCAGTGATTTCGACATCTTGCGGCCTTCACCGTCGACGGTAAAGCCATGTGTCAGTACCTGTTTATACGGCGCCTTGCCTTTAATACTGACGCCAGTCATCAGTGACGACATAAACCAGCCACGGTGCTGATCCGAACCTTCTAAATACAGGTCAATTTCGGCACCATGAAATTCCGGCCGCGCATCTACGACTGCAGCATGGGTCACGCCAGAGTCAAACCAGACATCCAGGGTATCGGTAACCTTAACGTAATCGGCAGCATCCGCGCCCAACAGCTCAGCAGCATCCAGATCAAACCAGGCCTGAATCCCCGCCTGCTCAACTTTATGCGCCACCTGCTCAATCAGTTCAGCCGTACGCGGATGCAAGGCGCTGTTATCTTTGCGCACAAACAGCGCAATCGGTACGCCCCAGGTGCGCTGGCGTGAAATACACCAGTCTGGCCGGCCGGCGACCATATTTTCAATCCGCTGCTGACCCCAATCCGGGATCCAGCGGGTTTGCTCAATTTCCGCTAATGATGTCTGGCGCAGGCCTTGTTGCTCCATGCTGATAAACCACTGCGGTGTAGCACGGAAGATAATCGGCGTTTTATGGCGCCAGCAATGCGGATAACTGTGCTTATAGGCTTTATGCACCAATAAAGCTCCGGCCTCTTTCAACGCTTCAACTACCGTTTCATTGGCTTTAAATACATGCTGCCCGGCAAACAGCGGCGTATCCGGCAGATAGACACCGTTGGCACCAACCGGGTTTGCTACTTCCAGACCATATTTCTGGCCAACTACAAAGTCTTCCTGACCGTGACCCGGTGCCGTATGCACACAGCCGGTACCTGAGTCCGTCGTAACGTGTTCGCCTAATACCACCGGCACGCTAAAGTCATACAGCGGATGCTGCAGCTGCACTAAATCCAGCGCAGCGCCCTGACAGAAACCCAGCGCATGGTAATGCTCGATATTGGCGCGCGCCATCACGTCTTTCACCAGCTCAGTGGCCAGAATTAAGCGCTCTGCGCCATTCGGGCCTTGCTCAACCTGCACCAGCGAGTACTGTAAGTCAGCGTTGAGGGCCACGGCACGGTTCGCCGGAATAGTCCACGGAGTGGTGGTCCAGATCACCACCGAAATCGGGCCCTGCCCGGCATGACCGGCCGGATGATCAAACTTAGCGGCGACGCTGTCATCCAGTACCTTAAAGCGCACATCAATCGCGGGGGAGACCTTGTCCTGATATTCCACCTCGGCTTCGGCCAAGGCCGAACCACAGTCGGTACACCAGTGCACCGGCTTAAAGCCCTGTTGTAAGTGGCCATTGCCGATAATTTTGCCCAGGCTGCGGATAATATTGGCTTCAGTCACATAATCCATGGTGCGGTAGGGGTTGTGCCAGTCACCCAGTACGCCTAAACGGATAAAATCCGTGCGCTGGGCGTCAATTTGCGTTAACGCATACTCGCGGCATTTGTCACGAAACTCCGCCGGTGTCAGCTTGGTACCCGGCTTGCCGTATTTTTTCTCCACCACCAGCTCAATCGGCAGGCCATGGCAATCCCAGCCCGGGACATAGGGCGCATCAAAATCAGACAGGGTTTTGGCTTTAACAATAATATCTTTCAAAATTTTGTTAACGGCATGACCGATATGGATATTGCCATTCGCATAGGGCGGGCCATCGTGCAGGATAAAGGTTTTCTTGCCTTTTTTTGCACTGCGGATCTGACCATAGAGATCATCCTGCGTCCACTTGGCCAGCATTTGCGGTTCCCGCTGCGCCAGATTACCGCGCATGGCAAAGGCCGTTTCCGGTAAGTTAAGGGTATGCTTGTAATCGCTCATCCGTTTCGGTTCCGTTAGGTTGTCGGGGCCTGCGTGGACGCGGCCTCACTAAAATACTGTTGTGCTGCCGCAACATCGGCGGCAATTTGTTGTTGCAATGCATCCAGACTGGCAAAACGTTGCTCGGCTCGAAGTTTATGCCGTAGCGCTACCCGGATCTGGCTGCCATATAAATCCTGATTAAAATCAAATAAATGGGCTTCTAACTGCTCACGACTGCCCTGCACTGTCGGTCGGTTGCCAATATTGGCGACACCGTTAAAAACACCATAACAAGTATGCGCCGTAATAGCATACACGCCCGACACCGGTAGCTTACGCCGGTAAAGCCAGACATTGGCCGTCGGAAAACCCAGATCCCGCCCCAGCTTACGGCCATGGCGCACCCGGCCGCTTAGCGTAAAAGGCCGCCCCAGCATGGCGGCGGCTCTGTCCAGTTGGTCTTGCTGCAGCGCTTCACGAATTAAGGTGCTGCTGACCCGCTGCTCGCCCAGTTTTAAACTGGAAGTACTGTTTAAACCAAAGCCATATTGCGCCGCGGCCTGGGCCAGTAAGGCATAATTACCACTGCGATTTTTGCCAAAGTGAAAATCATCGCCTACGATCAGATGCCGCACGCCCAGCTTATCCAGCAACAGGGTTTTGATAAACTGCTGCGGATCCTGAGCGGCAAAGCTGCGGTTAAAATTCACACACAGCATGCGGTCAATCCCGACCGCGGCCAGCGCCTGATATTTCTCGCGAAAGCGGCTTAAGCGCGCTGGTGCGGCGTTACCAGCAAACAGCTCCAGCGGCTGCGGCTCAAATACCATCACGCAGGATGGCAGCTTAAGTGACTGCGCTAACTGCTGCACCTTTGCCAGCACCGCCTGATGCCCCAGATGCACACCATCAAAATTGCCAATAGTCAGTACACAGCCTTGATGCTGCGGCAGAATATTATGGATACCGCGAATTAACTCCATGCCTGCAATAATGCCTCTGGTGCCTGTAAACGCCGGATTATAACCGGATTAGTGACGGCTTTCAGCAACAGATTTCGCTTTAAAATCCGACAAACGTACCCCGAAAAGCAACAGCAAGGCGAAGTAAAGCAGCACCGCGCCGACACAAAGGCTACTTAACAACAGAATTTGTACTGTAAGTGGCCGGGCAATCCAGTCATTCAATTCTGGACTTAACCACCACAAGGTTGCCGCCATTAACAGCGCAGCAAGCGTAAATTTGGCTAAGAACCAACAGTTTTGCCGGCTAAGCTGATAAATTCCGGCCAGCTTTAAACCCCGATACAGTAAATACGCATTTAAACTGGCCGACATGGCGGTCGCCAGCGCCAAGCCAACATAACTTAAAAACGGTGCGAGCATCAGGTTAAACACCATATTAGCGACCATAGCAATAATGCCGATTTTTACCGGGGTTTTAATATCCTGCCGCGCATAATACCCAGGCGCCAATACTTTAATCAGCATATAGCTGAGCAAACCACAGCTATAGGCCACCAGACTGTAAGACACCATCAGCACATCTTGCTGGGTAAATTCGCCGCGCATAAAGAGCACACTGATAATGGGCTGGCCCAGTACCATCAGCGCCAGCATCGCCGGTAAACCAAACATCACCACAAAACGGATCGCCCAATCCAGCGTCTGCGAAAAACGCTCCGCATTGGCGGTGGCATGATGGCGTGACAGGTTCGGCAGAATAACAGTGGCAATCGCAATACCGAATAAACCCAGTGGAAATTCAATTAAGCGATCCGAGTAATACAGCCAGCTGACCGCACCAGTTAATAAAAACGACGCGATCACGGTATCCAACAGCAGGTTGATCTGACTGACTGACACCCCGAAAAGCGCCGGCAACATCAGGGTGCGGATTTTCGTCACGCCCGGATCGCGCCAACCCCATTTTGGCATCACCAGCAAACCGGCTTTGGCCAGAAACGGCAGTTGAAACAACAGCTGCACCACGCCACCGATAAACACACCCCAGGCCAGGGCCAGCGCAGGCTCATCCAGCGTCGGTGCCAGATAGAGCGCACTACCGATAATGGCAATATTTAAAAAGACCGGCGTAAAGGCAGCCACCGCAAAGCGGTTATAGGTATTTAGAATGGCACCCGACAAGGCAACCAGGGTGATAAACCACAGGTAGGGAAAGGTAATTTTCAGCATTAACGAGGCCAGCTCAAACTTATGCGCATCCGGGCCATCGTTAAGCCATTCGATAAACCAGCCCATACCAAACAGCAGAGCTAGTAGCGGTGAGGCAATGACACCAAATAGGGTTACCAGTGTGACAATCACACCGAGTGTGCCGGCGACTTTTGCCACCAGTTCGCGCACCGCATCATCGCCATGCTGCGCTTTCACCTCACTTAATACCGGCACAAAGGCCTGCGAGAAAGCGCCTTCGGCAAATAAACGACGTAAGAAATTTGGAATGCGGTTGGCAAAAAAGAATACATCGGCCGCCGCACCGGCGCCGACAAAATTAGCGACCACCACATCGCGGACCAGCCCCAATACCCGTGAAATCAGGGTCATAAAACTCACAATCAGCCCTGACTTTAATAATTTTCCCGACACCTGAAACTCCTGTGTATAATGCGTCGCTATTTTCACCTGTTCGGGGCGCCAATTACCAGCGGTAATCCCAATTAAATTGCTGGCCTTTTCGCGGAAAGCATTTGACAATGGCACAGTAAATAGGCATATTATGCGGCCTTTAAAGAGTCCGGTTTAGTTTTTAGGAGTGTTACCTTGGCTAACATTAAGTCTGCTAAGAAGCGCGCAATTCAATCAGAAAAACGTCGTCAGCAAAACGCCAGTCAACGTTCTATGATGCGTACTTTCATCAAGAAAACCTACGCAGCGGTGTTAACTGCTGACGCAGTTGCTTCTCAGGAAGCATTCAACAAAATGGTTCCGGTAATTGACCGCATGGCGGCCAAGGGTCTGATCCACAAGAACAAAGCAGCTCGTCATAAAGCTCGCTTAAATGCACATGTTAAAGCGTTAAAAGCCGCTTAACTGTCAGAGTTCGACAAAAAAGCCAGCGTTAGCTGGCTTTTTTGTTTTATGCGATTCTACATAATAAAGGTCAACAAACCCTGATAACGGCCAAAAATAAAGGCTGCCGCAGCAACCTTTATTCTGAACAATACAATTTGTGCATCAACGCAATCAAGGCCTCTGCCTCGGCGCTATTGAGGCGGTAAAATACGGTTTGTGCTTCTTTGCGGGTTTTCACCAGTTTATGCTTTCGTAACAGTGCCAAATGCTGCGAAAGGGCTGACTGACTTAAATCCAGCTTTTCGTTGATCTCACCTACCGACATTTCACCTTCTAACAGGTGACATAAAATAATCAGCCGCCGCTCATTCGAAACTGCTTTTAGCAACTTCACAGCTTGCGCTGAATTTTTCAGCATATCCTCTAAATTCATCTGTCGTTACCATTACCTGACTGGTTAAATCTGAAAATCAAAGTGCTTAGCGCTTCAGACCAGACTCTGACCAATAATCAGAGCAAAGGTTGCACCAGACTATAAATTCGTTCTGCCGAAAATGGCTTTACGACAAAGGCCTTGGCACCACCGGCCACCGCAGCTTTCAGGTTATCGACACTTGAGTAAGCGGATACCATAAAAATGTGCGATTGCTGATCGACACGCCGGAAACGTTGTAAGAGTACCTTACCGTTGATGTCTGGCAGCTGAATATCCAAAAATACCAGTTGCGGGTGCTGCTGCAAAAACAATGCTTCAGCACTGGCGCCATCTGCGGCCTCATGTACAACTGACACACCAAGCGACTGTAAGATTTGCTTTAAATAATGTCTGCTCGCTAAGGTGTCATCGACCACCAGCGCCGTCAGGCCTGTTGGTATGGTTCCTTGTTCTAGCCCTTGCATCCCTGTGGCAGCTCCTGTATCCGTTAATCGGGCTAAAATGGGGTTTAGCCGCGTAAGCTGGGTTTAATCCGTTAAAGCTGTTAAATTTGCCTGACAACCATCATCACAAGGCAAACAATAACAATGAAACTGTGGTTCTCAACTATCATAGCAGCTTTTAGCCTGAATGTGCAGGCAGCCCCTTTAGCACTGGATAAAGATCTGGCGTATAACCTGGTCGAGTCGTTAACGGTGGAAGTGGGTCCGCGACTAGCCGGCAGCGAAGCCGATTTGCGCTCGGTGGTATGGGCGGAACAACACTTTAAACAGTTAGGCTTTGATAAAGTCTGGCGCGAGCCCTTTGACATGCTGTATTGGGAGCGCGGCGCTGCCAGTCTGCGGGTGGGCGCGCCTTTTAATCAGGCACTGGTCCTCACCGCCCTGGGTGGCTCAGTCGGCACGCCTTTTGATGGTATCGCCGCTCAGGTGGTGATGTTTAATACGCTGGATGAGCTAATCGCAGCCGACCCGGCTCAGGTCAAAGATCGCATCGTCTTTATTAACCATGCGCTGGAAAAAGATATTCGTGGTGGTTTTTACGGTCAGGTGGTCGGTGGCCGCGCCCGGGGTGCGGTTGAAGCCGCGAAACTGGGCGCGAAAGCCCTGTTAATCCGCTCGGTTGGCAGCAGCAATAACCGCTTTGCCCATACCGGCCAAATGCGTTACGAGGAGGGCGTACCAAGGATCCCTGCCGCCGCCATCTCGGTACCTGACGCGCAGCAATTAAGTAAGATCCTCAGCCGCAACCCGGAAGTCAGCCTGAATCTGCAAATGAATAATAACCTACCCGGCAAGGTAACCAGCCATAACGTCATTGCCGAAATCACCGGTAGCAAAAGACCAGATGAAATTGTGCTGATTAGTGCTCACCTGGATTCCTGGGACGAAGGTACCGGGGCGCTGGACGATGGTGCTGGTGTTGGTATCGTGATGGCCGCAGCGGCGCTATTAAAGCAGGAAAAGCCCGAGCGCACTATTCGGGTGGTGCTCTTTGGTAACGAAGAAGGCGGGTTGATTGGCGCCCGTGCTTATGCCACCCGCCATCATCAGGAATTACACAAGCATGTGTTTGCCTCAGAGTCTGACTTTGGCGCTGGCCGGATCTGGCGTTTTGATACCGGTATGGGCGAGCAGGCACTGAATTTTGCCCGCCAGGTGCAGCAAAAACTGGCGCCACTTGGGATCAGCATGGGCCCGAATACGGCCTCGGGTGGTCCTGATGTATCAATTTTAAAAGCACAGGGCGTACCGGTAGCAACACTGATGCAGGACGGTACCGATTACTTTGATTATCACCATACACCCAATGATACGCTGGATAAAATTGATCCAACGGCACTACGGCAAAACCTGGAAGCCTGGCTGATTATGACCCGGGCTATCGCCAATAGCAGCGTTGATTTACGTCAATAACCTCCCCCTCCCCCTGCTGTCAGCATTATGACAGCAGGGTTACATCTATTAAAAAATTTAATCTGAAACTTACAATATTCCTCAGTTGAGTAAAAACTCCACACTGCTCATAATGCGCGCAATTAACCTGCCGCAATATGGAGCCTGCAGATGGAAAACTTGATTTACGACATTATCAGCTGGGTTGGCCTGACGATCTGTATCGGCGCGTTTTTTATTAAAGATGTGTTCTGGCTTAGATTAGCTACATTAATAGGTTGTAGCCTGCTATTTGTCTATTACAGCCATATCGCCATTCCACAAGGTGTGATCTCAAACCTGTTGGTATTGCTGATTAATGCCTACTACTTGCTGCGCTTTGCTGCCGCCCGGAAAAAAGCCGCTAACACAGACGTAGCTCCGGCCGCCCTGAAACCACAAGCTGAATAAGGCGCTTTTGTCCCACCCTGACTCCCGTTATACTTGGCGGTCTTCAGGTCTGAGCCAGTTAGCTCTGTATAACGTAGAGCTAACCAGACCAGCTTAAGTTGCGGAGACCGCTATGCAGGAAGATGATCTCGAGCTGTTTCTTTCTGAAATGGCTGATGTAAAGCCAATATCTCAGGATGCTGTGCTGCAAGCCAGTGGTGAGTTCAGTCCTACGTTGGCACAACAGGCCAGACGTAAAGCCGCTGAACAGGAAATGGAGTACGATCCACATTACCTGAGTATGGAATACGTCGAACTGGTGAAACCCGACGATGTGTTTGCCTATTGCAAAGACGGTGTACAACAGGGTGTGTACCGTAATCTGCGCTTGGGCAAGTATCAGTTAGACGCCACCCTGAATTTACTGGGTAAACCCCTGGTTGAAGCACGCAGCGCACTGCAACAATTTATCACCGACTGTCATCAACGCGGCGTGCGAACGCTGTTGATCCAACATGGTATGGGCCGCGACAGCAAGCCGCACCCGGCTATTTTACGCAGCTATGTGTTCAAGTGGTTACCGGCGTTTAGCGTGGTGCTGGCGGCACATACCGCACAGCGGCAACACGGCGGTTATAGCGCGACCTATGTTTTACTGCAGAAGAATGCGGAACAAAAACGCGAAAATCGCGAACGCCATACTAAGCGATAAAAAACTAAGGGCCGCAACTGCGGCCCTTAGTTTTTAGCATACCCAGCAAAATGCCTCTGCCCGGGTCAGAAATGCTGACAAAGCCAACAACAGCACTGCTACAGCAAGTGTGGTAAAGCCAAAACCACGATTGGACGCTTTACTCATAAACCAACCTCAACACTATTCTTGTTATTATTTGTCACAGCTGCCGGTTACCATGAGATAAGCGGTCAACTACCTGCGACGAAAAATAGTGTAATCAGTTCGTAACCCTCTGGCAACGCTGTAATTTTAAACAGTTAGTATCCCTGTTGCAGGTCAACCTGGTTAAGTAAAGGCAGGCCCTGCTCCGCCCGGCGATAATTCTCGGCAATTTGTGCCACGACCGACTCGACCCGGGTGACCGCGGAGATATGTGGTGTTATCGTCACTGCCGGATGATGCCAGTAAGGATCCGTTGCGGGTAACGGCTCCTGTCTGAATACATCCAGGCAAGCAGCCTGTACCTGCCCGGACTCTAGCGCCGCCAGCAGCGCCTGATCATCAATAATAGCGCCACGGGCCACGTTAATTAAAATCACGCCAGGTTTCATCAGCGCTAACACCTGCTGATCCAGTAGCTGTGTCGTTGCCGGCGTTAAAGGTAATAAACAGATCACCAGATCAGCCTGTTGCAAGGCTGGCGCCAGGCCATCTGCCCCCGCAAAGCAGCGGATACCCGGAATATCTTTTACAGTTCGTGACCAGCCGGTTACCTGATAACCCTGCGCCTGAAAATATCGCGCAGTAGCGGCTCCCAGCTCCCCCAGCCCCAGTACACAAAGTGTTTGCAGCGTGCGTGGACTTTTCGGCTTCCACAACGCTTGCTGCTGCTGGCGGTTAAATTGGTCCAGGCGTAAACGATAATAACTTTCGATACCCGCCAGATAACGCAACATTGACTCGGTTAAGGCCGGATCAACCACCCGAGCCAGCGGTAAAGCCGGTAAATCCGGATCCGTTACTATGCTGTCGATCCCGGCACCGTAACTTTGTAATGCCTTTAAATTCGGTAACTGTGCCAGTATTCCCGCCGGTTGTTTCCAAAGTACTGCAAAGGTCACCGCAGCCGGATCGGACAGCTGCGGCCAGATCTCAATTGCTACGCCTGGCAGCGCGGCACGCAGGCGTTGTTGTAAATCTTCAAGTTTACGGTCAGGGATAATCAGGGCAATAGTCACGGCATACTCCGACGTAGTGGCAGGCGCTTACCTTAGCACAAAACAGCCGCGGCGTGGCTGTCGTTAAACTGCCATAAAATTGCCAAACAGCTGTCATGCAAAGCGCTTAGGCTCATCTTCAGCAATCGTTTTCAGGAGTTAACGCCATGCTGAATGTCGAACAAATGATCCAACAACAACTGCCACAGGTCGATCAGCAAAGCTGGTTATATCGCCCGGTGAAATCCCTACTGAGCTACCTGTTACATGAACAGGATTTTCAGCGCTTTGCTGAGCGCTACCCGCATTTGCAGGGATTAGAGTTTGTCGAACAGGTGTTGGATTACTTTAACTTCAGTTATGCCGTTCGCGATAACGAGCTGGAACGGATCCCCAGCAGTGGCCGGGTGGTGATTATCGCCAACCATCCGATTGGCTCACTTGATGGCCTGGCACTGTTGAAGTTGGTCAGCGAAATCCGGCCCGACGTGAAAGTTCTGGCCAATCAGTTACTGATGGCATTACCGCCACTGCATTCACTGCTGCTGCCGGTTAATAATATGAGTGGCGGCACTGAGCGGCGACGCTTAGACGCTATCGGTGCCCATCTGGCGGCGGAAGGTGCGCTGATCTTATTTCCGGCCGGCGAAGTTTCCCGTCTGAAACCAAACGGTATCCGCGATGGCAAATGGCATAGCGGCTTTTTACGTTTTGCGACGCAGAATAAAGCACCGGTGTTACCGATCTATATCGATGGTCGCAATTCTGCTTTGTTTTATAGCGCGTCATTAGTTTACAAGCCGCTGGCAACCGCATTGCTGGTCAAGGAAATGTTTAAACAGCGGCGCAAGTCGATTGGGATGCGGATTGGTGAATTAATTCCGTTTGAAAGCTTCAATGGTTTACAGCTGGAGCTACCGGCCAAGGTCAAGCTATTCAAAAAGCATCTGTACCGGCTGGCAAAGGACAAAAGCCCACTGTTTAAAACCCAGAGTGCCGTTGCACATCCGGAGGAGCGCGCAGTATTAAAAAGAGCGATAGAACAGTGTCAGCTATTGGGCGACACCAGTGACGGCAAAAAAATATACCTTTATCAGCATCAGCAAAGTTCGCCCATCATGCGCGAAATTGGCCGGCTGCGGGAACTGGCTTTTCGTGCCGTTGGCGAGGGCAGCGGCCTGCGCCGGGATATCGACCGCTTTGATAGTCACTATGAGCATCTGATTTTATGGGATAAAGATGATCTGGAGATCGTCGGGGCTTATCGTTTTGCTAAGACCGCCAAGGTCATCGCCGAACATGGACAGACCGGACTTTATACCGCTTCGTTGTTTCAGTTCAGCAGTCACATGCAGCCTTATCTGGCACAGGGGCTGGAACTTGGCCGCAGCTTTGTACAACCCCGTTACTGGGGCAAACGTAGCCTCGACTATCTCTGGGTTGGTATCGGTGCCTACTTAAAACAATCGCCGGATATCAGGTATCTGTTTGGCGGCGTCAGTTTATCGAATAGCTACCCACAGGCAGCGCGGGATCTGATGGTTTATTTTTACTCGCTGTATTTTCAGGATGAGCAACAACGGGCGGTGTCCAATCAACCCTATCAACTGCCGCAGCCGATGTTACAACAGCTGCAGCAACATTTTACCGGTCAGGATTATGCGGCAGACTTTGTGCAGCTTAAACATTTACTGGCCAATATGGGCGTGAGTATACCCACCCTCTATAAACAGTACAGCGAACTGTGTGAGCCGGGTGGTGTAAAGTTTCTGGCCTTTGGTACCGATCCGGATTTTGCCGATTGTATTGATGGCCTGGTACTGGTGGATTTAACCCAGGTTAAAGTGCAAAAGCGCGCCCGCTATCTCGAGTAAGCCGGACACTGGTAGCGAGTGTAAAGATCCGGTAAAGTTCAGCTGCGATTCAGCCCCACCAGCCTATAAGTTGTATACTTAATGTCCACACCGCTGCCGGCAGCTGGAAACCACCAGATCCCGCCAGTAGTAAGGAGTACGCTATGTCGATACAACGTCAGATTTCGCAATTACTGCTGGCGGCGCTGCTACTGTTACTGACGGCATGCGCCAGCCAGGCGCAAAGCCGTACCAGCAGCAATACCGAGGCCGAGCTGGACCAGATGCTGGCACCGATTGCCCTCTATCCGGATTCAGTGCTAACCCATGTGTTAATTGCCTCAACCTATCCATTGGAGATTGTGCAGGCCGCGCGTTGGTTAGAGCAAAATCCCAATTTAGCCGGTGAGGATGCTGTGGATGCTGCCCAGAGTCAGGATTGGGATCCCAGCGTGCAGGCACTGGTCGCGTTTCCACAATTAATCCAGCGTTTAAATGACGACCTGGATTGGACTCAACGGCTAGGCGAAACCTTTCTGGCCGATGAACCGGGATTAATGGCCAGTATTCAGCGTCTGCGCCAGCGTGCCTATGCTCAGGGCACGCTAAATAAGATGGAGCATGTGGTGGTCGAACGGGAACGCGAAGTTATCGTGATAGAGCCGGCCCGCCGCGAAGTCATTTATGTACCTTATTATGACACCCGTGTAGTGTATGGTAACTGGTGGTGGCCAGCCTATCCACCGGTATACTGGTATGAGCCCCATGGCTATCGCAGTCAGGTCAGTTTTTACTGGAGCTCGGGTTTCCGGATCCGTCCGTCTTTTTATTTCAGTATCTTCGACTGGCATCGCCATCATGTCATAGTACATCACCATTACTATCACAAACCGCCGCGTTATTATCCAAGACGCCATCACTTCCATGATGCGCCACGCTGGAGTCATGACCAATACCACCGGCGTGGTGTGCACTACCGGCACAGCTATTTGCGGGATAAACCCGACTATCAGCATCGTCCTGACCGGCCACGTAACTATGATGACCGCTATAACCAAAGAAGCCGCGAACAGTGGCGGGCAGAGCGGCAACAAGCGCAGCGGCCACAGTCAGATCGCTTTATTCCCAGAGACAGCAATCTGCGGCCATCAAACCGCCAGCAGCAATATGCTGAACGTAACACAGAACAGCGACCACAGCGGTTTGAACAAAGCAACCGGCCTGAACCGGCACCACGCGGCCGGATAGCTGAGCAGTGGGCAGAAAACGAGCAACGGATCCAGCCGATCCAGCCAGCGGAGACAGCACAACGGCCGCAGCGGCCACAACGCGAAACCGAGCGGGTACAGTATCAGCGGCAACGCCCTGAGCAACAGGTGCAGCCGGTCAGCCGGCCGCAACCAGAGACGCAACGCGTGCAGTATCAGCGCCAGCAACCTGAGCAGCGGGTACAACCTGTCAGCCGGCCACAGCCAGAGACGCAACGCGTGCAGTATCAGCGCCAGCAACCTGAGCAGCGGGTACAACCCGTCAGCCGGCCACAACCAGAGACGCAGCGGGTACAGTATCAGCGTCAACAACCTGAGCAGCGGGTACAACCCGTCAGCCGGCCACAGCCAGAGCCGCAACGGGTTCAATACCAACGCCCTCAGGCTGAACAACGGATGCAGACCGTATCAAGACCTGCAGCCGAGCAGCGCCCTGCCCAGGCACAGCGTTCAGTCTCGGAACGCTCAGCCAGATTTGAGTCGCGGCGCGAGCAAATGCAGTAACATCGTGCTAGGGCGTGTTGACGTTTGCTGCTCAGATTTTGTTCGCACTGGCGGTGCTTTGATCGCGAAACGAGGAACGCAGTTTAGTTATTCTAAATAAGTGACGAGTGAAGCTACCGCGTCCTGCTCTCGCCCCTGACCTGCATCCATGCAGGCCCCAAAGAGCAAAGCACCGCCAGCGCGAACCCTTCGGGCAGCGTTTGGCTGGCGTTTCTACTGCGTTATCGCTTGTTCATGTAGAATAACTACACATCACAAGCTCTGCCTTGTATAAACACCAGCCAAACGGCTGCAAAAACAAGCAGCAAACGTCAACACGCCCTACCTCTTTGTTGATATGGAACAATACTTCTGACAAAAGGCCCGCAACTGAGCGGGCTTTTTTGATCCAGCCCAAAGTAAATGTCGCTGCAACGCGCAAAATGGCGGCAACTACTCAATGGGAGAATCAAATGAAAACCATGTTATCTGCAGTTACTCTGGGTTTAGGTTTATTGGCTGCACCGGCCATGGCTGAATTTTCGGTCAACGTTGGTGCCATTAGCGTGATGCCAGACGACAGTAGCGGCAACCTGAATGTGGTAGAGACCGTTGCCGGTTTACCCGCCGGTTCGACCGGCGTTAAGGTCAATAGCAATACACAGCTCGGCCTGACTTTCGACTACAAGCTAACGCAAAATTGGGGTGTACAGTTAATTGCGGCCACGCCTTTTAGCCATAAAATCAGTGGCGATGGCGCTATCGACGGCCTGAAAATTGGTAAAACCAAACATTTACCCCCGACGCTGTTAGGCCAATACTATTTTGATGTCGGCAATAGCAATATTCAGCCATTTCTGGGGCTGGGCGTGAACTATACCAACTTCTTTAACACCGAAGCCGACCAGGAACTGAAAACGACACTAGTCGCACTGGGTGCAGCCGGCGCTAATGACCCGGTTAGTATTAAACTGAAAAACTCCTGGGGCCTGGCGGCGCAAGCCGGCGTCAATATCAAACTGGCTGATAACCTGGGTGTCCACCTGATGATCAGCAAAATCGATATCGACACCAAGGCGCATGTCCGGGTGAATGGCAACACGGTGCAAAGCGTCGATGTCGCCATCGACCCACTGGTGGCGATGATCGGCCTGCGCTGGACACTGTAAGTTTTATCTTGCCCTTTGCCGTCAACATTTCGGTGTTGACGGTATTTTTCAGGGCGCTCCGACCAAAGTCGGGGCTTTCCCCGCTCCGGCTTCTGGATTAGAGTGTCAAAGAATGTTCAATAGCCGGAGTCGCTATGCCAAGCCCTGTCTCCAATCTGAACTGGCAACAGTTACTCAAATCCGGTAACCGGATTTTTATCGGTTCCCATGCCGCAGTGCCAACGCTGCTGATCGATGATCTGATTGCTAACGCGAAAAGCCTGCACGATATCGAAATCGTGCAGCTGGTCACCCTGTCTGACAACAAATGGGCCAGACCGGAATTCCAACACCGCTTTAAAGTGAATACTTTTTTTATTGGTGGCAACACTGTGCGTCAGGCCGTCGCCGAAGGTCGTGCGGATTATACGCCCTGCTTTATGACCGATATTCCGGCGCTGTTTACCGACGGCGTCCTACCGCTGGATGCCGCCCTGATTATGGTCAGCCCGGCCGATGAGCACGGTTATCATTCGTTGGGCGTCGCCGTCGATGTGATTGCGGCCGCTGCCAAAGCTGCAAAAACAGTGATTGCGCAGGTTAATCCGGCGATGCCCATCACTTACGGCCAGTCTTTTATCCATAAAGAGGATATCGACGCCTTTTTTTATGCCGAGCAGGCCCTGCCGGAAGTGCAACCGACTGAGCTGGATCCGCGCACCGAGCGGATCGGCCAGTATGTTTCTCTGCTGGTTGAAGATGGCGCCACCATCCAACTCGGCGTTGGTAAAATTTGCGAAGCCGTCACCCGCTACCTGAGTAATCATAAAGATCTGGGGCTGCATACTGAACTGATGACCGACGGTGTACTGGAACTGATTAAAAAAGGCGTAATCAATAACAGGCGTAAAACCTTTCATCCCGGTAAAAGCGTCACCAGTTTTTGTATCGGCACCAAACAGCTGTACGACTTTGTGCATCAAAACCCGCATATCGGCTTCTATCCCAGTGAGTATGTCAATTCGCCCAGCAACATTGCCCGCAACGAGCGCATGGTCTCAATTAACAGTGCCATCGAAGTGGATCTGACCGGGCAGGTGGTGTCAGATTCAATCGGTCATCAGTTTTATAGTGGCGTCGGTGGTCAGGTTGACTTTAGCCGCGGCGCCTCAATGAGTAACGGTGGTAAACCCATTATTGCCCTGCCCTCTACCGCCAAAAGCGGCTCAATTTCCCGGATCGTGCCGCATATCCGGGAAGGCGCCGGCGTGGTCACCAGCCGCGCACATGTGCATTATGTGGTCACTGAATTTGGCGTCGCCTCACTGCGCGGCAAAAGTATCCGCGAGCGGGCGCTGGAACTGATCCGGGTCGCCCATCCAAAGTTCCGTAATCAGCTGTTAGCTGAAGTGCGCAAGCATTATTGGGTACCGCATTATCAGGTACAAACCCCGGTCGAAGTGCCGGAGCTGGGACCTGTGGGTTTTAAAGAGCTGACCGTTAACGGCGAAAGCTTTGATTTACGCCCGCTTAATCCGTCAGATGAGCGGCGTTTGCAGGAGTTTTTCTACTCCCACACCAAAGAAACACTGCAAATGCGCTACAACTCCGTGCCGACGCAAATGAGCCGCGAGAAGTCCTGTACTTTGGTTAGCGTCGATCAATCGAAAGATCTGGCGCTGTGTATCGTTAAGCAAAAAGGCTCAGTGGTGGAAATTCAGGCCGTCGGCCGTTATTACCTGATTGAAAGCCAGAATAGCTGCGAAGTTGCCTTTGTCACCCGCGAAAAATTTCAGGGCAAAGGCATGGCCAAACGGCTGCTGGCAGAAATGATCAATGTGGCCCGTATTCGTGGCTTAAGCTCAATGCAGGCCTATGTACGGGCAGAAAACAAACCTATGCTCAGAGTATTTGAAAACGCCGGCTTTGTGCGCCTGCGCAGTGACGAGCCCTCTGAAGCCTTTTTAAAACTGGATTTAACCCCGGCAGGAGAGTGCTGATGCCTATTACTATTTTCAGCCACCCCAGCTGTTATTACCATGAAAATGGCGTTGACCATCCGGAATGTCCGGAGCGCTTATCGGCCATTAATGACCAGCTGATCCGCTCTGGTATGGAGTATGTGGTGATGCAGCGCGACGCCAGCCCGGCCACAAAAGAAGCGCTATATCTGGCACATGGCAAACTTTATGTTGACGAGCTGTTTGCCAAAGCGCCACGAGAAGGCCATATCTGGCTCGATCCTGACACCGTGATGGGGCCCAAAAGCCTGAACGCGGCCCTGCATGCTGCTGGTAGCGGGATCAATGCCGTCGATCAGGTAATGGCGGGCACTAATGAACAGGCATTTTGTGCGGTACGCCCGCCTGGCCACCATGCAACGCGTGAGCAGGCAATGGGTTTTTGCCTGCTAAATAATATTGCGATCGCGGCCGAGCACGCCTTGAACCAGTACCAGCTCAGCCGAATTGCCATCGTCGATTTTGACGTACATCATGGCAACGGTACCGAGGATATCTTTCAACATGAACCACGGGTGCTATTTTGCTCCTCGTTTGAACATCCGCTGTATCCCTACACTGGCGCTGAGACAAATAACGAACATATTATCAATCTGCCACTGGCCGGTGGCTGTCGCGGCACCGCCTGGCGGGAACAGGTAAAACAGCACTGGCTACCCGCTATTGATCGTTTTGCGCCACAGCTGATTTTAATCTCCGCCGGCTTTGACGGCCATGCCGAAGACGAGATGGCGCATTTTATGTTGCGCGAAGAAGACTACCAGTGGATTGCCACTGAACTTAAACAACTGGCCGACAAACACTGCCAGGGCCGTATCGTCGCCATGCTGGAAGGCGGTTATGCCTTAAGTGCGCTCGGACGCAGCGTAGTGGCTTTTCTAAAAGGTTTGCTCTAGGTCCAATTTTAGCTGCTAAGCTTAGTGCAACTCAGGGTACTTTTGCTTATGCAGCTGATTAAAAACTATTTTCCATCTTTATCCTATCTGGACCCGGCCAGCGAGGCGGAATTCCGGCTGTATCTGGTTGCCAGTACCCGCCATATTGCGCAGCGGCTGGCATTAGTCTGTGTGGCATTAATGCTGTTGTTTTCGATCACAGATATTCTGGTTGGCGACAGCTGGTACAGCCTGGGTAATCTGTCACGCTATACAGCGGCCGGCCTGATTTTACTTTATGCTCTGGCGAATAAAACACTCAACGCTGAGCAGTGGTTACAGGGTTGGCTTGGGATCTCAGCCCTGGTTATCTTATTATTAAGTATCACTTTTTATGGTTCATCACTCTACTACGGCAAATTAGGTGAAGGTGGCCCTATGGTCGTGGCTTTCGCCATTGCCGCCATTCCGATTTTTAACTTACAACAAAAAATCTTATTGTGGTTACAACTGGCCGCCGCAGTGTTATTCCTGAAATATTGCACTGCTATTGATACCGGCTGGTCCGTCTTTTATCTGGTGGTAACAACCTTGCTTTGCCTGAGCTGGCAGCGGCAATTCGACCGCTTGTTACGCAGCCAGTTTAAAACGGTAAGGCTGGAACAACAAAAAGCCGAAACCGATCAATTAACCGGTTTGCTTAACCGGCGTAGCTTCGAACAACGCCTGCAGCAAAAACTCCAGCAGTTGCCGGCAGATCAGCAATTATCCCTGGGGTTGTTGGATATCGATTACTTTAAACGCTACAACGACTTCTATGGTCATCTGGATGGTGATCTGGTTTTGGTACGCCTATCCCGGCTGCTCTCTGCCGATCCTAAGCTGCTGGTGGTACGTTTTGGCGGCGAAGAGTTTATTCTGGTTGAACAACATAGCGCTGATATACCCAGCTCTTTGTTGCAATTACCTGACAAGCTGGCAGCCTTAGCCATCCCTCATCAGAACTCGCCCTTTGCAGTAGTCACAGCGTCGATCGGTATTGTCACCCTAAACTATCCGGCCAGCGGCTATCAAAGTGGCCAACTGATGCATCAGGCCGATCAACTGCTCTATGAGGCGAAAGAACAAGGCCGTAATCAGGCCCGGCAATGTTTTTTATCCCAAGCCGCTCTTGCGCAACAACAGGCGACGGTCTAAACCAGACCAGCCTTGCTCAAGACTGCTACCACCTTAGTGAAGCCCTTTCAGGCAAGCAAAATACTGCGTAAAACTTTTCCCTGTTGGTACGACAAGTGAAAATTTGTGAACAAAATGATAATTTAAAGTTTAATTTTCAGGTACTAGGCTGAAAGTACTCTCACGATATTTCAGGATGAATCGATGAAGCTGGCCACTTTATTTCTGAGCAGTTTACTGTTAAGCGGGATCAGTTTGGTACCAGCGCAAGCCCATGTTCAATCTGCCAATACGGTTAAACTAGCATGCCTGGATGGACGCTGTGAAAAGGATATCAAGCAGTTACATTATCTGGCTCGTTACGGCAGTCTGGAAGCTGCTACCTTACTCAGTATGATCTATGCCACCGGTGATGGCCGCGAAGCGGATCCAAAGCGGGCGTTACAGATGCTAAACCGCGCCGTTAACCGGCGCCATCCGCCGGCATTATTTTTGCTGTCAGAATGGTATCGGCAGGGATTTGTAGTTGAAGCCGACCCGGCCAAAGCCGCTGAATTGTTACAAAGTGCGGTGAAAGCCGGTTATGCCCCGGCGCTTTATAAAACCGCGTTGCCGAAACTCGCCAGTCCGGATCCTGCTATTCAACAAGAAGGGCTGACATTACTGCAAGCCGCCAGTGAAAAGCAGCTGCTTGATGCGGTATTTTTGCTGGCACGTTTGCAACTGACCGGAGAAATTGCAAATCAGGACATCAGCGGCGCCGCTAACCTCTTTAAACAGCTGGTAAGAGTTGGCCATCACGAGTCCCGCCCGTATTTACAGCAAAGCATCGCATTGCTATCAAAGCAACCTGATAACATTGAGCAAGTCGCAGAATTGCAGGAGGCTTATGATATTGAAGTGATTCAGGTGATTGGCCGTGATTTCAAAACCGAGTCGATGTTATCAAATATGGTACATCAACTAAAACGCACCGGGCTCTATGTGCACGGTAGTATGTTTAGGATTAGAGGTCAGCAGTGTAATGCATCAACCGGCTGCGTATCGATAAGTCCGCGCGCGGGTGACCGGGATCTTAATCAGATGCTGACAAACAGCCTGTAACGGAGTGTTAAGGCTGAGTTTTGTTATCTGCCAAAAAAATTCACATCACTTTATAGACGTTAATTACGCACTAAAACCTGTTTTCCCGGGTTTTAGGGTTTTTTATCTATCACTAGCAGAGTTCAGAATGAAAAAACTAACAACAGCCTTTGCCTGCATTTTGGTATGTTACATTATGACCACTAACACCCAAGCTGAGGTGGCGTTTAACGATAGCAGGGTAATGTTAGTTATCCCGGCCAGTGAACCCGTGCTGCAACTTATTATCGACTACCATAGCGGTGATTTATCCGGGCTTGACCAAATACACAAACTTGGCGCTTTTAATGCTGCTCAGGCGAGACAGTATTTCAATCAAGAAACAACAGATCGACAAAGAGCCGAGCTGGTAGCGGAGAAGATCAAACTACGCCGGCAGCTTGGCCCACTGACCATTCAGCGAGTCCCAAGCAGTAGAGAGTTGAACCGCTTTCCATATGAATACATCATCGTACCGCATGATCCTAAGCTGAATAAATGGACCACCACTCTATATTATGGAGACATCGACCTGCAGTTACGCCTTCTGGCAGAGCTGCTGGGCGAGCACGTCGCAGCAGATACGATAGTCAACACCCTGGACAAATTGCCCTAATAATTTAACAATGCGCGACTATTTACTGACAAGGATTAAGTTTGCACAACACCAAAAAAATCACCACTATAGCTGCCGTTGCCTTTAGCTTAATGATTAGCGCCTGTAGCACTTACAGCGCCCAACAAGGCGCCGATGATTTCTTTGACGGCGCGATCAACAATGCCAAGCAATCTCAGACGCAGTCGCCAACTGCGATTAATCAGGCGGAACCCTCGGCAAAGGCAGACACCCTGGCTGGGCTCGTTAATATCGGTTTTGGTTGGATCCGCTCCTTGTTCGTGGAAGAAAAAAACCAGTAGTGATGCCGTGATAGCTAGTTCGTGACAACGGGAAAAGCACCCAATAAAAAACCTGCCGCAGCAGGTTTTTTATTGGGTGGTGTTAGGAATTAACCTAACCAGACCCGGGCATTGCGGAACATCCGCATCCAGGGGCTGTCTTCCTGCCAGTCATCCGGATGCCAGGAATTGGCCACGGTGCGGAATACCCGCTCCGGGTGTGGCATCATAATGGTGACCCGGCCATCGGTAGTAGTCAGCGCGGTAATACCGGCCACTGAACCATTCGGGTTTGCCGGATACTGCTCGGTAACCTGACCATAGTTATCAACAAAACGCAGTGCCACAGTGCCGCTTTGGTTGGCAGCCGCAAAGGCAGCTTGAGAGGCAAACTCGGCATGACCTTCACCGTGCGATACCGCAATCGGCATCCGCGAGCCAGCCATACCGCTAAAGAACAGCGACGGGCTTTGCTGCACTTCTACCAGGCTGAAGCGGGCTTCAAAACGCTCAGATTTATTGCGCACAAAGTGTGGCCATAAATCAGCCCCCGGGATCAGACTCTTCAGATTCGACATCATCTGACAACCGTTACAAACACCCAGCGCAAAGGTAGATTGCCGTTCAAAGAAGGTCTGGAACTCTTTGCGTGCCTGCTCGTTAAACAGCACTGACTTGGCCCAGCCTTCACCGGCCCCTAACACGTCACCGTAAGAGAAGCCACCACAGGCTGCTAAACCGTTAAAGTCTTTTAACGACACCTGACCGCTCAGAATATCGCTCATATGCACGTCAACGGCGCTAAAGCCGGCACGGTTAAAGGCAGCGGCCATTTCCAGCTGCGAGTTAACGCCCTGCTCGCGCAGAATCGCGATCCTGGGTGCAGCGCCTTTTAAAATCATCGGCGCGGCAATATCGGCATTCGGATCAAAGGTCAGTTTGGCGTGCAAGCCCGGATCCAGCTGATCGGCCTTGGCGTCAAACTCCTGCTTGGCGCCCGCCGGGTTATCGCGCAGGCTCTGCATCTGATAAGTCGTTTCGGCCCAGACGGTGCGCAGACGGCTGCGGCTATCGTTAAATACCACTGTGCCCTGCTGGCTGATCACAAAACGATCGCTTTGTTCAACTTTACCTACAACATGACTTAAGTCTGCCAGGTTATGTGTTGCCAGCACCTGCTGGACATAAGCCAGTTCCCTGTCGGCAACCTGCAGCACCGCACCCAGCTCTTCGCTGAATAACGCCGCCAGCGCATCGCTACCCAGAGCGCTGATATCGGCGGCGATACCGGCTTTACCGGCAAAGGCCATCTCGGCCAGGGTGACAAATAAACCACCGTCCGAGCGATCATGGTAGGCCAGCAATTTCTGCTCGCGCGTCAGCTGCTGCATGGCATTAAAGAAGTTAATCAGTAGCTGTGGGCTATCCAGATCAGCAGGCTGATCGCCCAGTTGCTTATACACCTGAGCTAAACACGAGCCGCCTAAGCGGTTAGCGCCCTGCCCCAGATCAATTAACAACAGGGAGCTGGCACCTTTATCCGTGCGCAGCTGTGGCGTCACGGTTTTACGGATATCTTCTACCCGGGCAAAGGCGGTGATAATCAGCGACATAGGCGCGGTAACGGCCTTATCTTCACCATCCTGTTGCCAGCGGGTTTTCATTGACATCGAGTCTTTGCCCACCGGGATCGTCACTTTTAGTGCCGGACACAGCTCTTCGCCGACCGCTTTTACTGCCGCATATAAACCGGCATCTTCGCCCGGGTGACCGGCGGCGGCCATCCAGTTGGCAGAAAGTTTAATCCGGTTTAAGTCGCCAATATCTGTGGCAGCAATATTGGTAATCGCTTCCGCTACGGCCAGACGGGCTGAGGCAGCAAAGTCCAGCAAGGCAACCGGCGTCCGCTCACCCATCGCCATCGCTTCGCCATGGTAGGTATCATAACTGGCCGCAGTAACACCACAGTTCGCCACCGGCACCTGCCAGGGGCCCACCATCTGATCGCGCGCAACCAAACCCGTTACCGTACGATCACCAATGGTTACCAGGAAGGTTTTCTCGGCAATGGTCGGCAAGCGTAATAAACGCTCAGCCGCATCGGCAAGCGTAATAGCAGAGCGGTCTAAAGGCTTAGCCGGCGCTTTTAAGCTTTGCACTTCGCGGTGCATTTTTGGCGCCTTGCCCAGTAACACGTTTAACGGCAGATCAATCGGCGTATTGCCAAAGTAGCTGTCGCTCAGCGTTAAATGCTGTTCGGCGGTGGCTTCACCCACTACCGCATAAGGGGCACGTTCACGTTTACAAATGGCTTCGAATACCGGCATTTTGTCGGCCGGGATCGCCATCACATAACGCTCCTGCGATTCGTTACACCAGATTTGCAGCGGCGACATGCCAGGCTCATCATTCGGTACATTACGCAGCTCGAACTTACCACCAACACCGCCGTCGTTTACCAGCTCCGGGAAGGCATTCGATAAACCGCCGGCACCAACGTCATGAATAAAGACGATAGGGTTGTCCTGGCCCAGCTGCCAGCAGCGGTCAATCACTTCCTGACAACGGCGTTCAATTTCCGGGTTATCGCGCTGTACCGAAGCAAAGTCCAGATCTTCATTCGACTGGCCTGACGCCATCGAAGACGCCGCACCACCGCCAAGACCGATATTCATCGCCGGGCCGCCTAATACCACCAGCTTGGCACCCACCGGCAAATCGCCTTTTTGGACATGCTCTTCGCGGATATTACCCAGACCACCGGCAATCATAATCGGCTTATGGTAACCACGAACTTCTTCGCCGTTATGGCTGTGCACCTTTTCTTCGTAGGTACGGAAATAACCGTTGATCGCCGGACGACCAAATTCGTTGTTAAAGGCGGCGCCACCCAGTGGGCCTTCCAGCATAATGTCCAGTGCGGTAACAATGCGCTCCGGCTTACCAAAATCACTTTCCCATGGCTGGACAAAGCCCGGAATACGCAGGTTAGACACCGAGAAACCCACTAAGCCCGCTTTGGGCTTAGAGCCCACGCCGGTGGCACCCTCGTCACGGATTTCGCCGCCCGAGCCGGTTGCCGCGCCCGGATAAGGCGAAATCGCCGTGGGGTGGTTATGGGTTTCGACCTTCATCAGCACATGGATTGGCTCATGATGATACTGATACTCGCGGCCATCCGGCGTCGGGAAGAAACGACCGGCTTCAGAGCCAACCATCACCGCAGCATTATCTTTATAGGCTGATAACACATAATCCGGTGTTTGCTCGAAGGTATTTTTAATCATTTTAAACAGCGATTTAGGCTGTTTTACGCCATCGATGGTCCAGTCGGCGTTAAAAATCTTGTGCCGGCAGTGCTCAGAGTTGGCCTGCGCAAACATATAGAGTTCAATGTCGTTCGGGTTGCGACCGAGCTGCTGAAAATTGCTGACCAGATAATCAATTTCATCATCGGCTAAGGCCAGACCCATCGTCTGGTTGGCCTGTTCCAGCGCCGCACGGCCACCGCTTAGAATATCCACCGAGCTTAAAGTACCCGGCTCGGCCTGCGCAAACAGCGCGGCAGCCTGCTCCAACTCGGTAAACACCGCTTCCATCATCCGATCATGTAACAGGCTGGCCAGTTGTTGCTGCTGAGCCGCAGTTAAGGCTACGGCGTCAACATAATAGGCAATACCACGCTCTAAGCGTTTTACCGTTGGCAGGTTACAGTTGCGGGCAATGTCGGTGGCTTTGGAAGACCAGGGAGAAATAGTGCCGGGGCGTGGTGTCACTAACAGCAACAAACCGCTGGGTTGGTGGCTGGCAATGCTCGGGCCGTAGGTTAACAGTTGATCCAGCACCTGGCGCTGTTCGCTGCTAAGTGGTGCCGATAAATCAGCAAAATGCATATATTCGGCATAGATACCGTTAACCGGTAAATTTTGCTGGGCACAAAGATCGAGTAACTTTTGAATTCGGAATTCGGACAGTGCAGGTGCACCACGCAGGATCAACATAGGCTATTTTCCGTTGGTTGAACGACAGTGGAACCTAAAAAGGCGCCACATTATAAAGAAAATTCGCGCTAAGTGATATGTGAAAAGTCTGGCTCCCGCCAAGAAGTTTGCGGTAACATCGCAAAGTCGTCTCAACCGGAACTGATTATGCTGCGATTATGGTCTGTGCTTTGCCTGAGCTTGCTGTTACTGGCCTGCTCTAAGCCATTGCCAGAGCAAACAAATCAGCTGGCTGACATTTATCAGCGCGGTCAATTACGGGTTGGCATCCTGCATGGCCCGACCAGTTACTATATTGGTGTCGATGGCCCTACCGGCTTTGAGTATGAGTTGGCTAAGGGGCTGGCCGACCGCTTAGGCGTTGAACTGCAACTGTTCCCCAGCTTCGATTTAGATGATTTACAAACCAAGCTGAAAAATGGTCAGGTTGATTTTATTGCCGGCGGCCTGACACTCACCCCGGAGCGCACCCAAAAATTCCGGGCGGCGCCAGCCTACCGCTGGATTAACGAACTGCTGGTGTTTCGCCAGGGCAACAACTGGCCGCAACAATTAACCGACCTGACTGAGCCAGTGATTGTCTCCGCTCACAGTAGCCATGCGGAAACCCTGAAACGACTCAGTGCAGAGATTCCGGGGCTGAGCTATCAGGAAGATCCGGAGCTGGATGCCGACGAGCTACTGCAAAAAGTGGTCGATGGCAGTATCAACTATACGCTGACAGACTCTAATCAGCTGGCAGTTAACCGCCGTTTATTCCCACAGCTGACGATTGGCTTTACCGTCAGCGAAAACTTACCGGTGGGCTGGTTACTGCCCAAAACCCTGGACGACAGCCTGTTTAGCGTGCTAATCGAATACTTTGGCCACGTGTATCAAAACGGCGATTTGGTGACGCTGGAAGATCGGTATTTTGGCCATGTAGAACAGTTCGATTACGTCGATACCATCCGTTTTATCCGCGCCATTGACGATACGCTGCCAAAATTTAAATCCTGGTTTATGGAGTATGCCGGTGAGCTGGATTGGCGTTTACTGGCCGCCTTGAGTTATCAGGAATCGCACTGGAATCCGAAAGCCCGCAGCCCCACCGGGGTGCGTGGCCTGATGATGCTAACCATGCCAACCGCGCAGCAGATGGGCGTACAAAGCCGTATTGACCCTGAGCAGAGTATCGACGGTGGTAGCCGTTATCTGCAAATGCTGTTAACCCGTATTCCGGAGCGGATCCCGATGCCGGACCGGCTTTGGTTTGCCCTGGCGTCGTACAATATTGGCTGGGGCCATCTGGAAGATGCCCGTCGTCTGACGCAGCGTGATGGTGCCGATCCGGATAAATGGCTGGAAGTAAAACAACGCTTACCGCTGCTACGCAAAAAATCGGTGTATCAACATACCCGCTTTGGTTTTGCCCGTGGCGATGAAGCCGCGCTCTATGTTGAAAATATCCGTCGCTATTACGATACCCTGGTAGGAGTAGACGAGCGGCAACAACTGGAACAAAAGCTGGAACAACAACGGCAACGACTGGTCGAACAGACGGAGCAAGTTGCTGACGCGCCGCCCCTGTCACAATAAATTCATCCGGGGTGCTTGCAGCCCGCCGGCCCTGCCCATATTATTCACAACATGGTAAACAACAGGATAAATCTATGCTAAAAAAGAAAAAGCCGGCGTTAAAACGTCGCCGCCGGATGTTGGATGTGGCATCCAGCCGCCGCCGCATTAAGCGTAATTTGCAGATTAAAAAAGTACATCACCGCCGTCGGTGTTTTTTAACTTACTTTCGGCATCTGGCTGAATCCCCTGCTGTTTGAGCTGTTTTTTCTCTGCCCGCCGGCGCTGAAAAAACGCCGACAGCATGGTAGCACACTCCTCTGCTAACACCCCTGACGTGACCTCAAGCTGATGATTAAACTGCGGATACCGCACCAAATCCAGTACAGAGCCAGCCGCCCCCGTCTTATAGTCACTGGCACCGAATACCAAGCGTGCGATCCGGCTATGTACTAATACCCCGGCACACATACTGCAGGGCTCCAGCGTGACATAGAGCGTGCAGTCTAACAGCCGGTAATTGGCTAACTTCTGGCCGGCCTGACGAATTGCCAGCATCTCAGCATGCGCTGAGGGATCATTCAGGCTAATCATCTGGTTCCAACCTTCAGCAACGATCTGCTGATCTTTGACCAATACCGCCCCAACCGGCACTTCACCCAGTTGTTCCGCCCGCTGCGCCAGTAGCATGGCATGGCGCATCCACTGTTCGTCTGTCATAAAGCCTTACAAAAATTCACTTTCTTTGGCCAATTTTACCACTAGACTATGTTTAAACTGACTAAATATTTGAATATTACACTAAGCACTATCACAGAATATAAAGCAATCTGATATTAATCAGTAGCTTAAAATAATGGCATCGTGCTTGCTTTTCCTTACAAAAAAAACAGCAAGGAGATAATAATGGGTCCATTTGAAATTGCCGCTATCGCCATTATTGGTGGCCTGGGTTACGCAGCCTACGAAACGCATATGAAAACCAAAGGCAAAGCCGGCAAGGCTGATATCGAAGCCTTACAGGCAGAAATTGCCAAACTGAAGGAACGGGTGGGCACTTTGGAGAGTATTGTTACCGACAAGTCCTATCAGCTAAAAGAGCAGATTAACAAGCTCTGACAGTACCATCCTACAACCTCCGGAACGGGCTGCTTACTGCAGCCCGTTTTTATTTTTACCATAACAGCCCAGACTTTACCGCCATCACAAACGCAGATGCTGGCCCTGCCGCTGACTGACTGCCTGCTCTGATAAAGATTTTCACTACTAATTGGTTAAATTCGCTAAGGCAGGTGGTCTAAAATCTCTACAGCGATAAATGGCACAACTTAAACAATTGATATTTAACAACTATATTATTGGCATACTGTTTGATTACCTTAAGCTAACCTGAATCAATAGCTCGAACAAAAGGATCTTAGTATGAACAGAACAATCGTTATTATTTTATTAGTCGCCGTGGGTATTTACTGCTTACCAAGCTTAATCGCTATTGCTGCGACCATCTTTGGCTTATTAATTGGTCTGGTCGGTGCGGTCATTGGTATCGGCCTGACTTTGTTATTCACCGTATTACCCCTGGTGATCCTGGGTTACCTGATTTGGTGGCTGGTGCGTGATAACAAACGTAGCCGGCAGTATTAAGCAACACCGGTAGCACTAACTAACAAGCCAGAGGCTGAACCTGCATTCAGCCTCTGCTCCTCGCAGGATATTTAGGCTCTGGCCAGACGCTTTAACCGCAGCAGATCCCGTACCAATTCATATCCCGGAAAACAGGCAGTAATCAACAGCGTTACCACTATGGTGCGCTGCAGAGAATCCCATTCAAAAACATAGGGCAAGGCTGCCATGTTGATCTCCAGTAACGGCCCACTGACAGCCAGATACAGCAAAATCAGCACCAGCGCGCTATTTAGCGTCACATTCGCGATCAGCAGCGGGCGATTCCAGAAGCGTTGTTTTAGTTGCCCGATATTCAGCACTATGCCGGCCAGCAACACCGGTGTACACCAGGTGAGAAACTGCCGTGCCGGTTCAGCCAGACTGATACGCTGCGCCTCCAACTGCTCAGGGGTAAACCAAAGCGGATACCAGATCATCACCAACAAAAAGGCATAGGTGCCAAGATCGGTAAAAATATTCTGCAGCGAAATCGTCTGCCAGCCCGGCCCCACCGCCGGTAACTGCCGCGGATGCCAGTTCGGTGTTGCTTTAGCCGCTGCAGTCGGCTCCCGCGATAACAACATATAGGTCACAGTAATCGCAGTAAACGCCAGACAGGCATCGCCGATAAAGCCACTGGCAATGCTTTTCAGATACAGCAGCAAACCAAACTGACTGTGCAACCAGGCGCTGGTACTGGCGATAATTTGCAGGACAAACAAAATCCCCAGCACCATATACAGGGTATAGCGGTACACCGGCATATAACTTAAGCTGATTAACGGCTGCGGCGGCACAAATTGCTGGGCTACATCACGTGGATGCCCCATTTGTAGCAGCACGGCAGCACTGTCGTCGTCGCTAAGCTCACCTTTTTGCTCCGTCAGCGCATCCAGCTGATCGCGGATATTGGCATTCAGTTCACGGCCAATTTCATCGCGTTTATCCTCGGGTAACTCGCGCTGCACCGCAGCAATATAACGTGTTACTAAATCCATTATGCTGTCTCCTCTGGCTTTACACCCAGTAAGTTACTCAGGGCGCCATTAAGCTGTTGCCATTCATCGGTTAACTGCCCAAGCAAGCTGTGGCCGCTGGCAGACAGCTGGTAATAACGCCGCTCCCGCCCTTCGCCTTGCTGCCATTCACTGTCGAGTAACCCCTGCTCTGCCAGACGGCGGATCAGCGGATACAGGGTGCCTTCATCAATCTCAATACCGTTGTCGTTAAGTTGTTTGCGCAGCGAATAGCCATAATGCGCCTCTTTCAGCGACGCCAGCACCGCCAAAACCAGCACCCCGCGGCGCAGTTCCAGCCGAATTTTGTCCAGTTGCGATTGCGTCATCTTTTGCTCCTGATACTGTGTATCGCATACTGTGCGCCACACAGTTACCTATACTAGGTGGCGCACAGTATAAAAGCAAGGGGGATAATCATTAAAAATTGCACTACTGGCCCATATGGGCTATCTTTAAAAGGCCATATGAACCAAAAAGGGCTCAATGATGACTGTCAGCGCAGTGAAAAGCTTTAAACCCACACCGCTGTACCAACCGAATTTTTGGTATAGCCTTGGTATAGAAGATGAGGCAACGTCAAAAAATGTCGCTATTCATCAAGGCTTTAAACCAGAGGTCTATCGTAACATTCTGGCGAAAGCCCGGTTGTCACAAACCGAGTTTCACCATGTTACCCTGATCCCAATCAGCACGATTAAGCGCCGCCTGAAAAATGGAGAACGTTTCAACACTCAGGAAAGTGACGTTATGTACCGCCTGGCGCTGCTGATCAAACTAGCGACCGAGCTTTTTGGCAATGAACAACGCGCTCTCGCCTGGTTACGTGAAAGTGTGTATGGCCTGAATGGCAAGCGGCCCTTAGATATGATTGCGACCACTGTCGATTTTGAAACGGTTAAAGAGTTAATCGGCCGGCTCGAACACGGCGTGTTTTCTTGATGCAACTGTACCGGCTGACCCAAAAAAAGTTCGCCGAGGCGCCCTTCAATCCGCAAGGCGCAAAATTATTTGGCGGGCGCTGGAACTCAAAAGGCACAGCGGCGCTGTATTTCGCTGCATCTGAATCGCTTTGTATCCTGGAAGTTTTTGTACACCTTAATCACGACCCTGAGGTGATTCAGCAATACGATCTTTACCGCATTGAGTTACCCGACGAGCTGATTATCCCGTTGGACAATTCAGTTCTGCCACCTAACTGGCGGGCAATACCGGCGCCGGAACAGACGCAACTGATTGGCGATCAATTTCTTAACGCCGAAAACCCCGAGTTCGCCGCACTCCAGGTCCCCTCAAGTATTTCGCCGCGAGATCGTAACTACCTGATCAATCCACGGCATCCGCTGCTACCTGCTATCCTCGCCAAAGCCGAAAAACTTGAATTTAGTTTTGATGCACGGATCTTCAGATAGCTTAATACGCCAGACCCAATGCAGCTCCCGGCCCCCGACTCCGCTATGCTCGGCCCCCGACTCCGGTATGCTTGCCGTACCGGAGTCGCAACCTGACACTTGCCATCTGTACGTTATTTGCGTACACTTTTTTAATGAAAAGTGTATTTATCGAATCAACAATTTTTGAAAAGCACCGAGATGAATACCTCAGTGATGATGAGTATAGGCTCTTTCAAGCTGAATTAATGTTAAACCCACACTTGGGTGATGTGATTCAAGGTACTGGCGGTTTGCGCAAAATTCGAGTTGCCAGCAAAGGTAAAGGAAAACGCGGTGGTTCACGGATTATTTATTACTTTCTCGATGAAAAAAGGCGTTTTTATTTGCTAACCATTTACGGCAAAAATGAAATGTCCGATTTAAATGCAATTCAAAGAAAACAATTAATGGCTTTTATGGAGGCGTGGCGCAATGAGCACTCGTGATTTATTTGCAGAGTTAAGCTCAGCTCTTGTTGAGGCTAAACAGCATTCAGAAGGTAAGTTGACCCTAAAAACACATCATGTGAATGCTACGGGTGAGTTGAATATCTCACCAGATGAAATCGTGAGTATTCGAGAGCAGTTTAATATGTCCCGTGGCGTCTTCGCGAGGCTACTTCATACGTCTTCGCGCACATTAGAAAACTGGGAACAAGGTCGTAGTGTGCCAAATGGTCAAGCTGTTACCCTTTTAAAGTTAGTACAGCGTCATCCAGAAACGTTGTCACACATAGCCGAGCTATAACAAACGGCTGTTGTCGCCACTAGGGGCCTGGGCGTTCTGCTGCAAAACCACCAATTGCGCTATTATTGCCACTAACCACTGGGCTGGCAGCAGCCGGCAAAGCAAACTAAGGAGTCTGGAATGCGCATATCAGGTTGCGTTTTACTGCTACTAACACTGACCCTGACGGGTTGTAACAGAAATGAAGTGGGAGATGTATCGTTGGGGCTCTTTACCACCAAGGATATCAAACTGGATGCGTTTACTGATCCTATCGTTAGCGGCGTAACCTGCCACGTATCCAGTATTGAGGCTAATCTGGATTTTTCGGATCCTTCTGACAGTGCCATCTCTTGCCGGCAAACCGGCCCCATTACCGCTGAGATGATTGCTAAAATCGATAAAAGCAAAAACGGTGAAGTGCTGTTCACTAAATCGAAAAGTGTATTTTTTAAAAGTATGAAAATCCGCCGTATCTACGATGCGCAGAATCAAACCCTGATGTATCTGTCTTATTCGACAAAGGAAACCTCGGGCAGCTTTAAGCATGGCTTATCGACAGTGCCATTGTGGGGGACAGAGGCTTATACCGCTTCGGGTGTTGCCCCTTAGGTTTGGTGTTCCTGTCACTATCGCAGGAGCGACTCCGGTACGACAAGCATACCGGAGTCGTGATGCGGTGTAGCCTTGCGTTTAGTGTTTTTCTCGCTATCGCAGGAGCGACTCCGGTACGACAAGCATACCGGAGTCGTGGTGCGGTGTAGTTTTGAGTTTGGTGTTTTTCTTACTATCGCAGGAGCGACTCCGGTACGACAAGCATACCGGAGTCGTGGTGTGGTGTAGCTTTGGGTTAGGGGGTTTTCTTACCATCGCAGGACCGACTCCGGTACGACAGGCATACCGGAGTCGTGGTGTGGTGTAGCTTTGGGTTAGGGGGTTTTCTTACTATCGCAGGATCGACTCCGGTACGACAGGCATACCGGAGTCGTGGTGTGGTGTAACTTTGGGTTAGGTGGTTTTCTTACCATCGCAGGACCGACTCCGGTACGGCAAGCGTACCGGAGTCGTGGTGCTGGGCTAGGTTTTTAGATAGCGGGCAAACCAATCCAGGGTGCGTTGCCAGGCGAGTTTAGCAGCGGCTTCATCGTAACGGGGTGTCGAGTCGTTATGAAAGCCATGATAAGTGCCGGGATAGAAATGGGCTTCGAAGGTTTTATTAGCGGCTTTAAGTGCTGCTTCTACCGCCGGCCAGGTTTCGTTGACTCTGGGGTCGTTCTCCGCAAAATGATACTGCAACGGCGCCTTGATTGGCGCTACCGCCGCCGGATCGGCCTGCCGGCCATAAAAAGGTACCGCACAGGCCAGTTCCGGATAAGCAACAGCCGCCGCATTACAGACACCGCCGCCATAACAAAAACCGGTGATGCCGACTTTATCGGTGGTCAGCTCGCTGGCCAGTAAAAACTCAAGTGCAGCAAAGAAATCGTTTAACAGTTTTTGTGGATCAACCTGACGCTGCAAGGCCCTGCCCTCGTCATCATTGCCCGGATAACCGCCGACCGAGCTTAAACCATCCGGCGCCAGCGCCACATAGCCGGCTTTGGCTACCCGCCGCGCCACATCTTCGATATAAGGGTTCAGACCTCGGTTTTCATGCACCACCAGCACGGCTGGCGCAGGCTGCTCCAGCTTGGCAGGACGCACCAGGTAGGCGCGCACCTCACCATGCCCATTGGGTGATGGGTAACGGATATAGCTGGCAATAATCTCAGGATCGTTAAAGGAGATCTGCTGTGCCAGTGCATAATTCGGGGTTAGTGCGGACAAAAGCGCAACCGCCGTCATGGAGCCAACAGCAAATTTAGCCGCCCGCTCTAAAAAATCACGCCGGCTTAATTTGCCATGCACATAAAAATCATACAGCTCAAGTAATTCCGGGCTAAAGTCGGCGGCGGTTAAACGTGGCATAGAGCTCTCCCTGGATAGGTTATTCGCTAGTGCACAATAGTAAGGCAATATTAGCGCAATAAACGCAGTACTGTGCCTGCCGGTTCAATCTGCTCTGCCCTACTGCGACCAGTAGCCTGCAGGCGGCGGTCGATGGCAATTGACCGCGATGATGTGGTAGCTAGTGAGTCACACTACAGCTCGTTGTTGTCGTCTGAGCGTTAATTTGTTGCTCACTATCCTGAATATTGGCATCGTCAGGCGCCAGCTGCCGCGCAGCTTTGATCAGTTTCAGCGCCTGCGCTTTGCAGCCCAGCTCACTCAATACCAAAGCGTAATTATTTAAATAGGCCGGTTGCTGTTTCGCCAGCGGCAGGCCCTTAGCAAACCAAATGGCGGCCTCGGCCGGTGCTGGTGCTAAAAAGTGATTACCGAGTAAAAAATACGGCAGCCAGTAATCCGGCCACTGCTGGGTAGCGCTGATGAGCGCCGTAACACCAGCTGCAGTTTGCCGGGTTTGCAATAGATCCTGACAGGCTCGGGTATAAAGAAAGGGGTCCAGCAGCGCGCTGGTGCGCCCGGGTGGCAACATCGCCAGTAGCCAATAGTTAGCTCTTTGCCAGGTGCGCTCAAAGGTAGCCAGCGGAAGCCGGTATTCGGCGCTGAGACCGCTATGCAAAATCATCTCGCGCCGATCCAAATCATAGCCAATAACAACGGCGTAGTGCCATTGTGGCAACCAGCTAAGACCATTGTTTTGCAGCACAATTACCGGGATTTTCTCGTCAATTAGCTGTAGCAACTGACGTAAACTGCCGCGCTGTTCATAAGCGACAAAGCCCAGTTGGCGGCTGGCAGCGGCCATTTCAATTTGCAGGCTGCCCTGCAGTCCCGGCGTAAAAGTCAGACCGGCGATACTATCGGCGCTGTGCTCTACCCCATAGTAAGCAGCCACTTCTGAGAGCGTGGTTGGGCCACAAAAATAGTCTTGCTGTGGATAAAAGGGCACTGCGCTAAGCAAGGCCTGACGGCTGATGGCCGGTGGCTCTGCCAGCAGTTGCCGGCTTTGCGGTGGGCTTTGGCACCCTGATAACAGCAGCAGTAATAGCAAGAGGCCAGCCTTTAGGCTGGCCGCTGCGATTTGTGCCGACATTACCTGGAGCGGATAGGACGGATAAAGGGATAAACGTCGGTCAGACCCATAAGATCCAACACTGCCACAACCACCAGCACGGTGACGATAGTACCCACGACACCACCCGCCGGCATTTCATGTAACTGGCTATTCAGCGCTGCCAACTCCGCATCGGTCATATTGGCGATACGTTGCTCTGCGTCTTGCTGGCTAACACCCAGTTGCACCAGTTTTTGCTGCACTTCGGCCGTATCCAAAAACGACAATACCTGCTGCTTGTTGTAGTGGTGTTGCTGGCTGGCAAGCATTTGCTCAGAGCTGACCACACCTGCCGATACCTGACCCAAACCCAACGTCAGGCTGCTGGCGAGTAACGCCGCTGTAATTAGCTTATTTTGCATTTCGATATCCTTGTAGTTAATAACAGAATCTGCAACAGCAACAACTAACATTACACTAAGCTGCTGAACGCTAACTGACTGAGATTAGACTAATTAAAACTAAGCTGCAAGGAAGGAGAACGGTCTTCGACAGCCACTGTGCCGAAGACCGGATAGCGCGCCTGGGCGCCTAAGGCTTACTTATCGTGATGTAAACGCATATGCGGGAACAGGATCACATCGCGGATTGAAGCGGCATCGGCCAGCAACATCACTAAGCGGTCGATACCGATACCCTGACCTGCTGTTGGCGGTAAACCGTGCTCCAGCGCGGTAACAAAGTCTTCATCGTAGAACATGGCTTCATCATCACCAGCGTCTTTTTGCGCGACCTGCTCGCGGAAGCGCTCGGCCTGATCTTCAGCATCGTTCAGCTCGCTAAAACCGTTGCCCAGCTCACGACCACCGATAAAGAATTCAAAGCGGTCGGTGATCTCCGGGTTATCGTCGTTACGCCGCGCCAGCGGTGATACCTCAGCCGGGTATTCGGTAATAAAGGTTGGATGGCGCAGCTTGGTTTCTACCAGCTCGTCAAACACTTCCATTAAAATACGACCATGGCCATAGTTGGCTTTTACTTCAATGCCCAGCGATTTCGCCAGCTCAGCCACCGACTCACGGGTCGCCAACTGCTCTTTGGTAATTGACGGGTTGTAATGCAGGATCGACTCTGTCACCGACATCCGCGCAAACGGCTTACCAAAGTCAAACACCTCGCCCTGATACGGCACTTCAGTGCTGCCCAGTACGTCCAGCGCTAAGCCACGGAATAACTTTTCAGTTAAATCCATTAAGTCGTTATAGTCGGCATAGGCCCAGTAGAATTCCAGCATAGTGAATTCCGGGTTATGCCGGGTCGACACGCCTTCGTTACGGAAGTTACGGTTTAACTCAAATACCTTCTCAAAACCGCCAACCACCAGCCGCTTTAAATACAGCTCAGGGGCAATACGCAGGAACATTTGCATATCCAGCGCATTATGGTGGGTTTCAAACGGCCGTGCCGAGGCACCGCCCGGAATGGCTTGCAGCATTGGCGTTTCGACTTCTAAAAAGCCATGCTCGTTAAAGAAACGGCGGATATAGGCCACAGTTTTGCTGCGTACCAAAAAGGTTTTGCGAGATTGCTCGTTTGAGATCAGATCCAGATAACGCTGGCGGTAACGCGCTTCGTTATCAGTTAAACCGTGGAATTTGTCTGGCAGTGGGCGCAGTGCTTTGGTTAATAAGCGGATTTCCGTTGCCCATACTGTCAGCTCACCAGTTTGGGTTTTAAATAAGTAACCTTTTACGCCGAGGATATCGCCCAGGTCCCATTTTTTAAACTGGTCGTTATACAGGCCTTCCGGCAGGCTGTCGCGCGCCACATACACCTGAAACTTGCCGCCCATATCCTGCAGCGTACAGAAGCTGGCTTTACCCATAATACGGCGGGTCATCATCCGGCCACCCAGGCTCACTTCTACCTTGTTGGCTTCCAGCTCTTCTTTGCTTAACGCATCGTACTTGGCATGAATTTCATCAGAGATATGCGCCCGGCGAAAATCATTCGGGAAGGCAATGCCCTGTTCGCGAATCGCCGCCAGCTTATGTTTTCGCTCAGCAATCAGTTTGTTAACATCCTGAATTTCTTCATGTTGGTTATGCTGTTCAGACATTTGTTGATTCCTGAGTGAGTTAAAAAATTACAAACCGGCTTTTAAGCTGGCTTCGATAAATTTGTCCAGATCGCCATCCAGCACCGACTGGGTATTGCGGGTTTCTACCCCGGTACGCAAGTCTTTAATGCGCGAGTCGTCCAGTACATAAGAGCGGATCTGGCTGCCCCAGCCGATATCCGACTTGGTATCTTCCAGCGCCTGCTTTTCGGCATTTTGCTTTTGCAGCTCAAACTCGTACAGCTTGGCGCGCAGTTGCTTATAGGCATTGTCGCGGTTTTTATGCTGCGAGCGGTCATTCTGACACTGCACTACAATATTGGTCGGTAAGTGCGTGATCCGTACCGCTGAATCGGTCCGGTTAACGTGCTGACCACCTGCACCTGAGGCGCGATAGGTATCAATACGTAAGTCTGCCGGGTTAATTTCGATTTCGATATCGTCATCGATTTCCGGCGACACAAATACCGAGGCAAAAGACGTATGGCGGCGGTTACCGGAGTCAAACGGGCTCTTACGCACCAGGCGGTGTACGCCGGTTTCGGTACGTAGCCAACCGTAGGCGTATTCACCGGTAAACTTGATGGTACAGCCTTTAATGCCCGCGACGTCACCGTCGGTCACTTCGTACAGCTCAGGTTTAAAGCCTTTATCTTCACCCCAACGCAGATACATCCGCATCAGCATACTGGCCCAGTCCTGCGCTTCGGTACCACCGGAGCCAGCCTGAATATCCAGATAGCAGTCGTTCTGATCATGTTTGCCAGAGAACATACGGCGGAATTCCAACAGCGCCAGTTGTTTCTCCAGATCGGCCAGCTCAGCTTTGGCTTCTTCAAAGGTCGCTTCATCTTCGGCTTCAACCGCCAGTTCCAGCAAGCCCTGCACATCTTCCAGGCCCTGGTCCAGCTTGTCGATAGTACCCACCACCTGCTCCAGCGCCGAGCGCTCTTTGCCCAGCGCCTGGGCTTTGTCAGGAGTATTCCAGATAGCGGAGTCTTCTAACTCGCGCGAGACTTCTTCTAAGCGTTCTTTTTTGCCATCGTAGTCAAAGATACCCCCGAAGCACATTAGTGCGTTCAGTCAGATCTTTGATGCTGTTATATACCGGATTCACTTCAAACATGGGATAAACCGACCTGTAGGACGATAAAAAAATTGGCGCGGATTATAACAAAAAAACTGCCGCTACGGGCAGTTTTTAACAGCAATCTTCAACCAGGGCTTGTTGAGGTTTGCTTACAGTCCTTCCATATACCGCACGATCAGCTGCAGGCTTTGTTGTTCGCGATATTCGTTAATATCCAGCTGGTAGGCCAGCCGTACCCGCTGAATATTCACATTAGGCCAGGCTTTGTTATCGGCATTAAACCAGATCGCATCAACCAGCTTGCCGCCGGGGCCTTTTAGCAGCATTTTTAAATGCCGATCGGCCAGCATCTTCTGGCTTAACAGCTGAAACTCGCCATCAAACACCGGCTCCGGAAAGGCCTGCCCCCAGGGCCCGGCATTTTGCAGCAACTGAGCAAAACTGAGCTCAAAACACTCTGCTTCCAGCTCGCCGTCGGTTAACACCATGGCGGTTAGTTGCTCCGCTGTCAGGTATTTTTTTGCTGTCAGGTTAAATGCCAGCGCAAAGGTCTCGAGCTTGTCTTCACTAATGGTTAAGCCGGCCGCCATCGCATGGCCGCCAAATTTTTTAATCAACCCCGGATACTGGGTCGCAATTTCATCCAGTACGTCGCGAATATGAAAACCATTAATTGAACGCGCCGAGCCTTTTAACTCGCCGTTATCGCCCTTGGCAAAAGCGATGGTCGGCCGGTGAAACTGCTCTTTAATGCGACCGGCCAGAATACCAATTACGCCCTGATGCCAGTCGTGCCGGTATAAACATAAGGTTTCCGGTAAGTTGCTGCCATCAAAGGAGAGCTGGCTCAGCAGTGCCTGCGCTTCCTGCTGCATACTTTGTTCGATACTGCGCCGCTCGGCGTTCAGGTTATCCAGCTCGGCGGCATATTGGCGCGCTAAACCTAAGTTTGGCGCCAGTAAACAACTGATGCCAAGCGACATATCATCCAACCGGCCAGCGGCATTCAGGCGTGGCCCCAGTGCAAAACCAAAATCACTGGCGGTCAGTTTGGCCGCATCACGATTGGCGACATCAATCAGCGCCTGAATACCGGGCCGGCATTTACCGGCGCGAATACGCATCAAACCCTGATATACCAAAATGCGGTTATTGGCATCCAGCGGCACCACATCGGCGACAGTACCGAGTGCCACTAAGTCCAGTAATTCTGCGACATTGGGCTCGGTAAGCCCCTGTGCGGCAAAATAGCCCTGGTCACGTAAGGTCGAACGTAATGCCAGCAATAAGTAAAACGCCACACCAACACCGGCCAGCGCCTTACTTGGGAAGTTACAGCCAGGCTGATTCGGGTTAACGATAGCATCGGCATCCGGGAGCGTATTGCCCGGTAAGTGATGGTCAGTGACCAGCACTTTGACACCGGCACGTTTTGCCAATGCCACGCCTTCAATCGCCGAGATGCCGTTATCAACGGTAATAATCAGCTCAGCGCCCTGTGCTACAACAATTTCAGCCAGCTCCGGCGTTAAGCCATAGCCGTATTCAAAGCGGTTCGGTACCAGATATTCCAGATACTTAAAGCCAAAGGCCTTTAAACCACTCATCAGCACAGCGGTGCTGGTCGCACCATCGGCATCAAAGTCGCCAACAATCACAATACGTTGCTGGCTGGTCAACGCCGCCACCAGCAGGGCGCTGGCGCGGTCGATATCTTTTAGTTGCGTAAAAGGCAGTAACGCTGAAGCCTGACGTTGTAGCTCACTGGCACAGCTGACGCCACGGCTCAGATACAGACGACTGAGCACCGGGTGCAGTGCCGGATCCAGTATTGATGCAGATTGCGCCGGCAGTGTCCGGCGGCTGATCTGTTTTACCTGCAAGGTGTTACTCTCCGGTGTTCAGTTGTTGCAGCATCGCCGCTACCGGCATATAGCCCGGGATCAGGCTGCCATCTGGCAATATCACCGCTGGGGTACCATTAATGCCAAAGAACTGCGCCAATGCATACTGACTGGCGACCGGATTCTGACACATAGCTTTAGCTACCGTTTTATCAGTCTTGGCATTATCCATAGCGCCATTTTTATCTTTGGCGCACCAGATATGCTGCATTTGTAAACCGGTTTCCGATGCGACACCGGCCCGCGGAAACGCCAGATAGCGCACGGTAATACCCGCATTCAGATAATCTTTCATTTCCTGATGTAACTTGCGGCAATAGCCACAACTGGGGTCAGTAAACACATGCACCACATACTTTTCTTTTGGCGACTTGTATTCGATAACCTGATCTTTTTGCTCCGCCAGTTTTTGCACGATAATCGGCGCCATCAGCTGATCTTTTAAATTGGTCGGCACTTTTTGGCCACGAATGGTTTGCCATTGCTGCAGATCCAGCACATTACCGGCAATCAGATAACGGCCATCATCCGACATAAAAAACAGCCCCTGGTCGGTGATCACCTGAGAGACACCGGTCATCGGCGACGCTTTGACTTCCTGCACATTTAGCCCAACTTCTGACAACGCCTGGCTGATTTTTTCATTGGCCACCGCCGTTAGTGGCAGCATGCTGGCAACAAGTACCGATAACAGGGTTTTAACTGACTTTTTCATAATGCTTCCCACTCCGCTAACCGCGCGGATGATGTTGTTGATGCAATTGCTGTAAGCGCGCCTGCGCGACATGGGTGTAAATTTGTGTGGTAGAGAGATCACTGTGCCCCAGCAACATCTGCACCACCCGTAAATCCGCACCATGATTCAGCAAATGCGTGGCAAAGGCATGCCGAACCGTATGGGGCGACAAGGTAGCCCGAATGCCGGCTACTTTCGCATAAAACTTAATCCGATGCCAGAAGGTTTGCCGTGTCATCAGCTGTTGCCGGCTACTGGGAAACACCACATCACTAAGCTGACTCTGTAGCGCCGGCCGTGCTTCTTTTAAATAGCGGCTAAGCCAGTACTGCGCTTCTTCGCCCATGGGCACTAAGCGCTCTTTGCGCCCTTTACCGAGCACCCGCACTATGCCCTGCTGCAAATACAGTTGTTGCATCGATAGTGTCACCAGCTCAGTTACCCGGATGCCAGTGGCATATAACAACTCCAACATGGCTTTATCGCGAAACTGGATCAGTTCACTGATATCCGGCGCGGCCAGCAGGGCTTCAACATCCTGCTCCGACAGCGTTTTCGGTAAGCTGCTACCAATTTTGGGGTTAATCAGCTCAGTGGTTGGGTCTTGCGCAAGCTGCTGTTGTTGCACCAGATAACGATAAAAACGGCGCAGGCTGCTTAGTAGCCGCGAAGTGCTGCGCGGGTTAAAACCCTCGTCATAGCGTTTCGCCAGATAGCGGTTAATCAGATCACTGCTCACTGCCGTAAGATGCGGTTGCCCCTGTTGCTGGCAAAAACGGGCGAAATGTTTCAGATCCGTGCCATAAGCACTTAGCGTATGCACGCTGGCGGCCTGCTCCAGTTCCAGTTGTTCCTGAAACTGTTGGATCAGGTGCAGATTTTCGGCGGACAGCGGTGGTGTTGGCATGGCACTTCTTTCTTAACTGAGTACGACTAGTGTACCGGAGGCCCCCCTTGGGGAACAAGGGTGCTGATCTGCAGCCAGACGTCAACTACTCCAGCTTGCTGATGGGCGCAAGGCGCACACTATGCTAAACTGCCGCCCGTTTTTAGCATGCAACAACACTCTCGATAAAAAGGTCTGCCAGATGAAGATTGGCTTGTTTTACGGCTCAACCACCTGTTACACCGAAATGGTGGCAGAAAAAATTCAGGCCCTGATTGGCCCGGAATATGTGGCGCTGCATAACTTAAAAGATACGCCGTTAACTGCGATGGCCGACTATGACATTCTGATCCTCGGCTTGTCGACCTGGGACTTTGGTGAAATTCAGGAAGACTGGGAAGCGCACTGGCCCGAGATTAATCAGGTGGACCTGAGCGGTAAAACCATCGCGCTGTATGGCATGGGCGATCAGCTGGGCTATGCTGAGTGGTTTCAGGATGCGCTCGGTATGCTGCATCATGAAATCGCGAAACAGCAGGTAAAACGGGTTGGTTTTTGGCCAAATCAGGGCTACGACTTTATCGCCTCAAAAGCCGTCACACCGGATGGCGAGTGGTTTTATGGCCTGGCATTGGATGATGAAAACCAATACGAGCAAACCGATGCGCGGCTGGCGCAGTGGGTAGAGCAAATTTTGCTGGAGTGCGCTGCATAAAGCGGCTTTATTGAGCGCAGACTAAACCCAAAGCCGCGCGCGGACATATAAGCTAGCAAGAGCAGACAAAGATGTCGTAACGAGGACCTTTAATGCAAGCTGTTAGCCTTTTCAAAGCGGCAAGCGTTGCCGCCATTGCCTTTACCTTGCTGCTGGCTTTAGCCGGATGCGCAAAAAAACCACCCGTGCCAGACGATAGTGTCTGGCAACAGCAACTGAGTTTGCCATCGGTTCAAGCTTCAGTTGACGTTGTAAAGCAGCTGTCACAACAGGTTGAGGTGGTAAATTTCGACTGGTGGGATCAAAGCCGGGAGCGGATAGTACCGGCGCTGCTATTTAAACCCGCAACACAGCAACCCGCCAAAGCGCTGATTATTTTTTCCCATGGCTTAGGTGGCTCGAAAGAACGGTACTCTTATCTTGGCCAGTATTGGGCCAGCCAGGGTTATGCCAGCCTGCATTTGCAACATGACGGTAGTGACCGCAAAGTCTGGCGCGGTAGCCGGCTAACCTTGCCGTTTCGCCTAAAAGACGCGGCTGCTGCCAGTGAAGCGCTGGCCCGGGTGCAGGATGTGAAATTTGCGCTGGATCAGCTGTTAGCCTCGGAGTATGCCTTGGCTTTTGATGCACAGCAGATTGTGATGGCCGGCCATTCTTACGGTGCCAATACCTCGATGTTATTAAGCGGCGCTCAGGTCGAACAGGACGGTGTGCTGGTAAGTTTAAGAGATGAGCGCATTAAAGCCGCCATTTTGATTTCCGCGCCGCCGTTTTATAACGACCAACCGCTAGACAGCATACTGGCCGAAGTCAGGATCCCCACCTTACATATCACCACCACGGAAGACGAAATTCGGGTGCCCGGTTTCTACTCGTCACCACAAGACCGCTTCGACTTGTTCAATGCCATGGCCAGTAACTATAAGGTGTTGGCGGTATTCAGTGCCGGTAGCCACAATATTTTTTCCGGTTGGCGCCGCAACTCAGATAGTACAGCACAACAACAGGTGATCAAGGCGGCGACCCAGGCGTTATCCAGCGCCTTTATCGAACGCCTAATTACCGGTGATGACCGGGCTATCCGGTTATGGGCACAGCAACATCAGGCGGTACTGGCTGACTTTGTCCACTCAGATTTAGTGGCTAAGCGGGATGAACATCGCACCGCACCGCTTCAAAACTTGAGATAAAAATCCCGTAGCAAGTCACGATATTGCGCCGAGTAAACGCCAGCGCCATCCTGGATCAGTAAGCTTGCCGGCTCTGCGAAGGTCGCTATGGTTGACCTGCTCCAACTTTGCAGATAACGACTCACCGGCTTGCCAGCCGTGGTTTGCACCTGACAAAGCCGCAGACACTGCCAACCGCGCGCAGTCGCCGCTGCGGTAAAAGCCTGCTGGCTGGCGGCCGGCAATACCAAACTAAACTCACCTGCCGGTGCTAATAAACTGGCGGCTTTATCAAGTAAGGCCGCAAAGGGCAAGCTATCAGTATGCCTGGCCTGTTGCCGCGTGGCATCCTGACTTGGCAGCGCATGCTGAAAAAAAGGCGGGTTAGAAATAATTAAAGCGTAACGCTCGGCGGTGCTATAGGTTAGAATATCGCCCTTTATCACGCGAATAGCGTCAGGCCAGGGGCTGAGTGCCACATTAGCGGCAGCCTGGGTAGCAGCATTGGTATCCAGCTCCACTGCCGTGATCGGAATTTGGCCCCCGGTGCGCTGTGCCAGCATTAAACTTAAAATGCCACTGCCACAGCCAATATCCAGCATGGCGGGTGTCGCCTGTAACGCGGTGGGCAAAGCCGCCCAGGCGCCCAATAACAGTGCATCGGTGCCGACTTTCATCGCACAGTGCTGATGGCCGATATAAAATTGTTTACACTGAAAACCTGCTGACATAAGCCCTCCGGCGCGGAGTGTAACGCGCCAGCCGCTAATGTCACAATATAACAGCTTAAGGAAATAACATGAGTTTTGCCGAGTTCCAACTGGATGACGCCTTAAATCAGGCGCTGGAAAGTGCCGGTTTTGATCAGCCTACCCAAATACAGCAACTGGCGATCCCGCCGGCGCTGGAAGGCCGTGATCTGTTAGCCAGTGCCCCCACCGGTACCGGCAAAACCCTGGCTTTTGTGTTACCGGCGATTCAGTATCTGCTGGATTTCCCGCGCCGCGATCCGGGCTTTGCCCGGGTACTGGTGATGACACCGACCCGCGAGCTGGCGTATCAGGTTTACGATACCTTTAAACAATTCAGCCAGTTCACCACGCTCAATGTCGGTTTGATCACCGGCGGTATCAATTACGGCAGCCATAAAGATACGCTGGAAAAGAACAACGATATTCTGGTTGCCACCCCGGGCCGCTTAATTGAATATCTGGATGCCGAGAGCTTTCAGGCCGATGAAGTAGAACTGCTGATCCTCGATGAAGCTGACCGCATGCTGGATATGGGCTTTATCGGTGAGATGAACCGTATTGTGCTGGAAGCGCGCCGTCGCCGCCAGACATTCCTGTTCTCTGCCACGCTGGAAGGCGCTTCGCTAGAGCGCTTTGCCGAAAAAGCACTCAAAGAGCCGGAGCATGTCGAAGCCAACCCATCGCGCAAAGAAAAAGCCAAAATTTTGCAGTGGTGCCATCTGGCCGATGATGCCAACCATAAGCTGGCGCTGCTAACCCATATTCTGAAGCAGCCCGACGTCAGTAAAGCCATAGTGTTTGTCAAAACCCGCGAGCGCCTGGCAACGCTAACCGGTCAGCTGGAAACCGCCGGTATTAAATGCTGCTGGCTACAGGGCGAAATGCCGCAGGATAAACGCTTGCAGGCGCTGGCACGTTTTACCAATAATCAGGTACGGATTTTGGTGGCTACCGACGTCGCCGCGCGTGGTCTGGATATCGACGATATCAGCCATGTGATTAACTATGATATGCCGCGTAGCGCCGATGTGTATGTGCACCGCATTGGCCGCACCGGCCGCGCCGGTAAAAAAGGTACCGCGATTTCGCTGGTGGAAGCCCATGATATGGCGGTGGTTGGCAAGGTTGAGCGTTATACCGAGCAGCCGTTAAAGCGCCGGGTTATCGACGAGCTGCGACCAAAACATAAAGAAGCCAAGGTCACCAAGAAAAAGAAAAAACCGGGCCGGGTTGCCGCGAAAAAGCTGGCACCGAAAGCCAAAAAGTAAGCTTTGTCACTTGCCATTATTCAGCCCGGCCGCGCTCTGCGCCGGGCTTCCCTTCGAAAAAACGCCTGATTTTCCGCCATAGCTGCTGCATTTATTCCAAAGTTATGCTACCAATAGGAATAAATTATTACTAATAAGCATGGTGCCGCTGATGGACAAACGACAATTTCTAAAACACAGTGCGCTGGCCTTAAGCCTGCTTCCGCTTACCGCCTGCGCTGTACCGGCTGGCGCAGCCACGGCCAGGCCGCAAGCTACTGGCCGCATTCTGCCAAAACCGCTGCGCAGGGGCGATACCGTGGGCTTAATCGCCTCATCGGCTGCCGTCGCCGATCTTGAAGATCTGGTCATCGCGCGCGAAACCCTGCAAGCCCTGGGTTTTAACGTAAAAAGCGGCCGCTTTTATAACGAACGCCGTGGCCATTTAGCCGGCAGAGATGAAGATCGCGCCGCGGATCTGAACGCGATGTTTGCCGATCCGGAGGTTAAAGCCGTGATCTGTGCCCGGGGTGGCTCTGGCGCAGCACGAATTTTACCGCTGCTGGATTATCAGATGATCCGCCGTAATCCTAAGCCACTGCTCGGGTATTCCGATATCACCGCCCTGCATAATGCCTTGCTGGCACAGTGCGGTCTGGTCAGTTTTCATGGCCCGAATGGCATTGGCAGCTGGAATGCCTTTAATGTCGATCAGTTTGAGCGGCTGTTCTTTAACCAAGAGCTGATGCAATACCAGAACGAGCAGGATCTGAAAGGTGAGCTGGTGCAGCGCGAAAACCGTACCCGGGTCATTACCGGCGGCAAAGCACAGGGCCAGCTGATCGGCGGCAATCTGACGGTATTAACGGCACTGGCAGGCACGCCTTACCTGCCGGATTTTCAGGATAAGATTTTATTCCTCGAAGATATTGAAGAGCAGCCATACCGAATCGACCGCATGATGAGCACCTTAAAGCTAATGGGTGCGCTGGATAAAATTAAAGGCTTTATTTTTGGCGACTGTAACCGCTGTACTCCGGGCAACGGCTGGGGCAGTTTAACCTTAGATGAAATCTTTGCGGACTTTATTAAACCGCTTGGTATTCCAGCTTACCGCGGCGCCATGATTGGCCATATTCCAAAGCAGTTTATTGTGCCGGTTGGCGCTATGGCAGAAATGGATGCCGACGCCGGCACCTTCCGCCTGCTGGAGCCGGTGTTTCAGAACTAAGCGCGATAAACTTTTCCTGCCTGATAAAAGCTTAGCCAGAACCTGCTAAGCTTTTTACATTAAAGTTACACTTCGTTTGTTACCCGCCTGCTCTGGTAAGTCTGCTTACCAGAGTGTGTGTATTGGTGTGTGCAAGCTTGCGAAACGGAGCTATAATGAAATCCATAGATCTGATCAGGGAACTGAGAGCTGCAGGCTGCGAACTAAAGCGGCAAGGCAAAGGCAGCCATCAACTGTGGTATTCACCACTTACTGGTAAAACCTTTGTCGTTCCCCATCCCAAAGGTGCCTTACCTATTGGCACATTAAAAGCGATCAGAAAAGCCGCTGGTATATAACGAGGTAAACTATGTATTTTTCGGTGGGTATTGAACAACCAACAGATGATAAAACCGCTTATGGTCTGGTGGTGCCTGCGCTTTGTACCGCCGACTTTAGCTGTATCAGTGCTGCTGACAGCCAGGCAGAAATTGCGCCAGCTGTAACAGAAGCTATCACTATGGCGTTAGAAACTTGGCAGGAGCAAGGATGGGCAATAGGTGATATTCAGGATCTGGGGCCTTTGTACTATCAACAACAAACTGAGTATGCGTTTTGCAATAGTTGGCTATTACTTTACATTGATTTGTCAGCTTATGAAGGTAAACCAAAGCGGATCAATGTCAGTATGCCCGATACGTTAATCAGCCGCATCGACCAGAAAGTTAAAACCTCACCGGAACGCTATCGTGATCGCAGTCACTTTTTGGCTACAGCGGCGCGGCATGAATTGGAGACGGCAAGCAATTAGCCATTCCGTTACAGCACCAGCTCATAATGGTCACTGCCTTGCCCTGATACAGCTCCTGCTTGAGTACCTGCCAGCCCAGGCGTTGATAAAACGCCGCCTGATCTTCGGTAAATAAATACAGTTGCGTCAGTCCCAGCTGCCGGGCTTCTGTCATCACTTGCTGCACCAGCCATTTGCCAAGCCCTTTACCTCTTACCAAGGGTGCGAGATAAATATTGGCCAGCCAGGGTGATAACTCACGATTGGTTTGCATATCGTGCAGTAACAGCGAGGCGGTGCCTACCACCTGATGTTCATACACCACCACCCAACTGATCGGCAATTGCTGCTCATTTAAACTGGCGGCCAGATCGGCGGCAAAGTCGGCTTCGGTTTTTTCCGGAAACAGGGCGCCCCACTCCAGATAATGCCAATGCGCCAGCTCAGGGATCAGCTCAGGCAAATACTTAAGCAGGATCAGATCAGGACTGCTCATAGCATACCGGTATTAATACGCAAAAAAGACAGCGTCATAGCGCTTGGGATGACTCACACAGGGCCTTGAGTTTTTCCAGTGCTTTGGGCCAGGCTTGCTGCATAAAGCTTTCGTACTCCGCAGCCACTTCCTGCTCAACCTGCAGCTCGGTGATGTCGCCATGGCGCAGAAAACGGAAATTTTCGAAGGCTGGCGCCCAGCTTGTTACCTGTTCGCTGTCCAGATCATCACGCCCGGCATACACAAAACCCTGATGGCTGATTGACATAAACTCCAACGGCCGTACCTCGGCGATATGCGCGACCATGCCATTACCGTCGGGATCGAGAAAGCGTATCGTCTCACCTTGCCGCCATTCGCCCTGATAATAAGAGCCTTCGCAAAAAGCCGCCGTCCACTGCCGGTAAGCCTGTGGGTCAAACATCCGTTGCCAGACATGTTCGACTGGTGCCTTTATCACAATACTATGCTGGATGACTTTGACGTTACGCATCGGTTTTTCCTCTTATTATGCAATGCGAAGCCGGCGTTGAGTATGTGCACGCGGCTACGGATCCCGTCCGGAGTTGGTCAGCCAGATAAAAGTAGCACAGTGGCGCCAACTTGGGAATCTTAGCCTGCACTACTACACCTGACTCCGGTATGCTTGTCGTACCGGAGTCACACCTGCGATCTGGAGCAGAAAACCAATGTCGTCGTTTTGCCTGTGCCGCTGTATGGAACACGGATTTGATTTAGGGGAGATGGCCCCAAGCCTCTGCAACAGCCCTCGCTACTGCGCCTGACTCCGGTATGCTTGCCGTACCGGAGTCACATCTGCGAGCTAGAGCAGAAAACCAATGTCGTCGTTTTACCGATGCCGCAGTATGGAACACGGATTTGGTTTAGGGGAGATGGCACCAAGCCTTTGCAACAGCCCTCGCTACTCCACCTGACTCCGGTATGCTTGACGTACCGGAGTCACAATCTGCGATATGGAGTAGAAACATGTTGTAGTCGTAAAAGCGAATGTTGGAGCTGTAAAAATATCCTGTTCTAGGCATAGCCAATGCTCTTAGACGGATTAGTCCGTATTTGCAGCAAATACAAATACCAGCTGTACCTATAACCTATTGTGCGCAATAAAAAACCGATGTAATGTTCCAAACATTAAATTTACAAAAGCGGAAACATCTGTTTTTAAATACGGGGCTTTCCGTCGAATAAGCTAAAGCTCAAAAGCACCAGGAGTTCAAAAATTGAGTACTTATGGACGAGCAATGGTCTCTGAAATAGATGAGGCATTGCGGTTACTGAATCAATACATGATCGAGGGCTATGATGGATCAGATATTAAAAATCTACTATCAAAGATCGCTTCAGCTACAGAGCTATTTCTTAAACGTGATGTGTTCCCTTCGAAAAACAACAGGGATAATTTCTACTCATTTATTGAAGAATTAAAATCGCACGCTATAAGCCAATCTAAAGTCGATTTCATTCACAATCTCAGGCTTGCATATAATGATGCCAAACATGATCCAAATAGTGTCATAAGCATACTCCAGGTTAAGGAGCTACAAGAAAATCTGAAATTGGCTGTTAACGATATTGTAACTCGTTCTATTGGCCGAGTTGGTTCTTCCGTTCGAACGGCTACTACCAGAGTGTTTTGGATTTGCGCATGGGATCATTATACCGGGGGCGAAACAGAGGTTACTGTCTTCCTGCCCAGTGAATATGATGGTTTTCTTGGTGCCCACTCTGTAGATCATGTAAGCATTCATGGATTGAAATGGGATGATTTCAAAGCTGATCTGCCCAATTTCGGAACTGTACATCCTCATGATGGGCTTATACCGGAGGGGCAAGTCAAATTTTGGCTGTCTGAAGGTGATTGTCTAACACCATTTGTGTTCGAAGGTGAATACAGTTCTTTAATCATTTGTTTATCAAAGTATCTCAAAGATGTAAATCTCATCTCAGGTTTGGCGAGAGAAGATGACCCTGTAAATTTACTGCAAACAGCAGTAATGGCCGTGAGCGATGCCTATGCAAATGATCCTAATGCATCAAAAGAACTTCAATGTGCGAGCGCACTTGCTCTAGCAAATAGTCAATATGCAGTGCTGCCAAAATTCAATGACCGTATAGAGCATTACATCAATAAAGTGGTTGATGTAATTGATCAAGTTCCGCTGCAAGTAAAATCCGCTTTAACAGGGCCAATATGGTCCACGAAGGATTCCTATGATTCAAACGAATCAATCTATCGAGATGATTCTATTAGAACGCTCATCGATTCAAAAAATAGAATTGTACTTGGCGTCAGAAAGCTTTAACAATGCGTTGCTGTCGGACAAATTTTCCGCTTCGCTCCAATTGCCCGCTGAGCCGAGCGTTAACTGTCAAGAGTGCCCAGATTATAGTTATAGGAATGAGCGTCGTGGATGAACTCAAAGAAAAACTGTTGAAAGCCAATATGGATGGTAATTTTTTTGAGCTCATCCAAGAAGTTTATTATGAAGACCGAAGAGGTCAAAATCTTCTGCCTAGCCTTTTGGTTGAATTACATAATGAAGGGCCGCTAGATCTTGTAGAGTTATTCGCTAGTCTTAAAAATAAAACTGAAAATTATGATTTTTTCTCAGTTCGACATATTTTTGAAGAGGTTTTACCGAATATTAATGCTCCGGTAAAAGACGTTGCTGATTGCGTAAAGCATCTTACGCTAGAAGCTGGCCAAAATATGGCCGCACATATGCTTTCCCCCTCATTTAAAGAGTTCTGTAAAAAACATACAGATAGAGCAAAAGAGCTATTTTATATCGCTTTAAATAATATTGACAAAGATTTTGACTATTTATCTACTGCTATTTAAGCAGGCGCAAGCAATGATGAATTTCAATACGTTAATCAAGCGATTGAACTACTTGCTCATGAGAGCGATTTAATTATACAAAGATCCATTTTTGCATTGGGTAGAATTAATTACCAAGAAAAAATTCTATTAAAGCCAGTTGCAATAGCCATCAAAAAATCATCCGCGTCTTCGCCAACGGATGTTATTTTAGCGGAATCAATTAGAGCGTTGTTTAACATTACTTCTCAATCTGATGATTTAGAGAGCTTGTTCTTAGATTTTCTAAAAACGCATTCAGACCACTTAGATTATCGATATATTCATGCTGCTTCAGAAATATTACTTTATGACGAGAAGAAAGTAAGCAACAATATTGAACCTGAGTTGTTGAATATTTGCAGCCATACCAAACCAGAAAACCAAGGAACCATTAAAAATATTGATTACGCTCTGGGGAGAATATTAAAAAGAAACAGATTTGATGATTGCGTTGTTTTTCTGGAAAAATTATTTGAATTAAGTAGATACAAGCTATCTATAAGGCATTTCAATAGTTTTGTTCGGGAGCTGCATAATCACAGAGATACTCATCTATCCTCATTAATTACACGATGGTTATTGTCAAAAAAAGTAAAGCTAGGAAAATATGCTTCTGATCTTCTTCGGGATTCAGATAAATGTATTTCTATTGGTTTTGACTATTCATACGTAACTAAAGAAAAAAAAGGCGTACACCTATTTTTAGCAAGAAAAGCTTGTGGATGGTTCTTTAATCAGCCTAAAACAGCTATTAGTTTAATTGAGTCCTTGATCCTTGATGCTCCTAATGATGAATTAAAGGATATTCAGCAGCTCATTTTTCACCCGCTTTGTGTGAGTTACCCTGGAAGTATTCGTAACCACTTGGAAACAATGAACGAGTCAAAAGAAGAAAGATGCAAACAGATAGCATCTGATGTTTTGTCTGAATACGAAAAATATCAAGCATCAGTGAAAGTGGCTCTAAAAATAAATGAATTGAGCCCCAGTGAGCAGGATAGACATACGTACTGGAGGCATCACAATAAGTTAATGAACGAGTCTATGAAGAAGGCCAGAAAAAAATCACTTTTTACTTCTTTATTTGGTGGGAATGAATCCGTATTACTCTATGGAAATAAGTCGATTCACTATATACATCATGGTGAACAAAAGACACGCCAGGAAGTCTCTCTTAGTGAAATTAGTACATCATTTGAATTTGCATCAATGCTTAACCTCGACCCGCACGGACTAGAAAATATGATCTGGCAGTTCAGAGCTGAGGGTTGTACGTCATGAAATTAGTGATTAGACAATACTTAGCATCCTTGAAAGAACGAGGTGAATTAGATGCCTTATTGCCCGACTTACTGTCGCAAATGGGGTTGGAAGTATTTTTAAAACCTGGCGTCGGCAGCAGACAGTTCGGAGTAGATGTTGCAGCTTTTGGTAAACTGACTAGCGAATCTGAAAGCACTGTTTACTTATTCTCAGTAAAGTCTGGGGATTTGGACAGAAAGGATTGGGATAGCGGTAATCCACAGGATTTGCGTCCTTCTATCAATGAAATAATCGATGTATTTATTCCTACTCGAATTCCAGCAGAATACAAAGATAAACCTGTTGAGATTTGTTTATGCTTTGGTGGTGAAGTTAAAGAAGAGGTAAGATCTAACGTAAGTATGTTTTTAGGTAAATTAAAAACAGATGAATTAAGCTTCTCTGAATGGAATGGCGACAGGCTTGCTGATTTAGTGGAGCAGCACATGCTTCGAGAGGAACTGTTACCCGATAATTGTCGCAGTCTACTTCGCAAGTCACTGGCGATGATTGACGAGCCCGAAGTATCATTTAAACACTTTAGACAGCTTGCCATTAGCCTCACTTGCACTGATGACAAAAAACCAAAAGACGTTTTAACAGGTATTCGCCAATTATATTTATGTCTTTGGATATTATACTCATGGTGTAGAGATGGGGATAATCTAGAGAGCGCATTCCTATCAGCTGAATTTACAATGCTAAATACTTGGGAAGCTGCGAAATTTGCTTTCGGCAAAAAAAATAATGTAGCAGTTTCTACACTGATAACTTTGGATTCAATTCTTAGGCTAAATCTGCAAGTATCAAATCAATATATTGAAGAAAGAATCATACCTCATTGCAATAATTTTTATGCTATATCACATGCTGTAAAACCGTCTTGTGCCGCAGATGTAAACTTAAAGTTATTTGATGTTCTAGGTCGGCTAGCCCTTACAGGTTGCTGGTCTTATTGGTATTTAGGCCAAGTTAGTGATGAAAATGTAGAGGCTGGCATATTTTTTTCAGAAGCAGTAACTAAATATCAAGACAGCATCAAGCAGTTAATCGTAAACAACCCTATTTTGTTTACACCATACAAGGATGAACAAGCAATAGATTTAGTATTAGCCGTTTGGTTCCTTTCTCTTGATCACAAACATTGGAATGATATCAACTCTTGGTTGAGCAATATGTCACGGGAGATATATCAAATGTTTAAGTTCAGCGATAAATACCCGACAACCATAAGAAGCTACGCCGAATTAATAGAGCACCCCCTTGATAAAACTGAAGATTATAAGAAAAGCGTAACTAAAGGCTCAATATTATACCCCTATATATCTGCTTTTTCAGCGATTATGGGATTTCCGGAGCCATATGAGATGGTTAAAAAAATTAAAGAAGAGTTTCTATCACACTGTAATTTTCAAGTATATTTTCTTGATGATTCTTCTGAAAATCATTTTTACCGATTCGATAAAATGCATGGTGCAACATTATCTAATGTTTGCGTGACTGAAGCGCCAGATGAATTGATTCAGCAGTTGGTTAGTGAGTGTGATCAGTCAGATAAAATTTATGATATGACTGCTTTCAGATATTCTTTTTGGCCGATTATCTTAACTGGCTGTAGGCATTACAGGCTACCCGTTCCAATGCATTTTATAATTGATATTTTCAAACAAAAAAAATAGCATGAAGCTGCAAGTGGTAGAGAGGCTGAAGAATCTTAAGCATTCAAGCCTTTTTAAAACATACAGTTAATAATCGGCTGTTATCGCCCCTAGGGCCTGGGACGGCCTTTCCGCCGCTTCGCGGCTACAAAACCGCCCTTAAGCCTGGCGTTAAGTCACAAAGGAGAGTTATGCGATTTGTTTCAATATCTATTAAGGCGCTATTCTGTTCCTACGTGGCTTGCATACTCGTCTTTGCCATTTTTTATTACTTCCTACCGCACGGACAATTAAATAAGGATCTAACTCCTGTTAATGCTCTATATTTCAGTGTAGTGACGATAACTACACTCGGATATGGGGACATTATTCCTACATCATCAGTTGCTCAGATTGCGATATCTTTTCAGGCTCTCTTTGGGATAACAATTCTGGGGCTTTTTATCAATGCGATTTGGACAGGCCACGCAAGGAAGATAGAAAGTAAAACTAAAGAAGCATTGAAACAACAGTCAATACTAACAAATGACAGAAAATTAAAATCATACGGAACCACCCTTTCTTGGATTTTCAGTAATTTGGAGAATTCATTCTTTGAAGTAACAACTCCAGCAACAATGAGAGAAGGAAAGCATTGGAAGTTTGATGAGAAGTATAGAGAGAAAGATCTATCGGGAATGTTTGACATATCACTTAAGTATCGAAATGGCTTTAATACATCCATAGAGTGTTTTTATGCCAATGAAGATGCCTTCGTAACTGAACTGAAGTTTCTATTATCCAATTTTGAGTTGGACCATCATCCAGAATTGCAAAAAGACATTATTACCTACATAGGGCATTATCACTCAGACCAATCGCGGGGAGCCCTGTTACTTTATGCACAAGGGGGACACGAAGGGAAAGGAGCTATGATTATGAAAGCTGCTTTTGCAAACCATGAGGACGGTGAACATTTCAAAGAAGGCTTTACGAAATCTGAACTACATCCTGCTTTGATTTTTTCTCTTACCTTAAACACAAAGTATAACCTCGTGGTTGGTATTGATAGTGCTTTGCAGAAAATATGTGTTTAGGCGACTTAACAAAGCAAGTCACGGCGGCGTATTTTCCGTTGCGGCTTCGCCTTCACTACAAAGCCGCGCGTGCTGGCGGCGTTAGACGTCATTGGTAAGTTATTTGCACAATCATGCGCACACATCTTAAAGCCAAGAGGAAAAAATGAAACTGCACTCCGTAGAAATCAAGAATTTTAGAAAACTAAAGAACTGCAAGATTATTTTCAAAGATGCGACATTCCTGATTGGCTCCAACAATGCAGGTAAATCTAGCGTCTTTGCAGCGCTCAATAATCTCCACAAAAATACAAATGTATCTCGGGAGGATTACTCTAAGACATTCATCCCGGAAGACGAATCCTATAAATATGCAGAAGAAATTGAAATAATTGCCGAGTACCGCAATATTCCGGAAGATGCCAACAATTGGATTGGATTTCGTGGGCGGATAACCAAGAAAGCACCACCAACCCCTGGCGATACTGGCTACGCGATTACTTACAAAAAAATTTGGTCAATAAGCCAAACCAAACCCAAAGTCTACTTGCTTGAGCATGAAAGAACTCGCAGTGAGAAGTACGCGAATGCCAAAAAGATTAATGACCTCAAAGGGGATGACTTCACCGAGGAGTTTTTAAAAGAACACTTCGAAGAGCAAGATCTGGAGAAATCCTTAACTACGGCCGCAGCGAAGCAAAAAATTCTAGACTTGCCTCAACTTTGGGACATAAAGACAGACGAAGATGCGACTTGGGTTGAAAACCCTGGTGGAATACCAGGCAATGTCCTTTCCAAGCTCCCGCGAGTAGTAGTTATACCCGCAGAATCTTGCGTTTCGGAGCTAACCAGTAATAATGGAGCCCTCTATTCCCTGCTTACGGAACTGTTCGACCAAGTAAGGAAAAAATCAAACAACTACGAGCAGGCGCAAAAACTCCTTAACGAACTAGCCAAAGAACTAAATCCCAGCGATGGAAATACAGATTTTGGAAGACTTATCCAGGATCTAAACGGAATGACTCACAACTTATTCCCGGAATCATCCATCCACGTTAGTGCATCATTAGATCAACCTGAAAAATCCATTAAGCCACTATTCAATGTGGAAATGGAAAGCAACGTCAAGACTGCGGTGCCCTATCAGGGCCACGGAATGATCAGAGCTACCGCATTCCAGCTCTTGAGATTTACCAATGATTTTGTAAACAAAAACTCCGATGTGCCTCGAACAACAATTTTTTGTTTCGAAGAGCCGGAAATATACCTTCACCCTGCGGCCGCGAATCAAATGAGAGATGCGCTCTATGACCTAGCCGGGACTGGTTGCCAGATTGTGGCCACAACACATTCACCATTCATGGTGAATCTTGGAACAGAGCAGAGCATTAGCCTCACAAAATTCACCTCCGACGAGGATGAATTCTCAAAGACGCACTCTTTCAACTTGGAGAAAGCATTCGAGAGTCTTCAAAAAGATGAGCGCCAAAACCTGAAAATGCTACTCAAGGTAGACGACTACATCTCTAGAATGTTCTTTGCAAAGAAATGCATTTTCGTCGAGGGAGACACCGAAGAGGTTGTAATTAGAGAGACCATTAAAAGATTATCGAAGGAAGATAAAGCCAGAGTAGTTGGCAACTGCGAGTTTCTCCGAGCAAGAGGCAAGGCCGTATTGATATCCATAGCAAAATACTTAAATGCGCTTGATATAAATTACATACTCATGCATGACCGCGACAAAGGAACTGAGAAAGCTGAGGCGATGAATGAGCCAATACGCTTGCAGACAGGTGATGAGCGAAGAATCATGATTGAGGAGTGTATTGAAGATATCCTTGGATATCCTGCACCACAAAAAGAAAAACCATACAAGGCTCACGAGCACATTCAAGCAAACTGGGGAGGTAATTTTGATTTGCTGCCAGAAGCATGGAAGTCGGTCTTTCTCAAGCTCTGCTCACCACATCTAGATCATTTAAAGCAAGAGCAAAATAAAGCGTGACGTCTAACTGTCGGTTCAACGCGGACGCCGGTTAACCTAGGCGTAGTCAACGAGAGCAATTTGTCTATGGCGGATGATTTAAAACAAGACAAAACAGACGCTTTGGTCGCAACAGTCAAATCTGTTTTGGGTACTGTGCCTTTTGCCGGACCACTGCTTTCCGAATTAGTTGGTAACTTAATACCAAATCAGAGAGTAGATAGATTAACAAATTACGTTAAAGAGCTTGAGGCTCGGCTTTCCCGTATAGATCGCGAAAAAATCGACAACGCCTTGAGAAGTGAAGAAGGAATTGATCTATTTGAAGAAGGCTTTGTTCAAGCATCTCGATCATTAACAGATGAGCGTAGAAAGTATGTTGCCAACGTTGTAGCTAATGGGGTGGATGACGAGACAATTGAATATTCAGAGTCAAAATACATCTTGAAGTTACTTCAAGAGCTGAACGAACAAGAGATTATTTGGCTAAGGTTCTTCATGGTTCCGACAATTGGTGGCGACGAAGAGTTTAGGGGAAAACATAGAAATATCCTTGAGCCAGTGCCTGCGCATCTCGGGTCGGATGAGCGCACAATAGAGAAGGCCTCTCTACAAGATAGCTATAAAGGACATCTGGAGCACATTGGCCTTATTAGGCCTCATTACCGTATGGATAGGAATACCGGTATGCCAGAATTCGACAAGTTTTCCGGGAAGCCATCCGTATCGTATAGAGATTTGACGCCAATTGGGCGAATGATACTCAAGCAAATTGGTTTTACCGATTATAATAATGGCTAACAATACCATAAACTCGGACCGCAAAAAGCGCCGCTTTGCTCTGCTTTTTGCGTCCGGTTATGGCTGGCATTAGCTGGGATTGCCCACTCGAAAAGTGATACTATAGTATCACTTTTCACTTAGCATAGGTTGAAATTATGAAAGTCGAGTTAGTTACGAATCTAAAGCGCCAAGCTACCAAGATTCTGGCAGATCTGCACCTGTCGAAAGAGCCCGTATTGATTACGGAGCATGGTCAGCCATCTGCATACCTTGTTGATGTGCAGGATTATGAATTTATGCAGCGTCGGCTTGAGCTGCTTGAGGGACTTTCTCGGGGTGAGCGTGCGGTACTTGAAGGAAGAACGCTTAGCCAAAGTGAGGCCAAACAGAAAATGAGTAAATGGCTGAAATAATCTGGACAGAGCCAGCACTCCAGGAACTGGATGCGATTGCTGAGTATATTGCGTTGGACAATCCTGCCGCCGCAAGCAATCTGGTAAAGGCTATTTTCGACAAGATAGAACGTTTGGCGAGTTTCCCCAAATCCGGGCGGATTCCTCCTGAGCTACCAGATTCGGTATACAGGGAGATAGTGGTTCCACCTTGTCGCATTTTTTATCGTGAGGATGAGCAGCGGGTTTTTGTGCTCTTTGTCATGCGAGAGGAACGACAGCTTCGTGCATTTATGCTGGAACACAGCTAACAATCAGCGCCATTCGTGGCCTGCGGTACTAGCGGCGCTCAAAATCTAGCCACTACATCAACTAAAGCTCCAATCCCAATATCGCAGGATGGACTCCGGTACGACAAGCGTACCGGAGTCCTGGGTTTGGGTAGCGTTGAGATTGGTGCTGCTATCACTATCTCAGAATGGACTCCGGTACGGCGAGCGTACCGGAGTCCTGGGTTTGGGGTAGCGTTGAGATTGGCGCTGCTATCACTATCGCAGAATGGACTGCGGTACAGCGCGCGTACCGGAGTCCTGGATTTGAGGTAGCGTTAAGATTGGTGCTGCTATCACTATCGCAGGATGGACTCCGGTACGGCGGGCGTACCGGAGTCCTGGATCGGGGTAACGATAAGATTGGTGCTGCTATCACTATCGCAGGATGGACTCCGGTACGGCTAGCGTACCGGAGTCCTGGGTTTGGGGTAGTGTTTAGAATGGCGTTACGATTTTGACAACGCCAAAATTATTCCCATTCGATGGTTGCTGGTGGCTTGCCTGAGATATCGTAGACTACGCGGCTAATACCATTGATCTCGTTAATAATCCGGTTCGATACCTTACCCAGTAACTCATATGGCAGGTGTGCCCAGTGTGCGGTCATAAAGTCGATGGTTTCTACCGCGCGTAGCGAAATTACCCAGTCGTACTTACGGGCATCGCCCATTACACCTACCGATTTAACCGGCAGGAACACGGCGAACGCCTGGCTCACTTTATTGTACAGATCGGCTTTATGCAGCTCTTCGATAAAGATTGCATCGGCACGGCGCAGTAAGTCGCAGTATTCTTTTTTGATTTCGCCCAGTACCCGCACCCCTAAACCTGGTCCCGGGAACGGGTGACGGTACAGCATATCGTACGGTAAGCCCAGCTCTAAACCGACTTTGCGCACTTCGTCTTTAAACAGTTCGCGCAGTGGCTCGACTAAGCCCAGCTTCATATGCTCCGGCAAGCCGCCGACGTTATGGTGCGATTTAATCACATGGGCTTTACCGGTTGCGGAACCGGCGGATTCAATCACATCCGGATAGATAGTGCCCTGTGCCAGCCATTTGGCATTGCTCAGCTTTTGCGCTTGTTCGTCGAACACTTCAACAAAGACGCGGCCGATAATTTTCCGCTTCGCTTCCGGCTCATCCACGCCGGCTAAGGCCGACAGGAAACGCTGCTCGGCATCGACTTTGATAATATTTAAACCAAAGTGATCGCCAAACATATCCATGACTTGCTTGCCTTCGTTAAGGCGCAGCAGGCCGTTATCAACAAAGACACAGGTCAGGTTTTTGCCGATAGCACGGTGCAGCAGCATGGCAACCACGGAGCTGTCGACACCACCGGATAAGCCCAGGATCACCTGATCATCACCGATTTGCTGTTTTAAGCGTACGATGGCATCTTCAATAATCGAGGCTGGCGTCCACAGCTTGTCACAGCCACAGATATCCACCACAAAATGCTCCAGCATCCGCAGGCCCTGGCGGGTATGGGTGACTTCAGGGTGGAACTGTACACCGTAGAACTGCCGCGCTTCGTCCGCCATGGCGGCATGCGGGCAGGTTGGGGTTTGGGCAATAGTGGTAAAACCGGCTGGGATCTGTACCACTTTATCGCCGTGGCTCATCCACACATCTAACAAGGCATTGCCGTTAGCGCCGATATGGTCTTCAATTTTGGCGAACAGTTCATTTGGCGCCAGCACTTCGACCTGGGCATAACCAAACTCACGCTCCTCTGAGCCCTGCACCTTACCGCCCAGCTGCTCTGCCATGGTTTGCATACCATAGCACACGCCCAGTACCGGCACGCCCGCTTCGAATACATAAGCCGGTGCCCGTGGTGAGCCGGCTTCGGTAACGCTTTCCGGGCCGCCAGATAAGATAATACCGGTTGGATTAAAATCGCGGATTTGGGCTTCGGTCACATCCCAGGCCCACAGCTCGCAGTAAACGCCGATTTCGCGCACCCGGCGGGCAATCAGCTGGGTATATTGCGAACCAAAGTCGAGGATCAGAATACGATGATGATGAATATTTTTGTTCATAGTAACCTTGTATGCTCAGGCGGCTGGCTTGCGCCAGCCGGATTCGGGTATTGGCTTTGCGAAAACGCCAAGCTAACCTAAACGCTAAATTTACCTAACCGCCAACTTAACCCAAACGGTAGTTCGGTGCTTCTTTGGTGATCTGCACATCATGCACATGCGACTCGCCCATACCGGCGGCTGTCACTTTGACAAAGCTGGGCTTGGTGCGCAGGGTATCGATATCCGGTGAACCGGTTAAGCCCATCGCAGAGCGCAGGCCACCCATTTGCTGATGGATAATGGTTTCAATCGGGCCTTTATAGGCAACACGGCCTTCAATGCCTTCCGGTACCAGTTTTTCCGCGTTGTTGCTGCCCTGGAAATAGCGGTCAGAGGAACCGTTACGCTGCGCCATCGCACCTAACGAGCCCATACCGCGGTAAGATTTGTAGTAGCGGCCCTGATAGAGTTCAACTTCGCCCGGCGCTTCTTCAGTACCGGCAAACATCGAGCCTACCATTACACAGTTAGCGCCAGCCACTAAGGCTTTGGCAATGTCACCAGAGAAACGGATGCCGCCATCGGCGATAATGCAAACGTCGGTGCCTTTTACCCCTTCTACTGCATCAGAAATGGCCGTAATTTGCGGTACACCACAGCCGGTAACAATACGGGTAGTACAGATTGAACCCGGACCGATACCCACTTTCACTGCATTGGCACCGGCTTCGGCCAGCGCCTTAGCGCCTTCTGCCGTTGCCACATTACCGGCAACAATTTGCAAATCCGGATACTGGGCGCGGGTTTGTTTAACGCGGTCAATGACACCTTGCGAGTGGCCATGTGAGGTATCAATCAGCAGGATATCAACACCGGCTTCTACCAGAGCGGCAATGCGCTCGTCAGTGCCGGGGCCTACACCCACTGCCGCACCGACCCGTAACCGGCCTAATTCATCTTTACAGGCATTTGGCTTACTGGCGGCTTTGTAGTAGTCACGCACGGTGATCAAGCCTTTCAGTTTAAAGTGATCATCCACCACCAGTACCTTCTCGATACGGTGTTGATGCATCAGCTTCAGTGCCTGCTCGCGTGGGGCATTTTCATTTACGGTCACCAGACGCTCACGCGGCGTCATGACATCGGTCACTTTCGCCTGCAGATTAGCTTCAAAGCTCATATCCCGGCCGGTAACGATGCCGACTAATTCACCCTGTTTATCCAGTACCGGAAAGCCGGAGAAACCATGCTGCTGCGCCAGTGCCTGCACGTCACGTACCGTCATCTCAGCAGAGGCTGTTACCGGATCAGATACCACACCGCTTTCGTACTTTTTCACTTTACGTACGTTGGCAGCCTGCTCTTCAATGGTCATATTTTTATGAATAAAACCGATACCGCCTTCCTGCGCCAGCGCAATGGCCAGCCGGGCTTCGGTAACCGTATCCATAGAAGCGGATACCATCGGGATATTCAGCGTGATTGAGGCGGTAAGTTTAGTGCGTAATTCCGCAGTGTGGGGTAAAACACTAGAGTGTGCCGGTACTAATAACACGTCGTCAAAAGTAAGGGCTTCTTTGATGATCCTGAGCATTGCAACAATCTCGCTTTCTGGGTGAAATGATAGGGAATGTTGCGGTGCAATTTTAGCGCAAAGCGGGCTTTAGGACAAAGGCTTTTTTTCTTTTTGTCAGGTAGCCCCACTCTGGGTACACTAGTAGCCTGGTTGCTTAACTGAATGACGCTATGCAAAACCCGGATATTTATACGGTATCACGCCTGAATTCTGAAGTACGACTGACGCTGGAGTTGCAGTTTCAGCAACTATGGCTGGTTGGCGAAGTATCAAACTTTGTCGCGGCCGCCTCCGGCCACTGGTATTTCAGCCTCAAAGATCAGGCGGCACAGGTTAAGGTAGCGATGTTTAAGCAAGCCAACCGCTATGCCACTGTCAGGCCGCAAAATGGTCAGCAAGTGCTGATCCGGGCCCGGATTAGTGTTTATGAGCCGCGTGGTGAATATCAGTTGCTGGCCGAATTTATTGAACCGGCCGGTGCTGGCCTGTTAAAACAACAGTTTGAACAACTTAAAGCCAAACTGGCAGCCGAGGGCTTATTTGCCCCTGAACGGAAAAGGCCGTTACCTGCCAATCCGCGGCGTGTGGGGGTGATTACCTCGCCTACCGGTGCCGCCGTCCGCGATATTATTACCGTGCTGGCGCGCCGGGCGCCGGGAATTGAGCTGATTATTTATCCTTGTCAGGTGCAGGGGGAAACCGCCGCTGCCCAGCTTCGAAATATGCTCAGTACCGCGATAAGACGCAACGAAGTCGATGTGCTGATTATCGGCCGCGGCGGCGGCTCGATTGAAGATCTCTGGTGTTTTAATGATGAAGCCCTGGCCCGTGCTGTGGCCGACTGTCCGATCCCGATTGTCAGTGCAGTGGGCCACGAAATTGATTTTGCGCTAACCGATTTTGTCGCCGATGTGCGGGCCGCCACGCCATCGGCCGCGGCAGAGCTGGTATCACCGGACCAAAGCCAGTATCTGACGGCGTTAACACAGCTGCAGCAACGCCTTAGCCGTGCTGTACGCCGGCAACTGGCGCAGCAGCAACCACGTTTAATGCAACTGCAACAACGGCTGCAGCAACTGCATCCACAGCGGCGGCTGGAGCAACAGCAGCAGCGGCTGGATGAATTACAGCTGCGTTTGCAACGGCGGATGCAGCAACAACTGCAAACCGCGCGGCGGCAACACAGTTATTTACAACAAAGCTTGCAGCATTTATCGCCGGCCAAGGCCATTAAGCAGCAACAACTGCAGTTACAGCAGCTGGCAAAGCGTTTACAGCAGGCGCAGTTGCAGCAACTAAAACAGCATAAATTCAATTTAATACAACTGAGTAAACAACTGCATACGGTCAGCCCTCTGGCTACTTTAGCTCGGGGCTATAGTATCGCCTTTGATGCTCAGCAACAGGTAGTTACTCGTAACTCGCAGTTAGCGCCTGGTGATAAAGTCACGGTTAAGCTGGCCGAAGGGGCCTTTGAAGCTGAGGTGAAAAAACTTACCACACAATAACCACAGCTAATAACAGTGCTGGCAACATTGGACACAGCTGCATTTGCAGCCTGTGTCCGCAGCGCTTATTTGCTTAGTTCGGGTTGAGGGAGGCCATATCAATTACAAAACGACGAGCTAAGTCGCCTTCTTTTAATCGACTAAAGGCCTCATTGATCTGGTCCATGCGAATCATCTCGCAATCAGGATAAACATCATGCTCGGCACAGAAGTTCAAAACTTCCTGTGTTTCAGCAATACCACCAATTAATGATCCTGCAATTCGCCGCCGCCCCATAATTAACGGAATGGTCATCAGCTCATTTAGCGGACCAACCTGCCCGACGATCACCAGAGTGCCATCAACATCCAGCAGCGGTGTGTAAATACTTACATCATGTTTGACTGGTACTGTATCAATAATTAAATCAAAGGCGCTAGCGGCAGCGTTCATCGCTGCAGTATCAGATGAAATCAGCATGGCTTTCGCACCCATAGCGATGGCTTGCGCTTTTTTCTGATCTGAGCGGCTAATGACGGTTACCTCAGCACCCATCGCATGAGCCAATTTCACCGCCATATGCCCCAGGCCCCCTAACCCAACTACCCCAACCCGGCTGCCGCGGCCGACCTGCCAGGTACGAAGTGGCGAATAGGTGGTGATACCAGCACAGAGAATAGGGGCGGCCTTTGCCAGATCCATGTTTTCCGGAATTCGCAGCACAAACTCTTCCCGCACGACGATGTGCTTAGAGTAGCCACCCTGAGTAATAACACCATCAACACGATCCGGCGCGCCATAGGTCGGGGTGATACCGGTACGACAATATTGTTCCGCATGCTTTTCGCACTGATCACACTGCTGGCAGCTATCAACCAAACAGCCAACCGCCACCCGGTCTCCCTCTTTATAATGTACTACCGCAGATCCGACAGCCTGCACTCTGCCCACAATCTCATGTCCCGGGATTAACGGATACGGCTGTGGCCCCCAATCGCCATTTACAGTATGTAAATCTGAGTGACAGACACCACAAAATAAAATCTCAATGGCGACATCATTAGGCCGCAAGGCCCGCCGCTCAAAATGATAAGGGGCCATAACTGCATCAGTAGAAAAAGCTGCATAACCAATTGTTTTCATGTGATTTCATCCAAAGATTAGTTTAGATACTGCAGCATTAGCACTTTGCTTTTGCTCATCGCGCGAGTGCGGTGTTAGGTTGAAGAATAGAGGCCATACTATCAAACAGCAAGCTAACAGCGGCGCTGTTACTAAAATAACGACCCAGAATGTGCATGCCCGCTCTACGGTTTTAACGTTATACTGCGTTTATTAAAAAGCTGGGCGCCAGCTCAACCTCAGGGTAATGGTGGTAATGAGTATCACCCCAACCTGTTAAGTGACTATAAGAGAACCCCAAAATGGTTAATCTAAAAATTGATCTTGTCTCCGATATCGCCTGCCCCTGGTGCGCTGTGGGTTATGCCCGCTTAGAGCGCGCTTTGGCCAGTCTGCCTGAACTTAAGATTGAACTGGAATGGCATGCCTTTGAGCTCAATCCGGATAAAAACGCGCCGCAAGAGCCGATCCTGCCAGCGCTAAGCCGTAAATACGGTAAATCCGAAGCCGAGATGCGGCAAAGTCAGGCTTACATTATGGAAGTGGCGGCAGAGCTTGGCTTAAATTTCAGCAAGATGCAGCAGCGCTTTACCTGCAATACCTTTGATGCACACCGGCTGGTGAAATGGGCAGAGACGCAAGGCCAGGCGACGGCAATGAAAATGGCATTATTTAACGCCTATTTTGGTGAGGCTGCCGATGTCTCCAGGCATCAGGTGCTGCTCGACTGTGTGGCTAAACTGGGGTTAGATGTGACAACGGCAGCGCAAATTCTGGCCTCAGATGCCTACAGCGAGCAGGTACAACAGGATATCGCCCGCTATCAGCATGCTGGCATTTCTTCCGTGCCGGCCTTTATTATCAATAATAAATACCTGATTTCCGGCGCCCAGGAGCCGCAACAACTGGCGGCAGCGCTGCGGCAAATCGCCGCTCAGGTCAGCTAGCATGCATCTGCCGACAGTTATCACCCTGGCGTTAACCACCAATTTAACTGTCGGTCTTTATCTTTATTTGCTGTACCGCCGCAAACCTAAGGATCGCTGTTTTAAGCTTTGGGCCTATTCATGCGGCAGTTTTGTGTTGGGCTCGGCGTTGGTGGTGCTTCGGCCCTACCCGCTACCGCCCTGGCTCAGCTTCTTTATTGCCGATAGCCTGTTATTGTTGGCGCCGGTTTATGTACTCGCCGGCTTAGTACAATTTTCCCGTTTTCGCTACACCAGAAAGCGCCGCCAACAAGCAATTTGGCTGCTTACTCTGGCGCTGTTACTGATGTTACTCAGTTATCAGCATCCCGGCTTGCTTAGCCTGGTCGCCGCGATCTCGATCGGCATCACATTCTGCCTTTGCGCGGGTTTACTGCAAAAATCGGTGATCACCGAGCCGACTTTTACCCGTACCCTGCAAGGCGTCTTTATTAGCCATGCGATTGTGATGTTTATCCAGGCGACGCTGGTGCTGATGAATTGGCAGCAACTGAATCTGCATGGCTTGCCGGAGGCGTCAATTTACACCTTACTTAGCCATATTCTGCTGACAACGCTAACTGCTTTACTGCTGCCCTGGTTAAGCTTTTTAAAGTTGGAACGCAAACTGACGCTAAAATCCCAACGCGATGGTTTAACCCGGCTGGCCAACCGCGAGCATTTTTTCTATCAACTTGAGCGTTACTGGCGACAGTATCCGACAACCCCCGCTGCCGTTATGATGATCGATATCGATTTTTTTAAGCGTATTAACGATACTTTTGGTCATGCGGTGGGAGACAAGGCCATAACAGCAGTTGCCAGGCTGCTGTCAAAGCAATTACGCAGCAACGATATTATTGGCAGGATCGGCGGTGAGGAATATGCCGCGCTACTTATTGATATCGACCAACAAACGGCGTTAAAAGTCGGGCAGCGTTTATGCCAACAGGTAGCACAACAGCTGGTATGGCTTGACGAGGATCAGGTTAACCTGACCATCAGTATTGGTATGGTGCATGTTATCCCCACAGAACATCCGGCAATGGAGGCGGTTAAGCGGGCTGATGAGGCTTTATATGCCAGCAAACAGGCCGGCCGCAATACCGTTACTCAGGCTAGCTTCTCAACTGACAACAGGCCTGGCGACCAAGCAATACCCGAACCATTGCCATACTCAAATACGATGAAATAAACCCGGATTACTACGCGGATAACGCAGAAACTTTATGCCTGTTAATACCATCGCCTTAAACCAACAACGCCAACCCTTAGATCATCTGAATACGGTATGGCTGTTCGGTTATGGGTCTTTAATTTATAAAACCGATTTTCCCTATCTCGCTTGCCGGCCGGCCTGTATTTATGGCTGGCAGCGCCGCTTCTGGCAAGGTTCGCACGATCACCGTGGTACGCCAGAGGCACCGGGCCGGGTTGTTACCCTGGTGGAAGCGGCCGCTAAGCGCTGTGTTGGTATGGCGTATCAGGTAACACCGGATACCTTTGCCCATTTAGATCAACGGGAGAAAAACGGCTATCTGCGCTTTTTTACCGAACTACACTGGCTGGATAACGCAGGTTCCCACTCCACAGCGGATAGCTCAGGCATCGAGCAAGGCGTGGTCTATATTGCCAATCCGGATAATGCCGCCTATTTAGGGCCGGCACCGGAAGCCGATATTGCCAGACAGATTGCCAAAAGCCATGGCCCGAGCGGCGCCAATAGCGAGTATTTGCTGCAACTGGCGCAGGCACTGCGCCAACTTAATGAGCAGGATGAACATGTATTTACGCTGGAGCAGCTGCTGTTAGGGTTAAAAAATCACGATTAAACTACAATTAAATTACTTTTGTACTTAACAATTGCTTGGCCTATATTAAGATAAAACATCAGTTTGCTGAAACGGACATTCTTAATGAAAAAGGTACTCTTTATTGCTCTGGCCGTTGCAATGGCCAGTCCAATACAAGCAGACTGGGCGCAGGCAATAAAAGCTCATCAAACTCAAAATTATCAAGCAGCTAAAGAGCATTTTCAAAAGCTAATCCCTTATGGTCATGCAGACGCCGCCTTTAACCTGGCTTTGATGTATCTTCAGGGAGAGGGCGTCAGTGCTGATGAGAGTATGGCTATTGCCTACTTTACTTTGGCGGAAAAATTGGGGCATCACGGCACGGCTGAGGGATTAGCTCAATTACGTCAGTTAGTAAGCGCTGAACAACTCGCCCTGGCGGAGCAACATTTCCTGACTTTAGCACAGCATGCGAAGTGGTGGTTGTTGCCTGAGCAAGGTCCGGCGAAAACAGTGTACCTGCCCGCCCGGCTCAAAGGGGATTACCCGATTTATCCAATAAATGCGTTTAAAGCCGGGGTGGTAGGTTACGTCAATGTGCGCTTTTTAGTAGATGAACAGGGAAAGGTTGCCACCGCTGATGTACTGGATGCCTATCCGGAACATACCTTCAACAAAAGCGCGCTGAGGGCGATTAAAGATTGGCAGTTCGAAGCGACCGGGGAAAAGTATATTCGGTTCTGGCGTTTTGACTTTAAGTTAAATGAGACCTTAGATATCGATGCTGTCGCTGCGCTAATCGAACAACATCAACTCTGGCGGGGTGCCTGGCTTGGCTCTTCGCACCATCAATTTTTGCTCGCCAGTTTGTTAGAGCTGCTGGATACGCAGAAAGATCTGCTAATTGTTGTTGATCCAACTTTACCGGTTGAGAAGGAGCTAGACCTAACGGTTTTCACACCGAAAGCTAAAGTCAGGGCGAATTTTGCTGGCTTTGTCGGTCATGCTGAGGTGCAGGTGGCTGCTGATGGTACTATTACCGAACAATTCAATGTCCATTTTGCTGCCGAAAATACGCTGGAATCGTTAATTGGTCTGAAATTATCGGGCAAGCCTGATGCAACTTATCGATATCGGCTCAGCAAAGCATCGACAAGTTCGCGGCGACCAATAAATGTCATACCCATAGTAACAATTCCCGCCAGTTTAACGTCTCGTTTTTGGTGGGAGAAAGCGGCAAGAAACGGAAGCAAATCAGCACAGCGAATTATCGCTGTGTATGATGAACGTTGGGCGCAAATTTTGATTGCTGAACAAGATGCTGAGACGATGGCATGGTTTGCGGGCAGAACTATTATAAATGGCGAATATCAGGCCGGCCACGAGCTCCTAGATGCGGCTATCGCCAAAGATTATCCGACCGCGCATGAACTTAAAAAACACTTACAAAGTATGCCATAACACTGCTTCTTGATTAACCTGACGGCGCCACTTTCCTTGCAGTGAAATATCGCTAATCTGAAACAGCGCCTGATGCTAGCGCCAAATTCGCAATCCAGGGCTCTGCAAAACGGCCATAGTACACCTGAGCCTGAAAGCGAATTTTCTGTTGACGATCGGTATCTATTGGCAAGCGTTGCGCATACGGCTTGGCCACATAAAGCGACTGCACCGCCAAGCGGTTTATCAGCACTTCGGGCTGTTTTTCTGCTTTATCGTCCTGACACCAGGTATAGCTAAGCTGGATATCTGCCGGCACTAGCAATAGCTGACCGGCTGTCGGCCCACTATGTTTTGCCAGTGTTTGCTGTAATAAGTTGCGGTCGGCGGCGGCATCAATCACAAAGAGGCGGGTTGCCTCCTCGCGGGCAACCCGCCATTGCTCTTCGGCACGTTGCTGCTGCTCCTGCCGGCGTTTTGCTGCTGCCTGCAGCCTGTCCTGTGCCAAGCCCGTATTTAACTCCGCAGCCGCTTCTGCTGCCAGCCGTTGTTGTATCACAGCATAATGTTGTTCCGCTTGTTTCAGGTAGTCCTGATAACTCTGACCATTAAACTCCAGCAACACCCAGCCTGAACGCTGTTGCCGCTGATAGCCATCTGTGCAGCTACCGAATCGAAAACTGGCAAACTGCGGCTGCTGCAACCTTAGGATACGTTGTTGCTGCCGAGACAAATATTGCCAGTCATCCTCGTTTGGCGTTAGCCAGGGCGTGGTCCAGGCGATATTAAGGCGTAATGATGAATCTTCTTTGGCCATACCCCAGTGGTATGGCACGTCAAGCTCCCGCTCACTCAGCGTCAGCTCAGCCACAACCACACTGCGGTTTAGCCAGACTTTGCCAAGGATAAAAGCGTTGACGCCCAGTACGGTTATCACCGCTAACAGTAGCAGCTTTTTTGCCTCTGGCTTAGACATTGGCCACCTCATCTGGCTTGGCTGCGGTTTGTACCACCAGCCGTAACCGGTTAAAGATTAACAGTGCCAGAATGGCGGTCAGCCCCAACAGGAAAAAGAACAGGTACTTCGGTAACCAGTGCCACCACCAGTCAAAAAACTTGGTATACAGGAACAACGCGAAGAACACATTACCAGTGAGCATTAACTTTGCGGCCTGTTGCCGGATACCGTACAGCACCAGCAAAGCACTGCAAACAAAACCCAGCACCTGATACAGCCCCTCAATAACGCCATGCGACCAGGGTAAATAACTGACACTGCCCCAGTTCGCCAGGATCAGTACCGCAATAAAAAACACGACTGCCGCCAAAATCTGGTACAGCGCGGCAAACCCCTCATAGCGCTGCTGCTTAAATTTAAGCGGCAACACAAAGAATAACAGACTGGTTAGCAGAAAATGCTCCGGATATTCGCCGGTCGACACCCAGTAATTTCCCATCCAGCTGCCAAAGCGGGCGCCAATAAACAAATAACAGCAGAGCATGCCCGCCGCCAACAGCAGACGCACCCGCAGGGTGTAAGCCAACATAAAGGCATAGAGCGCAAAGACGGCAAAAGCATTTGGCGAGGCCGGTAAATTAAAAATACTGCCCAGCATCACAATATTCAGCACCCAGGCCGCAAACGACACCAGCGCGGCTAACTTGGCATAATAGCCGGTGCGGTCAACCCGTTGCAGCCAACTGACCAGCGCTAAACTTAATAAGGGCGCGCTGATTAGGATGCCAACCTGCAGTGGCGTGTCAAAGTAGCCCCAATACTGATAAAACAAAAAGAATAAACTCGCCGCCAGCGCCACAGCACCTAAAAAGGAGACGATTTGCATGCCCAAAGATAAATGACTGGCTTGTGCGCTCAGATCAATATCCTGACTCTGCTGTAATTGCTGTAACACTGCTTGGTGATAGCGCTGAATTTGCTGACTGGCGTTGTCGTCCAGTTGGAGGATGCCTTGTTCAGACAACAACTGCTGCTCGGCCTGAAAGGCGCGGATTTGATTAACGCGAGCCTGAGCCTGAGTTTTATTTATTGAAGAATGTGTATCCAAGATAGTGGCCGTTCCCTGTTCGCAACGGTAATACTCTTGTTACCGTCCTGCCTCCATGCAGCATAGGCGAACTGTTGCCAGATGCAACAGTTCGCCTGCATTTTACTCTTTTACCACATCAATAAAGTACTTCACTTCACCATCGATGGTTTCCCGTACTAAACCGTGCACGTCGGTTTCAAAGCCCGGGAACTCGCTGTTAAAGGCGCGGGTGAATTTCAGATAGTTGATAATGGTTTTATTAAAGCGCTCGCCCGGTACCATCAGTGGAATTCCCGGTGGATAAGGCGTCACCAGCATGGCAGTCACGCGGCCTTCAATATCATCAATCGATACCCGCTCAATTTCGCGGTGCGCCATCTTGGCCCAGGCATCTGCCGGGGTCATAGCGGTATCAATTTGCGACAGGTACATCTCCGTTGTGACCTTGGCTACGTCATACTTGCGATACATATTGTGGATGCGCTGACACAGATCACGCAGGCCAACTTTCTCGTAGCGCGGGTTCTTGGCAGCAAACTCCGGCATGACCCGCCACATTGGCAGGTTTTGGTCATAGTCGTCTTTAAATTGCTGCAGTTCGGTCACCATCGAGTTCCAGCGCCCTTTGGTAATACCGATAGTAAACATAATAAAGAACGAATACAGACCGGTCTTCTCGATAATAATACCGTGTTCAGCCAGATACTTACTAACGATGGCCGCCGGAATACCGGTATCATCAAACTGGCCTTGCAGGTTCATGCCCGGTGTAATGATAGTGGCCTTAATCGGATCCAGCATATTAAAGCCGGATTCAATTTCACCAAAACCGTGCCAGCTGTCCTGCGCGTGCAGTACCCACTTCTCGCGGTTACCAATGCCCTCCTCCGGCAAACGATCCGGACCCCAGACTTTAAACCACCAGTCATCGTCACCAAACTCGGCATCAACCTTGCGCATGGCACGGCGAAAATCGATCGCTTCCAGTAGGCTTTCTTCAACCAAGGCTGTACCGCCTGGTGGCTCCATCATTGCGGCCGCGACGTCACAGCTGGCAATAATGGCATATTGCGGGCTGGTCGAGCTGTGCATCAGGTAGGATTCATTAAACCGGTGGGTGTCCAGGCTGCGCTTTTCGGCATTTTGCACCAGGATTTGCGACGCCTGCGATAAACCGGCTAACAGTTTATGCGTCGACTGGGTCGAGAACACCAGGGTGTCTTCTGAGCGCGGCCGATCTTTACCAATGGCATGCATATTATGGTAGAACTCATGGAAGCTGGCATGCGGCAGCCAGGCTTCATCAAAGTGCAGCGTATCGATAGTCGAACCCAGCTCCTGCTTAATTTCTTCCACGTTATACAAAATACCGTCATAGGTACTCTGGGTAATGGTCAGGATACGTGGCTTTTTATTTTTCGCATTGCGGGCAAAGGGATTAGCCTCAATCTTTTTCGCAATGGCTTCAGGTGAAAACTCGCTTTTCGGGATCGGGCCGATAATGCCGTAATGGTTACGGGTTGGCATTAAAAATACCGGAATGGCACCGGTCATAATTATCGAGTGCAGAATGGATTTATGACAGTTACGATCCACCACGACGATATCACCCGGCGCGACCACTGAGTGCCAGACCATTTTATTCGAGGTTGAAGTACCGTTGGTGACAAAGAATAAATGGTCAGCATTAAAGATCCGCGCCGCATTGGCTTCGCTCTCTGCTACCGGGCCAGTGTGGTCTAACAGCTGACCTAACTCATCCACCGAGTTACAGACATCGGCACGCAGCATATTCTCACCAAAGAACTGATGGAACATCTGCCCCACCGGACTCTTTAAAAAGGCGACACCGCCAGAGTGACCCGGACAGTGCCAGGAGTATGAGCTGTCTTCAGCGTAATCCATTAAGGCAGTAAAAAACGGTGGCGCTAATGCATCCAGATATTTACGTGCTTCTCGGATAATATGCCGCGCCACAAACTCCGGCGTGTCTTCAAACATATGAATAAAGCCATGCAGCTCGCGCAGAATATCATTCGGGATATGCCGGCTGGTGCGGGTTTCGCCATACAGAAAAATCGGAATATCGGCGTTACGTTTGCGCACTTCTTTGATAAAGGCGCGCAGCTCGGTCAGCGCCGTGCTGACTTCCTGCTCGCTGCCACTGCCAAACTCTTCATCATCAATCGACAAAATAAAACAGGAGGCGCGGCTGGCTTGCTGGGCAAAGGCGGTCAGATCGACATAGCTGGTATAGCCAATGACTTCAAAACCATGGCTGCCGATAGCTTCAGCCAGATCACGGATCCCTGAGCCTGAGATATTCTCAGAGCGAAAATCTTCATCTATTACAATGACCGGAAAACGAAATTTCATCAGTTAATCCTTAGTTCTTCTGCGCCAGTTTTTGCCGCGCTTTTAACAGCCGCTCGCGCTTATATTTCTGCAACGCGGTTTCAGTGTTCTTTTTGGTCGGGGTAAAGGGGTTTTCACCTTCACGGAATTCAATGCGGATTGGCGTGCCCATCATTTGCAGCGCCTTGCGATAATAATTCATCAGATAGCGCTTGTAGGAATCCGGCAGATCTTTTACCTGGTTACCATGAATCACCACAATAGGCGGATTGTAACCACCGGCGTGGGCATATTTTAACTTCACCCGCCGTCCGGCAACCATTGGCGGCTGGTGATCTTCCTGCGCCATTTTCATAATCCGCGTCAGCAGCGAGGTACTGACCCGCTTGGTAGCAGAATCAAAGGCTTCTTCCACCGACTCAAACAGATTGCCGACGCCAGAGCCATGCAAGGCCGAAATAAAGTGCAGCCGGGCAAAGTCGATAAAACCTAAGCGCCGGTCCAGCTCACGTTTTATTTCGTCTTTGACATTGTCGTTCAGGCCATCCCATTTATTCACTGCCAATACCAGTGAGCGACCGGCATTAAGCACAAAACCGAGGATACTTAAGTCCTGATCAGAAATGCCCTGGCGCGCATCCAACACCAACACCACCACGTTGGCATCTTCAATCGCCTGCAGGGTTTTCACCACGGAGAATTTTTCTACCATATCGTCAATCTTGCCACGACGACGCACGCCAGCGGTATCGATCAGCGTATAGTCACGGCCATTGCGCTGCATAGGGATATAAATCGAATCGCGGGTGGTGCCCGGCATGTCATAAACTACCACCCGCTCTTCACCGAGGATGCGGTTGGTCAGCGTCGATTTACCGACATTCGGCCGGCCAACAATCGCCAGTTTAATATGCTCGGAACGTAAGCGCGCGGCTTCAGCCTCGGCTTCTTCCTCTGTCATTTCTTTAAAATCGGCCGATTCGGCAAACTCAGCGTCTTCCTGGGCTTCGCCATCCACTGCGGAGGGCAGCTGCTGCTGTAAAAACGGCAATAATGCCAGTTGCAGTAATGAGGTGACACCGCGACCATGCGCCGCAGCAATCGGATAGACCTCACCCAAACCCAAACTATAGAAATCCGCGACTGCAGTATCGGCATCCAGCCCGTCAGTTTTATTCGCCACCAAGAACACCGGCTTTTCGACTTTACGGATATGCGCCGCAATAGCCGTATCACCCACAGTGGCACCGGCACGGGCATCGACCATAAACAGCACCACATCCGCTTCAGCAATGGCCTTTAATGACTGCTCCGCCATTTCCACTTCAATGCCTTGTTCATTGCCATCGATACCACCGGTATCCACCACAATAAACTCCATGCCTTCAAACTTTACCGTGCCATATTTGCGGTCACGGGTTAAGCCAGGAAAGTCTGCCACTAAGGCATCACGGCTGCGGGTTAAGCGATTAAATAACGTCGATTTGCCAACATTGGCGCGCCCTACCAGGGCCACAACAGGTAACATGGTGTCAACCTCAAAAAATAACAAAACAGGCCTGACTCAGGCCTGTTTTCAGTTTAAATACGCAACCCGCCTGTATTAAGGCGTTTGCAGAACGGTCAGCTCGCCATCGCGGGTACTGATCACCAGTACCTCATTGTTGCTGACCGGCTCACGGAAAAAGCCGGAGCTGTCAAAACTCTGCCGGGCGACAAAATCACCACTGTTACGATCTAACCAGTGGAGATTGCCTTTATTATCACCCACCACCAGGTAGTCTTTATAGACCGCTGGCCCGGTCAGGAAATGACGGTGTAAACCGGTTTGGCTCCACAGTTCAGTACCATTGCGCCGATCGATGGCATAAATCCGGCCTTCAGAATCCACCAGATACAACACCGTACCCTGTACTGTCATATTGCGGAAACTGGCATAATCGCGCTTCCATAGCTGCTGACCACTGCGCAGATCCAATGCAAATAGTTCACCATTAAAGGCTATAGTATAGATGGTTCCGGCGATGACGATCGGCTTGGCATCAACATCGACCAGACGGGATAAATCTGTGCTGCCTTTTGGCGTAGCAATGTTTTCTTCCCACGCCTGGAAACCACGATCGACTACCAGTACGCCAACCCGGCCATTAGCAGTGCCATAAACCACACCACCGCTATCGATGACTGGTTCGCTAACACCACGGATAGTCAGCGGCGGTTGCTCGTTTTCAAAAATCCAGCGCTGCTCACCATTGTCAGGGCTTAAACCAATCAGCGAGCCGGTACCCAGCTTAACAACTACAAAACCATCACCGACAGCCGGACTGACCAGCACTTCGCCCGGAACCTGTACCCGCCAGGCTAAGGCACCGGTTTCGGCATTCAAGGCCACCAGATCACCATTTTCGGTACCCAGATAAATATTACCGAAGCCGTGACTAATACCACCCGCAATCCGTGCATTATCAGCACTGAAGCGCTGTCTTAGTTTCTGTAACGTCGATAAGGTATCGTCCTTACGCAGGTCGAAGGTCCATAATCTTTTACCGGAACTCAGCTCAAAGGCCACAACCAGACCTTCACGACTGGCCATGTAGACTTTGTCATTCAGGATCAGTGGTTTTAACCCTGACTCATAATGCGCAACGCCGTTACCGACCTGAGCACTCCAGACCTCACGCGGTTTGATCTGGTTCTCTACTTCAGGCAGTACCAGCTTCTCTTTACTTGAACACGCCAGCAAACTGAAGCTGAACAGGACAACTGCCGCCTGTTTTACCGAAAATCTCATGCCTGCCCCTTAATTCGCTGCAGAGATGTGCGCCAGCTCATCCAGTTTAATTTGTAACAGCTGGGTATTCTGACCGGCATTATCAAACGCCAGCTGATAGGCTGCTTTCGCCGCCACTAAATCACCGCTTTGCTGCAAAATATCGCCTTTAAGTTCTGCTTGCGCCGCAGCAAAGCTGGCAGGCATCGCCTGATTGACAGTCGCCAGTGCCGCGGTCAGATCACCAGTTTCGCGCTGAATACGCGCCAAACGTAACTGAGCGATGGCCTTGACGCTACTGTCTTTGCTGTTCTGTACTACCCAGCTTAGCTGCTGGCTGGCCAACGCCAGATCACCTTTAGCAACAGCTTCTTTTGCAGTGAGCAGGGCAGCAAAAATGGCATAATTGTTGGTGCCCTGAGCGCTGATAAAGCTTTGCGCCTGAGTTAACCAGGCATCGTCACTGCTTTGTTGTTGCAATAACTGGCTGTAGCTGCTGGATAAGGCTTCGGCACTGGCGCGCTGCTCTGCCTGATAGTAACGCCAGCCGTAGAGTGTCGCCAAACCAATAACCACACCACCGACTATGGCTTTGCCGTATTCGTTCCAAAAGCGTTTAATGGCCTCAACCTGTTGTTCTTCGCTATTATAAATTTCCACCTAACTACTCCGTATACTTTCAGGCCAGCTGCTGAGCCAGTTCACTCAGCTTAAGCGTTTGTTGTGGCTTGTCTTCGCGCAGCCATTTAACGGTAATTTCCTGCCGCGCCAGTTCTTCATCACCTAAAATCAGGGCTATGGCTGCGCCTGACTTGTCTGCTTTCTTAAATTGTTTTTTCAGGTTACCGCCACCGCAGTGCAAGATAACACGTTTTGCCGGTAACTCGCTACGCAGCCTTTCGGCAACACTTATGGCGGCAAGTTCCGCAGTTTCACCCATTGCCAGCAGATAAATATCCGCTTGCGCCGGTAAATCCGGGGCCAGGTTCAGGCTTTGCAGTAACAGGATTAACCGCTCCAGCCCCATCGCAAAGCCCACCGCAGGGGTCGCTTTGCCACCCAGTTGCTCAACCAGACCGTCATAACGACCACCGGCACAGACGGTACCCTGAGCGCCCAGCTCAGTAGTGACCCATTCAAATACCGTTCTGTTGTAATAATCCAGGCCGCGCACTAAGCGTGGGTTAATCACAAACTCAATACCTGCCGCCGTTAAACGCTGCTGCAAGGAGGCAAAATGCGCTGCGGATTCTTCGTCCAGGTGCTCTGCCAGTTTTGGTGCCTTGGCTAACACCTCCGCCAGCGCCGGATTCTTGCTATCCAGCACCCGCAGTGGGTTGCTATACAGCCGGCGCAAGCTGTCTTCATCCAGCAAATCTTTATGTTGTTCCAGGTAAGCTACTAACTTATCGCGATAGGCGGCACGGGCCTCGTTGGAGCCGAGTGAGTTTAGTTCCAGTTTCACATACGGCGTTAAACCCAGTTTTTGCCAAATCCGCGCCGTCAGGATAATTACTTCAGCGTCAATATCCGGGGTGGCAATACCAAAGGCTTCCAGCCCAAACTGATGAAACTGGCGGTAACGACCTTTTTGCGGCCGTTCGTGGCGGAACATCGGGCCGGTATACCACAGCCGTTGTTCCTGATTGTACAGTAAACCATGTTCGTTGCCGGCGCGGACACAGCAAGCGGTACCTTCTGGGCGCAAGGTTAGGCTGTCACCATTGCGATCAGTAAAGGTATACATTTCTTTTTCAACGATATCGGTGACTTCACCAATTGAACGTTTAAACAGCTCGGTCATTTCGACGATCGGGAAACGGATTTCGCTGTAACCATAACTGGCAGCCGTGTCGCGCAAGGTCGTTTCTACATATTGCCAGAGGGCACTGTCCTGCGGCAGGCAGTCATTCATGCCGCGAATTGCCTGAATTTGCTTTGACAAAATTTTGCTTCCATTAGGGGGGCGCCGCAGCGCCCAGATGCAATAGGTTAATAAAAAAGCGTGATTATAATCGGTAGTGGCTGAAATGTCGCCCTAGACTTGCTTTACCGCGATCCGCTGCTGCAAATACTGCCGCACCTGCTGCTCGAGTTGTTCAGCGATATTGTCGTTATCAAGTCGCAGTTTCTGGCGCTCGCCATTGAGGTAAAAGCCGCTTTTTTTACTGGCACCGGCCACACCTAAATCCGACACCAAGGCTTCACCCGGACCATTGACCACACAGCCAATTACCGAGACGGTCAGTGGCTCCACCACATCTTCCAGCCGCTGCTCCAGCTCGTTCATGGTTTTAATCACATCAAACTCCTGCCGCGAACAACTGGGGCAGGCAATAAAGTTTATGCCGCGCGAGCGGATACGCAGCGACTTCAGAATATCAAAGGCCACTTTGACTTCTTCCACCGGATCAGCAGCCAGCGAAATGCGCAGCGTATCGCCAATGCCTTCCGCCAGCAGCATACCTAAGCCAATGGCTGACTTCACCGCACCAGCACGGGCGCCACCCGCTTCCGTAATCCCTAAATGCAGTGGTTGTTTAATTTGCTGCGCCAGCAAACGATAAGCACCTACTGCTAAAAACACATCTGACGCTTTAACACTGACTTTAAACTGATCAAAGTTCAGCCGATCGAGAATATCAACATGCCGCATTGCCGAATCCACCAGGGCTTCCGGTGTTGGCTCGCGGTACTTCTCCTGAATATCGGCTTCCAGCGAACCGCCGTTGACGCCGATGCGGATCGGGATATTGTGATCACGCGCCGCATCGACCACAGCGCGGATCCGATCTTCACGACCGATATTGCCGGGGTTAATCCGTAAGCAGTCGACACCGTATTCAGCAACTTTCAAAGCGATGCGGTAATCAAAATGAATATCTGCTACCAATGGGATCGGCGATTGCTGTTTGATCAGCTTGAAGGCCTCAGCCGCTTCCATAGTTGGCACTGATACCCGCACCAGATCGGCGCCGGCCGCAGCAATAGCACGGATCTGCGCCACGGTCGCGTCAACATCGGTAGTACGGGTATTGGTCATTGATTGTACGGCGATAGGCGCATCGCCACCGATCAATACATTGCCGACCTTAATCTGCGTGCTGGGCCGGCGTTTAATTGGATTTTCTGCAAACATTAATCAGGTTGTCCTGGCAAAGTGAACTTGGCGACGCGATTCCCGGGAAAGCGGGACATATCATAGGGCTGCTGATTTAACTCAATACTCACCACCCCCGGATTGCCCAGCGTAATCACGAATGGCGCTTTAGCATTCAGTTCCATTACGTAGCCGGCTTGTTTGGTGCCGTAAGCGATGCGCTCGCCATTGGCATCGACCACATCAATCCAGCAGTTGTCAGTAAAGGTCATCTTCAATACATCTAAACCGGCATTGCGGCTATCGCCAAAGCTTTCCGTCGCCGCCGGCTCCTCTACCGCTGGCTGAGACAATGCCAGTAGTTGTTGCTGCGTCGCTACCGGCAGTTGCGCCAGATCAGCCACTAACTGTTCACTGCTGACATTGCCGCTATCTTGTTCTGGTACAGGTTCATTACTAAGCTCAGTTGTCGGCTCCGACGTCGGCACAACCATCTCGGTAGGTACTGTGACGACTGCGGCCGGATCCGACGGGTTACTGGCTGCCTGACTATTCAAGGCGTCTGCGACACTCAGACCGCTGTCGCGGGCACTCTGCCAAAACCACAGCGCCAATGACAACATAATGATCGAGACAATGAGCCAGGTTAGCCACATAAAGCGTTTTTCTGTGCGTTGTCGTGCTGAGCGGTTGGAGAAAGTACGCATCTGCTTTACCGGCGCGCTTTTTACCTGATGCTGTTGCTCAAACTGCTGCAATAGCGGCTGCGCTGGCAGTTTTAAAAACCGGGCATAGGCTTTTAAATAGCCGCGCATAAAAGTCGGTAAAATGCTGCTGTCTGGCTGATCATCTTCCAGGCTACGCAGCACTTCAACCCGAAGATTCAGTTGCTGCGCAGCTTGCTCCAGACTGAGCTGCCGCTGTTCGCGTTCCTGGCGTAAAATTTGACCAACACTTAATTCCTGTGCCGGAGTGACATCATTCTGATTCATTATTAATAGTTGCCGGATCCACGATATATAAACGTTGGCCGATCGACAGGCGACTTTCTTCTGTCAGATTATTCCAGGCCATAAAACGTTCGAGACGAATATTATAACGGTATGAGATGGCAAACATGGTATCGCCCTCTGCTACCTGATGAAAATAATTATCAACGGGTTGTGCTGCGGCCAAACGAACCGGCGGTGCACTGGGTTCTGGCGGCGCATCATTGGGCCCCAGATAAATTTTTTGTCCGACTCTAAGCCGTGATTGCTCAGTCAGATGGTTCCATTCTAACAGCCGGGCTAACACAATATTATATTGTACCGAGATACTATGTAACGATTCGCCCTCGGTGACCAAATGCACCGGCACCTCCGCAGCAGCTTCAGCATTGGTATCGGCATACTGCAGACCGCTGCTGCTATATGCTGGCGCCGCGACTGCGGCTTCAGACTCAGGGACGGCATTGCTGGCAGCAGGTTCCGCTAAGGTAAGTTGTGTTGTCGTCTCTACATTAGCAGGGTTAGTGGCAGGCGGTGTAGCAGGCACCTCCGGCTCTGGCTGAACGAGTTCACGTTCTTCCGGCAAAGCAGCAGGTTGGGCCAAGGCTTGTACTTGTTGCTGCTCAGTAAAAGTTGCCGGGGCTGGCCCGGCCTGGACGCTTGGTTCTGGCCGGCGGTTCTGATTTGGCTCGGCTACCTGTTGCTCCTTCGCCACTACAGTAGCGGGTTCAGCGACTTTGCGTCGGATCCGCAGTTGTGGATTGGCGACCGGTTGATTCCCCGCCGCTTTAGCGTTATCCGACTGCACTGCCGGTAGAAAATCCGCCAGCAGATGTTGCTTATAACGCTCACGTAACTGTTCAAACTCGCTTTCAAGCAAGCGTTGTTGCAGTAACAGCCGCGCTTCGTTGCTATCAATATACAACGTCAGCAACAACTGCTCGGCGTGTTTCATCGTCGACAGATCGCCCTGTTTCTCTGACACCAGATAGTTCAGCAAGGTGCTGCGCGCCGATACCCGCCCTAAGCGCTGGATCCGTTGCAAATCGGCTTTCGCATCCTGCAAATTCCCCATCGCGTAATTGACCGAGGCACTGTTAATCAGCGCTGTGATACGGGTACCATTATGACTTAGCGACGACGCCAGGAAGTTACGGGCGCGTTCAAAACCATCTTGTTCTAACTGACATAAGGCCAGGTTTTCGTAACTTTCGGCGACACGGATATACCCGGGTTTAGCGATAGCCGTCAGCAGCAAACGTTCGGCGTCTTCGAACTTGCCAATCTGACATAAGAAGGCACCATAGTTGTTGTAGGCGTCAGCATTATTGGCATCACGGGCAATGGCTTGCTTGTAGGCATTTTCTGCCTGCACATGCTCACCTACCGTTTGATAATAAAAAGCCAGAGCGTTATACACCTCTGGCAAATTAGGGGCCATAGTCCGGGCACGCTCCAGATTGAACAGTGCCTGGGTGCTATCACCGCGACGCAAATAGTTTAAGCCCAGTGAAATACGGGTTTTAGCCGCTTCAGTGTTATCCACATTGCGCTGCGTGACCTGGCGGTCATTCGCCACATAAGTGCTCTCTGACACACAGGCCGAGAGTAAACACAATGCCGTCAGCGCGGTTACCACAGGAAGTTTCTGCATTACCACTGGCCATCCATTTGTTGTTATTGCAGCACTTTTACCGCTATGTTCTCGCCTTTTTGCTGCTTTTTCAGTAAACGTTTCGTCCGGTCGATCACATCGCCCACCAGCTGTCCGCAGGCGGCGTCGATATCATCACCGCGGGTTTTACGTACCATAACAGTAAAACCGTGTTCTTGTAAGACCTTGTTAAAGCGATCAATCCGTGAATTGCTGGAGCGCTTATACGGCGAACCCGGATACGGATTGAATGGAATAAGATTAATCTTAGATGGCGTATCTTTCAATGCTTTAGCGAGTTCATGCGCCTGATCAGTGCTGTCATTGATGCCTTCCAGCATCACATATTCCACCGTGACCTTATCATTGGCCTTAGAATGCTCAATATAACGCCGCGAGGCCGCCAGAAATTCTTCCATTGGGTATTTTTTGTTTACCGGCACCAGCTCGTCGCGCAGCGCATTATTCGGCGCGTGCAACGAGATCGCTAAGGCCACATCAATCTTTTCACGCAGTAAATCCAGGGCAGGTACTACACCTGAGGTACTGAGCGTGACCCGACGCTTGGATAAGCCAAAGCCGAAGTCTTCCATCATCAGTTCCATCGCCGGCACCACGTTGTTCAGATTGAGCAGAGGTTCACCCATGCCCATCATCACCACGTTAGTGACCGGTTTTTCACCGGTATCACCAAAACTGCCGATAATCTGTGATACCCGCCACACCTGACCAATGATTTCTGAAACACTGAGGTTACGGTTAAAGCCTTGCTGCGCCGTGGAGCAGAAGGAACAGTCCAGCGCACAACCCACCTGCGACGACACACAAAGGGTACGACGATCTTTTTCCGGGATCCAGACGGTTTCCACCTCCTGACCGCCTTCCAGCGCCATCACAAACTTGATGGTGCCATCAGCACTGTCCTGACGGGTGGCCACGACCGGCGCTTTAATCACGCAGCGTGCCTTTAACAGATCGCGGAGTTTTTTGTTGATATTGGTCATTTTGTCGAAATCATCGACACAGAAGTGATAAATCCACTTCATCACCTGATCAGCGCGGAATGGCTTTTCGCCAAGACTGACAAAGAACTCTTGCATTTGCGACCGGGTCAGGTCCAGCAAATTGACGACTTCGGGGGTGTTGCTCATGCCAGTAAACTCCAGCTAACCAATATCAACAAAAAACTTTCTTCCTGCAGTGCTTAATGCACTAAGGGGGCTGCTGCCCCCTTAGTCTCTTTGCAGACAGCTACCGGATTAACGGGTACGGCTGCACAGCTCAGCGTCAGTGAAGAAGTAGGCAATTTCACGGGCTGCAGAAGCCGCAGCGTCTGAACCGTGTACCGCATTCTCATCGATGCTGGCAGCGAAATCCGCACGTAAAGTACCGGCTAAAGCATCTTTCGGGTTAGTGGCACCCATGATTTCACGGTTCTTACGTACAGCGTCTTCACCTTCTAATACCTGTACCATTACCGGGCCAGACGTCATAAAAGATACCAGCGCGTTGAAGAATGGACGCTCTTTGTGCTCAGCGTAGAAACCTTCAGCCTGTTCCCGGCTTAAGTGTAACATCTTGGCAGCAACAATGCGCAGGCCAGCGGCTTCAAAGCGGCTGTAAATTGCGCCGATCAGATTCTTCGCTACGGCATCCGGCTTCACGATAGAGAAAGTACGTTCTAAGGCCATGTCAGGCTCCTGTTAGTCTAAAGGGTTAAAATTTTGGGCGGCAAAGTATACGCTAAAATCGAAAAAAAACCTAATGCCCTTCGCTAACCATATTGACGGTATATTTTGGAATTTCGACTACCAGATCTTCATCGGCAATAATAGCCTGACAGCCTAAACGTGATTCCGGCTCTAAACCCCAGGCTTTGTCCAGCATATCATCCTCCAGCTCGTCACTCGGATTTAGCGAGTAAAAGCCCTCGCGCACGATCACATGACAGGTGGTACAAGCACAGGATTTTTCGCAGGCATGCTCAATCGCGATACCGTTTTTCAACGCCACATCCAATACCGTCTCACCGCTTTTGGCTTCAAGTGCCGCCCCTTTAGGGCACAACTCTGGATGGGGTAAAAATACGATTTGGGGCATGTTAGACCTCGTCGACTTTATGACCCTGCAGCGCCAGCCGGATCGATTTATCCATCCGTCGTGCCGCAAAATCATCGGTTAATTGGTTAGTGTGTTCGATCGCGGCTTTAATGGCTGCCGTATCGCCTTGCTGTTTCAGCTCCGCTAGCTGGCGTAGTGCCTCGCGGATGGTGGTTAATTCATGTTCGTTCAGTAGTGAGGCATCAGTGGCCAGCGCGGCACTGACCGCTTCCAGCACCCGCTCCGCTTCGACTTGCTGCTCACGCAATAAGCGCTGCTGCATATCCTGCCGTGCATATTGCATCGAGCCACTAATCATCTGCGCCACCTGATCATCAGTCAGGCCATAAGAAGGCTTCACCTGAATATTGGCCTGCACGCCGGTGGATTTTTCCATCGCACTGACGCTAAGCAAACCATCGGCATCGACCTGGAACGTGACGCGGATATGGGCACCGCCAGCCGGCATCGGCGGAATACCGCGCAGTTCAAAGCGGGCCAGTGAACGGCAATCTTCGACCAGCTCACGCTCGCCCTGTACCACATGGATCGCCATCGCCGTCTGACCATCTTTAAAGGTGGTAAATTCCTGCGCCCGCGCCACCGGGATCACGGTATTACGCGGGATAATTTTTTCGGTCAGGCCACCCATGGTTTCAATGCCCAGCGACAGCGGGATCACATCCAGCAGCAGGGTTTCATTATCGGCCTTATTGCCAACCAGTACATTGGCCTGAATCGCCGCGCCAATAGCAACGACCTGATCCGGATCAATGGAGGTTAATGGCTCAGTACCAAAAAAAGCTGCCACTTGTTGACGTACCAGGGGCACCCGGGTTGAACCACCGACCATTACCACTTTTAACACCTCATCGGTAGTTAAACCGGCATCGCGTAAACTCTGGCGGCAAGCACGGATGGTTTGCTTAACCAGCGGGCTAATCAAATCTTCGAATTGCTGGCGGCTTACATTGCCACTTAGCTGCTGGCCGTCAGCACTAAAGCTGTAATCGGTGATCTCGCTGTCTGTCAGCCGCTCTTTAATGGCTTTGGCTTGTTGCTGATATTGCCGGCGGGCACTGGCCGACAGGCTGTGCTGGTCATGTTGCTGCTGCAAAAAATTCACCAGCGCCTGATCAAAATCATCACCGCCCAGTGCCGAATCGCCGCCGGTTGCCAGCACTTCAAACACGCCACGCCGTAAGCGTAGAATTGAAATATCAAAGGTACCACCGCCCAGATCATAAACGGCGATAATGCCTTCCTGCCCAGAATCGAGGCCATAAGCCAGCGCCGCTGCCGTCGGCTCGTTTAACAAGCGCAACACATTAAGACCGGCCAGTTTGGCGGCATCTTTGGTAGCCTGACGCTGGGCATCATCAAAATAGGCTGGCACCGTAATAACGACACCATTAAGCTCACCGCCGAGGGTTTGACTGGCGGTATTAGCCAGGGTAGCCAGAATTTCTGCAGAGACTTCCACCGGGTTTTTCACGCCGGCAGCCGTTTCAATCGCTACCAAGCCGCTTTGTTCAATCAGCTGATAGGGTAATTTTTCGTTCAGCGCCAGCGTTTCCTGATAGCCTTTGCCCATCAGACGCTTTACCGACACTATGGTATTTTCCGGATCACTGACGGCGGCCGCGACGGCTGCGGAGCCCACCACAACCTGCGCTGCACCATATTGCACCACTGAGGGTACCATCGCCTCACCCGCCTGATTCAGCAGTACTTTGGCTTCGCCACTGCGGACTGTCGCCACCAGCGAGTTGGTGGTGCCCAGATCAATACCGGCAGCCAATTTATGTTGATGCGGCGCCGCGCTCTGGCCCGGCTCGGCAATTTGTAATAACGCCATAATGAATTCAGTCTTGTAGTTGCTGTTCGATTAACTCCAGCTCTTGCTGCAGTTTGTAGAAGAATTTTAGCTTACGTACCAGTTCTGCTGCCAGCTGATCCTGCTCTGCCGTAGTAGCAGCCAGAGCCTGATGTAAGTCTTTGAGTAAGGCTTTGCGTTGTTGCTGTAACTGCTGTTCGATTGCAAACAGTGCCTGCTCGGGATCCGGCTCGGCCGATAATTCAGCCAACTGCTCACGCAATTCCATTTGTTGCATTAAAAACTCTGGATCGGTAAAGCTGCGTTGTTCGTTACTGAGCTTAATACCGCGCAGCGCCAGCATGTGCTCAGCGCGGAGCAGCGGGTGTTTCAGGCTGTGATAAGCATCGTTAATATTGGCGGTTTGCTGCACGGCAAGCAGCCGATCCCGCTCTGAACCGGCGGCAAAGTTATCCGGATGAAACCGCTTTTGCAGTGCCAGATAGCGCGAGCCCAGCTCTGCCAGATCCAGTTCAAACTGTTCTGGCAGATCAAACAACTGAAAATAGTTCATCGTGCCTCAGTGCCTGACTTATACCGTGAAGCTTTCGCCGCAACCGCACTCGCCGTTAACATTCGGGTTGTTAAATTTGAAGCCTTCGTTCAGACCTTCTTTAACGAAATCCAGCTGAGTACCGTCGATATAGACCAGACTTTTGCCATCCACCACCAGCTTTAAGCCGTGATCTTCAAACACCTGGTCATCTTCGTTCAGCTCATCGACAAATTCCAGCACATAGGCCAAACCAGAACAACCGGTAGTTTTTACGCCAACCCGTAATCCGACCCCCTTGCCACGGTTCTGTAGAAAACTACTGACCCGCTCAGCTGCCGCCGCTGTCATAGAAATCGCCATCTGGCCTTAGCCTCCGCGCTTCTGTTTGTAATCAGCGATTGCAGCTTTGATGGCATCTTCAGCCAGGATTGAGCAGTGAATTTTTACCGGCGGCAACGCCAGTTCCTGCGCAATGTCGGTGTTTTTGATCTGCTGGGCTTCGTCCAGTGTCTTACCTTTAACCCATTCGGTTACCAGTGAACTGGAGGCAATAGCACTGCCACAACCATAGGTTTTAAACTTGGCATCTTCAATGATGCCTTGTTCATTAACCTTAATTTGCAGCTTCATTACGTCACCGCAAGCAGGCGCGCCGACCATACCGGTGGCAACACTGGGATCATCTTTAGCGAAAGAACCAACGTTACGCGGGTTTTCGTAGTGATCAATTACTTTGTTACTGTATGCCATGATAATTACCTCTTTGCTGGTGTGCGCTTAGTGCGCGACCCAGGCTACAGTGTTTAAATCAATACCGTCTTTGTACATATCCCACAGCGGCGACATTTCGCGCAGCTTGGCGATAGCTTCATGTACAATTTTAATGGTGTGGTCAATCTGCTCTTCAGTAGTAAAACGGCCGATACTAAAACGAATTGAACTGTGTGCCAATTCATCTGACAGCCCCAGAGCCCGCAGCACATAAGATGGCTCTAAGCTGGCAGAGGTACAGGCTGAACCTGAAGACACGGCGATATCTTTTAGCGCCATAATCAGCGACTCACCTTCAACATAGTTAAAGCTAACGTTAGTAATATTCGGTACCCGAGCTTGGGCATCACCGTTTAAAAATACCTGTTCAATATCTTTAATGCCGTTCCACAAGCGGTCACGCAGTGCGGTGATCCGCTGCTGCTCTGCGGCCATTTCTTCTTTGGCCAGGCGGAAGGCTTCACCCATCGCAACGATTTGGTGTGTCGCCAGGGTGCCTGAACGCATACCGCGCTCATGACCACCACCATGGGTTTGTGCTTCTAAACGAATCCGAGGCTTACGACGCACGAACAGAGCGCCAATACCTTTAGGGCCATAGGTTTTATGACCAGAGAACGACATTAAATCGACTTTCAGCTGTTGCAGGTCAATCTCAACCTTGCCGGTGGCCTGAGCGGCATCAACATGGAAAATAATACCTTTACTGCGACACAGTTCACCTATTGCCGCAACATCCTGCACCACGCCAATTTCGTTATTCACCATCATAATGCTGACGACAGTGGTATCCGGGCGCATGGCTTGTTCTAATTTAGCCAGATCAACCAGACCATTGGCTTCCACGTCCAGATAAGTCACTTCAAAGCCGTCACGCTCTAACTGGCGCATAGTATCTAACACCGCTTTGTGTTCGGTTTTGACGGTGATCAGGTGTTTACCTTTTTTATGGTAGAACTCGGCAGCGCCTTTAATCGCCAGGTTATTCGACTCGGTCGCGCCTGAGGTAAAAACGATTTCGCGCGGGTCGGCATTGACCAGCTCCGCAATTTGACTGCGGGCAATTTCTACCGCTTCTTCAGCTTGCCAGCCAAAACGATGAGAACGTGACGCCGGATTACCAAACTGGCCATCCATTGTCAGGAATTGCATCATTTTCTCAGCAACCCGCGGATCAACCGGGGTAGTCGCAGCATAGTCTAAATAAATGGGTAGCTTCATTGTTGGCTCCGTGTTGCGCTTACAGCTGACAGCTGACTTCGATATCAGTTGCCGGATTCTTTACTTTACGGCTTTGTTGCAAAGCGGTTTGCCGCACTTCTTCCTGATTGACCAGCTCTTCAAGGCTGATATTGGTCAGGAAGTCTTCAATTCGATGACTTAGATTGCTCCACAGGGTGTGGGTCAGACAACGGGCACCGCCATGACAATCTGACTTGCCCTGACAGCGGGTGGCATCAACTGACTCATCTACCGCCGCAATCACTGCAGAAACAGAAATTGCCGCCGCCGGCAGACCTAACTGATAGCCCCCGCCCGGGCCTCGCACACTACTGACCAGGCCCTGCTTACGTAAACGGGCAAATAATTGCTCAAGGTAAGACAATGAAATACCTTGCCGCTCAGAGATATCAGCTAGCGGTACTGGGCCTTTGACAGCGTGCAAAGCCACGTCCAGCATGGCGGTAACAGCATAACGGCCTTTGGAGGTTAAACGCATAGTCAACTCCTGTTGCAGAATGCTGCTATTGTACATTCCTGACTATTTTAGTCAAGTATAAACCCGACTAAAACAGTCAGGTATTAAGCGCCGCTAGTTTCATCTTCTTTACGCCGCTGCTCGGCGGCACGTTGTTCGGCCAGTTTAAATTCGGCTTCGTCAATCTTCACTTGCGGCAGCTCAGAACAGACATTCCCCCCCAGCTGATTGACGCTCTGGCACAGCTCGGTAACCTTGTTATCCAGAAAATGGATATGATCCAATAAACTTCCAATCGCATTAGCCACCGGATCCGGGTTATCTGCCGACACCGCATAAGCATCAAAGCCAAACTTCTTCGCCAGTTGTTGCCGCTGCGCTGAGGTTTCAGCGTCCGTCTTGGCAACAATCCGCCCCGGAATACCGACCACAGTACAACCCGCCGGCACATCTTTTACCACCACGGCATTCGAACCGATACGGGCATTTTCACCAACATATAAGGGCCCCAACACCTTGGCGCCGGCGCCAATCACTACACCTTTCCCCAGGGTCGGATGGCGCTTGCCAGGGCTCCAACTGGTACCGCCTAGTGTCACGCCATGATACAGGGTACAGTCATCGCCAATTTCTGCCGTTTCCCCGATCACTACACCCATACCATGATCGATAAAAAAACGCCGGCCAATCCGCGCGCCGGGATGGATTTCAACGCCCGTTAACCAGCGGCCAATAGTACTTAACCAGCGCGCCAGCCATTTCCAATTCGCCCGCCATAATTTATGACTCAGCCGGTGTAGCCAGATGGCATGTAAACCCGGATAGGTAGTTAATACCTCAAAAGTACTGCGCGCCGCCGGATCGCGATCAAATACACTGCGAATATCTTCTTTGATACCGGAAAACATGCCAATTACTCCTTGTGAGTAGTCTGATCCACTTTTTCCAACCGCAACATCGAGGTCAGGATACCGCGTAAAATATTGTATTCGGCTTCCTCCGGCCGCGCCCGGGTAAACAAGCGACGCAACTTGGTCATCACTACACCTGGATGTTGCTTGATAATAAAGCCGGTATGCGTCAGCGCCGTTTCCAAATGCTGAAAAAAGTTTTCCATTTGTAGCGACGTCGGATAAACCGCGAGATCACTTTCCTGCGTCTGTTGCTGCGAAGCTAAATACGCCATGCGTACTTCGTAACAAAAAATCTGTACCGCCATCGCCAGATTCAGTGAGCTGTATTCCGGATTGGCCTCGATACAAACATGGTAGTTACACAGCTGTAATTCTTCGTTACTCAAACCATTACTTTCGCGGCCAAATACCAGCGCCACCGGTGCTGTCGCAGCTTGCTGCACGGCTTTGATACCGCATTCGCGGCTGGATAACATCGGCCAGCTTAGGGTACGGGAGCGGGCGCTGCTGCCTATCACCAGCGCACAATCAGCAATGGCTTGTTCAAGGGTGTCAAAGGTTTTGGCTGCAGCCAGAATTTCACTGGCACCGGCCGCCAACGCATAAGCCTGCCCATCCGGTGCCGTCTTTGGTGCTACCAGACACAGTTGCGATAAGCCCATGGTTTTCATGGCTCGCGCCACTGAACCGATATTACCCGTATGCGTGGTGCCAACTAATACGACTTTAATCTGATCTAACATAGGACAACCTGCACTAAAAAGGTCGGCTATTCTAACATAGCCATTGGGTATTGTAGATTGAAATTTAGCAGTCTAGCCACCCAAATCGTCAGAAGTAAGCCATTGCCAAAAGCCGCTGCATTTCGACGGCTGCTTTGCTAAACTATCGCCACTTTTAGAAGGAGCTGTTGATGTTAACCCAACTGAGCCGTGTTCTGAGTCGTCCTACCCTGCTGTTAAGCAGCCTGTTACTGTCATCTGCAGTGGTTGCAACCACCCCCGCAGCCAGCATTGAACAGGCCGTCAATAACAACCCTTTGCGCTCTGCCGCTAATGTTGCGCGCGACCAATATCGCAATCCGCTGCCGACACTGCAGTTTTTTGAGATAACGCCGCAAGCCACGGTGGTAGAAATTTCCCCGGGTGCCGGCTGGTATACCGAAATTCTGGCCCCGCTGCTGGCGGAAGAGGGTATTTATTACGCTGCCCATTTCCCGGCCAGCGCAGAAGGTTATGGCCAACGTAGCCGGCAGGCCTTTATTGAAAAGCTGGCCACCGATCCAGCCTACAGCAAAGTTAGGGTCACCGAGTTCGCTCCCCGTCCCGGCGTAGAAATTGCGCCTGCTGGCAGCGCAGATGTGGTGCTGACTTTCCGCAACCTGCACAACTGGTATATTGCCGGCGGTGAAGAAGCGATGTTGACCGCCTTTGCCCATTTTTATACCGCTTTAAAGCCTGGTGGTGTGCTCGGTATCGTCGAACACCGTTTACCTGAAAGTAAGCTTGACAGCGACTGGACCCGCAGCGGCTATATGCCGGAAAGTCTGACCATTAAACTGGCAGAACAGGCTGGCTTTACGCTGGAAGCGCGCAGTGAGATTAATGCGAACCCTAAAGATACGGCAGATCACCCTAACGGGGTCTGGACCTTGCCGCCTAGTCTGCGACTGGGTGATCAGGATCGGGAAAAATATTTGGCCATCGGTGAAAGTGACCGCATGACCCTGAAGTTTCGGAAACCTGCTACGCCCTGATGTCGGGCGTCCTGACTAAAAACGGAAAAACTGATGAAAGTAATGGTAATAGGTGGTGGTGGTCGCGAACATGCTCTGGCCTGGAAAGCGGCGCAATCGCCGCTGGTCACTCAGGTGTTTGTAGCACCGGGGAATGCTGGTACGGCACTGGAAAGCAATTTACATAATGTGGCCATTGCCGCAGATGATGTTGATGCCTTGCTGGCCTTTGCTCAGCAAGAGCAGATCGCGCTAACTATCGTTGGTCCGGAAGCGCCGCTGGCAAAAGGTGTGGTGGATAAATTCCGTGCCGCCGGACTGGCGATTTTCGGCCCAACTCAGGCAGCCGCGCAGTTGGAAAGCTCCAAAGCTTTTGCGAAGGACTTTTTAGCCCGGCATCAGATCCCAACCGCCGCTTACCAGAACTTTACTGACATTAGCGCTGCAAAAGACTATGTGCGCCGTTTAGGCACGCCTATCGTAATTAAAGCCGATGGTCTGGCCGCAGGCAAAGGTGTGATTATCGCCCAAACGGAAGCCGAAGCCTTTGCCGCGATCGACGATATGCTCAGTGGCAATAAATTTGGTGATGCCGGCAGCCGCGTAGTGATTGAAGAATTCCTGACCGGTGAAGAAGCGTCCTTTATCGTGATGGTTGATGGTCAACATGCGCTGGCCTTCGCCTCGTCACAGGATCATAAGGCCCGTGATAATGCTGACAAAGGGCCGAATACCGGTGGTATGGGCGCGTACTCGCCGGCACCAGTGGTTACCCCCCAAGTACACGACTGGGTAATGCAACAGGTGATTTATCCGACCGTCCGCGGTATGGCCGCCGAGGGTAATGTGTTTACCGGCTTCCTGTATGCCGGTCTGATGATTGCGCCGGATGGCTCGGCAAAAGTACTCGAATTTAACTGCCGCTTTGGCGATCCGGAAACGCAGCCGATTATGCTGCGGCTGCAGTCGGATCTGGTGGCGCTGTGTCAGGCTGCGGTGGACGGTAAACTGGATCAAATGCAGCTTGACTTCAATCCACAGGCCGCAGTGGGTGTGGTTCTGGCCGCTGGTGGTTATCCGGATACCTATGCTAAAGGCAAGGTTATTAGCGGGCTGGAACAAGCTGCGACCTTGCCGGGTAAAGTATTCCACGCCGGTACTGAACTGAAAGACGGTCAGGTGCTGACGAACGGTGGCCGGGTACTGTGTGCGACTGCGCTGGGTGATACTGTCACCGCCGCGCAACAAGCGGCTTATAAACTGGCGGCGGCGATTAGCTGGGAGCAGCTGTATTACCGCACCGACATTGGTTATCGGGCTGTGGCACGTGAACAGCAGCAATAACATTTAAACATTGGTGCAAAAGGTGCTGCGGCACCTTTTTTTATCGGACATCCAATATGTATAAATTTTTATGGCTTGTCGTTGCCGGCGCTTTAACAGCTGGCTGTCAACAGGCACCGCTGACTTGTCAGTCAGTAACACACAGTATTGCGCAAATTCAGGGCCAGGGTGAAGAAAGCCCGCTGCTTGGCAAAACAGTAACCATCCAGGGGATGGTGTTGGGCGTGGTATATGCCGATGGTCCTCTGCCCGGTCTGATGATACAGAGCCTGAGTCCGGATCAGGATCCGCTAACCGCCGAGGCCATTTTTGTTGCTTTAGCTAACGCGCAACAGTATCAAAGTGGTCAAATCCTACAACTAAGCGGCACGGTGGCAGAGGTTGAGCAGCTGACCAGCCTGATCGATGCCACAGTGCTCGATACCTGTGGCAGCGGCGAAACAAAGCCAGTAAGGCTGACCTTACCGCTGCCGCCAGAGCTGAGCTGGGAAGCTTACGAAGGGATGTGGCTGCGGATCGAGCAACCGCTGGTCGTGACCGACAGTTTTAATCTTGGCCGCTATGGCGAGCTGATGTTGGCCGATCAGCGCTTAATGGTTCCGACCCAGGTGGTAGCACCCGGTGCAGCGGCGCAGCAGCTGGCGGCGGACTATACCAGACGGAGCATCTTGCTGGATGATGGCAGCTATCGCCAGAATCCTGATCCGCTGCCCTATCCGGATCCCAGTCTTAGCGCTTATCAAACGCTGAGAGTGGGCGATCAGGTGTTAAACATTGAAGGTATTCTGCATCAGGATGAGCGCGGCTATCGTTTGCTGCCTACCGCCAAACCGACTTTTGTTAGCAACAACCCCAGACCTGAAGCGCCGGCAAAAACAGCAACCAATGAGCTACGCATAGCGAGCTACAATGTGCTGAACTTTTTTACCGGTCATGGCCAGGCTGAAGCCTTTCCAACCCGTCGTGGTGCCCGTAATCCGACTGAACTGCAGCGTCAACAGGAGAAACTGGTGGCCGCCCTGTTGGCGTTGGATGCGGATATTATCGGTTTGTTAGAACTGGAAAATAATGGCTATGCTGATGGCAGTGCCAGTGCGACCTTGCTGGCGGCGCTTAATGCGCGCAGTAGCGAACCTTACCAACAAGTGATCGCACCGGTAACCCCGGGCGGTGACGATATTAAAGTGGGTATTTTTTATCGCCCAAGTCGGGTTAGCGCCGAAGGGCAGGCGGCAACGCAAACGGCAGCCCCCTTTACCCGTCTGCATCGCCCGCCTCTGGCACAAAGTTTCCGTCATACTGCCTCGGGCGAACTGGTAACTGTCACCATTAATCATTTCAAATCCAAAGGTAGCTGCCCAAGGCGCGGCAGTAGCGATTATCTGTTACAACGCGATCAGGGGGATGGTCAGGCGTGCTGGAATGCCGCCCGGTTGGAAGCGGCGGCAGCAATGCACAGCTGGTTGGCAACTCAGCCAACCGGTGTGAATACCGACTATCAGGTGATTATGGGTGATTTTAATGCCTACCGGCAGGAAGATCCGATCCGCTGGTTTGAACAGCAGGGCTGGCAGTATCTGGACGATGGTAAAGCCGACTCTTACTCGTTCGTGTTTCGCGGCCAGAGTGGCTCGCTGGACCACCTGCTAACCACCCCGGCGCTGGCCGGAAAACTGGTGAGCTTTACACATTGGCCGATTAATGCCGATGAGCCAGTCCTACTGGATTACAGCACCCGCTTTAAACCGGCCAGTCAGCGAGAGCAATTATTTGCCCCGCTGCCCTATCGTTCCTCTGATCACGATCCGATCTTAGCGACCTTCCGCTTTTAAATACTCCCCAGTGCCAGCAGCATCAGGCTGATGGCACTGGCCATTGAGGCCAGCCAAATCAGGCTGCGCGCGGTTGCCCAGTCTAGCCAATAACAAAATAAGTACGCCACCCGACACGCGACAAAGCTCCAGGCTAACAACTGCATGGTGTCACTGACCTGCCCCACTGCGATCACCATCAATACTGCGACACTAAAGAACGCCAGCGCTTCAAAGCTATTGTAGTGCGCTGCCGTGCAGCGCTGACCGAAACCAGTGAGTTGGCTTTGTTGCTGCCGCGGATAATGGTTGTTGTAGCCACCGGCCCGCTGCATTGCCCAAACCAAAGGTAGCTTGGCCAGGTAAGGCAAAAAAGCAATAATCAATAGCGGCAATAAGATGCCAGACATGCGAATTTCTCCTGTTAGACGCTCTGTGATACCAGCTTGTACTCGGCACAGCTATTTCGGATCAACAAAAAGGCAGGTTGCGTAATGACCTCAGGATCCGCTAAGGTACTTTTCAGTTCAGCTTAAGGTATGCCTTATGTCACACAAAAATCCAATTATTGCCGTCACCGGTTCCTCCGGTGCCGGCACCACCACCACCAGTAATGCGTTTAAACATATTTTCCGTACCCTCGGCATCGACGCCGCCTTTGTTGAGGGCGATTGTTTTCACCGCTACAGCCGGCCAGAAATGGATGTGGCAGTGCGCAAAGCAAAGGAAGAGGGACGGCATATCAGCTACTTTGGCGCTGAAGCCAATGATTTTGGTGCGCTGGAAAACTTCTTTGCCAGCTATGCGGAAAATGGCACCGGCCGCATCCGTCATTACCTGCATACCTTTGACGAAGCCGTGCCCTATAATCAACTACCGGGTACCTTTACGCCCTGGCAAGACCTGCGGCCAAATACCGATCTGCTGTTTTACGAAGGCTTACATGGCGCCGCAGTGACAGAACAACATAATGTCGCCCAGCATGTCGACTTGCTGATTGGTATGGTGCCGATCGTCAATCTGGAATGGATTCAGAAAATTATCCGCGATACGTCGGAACGCGGCCACAGCCGCGAAGCTGTACAAGCCAGCATAGTACGCAGTATGGAAGATTACTTTAACCATATTACACCGCAGTTCTCGCGCACTCATATCAACTTTCAGCGGGTACCCACCGTTGATACCTCAAACCCGTTCAGTGCCAAAGACATCCCGTCATTGGATGAAAGCTTTGTGGTGATCCGTTTTCGCGGTATCAAACATGTAGATTTCCCGTACTATCTGCAAATGATTGACGGTGCCTTTATGTCGCGGGTTAACACTTTGGTCGTGCCCGGAGGCAAGATGGGGCTGGCGATGGAGCTGATCCTAACGCCACTGATTGAAGCACTGATGCAGAAAAGACGGGAAGCCCGCGGCCAGGGCTCATTGTTTAATATTTAAATCTTAAAAATAGAACAGCCAGCATAACGCTGGCTGTCAGGCGGTAAGCTAATACCGTTATTTCACTTCAGGCAGATTACGACCGTAAAAGATTTCTTTGATTTCACGAAATACTTTTTTCGTGATTTGCTTCTGCTCTTCCGGCGTCATCGAGTCGGTACCCATACCAAACAGGTAATTATTTAAATCCCCTTCTTTTAGCATCATCTTGGTATGGAACAGGTTTTCCTGATAGACGTTAACGTCGATCATCTGGAACGCTTTCTTCGTGTCTTCATCCATAAAGTTCTGGATTGAGGTAATCGGATGATCGATATAATGCTTAGTACCACTGACATCGCGGGTAAAACCCCGTACCCGATAGTCAATTGTCACCACATCCGATTCAAAACTGTGGATCAGAAAATTCAGCGCCTTTAATGGTGAAATAATACCGCAGGTAGATACTTCGATATCCGCGCGGAAAGTACAGATGCCATCATGCGGGTGCACTTCCGGGTAGGTATGAACACAAATATGACTTTTATCCAGATGCGCCACTACGGCATCCGGCCGCGGCCCGGGGTTTTCTGAATTATCCGGATCGATTAATACCGGCTCTTCACTAACCAGAATGGTGACGCTGGCACCTTGCGGATCATAGTCCTGCCGGGCGATATTCAATATATTGGCGCCGATAATATCCACCACTTCAGTCAGGATATCAGTCAGGCGATCCGCATTGTATTGCTCATCAATATATTCAATATATTCCTGCCGATGCTGTTCGGTTTTGGCATAACAGATATCGTACAGACTAAAACTTAAACTCTTGGTCAGGTTATTAAAACCATGTAGTTTCAGTTTTTCAAAAGGCTTAACCAATTTCTTTGCTCTCCGCTAACGACGCACCAGACGCCGCAGTTAACTTTCAGCCTGACCTTGCAGTCACCCTAATTATTCAGCCTGTTTAATGCTGAACGAATGCGTTACTTTGACACTTTGAGCCAGCATGATCGATACAGAGCAATATTTTTCAGCAGACAGATTAACGGCCCGCTCAACCTGCTTTTCACTGACATCTGTACCTGTTACCACAAAATGCAAATGCAGTTTGGTAAAGACTTTAGGTACCGTCTCTGCCCGTTCGGCCGAGAGCTGTACTTCACAGTGCTGCACCTGTTGCCGGGCTTTTTGCAAAATCCCGACCACATCCACCGAGGAGCAGGCCCCAGCAGACATTAACAGCATTTCCATTGGCGTTGGAGCGGTATTACTGTCGCGGTCGGCATCAAACACCACGGCATGACCGCTACCAGAGCGCCCCAGAAAAGTCAGATTATTTACCCAGCTTACGGTTGCTTCCATCAGACTGACCCCAGCTCAATTTTAAGGCTGAGTATTCTACGGAAAAGTGGGCAGACAGGCCAGCAAAATTATCCCCGTCAGCAAGAGGCGTCAGCGACGATACGGCTTAGTCAAATAACGCGGCAATGGCGTTATCGAACAGATTTTTGATTAATAACGCGATCTCATAGATCAGATCTTGTTGCGGTTGGGTAGCCGGTTTATCCAGCACCGAAGAAAGGATTTCCTGAAAGTCATACATAATACCATCGACTTCGCGGATTATCAGCGAGCGGTGGTTGGTTTCCAGTTCGGTATGTTGGGTACAGAGAGCGATAATTTGTTCAGCGATTTTTTCTTCCAGCAACACACCTATGGTTTTACCACTGTCTGCCGCCGGCCCGGTTGCAGTAAAGAGTGCCAGATGTTCAGTTAGAAACTGGATCAGGTGTTCATATCCGGGTTTATCAATAACCATAGTGTACCTGTGCACCACTGACTGAAAAGCGACTGCCGGATAACTTGCCCGAACAGCGAAAGGTTTTCAATCATTTAAGCAAATATTTGCCTGGAAAACAAATCGGAGCCGTAGCTCCGATTTATCCGTGGTTAAAACTGTAAGCCGGGTGACAATTGTTCCGGCAGCACCACTTGCTCCAGCTCGACGGACGCCACCGGGTACGCACAGTAATCGGCAGCATAGTAGGCACTGGCGCGGTGGTTACCGCTCTTACCGATCCCTCCAAAGGGTGCCGCTGAGCTGGCGCCGGTAATAGGCCGGTTCCAGTTTACGATACCAGCGCGGATCCGCTTATAAAAATGCTGGTATAGCTCATAGCTGTCGCTCAGTAAGCCGGCGGATAAACCAAAGCTGGTGTTATTGGCTGCGGCTATGGCCTGATCAAAGTCGCTGAAGCGGAACACTTTTAACAGCGGGCCAAAATGCTCTTCATCCGGGAATTCGCTAATGGCAGAGCATTCGATAATACCTGGCGTCACCAGGGCTTTTGCCGGGTCCAGCTGCCGCAGCTCCAGTAATACTTTACCACCCAATGCCACCAGCTGCTGCTGGGCCTTGAGCATACTTTGCGCCGCGGCGACGGAAATCATCGCGCCCATAAATGGCTGGGGCTGTGCATCGTATTCACCCACCAGGATCTTGCTACTGACGTCCAGTAACCGCGCCAAAATCGCATCCCCTTCCGCATTGGCCGGCAGATAAAGCTTACGGGCACAGGTACAACGCTGACCAGAGGTAATAAAGGCCGACTGAATAATGTCATGTACTGCAGCATCAATATTGGCCACGTCCTTGACCAATAACGGGTTATTCCCGCCCATTTCCAGCGCCAGAATTTTCTCTGGCCGGCCAGCAAATTGTTGATGCAGATAATGACCGGTGCGCGAGCTACCGGTAAAGAATAAACCATCAATTCCGTCATCACTGGCCAGGGCTTTACCGGTTTCAACCTCTCCCTGTACCAGGTTAATCACCCCGGCCGGGATACCCGCTTCCTGCCAAATTTTCACCGTCAGCTCCGCCACCTTTGGTGTCAGCTCTGAGGGTTTAAATACTACGGTATTACCAGCCAGCAGTGCCGGCACTATATGGCCGTTCGGTAAGTGGCCAGGGAAATTATAAGGGCCAAATACCGCCACCACGCCATGCGGTTTGTGGCGAACAAAAGCTCGGCCCTGCGGCATCGGATTCTCTTTAGTGCCGGTACGCTCCTCATAGGCGCGCACCGAGATATCAATTTTGCCGATCATAGCGGTGACTTCAGTACGGCTTTCCCACAGGGCTTTACCGGTATCTTCGGCAATGCAGGCAGCCAGCGCTTCTTTATGCTGGTTTAATAATTCGGCAAAGCGTTTTACGATACTTACCCGCTGTTCGAAACTCATATCAGCCCAAGCGTACTGTGCGTTACGCGCGGCAGCAACCGCCGCCGCAACTTGCTCACTACCCGCTGCCTGCCCTTGCCAGATCAGCTGATTTTTTGCCGGATCAACCGACTGCATTGGCTTGCCAGTACCGGCCAGCCACTGGCCATTAATAAACTGCACTGCCTGATTCATCTGCTACTCCTGTGTTAGATTTTGCTCACCCGCACCCAGTCGTCAGCACTGACATTCAGTGCCGTTGCCAACGCAGGCGGGATGATAATATAGTCTTGCTCTGCCATCAGATTCAGTTCGGCCCAGCAGGCTCTGAAACCAGCGAGCGAAGTATTACTAATTAAACACGGCTCACCACCGCTTACCTCGCCGATGCGCACCTGAAAACGTTTGCTGTCCCGAACCGTGCGCACTTGCTCTACCCGGGCCTCGACCGTCGGGCCAGCGTCAAAAATATCCACATAGCCGCGACAGGCGAAACCCTCAGACTCCAGTAACGCCAGAGCGGGGCGAGTTTGCTCATGGACTTTGCCAATCACTTGCTGCGCAGCTTTACTCAGTAAACTGACATAGATTGGATATTTTGGCATCAGCTCTGCGATAAACTCTTTCTGACCGATACCGGTCAGATAGTCAGCGGTTGGAAAATCCAGCGCAAAGAAGTTTTCCTGTAGCCATTGCCAGAACGGTGAATTACCCTGGCTATCGGACACGCCGCGTAGCTCGGCAATCACCTTATCGGCGAAGCGCTGCTGGAACTCAGCCAGAAATAAAAAGCGCATCTTCGATAACAAACGACCATTGTGCTTTTGTCGGTATGGCGTGCGTAAAAACAGTGTGCAGAGCTCACTGACGCCAGTGTAATCATTGCATAACGTCAGGATATCTACTGTCTTGTAAACACCCAGCGAGCGCGAGCTGTGAACCACCTTGCCAAGATGATAATGGTAGAAGGCATCATCCAAACCGACTGCTGCCTCCAGTGCGCTGGTACCGCAGATCTGTCCGGTGACACTGTCTTCCAGTACAAACAGATAGCCTTCATCGCCGGGACTGGTTACCGCTTTGGCAAAGGACGCTTCAGAGCGGCTAATCTTACGCATTAGCAGCTCTTCATTTACCGGCAGCGAGGTAAAGCCGTGCCCGGATTCCACTGCCATCTGATACAGCGCCGGGTAATCATTCGCTCGGATCGGGCGAATTAACATCATTGTCGCTTACTCCATTATTGCTTTATATCCAGTTGCGCTGCAGCAAGTGACCTCGCTGCGTGCCCACTGTTGGATACCAATTTGCTTGCTTTAAAAAGAATCGGCTCATGGCAGAGTCTGAACTCTGCCGGCTCCGGTGTTCTTGTTGACACCTTAGGAGCCTTTGATATTAAGCGCTGGTAACCTGCTGCACCGCGGCTTCAAAGCGGCGCATCCCCTCGCGGATTTCTTCTTCGGTAATCACCAGCGACGGCGCAAACCGCACTACGTCAGTACCGGCAACCAGGGCAAATAAGCCTTGTTCTGCTGCTGCCAGGAAGAAGTCGCGCGAGCGGCCTTTATATTTTTCATTTAACACTGCACCCAGCAGCATACCTTTACCACGAACTTCACTAAACACCTGATATTTAGCGTTAATCGCTTGCAGGCATTCGCGGAAAATCTGTTCGTTTTTCAGCACACCGTTTAATACTTCCGGCGTATTGATGGTATCAATAGCAGCTTCAGCAACCGCGCAGGCCAGCGGGTTCCCGCCGTAGGTGCTGCCATGGGTACCGACTTTCAGATGCGCAGCAATCGCTGTCGTGGTTAACATAGCGCCAACCGGGAAACCGCCGCCTAACGACTTGGCACTGGTCAGAATATCCGGCGTCACACCATAGTTCATATAGGCATACAGTTTACCGGTACGGCCGACACCCGTTTGTACTTCATCCATCACCAGTAACGCCTTGTACTGGTCACATAACTGGCGTAAGCCTGTTAAGAATTCGGCATCGCCCGGAATAATGCCGCCCTCACCCTGGATCGGCTCTACCACTATGGCGCAGGTTTTATCAGAGATCAGCGCTTTTACACTGTCCAGATTATTAAATTCGGCATGTAGCACCGCGCCTGGCTTAGGACCAAAACCATCAGAATACGACGCCTGACCACCAACGGTGACCGTAAAGAAAGTCCGGCCATGGAAACTCTTAGCAAAAGAGATAATCTCGTTTTTATGCTCGCCATGGGTATCCAGCGCCCAGCGCCGAGCCAGTTTAAACGCGGCTTCGTTGGCTTCGGCGCCTGAGTTACAGAAATAAACTTTCTCAGCAAAGGTTTGGTCAACCAGCTTTTTCGCTAAACGCAGTGCCGGCTCATTGGTTAACACGTTGCTCAGGTGCCATAACTTGTCGGCCTGGGTTTTCAGCGCATTGACCAGTGCCGGATGACAATGCCCCAAACTGCTAACTGCGATACCACCAGCAAAGTCGATATATTCACGACCTTCCTGATCCCAGACGCGGGCACCCTGGCCCTTTACCGGGATCAATTTTGCCGGAGCGTAGTTGGGTACCATTACTTCATCAAACAGCGCTCTGGTTACCTGAATATCAGCAGTCATGTTGTGTTGTCCTCTTATTTTACTGGCGGGTACAAATGCATTAGTGAGCCATTTCGGATGGCCTTAACTGCATTATTACAGATTTAAATAGTGTTGTCTTGCCCGGAAAAAGCGGCGCAGCCCTGAAAAAACAAGGGCTGCAGATAGATTTGCATAGGATTTGAATAACTAAGCGGCAGCCTGATGCTAGCTTGGACAACCTAATGCTGGCTTAACGCAAGCGGCATCAGCCATGCAGCCCACTGGTCCACTTTTCACGTTCAGCTTAAGCAGTCACTGCTAAAAAATTCGCCAACATGGTCCGACCATGCTCAGTAAGGATGGCTTCCGGGTGAAATTGCACGCCATGTAGCTGTAACTCTGGCAGCCACAACCCCATCAGGTCGCGCCAGCCATCTGCTTCCGGCGCGGTGTAAGCGGTTCGGACAACCTGTGAGGGTAAGGTATCCGCCGCCACCACCAGGGAATGATAGCGGGTAACGCTCAACGGACTGGGCAAGCTGGCAAAAACCGATTGCTGTTGATGCTCAAGCATTGAGTTTTTACCATGCATCACCTGGCGCGCCCGAATGACCTTAGCGCCCAGTACTTGTGCTATCGCCTGATGCCCAAGGCAAACACCGAGAATTGGCATTTTGCCGGCAAAGTGTTCAATCGCCGCCAAACTGATCCCCGCCTGATCCGGGGTACCCGGGCCCGGTGAAATCACCAGATAGTCAGGTGCTAATTGCCGGATTTGCGTTAAGCTCAGCTCATCATTACGCTTTACCAATACCTGCTGCCCCAACGCCTGAAAATACTGCACCAGATTCCAGGTAAAGGAGTCATAGTTATCAATCATCAATAACATAGCGCGGACCTGTAGCGGCTACTCATGGTGGGCGGCCCGGCGCAGACGATCCTGTACCGCTTCCCAGCCAGGACTGTGTGGCGGTTGCTCAACCAGAATTTCAGCAACGCCCTGTTGATCGGCTAAAAACAGCTGATGATAAAGCTGCTGCGCATAGCCGGCTGCTGTCGCCGGCAATTGTTGTTGATAGGCCGCGTTGGTCACTGGCAAGGCCGAATAATAAAGCACCGCTCGACGTGCATTACTGCTGGCGAGGCGCGCCAACAATGCCTCCGGCGCTAACAGATAAACGGGAGTATTGGGCTGATAATGGGCACCGACATTCCCTGAAACCTTTACCTGATGTTGTAGCGGCGTCGTGACACGGCATCCTAACACCTGTTCCAGTTGTGTCGCGCTAATCGGCCCACTGCGGAGGATTTGGATTTGCTCACCCGTCAGATCGACAATGGTCGACTCCAGACCATGTTGGCAAGGACCACCATCTAACACCGCAGCAACTTTCCCGGCCATGCCATGCAGCACCTGGCTGGCACGGGTTGGGCTGAGCTTTTTATAAGGGTTGGCGGAAGGTGCCGCTACCGCAAGCCTGGCTTGTTGCAGTAAGGCCAGCAGGGCGGGATGGGCCGGCATACGAATACCAATGGTCTCTAAGCCGCCAGTGACGACCGGACTCACATCAGGTGCCTTATGTAACAACAGGGTAAGTGGCCCCGGCCAGAACGCGGCTGCCAATTGATATGCTGTGGCCGGGATCTTAATAGCGAACTGCTCCAGCATCGCCAGATCCGGGATGTGGACAATCAACGGATGATCCGCGGGCCGCCCCTTGGCCTGAAAAATTTTTGCCACGGCAGTCGGATCTGCCGCATTGGCCGCTAAACCATATACCGTTTCAGTGGGCACAGCCACCAAAGCGCCCTGCTGTAATAAGGCTGCAGCCCGGTTCAGATCCGCTGGCTTATCGGCAGCTAATAACTCTGTGTTCATCTGGTACTCTGTTTATGGCCAACCCTGCTTATGGGTCAGCCTGTTATCGGTTGCACCGTCTATGGATTACAGTACTGGCAATAGGCAGGATCGGCATAGCCGCCGCTGTGTAACTGGTCTTGCTGGTAATCACAGCGTTGACAGCTGGCGCGATGGCCTCTCGCCTGTTGCGTAGGTTGACCACAATCAGCACAAGGCAATCCGCTTAACGCTTGCTCTGGCCAAAACCCCGGGGTCTGGCAATGCGGACAGCGTCGCTGTAACCGTTGGTACAAATTTTCTGCCGCTAACCGGATCACCTGTTGCCGCTCTGGGCTACAATGCGCCCGCAGATCATATTCCAATTGCACCGGGCCGGCATCCAGCCAGTCAACGCAGTGCCGCCGGGCTTGCGCAACGCTCAATGCTTTGGCCAGTCGCGGGCCCTGTTTGACCAACAATAACTGCTGATTAGGCAGCGTAGGCAATATCGTTTCCAGTTCGGTAGCTGCCGTTACTTGCCAGCTGCGGGCAGTGCAAAGTTGCTGCGCTCGCGCCGTAACCGCCCAGCCCTCATCAAGATGGACACAGCACAACAATTCCTGATTTAAGGTACCCAAACCGTAAGGACCGGCCGTAAAGCTACCCTCACTGCCGATACCGATGGCAGTCCCTGCCAGCTCGGCGGCAATGGCCGCTTTGCGTAACGCGCACTCAGCGGCAGTCATAAAACGTGGCTGCTCGCCGGCAAAACTGCCCAATAAATCAGTATCAAAACCCGTTACGCCAAAAACCTGCCAACCCAGCGGAGCTAAAGCGTCAACCAGTAGCGGTACCTTGCCATGTTGGGTTAAAAAAGCGACCGGCTGCATCTGGCGCGGCTCCAAGCTAACCGGGCTGCTTAAGGTGCAACAAAACCCACCGCAGTATTCACTGCGGCCAGGGTACGGCTGGCATGTTCACGTGCTTTGGCGGCACCTTCCCGCATCACTTGCTGCATCAGTGTCTGGTCAGCACGGATTTCACGGAAGCTTTGTTGCACCGGCTCCAGCAAGCTGATGACGGCATCCGCAACGTCGCCTTTTAAATGGCCATACATCTTACCCTCGTATTCCGCCTCCAGCGCGGCCACCGTTTTGCCCGTCACACCACTTAAGATATTCAGCAAATTGGCAACACCGGGTTTGTTGTCCAAATCAAAATACACCCGCGGTGGATCTTCGGAGTCGGTAATGGCTTTTTTGAACTTTTTGCTGATCATCTTCGGATCTTCCAGCAAGCCAACGAAATTCCACGGGTTCTCATCCGATTTCGACATCTTCTTGGTGGGTTCCTGCAGGCTCATTACCCGGGCTGCCACCTGGGGAATAAAGGGCTCTGGTACAGTGAATACCTCGCCATGCAGCGCATTAAAGCGCAAGGCCACATCACGCGCCAATTCCAGGTGCTGCTTCTGATCATGACCTACCGGTACCTGATTTGCCTGATACAGCAGAATATCGGCAGCCATCAGCACCGGGTAGGTAAAGAGGCCGGCGTTGACATTGTTATTGTGTCGCTCTGACTTGTCTTTAAATTGCGTCATCCGACTTAGCTCACCGAACTGAGTATAGCAATTCAATACCCAAGCCAGTTGACTATGCTCCGGCACGTGCGATTGCATAAACACCGCCGAGCGCTTGGGATCAATGCCACAAGCCAAATACAACGCCAGGCTGTCCAGTGAAGCACTGTGCAGGGCAGCAGGATCTTGACGTACGGTAATCGCATGTAAATCAACAATGCAGTATAAACAGTTGTAGTCGTCCTGCATCTGATCCCACTGCCGCAGCGCGCCCAGATAGTTACCGATGGTCAATTGTCCGGACGGCTGGGCGCCACTGAGTACTATGGGTTTACGGCTCATGCTGTGCAAAGTCCTGTGTTAAGTTCAAAAAAAAGACCGCTATTATACATTAACCCGTTACCGCTGCCAGTTGCTGGCGCATCTGGGCGATCGTTGCTGCATAATCCGGACTGTTAAAAATTGCAGAACCGGCAACAAACATATCCGCCCCGGCGGCAGCAATTTCGGCAATATTGGCTACCGTGACACCGCCATCAATCTCTAAACGGATCGGCAAACCACTGCTATCAATTAAATGCCGCGCCGCCTGCAGTTTGTCTAAAGTTGCCGGAATAAACTTTTGGCCACCAAAACCAGGGTTCACTGACATCAGCAAAATCACATCGACCTTATCCAGCACATAGTCAAGATAACTTAGCGGTGTCGCCGGGTTAAATACCAGGCCAGCCTGACAACCCTGATCTTTAATCAGCTGCAAGGTACGGTCGACATGGCGCGACGCCTCAGGATGGAAAGTAATAATGCTGGCCCCGGCTTTGGCAAATTGCGGCACCAAGCTGTCCACCGGTTCGACCATCAGATGCACATCAATCGGTGCGGTAATACCGTAGTTACGCAAAGCCTGACACACCATCGGACCTATCGTCAGATTAGGCACATAATGGTTATCCATCACATCAAAATGCACGACATCGGCGCCTGCCGCCAGCACCTTGCTGACATCCTCGCCCAAACGGGCAAAATCGGCGGATAAAATAGAAGGCGCAATTAAATAAGGTTGCATAGCGGTGTTCCCCGGCACAAAACGCAGACTTTACTGAATTCTACCGCAGAAAGCAGCATGGTTAGCGGGTGATTGCACAAAAATCAGGCAAGGCTGCACCAGCAGACGGCAAGCCTGCGGTTCAGGCATCAACCGAGCAACCCTAAATTACTGTTATTAAACACTTTTATAAAATGGCATATATCTTGGAATTGTCTGGATGAATCTAATCTGAGGGGATCTAACAATGACAGCAAGCAAAAGTGTAATGACATTAGGGTTAAGCGGCCTGTTATTGGCGGCCGGGTTGAGCAGCCAAACTGCGCAAGCAGTCGAAGTTAGTGGCGATATTACGATTGTATCTGATTATGCATTTCGGGGGATTTCACAAACCGACGAAGCGCCCGCCTTACAGGGTGGCTTGACGCTGGCGACGGAATCAGGCTGGTATGTTTCAGTCTGGGGTTCCAGTGTCGATTTCGGTGGCCAGGGCACCTTAGAGCTGGATGTTTTGTTCGGCTGGAGTGGTGATATTGCGGAAGATTGGACCGCTGATGTCGGTATTATGCGCTATGGTTATCCGAATACCGAATTCGAAGGCTCGAATTTCTGGGAACTGTATGGCTCGGTCTCCTACAAAGATCTTACCTTCGGACTGGCTTATAGTGATGACTATTATGCCAACAGCGGTAATTACTACTATGTCTATGCTGGCTACAGCCTGGCCTTGACCGATAATCTGGCACTGGATTTTCATTTGGGCCATAACGAGTATGCCGATGACAGCAGCGCCAGTTATTTGGATTACGGTGTCACCCTCAGTACCGAAGTGTTAGGCCTGGGGCTGTCGCTGGCCTATGTTGATACCGATATTAAAGACTGTAACCTGTGTGACAGCCGGGTAATTTTCGGCGTTTCGAAAGCGTTTTAACGGTTGCAGCGCGCTTTTCATCGCCAGACCACAGCGTATAATAATTAATCAGCTTGTGTCTGGCGATAGAATCAACTATGATTAGCGCCTCTGCATCACGTTAACAGGAATTAACATGAAACTAACCAAAACGAGCAAATCACTGCTGTTAGCCAGTAGCCTGTTGCTTGCTTTTGCTGTTTGGCAGAACAATGCAGCCTCAGACAACTGTACAGGCACTACTTCTGCTTGCAAAGACTCACAACATAACTGGCTAAACTGGTTATCCGGTAACAGTCGCTCGGCACAATTTCACTTCGTCGACTTTCTGGAACTAGTCAGTCAGCTACTGCCGGCAAAATCGCCAAAGAACTGAGATGAGTCCCGCTAAGCCCGGATTGCGGCAAGTGGTAAAAGCGGTATTAGGTGCTTTTATCGGTGTGCAGTCAGAACAGCAGCGTCTGCAGGATTTTCAAAGTCAAAGCGCAATACCATACATTGTTACCGGCATAGTGCTTGCCGCGTTTTTTGTCGCAATACTGCTACTTATCGTTTTTCTGGTGCTGAACTAGCGACTCGTAGAGCCTGCCTGATACAACGCGAATAATTCTTGTACCTTGCCCCTGCTATGGCCTTTCTGACTAATTGAACGTCCAACAGCGATACTCTGTAACTGAGCCTGATGGTAAATCTTCCGTGTCCAGGTCGTATCGTGGTTACTAATTAATACACTGCAGCCGTTTTGCTGAGCTTGCTCTGCTAAGATCGCCAGCTGCGCTTGATCATCAAGGGTAAACCCCTGGCTGGCATAACTGGTAAAGCTCGCCGTTTTACTCAGCGGCACATAAGGCGGGTCACAATACACGACATCACCGGCTGTCAGCTGGCCGAACACCTGCTGATAACTTAAGCAGCTAAATTCCGCACGCTGGGCTTTTTCTGCAAAAAAATATAATTCTGCTTCCGGAAAATACGGCTTTTTATAACTGCCAAAGGGTACATTGAATTTACCGGACATATTGTAACGGCATAAGCCGTTATAGCCATGCCGGTTCAGATACAAGAACAACAGTGCACGCTGGTACTTATCCTGCTGATCGTTAAATTGTTGTCGTAAGTTCAGATAGCTGCTTTTAGTATTAGCGCTGTCGACAAAGAGCATTCGGGCATCCGCGATATAGCGTTCCGCTTGCTGCTGAATGATTTTATACAGCTCAATCAGATCGGCATTAATATCGTTTAAACGATAAGCAGAAAATTGGGTATTCAGAAAAACCGAGCCGGCACCAACGAAAGGTTCAACCAGACAATCGGCTTGCGGCAAGTGCTGTTGGATCTGAGAAACCAGATTATACTTACCACCCGCCCATTTTAGAAAAGCACGACTTCTTTGCTGCACCAATTAATTTCCCTGCTCTGTCACTGCCGGCGCCGACCGTTGCCAGGCTAATATTTCCTGTTGTACTGAGCGCACCATTTTCGGAAAGGGCCCGCTGGCCTGTAACCGGGCTGGTAGCTGCTCAATAAAACCTTGTGCTGAACCATTGTTGTCAAAAGGCCCTGCAACGATTACCCATTGCTCCCGTCCTTGCCAGCGCCGTTGATAGACCAGGTGCTCGACTGTTGGGAAGTCGCTTGCAAACCTTAACACTGCCGCCTGCTCTGATAGAACGGCCAACTGTACCAAACGTTGGTTGGCAGCCCAATTTAAAATGGCGTGTTTAGTATTGGCAACATCTGACTCTGCAGAGTCAGCGGGCGTTACCGTCGCCAGTGTGGCGTTTGCTGCACTCTCGAGATTCGTTGACGGGGAGACCACTGCAGTGTCGCTTGGTGTTACCAACAATTGGTCTGCCGCAACTAATATATCTGTTGCCTCAACCTGCTCCTCGCTGCCTGGTTCCGTATCCTGCGTAATCTCGGCTATATCCGGCACTGTCGCATCCGGGTTTGTGACATCTGCCAGCTCTACTGCAGGTAGTGCCCTCTGATCAGTATCGGTTTCAGAGTTAATCTGTTCAGAACCGGAGGTCACTATAGATGGCGTCGCCTGCGAAGTTGGTTGTTGTTCAACGAGCTTTGTTGGCAAAGTACCCACAGGAGGCTCTGTCGCCGTCGGCAGCATCCAGATAAAGGCCGCTACTAACGCAAGCACCGCAGTTAGCAGCGCCAGCGGCCAAGGAAAGCCGCGCTTTGCCTTATCGTTTGCTGGCAGTTGGGCCCTGCGGCGGCTTTTAGGTTGCAATAACTGGTATAAATTACCCTGACTATGAGCAAAACGTTCAGCTAAGCTAATGGCGTCAAGTCGTTCGTCCTGCAGCAACTGCTGACTATCTGCCAGAGTCAGCGCGGGTATACTTAGATTCAGCTGCATCCGCTCATCTGGCTGTTGGCGGAAACTGAAGATCCGGACGGGTAACTGCTGCAACCATTGCCAATCCTCGGCCTGCAAGAAGTCAGCATTATCTAACAGCAAAACAAATTCGGCGTCGGGCTGCGCTTTGATTCGGGATAATAAATCGGCGGCATTCAGTGATGACGTAGCAAACCAATGCTGGGCGAGTTGTTGCCTTAACTCAGCCCCGACTGCCGGCAAGCTTACCAAAGCGACATTCACCGGCATTTCCTGACAATCAGACAATAATTCAGCCAGAACTAACGCTATGGTTGATTTACCGCTGCCCGCTGCGCCAATTAATGCCAAATGCGAAAAATCGTTGAATGCCAGTTGAAATAGCAAGCGGGTTAACACCTCTCGCTGCGACGGCAGCAGATAGGTATTGGCGGCAAGTTGCTGCTGTAGCCCTCTGATTTTCATCAGCTAAAAACTTGGTAAAGCTCAGTCTCACTGACATCGTCTGCTAGCACACAATGTCCGAGCCGGCGTGGCAGGATAAAGCGCATCTGCCCATGCTGCACCTTTTTATCCGTTTTCATAAATGGCAGGAAATCATTGATTTGCATACGCTCAGGTGGCTGCACCGGGAGCTGGAAGTCATTCAGCAACTTCTCTACCCGCTCAACATCCGACGGCGTCAACCAGCTACGGCTTAGCGCCAATTTCGTCGCCATCACCATCCCAACCGCAACCGCTTCACCGTGCAGCCACTCACCGTATCCCAGAAAAGCTTCGATCGCATGGCCAAAGGTATGGCCGAGGTTTAATAATGCCCGTTCACCCTGCTCTGTCTCATCACGACTGACGATATCAGCTTTCATCTGACAACAACGTCGAATCATCTCTGACAAGATGGCGGAATCTTTGGCAGCGATGTCCTTGGTATGTTGCTCCAGCCAGGCCAAAAACTCTAGATCACCCAAAATGGCGTACTTGATGACTTCGGCCATACCGGCAGCGAACTCACGCGGTGGTAAAGACTGTAAAACTGCGGTATTAATTAAAACCTGTTCCGGTTGCTTAAAAGCACCGATCATATTTTTACCAAGCGGATGATTAACTGCTGTTTTACCGCCAACAGAAGAATCAACCTGGGATAACAGCGTGGTCGGAATTTGCACAAAACGTACGCCGCGCTGATAACAGGCGGCAACAAAACCGGTTACATCACCGATAACGCCACCGCCCAATGCCACTAACAGCACCTGACGCGAGAGCTTTTGTTCCAGTAAAAACGATAAGGCTTGTTCAAAGGAGGCCAGCGTTTTATAAGCTTCGCCGTCCGGGATCAGAAAGTGTTTTGGAGGATGCTGGAATAGTGCTGCCACGGCGGGTAGATACAGCTCAGCAACTGTCGGGTTAGAAATAATAACAACCTGCGACGCCGCCGCTAGCTCTGGCAATAATCCCGTAAAACTGGCGGCGATCTGTATCGGGTAGCTGCGCTCGCCAAGTTGTACCTCAACTTTATGCATCTGCAGCCCCCGTTACTAATAAGTTAAAAACCTAATTGCTCGATAATCTGATTTGCAACAGAACGCGCACTTTGCTCATCAGTGCGAACCGTGAAGTCTGCGATCTCTGCATAGAGTGGATTACGTTCTGCCGCCAGGCGCTCCAGGACCTCTTTCGGTTCCTCTTTTGTTTGCAAGAGCGGCCGTTTTTTATCACGCTGCGTTCTGGCAACCTGCTTTTCAATAGGCGTTTCCAGATAAACTACTATGCCACGAGCAGACAAACGATTCCGGGTCTCTTTACTCAGTACTGAGCCACCACCGGTCGCCAGTACTATCCCTTGCAGTTCAGTCAGATCCTGAATGACATTTTCTTCACGCACCCGAAAACCGGCTTCCCCTTCCAAATCAAATACCCAGGCGATATCGGCACCAGTGCGGCGTTCGATTTCCTGGTCGGAATCATAAAACTCTAGGTGAAGCATCTCTGCCAGATGACGACCTATAGTGCTTTTACCAGCACCCATAGGGCCTACGAGGAAGATATTACGTTTTTCTGCCATATGTCGTATTGCTAAATCAGCTAATTCAAAGGAATGTTAAGTTAAGGACCGTTAGGCTCCCACGAAAAATTGAAGCGCTGAATTATGTCAGGAATGGGCTTTGATTGGCAAGTTAATTCTCGGCCAGCTGGCGGCAGCGATCGCTGACCGCCAGCTTTGGCTTTTATTGACCTTCAGTTAGGATCCGTGGTGTCACAAAAATCAGCAATTCGCTCTTTTCGTTGAGTTCACGTTTGTTCCGGAATAATACCCCCATGTAAGGGATATCACCAAGTAAAGGCACCTTGTTGACGTTTGAAACAATTTGTTGCTGATAAATGCCACCCAGGACGATAGTTTCACCGTTATCAGCAAGCACCTGAGTCATAATTTGCTGGGTATCGATCGCTGTTGCCGGACCGGTTGGGGTCTGTACCGTCTCACCCCGGGTATTCTGAGTAATCACTAAATCCAGAATAATTTTATTGTCCGGGGTAATTTGTGGTGTAACCGTTAAACTTAAAACCGCTTTCTTAAATTCCACTGTCGTTGCACCACTGGAAGCAGCCTGCACATAAGGAATCTCGACACCTTGCTCTATTCTTGCTTCTTTTTGGTTTGAGGTGGTTATACGCGGGCTGGCAATGACTTCACCCTTGTTCTCCTGTTCCAGTGCTGACAGCTCCAGATCCAGTAAGGTACCATCGGCCAAACGAGCCACGTGGAAAGCAATACTGCCTGCCGGGTTAGCCACAGGTAAATTCACATTCCAGCGATCGTCCAGTGCTGGAAAATTACCGTTTGAAATACCGTTAGCACCGTCTGCATTGCCCGATACACCACGGTTACCGCCACTGGTGCTTTGCTGATCACTAAAACCCCAGCGGATCCCTAGCTCGTCTGTGACATTGTCATTTACCGTAACGATTCGGGATTCAATCAGCACTTGCCGTACCGGAATATCCAGCCGTTCAATCAAACGCCGCACACTCTCAATATTGCGCGCCGTATCCTTTAACAAAATGGTATTAGTACGTTCGTCAACGACCACACTACCCCGCTCAGACAACAGTGTTGCTTCGCGGTTTGACAGTAAACCTGCTAAATCTGCAGCCTTGGCATAATTAATTTGTAGCAGATCAGAGTACAAAGGTTCTAATTGTTCAACCTGCTGTTTCGCCTCTAATTCCCTCGCTTCACGGGAAGCCAGTTCTTCGGTTGGCGCAACCATCAGGATATTGCCTTCCATCCGCTTATCCAAACCTTTAACCCGTAATACAATATCCAGCGCCTGATCCCAGGGCGTACCGTCTAAGCGCAACGTAATATTACCCGTCACAGTATCGCTGGTAACCAGGTTAAAGCCGTTATAGTCGGCAATAATCTGTAACACGGTACGAATGGGGATATCCTGGAAGTTTAATGAGATCGGACGGCCTTTGTACTCACGCCCACCGCCCAGAATACTGCGATTGGTAGCATCACGTTGTAGGCTTACAGAAAAGATGTTGTCAACTTGCTGGTAGTTAAAGGTAAATTGCTCAGTCGCATCGATCACCAGTTTGGTTGAGCTTCCTTCACGGAAAGTTTCAACTCCTTTTACCACAGTGGCAAAATCTACCACATCCAGCTGATACAGTAATTCATCTGGAATAGCCGTGTTGTGGAACTCAATTTCCAGCTTACCCAATCGCTCCTGTACATCAACTGCGGCGGCGTTTTCTTTCAGAAACACCAGAACCCGACCTTCGCCACGATCACCGCGGCGAAAATCTATTGCTTGCAACTGATTAATAAAACTTGGATTAATTTCAGACGCGCTGCCAGGGCGGACCACCTGCGGTGTATCGGCAAGGTGCACTGCGAACACATTATCATTCAACCGGGTGCGATAGACTTTTAGGGTATCCATGTTGATAACGGCATTTACGCCACCATCATTTAACGTCGAACGAATTGTTGACACCCCAGCCTGCTCAACCTTGATATCAGCAACGCGCTGCTCCAGTTCAGCTGTCGGGAAAGTGACACTGAGTCTGGCCGGTTGCTGTAACAGCTCAACCCTTGGTTCCTGCTGCAAGGCTTCATCAAACACAAATTCAATTTCTGTTTCGCCATTCAACAACGGGTTATAGCGAACCTCGTAGAGCAAAGGTGCGGCCCACGCAGGCAAGGTACTGCATAGAAGCACTAACAAACCAAGTCTGCTGCCTTTAAATCCTGCGTATTTCGTTTTATTTAATTTATCCATGATTTACTCGCACACTTAGTTACCTGCAGTTGCATCGAACATCTGAACTCTCGTGGTTCGCTCTACCCAGCAACCAGAACCATCCGGAATCAGCTCTAACAGATCAATATGAGTCGGCTCCACCCTCGTTACCTTACCGTGGAACAACCCCATGTAGTTGTTTACGGTAATACGATGTAAGGCTTTATCCGCCGATTCGACCAGTGCCCAGATTTGTCCCTGGTCGCCCAAAGTCCCGCGCATTTTTAAATTGTCCAGTGCAAAACGTTCCAAAGGTTCTTTCCGACGCTCTGGATCCGGGTGCATACAGTCTTGCTGCTGCGAAATACGATCCTGGATCGCCTCCGGTGTTGGTTCAGCGAAGGGACTACGCACATTAGCCATGGTATAAGGGATATGAATAAATTCCTTTGCCTGTGGTAAAGGCTCTACCCTGGGCCGCGTATTCGCTTTTACTGTCTCTAACTCGGCTTGAATATCACTGAGGTCGTCAAAGCAACCGGTAAGAAATAATGCAGAAACAACCACTGTCAGCAGTGCTCTCATTGTTTACTCTCCTTGTACCGATAGGTCTTAGCTACTACGTTGAACTTTAGCTTATCGTCCTTATCGGCTTGGATCGTAAAATCATGCAAGCTAACAATCCGTGGCAACTTAGCCACTTCGCTGACAAAATTACCAAATTGATGGTAATCGCCTACGACATCAATTTTAATCGGCAACTCAGTGTAAAACTCTTTTTCAACCTCGGGTTCCCAATTAATCCGCAAAAAGGTCAGGCCACTGGTCGTGCCAACATAAGTAATATCATCCAGTAAACCAGGCGTTTCATGCGTTGTTGGCAACTGCTTTAGCAAGACCGCAAAGGTCTCTTCCATCTCTTTCATCTGCTCGCGGTAAGCTTCCAGATTAACTGCTGACGCATAACGGGTTTGATAAGTTTGCTTCAGTTCAGTTTCTTTTTGTTTGGCGGCGCTCAGCTCATCAATTTTAGCGTCAATTAGCAGGTAGTAACTAAGAACCGAAACCAGAGCAGCAACAATCAGCGCGAAGATAAATTTCACCGCTAACGGCCATGCCCCCATATTTTCCAGGTCTAGATCACTTACATCAATCTCAGATAACTTCATATTCAACGCCATGATTATCTGCCCCCCTGCGGATTATCGGCAGGAACGTTTTGTTGTTCCAATGCTTCATAACCGGCAATTTTCACGTGCATTCTGAAATCACTCAGCAAAGAGGAACGTTCTTTAGCCGCTTCAATAAATTCCAGATAAGGTGTGGTCAACAGCTCAGACTGCTCTGCCTCACGCAGCATATTGGATAAACGATTATTTGATTCGCTTTTGCCTAACAACAGCAGCGCTGAGCCTTTTTTCTCAAGCTGCGTCAAGTAAACGCCGGTAGGTACAATGCGCGTGATCTCCAACATCACTTCTGTGCCAAGATTTCGGCTGCCTTGTAACTGTTCAATCAACGTCATACGCTGCTGCAAACTGCGTTTTGTCTCATTCAAGGCGCGGATTTCCGCAATACGTTGGTCCAGAATTCGGATTTCACTCTCCAGATACTGATTGCGTTTCGCTTGACCATCCAGCCTGGCGTTGTAGATCATATTAATCAGAAAACACACCAGGAAACTCACCAGGGCGGTCAATGCCAGCACCATGACATAGTTTTTCTGACGCTCTTTTCTGGCGGCTTCACGCCAGGGCAGCAGGTTTATATATGCCATGGTGAAAAACTCCTTAACGCCAAACCACTGGCTACCATCAGCTGCGGTGCATATCGGTCTAGCGTTTCACGGTCGACGGCTGTAGCGATTTCCATGCTAGCAAAAGGATCAGCAATCACGGTGTGGATACCCAGTTCGTCGATCAGCAGTTTATCAATGCCTTCAATCAGCGCTGAACCGCCTGATACCACCAGATAATCGACGGCTTCTCTGCCGCTACTGGTCAGGTACATCTGAATGCCGCGACGAATTTGTTGCAACAGCATGGTTTGGAAGGGAGCCAGCACTTCAAAGGTGTAATTGGGTGGTAATTCGCCATTTACTTTGGCGTGTTCGGCCTCATCATAACTCTTGTTATAATACGACAAAATACTACGGGTATACTGTTCACCCCCGAATACCTGATCGCGGGTGTAAAGCGTTTTGCCATCCTCTACGATACTCAGCAACGTCATAGTGGCGCCGATATCTACCATTGCAACCACTTTACTGCCTGCATCAGCCGGTAACTGCGCCAGACAAAGCTCAGTAGCCCGACTTAAGGCGTAGCTCTCCACATCAACGACTTTTGCCGTAAAACCACCGTGTGCCAAGGCAGCGACGCGGGCTTCGACACTTTCGGTTCGTGCCGCGCTTAGCAGGACGTTAACTTTTGACGGGTCAGCCTCATTGACATCCAACTTTTCAAAATCGAGACTCACCTCATTCAACGGATAGGGAATCAGGGTGTCGGCTTCCACCTCAATCTGGCTCTCCAGTTCAGCATCCGTTAAGGACACATCCATGAAAATCACTTTACTGATTACTGTAGAACCAGAAATAGCAATGGCGGCGTATTTGACAGAGCGCGGAATTTTCTTCCGGATCTTCGCCAGTACGTTACCGACAGCCTCGATATCCTGAACCTCGCGGTCAGACATCGCGCCTTTCTGCATAGCCTCTATCGCAAAGGCTTCTACTTTGAAGAGACCATTGTGTTGGCTGAGCAATACCGCCTTCACCGAGTGAGAGCCGATATCAATACCCACCATCACGGGGGGTTGTTTACTAAACAGGCTTTTTATCATAGCGTCCTGCAGCCGTTGTTTTTGTTAGCCGATTTGTATTTAGGTATTCTTAGCCCAGACACGAATTTTTGGCAAGAAAAAGCGTTTAATCTCAGTCTAATAAATATATACTAGCAGCGATATTACGAAATTGGGAGTTAAAATTGGGGTCACACGGTGTCTTGGTTTAAAAAACTTTTAATTTTTGTTGTGGTGGCGTTTTTTGCCGGTATAACGACCATCCTGGTCACCTATTTACTGCTGAAAGACGAGTTGCCCGATGTCGCTACATTAAAAGATGTGCGCCTGCAAACGCCAATGCAAGTTTTTACTGCAGATGGCGAACTGATTTCGCAGTTCGGTGAGCAAAGACGTATCCCACTAAGACTCGACGAGATGCCGCCACTGTTGGTTCAGGCATTTCTTGCGATCGAAGACACCCGTTTCTATGAACATCCCGGCATTGATATTATCGGCATTATCCGTGCAGCCACTGTGGTGGCAACTTCCGGTGAGCTCAGTCAGGGCGCCAGTACCATCACTCAACAATTAGCCCGAAACTTTTTTCTCAGTCGCGAGAAAAAACTGATTCGCAAAGTAAAAGAAATTTTTCTGGCGATTCATATTGAGCAGTTACTGACCAAAGACGAAATTCTCGAGTTGTATCTGAACAAAATTGAGCTTGGGCATCGCTCCTTTGGTGTTGGAGCCGCAGCGCAGGTGTATTTCGGTAAAACAGTCCACGAACTAACCGTTGATGAGATGGCGATTATCGCCGGCCTGCCGAAAGCGCCTTCGATTTTAAATCCCGTGCGATCCGCCAGTAATGCCAGGGCCAGACGCAATGTGGTATTGGGTCGAATGCTAGAGACGCAGGCGATCGACCGGGCCACTTATGAGGCGGCTATCGCTGCGCCAGTAACCAGCCGCTTGCATGGCGCACAGATTACAGCATCGGCACCTTATATCGCCGAGATGGTACGTCAGCAAATGGTAGAGCGCTTCGGGGAAGAAGTTGCTTATACCGAAGGCTTTAAGGTCTACACCACCATTAATAGTAAGGAACAGGCGCTTGCCCGCCGCGCCTTGCAGCAAAATCTATACGATTATGATGAACGTCATGGCTATCGTGGTCCGGTGGCGAATGTTTGGCAAGCTAAATTAGCGGAACAGCAGACGGAAGAACCGGTATTTATTGAAACCGAACGGCCCGATGAAGCGGAAATTATTAATTATTTGGACCGACAACAGGGCATTGAAGATTTGGTGCCTGCAGTCGTGCTGCAGGTCAACCAGCAAAGTGCGCTGGTAATGCTAAAAGGCGGCCAGCAACAAACGCTGAACTGGGATGGCCTGAAGTGGGCGCGCAGCTATATCAGCGATGAGCGTCAGGGCGTTGCCCCCAAAAGCGCAGCGGCCATACTGCAGCCGGGGATGCATATTTTGGTTCGGCAGCAAAATGAACAGTGGCAACTAAGTCAGATCCCTCAAGCAAGCAGTGCGCTAGTGGCATTAAATCCACAGGACGGTGCCATTAAAGCTCTGGTTGGTGGCTACAGTTTTTCACAAAGCCAGTTTAACCGTGCGATCCAGGCTAAACGTCAGGTTGGTTCCAATATTAAGCCTTTTATATATTCGGCTGCACTGGAGCATAACTATACGCTGGCCAGCATTATGAATGACGCCCCCATCCATCACTGGGACAGCGGCGCGGGTATCGCCTGGCGACCACGCAACTCGCCGGCAGTTTATGATGGTCCGATCCGGATCCGTGAAGCTCTGGCAAAGTCGAAAAACGTGGTATCCATTCGCTTACTGAGAGGCATTGGTATCGATGCATCCATCGCGCAGTTACAAAAATTCGGCTTTAACCCGGCTGATTTACCCCGCAACGAGACCTTGGCATTAGGTTCTGCATCATTAACGCCATTAGAAGTTGCAACTGGTTTTGCGGTCTTCGCCAACGGTGGCTTTTTGGTGCAACCTTACGTCGTAGACAAAGTCTTAGACGCCCAGGATCAATTGGTGTTTAAACATCAACCCCTGCTGGCTTGTGATGATTGTGTCGAATCAAGCCAGCATACTGATACCAGCGAGCCGACATCTGCCAGCGAACCAACTGTTACCACAGCGCCCAGAGTGATTTCAGCACAAAATGCGTTTTTGATTGCTGATGCATTAAAAAGTAGTGTTTGGGGTGGCGGTGACTGGCGTCAGGGCACAGGTTGGAATGGTACCGCCTGGCAGTTACAAAACTTGAAACGTCGCGATATCTCGGGCAAAACCGGTACCACCAACGACTCGAAAGATACCTGGTTTTCCGGCTTTACACCGCAATTGGCCATAACAACCTGGGTCGGTTTTGACGATGCTAATCGCAGTCTGGGCCGGGCACTTTGGAACGCCAATTTAGGCCGCGAACAAAGCGCTGGTGTTGAAGCGGGTGCCCGCACCGCCTTGCCTGCCTGGCAAAATTTTGCCCGCGATGTTTTACCAGCCTATCCTGAGCAAAGTGTGACGCCGCCGGTGGGTATTTCCTCGGTCCGAATTGATACAACAACGGGTTTATTGAGCCGTAGCACTGATCATACCAGTACCTTTGAATTCTTTAAGTTGGGTACCGAGCCAACACAATATGTGTCAGGCAGTGTGCCACAAATTCAGTTTGGGGAAACCACCGACAAGAAAGACGAGCTGGAGGAGTTATTCTAACTGCTGTTGCTCCTTATCAGCCCAATAGCACATCCAATAAAAAAACCGGCTTTGCCGGTTTTTTTATTTAGTTGCGCTTTATTTAGTCGCTCAGCGCATCAAACCATTGTTGTGCCTGCTTTAACTGCCAGAGCACCTGCTGTGGTGCCGTGCCCCCCAGAGCGGCACGTTTGGCCAAACCGGCTTCAATGGTCAGCGCAGCGTAGACATCATCGGTAATCAGCGGGCTGACCTGCTGCATCTCAGTCAGTGGTAATGCTTCGAGCGCGACCTTGGCCGCTGAAGCTTTTAACACCAGCGCTCCCGACAGCTCATGCGCGTCACGGAACGGCACGCCCTTGGCTACCAGATAATCAGCCAGATCCGTCGCGTTGCTATAACCCAGCTCGGCGGCCCGCCGGCATTGCTCTGTATTCACCGCTAAATGGGGTAATACCGTTGCTAACACCAGCAGAGATTGCTGCCAGGTTGCCATCAGGTCAAAAAAGCCCTGTTTATCTTCCTGCATATCTTTGTTATAGGCCAAAGGTAAGCCTTTCAACACATGCAAAATGGCGACCAAATGTCCGAGTACACGGCCGGTTTTACCGCGCAGTAGCTCAAACACATCCGGGTTTTTCTTTTGCGGCATCAGCGAAGAACCGCTACTGATGGCGTCACCCAATTTAAAGAACGCCGCCTCACCCGAACAGAAGAAGATCACATCTTCCGACAACCGTGATAAGTGCGTCATACACAAGCTGGCGGCAGCAGAAAGCTCCACCACATAGTCACGATCTGATACCGCATCCAGACTATTGGCTGCTGCCTGGGCAAATCCCAGACGCTGTGCCAGTGTATGCCGATCCATCGCCACACCAGTACCGGCCAGTGCACCACAGCCCAGCGGACACACATCTAAGCGTGCAACAGCGTCATCTAAGCGACTCAGGTCACGTTTAAACATCTCGACATAAGCCAGTGCCCAATGCGCGACTAAAACCGGCTGGGCGCGCTGTAGATGGGTAAAACCCGGCATCACGTCAGTACCGGCTCGCTCGGCAAATACCAGCAAGGCTCTTAGTACCGATAGTAGCGCCTGTCGCACATAGCCAGCATTTAGCCGGGTCCATAACCGTAGATCGGTGGCGACCAAATCATTACGGCTGCGTCCGGTATGTAACTTCTTCGCCACCGCGCCCAGTTTAGCGGTAAGCTGGGCTTCCACCCAGCTGTGAATATCCTCTTCCTGGGTTTGCAACGGTAATGTCGGATCCGCCTCAATCGCCACCGCTAAGTCAGCCAAACCGGCATCCAGCTGCTGTGCTTCCTGCTGATTGATAATACCGGCTTGCAACAAACCGGCGGCCCAGGCGCGCGACGCTGCGATATCCTGCAGCGCCAGTTGATAATCAAAACTCAGCGAATCGTTAAAATCGCGGAACTCAGCCAGTGTCGCTTCGGTAAAGCGACCACCCCACATCGCCATAACTTAATCCTTCTTCGCGTGCAGCGCCCGGATCCGGCTGGCCAGACTGTACAACCGGATAAAGCCTTCAGCGTCTTTCTGGTTATAGACTTCATCACCTTCAAAGGTGGCAAAGGCTTCAGAGTACAAACTATTCGGCGAGCGACGCTTGGCCACAGTGACATTACCTTTATACAGCTTGACCACTACATCACCGGTCAGCTGCGCGGCTAATGAGGTGGCGGCTGCCAGCAAGGCGTCTTTCAACGGTGTAAACCAACGGCCATCATAGACCAGCTGGGCAAACTCTAAACCTACTTCTTCCCGATATTTCAGTGAGGTGCGGTCATAAACCAGCGCTTCCAGGCCTTTTAGTGCCGCCAGAATAATGGTACCGCCCGGCGTTTCATAACAGCCACGGGACTTCATGCCAACTAACCGGTTTTCGACGATATCAATCCGGCCAACACCATGCTCAGAGCCAACGGCATTTAGCAGTTCAATGGCTGCCACACCATTCATGGCCTGACCATTGACCTTTTTCAGCTCACCGGCTTCGAAGCTCAGCTCAACATATTCGGCTTTGTCCGGCGCTTGCTCCGGAGATTTGGTCCACATCCAGATCTGGTCAGATGGTTCATTCCATGGATTTTCAATTTCGCCGCCTTCATGCGAAATATGCCACAGGTTAGCATCGCGGCTGTAGATTTTGGTGGCAGAAGCCGTGGTTGGGATCTTCTTCTCGGCCAGATAATTTAACAGCGATTGCCGGGAGTTAAACTCCCATTCCCGCCAGGGCGCGATAACTTTTAACTGCGGTGCCAGGGCAGCAAAAGCGCCTTCAAACCGCACCTGATCATTACCTTTACCGGTACAGCCATGACAGAGCGCATCAGCGCCCAGCTCCAGTGCCAGTTTGACCTGAGCGCGGGCAATCACTGGCCGCGCCATTGAGGTGCCAAGCAAATACTGGCCTTCATAGACAGCGCCGGTTTTTAAGGTCGGGAAAATCACTTCGTTTACCAGCTCTTCACGCAAGTCAACAACATAGCAGCTGCTAGCGCCAGAGTTAATGGCTTTTTGCTCTACGCCAGCCAGCTCTTCGTCGCCTTGGCCAACATTAGCGACGAAAGCGATGACTTCACAGTCATAGTTATCTTTTAACCAAGGTACAATGGCCGAGGTATCTAAACCGCCAGAATAAGCCAGTACCACTTTTTTTACGTTCTTTACGCTCATTACCAACCTCAACTAAATAAACTGACTAACACAGCATTTTGCGCATGCATCCGGTTTTCCGCCTGCTGCAATGCCAGAGAAAATTCACTGTCCAGCACTTCACTGGTCACTTCCTGACCACGATGTGCCGGCAAACAGTGCATAAAATGTTTTACTGCCAACCGTTGCATGGCAGCGGTATTAATTTGATAAGGTGCAAAAATACGTTGTACCTGCGCCGGATCGGCTTTATTCCCCATCGACACCCAGGTATCGGTATAGATCGCATCCGCACCTGCGGCTGACGACAAATGCTGACTGAGTGTCAGCTTGGCGCCACTGTGCTGCGCCAACTCCTGTGCTTTTAATAGCACATGAGCATCAGGACCAAAGCCCTGTGGCGTCACGACTGTCAGATCCATGCCCATAATGGCGGCGCCCAACATCAACGAATGACAGACATTATTGCCATCGCCAACAAAGGCCAGATGCACTTTATTCAGGTCACCATATTGCTCTTTTAAAGTCAGTAAATCGGCCAGTGCCTGGCATGGATGGTAAAGGTCACTTAGTGCGTTAATCACCGGTTTTTTACTGCTTAGCGCCAGCTGTACCAGCGTTTTTTGCGAGTAAACCCGTGCCACTATCGCATCGGTCCAGCACGCCAAATTGCTGCCAAAATCCTCTACCGACTCACGCACGCCCATAGCGCCGTTTTGCAAATCCAGATAGACACTGTGGCCACCGAGTTTGTAAATACCAACATCGAAACTGACGCGGGTGCGCAGCGAGGGCTTTTCAAACAACAGCGCAATGCTGCGGCCCTTTAATGCCTGCTGGTAATCCTGCGGGTTTTGTTTGATATTCAGCGCTAACTCGAGCAGCGCCTTAAGTTGTGTCTGATCCAGTTCAGCTAAACACAGCAGCTGGGTTAATTTACTCATAAAACACACGTATCCGCTAAGCGGTTTCCTTATATTTTGGCGCTAAGCTGCGCCCTGAGGTTAATACATAATGCAGGTGCCAACAGGCTTATCCTGCATCAGGTTTTGCAAATCTTCCGGATTCTGCCAGCCGGCAACGACGATATTACTTTGCAGTGCGGCAGCCGTTTCCAGCGCGGCATCCAGTTTGACTTTCATGCCGCCCTTGATCACCCCCTGTGTCACCAGCTCAGCCGCTTGCGCAGTGCTTAAGGTTGGGATCAGTTGCATCTGGGCATCTAAAATGCCCGGCACATCAGTCAGTAATACCAGTTGGCCCTTGACCAGCTGACAAATCGCCGCTGCAGCCAGATCCGCATTCACATTTAACAACTGCCCCTCTGCACCTATACCAATAGAGCTAAATACCGGGGTAAAACCTTGTTCTAATAACAGGTTAAGTAAGGTCGGCTCAGCCGGCTTTGCGATACCTACCGCGCCCAGTTTATTGTTCACGCTAAACTGACAGCTATTACCTGCTGACAGATTCAGACCAACGGGGTTTAAACCCGCTAATATCGCCCGGCTGACCATTTCGGCATTGACCGCGCCGTCCAGCGCACCGGTTATCACTGGCATTTGCTCAGCCGGTGACACCCGCTGACCATCAATTTTTTCGGTATTAAAACCAAATTTTGCCAGCCACTGGTCAACCTGGTCACCGCCGCCATGCACCAGTACCACTGGTCGCCGCTGTTTAATGTTGGCACACACTGCTAACAAGGCATCCAGCGCCGCTCTGTCTTGCAACAGGCGGCCGCCCATTTTTAATACCACTGGTTTCATGCGACGGCTCCTGCAAATAAACCAGCCGTTTCCGGTTTGCCAAAACGTACGTTCGCAGCTTGCATAGCCTGCGCTGCCGCGCCTTTTAACAGGTTGTCGATCGCCGACATAATCACCAATTGCTCGCCATCCTGTTGCCAGTAAAGGTCACAGAACGGGGTGCCGGCAACGTCAGCGACATTAGGGGATTTATCAGTAAAACGGATCAGCGGCTTACCGGTATAGGCCTGGCTAAAAGCCGACTTGACCTGCTCCGCGCTGACACCAGGCTTCAGGTTCACCACACAGGTGGCCAGAATGCCACGTTTAAAATTACCCAGGTGAGGCGTGAATACCACTTTACGGCCAAGGTTCTGCTCAATCTCCGGCCGGTGCCGATGCTTGAAGAAACCATAGGCATTCAGACCCACTTCGCAGAAAGAGGTGGTCAGGCTGGCTTTACGGCCTGCGCCCGATACACCGCTGGTCGCACTGATCACCGGGATACAATCCGCCGCAACCAGACCGGCCTTTAACACCGGTAATAATGCCAGTGAACAGGCGGTAGGATAACAGCCGGGTACCGAGACCAGATCGCCCAGCGGCTCAGTTTGCCATTCCATTAACGAATAGACGGCTTGCTCGAGTAATTCCGGATGTTGATGGGCATAGCCATAGTACTGCGGATACAGCTCTGGCTGCTTTAAGCGAAAGGCGCCGGACAGGTCAAACACCTTAATCCCTTTGGCCAACAGTTTAGGCGCCACCTCTTCACTGGCCTCATGCGGCAGCGCCAGAAATGCCACCTCGATATCCAGCTCAGGGATCAGGCTGTCCTGCCAGGGCTCCACCAGAATATCGACTTGCCGGGCAAAACGCGGATATAAGCTAGCCAGCGGCTCAGGATCACGGCCGCCAGAGGCAAAAGCATAACTGAGTTCAAAATAAGGGTTTGCGCTTAACAAGGCACAAAGCTCTGCGCCGCTGTAACCGGCAGCGCCTAATACCGCGCTACGAATTTTTGAGGATTTTGAAATATCAGACATGAAATACTCTTACTAACAAAAAACACAAGCTACCAGTTATAGCACAAACTGGCGCCTAGTGTAGTGGGAAGGACATGCACAATCAAGAATTATTATGCTGTTTTTTTGAATTATTATCCATTTTTGTTTGGCTGACCCGCAATGACCAGCAGGTTACGACCATCTCGCTTGGCCTGATACAACGCCTGGTCGGCATGCAACAGCAATTGTGATAAATCGAGTTTATAGTTAGTCGTTAGGCCAATACTGATCGTGATATGTAGATCCGGAGCAATATCGTTCAGATCGAGCCGCTCTACTTTGTGTCTTAGTCGTTCACAAACTTCGGTAGCATCCTCAAGTGAGGTATCGGGTAACAGAATTGCAAACTCCTCTCCACCCCAGCGGGCTAACAAATCGATACTGCGGCTTTGTTGTTTTAGTACCGCCGCTACCCGCTTCAATACCTCATCACCGACGGCATGCGATAACTGATCATTGACCCGTTTAAAATGATCGACATCAAGTAAAGCCAGACACAGTGTCGTATGATAGCGCTGTGCCCGCTGATATTCATGCTGCAGGGCCTCATCAAATGCCCGCCGGTTAGCCAGACCGGTCAACGCATCTTGCCGGGCTAACAGTTGCAATTCTGCGGTTTGTTCGGCGACCAGCTTGCGCAGCCGCAATTCACTGCGCTGTAAACTGCCTAACCGCCAACGAATACCGAGAATTAACGAGCCAGCCAATATTGCCAGTAACAGTAACTGAAACCAGCCGCGTTGCCATAAATGCGGTAGCACAGTAAAGGTCAGCACAGCTTCATTTTTACTCCAATCGCCGCCCGGATAGGCAGCGGCGACCCGGAAGCGATAATCACCCGGCGGTAAGTTGGTATATTCAGCTAAAATGGACGAGCCACGATTTACCCATTGTAAATCGAAACCCTCCAGCAAGGTTCGATATTGGATGCGCTGCGACATCACGTAACCGAGCCCGGCATAGTGAATTTCTATCCGGTTGGTGCCTGCGGCCAACTGATGTCCATCTTTTACGGCATAATCGGTACCATCTGCAGCCAGCTCTTCTATCACCACAGGTGGCGTAATGCGCGCAAAACGTTGCAACCGTTCGGGCTGGACCCGGCTTACCCCCATCGATGTCGCAACCCAGACTGAGCCGTCATGATAAAGCGCCGCGGCACCCATAGATCCGCCATTCGCCTGGGCGCTGGCCATCCCATCGCTTTCGCCATACAGCTCAATATCTACCCAACCACGACGGCCAGCAATCACATCCAAGGCCACTTGCCGCTCTAGCCGTAACACGCCTCGGTTACTGCTAATCCAAAAGTAACCTTGTTGATCGAGTACCAACTGAAATAGCTTGTCAAACGGCATACCCTGTGCGCGGCCAATCATCCGGATTTGATCATTCGCCAGATCATAGGCTAACAAGCCTCGGTCAGTCGTCATCCATAAGATACCGGCTTGAGTATCCTCTGCAAAGCCAAAGGCATAGTCTGCATCGTCGAATGGTTGTAAGTTCAGACGTTGTAAGCTTCCATCAGGCTTCAGCACTGCCACACCGGCGCCACTGCCAATAAAGATCCGCTGATCGGCGCTTTGGTATAACGCCATAATAAAGGGGCTGGGCAGACCATGCTCCCGGCTGAAATATTGCGCGGTTCCGTTGTCGATATAAGCTGCGCCAAGGGCGGTGCCGACCCAAATTTTGCCGTCAGCCAGTGGCAAAATGGCACGGACTTCATTTGCCGGTAACAAATTACCGGCATGGTAGTGCTGCACAATCTGCCCCTGCTGCAATTGAATCAAGCCATCTGCATAGGTGCCAGCCCAAAGGCTCCCATCTGGCCCCTCGGCCAGGCTTAATATTGATTGCCCAATACTGACGGCACTTAAGTCCAATTGTTTAAGCTGGCCTTTGCAGTATTGGTTTAAACCCCGACTACTGCCGATATACATACAGCCATCAGAATGCGATAACACGGTGCGGATAAAATTGCCCGCCAGCCCCTGCTCAGTGGTAAAGGTAGTGAAAGGGGCATCTCGCAGCCGAAAAACCCCGCCATTAGTGCCAACCCATAAGCTTTTTTCGTTATCCTGCAACAATGCCAGAATTCGATTATTCGGCAACCCTTGCCGGATATCTAATTGCTCTGTGATGCCGTGACGCTGACGCAATAAACCCCGGTCGACAGTACCAATCCACAGCAGATCACGGCTTTCCTGCAGCAAGGCTGAAACCGGAACATTAGCAAGTAAGGTCTCTGCTGCACTCGTCGGCGTTGCTATGCTGTACAGACCGCGCTCTGTGCCAACCAACAACTCATTTTCCCGCTCAGTTAATGCAAATACCGGGGTTCGGTGCAACTCCACTGCGCTGGGTTGCTGCAGCTGTAATTGCTGATCGAGAAATACCAAGCCATCGGACGTACCAATCCAAATCCGTCCTGCCTGATCTTCAAGTAGGCTATGCACCTGATCTGAGGGCAGGCCATCTGTTTGCTGCAGGACGATGCGGCTGCCATCAGGGTTTTGCCGATACAGCCCCTTACCTTCGGTGGCTAGCCACAACCGATCCTGACTATCGAGTAACACCCGGTTAATCAGCACCCCTAACGGGGGTTGTGCTTGCCAGATACCGTCTTTGATTTTTACTAAACCACCACGAGAGCCGGCAACCCATAGCGCCTGGTGCCGGTCCAGATGAAATGTTCTGACACCAACATCTGGCAGACCAGTAAGCGGGCTGCGATCATAAATTTTAAACTCGCGACCATTGTAACGGGCAACGCCTTCCCAGGTGCCAAACCATAGGTAGCCGTCTGGAGTTTGGGCAATGGCATTAATGGTGTTGTGCGGCAGACCATCACGGGTGTTCAGGCTTTCTTTGAAGTAGTTATCTAAAGCTGGGATCGGCGCAGCGGCCTCTGCCAGGTGGCTATCTTGAGCCAACAGCGCAAGCGGACTAAAAAAACAACAGCACAGTATTAAGCGAAACCACGGCAACAATGACATTCAGATAATCCGTTAACTTCAGCAGCCACCAGGCAGCATATTAGATGCAGATTAACCGAGTTAGCCGGCTTTTGCCAATATCCCGCTTAGTAAAAGCTCAACCTACCCAGCCAGCTGTGCTACCAGCTGTGCCAAATCGGCATGTAAGCCGCCGGCGGTAACAATGCTGCCGGCTCCCGGACCTTTTAGCACCAACGGGTTATCACGATACCAGTTCGATTCAATCACAAAGATATTATCGCACGGCGCCAGTGCAGCTAAAGGTGCATCCAATGCCACCGCTTGTAAACTGACCTCAGCTTTAATTTGCCCTGCTTGTAGCGACAGACTAGCCGCATAGCGCAGTACTTGCTGGTTAGCTTTAGCTTGTTGATAGAGCGCCAGCATTTGTCTGTCTAACCGCTCACGCTGTTGCCAGAAATCCTGCCATTCTCCAGTTGCTAATTCGGTGGGTAGTAACGGGTTTAAACGGATATCGGCTAAATCCAATTTCAGTCCCAGCTCGCGTGCCAACACTAGTAACTTGCGTTGTACGTCTTTGCCGGATAAATCATCACGAGGATCCGGCTCGGTGTAACCCAGCTGCTGCGCTTCAAGCACAAACTCAGAGAACGGCTTACTGCCATCATATTGGCATAGTAGCCAGGATAAGGTACCGGAGAACACACCACTGATCCGTTGGATCTGATCACCACTTTGTAGTAATTCCTGGATAATCCGTTGTACCGGCAAACCGGCACCGACGGTAGTATTACTTAACCAGCACAACTTGTGCTGACGCAACTGCTGACGTAGTGCCTGATATTCTGCGTCCGGTAAGGTTACCCCTTGCTTATTAGCACTGATGATATGGCAACCAGCCTGAATCAAGGCCGGATACTGCCGGGCAAAACTCTGACTGGGCGTAATATCGATGACAACTTTAGGTCCTGCGAGGTCTTGCAGATACGCGACCAAGTCAGCCGCAGCATAACCTTTGCCAAACTGTTGAAAGTCGCGCTGCCAACTATCCGCCGCTAAATTCGACGCCAAAAGCGCATGCCGCGAGTTAACAATCCCCGCCAGTTGTAATGCAATTTTCCCGCTAAAGCGTTGTTGCTGTTTACTAAAACGGGTTAAAAATTCAGATCCCACATTGCCAGTTCCGGCGACGATTACTTGCAGCTCAGGTATAGCTTTGCTCTCTGCCAGCAGAGAATACGCCTTTGCGGTCATTATTCATCTCCCTGAGCAGCCAGGGCCGCTGCGACAACCGCCAGCGCCTGCGCTAAGTCAGCCAGCAGATCAGAAACCTCTTCGATACCTACGGATAACCGAATCAAGGTGTCGGTAATTCCGGCTGTCTTTTGCGCTGCGGCATCCATCGAGGCATGCGTCATACTCGCCGGGTGACAAATCAAGCTTTCGGTGCCACCTAACGACTGTGCCAAGGTAAAGTATCGTAGCGCGGCAAAAAAATCGGCCAGTAAGGCTGCCGGGGCTTTTAATTCAAAACTACACATTGCGCCAAAACCGGCTTGCTGGGCTTTTGCAACCTGATGACCGGGATGATCGGCTAAACCCGGATAGTAGACCCGGGCCACAAGCGGATGCTTAACCAAAAAGTCCACCACTGCTGCGGTATTGGCTTGCTGCGCCTTAAGCCGTAAGGGCAAAGTTCTTAACCCGCGCAGCGTTAAATAGGAATCCAGGGCACCGGCGGTTAAACCAAGACAATTCCCCCACCATTTCAGCTCATCGGCCACGCTTTGCTGTTTCGCAATCACCGCGCCACCAATAATATCACTATGACCGTTGATAAATTTGGTGGTGGAGTGCACCACGATATCCGCGCCAAGCGCCAGCGGCTGCTGTAACACTGGCGATAGAAAGGTGTTATCCACTACAACCAGCGCACCAAACTGCTGTGCCCGCTGGCATACACTAGCGATGTCAGTAATTTGCAGTAGCGGATTACTGGGCGTTTCCAGCCAAATCATCCTTGGGGTAGCGCCTTGCAACTGACTAACCCAGTCTGCTTGCTGAAAGTTAACGATAATCAACTTAAACGCCTGCTTTTTATAGGCTAAATTGGTAAATAGCCGATAACTGCCACCATAACAATCGTGCGGAATAACCAACGTATCTGCTGGCGTCAGCAGCTGCAACGCCAGTAAACAGGCTGACATACCGGTATTAGTGATGATCGCTTTAGCGCCACCTTCCAACTCGGCCAAGGCTTCGCCCAGAATATCCCGGGTTGGATTATTCGAGCGCGAATAATCATAAGCGCCGGCTTGACGAAAGGCCGGCAGCTGGTAAGTTGAGCTAAGATAAATCGGTGGAGTGACAGCCGCAAAGGCAGGATCTTCAGCAATACCGGCACGAACGGCGATGGTGGCAGAATGGCGCTTGGTCATAAATAAATTTCTTTTAGATGTTTAGACGTCTAAAAGTATAATCATTAAAAACTGGAAGTCAAACCATTTAGCCGTCTATAATCTTTATTTATTGCACACTATTTGACTGCCCGACAGAAAGCAGTAGAATTCGGGGTTTGCGCTAAATAGCAAAATTATAATTAACGACAAGGGATCCCTTATGGCTAAGTGGAATGGTGAATATATTCACCCCTACGCAGAACACGGTAAAAAGTCAGAACAAGTAAAAAAAATTACCGTTTCAATACCGCTGAATGTATTAAAAGTTTTAACTGATGAACGTACCCGCCGCCAGGTAAACAATTTACGGCACGCAACCAACAGTGAATTACTGTGTGAAGCTTTCCTGCATGCCTTTACCGGTCAGCCTTTGCCTGCCGATGAAGACTTACGCAAAGACAATCCACACCAGATCCCGGCTGAGGTCAGACAAATCCTGACCAGCATGGGTAAAGAAATCCCGGTAATTATCGAAGCTGATAGCGACGAAGAATAAAAAAACCGCCTTTCGGCGGTTTTTTTATGATCAAGGCTGGAAGTAAGCCTCTGGCATCGGGATCCGGGCAACGCCGGATGCCACGGCTGCTTCCGCAACCGCGCGGGCAACCCGTGATAACAATCTGGGATCCATCGGTTTTGGAATAATATAGGCTTTACCAAACTCCAGGCTCGGAACCTTTGCGGCTTGCAGCACTTCCTGGGGAACTGGCTCTTTTGCAATCGCCCGAATCGCCTGTACCGCCGCCAGTTTCATTTCATCATTAATCACACTGGCCCGCACATCTAAAGCACCGCGGAAAATAAACGGAAAACACAGCACATTATTCACTTGATTTGGATAGTCGGAACGGCCGGTGGCCATAATTAAATCACTACGCTCAGCATGTGCTAATTCCGGTTTAATTTCTGGATCCGGATTCGAACAAGCAAAAATTACCGGCTTATCCGCCATCAGTTTTAGTGCTTCCGGTGGCAGCACGTCTGGGCCGGAAACACCAACAAACACATCAGCGCCGGCCAAGGCATCTTCCAAGGTGCGTTTATCGGTATTGTTAGCGAACAGTTGCTTATACTGATTTAAATCTTCACGCCGGGTATGAATAACGCCTTTGGTATCTAACATATAAATATGTTCACGCATGGCGCCACATTTAATCAGTAATTCCATACAGGCAATAGCGGCCGCGCCAGCGCCCATACAGACAATAATGGCTTTACTGATATCTTTGCCCTGGATCTCCAACGCATTCAGCAAACCAGCCGCTGTGACGATGGCAGTGCCATGCTGATCATCATGAAATACCGGGATATTGCAGCGTTTAATCAGTTCCTGTTCAATCTCAAAACACTCAGGTGCTTTGATATCCTCCAGATTAATGCCGCCAAAAGTATCAGCAATATTGGCAACGGTATTAATGAACTCTTCGGTAGTACGATGGCTGACTTCGATATCAATCGAGTCCAGATTAGCAAAACGCTTGAACAACAACGCCTTGCCTTCCATTACCGGTTTTGATGCCAAATGACCGAGATTACCCAGGCCCAAAATGGCGGTGCCATTAGAAATAACCGCCACTAAGTTGCCCTTAGCGGTATATTTGTAAATGTTTGTCGCATCCGCTGCTATTTCACGCACGGGTTCAGCGACACCCGGACTATAGGCCAGAGCCAGGTCGGTAACGGTTTCTGCTGGCTTGCTGATTTCGATACTGATTTTTCCAGGGCGAGGTTCTGCGTGATAACGCAGGGCTTGTTCTCTGAAATCGGACATTAATAAAGTTTCCTGATAATTTGAGTAGGTACAGAGTAAGGCTCGGGTTTAGGCTTTGTAGTTATACGTTTGGCCCGGTGTTGGCTCATTTTAATGAGCTCTGTTCTGGAAAAACACTGAAATCATGCTGGACGTACCAGAGCAGTGCTAATCCGTCTTTACGACTTTAGTAGGATTCGTATCTGTTATAACAAAGTTCCAAACAGACGCCAAGAGTTCTGGACATCTGTTTTGGCTAAAAATGTGGAATTTTTGCACGGCGCATTGATCGCACCCAGTTATAGTTAGTTATAACTCAGTTAACCATTTACAACAATGAAACACTTTTTTTACAGAATAAACGAGCTGATCACTTGACCAAAAGCAGTCATTGGCTAAAATCGGCACAGTTAACTATTTTTTAACCAGAGGCGATATGAAAATTATTTCTGTAGCACTTATTATCGGCAGTCTGCTGACCTATCCTGTTACCGCTGAGGCCAATAGTAATAGTGAGCTACAGGCTGCTGAACATATTTGTAGTGATAACGATTGTACTAAAGAGTTACGGCGCCTGATCAGGCTCGCCCGAGGCGGTAGCGGCGATGCTGCCGCTTTCGTCGCGATGGCTTACGCCACAGGAGATGGTTTGGAACAAAATCACCAGCAAGCATTACGCTACCTGAGAATGGGTGTACGTCAACGTAACGCGATGGCGGTTTATCTGATGTCTGACTGGTTACGTAATGGCTTTGTTGCAGAGCAAGATGTCGCTGAAGCAGATCGCTTACTGCAGCTCGCGGTAAAATTAAACTATGGTCCGGCGCAATATGCCCGGGCACTGCAATTGCTGCAGCAAGAGCAACCTGAGAGTTTGTCTCTTGCCATTGATTTGTTAGAACAAGCTTCAGCGCAACGCTTAGCCAGCGCCATGCTATTACTGGGGCAACTGAAACAACATGGCGTAGGTATGGAGCCGGATTTACCTGGCGCAGCAGAGCTATATAAGAGACTAGTGTTATCCGGACAAACGTCAGCCCGACCTTATTTACAACAGATCACTGAGCAGTTAGCTGGGGACCAACAACATCAAACGCTGGTAGCGGACCTGCGTGAAGTCGACAATATCGAAGTGATTCGGGTTTCAGGTCAGCAGCTGCAAGCGAGTAATATGCTGGAGGGCTTGGTGCGTCGCTTGTCACAATCCGGGCAGTACGATAGTCGTTCAGTGGGCACCCGAATCCGGGGCCTAAGCTGTGAGCAAACCGGCAGTAACTGTTCCAGTACCCGACCGGAGCGCGGTGCCAGCTCATTGAATGAAGTGCTTACCGGTAATCAGTAGTCGCCGACACAACAGCAAATGTCAGACCCAGACTAAAGCGCATAAAAAAACCGGAGCAAGCTCCGGTTTTTTTAGTACAGACAGCAGATTAACGGCTGCCCAGTACCGAGAAACGCTTCTTGAAGCGGTCAACACGACCACCTACGTCTAACACTTTTTGCTTACCAGTGTAGAATGGGTGGCAAGCTGAGCACACGTCCAGGTGGATGTCTTTGCACAGTGCTGAACTGGTTTTGAATGAATTACCGCAAGTACAGGTTGCAGTAATTTCTTTGTATTCCGGGTGGATACCTGGTTTCATGGGTTACCTCGTTAGGCCGCATCGCTATCTGGTCGCATTTTTATCGCCAGACACCATACGTAATTACAGTTAATTAAGGGCGCGTAGCTTAATAGATAGCCATTAAAGTTGCAACCGTAAAACTGAAAAAGCCGACATTTTTGTTTTACTTGGCAAGCCGCTATCGCTTCCTTAAACTTGAGTCTTGTTTCTCTTGCTATGGAAGCTGTTGTGACCGCAATTCGCGTTGCCCTGCCCGTCCCTTTACGTCAGCATTTTGATTATCTGTTACCTGCTAACATGCAGGTACAGATCGGCTGTCGTGTCCGGGTGCCTTTTGGTAAACGTGAACTGATAGGTATTGTCTGGCAACTGGACGTTACTCCAGAGGTCGCGGCGGAGCAATTAAAACCGGTATTGGCCGTCATCGACCAAACAGCCGTGCTACCTAAGCTGCTGCGACAATTACTCAGTTTTGCTGCCGATTATTATCATCATCCGCTGGGCGAAGTCTTAACCGCGGCCTTGCCAGCATTGCTGCGTGAAGGTCGCGAGCTTAGCGCCTATCAGCCGACCAGCTATCGCTTAACGGCCGAAGGCGCTGCGGCTAAACTCAGTGATTTTAGTCGCTCTCCAAAACAAGCAGCACTGTGGCAGGCATTATCTGAGCAAGCCTTGTCAGAAACCACGCTAAAAACGCAATTTAGCAGTAACACGCTAAAGCAATTAATCGATAAGGGCTTGATAACCCGCTTCCAAACCACACCAGAACCTTACCAGTTTCAAGGGTTGGCAGAACCCGCTTTGCAACTGACCGCAGATCAGGCGCTGGCTGTGACGGCACTCAATCAGGCACAGGGCAGTTTCAAATCTTTCTTACTCGAGGGGGTAACCGGCTCGGGTAAAACCGAGGTCTACCTGCAGTGTATTGCCCCGTTACTGCAAGCCGGCAAACAAGTGTTAGTGTTGTTACCAGAAATTGGTTTAACCCCGCAAACACTGTCCCGCTTTGCCCAGCGTTTTCAGGCGCCGATTCTGGTGTGGCATTCCAATCTCAGTGATGGTGAGCGATTACAATGCTGGCTGCAGGCAGCCAGTGGCGCAGCGGCAGTGATCATCGGCACCCGCTCGGCGCTGTTTCTGCCGTTTCGTCAGTTGGGGCTGATTATTATCGATGAGGAACATGATCTGTCACTGAAACAACAGGATGGCTTTCGTTACCATGCCCGTGATCTGGCCATCAAGCGTGCCGCATTAGAGATATGCCCGATCCTGCTTGGTTCCGCAACACCCAGCCTGGAGTCACTGTACAATTGTCAGCAAGGCCGTTTTATTCATCTGCAACTCACTGCGCGTGCCAGTGGCCAGGCGTTACCCAAGGTAGAACTGATTGATTTAAAACAACAGGTACTACAGTACGGCCTGGCACAGCAAACCCTGCAGCAAATGCAACAACAGTTGCAGGCCGGCAAACAGGTGATGTTGTTTTTAAATCGCCGCGGTTTTGCGCCCGCTCTTAGCTGTCAGGAATGTGGCTGGTTAACTGAATGTCAGCGTTGTAGTGCCTTTACTACGTATCACAAGCATAGCCGACAGCTGGTGTGTCACCACTGTGGTGCGACCCGTGCCGTGCCGCGCCAATGTGGCGGCTGTGGCAGCCCACGGCTGGCACCCGTTGGTCAGGGAACCGAACAACTGGAAGAACATCTGACCACCCTATTTCCGGATATTCCGGTCACCAGACTGGATCGCGACAGCACCCGCCGCAAAGGTGCTTTTGCCAGCTTGTTATCCGAAATTGAACAAGCTGGCCCCAGATTGATTCTGGGTACCCAGATGTTGGCAAAAGGCCATCATTTTCCTTTTGTTACGCTAGTGGTCATCGTCGATGTAGACGGCGCTTTGTACAGTGCCGATTTTCGTGCACCCGAGCAACTCGGCCAACTGCTAACCCAAGTCGCCGGCCGTGCTGGTCGTGGCCATGATAAAGGTAAGGTGCTCCTGCAAACCCAGCACCCAGAACATGCATTACTGCAGGATATTATTTTAAACGGTTATGCTGCCTTTGCCCGCAGTGCCTTGCTAGAGCGCCAGCAAACTTTTTTACCGCCTTGCCAGCATCTGGCGTTATTTCGGGCCGAGGCGCATCAGAGTGAGCCGTGTCAGCAACTATTACAGCAACTGGCCACGTTTTGTCAGCAATACCCCAGTGTACAATTGCTTGGCCCCTTGTTATCACCGTTAGAGCGCAAAGCGGGTAAATATCGCTGGCAGCTCCATTTATACGCTAAACATCGGCCGCAACTGCACCAGTTACTGAGCGCGTTATTAATTGAAATCCCGAAATGGCCGCTGAGTCGGAAAATAAAGTGGCAACTGGATGTCGATGCGCTAGATCTGAGCTAAGTCGCGGCAGATCGGCGCTGTGTGGTTTCCTTTTCTGTCGATCCGGGTAGAATACGGGTTGATCTAAAAACAGGTAATTAATTCGTCGTATGCCACAAAGAGATTATGTACGCGCCAGCCGTCCGAAAGCGCCAGCCAAAAAAGCCGGTGCAGCCAGGGGCGGTCGTGGTAAAGCGCCAGCAGCTGCGTCTAAACCCTGGCTGCTGATTGCCCTGACTTTACTGACGCTGAGCGTCTTTATTTACGGCTTATGGTTTTTACGGCAACAACCGGTCGTCACACCTGAGCCGGTCGCGACGCCGGTGAAGGTTGCCCCAAAGGACGAATTACCACCCAAGCCACAAGCTGAGCCTTATCAATATATTAAAGAGCTCGAAAATAAAGAGATTACCGTCGAGGTACCGCAGCAGCAACGTAGCGTACCAGCGGTATTGCAATGTGGCTCGTTCCGGCAGCAAAACCAGGCCGAACAAATGAAAGCGCAGATCGCCTTTGCTGGCATTGCAACTGATGTGCGCCGCACCGAGGGCAGCAATGGCGTTTGGTTTAGAGTTGTTGCCGGGCCCTATGAGTCGCGACGTGCCGCCACCGCCGATATGAACCGTTTACGCCAAATGGGGATAAATACTTGTCAGGTACGAAACGTCACTTGAAAAATGTGAGTTGCCCCCTTACTTAAGCCCTATGTTTCTGCCATAGGGCTTTTTTATGACTACTATCGTCTCTGTTCGCCGCAATGGCCATGTTGCCATCGGTGGTGATGGCCAGGTCTCGCTGGGTAATACCGTAATGAAGGGCAATGCCCGCAAGGTTCGCCGCCTCTATCACAATAAGGTACTGGCCGGTTTTGCCGGCGGCACCGCTGATGCCTTTACGCTGTTCGAACGCTTCGAAGCCAAGCTGGAAATGCATCAGGGCCACTTAATGCGCGCCGCCGTTGAACTGGCGAAAGACTGGCGTACCGATCGTATGCTGCGTAAGCTGGAAGCCCTGTTAGCGGTGGCCGATGCCAATACCTCACTGATTATCACCGGTAATGGTGATGTGGTGCAGCCAGAACATGATTTAATTGCCATTGGCAGTGGTGGTCCCTTTGCCCAGGCAGCCGCCACCGCTTTGTTACAAAATACTGAGCTCAGCGCCCGCGATATCGTGGAAAAAAGCCTGAAAATTGCCGGTGATATCTGTGTCTACACCAATCACCACCAGACTATTGAAGAATTGTAAGCAGGTAGCCCATGTCTGATATGACCCCAAGAGAAATAGTCCACGAACTGGATCGCCATATTATTGGCCAGAACAAGGCCAAACGGGCTGTCGCCATCGCGCTGCGTAATCGTTGGCGCCGCATGCAATTAGATCCGGCGCTGCGCCAGGAAGTGACGCCAAAAAATATTCTGATGATAGGCCCAACCGGTGTCGGTAAAACCGAAATTGCCCGCCGCCTGGCCAAGCTGGCGAACGCGCCTTTTATTAAAGTTGAAGCCACCAAGTTTACCGAAGTCGGCTATGTCGGAAAGGAAGTGGAGAGCATTATCCGTGATCTGACAGACAGCGCGGTGAAGATGTTTCGCGAACAAGCTATTGCCAAAAACCGCTTTCGTGCCGAAGAAGCCGCGGAAGAGCGGATCCTCGATGCGCTGTTACCCAAACCCAAAGACGCCTGGGGCGAGCCGGAAAAAGCCAGCACCGACTCCAATACCCGGCAGATCTTCCGTAAAAAACTGCGTGAAGGCCAGTTAGATGACAAAGAAATCGAACTGGAACTGTCGCAAGGGCCCATTGGCGTAGAAATTATGGCGCCGCCGGGGATGGAAGAGATGACCTCGCAATTGCAGAGCATGTTCCAGAGTCTGGGCAGTGAGAAAAAGAAAAAACGTAAGCTGAAAATTAAAGATGCTTTCAAGCAGCTGATTGAAGAAGAAGCCGCCAAACTGGTCAATCCGGAAGAGCTGAAAGCCGAAGCGCTGGAAGCCGTAGAACAGAACGGCATCGTGTTCCTGGATGAAATAGACAAAATCTGTAAGCGCGGCGAAACCAGCGGCCCTGACGTATCGCGCGAAGGTGTACAGCGTGACCTGCTGCCATTAATCGAAGGCTGCACAGTAAATACCAAGCATGGTATGGTTAAAACCGACCATATCCTGTTTATTGCCTCAGGTGCCTTCCAGATGAGCAAGCCGTCGGATCTGGTGCCTGAACTGCAAGGTCGGTTACCGATCCGCGTTGAGCTGGAAGCCCTAACCGCCGCCGATTTTGAGCGAATTCTGACGGAGCCTAAGGCGTCATTAACCGAGCAGGCGCGTGCCATGCTGGCGACTGAAGGTGTGCAAATTCAGTTTACCGAAGATGGCATTAAACGTATCGCTGCCGCGGCGTTTCAGGTTAATGAAACCACCGAAAATATCGGTGCCCGGCGGCTGTATACGGTGATGGAACGCTTACTGGAAGAGATTTCCTATGATGCCGCCGATCATGCCGGACAACAGATTGCGATTGATGCCGCCTATGTTGAGCAGCATCTGGGCAGCTTGGTGCAGGATGAAGATCTGAGCCGGTTTATCCTGTAATGACCACAGCTTTGGTAAAATTGCACTACCACCGGCAGCGCCGGATCCTGGATCTGGTGGCTGCCAATGGTGACTGTCGCAGCCTCAGCGCAGAATTTCTGCGGGTGCATTCACCATCCGCCGAAGTGCGTGGCCATGGTAACCCCAAATTAGTTGCCAATAAACGGGATGTTGCCATTACCGCCATTACCCCGGTAGGTCACTATGCGGTCAAACTCAGCTTTGATGACGGCCACTATACCGGTTTGTATAGTTTTGCCTATCTGCAACAACTCGCCAGTCAGCAAGAACCGTTATGGCAAGCTTATCTGGCAAAGCTTAAAGCGGCTAATGCCAGCCGAGAGCCTTTGATTAACATTAAATCGCTGTAATCTCAGCTTACAGACCGAACTTAAGCTTGAGGTTAAATGACAGCGGGTTATACTGATGGCAACCCTTAACATGGTATGGAGTTAACCGTGGAATATAATACTTCTGAGCTTTGCGATCTGTATGCCGATCAGGTTGATGTCGTGGAACCGATTTTTGCCAATTACGGCGGCCGGCGTTCTTTTGGTGGACAAATCCATACCGTAAAGTGTTTTGAAGACAATGGTTTGGTGCGTCAGGTACTGGCAGACAGTGGCATTGGCAAAGTATTGCTGATTGATGGCGGTGGCTCCTCACGCCGGGCACTGATTGATGCCGAACTGGCCTCGCTGGCGGCCACCAACGGTTGGGAAGGTATTGTGTGCTACGGCAGTGTACGCGATCTGGATGCCCTGGAAGACTTTGATATCGGTATTCAGGCAGTGAACGCCATTCCAATTGGCGCTGACGATAATGGCTTTGGTGAAACTGAGGTGCCTGTCAATTTTGCCGGCGTGACGTTTTTACCTGGCGATCATCTGTATGCCGACAGTACCGGCATTATTTTATCGCCGGAAGCGCTGGATATTGAGTAAGTGATGCCTGCGATTCAGTATCTTACAAAGGCGCAGTTAAGCGCCTTTTTTCAACCCCGTCCGGGTGAAAGCCGTCTGGCCGAACAATGCCAACTGCCGGATCCGGCATTGGACTTAGGTGCGAATTTAGCCCGCCATGCCGCAACGGGCGGCCAGTTTGTGTTGCTGGGGATTCCTGAGGATATCGGCCCGCGGGCCAACTGTGGCTTGCCCGGTGCCACCTTGGGCTGGCAGGCATTTTTAAGCAAATTTCTCAATCTGCAGGCAAACAGCTTACTGGATGCGCAGCAGCTGTTAGTGCTGGGTGAAGTCAACTGTGCCGATTTACAGCAGCAGAGCAGCAACCTGAACGCCGCTCATGCCGCGGAGCTGATGCAGCTCCGGCAACTCTGTGCTGAGCTGGATGAGCGGGTTGATGCGGCGGTCGCGCCCATTTTTGCTGCCGGTCTTACCCCCATAGTGATCGGTGGCGGTCATAATAATGCACTGCCGCTGTTACAGGCGCTACACCGCCATACCGGTCAGGCTGTCAACTGTATCAATATTGATCCCCATGCCGATTTTCGTGCGCTGGAAGGTCGCCATAGCGGTAATGGTTTTAGCTATGCGATGGAGAAGCAGCTACTGCAGCATTATCTGGTACTGGGCCTGCACCAGCAAAAAAATAATGCCGCCAGCCTGGCAGCATTGTCGGCCGCCGGTGCCGAGTTTATCAGCTACCAGCAGATTTTTGTGCGCCAACAGCTAAGCTGGCAGCAAGCGCTGGATCTGGCCTGCGATAAGGTACTTAGTGCCCATACACCACTGGCACTGGAGCTGGATACCGATGCGATTACTGCGATGCCGGCCAGTGCGCTCAATTACAGTGGTATCAGCGTGGCGCAGGCAGAGCAGGCGGTGTATCAGCTTGCCCGCTTCCCTGCGACCGCCTACCTGCACCTGGCCGAAGCCGCGCCGGCGCAGCATCCCTCAGGTGTTAGCGCCGGACTTAACCATTGTGGTCAGGTACTAAGCCAACTGGTGCAGGCCTTTATTCTCGGTAAACAACGTCAGGCTGCTGTGGTGGAATAAAGCCAGTAGCAATTTGCCTTAACTAATCCATTGGATTACACTTGGTGTTATGTTAACGACCATAACCGAATTACCGGAATTTATTCGCCGCGCAGAGATACTACTTAAGGAAGCTGAACGCAAAGCAGTTATCGATTATCTTGCTGAGCATCCAAAGGCTGGGGATCTCATCGAAGGCACAGGTGGTCTGCGCAAGCTGCGTTGGAGCCGCGGTAATAAGGGAAAAAGTGGTGGTGTAAGAATAATCTACTATTTTCATGATCAACGTATCCCGCTCTATTTACTTACTGTGTTTGGTAAAAATGAAAAAGCCAATATATCGAAAGCAGAAAGAAATGTGTTGGCTAAATTGGTAGAAATATTAGTGAAACAAGCTTTGGAGCGTGAGTGATGACAACAGCCTTTGAAAGTATTGCGAGAGGGTTGCAAGAGGCTATCGATCTTAGCAGTGGAAAAAAAATTGCAGCCAGAACACATCAAGCCGCTCAAGTCGATGTTGCACAAATCAGACGTGATCTCGGGTTAACCCAAATGGAGTTTGCGGCGAAGTTTTGTATCAGCGTTTCAACACTGAGACACTGGGAAAGAGGTGATCGCAAACCACAAGGCCCCGCATTAGCACTACTTAATGTGGTAGCTAAAGAGCCACAGGCTGTAATGCGGGCGTTGAGTTAATACTAAGCTAAAAGCGCTGGATCGTCCCACCTATAACCAGTTGTTTTAACGGCGATACCCCAAACTGATAGCACAGCTCAGCCGGCTGAGTTATCGCATAACAGCCAAAGTCTGCCCGCATACCCGCTTGCAGTTGCCCCCGATCTTTCAGCCCCAGCGCAGTTGCAGCATGACGGGTGACGCCGAGCAGGGCTTCTTCCGGGGTTAAACGAAACAGCGTGCAGGCCATATTCAGCATCAACTGCAAAGAACAAAACGGTGAGGTGCCGGGATTCAGATCGCTGGCAACCGCCATCGGTACCTGATATTGCCGCAGCAGCGCCAGCGGCGGCAGCTGGGTTTCACGCAGAAAATAATAGGCCCCCGGCAACAATACCGCGACAGTACCGGCTTTCGCCATCGCCGCCACACCGGCTTCATCCAGATATTCAACATGATCGGCCGATAAACCGCCAAACTCAGCCACCAGCGCACTGCCACCCAAATTCGATAACTGCTCGGCATGGGCTTTTACCGGCAGACCTAACGCCGTTGCCGCCGCGAACACCTTACGGCTTTGCGCGACACTAAAACCAATGCCCTCACAGAAGATATCTACGGCATCTACTAAGCCGAGCTGCTGCAACGTCGGCAACATCTGACACACCGCCTCGATATAGCCATCGGCATTATCTTTAAATTCCGGCGGTAAGGCATGCGCGCCCAAAAAGGTTTTGATAATACTGGCCGGATGATGCTGCTCTAGCAAAGCCGCCACTTCTAACAGCTTTTGTTCACTGGCTAAATCCAGACCATAGCCGGATTTGATTTCAACCGTAGTCACCCCTTCACGCAGCAGCGCATTTAAACGATCTTTACCCAGCTTAAACAATTCTTCTTCACTGGCGTCGCGGGTTGCTCGAACGGTACTGGCAATGCCGCCGCCGGCCGCGGCAATTTGCTGATAACTGGCACCTTGCAGACGTAGTTCAAACTCATTGGCACGGTTACCGGCATACAGCAAATGGGTATGGCAATCGATCAGGCCAGGCAGCAGCCACTGCCCCTGCGCATCATAAAGTGGCGTCGTCAGGCTATCAAAAGGCGGCAGCTCGGCCTGAGGCCCGGCATAGGCAATCAGCCCATCCTTAACCGCCAATGCCCCCTGCTCAATAGCACCATAGGGGCTGCCGTTATCTGTCATCGTCGCCAGCTTCGCATTTAGCCATACCGCATCAAAGTCTGCCATTCTGTGCTCCTGTTTACCGCGGCTGTGTTCCATAGCCGGGGTGTTATGCTGTTTAACCACTTTGCAAATAGTCTAACTGAAAAACTTGTATATACAACTAAGATCCGCTATTTTTAGCACATCACTGTGTAACCCTTGCTAACAGGTCAGCCTCGCTATGGCAAAATTTGCCGAAATTAAAGAATTTATGCTGCGCCAGATCGAAAGCGGCGCCTGGCCGGAGCACAGCCGGGTGCCGTCCGAAAATGAGTTGGCAGAGCAGTTCTCCGTCAGCCGGATGACGGCCCGGCGCGCGTTACAGGAACTGACCGAACAGGGTATCCTGTACCGCACCCAGGGCGTCGGTAGCTTTGTCGCCGCGTTAAAATCGCAATCCTCGTTGCTGGAAATCCGCAATATTGCCGATGAGGTGCAAAGCAGTGGCCATGCCTACCGCGCTAAGTTGTTACAACTCACCGAGCTGCCTTGCCCGACTATCGTGGCGACGGCTTTGGGGTTAAAACGCAATGAGCCGGTATTCTTCTCGCTGATCGTGCATTACTCCGATGCTCTGCCACTGCAACTGGAAGCGCGTTATGTCAACCCGAAACAGGTGCCGCTGTATACCCAACAGGACTTTCAGGAAATCACCCCGCATCTGTATTTAAGCCAGATCGCACCGCTGACCGAAGCCGAGCATATTGTTGAAGCTATCTGGCCGGATGATTTTACCTGTCAGCAGTTGCTGCTGAAAAAACCCGAACCCTGCCTGCGTCTGACCCGCCGCACCTTTAGCCGTGACGGCGCGGTCAGCCTGGCCTATTTAACCTCTCCCGGCAGTCGTTACCGGCTGGGAGGCCACCTTAACTTTGCACTACCCCGCTAACCGAGGTTGCTATGAACGATAACCGCATTGATAAAAGCCGGGTGATCCGCGCCCCCCGTGGCAGCCAAATCACCGCTAAGAGCTGGCAAACCGAAGCCGCCAAACGCATGCTGATGAATAATCTGGATCCGGAAGTGGCCGAACATCCCCAGGCGCTGGTGGTGTACGGCGGTATTGGCCGTGCCGCCCGTAACTGGGCCTGCTTTGATAAAATCGTCGAAGTCCTGGACCGGCTGGAAGATAACCAAACCCTGCTGGTACAAAGCGGGAAACCGGTTGGCGTGTTTCCGACGCATCCGGATGCGCCACGGGTACTGATCGCCAACTCGAATCTGGTACCGGCCTGGGCCAACTGGCAGCACTTTAACGAGCTGGACCGCAAAGGCCTGATGATGTACGGCCAGATGACGGCCGGCTCCTGGATCTATATCGGTACTCAGGGCATTGTGCAGGGTACTTATGAGACCTTTGTCGCTATTGCCAAGCAACACTTTGCCGGCAAGGCAGCAGGCAAGTGGATCCTGACCGGCGGCCTCGGTGGCATGGGCGGCGCCCAGCCACTGGCCGCGACGATGGCGGGCTTTCATATGCTGGCCTGTGAAGTGGATGAAAGCCGCATCGATTTCCGGCTCAAGACCCGCTATCTGGATCAAAAAGCCTACTCGCTGGATGAAGCTTTGGCTATGTTAGAACAAGCCAAAGCCAGCGGTAAACCGACCTCAATCGGCTTGCTGGCCAATGCGGCCGATGTGTTTAGCGAGCTGGTGGCCCGCGGTATCACGCCGGATGTGGTCACCGATCAAACCTCGGCGCACGATCCACTGAATGGCTATCTGCCACAGGGCTGGACGCTGGAGCAGGCGAAAGCCAAACGTACGGAGGATGAAGATACCGTGGTCGCGGCCGCTAAAGCCTCAATGGCCGTACAGGTAAAAGCCATTTTGGCCATGCAGCAGCGCGGTGCAGTAGCAACGGACTATGGTAATAATATCCGCCAGATGGCAAAGGATGTCGGTGTAGCCAATGCCTTTGATTTCCCTGGCTTTGTACCCGCCTATATCCGGCCACTGTTTTGTCAGGGCATTGGCCCTTTCCGCTGGGTAGCACTGTCTGGCGATCCGCAAGATATCTATAAAACTGACGCCAAGGTAAAAGAGCTGATCCCGGACGATCCGCACCTGCATAACTGGCTGGATATGGCGCGTGAACGCATTCAGTTTCAGGGCTTGCCAGCACGGATTTGCTGGATCGGCTTAAAAGATCGCGCCCGCATTGCGCTGGCCTTTAATGAGATGGTGAAAAACGGCGAACTCTCCGCCCCCATTATTATTGGCCGCGATCATCTGGACTCCGGCTCCGTTGCCAGCCCGAACCGCGAAACCGAAGCCATGCTGGATGGCTCAGATGCAGTATCGGATTGGCCATTACTGAACGCCCTGCTTAATACCGCCGGTGGCGCCACCTGGGTATCGCTGCATCATGGGGGTGGTGTGGGTATGGGTTACAGCCAACACAGTGGTGTGGTGATCCTGGCTGATGGTACCGAGCAGGCTGCCGCCCGCTTAAGCCGGGTGCTGTGGAATGATCCGGGCACCGGTGTAATGCGCCATGCCGATGCCGGCTATCAGATTGCGGTGGACTGTGCTCACGAGCAGGGTCTTGACCTCCCTATGTTAAACAGAGACTAATTTATGCACTACGCCCTACAACTTACTCCCGGCCAACTGACACTGGCGCAGCTGCGTGCCGTGCAGCAAGGCCCGGTCACGGTGACACTGGATCCGGCTGCGATCCCGGCTATCGAAAAATCGGCTGCTTGTGTCGCCGATATTATTAAGCAAAACAAAGTTGTGTACGGTATTAATACCGGCTTTGGGCTGCTGGCCAATACCCGCATCAAGCATGAAGAGCTGGAACTGTTACAGCGCTCCATCGTGTTATCACACGCCGCCGGTTTTGGTCAGTTTATGGCCGACAGCACGGTACGGCTAATGATGGTACTGAAAATTAACTCCCTGGCCCGTGGCTTCTCTGGCATCCGCTTAAGCGTGATCCAGCTGTTAATTGACATGGTCAACGCCGGGCTTTATCCGTGCATTCCGGAAAAAGGCTCAGTCGGCGCGTCCGGTGATTTGGCGCCGCTGGCGCATATGGTGCTGCCGCTGATTGGCGAAGGTGAAATCTGTTATCAAGGTCAAATCTATGATGCAAAAGAAGCCTTAGCCCTGGTCGGCTTACAGCCACTGACACTGGCCGCCAAAGAAGGTCTGGCGCTATTAAATGGCACCCAGGCCTCTACGGCTTTGGCATTGGAAGGTTTATTCCGAGCCGAAGATCTGTTTGCCGCCGGTAGTGTAGTGGGCGCACTGAGCGTGGAAGCGGCCTTGGGTAGCCGCGCGCCCTTTGACCCGCGTATTCATCTGGCTCGCGGCCAGCAAGGGCAAATTGACGCCGCTGCCATTTATCGGCATTTACTGGGCGATAGCTCAGAGGTCGGTCAATCACACAAAGATTGCGAAAAGGTGCAAGACCCCTACTCGCTGCGCTGCCAGCCACAGGTAATGGGCGCCTGCTTAACACAGATCCGTCAGGCAGCCGCAGTGTTAGCGGTAGAAGCCAATGGTGTTACCGACAACCCGCTGGTGTTTGCTGACGATGGCGATATCTTATCCGGCGGTAACTTCCATGCCGAGCCGGTGGCGATGGCAGCCGATAATCTGGCACTGGCGATTGCCGAAATTGGTGCCCTGTCAGAGCGGCGGATGGCGCTGCTCATCGATGCCAGCTTAAGTAAGCTACCGGCATTTTTAGTGCCGAATGGCGGCGTCAACAGCGGCTTTATGATTGCGCAGGTCACGGCAGCGGCGTTGGCATCGGAAAATAAATCGCTGGCGCATCCGGCCTCAGTGGATAGCCTGCCGACATCAGCTAACCAGGAAGACCATGTGTCGATGGCCACCTTTGCCGCGCGCCGGCTAGCCGATATGGCCGAGAATACCACCGGTGTGCTGGCAGTAGAGTATCTGGCGGCAGCGCAAGGGCTGGAATTCCGTGCGCCGCTAAAAACCACGCCGCTGTTGGAACAGGCAAAAGCCATCCTACGCGAGCAGGTAGCGTTTTATGATCAGGACCGCTATTTCGGCCCGGATATCGAACAAAGCGCCAACTTACTACGCGACGGAAAACTGAACCAGTTTATACCGCCGCAACTGCTCTGCAGCTTCTAACAGTCAGACCTACCTTTGCCCGGCTTTGCCGGGCATTTTCTATCTCATTGCTGGCTAGACCAGTAGCTAAAAACCTGTTAACGTTAATCCAGCAGCCAGAGAGCAATTATCAAACTATAACTATACTGAAATCTGGCCAGACAGGGGCTTACGCTATGAAGTTAAAAGTTGCGCATAAAGTTATTATTGGCTTTGGTTTTATTACGCTGTTATTGCTAATTGCCAGCCTTTCTGCCCTAAGTAGCTTCCGCAGCATTACCAACGCTAATACCCAAGTAAACGAACTGGCGGTACCCGCACAACAACAAAGCAATCTGGCACAAATTCAGTTACTACGCCTTGCCAGACTAACAGCCTCAGGCTTTACTGCCGAACAGCTGTCCGAGATCCAACGCTACCAGCAGAACTTTTTACAAGAACAAGCACAATTTGGTCAACTGGTAGCAAACTTTCCGCAATTGAGCGCAGGTGGCGAGTTACAACAAAGTCTGGATAGTGCCACGCAACATGCGAATCAATCTATAGCCGCCACCACACAGATGTTTAATGCCCGCTTGCAAAGCCTCAATCATCAGTCCGAGCTAACCGAGGAGCTCGCTCAGTTGGAAGTTTTGCTGGACGAGGCCGGTGCAGCCTTGATTGAACTGAGCGAACTAGAGTTACCGCGTAACCGCCAAACTGCCGAGATTATCGCCGGTACCGCAGCCCGCCTCGATGGCCAACTCGTCGGGCTGGTTAACACACTTAGGGAAACCGCGGGTTATAGTGAATATGCGCAGTTTGAGCGCAACAAAGATAACATCAGCTTTGCCCTCAGCGATATGCAGGTTAACGTCGACTATCTGGCTCAATTAGCCGATGGTATTAACACCGATGGTTTGTGGCAGCAATTCGCTGAACAATGGCAGCAATTAACAACACAGCTGGCAAAAGACACTAATCTGGTAAAGCTGAAACAGCTACAAATGGCGGAGCAACAACGCGCCAGAGCAGAGTTACAAAACGCCGAACAACAAGCCGAGCAGGCACTGGTGCTATTAGGTAAAGTGGTAGCGGCAGCAGACCAGCAATTTAATAGCTTACAACAGCAGCTTACCGGCGCCCTAAGCTCAGGTAGCCAGCGTACCTGGTTAATTATGCTGATACTGATTATTCTGGCTGCAACCACCGCTTACTTTACGATCAGTGCCATGCTCAAACCACTGGCTGGTATCAACCATGTGTTGGGCTATGCTGCTGAAGGCGATCTGACCCGCACCCTAAAAATTCAGCAACAAGATGAATTTGGCGCTCTGTCAGAAAAGGTCAATAGTCTGATCACAGCACTAAGCAGTCTGCTAACCAATATCCAGCAAAATGCGGCCGCACTGAATACTACATCTCATCGTTCCACTCAGGCGGTCAGTGAGATCAATCAGTCACTGCATTTACAACAACAGCAAATCAGTAGTGTTAATCAAATTACCGAACAACTTGCTACCAGTACTGCAGCAGTCGCCAACCATGCTGCTGACGCCGGCGAGGCGATGCAGCAAGCCTTGCAACAAAGCCAGCAAATTAGTCGCTTGGCGGCCGATAATAATCAGCGCATCAATAAACTCGCACAACAGCTGGTTAGTACCAGCGCCATTATGCACAAGGTCAATGACGAGTCGACCAATATTGGCGGCATCCTGACCACCATTAGCGCCATTGCCGAACAAACCAATTTACTGGCCTTGAATGCGGCTATTGAAGCGGCACGCGCCGGTGAGCAAGGACGTGGTTTTGCGGTGGTAGCCGATGAGGTCAGATCGCTGGCAGGCCGTACTCAGCAAGCAACCCGCGAGATCCGGCAAATGATTGAGCATTTGCAACAACAAAGTAGCCAAGCAGTTAGCGCCGTACTTAGCGGTAATAAAGATGCCGAAGACTGTGTACAAACGATGACAGCGTTAGTCGAGGCCTTAGGTCAGGTTACTGAAGCAATGAGCGCGACGCTGGAAATCAGTAGTGCCGTCAATCAGGCCAGCAGCAGTCAGCGCCAGCTTGGCCAGGCGATCAACGACAGTATGCACCAGATGGTTGGCCTGGCGCAGCAAAGCGCCAATCAGGCTGAACAAACGCTGAGCAATAGTGCTGAAGTCGCGACCCTGGCGACGCAACTTCAGAGTGCAGCTGCCCGTTTTAAAATTTAATCCGGGCAATAGGCTAACGCGGCTCTGGCATCGGCAAAGCGAAACGCAAAACCACTATCCTGACAAAAAGCGCTACTACTCACCTGCCGCGCCGGCTCGGTTGCGGGCCCGCTCAGGTCGATACTGTCTGCGACCTGGCCTAAACTTTTAGCTGCCGCCTGATAGAATTCTGTTTTAGTTACCCGCTGTGGTGAACTCAGGTTATAGCAGGCGTGGGGCAAGGGCCAGCGGCTGAGAATTTGTAACACGGCAGCCGCCACATCGGCACTATGCACCATATTGACCGGCTGCATCGCCCCGCTCAGTACACGACCTTGGACAAAGCGACCAGGATGCCGGCCCGGCCCCATTAAACCGGATAAGCGCAACGTTAGCCAGTTATCCTGCTGTTGCAGCGCCTGCTCACCGGCTGCCAACAGGGCTACCCGTGGCTGAGTCAGTTGCAGCTCGCTCCGCTCGTTAACGACGCCACTGAGCCCCTGATAAATACCGGTTGAGCTAATATGGATCCCGCCCTTTATCCCTGCAGCCTGGGCTAACTGCGCCAGTTGTTGTAATACCTGCGGATAGTCCGACACTCCTCCTTGCCGAGCACCGGGCGGAATAGTGCAAATTAGCCAGGCATCCTGAAAAAGCGCCAACTGTGCAGCAGACCAGGGCGACTGAAAATCCAGGGCGATACCTTGGAGCGGCGCCGGCAACGCCTCTGCTGCCGCTTGGGTGCGGCGGCTGCCAAAAACCTGGTAACCTGCTGCTGCCAGCACCGGCGCAAGTTGTTGCCCCAGCCAGCCACAGCCAATAATCAGTACTTTTTCTGCCATTCCGTTACTCCGGCAACACCGCATACAGGCCGCTAAATTCCGCGCAAAGCTCACCCTCAGCAAACAGCTGGACATTAATTTGCTGCTTTACCCGCTTGCCTGCAGCCAATGGCGTTAGATCACCAGATACTGCCGCAACTTTACACACTGCGTTGGGTTGGCTGCGAATGGGTTTCAGGTAGCGGATATTGGCATCGGCCAGCACCTGTGCGCCATGCAGGCCCAGACTCTGTAACTGTAAATACAGCATACCCCAGCCGGTTAACGTCGCCAGCGTGTAGATACTGCCGGCAAACATGGTTTGATGCAGATTAATATTGGGTGGCAGCGGCGCCGTACATTGCAGCTGATAACCATCACATTGTTCAATCTGCAGTTGCATATAGGCACTGAGCGGAATAGTGCTGTGCCAGGTTTGTTGCAGGCTTTGGCACCAGTGTTGCCAGTCTGCAGGACTACCGGCCAAACAGAGCTGCTTTTGCATCCGCTGATGCGTAATACCAAACTGGGTCGGCGCTGTTGCGACGACCCGATACCCCTGACGCTGATAAAATGCCAGCGCGCTGTCGCGGGCGTTTAGTACGATATATTTCATCCCCAGCTGCACAGCCTGCTGCTCTAGTGCCTGTAAAATACGGCTACCGGCGCCTTTGCCCTGCCATGACTCAGCCACCGCCATATAGCGGACCTGAGCAGTCTCATTATCAACTTGATGTAAACGCCCGACAGCTGCGACCTGCCCCTGCGCATCAAGTAGCATCTGATGAAAGCTGCTTTGCTCCAACTCATCCTGCTCTGAACCCGGTGGTTGCTGCCAGGGTGCGCGCAGCACCTGCCAACGCAGCTGATAATAGGCCTGCCACTGTGCCGGAGTTTGCGGACTAGCCAGGGTTAAGGTTTTTGCCATGAGCGGCTCTCCAGCATAAAAGTAACGGGGCCGTCGTTGGTCAGACTAACCTGCATATCGGCAGCAAACTGGCCAGTTGCAACTTGAAGCCCCAGCTCACGGCAGTAAGTGCAAAATGCCTGATAATACTGCTGCGCCAATGCCGGTGCTGCTGCGGGTGTAAAGCTGGGACGCAGCCCGGATTGGGTATCCGCTGCCAGGGTAAATTGTGACACCACCAGTAAGGCACCACCAGCCTGCTGTACATTCAGGTTCATTTTACCGTTGTCATCACTAAATACCCGGTAACGGCAAACTTTCTCTGCCAATTTTCGCAGATCGGCTTCGCAATCCCCGGCTTCAACCGCCAATAACACCAATAAACCCCGTTCGATTGCGCCAACCCTAATGCCGGCGACCTCAACTTTGGCCTGACTGACTCTCTGAATTAATGCTTTCATTGACTACTCTGTTTCAGTTTCAACTGCGTTGACCGCACGTTCCGGTACCGGACAAACTTCATCTTCCCGACATTGCCCGCTCTCACGCTGTTGCAATAAGGCTGTGAGCTCTGCACCGAGTAATACCACCATCCACGACAAGTGTACCCAGACAAATAAGATCGGTAATAAAGCTAAAGCGCCATAAATGGTTTGATAGGCTGTGAAATGGGTTACATACAACGCAAAACCGTATTTGGAAAACTCAAACAATACCATCGCCAGTAAGGCGCCCCATAGTGCATGCTTAACACGAACTTTAAGATTTGGTACCACCAGATACAGGATAAAAAACGCTGCCAGCGACATCAGATAGGGAACCAGCTCCAGCACCAGCGTCGAAAAGCCGGGCGTATAATCGTCAGCAAAAGCACTTAAACGCACCAGATAAGAGGTTACGCCAATCGACAAACCAAATAAAATCGGCCCTAGTGTTAGGATCATCCAGTAAATTGAAAACGAAATCACCAGCCGAGGCCGGCTGGTCACCCGCCAGATTTTATTCAGGGTTTTATCAATATTATGGATCAGCAACAGCGCTAGTATCACCAACGCCAGAATACCGACTGCCGTCATGCTACCGGTATTACCGATAAACTGCGTGAGATAAGCCTGGATTTCATCTCCGCGCGACGGAATGACATTGGCATAGATAAACTGCTCCATATTCGCGCGAAACTCCGCAAACATCGGAAAAGCACTGAGCATCGCAAACATCACTGTCACCAGCGGCACCAGCGATAGTAACGAAATATAGGTCAGATAACCGCCGATTACCTGGATCTGATCTTGTTGACAACGCTGCCAATAGGCTTTGCCAAAGTCGATACTTTGTCGCCAATAGCCTTGCCAGCCAGAAAATTGCATAAAAACTCCATGCTCGTCGCTTTTCATCGCATCGCCCGAAATAAAAGGATACTGGAAAAGATCAGTGCAAACCAGCCACTCGCATTTGCTGTTTATTTGTAAAAAAATGTAACGAATCGGCTATTTTAGCTGCATCCAGCGGCAAGATCCGCTATCTTTGTACCCGGATTAACCCAAAAAGGAAACCCAACATGAAATTAGCAACGCTGGCGTTAGCCGGTATCATGGCGCTGATGGTTGCTGGTTGTGCCTCAACGGACGAGAATCGCTCCGCTCGGAAATCAACCGGCCAGACCATCGTTAATGAGAATGGTGAAGTCACTCACATTTGTCACACTGAAAAACCAACAGGTTCGCGTATTGGTGAACGGGTTTGTCGTACCGTAGAGCAAATTGAGCGTGATCGCGAAGCGGCCCGGGCTGAAGCCGCCCGTATGCAGCGTAGCAGCATGACAGCACCAGTGGGCGGTTAAACATCGCCGGGGATGTGGCAGTTGCCGCTGCCACATCCTAGCTCCTGTTACGGTGTGCGCACAACAACACCAAGCCCAGCCCCGACAATACCAGCCCCCCCGCAACCAGCAACCTGCTGTGCATAGGCTCAGCAAGCAGAATGACCGCGAGTAATGCTGCAACAACTGGTACCGCTAATTGTACCGAAGCCGCCTGCATCGCCGATAATGCCGGCAACACCCGATACCAGATCGCATACCCAATACCTGAAGTTAATGCACCTGAAGCCACAGCCAGCAACACACCAGACAGATCCCACTGCCAATATTGCCAGCCAAGCAGAGTGATAACGCTAGCTAATGGCACGCTACGTACAAAATTACCCGCAGTAACTAATAATGCCGGCCCGCCGGTTCGCCCTAACAGCGAGTACAGGCCCCAGGCCATCCCGGCACCAATCATCAGTAATCCGGCACCGGCAGAAGGTGCCGCTGCACCTGGCAAGAGTAAATACACCATACCAGACAGGGCCATTAGTGCCCCCAACCATTGCCAGCGAGTAACCTGCTCACGCTGTCTGACACTATATAACAACATTGTCAGTTGTACGGCAGCAAACAAGATTAACGCACCGGTTGCCGTATCTAACTGCAGATACGCATAGGAGAACAAGATGGCATAACCAAACAAACTGAGGGCACCGGGCCAGGACCCGGCGATGCCTAGCTGGCGCTGTCCCCACCAAACCAGGAACAGTAATGTCAGGGCGCCCGCTGTCAGACGCACCAGGGTAAAACTGTTCGCATCGATCTCGGTAAGCGTAAAGGCGGCCCGGCTTAATAAACTATTGCCGGCAAACGCCAGAATGGATAACGCAGTCAGAATCAGTATGCGCCAAAATGTCAAAGTGTGCCCCTGCCATGTTCTATTTTAAAGAATTTATTATAGAATTTTATTCGATATATTCGTTTTATTCAGCCTGGTAGACTACCGCTGTAGATGCAGCTTACCGCTCGTTGTGCAGTATTATCACATCCGGAGGTACCGATGTTAGAGATTATTCGCGCTAATCAACGTGGCCGTGCCCACTTTGGCTGGCTGAAAAGCCAGCATACCTTTTCCTTTGGCGATTACTACAACCCACAGCAAATGGGGTTCTCAGCATTAAGGGTAATCAACGATGATGAGGTAGCACCCGGCGCCGGTTTTAGTACCCATGGTCACCGCAATATGGAAATTATCAGCTATGTGCTGCGCGGGAAAATTGCACATAAAGATTCTGCCGGTAATGAAGAAATTTTGCCGGCCGGTGAATTCCAGTTAATGAGTGCCGGCAAAGGCATTTATCACAGCGAATATAATGCCAGCCAGACAGAGATCCTAAAGTTTTTGCAAATCTGGATCGAACCAAATCTGCGCGATGGTGAGCCAGGATATCAGCAAAAGGACTTTGGTAACCAGGCTGGCTTAACCTGGGTGATCACCCCAGATGGTCGTGATGGTACCTTGCGCATCAAGCAGGATGCCGCTTTGGCACAGCTGCTGTTAACCAAAGAGCAAGTATTAGATTTTCCGGTACAAGCCGGTCGCGCTTACTATCTGCATCTGATAGAGGGTGAGCTGGCCTTGGCGAATGTAACATTGGCAGCAGGCGATGGTTTAAAGATCGCAGCTGTCGACAAGCTGCAGGGCGTGGTAACGCAGGGGCCGCTGCGAGCGCTATGGTTTGATTTACCGCTGTAACACGAGATTGCCTGTTAGCCCGACCTTAGCGGGCTAACACAGAGCTGCAGACACTGAGAGCGCGCCTGTAACCATAACGCTACTTGTCGTGACTAAGCTGCATCAAACGTTCAAAGCTGGCTAACGGCAGCGCCTGAGCAAACTCTAAGCCAAGCCGCACCGTACCTGTGGGTCGGGTACTGCGTTTCACCATGGCCGCGACCGGCGGCAAAGTGTCAGGTAACAACAGACTTAACTGCTCGCCGCGCCCTATTAACGGAGCCTCTTGGCTTAAGGCCAATAAGCCGCCTTTTACCGACAAATCTAACAATTCCGCCTCAATTTGCTCGCCGGCTGCCAGCTGGATCTTAACCGGGATGCGCACCGGGTTGCGCTTATCAGAGCGCAGTGATAAGTACTGTACCACTTCCGGATAGCGAATAACCAACAACCGGTATGGGTGGCTTATGACATTTAAAATTTCAGATTTAAAGGCATAAACCCTTCCCTGCTCGGCCTCTGCTACAAAACGGCAAATTAAACCTGTTTTCTGTGACAGTATATTTTTTGGCAGTGCCGGTTCAGTCGCAGCGATTCTGACAAGCAGATATTGCTTCTTTTCGAAACCGACTAACTCAGCCCGGATCCGAAACGCCGAGTTAACCAATAACTGGACTTCTAGCCGAAGCCCGAGATTAAACGCCTGCCAAAATGCCGAGTCTGGCTCCAACTCTGCCAGCGTTACCGAACCTTTGCTTTCTATTTTCATCTATCAGCCTGACATCCCGAAAGACCATTAATTGAGTCTAACAAAAGTTGCGGATACTACCTATAAGACTTTGGCTTAGCCATTAATTCTAAAAATAAGAACAAAATGATAAATTATATCCAATTTTAACAATCAACAATCTGCACTATAGTTACCTCATCGACAGCAGTTAGTTCGACAACAGTAAAAAATTCACTTAACTTGAGGTTACCGATATGAACAAAGCGACAGCGTTAATTCAACAAATTACGACTACCCAAGCTGGCTGGGGTGCCTTAGCGCTGCGGGTTCCGGTTGGGATTATTTTTGCGGCTCACGGCGCACAAAAACTGTTCGGCTGGTTTGGCGGTTACGGTTTAGCGGGCACAGGCGCCTGGATGGACAGTATTGGCTTAACACCTGGTGTGGTAATGGCCTTTTTGGCGGGCGCGGCAGAGTTCTTTGGCGGTCTGGCGTTGATCCTCGGATTCTTAACCCGGCCTGCTGCGGCGGCACTGGCATTCGCCATGTTGGTTGCCATCTTTAGCGTACACTTTGAAAACGGTTTGTTTATGAGCAACAATGGCTACGAGTTTGGCTTAGCGTTATTAGCAGCCAGTGTCTCCTTGCTGTTCAGCGGGGCGGGTAAAGTATCTGTCGATGCGTTAATCAGCCGCAAGCACTAACTTCGCCAGGCAGTTTGCCTAAGCCGGCAAACTGCCTCTTTTGCAGGAGCGACAGATGGCACGTTCAACGTTGGAACAATGGCGGATGTTTAAAGCCGTCGCCGAACATGGTGGTTTCCATCAGGCAGCTGAAGTTGTCTATAAGAGCCAGTCTACGGTACACCACGCTGTGCACAAACTGGAACAAACTCTTGATGTCCAGCTGTTTCAGGTGGAAGGCCGGAAAACGACGCTTACCGCTGCCGGTGAACAATTATTACGCCGGATTAACTTTTTGCTGGCCGAAGCAGATCGGATGGAAAATGTCGCACTGAATTTAAAAGCCGGCGTAGAATCCAAACTGAGTATTGCCGTGGATGAGGCTTTCCCGCGCGATATTCTCTATCAGACCCTGGCCGCCGTTTCGGCGGAATACCCGCTGATCCGGATCGAATTACTGGAGACTATCTTGTCTGGCGCCAACGAGTTACTGAGCCAGGGTAAAGCAGAAATCGCGGTCTCACCTTTTACCTTGCCGGATAATCTGAATGAGGACCTGTGTCAAATCGAGTTTATTGCCGTGGCTGGGCCGCAACACCCCCTGACTCAGCCAAGACGGGAGCTGGCTTTGGAAGAGTTGAAACAGTGCCGGCAAATCGTGTTACGTGATTCGGCACAGCATCAGAAGAAAGATGTCGGCTGGTTGGGATCAGAACAACGCTGGACTGTCAGCCATGTTGCAACGTCAATTGAGTTATTACGTAAGAATTTGGGCTTCGCCTGGTTACCTAAGCACGCCGTGCAACCCTTTTTGGATAACGGTGAACTCTTACCCTTACAACTCCCCCGTGGCAGCAGCCGTACCTTCACTTTTTATTTGAATTTTAATGATGCTGATACACTTGGCCCGGTAGCACGTAGCTTCTTAGGTCACTTACGCTACCTGAGTAATGATTAACAGACCATGGAGAGCAAATAATGAGTAATCAACAACCACAGATTGATGCGGATTGTGAACTGGGGCAAAGCTGCCCTGGCATCGCGATGATTATCGAACCTAAAGCCAAAGATCTCGGTGGTTTTACCGTGCGTCGTTGTCTACCGGTGAGGCAGCAGCGTAATGTCGGTCCCTGGATCTTCTTCGACGAAATGGGCCCGGCGCAGTTTGAGGCCGGTAGCGGGGTTAATGTCAGACCCCACCCTCATATCAACCTGGCAACAGTGACTTATCTGTTTGCCGGCGAAATTCTGCACCGCGACTCGCTGGGCAGTTATCAGGCAATTCAGCCAGGTGATATTAATTTAATGGTCGCTGGGCGTGGCATCGTGCACTCTGAACGTGAACGGCCCGAAGTGCACCAACAAGCACATCCTTTGCATGGCTTGCAGTTATGGCTGGCGCTGCCAGAAGCCGACGAAGAATGTGATCCTGGTTTCTATCATTATCCCTCTGACAGTATTCCAACCCTGGAGCTGGCTGGCGTGCCAGTTCGGGTGATGATTGGTCAGGCATACGGTGTGACCTCGCCAGTAAAAACCTTCTTCGAAACGCTCTATCTGGAGGCTCGTTTACAGGCTGGGCAAACGTTGAAACTGCCACCAGCCGCTGAGCGGGCGCTGTATTTAACGCACGGCGAACTGACGCTGCGAGGAAGCCGCATTCAGGCACAACAACTGGTGGTATTAAGCGCTGAGACTGAGCTGGAAGTTTTCGCCAGCACTGACTGTCAGCTGGCGCTGATTGGCGGCGAGAGCATTGGCCAACGCTTTATCGAATGGAACTTTGTTTCCAGCAGTAAAGCACGGATTGAGCAGGCCAAAGCCGACTGGCAAGCCGGACGCTTTGCCAAAGTTCCTGGCGATGAGGAAGAGTTTATTCCGTTACCGGGCTAAGTCATCAAGCCGGACACTAAACCGGGTACCAATACCTGGTTTAGAGACCACACTGATCGCGCCCTGCAGATTTTTCTGCACAATGTTATACACTATTGAAAGCCCAAGCCCCGTGCCGCCGCGACCGCGTCGGGTGGTAAAAAAGGGTTCGAAGATCCGCTGCTGTGCGTCTTTTGGGATGCCACAGCCATTATCAGTTACCCGAATTTGCGCACGCCCGGAAGACAGCATCGAACTCTCTATGGCAATCACTCGAACCGTCTCCCGGGCAAAGCCGTCATAAGCATGGATGCAAGCATTGGTAATCAGATTGGTCAGCACCTGCGCTATGGCCCCGGGGTAAGAGCTTAAGGTCATCCCGCTTTGCAAGGCTAGCTCAAGCTTCACCTGATGCTGTTTACAGAACGGTAGCAGTGTATTGACGACATCCAAAATATAGTCATCAACTGCGAATCGGTGCAACTCGTAATGTGACTGGTCAACAGCACTTTGTTTAAATTGGCTGATTAACTCGGCTGCACGAATCAGATTACGCTCAACCAGGCCGGCCGAGTTTTGTAATTCCGCTAAGGTTTTCTGCAGTTGCATTTTCCCCAAGGTACCGTTATCAATGCTTCGCTGTACAGAGTTTAATAAGTGACTGCAATGCGAAATGCCGGTTAAACCGATACCCACCGGAGTATTCACCTCATGCGCAATACCTGCAACCAAGCTGCCTAACGATGCCATTTTTTCTGATTCAATTAAATGCTGCTGAGTTTGTCGTAATTGATCCAGTGTTTGCTGTAAATGGGCGGTACGCTCTACTACCTGGCTTTCCAAACGCTCATTTGCCTGCTCCAGTTGTTGCTGATAACGCACCCGATCTACCGCTGCGCATACCCTGCCATATAAATCCGATAACGCGGCAACAAAACTGGCATCTCCGTCGCTCCACTGTCGTGGAGCTGTGGTATGCTCACAACAAATTATGCCGATCACTTCGCCTTGATAACGCAAGGGCACGTCCAGCATTGACCAAATATCCTGCGGCACCAGATAAGACTCAGTAAATTCTGAGGTTGCGGGATCTGAACGCGCATGGCTTGCAATAATTACCCTTTTCTTATCTAGCTCAGCAAAATAGTGAGGGAATTGTGCACGGGTTAAAATTGGTAATTCGGTAATTTGGCTGTTATTGCGTTTACAAAGCCGCTGGCAATGCATCGCATCACCCCCGGCATTATAAAGCCAGATACTAGCACGGCTGGTGTCTAGTCCCTGTAAACAGCTTTGTAATAACCGCAGCTCTGCTTGCGCTTTATCGCCGCTATCTAACACCGGATCCATCGATAACGACAGCAGCAAGTTTTCCAGTAAATCGTTCAGCATCGGCGACTAGGCTACCCGAAAGCGTGCCGCGACTTGTTGTAAATCATTACCCAGCTGGCTTAGGTTGGTACTGGCCATCGCAGTCTGCTCACTGGCCTGAAAACCGGTTAATAATTTGGTACGCACGCTGATATTTTGCAGCGATTTAGTGAGTGCACCCATAGCAGCATATTCCTATCTGTTTGTTTTCTTTTAATTATTATAAGAAGCGAATTTACGCGCTTTATCAGTGTATAAGGTTTAGCTGATTTGGCAAGTTGGAGCAGCACTGATTATTCCCAGCGCCCTTCCTCTTCACGTAACACAAAGCGAATCTTACGCCCATCGGCACACAGCTGCATGACCTCTCGTGGCGAACCATCAGCATTGAGGGTGACCAGTCCGACTCCAGAAGCGTTTAGTAACCGCTCGCCGGGATCGGCCGTTTCCGGTTTGTGAGGTATTACCTGCATCCGACGGCGGCGGGTAAACCAGTTTAATGGCGAGCGTGGCGAGTACAGCCAACGGTTTAAGCGATCAAAAACATCGAGCAGTTTTTTGGGGAACTCATTCTTCAGGCCACTGCTGGTAATTTGCCACAAGTCAGGTCCACGTCTTTTACCCCTTAACCTGATATCGTAAACAAAGGAGTAGTGCACATCACCCGACAAAATAACAAAGTGTCGCGGCGTTTTCGGGTGCCGGAACAAATTGAGCATGGCATGGGCGGCACCCGGGTGAGCCATCCAGTTTTCTGCATCAACTAACAGCGGCTTACCACACCAGGCAAATACCCGCTGAATGCTTTCAATTAACTTTACACCAAAAATCGGTGCCGGCGAGACCAGAATCACTGCCTCTAACCCCAATAGGCGTTGCTGCAAATCGGTAATGGCTTCCCAATCCATCAACCCAGACGGACTTTCCAGCGAGCGCTCGGAGCGCCAGCGCTGAGTGCGGGTATCCAGCACTAGCAGTGGCGGCTCGGTCGGCCACTGGTATTGCCATTGATTAAAACGAAATAACTGCTGCAGTAATTTATCGTGCAAGTCCTGCCCCGGCTGCGCCAGCACCTGCTGTACCTGTTGCAGCAAGTCCGCACTAAAGGCTTCAGGACAATTACCCCAACCTTGACACATCAGGTAGCCCAACAAGGCATTACCAATAATCCGTGCCGAAAAATCGTGGTTATAAGCAGCTTGCTCCCAAGCCGCCGTTAAATTCCAATCATCAGTAATATCATGGTCGTCGAAAATCATCGCCACCGGTAAATGCGCCAAGGCTCTTCTAACCCGCGGCAACCCATCAACAAATTGCTGCAATATCTGTTGCTGTTGCTGATATTGTTGTTGCAGCTGTGCGTCCAGTTCCGGCGCAGCTGGCCATCCCCCGCTCGCCAGAACCTGTTGCCAGGGCTGCGGCGACCAAACCAATAAATACATTGCCAGCACTTCACCCAGACTAATCAGATGATTATGGGCTGAGTCTGAAGTAAATACCGGTTTACGTACTCCACCGAATACCTTAGTCACCATATCGCGGCTAAGTTTATTATCCGGTAACAGGGCTTCCCGCTTCAAATAATAAGGCTGCTGCTGATGCAATGCACCGGCACTGGCGACTTCACTGCAAGGTAGCGCTTCATCTGGCAAGCCCAGTTGCGGCAGTAATTGGTGGATGGCAACTAACATAGGTGTGGCCACATCATCAGCATAAATCTGATCGCCACTTAGCATTAACAGCGCTGGCCACTGCTCTGGCGCCGTCTCGGCCAGTAACTGCTCCACCTGCAGCAAACCATCAGCAGCAGGATGATGCGGTTTACGGCAGGAGCCGTGCAACAGTTGCCGCACATCAGGTTGTAAGACAAAAAATGGCTCAGGCTGATCGGCAAAGCACAGATCCGGCGCCCACTGCTGCCAGCGCTCACCGTTTAATAATAACTGGTAGTAAATTGGCTGCTGGGTTGGCAAGGCGGTTGGCAGGTGAATATCCAGCAACTGAAAGTACAGCTTGGCACCGGCTTTAAGTTCGGTATGTCCGGCTTTTAAATGATCTTGCGAAAGTCTAATCGCTGCGCCATCTTGTGGTGTGAGCGTGAGATCGAGCCTTACTGGGGCATCGGTTGCCAGCCAAAACGTCAACCTCTCTGGCGTCAACCGCCTTAAAATGGGCCCGGCCCAAACCTTAACTGCTGCCATCCACCTCTACCCTGGAGTTTACCTCGGTTACCTCAGCGGCCGGCGGCACTTCCCGTAACCACTCACGCCACATTGCCACTAGCAGCGCCATTAGCACCGGACCAATAAATAAGCCGACCAGCCCCATAGTCTTTACCCCACCGATTAAACCAAAAAAAGTAGGTAAAAAAGGCAGCTTAATTGGCCCACCGACCAGAGTCGGCCGGATGGTTTTATCAACAATAAACAGCTCGACACTGCCCCACAAAAACAGCGCGATACCCGCAGTCAGGTCGCCGATGCCAACCAGATATAAAGAGATCAGTGTAAAGGCCAGCGGCGCGCCACCTGGGATCAACGCCATAAAGCCGGTGATCACACCAAAAGCCACCGGCGACGGCACCCCGGCAATCCAATAGGCGACACCTAGCACTATCCCCTCACCAATCGCAATCACGGTCATGCCCAGCACCGTAGAGCTTACGGTGGCAGGCACCACCCGGGAGAAACGCTGCCAACGCGCAGGTAAAATTCTCTCCCCGACCGTATCTAACTGACCCGCAAATTTATCGCCATCTTTGTAAAGAAAGAACAGTGTGATCAGCATGAATAAAATGGTTAACAAAGCGCCGGCCGTTTGCCAGCCCAGATTTAATACAGTACGCGAGATCCCGCTCAGGTGTTCACCACTAATCACACTAACTGCATGCCCCAATTGATGAGGTTCACTTAAATAATCCTGCCAGACTTGCGCCAGCCAGCTTCCTACACCCGGTAACGCGGCAATCCAATCGGGTACTGGCGCTCCCGATTGATTCGCTGCCAATAACCATTTCATCCAGAGCTTCATTTCCGCTATCGCATAACTAAACACCCAGGTTAGCGGTACCACCAGACACAATACAATCAGAATCAGCGCCAGCGTCGCGGCAAGGGTTGTATTATTGCCACACTGCCTGACTAACCGCTGATATACCGGCCAACTGGCAAAACAAATAATCAGCGCCGCCAGCACCGGTACCAGAAAGCCAATAAAAAAATACACCCCTGCCGCCAGAATGAGGAGCAATAACGCTCTGCTAACGGCAACATTGCTGAAAATTTGTGACATAAGGATACCCGGATTAAGCTCTGACACTCTCAGTAACTACCATAACATGGCGTAGTTTCTGGAAAACAGAATTGATAATAACACAGTGCCAGACTCTGGCGAGGTTGGCAAAGTCGCCATTTTGACAGCAGTGACTTTTCGGCCTAGAGTATCGGGTCTTTAGTTAACGGAAAGCTGTCATGCGTAAAGTGATGTTGTTCTGTTCACTGTTATTTTGTTTAACATGGCCGGTACAGGCATTACCAGAGATTAATGCCATGGCGCCCTTAATTGTCAGGGAGCGCAGTGAATTTCAGCATCAACTCAAGGTCGCAAAAAAACTTGGAATAACAGCAATCTCAGTAGATGTTTGGTGGGGGCTGGTAGAGCAAGCCGGCGACCAACAATTTGTCTGGCAGTACTATGATGATGTTTTTTCAGATATTCGCGCTGCCGGACTAAAAATTATCCCCATTATGGCATTTCATCAATGCGGCGGTAATGTGGGTGACGACTGCGATATCCCGTTACCTGGCTGGATTTGGACACATTATCAAAGAAAGGGGATTGCGCCTGACGATTTACGCTATCAAAGCGAAGACGGCAATACGGCCAATGAAACCCTGTCACTATGGTCAGATGAACTGGTAAAAACCCAATATATTGAGTTTATGCAAGCTTTCGCAACGCGATATCAGACAATAGCCACAGACTTTGTTGAACTGAATATTTCTATGGGGCCGGCCGGTGAGTTACGCTACCCTTCATATAACAGCCATGATGGCGTTGCGGCGGCTTTTCCGTCACGCGGACGTTTTCAGGCTTACTCTTTATTGAGCAGAACTGACTTCCAACACTGGCTGGAGCAACGCTATCAAAGCATCGCCACACTCAACTCAGGCTGGGGCACCGCTTATCAAAACTTCGCAGAGATAGCACTCCCAATGTCCTGGGACCAGGCGATAGCAAGCAACCAACATCTGACCGAGCCATCCAGGCAAGACTTTTTGCAATGGTATCACCAAGCACTGGTGGCGCACGGCGCCAGGATGTTGCGCTATGCAGAATACGCTTTCCAACAGCTACCAGCCGAAATTCCATTGGGTTTTAAAATCCCCGGTATTCATTGGACAATCAACTCTGACATTGGCGCTCGTACCGCAGAGTTAGCGGCCGGTATTATTGATGCGAATGCCGCCTTCAGTTCCACACCTGAGCCGGGTTATCAGCAAATAATCGCTCTGGCAGCTCCGAAAGCCAAACAACAGCGCAAAGTTGTAGTGCATTTTACCGCGCTCGAAATGTCTGATGAGCCAGAGGGTGAGGCAGGTTCTATGCCAAGCACACTGGTGAACTGGATTGGTGCAGAAGCACGTAGACAGGGTGTTATATTAAAAGGCGAAAATGCGCTCGCCGCAGGTCTCTATCATGCCGAGGGCTGGAGTAACCTGCAACAAGTGCTACGAAATGGCAATTATCAGGGACTGACGTTATTGCGCCTTAATGACATCGTCGAGAATCCGTTAGCTGTAGCTACCCTACAACAGCTGCAGCCGGGATTTTAGTCATGTTTTATTGAAATAGTTAGCCGAATTAGACTTCGCTTGTTTTTCGGATATAGCATGCTAAGTTAAAAGTGCGGCGGTATTCATCTGAGGTGTTGGTGCGCGGCTTGTTATTGATTAGTTCGTTGATATTAACCTCGGCGCCGGTCGTCGCCGATACCGGCTCACTGCGGGCTATTGTCAGTAGCTCTAACGCGCCCCCTTATGCACTGTTTGACGAGAGTGGCGATCTAGCTGGGGGGATCAGCAAAGATATTCTTGAAGCTCTTGCCAGCCGCAGCACACTTACCCTGAACTTTTTACCTTTACCCCGGGGACGGGTGGAACAATGGTTACTTCGTGACGAAGCTGACATCGCTTGCTTTCTGAGTCCGGCATGGGTTGAGCAGCCAGAGCTTTTGGCTTGGAGTCCCAGCCTCTTTACAACGCGCCAGGTTATCGTAAGACGAAGTCATAGCCCTTCTATCACCCAGCTCACTGATCTATTGGGTAAGCGGGTCGGCACCGACCGTGGTTTCAGCTACCCTGAATTTGATGCAGTCTTTTCACAGCGCCTGATTATTCGGGATGACGCCATCTCACTACAAAGCAATCTGATGCGGCTGCAAAAACAGCGACTTGATGCGGTACTGACTGTGGATCGGGCTTATGAATATCATCAGCAACAATTTAATAGTGAGGGCTTGCATGCAGACCCGCTTTGGGCAGCACCAGATAACGTCTACTGCGCGATTAACCCTAATCAGCCAGAATTAGCAAGTCGGGTGCAGCAAACGCTGCAGTTAATGATAGATGATGGCACTATCCAGAGGATTTTGTTGCGTTACCAACCAGCAGTTCGCAAAGAGTAGTCGCTGCCTGCTATAGCAGCCTGAACGCTGATATGTGAATGCTCAACGACATCGTAAAAAATGAGAGTGGCCGTAACATATTGTTTGGTGCCTAGGGTCGGACTCGAACCGACACGGAGTTTCCCCCGGCGGATTTTGAATGAAATGACTATAAGATATTGTTGCTATAAATTCAGTAGCTTAACAATATAAATCCTCCACCTTTGAAAAAACTTCACAAAAGGTGTTCCGGATTTAGGAGTCATATCATGGCAAAAATCCTTGAGAAACACACACTTGCACCTAACCTAAAAATTTACAAACAATCGAACTGTTATAACTGGATTGTACGCTTAAAAGTGGACAAAACCTATATCATTCGATCCACTCAAACTCCTGATTTACCGCAGGCAATAGCTAAAGCACATCGTCTCTTGATTGAATTTGAAATTCGTTTTGAAACAAATAACTTTGTTGTTGAATCAAAGCGTTTTGCATTTATTGCCGAGAAAGTTATTGAGCAAATGAAAGTCGCAAAGGCAACAGGCACAGGTAAAGTCATTTACGATGACTACATTGGTGCGCTGAACAAGTATCACATCCCCTTCTTTGGCGATACTCATATAACTCGTATCAATGCCGATCAACTTGATGATTTTGACGTATGGCGAGTGAAACAGCTTGGCAGAATACCCGCTAAATCCACTGTGCAAAATCATAACTCAGCACTACAAATGGTGTTTGATTTTGCAGTTAGACGAAAATACATGTTGGTTTCCCAAGTGCCAACATTAGAAAACAAAGGTGCTAGTGGCTCAAGACGCGCTGCATTTTCCATTGATGAATATGCGCGAGTTAGAGAACAAGTTATTCAAATGGGGAAAGAAAGTCGCAAGGAAAAAACGCGCCAGCTACGAGAGCTACTTGTTGATTATATGGATTTCGCGATCCTAACCGGTATGCGCCCTGGATCAGAGATGGATAACCTAACATGGGCAGACCTTCACCCTGAACGGGATGAAACACAAATGCGCTTTTATGTCACAGTAAGAAAAGGCAAAACCACTAAGTACACTGGCACACGTGAGATCGTTTGTAAGGCAGCAATAGTCAAAGTGCTTAATCGTTTGTCGGAACGTTTCCAAAACCGAACAGGTAACGACAGACTTTTTCGGCTTTCAGATGGAACAACCTCAAGGGAGATGAACAGACACTTTGATGCGGCATTAGAAATGATTGAACTTAAGAATTCACAATATGGTGAAAGAAGTTTATATTCTCTTAGACATAGTTACATTACATGGGAATTGGCAGCACAAAACGTCAGTATTGATGTGTTAGCGCGGCAGTGTGGCACTGGCATTCAAATGATTGAGCAACACTATAGCCATGTCATCCCAAGAATGTTCGGTCGACAGTTGTCAGGGATCGAGCTGGAAACAAAAGAAAGAGTCGTTCGACAATTTGAAGATGTAACTTATGACGAGCAGTTACAACAACGAATAAATGAATGGGCTTATAACTACAAGCATAGAGGCTACATCTAGCAGGAGGCAGCGTTGGCGTATCAGGAACGAGTTGCAGTTATGGAGGGTTTATACCTTTATACTCAGTCCAATTCAAAGCGCTGGTACGCCCGCTTTAAAGTCGATAAAAAGCATATCACCTTCTCAACTGGTGAGACTGAACTAGAAAAAGCAAAAGTGGTAGCCATTGACGCAATGTATAAGCGTCGAGCTGAAGTGAAACTTGGTATTGCTGCTGGTGCGCAGCCTTTTGATAAGCTTGCTGCTGAAGTCATCTCAGAATTAGAAGCTTTAATAAACAAAGGCGTTTCCAAGAAGAACAACTCCATTTATAAAGGCATTCTACTTAACTACCATATCCCATTTTTTAAAGACCAGCGGATTGATCAGATCACACAATCTGATATGGACAGTTTTCATCGCTGGCGCGAGACAAAGTTTGGTGGACAACCCTCAAAATCAACATTGCAAAGCCATAATGCCGTTCTAACTAAAGTTTATGAAAAGGCGTTAAGAAAAGGCCAAATCACTAAATACCATATCCCAACTTTTGAGACTGACGGCAAACGGCAAGAACGTCGTGCCGCTTTTACTTGGGAAGAGTATCGCAAAATATCAGACTTCATAAATGAAGAGATGCAGCGAACTAAAAACAAGAAAAGTAAAATGCTGCTGGAGCTGATGGAAGACTACATCGACTTCGCACTGGCAACGGGTATGCGGCCAGGTACTGAAATTGAAAATGTTAAGTGGAGCGACATCAGTTTTAAATTGGTAGACGGTGTACCAGAAATTACCGTAGCAGTTCGTAAAGGCAAAACCACTTTATATACTGGCACTCGGCAAGTTGTTGTGCGAAGCGACTTTGTGGCTAACCTAGAACAGTTGGTAGAACGCTTTCCAGACAGAAAAGCAGATGACTTGGTATTCGTGCTTGCAGACGGATCAAGCACTAAAAGTCTCAGCAAGAAATTCACCTATGTGCTGGAAAAGCTGAACCTAAGACAAAGCCCATATGGTGAGCGCACACTGTATTCACTTCGTCACTCGTATATTACTTGGAACCTGAAAAGCAAAGCGGATTACGCAGCACTGGCTAAACAGTGTGGTACAAGCATTGAGATGATTGACAGAACTTATAGCCATTTACTGCCGACTATGTTCAGGCAAGAATTTAGTGGGGTGGTGTATGAGCAGATAGAACCAGATTCTCTTAAACAGAGACAGCTTAGTTTAAAAGCGAAAGAGCTAAATATAAAAAATTACTCACTTTTGGATCAGAATTATAAGACTCGCGGATACGTTTAAAACTTCTTTACAAGAAGAGATCATTTTTACTGAAAGCTTACCTTTTTCTTGAATAAATAATAAAAAATCGCAGATAAAGTCACTTTGTGCCAATAGCAGAAATTCACTGAGATTCGATTAAATCGGAGCTTTTCACTGAAAGCGGACATTCGGCACGAGTTAAGCGAGACGAACTTTGGAGCATTTAAAGTTAAGTCGAATTTGCAGGTTAACTACCCTCAGGCACAAAGCACAAATATTTGTACCCATAGATTGCCAAGGCTTGACCAGATAGTCGTCCGCTCCCAATTCCAGACCCTTGACCCGGTCTTCTACACTGTCCCTTGCGGTGAGAAATAACACAGGCGTGATGGATCTGGCCTCTCTCAATGACTGCATAATTCGCCAGCCATCCACATCAGGCAGCATTACATCAAGGACAATCAAGTTATACGAGCCGGTAATCGCCAGGTGGTGACCATCGAGCCCGGTCCGGGCGAGATCTACCACAAAGCCGGATTCCATGAAGCCCTGCCGGATATAATCCCCAGTTTTTACTTCATCTTCTACGATGAGAATCTTCATCGTTCCACTCCGCTCTACAGTTCAGGCCAAGGAAGCCAGTCCATTTCATTGTCGTCAATATCAATTTTATAGTCTGAAATCTGCCCACAACATGACCAGAAAATGACAAATATGTAATGTTGGTGGCCGGAAGCTAGGTTATATCGGTGAGAAAAGCGTTGTTCGCATAACATGACTAAAATGTAATGCTTGCGGGAGCAGCCTGGTCATCTTTAACTAATAAGTTTATGGTATCATGATTCATGTAATCTCCTCCTTTAAGAAGCCGCAAAAAACGCGGCGCAAACTGCCTGCTTATTTGAAAAGGTGCTTATCCATGGGTCACGATAATTCTGAGTCTCATTGTCATCACCATACACCCTCCCACACGGGCTCAGGGCTTACAGACCCGGTCTGCGGCATGGGTGTAACGGCAGACTCTGCCCAGCATGTTGAGCATGCGGGTAAAACTTACTACTTCTGCAGCACCAAATGCATGAATAGATTCCAGCATGACCCTGAGAAGTTTCTTTCACCAACCCCGCCACCTCCCTCGGAAGCGGTCAAAGGCACAATTTATACGTGCCCGATGCATCCGGAAATACGTCAGGACAACCCCGGAACCTGCCCTAAATGCGGCATGGCACTTGAACCCCTGATGCCCAGTCTGGAAGATGACAATCCCGAGCTGGACGATTTTTCCAGGCGATTCTGGTGGACATTGCCTTTTACCGTCATTGTCACGGTGCTTGCCATGTTTGGGCCACAGCTTGGCTGGTTCGAGATGGCGACGCAAACGTGGATAGAGCTTGTACTGTCGCTTCCCGTGGTGCTGTGGGCCGGACAGCCGTTCTTCGTACGGGGTTGGCAATCAGTGGTCAACCGCAGTCCCAACATGTGGACGCTCATCGGCTTGGGTACCGGTGCCGCCTTCGTCTACAGCTCGCTGGCAACCGTAGCTCCCGGTATATTTCCGGAAACATTCATGTCCATGGGGCGTGTGGCGGTTTATTTCGAAGCCGCAGTGGTGATCATTTCCCTTACGCTGTTTGGTCAGGTGCTGGAGCTTCGCGCGCGTTCCCAGACATCCGCTGCCGTCCGGTCATTGCTCGGTCTGGCGCCCAAGACGGCCCGCCGTATCAATGCTGACGGAACAGAAGAAGATGTACCGCTGACGCATGTGCATGAAGGTGATCGTTTACGCGTACGTCCCGGTGAGAAAGTTCCTGTCGATGGCATTGTTGAAGAGGGTGCAAGTTCTCTCGATGAATCCATGTTGACTGGTGAATCGTTACCCATCAGCAAGCGCCCGGGTGACAAGGTCATAGGGGCAACGATGAACACCTCTGGTGCACTTGTGATCCGGGCGGAGAAAGTCGGCTCGGCCACTGTGTTGTCACAAATTGTCCAGTTGGTGGCTCAGGCCCAACGCTCTCGGGCGCCGATGCAACGGATGGCTGATTTGGTGGCGGGTTACTTTGTCATGGCGGTGGTAGCCATCGCCATCCTCACCTTGGTCGTGTGGGGCATGTTCGGCCCGCAGCCAAGCTGGGTCTATGGCCTGATCAATGCGGTCGCTGTTCTGATCATCGCTTGCCCTTGTGCGTTGGGGCTCGCAACGCCCATGTCAGTCATGGTTGCTACCGGACGAGGCGCAACCCAGGGTGTTCTGTTTCGTGATGCAGCAGCAATAGAAAATCTGCGCAAAGTCGATACGCTCATCGTAGACAAGACCGGCACCTTGACAGAAGGCCGACCCGCATTCGATCAGGCTGTTTCCGCTGGCGAGTTGGACGCCGATGAAATCTTGCGCCTGGCTGCCAGCCTCGATCAAGGCAGCGAGCATCCTTTGGCTGACGCTATTGTCAGCGCTGCGCGCGAACGTAATTTGGTGCTCAGCCCAGTGGACGACTTTGACTCGGGTAGCGGCATAGGCGTACGGGGCAAGGTTGAAGGCAAAATACTGCTGTTGGGCAACACTGCGTTCATGCAGCAGGATAACGTCAATGTTGATGGCCTGGCTGCCACCGCTGAGGGATGGAGGATAAAGGGTGCGAGTGTGATGTACCTGGCGGTTGACGGCACACTGGTCGGCCTACTCGCCGTTTCCGACCCCATCAAACAGAGCACCCCTGAAGCGGTACAGGCGCTCAAGGCCGCGGGAATCAGGGTCATCATGGCTACTGGTGACGGTATTTCAACGGCAAAAGCGGTCGCCGAACAACTAGGCATAGACGAAGTTCATGGCGAAGTGAAACCGGCCGACAAGCTGAATCTGGTTGATAAGCTTCAATCAGAAGGTTGCATCGTTGCGATGGCGGGCGACGGCATCAACGATGCCCCGGCACTGGCCAAGGCGAATGTCGGTATCGCTATGGGAACCGGGACGGACGTAGCGATGAACAGTGCGCAAATCACCTTGGTAAAAGGAGACCTGCGGGGTATCTCGATTGCCCGGGACCTGTCAAACAAGACTGTTCTCAATATGAAGCAGAACCTTGGTTTTGCGTTCATTTATAATGCGTTAGGCGTTCCACTGGCTGCTGGCGTCCTGTACCCGTTTGCCGGGTTGCTTCTATCACCCATGTTTGCAGCCCTGGCGATGAGTCTGAGTTCAGCGTCCGTTGTATTCAACTCGCTGCGGCTTCGTGGTTCGGTTTAAGCTGGATACGTCGAGGGGGTAGCGGAAAATGGCGAGTCTCTACTCGCCATTTTTCTTCGGTTTTTCGGGTAAGGGGATTAAATGGTTGATCTTACCTTTGCATGAGAGTGAGACAGACCGGCATCTCATCGGATTATCTGGTTGATGCTTCACCTACTGCTGGTGCATGTTTCCTTCGCTAATTCCAGCAAGAACCCCACACGCCTTAACTTCCCGGTCATCGTTGCAACGCGCTCTTAGTGAAACGAGTTGTTTCTCAAGCGCTTGCAGAGCGGTTATCTGCGACCGCACATGAGAGATGTGATCATCGAGCAAGGCGTTGACAGCGGTACAGGACTGATGAGGGTCGTCCTGATAGCGCTTTAGTTCGTGAATTTCTGCCAGTGACAGATCCAGGATGCGGCAGCGACGAATAAAGGCCAGCCGCTCAACGTGTTTCTCGGTATAGACACGGTAACCGTTCTCCTGCCGACCAGGCGGCGGCAACAAGCCCTGCCGTTCGTAGAAGCGGATCGTCTGTGTATCTACCCCTACTGACTGTGCCAACTGACCAATACGCATCGGGTTCCTCCGCAACGGATTCTCTACGCTATTGACCTTATAGCGACTATATAGTTTTAAATGAAAACCCGATCATATTCAAGTGGAGTCATATCATGAGTAAAAACTGCGGAGGCCCCTGTGGCGACCATGCAAGGCCTGCGGCGGATACCGATATGCAGGCCTCCTCCGATGCGTCGGGGGAATGGGTCAGTGTTTATGCCGTGCCGAAGATGGACTGTCCATCAGAAGAACGAATGATTCGCCTAGCCCTGAACGGCTTTGAGGAGATTCGGGCGCTGTCCTTCGACTTGTCGAACCGCCGGTTGAAGGTCGTGCATGACGGTGAGGTCGAGCCCGTCACCTCGAAACTGAAGACCTTGGGGCTAGGCGCCTCGCTTCAGGAAACCGTCGCTGCAAATCCGGAGACCATCAAGGCCGCCGAGTTTTCGGCAGCTTCTGCTAAGCAAGAATCCGGGACCCTGCGCTGGTTGCTCGGCATCAATGCACTTCTGTTCGTGGTGGAAATGACTGCCGGTCTGATCGCCCGGTCCACCGGCCTGATTGGAGAATCCCTGGACAATTTTGCCGATGCGGCGGTGTACGGGCTTGCCCTTTATGCGGTTGGACATAGCGTGAAAATGCAGGTACGTGCCGCGCATCTTGCTGGTGTACTGCAACTGATCTTGGCTGTGGGCGTACTCATAGAGGTGGTGAGACGCTTTGTATTCGGTAGTGAGCCTGAATCGCTGGTGATGATGGCTATCGCATTCGTCGCATTGATTGCCAATACCAGTTGTCTGCTGCTCATATCCAAACATCGGGAGGGCGGGGCGCACATGAAGGCAAGCTGGATATTCTCGGCCAACGACGTGGTGATCAACCTGGGGGTCATCACCGCCGGCGCTCTGGTCGCGTGGACCGGGTCCAATTATCCGGATCTGATTATCGGCACCATCGCGGGGGTAATTGTACTTAACGGTGCTAGACGCATTCTGGCGCTCAAGGATTAAGCAATGTCCATTTTTGGCAAACATCTGTCACCGTACGCTCTGTTGTCCATCTCCGGCCTGCTGGCAGCGTCTGATCAGGCCGTAAAATGGCTGGTGCAACAATCAATGGCATATGGCGAGTCTATTTCAGTGACCTCATTCTTTAACTGGGTACACGTATGGAATACCGGTGCCGCATTCAGTCTTTTTGCGAATGGTGGAGGCTGGCAGCGCTACTTTTTTATCGGAATCGCGGTAGTGGTCTCGATTTTTCTGATCAAGCTGATCCTTGAAAATCGTCATAAAGGAGAAGCCATCGCTTACAGTCTTATCCTCGGTGGCGCCATGGGCAACCTGATTGACCGGGTCTTTCGCGGCTATGTTGTGGATTCCTTTGATTTCTATTGGCGAGACTGGCATTGGCCGGCCTTCAACCTGGCTGATATTGCAATTGTCCTCGGTGCCTTACTTTTAGTTTCCAGCAGCTTGTTGGGTAAAAAAGCAAACACCAATGCCGAGTCGGATGGATCTGACTGACACCTACGCCTACTACAATTCCGCGCCTTCCGGGGTGAAGGCGGCATCGAGCGGAATTTCTTTGCAGCATACGCAGCAGGTGGTGCAACTGGCAGTGTTCGGGGCGTTTGCGTTCATGGTGGTACTCCTCCAGATTGGTAGCGAAGCTCAAAGCTGCCCACTCTCGGCTGGCTGGGAAGCGGTCATGATCTTCCCTTGAAGGCCCGCAGCAGCCGCGTCACAGACAGGACAAACAAGCCGGTCAGCGTGAGGGCTGCAATACCCCAGTGCTCCCCGATGAACGCGCCGGCCGTCGTGCCGGCTAGCACAATGGCGAGAATCGGCAAATGGCAGGGACAGGTGAGCACGGCCAGCGCGCCCCACAAGTAGCCGGTGATCGGTTTGTGCGTCTCAGACGGCAAGTGCTCTGGGCTGTTCATGGCAGACTCTCCGCGTGCTGTGCCGGTTCGGTTGGCATGGCGGCCAGTTGCATTTCGAGGCTGGCCAGGGCCTCGCGCCGACGCTCGACGAGTTGCCGCAACACGGCAAGCTGCGCAGACGCACCGTCACCGTCCGCAGCATCCAGCGCCCGGCACAGCCGCGCCAGTGCGTCCAGGCCGATACCCGCTTCGAAGGCAGCCCGTACAAAGCGCAGCCGTTGCAACGCGGTGTCATCGAACAAGCCGTAGCCGCCCGTGGTGCACGCGACCGGCCGTAGCAATCCGCGCAGCAGGTAGTCGCGCACGATATGCACGCTCACCCCGGCATCAAGGGCCAGCCGGGACACTGTGTAGGCGCTCATTGAACACCTCCTTTTCCTCATCCGGCGCAGCACGAAAGCTGCTTCACGTCCTTGCTGAAGGTCTGCGCCGCGAGCTTCAGCCCTTCGACCATGGTCAGGTAGGGGAACAATTGGTCGGCCAGTTCCTGCACGGTCATACGGTTGCGAATGGCGAGCACCGCCGTCTGGATCAGTTCACCCGCTTCCGGGGCCACCGCTTGCACGCCGATGAGCCGTCCGCTACCTTCCTCGATGACCAGCTTGATGAAGCCGCGTGTGTCGAAGTTGGCAAGCGCACGCGGCACGTTGTCCAAGGTCAAGGTGCGACTGTCGGTCTCGATCCCGTCGTGATGTGCTTCCGCCTCGCTGTAGCCCACGGTGGCGACCTGCGGGTCGGTGAACACCACGGCCGGCATTGCGGTCAGGTCCAGGGCCGCATCGCCGCCAGTCATGTTGATCGCAGCACGGGTGCCGGCCGCTGCCGCCACATAGACGAACTGAGGCTGGTCGGTGCAGTCGCCAGCCGCATAAATGTGTGGCGTACTGGTGCGCATGCCCTTGTCGATGACGATGGCCCCCTGCGCATTGGCAGCGACTCCCGCCGCTTCCAATGCCAGGCTGCGCGTGTTCGGTGCCCTGCCAGTGGCGACCAGCAGCTGGTCGGCGCGTATTTCACCGTACCCGGTGGTCAGCACGAATTCGCCGTCAACATGCGCGACCTGGCTGGCTTGCGTGTGTTCCAATACCTTGATCCCTTCGGCACGGAACGCGGCTGTAACGGCCTCGCCAATGGCAGGGTCCTCGCTCGCAAACAACGTGCGCCGCGCCAGGATCGTGACTTCGCTGCCCAGCCGTGCAAACGCCTGCGCCAGTTCCAGCGCTACTACTGAGGCACCGATTACTGCGAGCCGTTTCGGAATGGTCTCGCTAACCAGCGCTTCGGTGGAAGTCCAATAGGGGGTTTCTGCAAGACCAGGCAACGGCGGAATGGCTGCGCTCGCGCCGGTAGCAATGAGACAGCGGTCAAACGCCACTTCGTGCCAGTCCCCTTCTGCAGCTTCCACGATAAGCGTGTGGCCATCCTTGAAACGGGCGCTGCCTCGTACCAGATTGATTGACGGATTGCTTTCGAGGATGCTTTCATATTTGGCAATTCGCAGCTCGTCCACGCGCGCCTGTTGCTGGACAAGCAAACGGTCACGCGAGACAACAGGCGGCGTCGCAGTGAGCCCCACGTCAAAAGGACTTTCACGGCGCAGATGAGCGATATGGGCTGCCCGAATCATGATCTTGGAGGGAACGCAACCCACGTTGACGCAGGTGCCGCCGATAGTCCCGCGCTCGATCAGCGTGACCCGGGCACCGTTTTCCGCCGCTTTGAGCGCAGCCGCCACAGCGGCTCCGCCGCTACCGATAACCGCCACATGTAACTGACCGGCCAGCTCCTCCACCGCGCGGTCACCGCTCAGCCACTGGGCGGCTCTGCCAAGAAGTCCTGGCCGTTCAGCACTGCGCCTTTTGCTTTCCACTTCGTCTGCAGGCTTAGCACGATAACCAAGTGCCCCCACTGCCGTCACGAGTGCCGATACGTCAAGCCTATTGCCCGTGACCTGCGCCCTGTTCGCCGGATAATCGACAGACGCTCGTATCACGCCGGGAACCGCCAGCAGCGCGTCCTCAACGTGCTTTGTGCAACTTGGGCAAGTCATGCCCGCCACGCTCAGACCAACTTCGTTTAATTCTTGCATTTTGCTCTCTCTTTCATCCGTTATGCCCAAGCCGACTCGTACAACGCCTCGGTAACTGGATCAGTTTTTCGCATCAGCGAACAGGCTCCGTACGTCATTTACAGGTTGTGCACGGAATGACTGACAGTAGAATCGCCAGAACAACATCTCTATCTGGCTCTGGCGACGCCGCCGTCATTTGATGCCTTATTTCTTCAGTTCAGAAGGGTAGCCCACGTCCGTCGTCGCCTTGATCAACTCATGCACACTGGTCTTGGTATCATCGAAGGTGACAACCGCTTCGCGTGGTTCGAAGGTAACGTCAACTTTATCAACGCCTTCAATCCTGGAAATCGCCATTTTGACGGTGATCGGGCAAGTCGCGCAGGACATTCCGGGAACGGACAACGTGACCGTCTGCGTGGCGGCCCAGGCAGGGACAGCGAAGGTAGCGGCAAGGGCAAGAGCGGTAAGCAGTTTTTTCATGATTTTTCCTCAATTAGTAGAACAGGGGCATTACATACGGGAACGTTAGTGCAACGACAACTAGCGCAGCCACAATCCAAAAGATGACTTTGTACGACGTCTTGGCTTGTGGGGCAGCGCATACATCGCCAGGCTCGCATGCTTGCGTAGTCCGGAAGATGCGGCGGTAGGCAAAGAACATTGCTATCAATGCCGCACCGAGAAAGATGGGGCGGTAAGGTTCCAATGCCGCCAAGTTACTCATCCAAGCGCCGCTGAATCCCAAGGCGATCAAAACCAGCGGCCCCAGGCAGCAGGCCGACGCAAGAATGGCGGCCAGCCCACCGGCGAAGAGCGCGCCGCGCCCGTTTTGTGGTTCAGACTTTTGTGGTTCAGACATACGCTTGTCCTTTCAAATTTGGTTTGGATAGCTTAAGCTTACTTCCGTAGTTATGTACGGAGTCAAGCGATATGCAAATTAATTTTGAGAATCTGACCATTGGCGTTTTTGCCAAGGCGGCCGGGGTCAATGTGGAGACCATCCGGTTCTACCAGCGCAAGGGCCTGCTGCCGGAGCCAGACAAGCCCTATGGCAGCATTCGCCGCTATGGCGAGGCGGATGTAACACGAGTGCGGTTCGTGAAATCGGCCCAGCGGCTGGGCTTTAGCCTGGACGAAATCGCCGAGCTACTGCGGCTGGAGGATGGCACCCATTGCGAGGAAGCCAGCGGCCTGGCCGAGCACAAGCTCAAGGATGTGCGCGAGAAGATGGCCGACTTGGCACGCATGGAGGCCGTGCTGTCTGAACTGGTGTGCGCCTGCCATGCGCGGAAAGGGAACGTTTCCTGCCCGCTGATTGCGTCACTGCAAGACGGAACGAAGCTCGCTGCATCGGCGCGGGGGAGTCACGGGGTGACTACGCCTTAGCGTGCTTTATTTTCCGAATTCTGAGACGACCCCCTATTGTCCATATCGGGCCTGCTGGCAGCGTCTGATCAGGCTGTAAAGTGGCTGGTGCAGCAATCAATGGCCTATGGCGAGTATGTTTCGGTGACCCCGTTCTTTAACTGGGTGCACCTATGGAACACCGGTGCCGCATTCAGTCTTTTTGCGAATGGTGGAGGCTGGCAGCGCTACTTTTTTATCGGAATCGCGGTAGTGGTCTCGATTTTTCTGATCAAGCTGATCCTTGAAAATCGTCATAAAGGAGAAGCCATCGCTTACAGTCTTATCCTCGGTGGCGCCATGGGCAACCTGATTGACCGGGTCTTTCGCGGCTATGTTGTGGATTCCTTTGATTTCTATTGGCGAGACTGGCATTGGCCGGCCTTCAACCTGGCTGATATTGCAATTGTCCTCGGTGCCTTACTTTTCGTTTCCAGCAGCTTGTTGGGTAAAAAAGCAAACACCAATGCCGAGCCGGATGGATCTGACTGACACCTACGCCTATACAACACCATGACCGAACTTCCCGACAACATCCTTCACCTGCCGCAATACCAAGTACTGGGCTGCAAATCAACCGACGACGAAATGCACTTCCAGGTGGACGTGCCCGATCCCATCGCCTGCGAGGAATGCGGCGTGCAGGGTGAGTTCGTACGGTTCGGCAAGCGTGACGTTCCCTATCGTGATCTGCCCATCCACGGCAAGCGGGTCACTCTCTGGGTGGTCCGCCGCCGATACACCTGCCGGGCCTGCAAGACAACATTCAGGCCCCAGCTACCGGAGATGGTGGACGGATTCCGTATGACACTGCGGCTGCATGAGTACGTGGAGAAGGAATCCTTCAACCACCCCTACACCTTTGTGGCGGCACAGACCGGCCTGGACGAGAAGACGGTGCGCGACATCTTCAACGCCCGCGCCGAGTTCCTGGGGCGCTGGCACCGCTTCGAGACGCCCCGCATCCTGGGCATTGACGAGCTATACCTGAACAAGCGCTACCGCTGCATTCTGACCAACATTGAGGAGCGAACCCTGCTCGACCTGCTGGCCACCCGCCGCCAGGACGTGGTGACCAACTACCTGATGAAGCTGAAAGACCGGCAGAAGGTCGAGATCGTCAGCATGGACATGTGGAACCCCTACCGGGCAGCGGTCAAGGCTGTGCTGCCCCAGGCCCGTATCGTGGTCGATAAGTTCCATGTGGTGCGCATGGCCAACGATGCCCTAGAGAGAGTGCGCAAGGGCCTCAGAAAGGAGCTGAAACCGTCCCAGAGCCGGACTCTCAAGGGAGACCGGAAAATCCTGCTGAAACGCGCTCACGAAGTCTCAGACCGGGAGCGCCTCATCATGGAGACCTGGACAGGCGCGTTCCCGCAACTGCTGGCCGCCTACGAGCACAAGGAGCGCTTCTACGGCATCTGGGACGCCACCACACGGCTCCAGGCAGAAGCCGCCCTGGACGAGTGGATAGCCACCATCCCGAAGGGCCAAAAGGAAGTCTGGAGCGATCTGGTCAGGGCAGTGGGAAACTGGCGCGAAGAGACCATGACCTACTTCGAGACGGACATGCCCGTCACCAACGCTTACACGGAGTCCATCAACCGACTGGCCAAGGACAAGAACCGTGAAGGGCGCGGTTACTCCTTCGAGGTGATGCGGGCACGAATGCTCTACACCACGAAGCACAAGAAGAAGGCACCGACTGCGAAGGTCTCTCCTTTCTACAAGAAAACCATCGGTTACGGACTGCCGGACTTCGCAGAGGAACTCAACTACGGAGTCGATCTATCAACCATCTGAGGGTGGTATCAGATTGATGGGGTGAAGGTGCCCCATCAACCATCAAATCCGTATACCCTAAAATTTTAGATAAAGGTCACTGCCCATTTCTTTCTAGTCTGAATAACATTTCGGGTGCATACCTTAAGACGAAGCGAGCAAAATCATCACCAGCCAACAAATCAATCGGAACTCCTAACTTCGAAGACACCTCAGAAATCCTTCTTTGCTCAAGCGGTAAGCGGCAAAGCCATTGACTGCAACACCCAGCACAGCTAAAGCCAGCATTTCCTCTGTCACTGGCATTACCGGGTTAGCCAGCCGCGGTATTGCCTCAGTCAGTACCCAAACCGATCCGGCAATCAATACCAAGCCGTTAATTAAGGCGCCAAACAATGACAATCTGCGGTAGCCGTAAGTAAATTGTCGGTTTGCAGACTTTCGGCCAAGCCGGTGCAACAGCCATGCACTGCCAATAGATAAGCTATCACCCAGGTCATGCACTGCATCTGCCATAATTGCTGTGCTGTTGGTTAACCAACCGCCGATAAACTCAATTAGGGTAAAACCCACATTAAGAAAAAAGCCATAGCGATCCGGTTGTCGCTGTCGTCTTTGATATATGAATGGTTGTGCTGGTGCATTAAGACTCACCTATTTATTGCTGATAACAACTTAGTTGGTTTGACTAACGGCTTCATTCAATTGTTTTAAAATACCACAGTGCTCTACCGTGCGCTTCGAGTTGCAGCTAAGACGTAAAGCCTTTAGTTGTTTATTAAGCTGCGTTAAATCCGCTATGCGACGTTCTACCTGCTCGATATGCTGTTCAATCATCTGATTAACATCATCACACTGCGACATTGGCGAGTCATTCAAACTCAGTAACTGACGAATTTCTGCCAAACTCAGATCTAAACTCCGGCAGTGTTTAATAAATAGCAACCGCTCGATATCAGCGTGATCGTAGAGGCGGAAATTACCATCGCTACGTAATTTCGCCGCAAGAAGCTGCTCCTTTTCATAGTGACGGATGGTTTCCACAGAACAGCCAGAGATTTTTGCCAGCTCTCCAATCTTGATCATCTCGATACTGCCTATTGACTCTATAGTAACTACAGAGTTTAAACTAGGTTTCATATCAACCCAAGGTTTATCGGTTATGAATGCAAAATGCTGTTCCAATGATAAGTGTAGCGAAACGGGCAACAGTGAAAATAGCGCCGTTGATGCACCTGATAAGCATGCAAAATATGCCTACCTTAGTGAATTTAGGGTGCCTAAAATGGACTGCCCTGCCGAAGAGCGTTTGATCCGTATGGCGCTGGAAACAGTTGAGCCCGGTGTTCTGTTACAGTTTGATATCCGACAAAGGCAGGTTCGCGTTTTTCACACGGTGAATGCCAATGAAATTACAACAAAAATGCACAGCTTAGGGCTGGGCGCATCGCTGACAAAGACCGGGCCGGTGAAACCCGAAGAGGTAACGCAGGCCAGACAATCCACAGCATCAGGTTCGCTGCGTGAGGAGTTAATTTTAAAATGGTTGCTGGGCATTAACGCGGTGATGTTTGCAGTAGAGTTTGTGACCGGTTGGCTGGCTCAATCAACCGGGTTAATAGCCGACTCTTTGGATATGTTTGCCGATGCAGCGGTATACGGGGTTGCGCTATACGCAGTCGGGCGTAGTAGCAAGGTTCAATTAAACGCCGCACAGCTTGCCGGCTGGCTGCAATTAATTTTAGCTTTTGGGGTGATCAGTGAGGTGATACGGCGCTACCTGTTTGGTAACGAGCCAGTGTCGACGTTGATGTTAATTATGGGCGCTATTGCTTTGGTTGCTAATGTGATCTGTCTTTCGTTAATTCATCAACAAAAAGAAAGCGGCGTGCATATGAAAGCCAGTTGGATTTTCTCTGCAAATGACGTTATCGTAAATGCTGGGGTGATTTTGGCCGGATTATTAGTCACCTGGACCGGGTCACGCTATCCGGATCTGGTAATAGGGTTCATCATTGGATTAGTTGTACTCAATGGTGCGCGCAGGATTTTACAGCTAAAAGCGTAAGTCGCAATAGCGCTACCATAGCGCTAACTTACTGAGGGATTTATGTTAGGTCGTACATCAGGCTTATTATTACTGTTGCTGATTATGCTGAATCATGCCGTGATGGCCTGTGATGCGTTAGTTATGCATTTGCCTGATCATGCCCATGCCTACACTGACCTGCAACATGAACACTGCCACTCAGATACCCTTTTCGACGTAAGCAGTGAGCAAGTCACTGCACATAACGTTGCACATAACTCTGAGCATGATGCCGACGAACACAGTAATCATGCTCATGTGACCTGCTATATCGCTTTTTTTCAGGGCATGGAACTGCTTAACTTCCGTGACAGTGTTATAGCCGCTACCCAACCAGGGTTAAACCTCATTAGCTATCGCCCACCGGTGCCGCCGCCAAATATCTGATCCTGCTTGTTTATCTTTTTTTATTAACGATTAACTTTCAGGAGCATACCCATGCGTATGACACTAATGCTGCCAGCAATACTGGCGGCGGTATTTTGCGCGCTTCCGCTACGTGCAGAGCCGCAAGCACTGACATTACAACAGGCAATAGATAAAACGCTGCAACACAACCCTCAGCTGCATCAGTTTAAATTTACGCAACAGCGTCTGTTTGCAGAGCGTGATTTGCAAAGCCTTAAACCCGGTTATCAACTCGGTGTAGAGCTTGAGAATGTTGCGGGCACCGGAGAGGCCAGAGGGCTGGCCGGTGCTGAGCTGACAATCGCCTTATCTTCCGTGATAGAGCTGGATAATAAAGCTCAATGGCGCGCTGCGGTAGTAGACGCCAGGCTCAATACTCTTGAATGGCAGCAACAGGCGCAAACCCTGGATGTGCTGGCAGAGCTTACCCGCAATTATATTAATCTATTGGCCAGCCAGCAGGAATTGACACTGACAGAAGAGGCCGTAGCGCTCTCAGAAGCCCTGCTGCAAAGCGCTGAAAAACGTGCTGCCAGCGGTGCCTTGTCAGATGCTGAAATCATGCGGGCAAAGGCGCAACTGGCGCAGGTTCAGATCGGGCGGGACGCCCTGTTGCAGCGCATTGAGCGGCAAAAAATAGCCATAGCACGTTTTTGGGGTGATACCAGCGCCAACTTTAACGTTGTGGCAGGTAACTTGTTTGCTTTTGGCCAAAGCCGCCCTTTTGCTGAGCTGTATCAGCGGCTGCAACAATCGCCGGCGTTAACCATTTTTGCCTCTGAACGTCGGTTAAAAGACGCTGAAGTGCGACTGGCACAAAGCCAGAATCGCGCCGATCTGAGTTGGCAGGTAGGGGTAAGACGCTATCAGGCCAGTGATGATACAGGCCTTACCTTTGGTATCTCAGTGCCGTTATTTGCTGAACGTCGCAATAGTGCAGCCATCGAAGCTGCGCTGGCAGAGCGAAACAATGTCGAGTATCGACAGCAGGATAGCTTACTGATCCTGCATGAACGCTTGTTTGATGCGTACTCGCAACGACAGCAATTTATTACCAGTCACCAACAGTTGGCGCAGTACGTGATCCCCAACCTGGAACAAGCGCTGGATCTTACGCGTGATGCATACCAGCGCGGGCGCTCAAATTATCAGGATTGGCTTAATGCCCAGCAAGAATTGTTGCAGGCAAAAAGACACTTACTGGAAACCGCCACTGCGGTGCTATTGAGCCAGGCGACGATTGAACAGCTTACCGCCGAGCCGGTAACGCAGTAACTGACAAGATTATTGCCCCGCTGCCGCACTTCATTAACTGTGCGACGTGGCAAACAGAACATACAGGAAGATAGCATTATGAAACCACATGTAACACTGGCAATGTTTATTGCAGCCTGGCTGATGCCGATGCATGTAATGGCCGCCAATGAGCAAGAACAAGCTCACGTCCATGCCAAAGAACAAGCGGTAAAGCCGCAATCTGACACTAAGAAAAATGAAGAGCACAAAAAACATGAAGAACACAATGAGCATGAAGGGCACGACGAAAACGACGAGCATGAACACAACGAAACCCTAAGCAGCCGCATTAGTGATGATATGGCTACGGCAGTTAATATTGTCACAGACCGTGCTGACAGCCAGCGATTACGCCAACATCAGGTTGTTTATGGCAAGCTTAGCGCTGATCCAAACCGCATCAGCCATGTTAATGCCCGTTTTCCCGGTATTCTTACCTCGGTGAAATTCTCGCTGGGTGACAGCGTAAAAGCAGGCGATGTACTGGCCGTTGTCGAGTCAAATGAGAGCTTAAATACCTATACCATTAAAGCGCCAATTGACGGCGTTATTATTCAGCGCAGCGCCAATGTTGGTGAAGTCGCACAGCAGCAGACGCTGTTTAGCATTGCTGATTTTGGCGGCCTGTGGGCAGATTTTCGCCTGTACCCGTCACAACAAGATGCTGTCGCGACAGGACAAAAAGTGGTCATTATGGCCGCTGACACTGAGATTAACGGCGTAATTGCGCATATCATCCCATCATTAACCCAGCCCTATCAACTGGCCAGAGTTAAGCTGGATAACCGTGACGGTAAACTGTCGTCCGGGCAATTGATCGAAGGTGCTGTGATAAGCGGTGAATTCAACGTTGAGCTTGCCGTTAAAAAATCGGCCATTCAAATACTGGACAATAAAAGCGGAGTCTTCGTAAAAAACAATAGCGAATATGTCTTTACCCCATTGCAGCTTGGCCGTAGCGACATGGATTATGTCGAAGTGATTGCCGGTTTAAAGCCCGGCCAGTGGTATGTCACGACAAATAGCTATCTGTTAAAAGCGGATATTGAAAAATCTGAAGCCGAGCATGATCATTAAGGGGGCACTATGATTGAATCCATGTTGCGCCTGGCTATTGCGAGGCGGTATCTATTTTTAACGCTGACACTGTTGATTATTGCCATTGGTAGCTGGAGCTACCAACAGTTACCGATTGATGCAGTGCCGGATATTACTAACGTTCAGGTGCAAATAAACACGGCGGCGCCAGGTTATTCGCCACTTGAAGCAGAGCAGCGTATTACCTATCCGGTAGAAACTGCCCTGTATGGCTTACCCAATTTAAGTTATACCCGCTCATTGTCACGCTATGGCTTGTCACAGGTAACGGTGGTGTTTGAAGAAGGCACGGACATCTACTTTGCCCGCAATTTAATCAACACCCGGTTAAGCGCTATCAAGGATATGTTGCCCGAGGGCATAGAGCCTGAAATGGGCCCTATTTCAACCGGTCTTGGTGAAATCTTTATGTATACGGTGCAGGCCAAGCCGGGCGCGCTGCAACAAAATGGTTCACCTTACGATGCCATGGCACTGCGGGAAATCCAGGACTGGATAATAAAACCTCAGCTGGCACAGGTTAAAGGTGTGGTGGAAGTAAACAGCATTGGTGGCTACAACAAGCAATACCATGTGTTACCCGACCCACTGAAACTGCTTAATTATGGCCTGAGTATTAAGGATGTTGAACTGGCCCTGCAAGCCAACAATGACAACCGGGGTGCCGGTTATATTGAACGTGAGGGCATGCAACTGCTGGTACGCTCGCCCGGTCAGTTAACCTCTCTGGATGACATTGCTAATGTCATTATTACGCAATACGACACCATACCGGTAAAGCTGAGTGACGTTGCCGATGTTGCCATTGGCAAAGAGCTGCGAACCGGTGCGGCAACCCAGGATGGTAAAGAAGCTGTGCTGGGTACAGCCATGATGTTAATTGGTGAAAACTCACGCACAGTGGCACGCGATGTCGCGCAAAAGCTGGAGCAGATCAAAAGCTCTCTGCCAGAGGGTATTATTGCTGAAGCCGTATATGATCGCACCACCTTAGTGGATAAAGCCATTGCAACCGTCAGTAAAAACCTGCTGGAAGGCGCATTACTGGTGATCGTAGTGTTGTTTATCCTGCTGGGCAACCTGCGGGCGGCGTTAATCACTGCGGCGGTGATCCCGCTATCAATGCTGATGACCATTACCGGCATGGTACAAGCCGGCGTTTCTGCCAACCTGATGAGCCTGGGTGCGCTGGATTTTGGCTTAATTGTTGATGGTACGGTGATTATTGTCGAGAATGCGGTTCGCCGCCTGGCGCAGGCACAGCACAACGGCCGTATCCAACCGCTAAAAGAGCGCTTAAATACGGTGTATCTGGCAACTGCAGAGGTTATCCGGCCCAGTTTGTTCGGTGTGGCCATTATTACTATCGTGTATATTCCTATTTTTTCGCTGACCGGTGTCGAAGGTAAAATGTTTCATCCTATGGCAGCGACTGTGGTGATGGCCCTGTTATCCGCTATGGTGTTGTCGCTGACCATTGTGCCTGCCGCTGTGGCGGTGTTCTTAAATGGTAAAATCAGTGAAAAAGAAAGTGCGGTCATAAGAGGCGCTAAAACCCTGTACGCACCGCTATTAGCGCTGGCACTCAAATTTCGCTGGCTGGTGATTGGTTTGGCCAGTGCTCTGGTTGGTGTGTGTCTGTGGTTGGCGACCACGTTGGGGGCAGAGTTTGTGCCTCAGCTTGATGAGGGCGATATCGCTTTACATGCCATGCGTATTCCGGGCACCGGCTTAGAACAAGCCGTTGCAATGCAGGAAATTCTGGAGCAGAAGATCAAAACCTTTGCTGAGGTTGATAAAGTGTTTGCCAGAATTGGTACCGCAGAAGTGGCGACCGATCCGATGCCACCCAATGTGGCTGACAACTTTGTGATATTAAAACCGCGCAGTGAATGGCCCAATCCGGATAAAACCAAAGCCCAATTGGTCACTGAAATGGAAGCTGCTTTGGCGACATTGCCGGGCAATAACTATGAATTTACCCAACCTATTCAGATGCGTTTTAATGAACTGATTTCCGGTGTACGAGCAGATCTGGGTATTAAGGTATTTGGTGATGATTTAGATCAGCTGGTTACAAGCGCTAATCAAATTCTGCAAGCCGTCAACAAGGTGCAAGGTGCTGCGGATACTAAAGTGGAACAAGTCACTGGTTTGCCAACCTTGTCGGTGATCCCCAACCGAACTGCGCTTGCCCGTTACGGCTTAAATGTGGTTGAACTACAGGACTGGGTATCAGCGGCAATTGGAGGTACGTCGGCCGGTATTCTGTATGAAGGTGACAGACGCTTTGAGCTGATTGTGCGCTTGCCGGAAACCCTGCGTCGCGATCTGGACAAACTGGCGGTGTTGCCGGTGCCATTACCAAATGGGGACTTTGTACCGTTACAGGAAGTGGCTACCTTAGATGTGTCGCCTGCGCCGGCGCAAATTAGTCGTGAAAATGGCAAACGCCGGGTAGTGGTAACCGCGAATGTGCGCGGGCGAGACCTTGGTAGTTTTGTAGAAGAGGTAAAGGCCCAAATCAACCGTGACGTTACATTACCAGCCGGTTACTGGCTGGACTATGGTGGTACTTTTGAGCAGCTGGAGTCCGCCAGTCAGCGCCTTAGCATTGTGGTGCCTGTTACGTTGCTGCTGATTTTAGGTATTCTGGTGATGGCTTTTGCGTCATTTAAAGATGCGTTGATTATCTTCAGCGGTGTGCCGTTGGCGCTCACCGGTGGTGTGTTGGCCTTGTATTTGAGGGGTATGCCTTTATCAATCTCTGCTGGCATTGGCTTTATCGCCTTATCAGGCGTAGCGGTGTTGAACGGTCTGGTGATGCTGAGCTTTATTCGCGATCTCTGGCGTGAGAAAGGTGACTTGCTGTTAGCGATAACGGAAGGCGCGCTTACCCGGTTGCGCCCTGTGCTAATGACCGCTTTGGTCGCGAGCCTCGGTTTTGTGCCGATGGCGATTAATATTGGCACCGGTGCTGAAGTGCAGCGCCCGCTGGCGACAGTGGTGATTGGCGGTATTATTTCGTCAACCTTGCTGACATTGTTGGTATTGCCCGTGTTATATCATTGGGTGCACAAAAACGATAACCGCAAACAGCAAACGGAATAATCATTAACCTGCTTCGCTGCAGCATTGGGCTGCAGCGAAGAACGTTTTGGCAATAGTATGGGTGTTTATGCTAATACGATTAAAACGATAACCGCGTAAATAGTCAGGCGTATTAAGACGTCCCGCCAAATGGGGCTGTCAGCTAGCAAGGGTTGCAAGTCAGCTGGCAAGGGCACTGGCTTTAAAGCAGAGATATTCGCGCCTCCAGGATTTCCCCTTGGAACCCAACCAAATATAAAACCCGGAACCGTTGCTATCAAACGGACGATCTGACCAATAACCTCGCGATTATCATTGCGTTTAAGCCCAATTCGTAACATCTGCCAGTGCGTCGCTATGTGCGGTATAAAATATCTCTGCCCTAAAATATGCGCTCTTTCAAGAGACTTAAACGCATTGTCTAAATCATTGACTTGTTCAGCCTCCATGGCTGAGCGCATACTGATTTGGTACTCATGTTTAATTTTTTTATTCATTTACTATCACTAAGATAATGAGTCTGCGAAAGAAAAGAGCAATCCTCGATCGCTAAATAAGAGACGCGAAGCATATCACTGATTATTAAATTAAAGCTTAACTTAAGTGTACTCTTTAGAGACTACATACATTAGATAATGATAAGACATAGATTCTATTCTGCACTTTAATGTGCATTAAAGTGCAGATTTTTAGCTGGATCTGCGACAAAGTGCATACCTTGTCACTAACATAGTTAATTTCGATACTACTGTCACTACTTTAGCTAAACTTTACACTTCTGCAACACAGATAAGCTCTGAGCGCTGCTGAACAGCAGATAGTGACTAAAGTAAGTTCAAGCACATAGCAGTGTATTTTCAGGAGGGAATTTCAGGGTATCTCAGGAGAACAGGTGCCCAGCTCGCCGGCAGCGTCAGTAGCGTCGTGTTGCAATGCTGAAATGAGCTGCAAGTCAGCAAAAATGGCGGACTAACATTTCGCTGTGGTAAGCCGTGCGGCAGGTTGCAAGCCTGACCGCACTGCTCATAGTACTAATTTAGCTAAAACAGTGATTTAGTTGTCATTACAGCACCGCGTAGCAGCAAGGATTGACACTACCTGAGGTATCCCCAGAAATTTTGTAGTTAAAATAAAAATTTAGGTGATTAGGGCTTGTTGATCTTTCGAGATGGATTATTAGACAGCATGATGGGCTGGTACAATTACTTTCGCCAAAAACTAACCATGACAACCCACCATGCCAAGGACAATGTTAACAGACGAGTGCTGGTCAAAGCTAATCAGATTGATGCTTAAAACAGGCCGCGTTTATGACAAACCGGAACATCGAAATACTTTTGAAGGCATTTTGTATCGGATGCGGGTCGGTTGCCCTTGGCGTGATGTGCCACAAGCTTTTGGAGATTGGAGTACCATCTACCGGCGTTTTAACTTGTGGTCTAAAAAAGGCATACTAATGCAGCTGTTTACAGAGCTTAGGCAACTGGCTGATTTGGAATGGGAATTTATAGACGGCAGCATCGTTAAAGTGCATCAGCATGCGACGGGTGCCTGCTCAGAAGATAAAGAAGCGATTGGTAAAAGTCGTGGTGGCAACACGACGAAAATCCATATGGCAGTGGATAGTTCTGGCTTGCCTGTAGATTTTATCGTGACAGGCGGTGAAGTTCACGACAGCAAAGCGGCTATAGAGCTACTTGAACAACTGCCTGATGCCGAGCATGTTATCGCAGACCGGGGCTATGACAGTGAGAAAGTCAGGGAGCACATCCGAGCGAAAAATGGCGTCCCGACGATACCGCGTAAACGTAATTCAAAAATTGGAAATGGCGATATTGATTGGTGTTTGTACAAATATCGTCATTTAGTAGAGAACGTGTTTGCGCGGTTAAAACATTACCGCTCAGTAGCAACACGCTATGATAAGTTGGCGCGAAATTATGCAAGTACACTGGCCTTGGCATGCTGTCTCATATGGCGGCCAATGTGGGTTGACTGAATTATGAGCAGCAAAGATCAACAGGCCCTAGGGAACATTCATGGCGGTTCCCGATCTGATCATTCGCCAAAAATCCCACACCGCGGATGCTCGCCATGAATGTTAAAACTATGCTCGCTGATTTCCTCCGATTTGTCACCCCAAAAACCATGCATAAAGCCAGATTTTCTGTCTTGTTAGATGCGGTTACTGCTCTTGCTAAAGACGCTCGTTGCACCGTTACAGCAATTGGTCGCGCTATGCCAGGGCCCTCAGACAAAATCAGCATCAAGCGAGCCAACAGATTACTCAATAATGCCAATCTGCAACGAGAGCTACCGTTGATTTATGCCGCGTTGACTGCTTCTGTTGTAACCCCCTATTCCCATCCAACGATTTTAGTCGATTGGAGTAATGCGGATACCGCCAAGCGTCACTTTATTTTACGAGCGAGTATTGCTGCGGACGGCAGAGCATTAACGTTGTTGCAAAAAATCGCTGCTGAAGAAGAGTACACCAGCCCCCGTTTGCATCAGGCATTCTTAGAGCAACTTAAAGCTATGTTACCAGAAGGCTGCAAGCCAATTATCGTGACAGACGCCGGATTTAAAGTGCCTTGGTTAAAACAAGTACGCGAATTCGGCTGGCATTATGTCGCCAGAGTCAGAGGGAATGTGAAGCTGAAAGTGACAGAGCAGGAAGAGTTTATCACTGTTAACCAATTTTATCGTAAGGCCAAAGCCAAGCCCAAGCATGTCGGCAACATCTTACTCACCCAATCTCAGAGCTATGAAACACAAGCTGTTTTGGTTGGAAAAGGTTACAAGTTATTGAAAAGAGATAAAAACAGGCAATACAAAGAGCCTTGGCTATTAGTTTCCTCTTTACCAGAAAGTCATGGATATGCCGAGAAAATTGCCAAATGCTATAGCTGCCGAATGCAGATAGAAGAAAGCTTCCGGGATCAAAAAAGTCACCGTTACGGGTTAGGTAGCGATCTACATGGTACTCGCAAGAAATCACGCTTGGAGATCTTACTGCTCTTGGCAGCCCTGGCTAACTGGTTTCATTACCTGCTTGGCAGTGCGGGTGAGAAGGCTGGCTTACAACGACGATATCAGGCTAATACCGTTAAGCATAGACGAGTGCTCGCTCTTTGTTCCCTTGGGATACTGCTCTGTAAAGAGCAAAAGCTTAATATAAGTAGGCGATATTATCAGCAAGGGCTAAAGCAAATTTTGCAGTGGATAGCTCAGTGGTGCTGGACACCGGACGATCTGATAGAGTGTGGATAATATGGGGGAGCAATTTGTGGGGATCCCTCAGGGAACCCACCCTATTGTAACCGTAATTATCTGACTAAACGATCAACAAAGGCAGCATGCCTCGCCTCTGTTACAGCACCTGAAAATACTAACCAGTAATAAAATTGAAAATCGGTGCTGTTACATAGCTTATCTCATTAAAAACCAATAAATCGCCGCTGCCAACAATAATCGATAAATCACATACGGCCACATACCAAAGCGATTTAGCCAAGCAAGGAAAAAGTGAATGGCAGCAAGTGCAGTAATAAAAGCGGTAAAGGTGCCAATGGCAAAAACCAGCCAATCAATACTGGCGGCATCAGTACTAATTACTTCCAGCAATTTAACGCTGGCTGCTAAAAAGGTGATAGGTATCGCCAGTAGGAATGAAAAGCGCGACGCAGCTTGCCGGGTTAAACCCAGCAGCAAACCTGCTGTGATGGTTGCACCAGAGCGTGAAGTGCCGGGGATCAGAGAAACGGCCTGCGTTAACCCCACCAGCAGCGCGTCTTTCAGTGTCAATGTTGACAAATCGCGTTCAGCCTTAGCCGTAACATCGGCAAAACCAAGCAGAATACCAAATACTAAGGTAGTAACAAAAATAACGGCCACCGAGCGCAGGTGGGTATCAATTAAATCCAGTAGTAGTAAACCAGCGATGCAGGCCGGAATGGTGCCCAGCACAACGGCAAGCGCCAGAGGGCTTTGTCCGACATGTTGGCGCCGCGCAAGTGCTGCCAGGCTATCTGTTGTTAAGTTGAACACATCGCGGCGAAAGTACAGCAGCACCGCCAAAAGGGTGCCCATATGCACAGCTAAATCAAATGCCAACCCTTGATCGACTTGGCCTGTAACCAAAGGTGCCAGAATAAGGTGGGCAGAGCTGGAAATCGGCAAAAACTCGGTAATACCCTGTAAAATGCCAAGAAAAATAGCGTAAAGTGCACTCATATCGCGTTAAAGTTCCGTTTTATCAGCAAACTAGATCGGCAAAAATCGCAGCAGTTTAACATAAACGCCGTTTTTAGGTTCAAGGGGGCTAAAATGTTTTCGCATGCACTGATATTGTCTGTTGGTGATGTAATCGGAATTTGTTCGCTTCAGAAAATCGTTCCGGAACCTTCCTTTAAAATTACATACTAATGTAGATATGACTTTTCTCAAAGCTGGTAGATATAACCATACCAATGACACTATAATTTAATTTTCAAAAGGACGCAGTATGAAAAAATTTCTAATTACGCTTGCTTGTGTAATCGTGCTAACAGGTTGTGATAGTGCAAATCAGATGATTGATAAAGCCCAAGATGCAGCCAATCAAAAGGCAGTTGAACTACAAAATAAACTAGAAGCCGTGGATATCAATGGCCTCAACTTAGAGTTGTTAAAAAATTCACCTCAGCTGGCAAGTCAACTTTCCGCATCAATTAATGATGCACTAACGGTTGATTTCACTAGCCCAGAAGCGATGGCGGCAGTCAAAAACAAAATTGCAAATGCTTACTCATGCCTGGCTGAAGCCTCCTCCGCTACTACCGCACAAGAAGTTATGGACAAGCTATTAGCCAATATCAACAACAGCGATGTCAAAACATTAATTGATAGCGGCGTTCAGAAAGCCCAGTCTTATCAGTCTTGTGTAAAATAACTTTTGCTCAATAATCTTAGGTTGATAAAAACTCCCATGGGCAACAGTTAACGTTGCCCCGCGGAAATATAACCGCTAACTTGTATTGTATTAGCCACCATTAAAGCTGACGTATTTACCTGAGGTATCCCCAGAAATTTTGTAGTTAAAATAAAAATTTAGGTGATTAGGTGTGTGATTCATAGAGATCGTTTCAATCTTCTCAGCTCTAATTCAAGCCTGTAGTTTTGTTCTTGTAGGGGTTCTTTTGCTGGCTCATAAAGCTCCTGAACCTCTTCAGAATAAGGCGTTTGTTCAGCCATTTCGAAGTATCGTTCCATGGGTGTTTTTCCATGGTGTGCGCTATGAGGCCTCTCCCAGTTGTAGTAATGCTGCCATTCAGCAAGCAGGCTATCTAAATCGTCTGATGCTAAGTCTACCGTTGCATAAAACTCTGTTTTATCAGTTTTCTGTGAGCGCTCTACTTTGCCATTTAGGTGAGGTGAAGCAGGTTTATTTGGTCTGAATTTGATGCCATGGATCTTCAATTTCTCCTGAACTTTACAGGCGAAGAATTCTCGGCCACGATCTGTTTGAATACGCTGAATTGGAAATGGCATTTCCTCAATCACGCAATCAATGAAATCCAGCGTGTTAGCAGCCGTTCTGCGGCTATACAGCCTTAAAACCCTGTAGCGGGTGCAGTCGTCAATCGAAGTGTATTGATAGAGATTAGGCCCTATCTTACAGGTATCCATTTGTATTCTATCGCCAGGAACTGGGCGAACATACCTGATGTAATCTGGTTTCCTACGGTAGGTAACAACAGGCTTTACTTCATTTCGCGTCAAGATCTTATGGATAGTTGCAATTCCAAGAGAGAGCCCATACAGGCGGCCAAGTTCGCTTTGAATACGCCTTGCTCCAAGGTTTCGAGAGCGTCGCAAAGATAAAATTAACTGCTCTTCAGTCTCACCAACCTTTGTTGAAGGTGAACTCTTAGGACGCCTGCTTTGGCTACCCAGACCATCTACACCGTCTTTCCGATAACGCTGCCACCATTTTCTTAAGGTAGGTCTGGATATGCCACAACGACGGCAGACCAAGCCCGCATCACGGGTCTCTTCGTATAGCTTTATCCACTGTAATCGCTGCTGTATTTCTCTATTCATAGACACCCATTATATTGAAATGATGTCTATGAATCACACAGATAATATGGGGGAGCAATTTGTGGGGATCCCTCAGTGACACTACACTACTTACTGCATGGCAGCATCACTGATGTGAGCGTAAACGCTGGCGCTGCCATCTTTATGCAGCAGCAGAATGTCGTACGGCATAAAGCGGCCTTCCACTTCCATACCCGGTGATCCAAGCGGCATCGCCGGTACACTCAGGCCAATTGCATCCGGGTGCGACTCAGCAAGAAATTTCCGGATGTATTTAGCAGGGATATGGCCTTCAAAGGCATATCCCTGCTCCGATACGGCGGTGTGACAGGAATAATACTGTGGCGTGATGCCATAGCGCTCTTTTATGCCGCTTAGATCATCATAGTCTTTCGTCTGTGCAACCACTCCCTGCTGTTCAAGGTGCGATACCCACTTTTTACAGCAACCGCAGCTTGGCGTTTTGTATACCGTGAGGGTTAGTGCTGCTGCACTGTCGGGCACAGCTGTAGTTTCCGGTTTAGCCGGGCCGGCGTCTTTACAGCCGGCCAGTAACGCAGTAGCTACCAACACAACCGCTGCCAGAGTTAGCTTCATAGTGATCTCCTGCTGTTGTCTTAGTGCGACCAGTGCACATGCACGATCTTCCAACCGGCGCCTGTATCTACCAGCACCAGCGTTTCTTTACTGATAACGTCAACCGGCTTGCCTTTATAGTCGCCAGTCAGTTGGCTACGGCTAACCGAATAGGCCACCTTGCCCAGCACCTTGGTCTGATGCTCCAGCGCTTCTACCTGTACCGCCGCCATAAATTTCATATCAGCCAGCATATGGTGGCTGGCATACTCGTCAGCCGAGCGCTCTACGCCATTACCTTCGACAATCAGCACGTCATCTGCCAGCATGGCGCGCACCGCTTTGGCATCGCCAGCGCGTAACGCCTGATGAAACGCTTTTACCGCCTGAGCGGCAGCGGTGCTTTCGCCGACGAACAAGGCCGGGGCGGCAGGTTTTTCATTGCCGTGCGCCAGCGCACTAACGGGAGAGAGTAACGCCAGGCCCAGGCTGATGGCAGACAGCGTTTGAATTTTATTGCGAAACATATTAGGTATCCTGTTGTAATTATTAGAATAAAGCGGGCTTAATGGGCTAAGCCCACCACAGTGGTAAAGCTGCTACTGGTTGCCAGTACCAATAGCGCTAACAGCATTTCGATAAAAATAGACCGTGCCAGCAACCGGCTGTTCTGATGTTGCGCCAGCGCTTTGACCAGACTAAATTTGTGCCAGGCAGCCAGCAGTAACATGGCCGCTACCAACATCAACTTAAACAACATTAAGCGGCCATAGTCGGTGACAAACAGTGCACTGGGCGAGTCGAGCAGTTGCAGTAAAATCAACACGCCACAGCTGATAAGCAGTACCAGCAGGTAGAGCGCAACCTGGCCAAACTGCCCCATCAGCGCCACCAGCCTGTCTGGTGCTAAGCGATAACAGCTTTGCCATAGCGGCAGCAACGCGCCTACCCAGGCCGAAATTGCCAGCACATGCAGCGTCAGTAACAGTGGCCACAGGCCTGCCAAACTGGCAACATGGCCGGTTTGGCTGAAACTGGCGGCCAGCAATAACGCGGCCAGGCTAACTACCGCAATGCTCACTACCGCTTTGCCGCTGTGTTTAACGCGCCAGGCCCAAAGCCACAGCGCTGCATAACCGCATAACCATAAAAGCAGCTGGGTGCGCATTGCCGATTGCCAAACCATCTGTAGCATCAGCCTGTCGGCCATGCCAGCTACGCCTGTTTCGGCCAGCGCACCAGCCTGCAGCGGCAGATACAGTAACGCCAGCACCATACCTGCGGCCGACCACCCCAGTACAAGGCGTTTTAACCACAGCCGAAAGGCAAGGCTATCAGACTGTGGCTGAGCCAGCGCCGGCAACTGCAGCAAAAACGCCGCACCAATACTGCCGCTAACCGCTAAATAACTCAGCAGCTTGTGGGCGAATAAGGCTAATACCCAGGTATCGCTAAACATCGCCAATCTCCAGCCATCTAGTGCTGATGCGCGTGCGCGCTATCAGCTTTCCCCCCGGCGTCAGCGCTGGCGTGGAGCATAAAACTGAAATCACCTTTCATTTTATGACCGTCTTCGCCCAAACCTACCCAGTTAACCTGATAACTACCGATCTCCAGCACTGGCAACGGCCAGCTAAACTGCGTGGCGACAGCGGTGGGCGTAAAGCCAAAATCGACAGTGTTACCGTTATCGTGCAACAGCGTGACTTTCGTCAGCCGGATCGGGCCACTAAAGCTGATACTGAGTACATCCGGCGCCTGCATGAGCATGGCGTTATCCGCCGGTACCGAGCCGCTTTGTTTAACATGCGCCAGTACGGGTCCGGCAAACGCCAAACAGAGCAGGGTAAGCAGCGAGATTAATTTGTTCATGTTGACCACCTTATTTATTAACATCCAAATTGATTAAAACCCTGATCTATTAAAACCAGAACCGCACACCGGCAACCCAGGATGTTTCTGCTGTCGATGCATCCTGCAGGCGGGCAAAATCTGCCGTGTTACCATATTTGTTCTGCCACTCGACCCCGACATAGGGCGCAAACTGGCGGCTAAATTCATAGCGTAGCCGAAGCCCGGCGCCCAGTGAAGACAGGCCTTTACCCAGCTGATTGACTGCATCGTCTTTGCCATAGGCGGTTAGCTCCGCCCGGGCTTGCAGGATCAGACGCTGCGTTAACAGCAGCTCGTATTCTGCCTCGGCACTTAACGCGGTGCGACCACCACTGCCCAGATAAGCCGTGACATCAACTTCAAACCAGTACGGCGCTAGGCCCTGCACACCCAATGCTAACCACTGCCGGTTTGTGCCATCGGCAACCTGATCCAGGCGCAGCCCAAGCTGACCATCCCAATAGGCTGCTATCGCGTGGCTCCATAACAGCTCGGTGCTGCTCTCTTCCAGCTTGCCGTCACTGACTTCAGCTTCGGTTTTCAGCACCAACCGATCATAGGTCGTACCATACCAGGCTTGCAGCTCCAGTTCGCCAGCTTCACTGTCGGCATTGTATTCCAGCCGATCGCCCAGCACGGACCACTGTGGATGTTCAACGCCGTGCTTTAAATGGCGTGAATCGGCCATGCCATAGGGCCCGTCAGTCAGGGTGTAGCCGTTGGAGTAGGCATGTGGATCGCGGGCATTAGCCGGCGCCTTACCGCCTTGCATCTGCATATCGGCATGGTTCATCGTGCTGTGATCCATACTGCTGTGATCCACGGCCTGCTCAGCATGGGTCATTTCATTATGGTTCATCTCGGTATGATCCATTTTGCTATGGTCCATCTGGCTATGGTCTACGGCCTGCTCAGCGTGGCCCATTTTACTGTGGTCCATGCCGCTATGATCCATCTGACTGTGATCCATGTCACTAGGGTTCGTCTGGCTATGGTCAACCGCCTGCTCAGCGTGGTTCATCTTGCTATGATCCATTTTGCCGTGGTCCATTTTGCTGTGGTCCATGCCACTGTGCGTTGGTACCGGCGGTTTCTCAGTGGCGTTCTGCGCTGCCACGCCAGGGCTGAGCGCCACAGTACAGGCCAGCGCCAGCAGCGACAAGGTTAGCGTTACGTTGGCTGTTTTCATGACACCACCACTTCTCTGAACATACCCGCATCCATATGGAACAATAAATGACAATGCCAGGCCCAGCGCCCGACATCATGCGGCGTGGTTAAAAAGCTGATGCGCTGCGCCGGTTGCACCGGAATGGTATGGCGGCGTACCTGTACGGCACCGTTGTCACTTTCCAGATCACTCCACATACCGTGCAAATGCATCGGGTGGGTCATCATGGTGTCGTTTTGCAAGATCACCCGGATACGCTGATTGTGCTTCATATGCACCGGTGTGCTTTTACTAAACTCTAAGCCATCGAATGACCAGGTGTAGCGCTCCATATTGCCGGTCAGATGCAGCTCAATTTCCGCCTCCGGGCCGCCCGGCTCAATAATACCGTCCAGCGAATGTAAATCGGCCAGGGTCAGCGCGCGCCGCCCGGTATTGCGCAAACCAATGCCCGGATCGTCCAGGTTGGTTCTTGGCATATCCACCCGCATATCCACCGACGGGCCATACTCGGTGCTGGCATGACGCACAGTTGAACTGGCTTTGGCATAAGGCACCGCCGGGCCATGCTGACTGTGATCGATAGCCATAGCACCATGCTGGCTATGATCTTCCGCGCCATTGCCGTGCGCCATCGCGCTGTGGCCGTGGCTGTGGCTGTCGCTTGCGCCATGGTTCATATTGCCCATCATGTCAGCCATCGTCAGCCATTCCACCGGATCCAGCGCAGGCACCGGTGCATTTAAGCTCTCGGCCACGGCCAGGGTACCGCGGGCATAGCCACTGCGGTCCATGCTCTGGGCAAAAATGGTGTAGGCATCATTTTGCGGCGAGACGACAACATCATAGGTTTCGCCCGGGCCAAAGCGGAACTCATCTACCGTTACCGGGTGTACATTCTGGCCGTCAGCCTGCACCACAGTCATTTTCAGCTCGGGAATACGCACATCAAAAAAGCTGTTGCTGGAGCCATTGATAAAACGCAGCCGCACACGCTCACCGCGCTTAAATAGGCCGCGCCAGTTTGCCAGCGGCGAACTGCCATTCATTAAATACGTAAAAGTGGCCGCGGAGATATCCGCCAGATCGGTGGGGTTCATCCGCATTTGCTGCCACATCTGCCGTTTCGCCAGCGCCGCGTCCAGCCCTCTGTCAGTGATATCGCGCAGCATGTCCTGCACTGTTGGCTGATTAAAATTGTACAAATCACTTTGCACTTTTAATTTGCGAAACACCGTATGTGGATCTTCATCGGTCCAGTCTGACAGCTGCACCACATATTCGCGATCGGCGGCAATTACATCCTGCGCTTTGGGTTCAATGATCAGCGCGCCATACATGCCGGTCATTTCCTGAAAGCCACTGTGCGAGTGATACCAGTACGTGCCGCTTTGCTTTAACGTAAAACGATAGACAAAGGTTTCGCCGGGCATAATGCCTCTGAAGCTCATGCCGGGTACGCCGTCCATCTGGTAGGGTAAAATAATACCGTGCCAGTGAATTGAGCTGGGCACCGACAAGGTATTGGTTACCCGTATGGTCACGTCATCGCCTTCTCGCAAGCGTAAGGTCGGTGCCGGTATCGAACCGTTGATGGTGGTGGCTTTACGGACCACGCCGGTAAAATTTACCAGCGCTTCGCCGATGGTTAAATCAATCACGTTACCGCTGAGCTCAGTGGCATAGCCGGTAAAGGCATTATCTTTAAAGGCGCTACCCGCCCTGACGATATGCGGAAAAGTGGCCAGCACGCCGCCCACCGCCAGCCCCTGCACAAACCGGCGCCGTGAAATCGATACCGGCATCATGGTGTTAGCCTTTATCATCTGCAACCTCCAATACTCTCTATATGCGTAGCAGTGTAGAGGACGAAACTGTCAGCAGCATGACATGAACATGACAAAGTTGTAATCTTGCTGTCATGTTGCTGTTTGGCGGTTTATGGCCTAATACTGCCAAAGCTATGTTTGGAGATGACAAGATGCGTTTGCTGATTGTAGAAGATGAACAAAAAACCGGTGACTATTTAAAGCAAGGCCTGAGCGAAGCCGGTTTTCAGGTGTCACTGGTCAGAAATGGCCTGGATGGCCATCATCTGGCGATGACAGAAGATTTCGATTTAATCATGCTGGATGTGATGCTGCCGGACGTCAGCGGCTTACGTATTGTTCAGGCGCTAAGAGAAAATCATAACCATACGCCGGTACTATTTCTGTCGGCCCGCGACAGCGTCGACGACCGGGTGAAAGGCCTGGAGCTTGGCGCCGACGACTACCTGATCAAACCCTTTGCTTTCTCAGAGGTGCTGGCAAGGGTCAGAACCCTGCTACGCCGTGGTCAGGCCGCACCGCAGTCAGAATTATTACAAGTTGCCGATTTACAACTGGATATTGCTAAGCGTAAAGCTAGTCGTAGCGGTGCCAAAATAGCGCTGAGTAATCAGGAATTTAGCTTGCTTGAACTGCTGATGCGCCGCCGTGGTGAAGTTCTGCCGCGCTCGTTAATCGCCTCGCAGGTATGGGATATGAATTTTGACAGCGACACCAATGTGATTGACGTTGCTATTCGCCGCTTGCGCGGCAAAATTGATGACGGCTTTGCGGCAAAACTGATCCATACCGTGCGCGGTATGGGCTATAAACTGGACGATGAGCAAACTGATGCATAAAGCTGGCAAACGCCCTCTCTCGATCACCGTTCGCGTGGTACTTTTTGTCGCGCTAACCATTTCGATTTGCCTGTTCTTCGTGCAGCAATTACTGCTCAGCTCAGTCGAACATCACTTTATCGAACAGGATGCCGACGAGTTAGCCGTGATCCTGCACGCGGTTGAGCACACGCTGACTGCCGGGCAGAACGGCCAGCAACAGCCGACACAGACACTGGCAAAAGCGGTATCGGGCCATCACGGTGTCTACTATCAGGTAATGGATAGCCAGAACCGCTTAGTCTACCGTAACGCCGACATTGATTTAAGCTTGCTAGCGGCCAATACCCCGGCCAGTGCCGACTATAATGCCAAAGCCATCCACAATTGGCAGCTGGACGGCAAAGCCTATCGCGGCGTGTTCAGCCTTTTCACCACGGCAGATCAGCAGTATCAGGTGATTGCCGCTATCGACATCAGTTTTCATGAACATTTCTTGCAGCAGTTACAGCGTAGCCTGGGGCTGATTTTACTTGGCTCCGCCCTGCTTACTCTACTGGCGGCCTGGCTTGCAGTGCACCAGGGGCTAAACCCACTTCGGGGTTTAAGCGCGCAAATGCGTGATATTCAAACCAATAAACTGGATATTCGCTTATCACCGGGCGAGGTCCCGGCCGAGCTGCGGCATATGGTGCAGTCTTTTAATCTGATGTTAGACCGGCTGGAGCAAGGGTTTACCAAGCTGTCGCACTTTAGTGCCGATATTGCGCATGAGCTACGAACACCGCTGACCAATATGATCACGCAAACCCAGGTTAGTTTATCGCGCGCGCGCAGCGCCGACGAGTACCAGAATCTGCTGTTCTCCAATCTGGAGGAGCTGGAGCGGCTGAATAAAATGATAAGCGATATGTTGTGGTTAGCGAAAAGCCAGAACGGTTTACTCACACTGCAAAAGCAAACGTTAAATCTGGCGGACGAAATTCAGGCGATTTTTGACTTTTTTGAAGCCCTTGCTGAAGAGTCTGGTGTTAGTTTGCATTTTTCCGGTCCGGTAATTTTGGTGCAGGCTGATCGCACCTTACTGCGACATGCTTTAACCAATCTGCTGTCAAACGCATTGAGATACACTGCTCAGAGCCAAAGCATTACAGTAACAACAGCACTGGCATCACCAGACTCGATCACTATCAGCGTCGAAAATCCTGGACCGCCTATTCCTCCGGAACATTTACCGTATTTATTTGAGCGCTTTTATCGTGCAGATCAATCAAGGCAACGGCATAGTGAAGGTGCCGGTTTAGGGTTGGCTATTACCAAAGCCATTGTGGAAGCACACGAAGGACAAATTAATGTCGAATCAGATTTAGAGAGCACGCGTTTTGTGATCAGGCTTAAAATTGAAAAATTAGCGTTTTAAATCTCGAAACGACGAAGTTTAAACTCAAAACCTTCGTCAACATTGATACGTTTTACCCTATCCGCTGATTTAGGCCGGTATTTTCTCCAGTCCCACTCACCGTCAATCAAAATGATATTTTTTAAGCCAAATCTCTCCATATCAGCGATGGAGTAATCATAACCAACAGTACCTTTACCAAATAAGTTCTGAGCGAAATCCAACGAACTAAATTTAGATTGGCCGTAATTTGCAAGTAGGTTGTCAACGCCGATGCTTGCGTAAAATTCAGTTTCTTGCTTACGCATTCCAGTTAAATATTCATCAAACGTTTGTCGATTCTTGTCATCAACACTCCAATCTGCTTGCCAAGCGCTACCATGCCAAAGCAAAACGGAATCTTTTCTTAGATACTTTTTGTTAGCGGCTGGAAATATATAATTAGCACATGACGAAGCACATACTCTTTCGACTTCGACATCCAAGCCATTATCTTTAACCCACTGACCTAAATCTAATCCAGCACCGATTTCACCGCCTTGGCTGGTTATAAGCAGACGGCTTGGCTTCACTTCTGCATCATTAAACAAGGCAAAAATCGCATTGTTTGACGTTTCAGTTATTCCACCCCTATAGACCAGATTTCCATTCTCTATACCAACAAAAGTTTCAGGATTTTGATTATTTCCACCAGCGTTATTAACGCTCGTGCACCCTACGACCAGAACAGAAAACAACAAAACAACAATCTTCACAAGCCCTCCTTGAAATGTTAAATGTTTTTTATGTGTTATCCTCTCGATATAACGAGAACTCATTAATCATTAACACACTCACGTACCAAAAATCAACACTATAAAAAACAGTAAAGCTTTTACTTGCTTTGAGTTAACCAAAATCCCTGAAAAACTTCAGTATGCGACTCAATAACAATTGAACAATACAAATACGAAACAAATTAGAACCAAAAAAAAACCGCCCATTAAGGACGGTTCTCTGTTATTTGGTGGCTCAGGTCGGACTCGAACCGACACCCTGTTTCCAGGACCGGATTTTGAATCCGGCACGTCTACCAATTTCATCACTGAGCCAATATCGTTCTATAACAAACTATAACAGCTAATTTGTCAAAGATTTTTAATTTTAATCTCTTTAATTTCAAAAGGTTAAACTAAAAAACTCTATAACAGCTGTTAATTTTGAATCCGCTGCGTCTACCGATTTCGCCACCCAGGCAGAGAGGAGTTGTTTGAGGTAAACGCCTGCATTATACGATGCCGCTAAGCAGGTGCAAGTGCTTTGTATGACATTTCACTGCCTTATCACCACAATTGCTTAAAATAGCACCAATTTAGACGCAGTGGATTCAAAACCCTCCGTGTTTCTTAATCCTTTTGATGCTAGTCGACAGGGCGTACAGTGTTATCAACTCTTGGGCGCCATTGACGCCTCATGCTAGACTAACGCTATTATCTTCAGGAGCAGTTATGTATCAGGATGCCCCACGGGCTGGCTTTGCACGACGCTTAGCGGCCATTATTTATGATGTGTTAATTCTCTGTGCGCTGATTATGCTGGCTGCAGGACTCGCCATGCTGTTAGTCCAGCTTCTGGTATGGAGTTCGGTGATCACGCTGTTACCCGGGCAGGACATCGCCGGTTATATCACCAGTAGCTGGCGTCGGTGGGTGTATTTTACCTATCTGCTTAGCGTTATCTTCGGCTTTTATGTCTACTTTTGGTGTAAAGCAGGCCAAACGCTGGGGATGCGGGCCTGGCGCTTACTGGTCGTCAGTCAAAGCGGACAACCCTTAACCGCAATACAGGCATTGGCCAGAGCCATACTGGCGATTGGCAGCCTTGGTAATATCTGGCTTTGGTTGCGCTGGGGCAAGGGGCTGGCATTGCAGGATCAACTGACCAACAGTCAGATGATTGTGCTTAGTAAAGAGCAAAGCAAGGTGCTGAATTTACATAAAACAGCCCGCTAAAGCGGGCTGAGTAGGGTTCGGTACGTACACCTAGATTTTTCGCCGCATAAAGTACAGCGAAATAGCAATAAACAGCAGGCTGGGTACAGCAGCACCAGCTAATGGCGGCAACTGATACACCAGCGCCAGCGGCCCGAATACCTCGTTACTCATATAAAAGCCAAAACCAGTCAGAATGCCCAGCAATACTCTGGCCGCCATGGTTACGCTACGGAGCGGGCCAAAGATAAACGACAAGGCTAACAGCAGCATCGCCGCCACTGTCACCGGCTGCAGGACTTTGCGCCAGTATGCCAGCTCATAGCGACTGGCTTCCTGGCCATTCTGCTGTAAATATTCGACATAATCGCTTAGTCCGCGCAGTGACAGCATTTCAGGTTTGATGCTGACCACGCTCAGTTTGTCTGGTGTCAGAGTAGAACGCCAGGGCTGACTGGGCAGGCGCTGCTGTGAAATTTGCTCTTCAGTGAAGGTCAGCTCAGTAACCTGTTGCAGGCGCCAGGCATCATCAAAATACTGTGCTGTTTCCGCCCGCACCACTTTTGCCAGTGCCAAATCGGCCTGAAAATGATAGATGATGACATCTTTCAGGTTACCGAGGTCATCTACTTCTTTGATATTAACAAAGCTGTCACCATCTTTGGCCCAGACGCCCTGGCGCGCAGCAAATACATTACCATCAGAAATCGCTTTAATTCTCAGCTCCCGCGCCGCACGGTCAGTAATAGGTGCGCCCCACTCTGCCACTGCCATCATCACCAGCACCATCAGCACTGCTGATTTCATTACCGAATTGATAATATTCAGCCGTGATAGGCCGGCAGCCTGCATCACCACCAGCTCGCTGCTACTGGCCAGCATGCCAAGACCAATCAAGCCTCCAATCAGTGCTGCCATCGGAAAAAACATGACCAAATCGCCCGGTACACTGTATAAGGTAAAGAGCGCTGCATGCACCATATCGTAGTAACCGCGGCCGATAGAGCGCATTTGATCGATAAAACGGAACATTGACGATAAGGCTAACAGCACGCTTAACGTCAGTAAGGTTGTCGTAAGAATGGTGCGGCCAATATAGAGGTCTAGTATTTTTAACATCTTAACGCCCCGCTACCCAGGCCCGGATTTTTTGCGCACTCTCGCGGCTACGCAAAATCAACAAGCTACCAAGTAATAAACCCGCGCCATGCAGCCACCACATGCCCCATTGCGCCGGGATCTTGCCATCTTCCAACGCTGAGCGGGCGATAATCAGTAGAGCGTAATAACCCAGATACAGTAGTAATGCCGGTAATAAGCGGCCAAATTTGCCCTGCCGTGGATTAACCCGGCTCAGTGGCACCGCTATCAACGTTAGGATCGGAATAGACAGCGGAATGGCAATCCGCCAGTGCCACTCGGCGATGGCTTCATTACTGCTCTCCTGCAGCAACGCAGGTGTATTCAGACTGGACAGTTTGCGCCGGCGCTGCTCCACTTCCTGTTCACGGATCTGGATTTGATAGCGGTCAAACTCTATCACTTCATAAGCCGGTGACTGGCCATCGCCGGCATAACGCCGGCCCTGCTCCAGTGTCAGCAACTGGGCTCCGGTTTGCGGATCTTCATAGACAGCACCAGCCGAAGCGTAGACGATTGCCTGCTCATTACTGCCTTCTTTGTCACTGTTTTGCGCGACGAACACCCGGGCCAACTGATTACCGGAACGGCTGACATCCTGCACAAAAATCACCGCTTTTTCATTCGAGGTATGCTGAAAACGGCCGGGGATCAGCGAAAATAAACCGGCATCCGACTCTGCCCGCTCCAGCAGCTGATACTCGCGTTCGGTAGCCCAGGGGCTGAAATACAGAGTGACGCTGCCGGCCAGGATTGCCATCAAGACTGACAGCAACAGCGTGAGCCGGGTCACATACCATTCGCTGACGCCAGTAGCATGCAACACGGTCATTTCGCTGTCGGCATAAATACGGCCATAGGCCACTAAAATGCCCAAAAATGCACTTAGCGGTAAAATAATGACCGCCAGTTGTGGCAGCTTCAGTGCAACAATACTCATCACTAGCTGACCGGGAATTTCGCCTTCAGAGGCATCGGCCAGAATTTTTACAAAGCGTTGACTGATAATAATAGTGGTCAGAATAACAAAGACAGCTAACTGAGCGCGAAAGACTTCACCAATCAGATAACGAAAAATAATCAAAAATGCCCCCTAAAAACCTGTCTTTTCTCTGGAAAGCTGGTGATTTTTCAGTAAACTTGGTATTTATACACTTTATTATCAGCGAAAGCCGGCTTAAATCCGAATTTTTTTAAGTAAAGCCGGTAAAATTCCACCAAGGTAAGCTAGCGCTGCCGTGCGCGATACGCCCGCACATCACCGGGTACTGTCTGCGCCAATAGTAGCACAGTCTCTTAGAATCAGGAGTAAACATGGAGTTCAGCGTTAAAAGCGGAAGTCCGGAAAAACAACGCAGTGCCTGCATTGTGGTCGGTGTGTACGAGCCACGCCGGCTGTCCGCCGTAGCCGAGCAACTGGATAAAATCAGTGAGGGCTATATCAGTAACTTATTACGCCGCGGCGATCTGGAAGGCAAACCAGGCCAGATGCTGTTACTGCACCATGTGCCCAATGTATTAAGTGAGCGTGTATTATTGGTTGGTTGTGGCAAAGAGCGCGAATTAGATGAGCGCCAATACCGTCAGATCATCGCCAAAACCATTAGCACCCTGAACGAAACCGGCTCGATGGAAGCGGTATGCTTTTTATCCGAGCTGCATGTTAAAGGCCGCGATACCTACTGGAAAGTGCGTCATGCGGTGGAAACCACCCAGGATTGCCTCTACGTCTTTGATAAGCTGAAAAGCAAAAAGGACGAAACCCGCCGCCCACTGCGTAAAATTGTGTTTAATGTCCCCACCCGCCGCGATCTGACGATTGGCGAGCGCGCGGTGGAGCATGGTTTAGCTATTGCTGCCGGTATTAAGCAGTGTAAAGATGTCGGCAATATGCCGCCGAACATCTGTACTCCAGCCTATCTGGCCGAACAGGCTTCAGCACTGAGTAAGTTATCGGATAAGGTCAGCGTTGAAGTATTAGGCGTAGCCGAAATGTCAGCGCTGGGCATGAACTCCTACCTGGCGGTTGGCCGCGGTTCAGTGAATGAACCGAAAATGTCGGTGATCAAGTATCAGGGTGCCGCCGATAACAGCGCGCCGGTGGTATTGGTTGGTAAGGGTCTGACCTTCGACTCCGGCGGTATCAGCCTGAAACCGGGCGATGGCATGGATGAAATGAAGTTTGATATGTGTGGCGCGGCTTCAGTGCTGGGCACCATGCAGGCAGTGATTAACCTGCAGTTACCGGTAAATATCGTCGCGGTGCTGGCAGCAGCAGAAAATATGCCGGATGCCAATGCTTACCGGCCAGGTGATATCCTAACCACCATGTCAGGGCAAACCGTCGAAGTGCTGAATACCGATGCCGAAGGCCGGCTGGTACTGTGCGATGCGCTGACCTATGTCGAACGCTTTGACCCTGAGCTGGTGATTGATGTGGCGACATTAACCGGTGCCTGCGTGATTGCACTGGGTAAACATGCCTCTGGCCTGCTGAGTAACCATAACCCATTGGCGCATGAGTTGCTGAATGCCTCAGAGCAAAGTGGCGATCGCGCCTGGCGCCTGCCGCTGTGGGATGAGTATCAGGATCAGCTGGAGAGCCCGTTCGCTGACTTTAGCAACCTGGGTGGCCGCGCAGCCGGTACCATTACTGCCGCCTGCTTCCTGTCACGCTTTACCCGCAAATATCATTGGGCACACCTGGATATCGCCGGTACCGCCTGGCGCAGTGGCGGTAAAGACAAAGGTTCAACCGGCCGGCCGGTCGCATTGCTGACCCAGTTCCTGATCAATCGTACTGGTCAGCAGCAGGATCACTGATGCAGGTTACCTTCTATGTGCTGGCTGAGCAAAGTGCTGCAGCCAGTACTGGTTCCCAAGCTAATGAGCTGACGCCTGCGCCAGCTCATTTTGCTTTAGCCTGCCAGCTTTGTGCCCAGCTGTACCGCGCCAAACAACGGGTTTTCGTATATACTGCCGACCAGCAAAGTGCCGAGCTGCTGGACGAACTGTTATGGCAATTTGAACCCGACAGCTTTGTGCCACACAACCTGGCCGGCGAAGGCCCGCAACGCGGCGCGCCGGTAGAAATTGGCTGGCAGGCGCCAAAAACCAGCCGCCAGGTGTTAATTAACCTGGCCGACCAGGTGCCGGATTTTGCCCGGCGCTTTAACCAGATCATTGAATTTGTGCCCGCCGAGCCAACGCTAAAAGCGCAGGCGCGGGAACGCTATAAGCAGTATCGACAGGCGGGCATTCTGCCGGAAACGATTACTGCCGACTGAATTTACAGGTATCACTCAGATGGAAAAAACCTTTAACCCCAGTGAAATAGAACAGGCGATGTATCAGGCCTGGGAAAGCAAGGGCTATTTTAAACCGAACGGCGATAACCGGCCGGGTAATAACTACTGCATTATGATCCCACCGCCAAATGTTACCGGTAGCCTGCATATGGGGCATGCGTTCCAGCAAACCATTATGGATGCGCTCACCCGCTATCAGCGGATGCAGGGTAAAAATGCGCTGTGGCAAGTCGGTACCGACCATGCCGGTATCGCCACCCAGATGGTAGTAGAGCGTAAACTGGCGCAGGAAGGTCTGCCCGGCCGCGCCGAGCTTGGCCGCGACAAATTTATTGAAAAGGTATGGCAATGGAAGGCTGAATCTGGCGGTACCATTACCTCGCAAATGCGCCGCCTCGGTAACTCGGTCGATTGGGATCGTGAACGCTTTACCATGGATGCCGGCTTGTCGAATGCCGTGCAGGAAGTCTTTGTCCGGCTGTATGAAGATGATTTGATTTACCGCGGCAAACGCCTGGTAAACTGGGATCCGAAACTGCATACCGCGATTTCGGATCTGGAAGTCGAGAATAAAGAGCAAAAGGGCCAGTTCTGGCACCTGCGTTATCCGCTGGCCGATGGCGTAAAGACCGCTGATGGTAAAGACTATCTGGTGGTGGCGACCACCCGCCCGGAAACCATGCTCGGTGACAGCGCCGTTGCGGTAAACCCAGAAGATGAGCGCTATAAAGATCTGATTGGCAAAGCCATCCTATTACCGCTGGCTAACCGCCGTATTCCGATTATCGCTGACGAACACGCCGACATGAGCAAAGGCAGCGGCTGCGTCAAGATCACGCCGGCGCATGACTTTAATGACTACGAAGTCGGTAAGCGTCATCAACTGCCGCTGATTAATGTGATGACCCCGGATGCCACTATCCGTCAGAGCGCAGACTGCTACCATATTAACGGCCAGCCAAATACTGAACTGCAGATTGCGATCCCGGCTGAATATCAGGGCCTGGACCGCTACGCAGCCCGCAAAGCTATCGTTGCCGCCTTTGATGCCGCCGGCTTGCTGGAAAAAATTGAAGAGGTCAACAACACCCTGCCTTATGGTGATCGCAGCGGCGTGGTCATTGAGCCGATGCTGACTGATCAGTGGTATGTGCGGGTTGCGCCACTGGCGAAAACGGCGACCGAAGCGGTAGAAAACGGCGATATTCAGTTTGTGCCGAAGCAATATGAGAATATGTACTACAGCTGGATGCGTGATATTCAGGATTGGTGTATCTCGCGTCAGCTGTGGTGGGGCCACCGTATTCCAGCCTGGTATGATGCCGACGGCAAGGTTTATGTCGGTCGTAGCGAAGCTGAGGTGCGCAGTAAATATCAGCTGGCAGCTAGCGTCAGCCTGAGTCAGGACAACGACGTGCTGGACACCTGGTTTAGTTCTGCGCTGTGGACCTTCTCGACGCTGGGTTGGCCAGAGCAAACCGAAGACTTAAAGAACTTCCATCCTACCGATGTGTTAGTGACCGGCTTTGACATTATTTTCTTCTGGGTTGCCCGGATGATCATGATGACCATGCACTTTATTAAAGATGCCGATGGTAAGCCGCAAGTGCCCTTTAAGACAGTTTATGTCACCGGTCTGATCCGGGATGAAAACGGCGATAAGATGTCAAAATCCAAGGGTAATGTGATTGACCCACTGGACATGATTGACGGCATTACGCTGGACGCACTGCTGGAAAAACGCACTGCCAATATGATGCAGCCGCAGCTGGCGAAGAAAATTGCCGACCGCACCAGCAAGCAGTTCCCGGAAGGTATTCCGGCCAGCGGCACCGATGCGGTGCGTTTTACGCTGGCAGCGCTGGCGTCTACCGGTCGGGATATCAACTGGGATATGAAGCGCTTAGAAGGCTACCGTAACTTCTGCAATAAACTGTGGAATGCCAGCCGATATGTGCTGATGAATACCGAAGGTCAGGACTGCGGCTTTAACAGCAACGATAAGGTGCTGTCACTGGCCGATAAATGGATCCTGGCACAATACCAGCAAACGGTAAAACAAGTACGGCATTACTTCGACAGCTATCGCTTTGACCTGGCCGCCACCGCACTGTATGAGTTTACCTGGAACCAGTTCTGTGACTGGTACCTGGAGCTGACCAAGCCGGTGTTGTTCAAAGGCTCTGAAGCAGAGCAGCGCGGCACCCGCCATACGCTGATCACCGTGCTGGAAAGCCTGTTACGCCTGATGCATCCGATTATGCCTTATATCACGGAAAGTATCTGGCAAGCCGTTAAGCCACTGGCCGGTATTAACAGTGACAGCATTATGCTGGCCGCCTATCCGGTTTATCAGGCCGAGCTGGTGGATGAAACGGCGCAGGCCGATCTGGAATGGTTAAAAGCCGTGATCACCGCTATCCGTAACGTGCGTGGCGAAATGAATATTGCGCCATCTAAGCCATTAACGGTATTGCTGCGTAATCTGAATGCAGAAGAGCAGCGCCGACTGGAGCAAAACCGTAATTTCCTGCTGGTAATGGCGAAACTGGACAGCCTGGAGGTATTGGCGGCTGATGCTAAAGCACCAGCCAGCGCCGCACAGCTGATTGGCAGCATGGACTTGCTGATCCCAATGGCCGGTTTAATTGATAAAGCAGCAGAACTGGGCCGGATTGCCAAGCAACTGGAAAAAACCGAGCAAGAGTTATCCCGGGTTGCCGCTAAGCTGAACAACGAAGGCTTTGTTGCCAAGGCACCGGAAGCGGTGCTGGAGAAAGAGCGCGCCAAACTGGCAGAATTGGAGCAGGCGTTAGCCAAACTTCAGGCGCAGCAGGCCGAAATCGCCGCCTTATAGTCGTCGGTAGTTTAAATCCTGATAGCCCCCTCTTAGGGGGTAAACTGACCATAAAAAATGCCGGAATAATCCGGCATTTTTTATTTAACGATTAATACTATGCCACTAACTGCTTGCGACGACGTACGCCTACCAGAGCCACTAAACCCAGGCCCATTAGCGCCAGTACACTAGGTGCAGCGACAACATTTACCGGCTCAGTTGTAATAATAAATGCAAATTGTGCTGGAGTTAAAGTTAATTTCGACGCAAATGTAAGGCTGTAAAAATAGCTGACAGCTTTCGACCGATATCAGGCACAAAGATTCCAATTGTGCAAAATCGTTTTTTTGCTATGATGCACGCGTTTGTCTGCATAAAGATCAGACAGGCCTGTGCTGGATACTTATGCAGCTAAACCGCCCGTTTAGCCAGAGCACCAGGCAGTGTTCCGCTCCGTTGAGTTGTAAATCTGCTGCAACGGTTCAGTTAACTTTGCCGGCTATCCCGGCTTTTATTACGAGAATAAGCAACCATGTCAGCAGATGCTTCTTTAGAGAGTCTGGCCGAACCTATTGCCGCGGCGGCCGAAGCGGCCGCCCTTGCAGCACCCTCTGCCTTAAGCTTAATTCCACCGATCGTGGTATTGGTTTTTGCGGTTTGGTTAAAACGCCCGATACTGGCGTTAGTATTGGGTGCAGTGGTCGGTTTGTTATTACTTAGCCCCACTGAGTCGCTTTCAAATTTTTCAGATATTGCCGTCGACGTGATGCAGGATGAAACCATCGGCTGGTTAATTCTGGTCTGTGCCGGCTTTGGCGCGCTAATTGGCTTATTAATTCATACCGGCGGTGCAGTGGCATTTGGTCGTTTCGGCGCTCAGAAAGCCAAAGGCCAACGTTCATCGATGTTTATGACCTTTATTATGGGCTGTATTATCTTTGTCGATGACTATCTAAATGCGCTGTCGGTTGGCGAAGCGATGAAGCGGGTTACCGATAAATTTAAAGTATCACGCCAAAAGCTGGCTTATATCGTTGATTCTACCGCTGCGCCAATTTGTGTACTGGTTCCCATCTCTACCTGGGCGGTGTTCTTTGGTGGCTTACTGGAGGATAACGATATCGCCGAGAAAGGCAAAGGTGTCGCAGTCTATATTGAAGCTATCCCTTACATGCTGTACCCCATACTAGCAGTAATAGTAGTGATGCTGGTAGCGCTAAAACTGATGCCAGACATCGGCCCAATGAAGAAAGCTGAGCTTGCTATGCAGCAAGGTAAACCGATCGACTGTGAATTGGCCGATTCATCAAGCCAGCCAGTACGTTTACAGCATCATGCCGCTGAAGAAATGCCCTACCATACCAGTGATGAGTATGCGGTCAACTCAATTGAAGAAGAGTTTGAAAGCAGCAATAAGCAAGGCAAGGTGCATAACTTTATGGTGCCGATGCTGTCGCTGATTGTATTTACCGTATTGCTGGGTGACTCGCTAAGCGAACCAGATGTATTAAAAGGTGTGATTGCCGCGCTGGTGTTCTCGCTGATTTATTACGGTGTACAAAAGCTGATGTCGCTGTCAGAAATGATGGATGTGATGATGAATGGCTTTAAAACCATGCTGCCAGCCATCAGTACCGTCATCGCCGCCTTTATCTTTAAAGATGTCTGCGACAAATTAGGTCTGCCACTGTTTGTAATCGAAAATCTGGCGCCTTATATGACTGCACAAATGCTACCGGCACTGGTATTTCTCGCCATGGCGGTACTGGCCTTTGCTACCGGCTCCAGTTGGGGGATTTTTGCGGTATCCATTCCAATTGTGATGCCACTGGCCACCGCCGTCGATGCCAATATTCCACTGGTTATCGGCGCCCTGTTATCTGCCAGCTCTTTTGGTAGCCAGGCCTGTTTCTATAGTGACTCCACAGTACTGGCTGCGCAGGGCTCGGGTTGTAACCTGATGAGCCATGCGATTACACAATTCCCATACGCTTTAATTGCGGCGGTTATTGCCTTTGTTGGCTTTATCGTTATCGCTTAAGCGTTACATAGCGGGGATGTCTGACATCCCCGCTGCTTTATCCAGTTACAAACTGCGATAAATGTCCAACACACCGTTAATTACAAACTGCACAGCAATAACTGACAAAATCAAACCAAACAACCGGGTAATAATTTCTTTACCGGTCTCTCCGATATACCTTACCAATACATGGGCATAAATCATTGCCAGATAACAGGAAAAAGTGGTGATACCTATTGCCAGAAATACGGTGATAAAGTGCCATACATTCTGCGCTTCACTGGTTAGGATCATCACAGTGGCAATGGCACCCGGGCCAGCAATAAAAGGAATAGCCAGCGGAATAATCGACACATCTTTCGCCAGTTTGCCATCCGTTTGCGGCTCTTTGCCGGTAGCTTCCTCGCCATCATCCAGACCTTTTTGCATCATGCTCATTGCTATGCCAAATAAAATCAGGCCGCCGGCAATCCGGAAGGCCTCCAACGTGATGCCGAAAACTTTAAAGATAAAGCTACCAAGCAGACCAAACAGCAGGAAAATGCCCGCCGATACCAGTGTCGAACGCTTGGCTGCACGGGCTCTCTGCGCAGCGTTGGCATTCGGCAGCAGTGACACAAAAATAAAAGCGGTGGTTAACGGGTTGACCACCACAAAAAGCGCGGTGATGGCAATTAACCAATAATCGATCAGTAAAGTAACAGACATCGCAGATTCCAATAACAGCAGTATTCTAACTGCTTATTCTAGCAGATATTTATTATTACTAAACCTGGGGGCTGCACCCGTTGAATACCGACATAAACTTTTAAATATACGTTACAACAACACAGCCATTTTGCTACAATTGCCGCAATTTTAGTCTGGTTAGGAGTCAGGTTATGCCCGTCAGTTCGCAACATAAGGTTTATCTACCCGCCTCGGCCCGCGATAATCAATATCTGCTGGCTGAGTTTGCTTTATCAGATGAGTTAGTGGCCCGCTACCCGGCAAGCAGCACAGAGGCCCCTTATCTGGCACTGTATCAGGCACTCAGCCAAAAGCTGTTTGAACTGGCCGATCAGTTTGGCCTGCGCAATGTACACCTGATTGCGAACGGCAAAACCCCGGTAGTGCGCTTTCACCAGGAAGCCTATGTGCTGCAAACCGCCGAGCAAATTCTGTTTTTCTATAACCCCAGCTACCATGAAGCCCAGCATAGCTTTTATGATGCCAAAGTGCGGGCACGGAAAATTAGCCTGTTGTTTCTGGCAACCGAGCAGCCACTGCGCTCTAATGCCGCAGCCTTTCATCAGCAGGTGACGACATTACTGACTGAACTGCGTAACCGCCTGGCATTGGCAGAGCTGAAAATCAAAGTCCGTGATCACCAGCATCTGACCTATGATTTATTCGCCAAAGCCAAAGGCAGTAAAGAAAGCTACGGCTATAAACTGCGCTCTATCGATGCCCGCTATAAAGCCCGGCAAGCGGAACTGCCGGCCCATAGCGCCCTGACTTATGTGATTGTCAATTTACCGCTCAGCCGGCGGCTAAAAGAGCAGGTAAAGCTGGATCTGCACAGCAGCAGCCCCTATCTGCCGCTGTATCAGCATATCGCCGATCACTTTGTCTCGGCCTGTCAGCAAGAAAAACTGCAGCATCTGGCCGTGCTGGCCAATGGTTTGTTACCCTTGGTCCGCAATAGCCAGTTTGATAAAAGCAGCCAGGGCACAGAGTTACAGATGATTGGTTTTGACCCCAGCGCCAAACAAGGACAGCTGGTCAGTGATCTGCAGGGCGATAAGTTGGTAGAAATGATGCAGCTGATCATTTTCGCCACGCCAGACGACCAAACCGATCTGGGTTATGGCCGCTTTATGAATGAAGTGGAAAGCGCGCTGCGCCGCTTTGCCAAAGCGGTAAATCTACAACCAGAGCGCGATGACTTAACGGTGCGCTTCCATCAGCATATTAGTTACCATAACTAGCTGGTTCAGACTCAGGGCCGCTATTATGGCCCTGAGTTACCCCCTTTTAGTCTCGCAAGCGCCACTCCTCCCGGGCAGCATAGAGCACCGGCACCATAAAGACGCTCAGTAGCACAAACAGCATGCCGCCGAGTGTCGGTATTGCCATTGGGATCATCAGATCAGCACCGCGGCCAGTGGAGCTAAGCACCGGTAATAGCGCCAGTATCGTGGTGGCAGACGTCATTAAACAGGGGCGAATGCGTTTGGCCGCTGCCGCACACACTAACTCGCGTACTTCAGCACGGCTGCGTGCCGGCCGGGCGGCAAATTGCTGTTTCAGGTAAGTCGCCATCACTATGCCATCGTCGACAGCAATACCAAACAAGGCTAAAAACCCGACCCAGACCGCGATACTCAGGTTATAACTTTGCAGATTAAACAGCTCACGCAGATTGGCGCCAAACCACTGGCTGTTTAAAAAGTCCGGTTGTGCGAACGCATCCAACGCGATAAAGCCGCCAGCCCAGGCAATGGCAATGCTGCTGAAAATCATCAGCGCGGTACTGACCTGCTTAAACTGTAAATACAGCAACATAAACACCAAGGTCAGCGCCAGCGGCACCAACCAGCTCAGTGTCGCCGCAGCACTTTGCTGTTGCTGGTAACTGCCGGCAAACTGATAACTGACGCCAGCCGGCAATGTCAGCTCGCCCTGGCTAAGCAGTTGTTGCAAATAAGCCTCTACCTGCGCGACCGCTTCGACATCGGCGATACCACGCTCTGCGCCAAAGGTAATGTAGGCGGTTAAAAAGCTATTTTCCGAGCGGATCATCTGTGGGCCGCGCTCGTAGCGTATCTCTGCCAGTTCAATTAACGGCACACTATAGCCGGCTGGCGTCGCCACCAGTACTTGTGCTATCGCCTCCAGACTATCGCGTTGCTCGCGTTGATAACGCACCCGGATCGGATACCGCTCGCGCCCCTCGATGGTGCGACCGGCATCCATACCGGCCAGGGCAGTACTTAAGCTTTGCTGCACTTGTTGCATACTTAAACCATGCCGCGCGATTTGCTGCCGATTGGGCGTGACAATTAAATACGGCTGGCCCACCACCCGTTCGGCATTTACGGTGAGTGGCGAAATGGCCGGGGCATCGCGCAATGCCGCCTCAAACGCCAGTGCAATCTGCTCCAGCGTGGCTAAATCCGGTGCCTGTAGCTTAATACCCATCGCCGCGCGCATGCCGGTTTGCAGCATCAGTAAACGGGTTTCGATCGGCTGCAGCTTAGGTGCCGAGGTTACGCCGGGCAACTGCGCCGCTTGCACAATTTCCTGCCAGATATCATCCGGACTTTTAATATGCTCACGCCACTGCCGGTAGGGTCGGCCGCGCGGATCAATGATCAGCTCGCCATCGCTATCACGCATAAAGCTGTCAGTTTGCCGGTCATATTTAAAATACAGCCGCTTGCCCCGTGCGTCAGTTTTATATTCGCTGTGATATTGGATCAGCGTTTCAATCATCGATAACGGCGCCGGATCCAGCGCACTGTCGGCACGGCCAATTTTACCCACCACCGTTTTCACTTCCGGGATCGCAGCAATCGCCTGGTCCTGCTGTTGTAGAATACTTAGCGCTTCACTGATAGCGGCATGCGGCATGACCGTCGGCATCAGTAAAAAGGCCCCTTCATCCAGCGCCGGCATAAACTCCCGGCTTAATCCCGGGAAACGGTGTGCCAAGTGACTTTCGGTGCTAAGCCCCGGGATCACCCTGGCCGCCCCCAGCCAGATCGAAAGTCCGGTTAACACCACCAATAGTGGCAACAGCAAAAATGGCAGTTTAAAACGCAGGAATAACCGCAACAGCGGCAAATATAACCGCCAGAATAACCAAAAGGCCGCTAATACCAATAATAACAAGCCACTTACCAGCAACAGATTTTGCCAGAAGCCAGCCCCCGGCCCCAGTGGCAGCCAGAGCTGGGATAGCCAAATCAATACCGTCAACAAGAGCACTAGCATTAACACGCCATGGGCACGGCGTAGCAGCATAGTGGGTATGCCTTGCAGGCGCTGCGGAATCAGGCCACGGCACTTCTGCACCAGCAGCGCGCGTAGCCGCGCCGGCTGTGCCGCAAACAGCCAGTACAACACCACAGGCAGCAAGGTTACCGCCAGTAACACCGCAGCTAACAGCACAAAGGTTTTGGTATAGGCCAGAGGGCCGAATAATTTACCCTCGGCGCCAGTCATGGCAAACACCGGCAAAAAGCTAATCACGGTAGTACTGATGGCGGTAAGTAACGCAGGCCCGAGCTCGCGCCCGGCTTGCTGGATCGCCAAAGCAGCATTAAAACGCAGCCCCTGCTGTAACGTAGCTTGCCGCTGCTGCAACAGATTCTCGGTAAAGATAATGCCCAGATCGACAATGGTACCAATGGCAATCGCGATCCCGGCTAAGGCGACAATATTCGCCTCCACCTGAAAGTAACGCATCATGATAAAGCTGACCAGCACGGTCACCGGCAGCATTAAACTCACCGCCAGTGCCGCTCTGAACTGCCACAGCACCACCAGTACAACCAGGGTGGTCAGTAAAAGCTGTAACGCCAGCGTTGTCTCGAGGGTCGCGACCGTTTCATCAATCAGTAACGAACGATCATAGAACGGGACTAATTCGATCTTGCTAAGGGTTAGCCAGGCCGGCCAACTCTGCTGTGGATGTTGCTGTAACCAGTTGCGCCAGGCGTGCTGTACACTGTCGCTTTGCTCAGTAAACTGTGCGCCGGGCAGCGGCAATTGCTGTAAGGCGGCAAAGTCACTGACCTGCGCTAAGCTGGTATCCGCCCAGTTAATAACGGCTTTTGCTGGTAAACCGGCCCGCAGCTCACTGATGCGGGTTTGCAGATTAGCAATCGCCTGTCTGGGGTTATAGCCCTCGCGCACCGTGACCACCGCACCTACCGCTTCCGCGCCGGCGACATCCAGCACACCCCGTCGCGGCGCTGGGCCAAAGTTGACCTTAGCCACATCCTGTACCCGGATCGGCACATTGTCCGGCCCCAGCCTGACGACCGCCTGTTCCAGATCGGCCAGCTGTTTGACAAAGCCCTGGCCGCGGATCAGATATTCAACGCCATTTAGCTCACGGCTGCCGGCGCTGACATCCAGGTTCGCCGCCATCACCGCTGCCGTGACCTGCTCCAGTGTCACGTCGTAAAGCCGCAGCAAGTTCGCGTCGACTTCTACCTGATATTCTCGCTGATAGCCGCCGATCGCCGCCACTTCACTAATGCCTTCGGCCGTGAGCAAACCACTGCGTAAATACCAGTCTTGAGTAGCACGCAGCTCATCCAGACGCCAGCCGCCAGCAGGCTTTCCCTGCGGATCCTGCCCTTCCAGCGTATACCAGAAAATTTGCCCCAGGCCGGTCGCATCCGGCCCCAGCGCCGGTTGTACACCAGGCGGTAAGGTATCAGCCGGTAAACTGGCCAGCTTTTCCAGAATGCGCGATCTGGCCCAGTAAAACTCGATATTGTCCTCAAAAATCAGCGCTATGCTGCTAAAACCAAACATCGACAGGGAGCGCACATCTTTCACCCCCGGCACGCCCATCAGGGCGCTACTGAGCGGATAGGTCAGCTGATCTTCCACATCCTGCGGCGAACGGCCCGGCCAGTCGGCAAACACTATTTGCTGGTTTTCGCCCAGATTAGGGATAGCATCCACCGCCACCGGCTTAAGTGGCAGCTGATGCTGCCAGCCAAAGGGGGCCACGCCAATGCCAACCACCAGCAAGATGGCCGAGGCTAAGAACACCAACAACTTTTGCTGTAATAACAGCGCCATAAAACGGCCGAAACCCTGCTGGTTCTCCGTCTGGCCCGCTTCAGGTTGCAAGGGTGTCGTCATGTGTTAGCCCTCCGCCCCAAAACGGCGCACAATATCGCCACAGCGCAACATCATGGCGCCAAAATAGGGGTTGCGTAGCTCAGCCTCGCGCTGTAACCAACTGGCCCCTTCGCCATCGCGAGCCATCGGGCAATAGGCTTCATACCAGCCATCAGCCAGTACGCCCAACTCAGCAAACCGCAATAAACCCAGGTTATGCCGGTAGAACAGTGCCCTGGCTTGTGCAATTTCAGTGACGTCCATAATTTCGCCGGCACCGGCATTTAGCGCGCTAAGCACTCTGGGGAACCGCTCAGGCCAGTCAACCGCCGCCACCGCTTGCTGCAGCGACAAAGTCGCCTGCTGCCAGCCTGCCAGATCGTCAGCCACCAACGCCTCGTAAGCTTGCGCATAAGCCTGCAGCAACACGCTTTGTGCCTCCGCCGGCACCACAAAGCCATCCGGGTTTGGCGCTGGTGTCGCTGCGACTTGCGGCGCGCTGTGAGTATGGGACGCCGTAGCGGTTGCATGCTGTGTAGCAGCAACAGCTGGATTTAACATACTGGGCAGGCCGCGGATTTGCAGTTCGCTATCCAGCCGGAACGCGCCCTGCGTCACCACTAACTCACCCGCAGTGACGCCAGAGAGCAACTGATACTCTTCCCCCAGACGCAGGCCAAGCTCGACCTGACGCGGTTCATACCGCGGCTCTGCCGGATCTGGCTGGACATAAACCAGTGACTGCTTGCCGGTAAAAAGTACCGCTGATGCCGGCACCAATAAGCTGGCTTTCACCTCAGCCTGAATACTGGCCTGTGCCAGCATACCGGGTTTTAATCTGCCATCCGGGTTTGCCAACAACACCCGCACCCTGGCGTTACGATTGGCGATATTCAGCTCGGGCTCAATCAGTTCAATGCGGCCACTCAGCGTTTCACCAGGTAAGGCTTTCACACTTACCTCTACCTGCTGTCCGACCTGAAGTAACGGTAATTGGGATTCAAAGGCGGCTAACTCCAGCCATAACTTATCCAGCGCCAGTACGGTAAATAATGGCTGGCCGGTGCTGACGTAAGCGCCCTGATTAACGAATTTTTCAGTGACAATACCGCTGACCGGTGCACTGACTGTCACCGTATCCTGTAATTGCTCACGCTGCAGGATCTGCTCAATTTGCGCTGAGGGCACCCCCAATAAACGTAAGCGACGCCGTGCGCCGTCCAGGGTACTGCCAGCTGGCAAACTGCTGCGCGCCGACAACTGCTTAGCCTGCAGTAGCTCCTGCTGGATCACAATCAGCTCAGGGCTAAAAATTTCCAGCATCGGCTCACCGGCCTGCACCTGCTGCGCCGTGCGGTTAACATAAGCCTGTTCGATGCGGCCGCTGGTCCAGGCGCTGATGGTTTGCACCCGGCTTTGATCGGCAACTAAGGTACCGGGTAGACTAAGGTGTTGGCTGCTGGCAGCCTGCCGTACCGGCATCACTGCGGTTTGCAACAGGGCGGCTGCTCTGGGGCTTAAGCGCAGTTCGACCTGCTCCCCGCTTGCGGTGTGACTCTCTTCGGCGGCAACCGGGATCAGTGCCATACCACAGATCGGGCAGCGCTCATTCGGATCGCTAAAACGGATTTGCGGATGCATGGAACAGGTATATTGCTGTGCCGGCTGTAATTTCGCCAGCGGATCCTGCGCCGGGCTAACGGCTGAACCCACTGGCCCCGCATGGGCATGGCCATGGTTTTGCGCCAACAACGGCAAACTTGCTACGGATAAGCCGATCACCAGGGCAGTCATCGCCAGCGGCGTAATACCTTGCGTACTGAAGGCTCGCCATTGCCCCCGGCCATTATTTTGAGCTACCTGAAACATAAAACACCCTATACCAAAAAAGCAGACTAAGTCGCAGCGTACTGCGACCACCAGGCATATCAGGTACAGGCTTAAATCAGCAGAAGGTTTTTACGTAAGTAAAGCGGTGGGCCGTGCTGTGGCGGCGGTTGTGTCCAGTAGGGCTTACTCTTGTCGCCATCAGGCAACAATGCGGGTTGGTATGCCGATTGCCAACTGACCAGAATGGCGCAACTGGCCAGTTGCAGCGGATCACTGCCTGCGGCCAGTTGTTCACAACCACTGCAAGGTACTTCCGCCGGCACAAGCTGAGTATCGGTAGCAGTAAGCTGCGCCAGCTTGCTATGGCAAGGTGGCAGATGTTCGCTATGCGACGCTGTTGAGGGCAGTTCTACCGCCTGCGCCATATTCTGACAAAACAGCAAACACCAGGACAATGCCAGGCTGATTATCAGCGGCACTGTCCACAGTTTTTGTCGTTTTAGCAACAGCGTCAGCATAGTCTGGCTTTACTCTCAGGTTAAGGCGCTAAGATACGCCGTTCATAGCTTGATGTCAAAATCAGCATAGCCGCTACCGAAAACGCTGCAGCCGCAAGGCATTGCTCAGCACAAAGATACTGCTTAATGCCATAGCGCCTGCCGCCAGTCCCGGTGCCAGCAAGGTGCCGGTGAACGGGTACAGCACACCGGCTGCCACTGGGATCAGCAGCACATTGTAGGCAAAGGCCCAAAACAGGTTTTGCCGGATATTGCGCATCACAGCGGCACTTAACTGCAGTGCCTGCGATACGCTTCCTACATCACTGCGCTGCAACACCACATCGGCCGCTTCTATCGCCACATCGGTGCCGGTACCAATAGCAATGCCGACATCGGCGGCGGCCAGCGCCGGCGCGTCGTTAATGCCATCACCAACAAAGGCCACCTTGCCATACTGCTGCTTTAGCTGCTCTACTAGTTGCTGCTTACCCTCGGGTAATACCCCCGCCCGCACTTCGCTAATCCCTAACTGTTTTGCTACTGCCTTTGCCGTTGGCAGCTGATCACCGGTCACCATCACCACCGTTAAGCCGGCTTGCTGCAAGGCTTGCACCGCCGCCTGACTTTCCGGTCGCAGTTGATCGGCCAGCGCTATCATCGCCAGCAACCGCTCAGTATCTGCCAGAAAAATCACCGTTTTGCCCGCCGCCGTTAACTGCTGCAGCTGCTGTTGTTGGCTGGCATCCTGTAGTTCCGCTGCCGGGAACTGTGCCGGCAGCTGCTCAGCCAGCAGCCGCAGATTCCCCAGATAATAACGTTTACCGTCAACCAAAGCTGTGACGCCCTGACCATTCATGGCCTGAAACTCAGTCGTTGCCGCAAAGGGCAACTGCTGCGTCTGAGCGGCAGCGACCAGCGCCTGCGCCAGCGGATGCTCGGCAAACTGCTCTAAGGCGGCCACGATAGCTAACACCTGCTGTGCGGTTAAATCGGCCGTCGCAACGATATCAGTCAGCGCCAGCTTACCCTGGGTCAGGGTACCGGTTTTATCAAAGGCCACCAGCCTGACTTGCTGCAATTGCTGCAAGGCCGCGCCCTGGCGAAACAGTACCCCCAACTCAGCCGCGCGGCCGGTACCGACCATAATCGACACCGGTGTGGCTAACCCCATGGCACAGGGGCAGGCAATAATCAGCACGGCCACCGCATTCACCAGGGCCTGCGTTAAGGCCTGCTCACCGCCCAGCCATAACCAGAGCAGCGCCGTTAGTAGCGCGATCAGCAGTACCACCGGCACAAATACCGCGGTAACCTTATCGACCAGCGCCTGAATGGGCAGCCGGCTACTCTGTGCCTGCTGCACCAGGCGGACAATTTGTGCCAGCACCGTCTGCTCGCCAACGGCCTTAGCTTCACAGAGCAGCGCACCAGCAGTACCATTAAGCGTACCGCCGGTGACCACAGTGCCCGCCTGCTTTGCCACCGGCTGCGGCTCGCCGGTGAGCATCGACTCATCGACCCAGGATTCACCGCTGATCACCCGTGCATCGGCAGCAATCCGCTCACCAGGACGCACTAAAAACTGCATACCGACCTTGAGGTCCGCCAGCGGCAGATCCTGATAGCTGTCATTCACCCGCACTCTGACCTGACTGACTTTTAAGCCCAGTAACTTGCGGATAGCAGCACCGGTACGGCCCCGGGCCCGCCCTTCCAGATAACGCCCAAGCAGGATCAGGGTAATAATCACCGCTGCCGATTCAAAATACAGATGGCGGCTAACCTGGGGGATCAGCTCAGGGGCAAAGGTCACCAGCGTCGAAAAACTCCAGGCCGCAAGGGTACCCAATGCCACTAAAGAATTCATATCCGGACTTCGGCGCCACAAGTTTGGCAAACCAATGCGGAAAAAATCCCGCCCCGGCCAGGCCAGCAGCAAAGTGGTCAGCGTAAATTGCAATAAGGCGGAGTGCTCCGGCAGTAATACCCGCTGTAACAGCGCGGCAAAAGCCGGTAGCAGATGCCCGCCCATCTCCAGCACAAACACCGGCAGTGTTAAGGCCAGCGCCAGCCAAAACTGACGCTTTAAGCGACGTTGAGCTGCCTGTTGCTCCAGCTCGGGATCGGCGTGCTGCTCATCCACGACCTTAGCCTGATAGCCCAGCCGCTGCACCGTTGCCAGTAACTCGCTGGTCTGTGCCAACCCACTGATGCGGCTAAGTTGCAGCTGACTATTGACCAGTTGCACCTGCGCCGATAATACGCCGGGGATCTGCCGTAAGGCCTGCTCAATTTTGCTGACACAGGACGCGCAATGCATACCTCTGATACTAAACAGTAAAGCTTCGGTGCGGGTCGGATAACCAGCCTGCTCCAGCGCACTCACAACCTGGGGCAGTACTGTCGCAGCCTCCAGGCTTAACTCGGCGTTGCCACTGGCCAAATTAACATTGGCTTGCTGCACGCCCGGTACAGCACTAAGTGCTGTTGTCGCGCGGCGCACACAGCCGGCACAGGTCAGTTTGGTAACAGGTATCAGCACCTTCAGGTTCGCTGCAGACATGGCAAGTACTCCATCAGATAGTTCAGTCAGCGCATTGTGCAATCTGGAGTAACTCCAGAGTCAAGCAGTATTAACACGCTTTTTTCGGACTTGACTCTGGAGCTGACTCCAGACTTATACTTAAACTGTCGGGCGGTAGTGACAGACTGCCTTCGCAACAATAATTTTAGCAACTCAGGTATCCGATATGAAAATTGGCGCACTGGCTCAGCAATTTGACGTCACGGTAGATACGATTCGTTTTTACGAAAAACAGGGCTTACTGGCAACAGCTCCGCGCTCTGGCGCCGGCTATCGCCAGTACGGTAAGGCTGATGTACAACGCTTGAGTTTTATCCTGCGTGCTAAGGCTATTGGCTTTAGCTTACAGCAGATCCGCGAGCTGCTGGCCATTGAAGATAACAAAAGTGCCTGGGTCTGTGCTGATGTTAAAGACAAGGTCGCGTTAAAAATTCAGGAAATAGAGCAACAGCGTGCCGAGCTGCAACGGCTGCAACAGGCACTGCAGCAATTACACAATGCCTGTTGTGGTGGCACAGTCAGCGCCAACGCGTGCTCTATTCTGGCTGCGTTGGCTCAGGCTGAGCCAGTGTAGCCTGCGCATTATCCACTGGCAGCGCCGGGATAAACCCCGGCCGCCGATATGCAGCCAGTTGCTGCTCCAGCAGGGCGGCGATGCGGATTAACTCCGGCTCGGACCAGGGTAAACCGACCAGGCTAATGCCGAGCGGCAACACCCCGCTATAGCCGCCGGGTAAGGTAATAGACGGATAACCGGCTACCGCAGCTGCCGTCGAGGTGCCGAAATTAAACTGATCGCCGTTGACATGATCAATAGGCCAGGCCGGACCATAGGAGGGCAAAATGATCGCCGAGAAACCCTGCTGCAAATACTGGTTAAGTGCGGCCTCAGCCAGAGCGCGGCTTTGTACCAGCGCTGCAATATAGTCGGTTTCAGCAGCAACCAGATCGAGAGCCGCCGCCTGCTCCAGATATTCCTGACCAAAAAACGCCAGCGCCCGCTCGCCCTGCGCGCGGTTAAACGCAACGATCTTTTGCAGCGTATTGACCTGCTCTGACACCTGATAGTCAGTTAGCCACCGCTGCAGATCGCGGGCATATTCGTACAGCAATACGCTAAACTCGGCCTGATATAAGTCAGACGGTAACTGCCATTCCGGCGTTTGTACCACTTCAAAACCGGCAGCAGTGAGTACCGCGGCGGTATTATCTAACATGGGCGCTATCGCGGCTTCACGGTCATCATAAGCCCGTACCAGTAAAACTTTGCCTGCGCTGGCAGGTTGTAATGCAGCGGCAGTGAGTGAGGCAGGAATGGCCTTTCGCGCTTCCGGCGTTAGCATCGCTTCCAGTAACAGAGCCGCGTCATAGACCCGCCGGGTCATCGGCCCGGCAATATCCTGAGCGCTGGCAATTGGGATAATCCCCTCGCCTGATACCGCACCACGGGTAGGCTTAATACCGACAATACCATTGATTGCAGAAGGACAAATAATCGAGCCATCGGTCTCGGTACCCACCGCTAACAGCGCCAAATCAGCGGCCACTGCAACGCCAGAGCCAGAGCTGGAGCCACAAGGCGAGTGGGTTAGCAGGTGTGGATTACGGCTTTGCCCGCCCAGGGCGGACCAGCCACTGGCCGAGTTCTCGCCACGGAAATTTGCCCATTCCGACAAATTGGTTTTCGCCAGTAGCACGGCCCCCGCCTCCCGCAGCTGATGCACCAACTCAGCATCACGCGTGGTTAAATGTCCTTGCAGGGCGAGCGCGCCAGCGGTTGTTGGCATCTGATCAGCAGTCGCAATATTGGCCTTTAACACCACCGGCAGGCCATGGAGTGGCGAGCGGATCTTACCGGCCGCGCGTTCCTGATCTAAGACTTTGGCTTGCGCCAGCGCATCCGGGTTAATATCAGTGATAGCGTGTAATTGGTGGCCTTGCTGGTTATGCGTGGCAATTTGCTTTAGGTAAAACTGCACCAACTGCTCACTGCTGACCTCGCCAGCCGCCAGCGCTTGTTGCGCCGAGCGTGCATCCAGCCAGCTCAAGTCGCGACTCGTTGTCGGCGTAGACTGTGGCGCAGGCTCGCACCCCACTAACCACAGACTCAAGCCCAATACCCATAATCTCATACTGCCTCTCTTTAACTAAGCGTACTCGCTGACTTTAGCTTACTGTCTGCCGGCACGAATTACAGTGCCTTTTATCGCAGCGCGCTGCTGCTGGTCGCAACTGCCATAGCGGAACCTTCTGCCACCAAAAGCACCAAAGTAATGAAAGTAATCATAATTTCCACTACACTTCCCTTAGCCAAGCAATAAGGACAGCCTGATGAAAAAGTTACTATGGTTAATTCCGGTAAGCCTGATCACCCTGGTAGTGGTGGCGTATTTACTGGCCAACAGCATTATCAAAACCGTGCTAACCAGTGAACTGGAGCAGGTGACCGGTGCCGAGGTCAATATTGATAGTGTGTCGCTGCGCTTAATGCCAGTGTCAGTTAACCTCTCTGGCGTACAACTGACCGATCCGGCCAAGCCAGAATTTAACAGTATCAGCTTTAGTAATGCTTATGCCCGTGTCGACCCCTGGCCGGCACTAAAAGGCTATTATGTGGTAGAGGAACTGGAAGTTTCCGAACTGGCCTATGGCAGCAAAAGAACAAAACCCGGTAAGGTATATCGGGTACCGCCGGCTAATGATAACGCGCTCGATCTGGCGTCCTTGCTGCAGGTTGAGATCCCAACCGCCAATGCCATTCTGGCGCGGGCAAATTTGCAAACCCTGCAGCAAGGTGCAGCACTAAAACAACTGGCCGAGCAACAAAAGCAGAAATTTACCGAATTGCGCCAACAATTACCTACGGCGGAGCAGCTGGCAGAGTTTCAGGCGAATGTGAAAGCTTTAACCGAGAGCCGGATCAGCGATGCCAGCGAACTGGCCGCCAAAACCCAGCAGTTTAATGCGCTGCAACAACAGCTGCGTGCCGAACGCGACAAATTGCGTGACCTGCAGCAAAGCCTGCTGCAAAGCCGTGACAGCCTGAGCAGCGCAGTAACGGCGCTACGCTCTGCCGCGGATCAGGACTGGCAACAACTGCAGCAACTGGCCAATATTCAGCAAGGTGGCCTGGCACCGATTTTTCAGATTTTACTTGGCGATGTCTGGGCACGGGAAATTCAGAAACTGGAAGCATTGTATCAACTGGCGAAACCCTATCTGCAACAAGATGGCGAGCCGGCACCGGCTAAACCGCTGGATCCAAACCAGCCTTATCCGGATTTTTGGGTAAAACAGGCCAGGGTGCACTTACTGCTGGCCGGTACCGAAAGCACCATTCAAATGCAGGATATCACTACCCAGCACCAGCTGATTAATAATGTGGCAACCCGTTTTAGTCTGGATGTTGCCGGCTTACCTAAACTTAATACCTTCAAACTGAATGGCGATTTCGCCATTTTAGAACAGATGATCACCAATCTGAGCTGGCAGTTAGATGGCATGGCGCTGGAAAACCTGACGCTGGGCCGCGAGCAAACTGCCTTGACGCTGTTGGCCGGGCTATTTAGTGCCAATGGCTCGTTACAACTGACTGATGATCAGTTAAAACAACAAGCCAAGGTACTGTTAAAAAATGCCAACTTTGACAAAACCGGTAACCGCTATTTGGATCAGCTGGTCGGCTTGCTAAACCAGCAAGGCCAAATTCCGCTGGATGTGCTGGCGGAGGGGCTGATTTCGAATCCACAAGTCACTATCCGCTCCTCGCTGGATCGGATGCTCGGCGATGCCTTGCTGGGTGAAGCCAGACAGAAAATCGCGCAATTGCAAACTCAGCTGCGCAGTGAACTGGATAGCCGCCTGCAGCAGCAACTCGCCGGTCAGCAAGAATGGCTGAGCCTGTTACAACAGCAGGAAACCGACAGCAAAGCCATCGAAGCCAAACTCGAAGCGTTACTCGGCGCCAAAATGGGTAATCTGCAGGATCAACTGCGTAACCGCTTATTGGATCGATTAGGCGGCGGCTGAAGCAAAGTCTGAATTTAACGTCAACGCCGGTACTCAGCACTACCGGCGTACCATTAATCCGCCAATATTACCGGCAAACCTGCCGAGCAACCGCTGGTCATATAACCGCAACAACGGTTAGCCGGCTGCTGTAGGCTGTAAGCTCACTTTAAAGGAGGAGCGACCATGAACAAAATTCTGATCAGTAGCGGCCTGTTATTGGCCAGCTTTGCCAGCCTGGCTGAGGATTACAGCGGCAACTGGCGTGGCGTGTTACAGCTGGCACCGGAAGTGGGCATAGTGCTGGGTGTTAAACTTAGCCCGGCAGAACAGGGCTATCAGCTGGAACTGTTTAGCCCAAATCAACATTCAGAACCCATTTTACCCAGCAGTATGACGTTGCAAGGCACTAAGTTGCAATTTGCCGCCGATGCATTAAGTGCGAATTTTAGCGGCGAATTTGCCGGTGACCAACTGACCGGCGTCTTTACTCAGGGCCGCGCCATCCCCATCACCCTTACCCGGCTCAGCGATGCTGATACGAAACGTCTGGCACAGGAGCAACAATGGGCAGGCGAATTAGCACTTGGCAATAATGCCAGCCTACCCCTGGTGCTGAATGTCGCTGTTATCGCCGGTGGCTACCATGTCACTCTGGATAGCCCGAAACAACAAAGCTATGGTATTCCGGTTGACCAATTCAGCCTCAGTGCTGAACAGCTCAGTTTCAGTTCGAAAATGATTAATGCCAGCTATCAGGCGCAGTGGCAACAGGATGAATGGCAAGGCACCTTTATTCAGGGCCGGGCCATGCCGCTTAATTTAAAAAAAAGCCCTGACACCCACTGAGCCACTGACGTTACAACAGTTACCCGGCTGGCTGAAACAGGAGTTTGGCCAGCACGGTGTTGCTATCGCCTTGATTGACGGTCAGCAGGTGCAATACCAATTGCATGGTCTGGCCGATACCCAACAGCAAGCCGCTGGCCAAGCGGTTGACCGGCAGACCTTATTTGAAATTGGCTCGGTATCCAAACCCCTGACCGCGCTGGCGGTGCTAAGTCTGGTGCAGCAGGGGCGCTGGCACCTCGACCGGCCACTGGCACAACAGTTCGCCATGCCCGAACTGGCAACGCATCAATATACCCTGACTGAATTACTGACGCACCGCAGTGGTTTGCCAAGGCTGCCGGCTAATTTACCACTGGACGATTTACGTAACCCTTATGCCCGCTACCACGATAAGGAGCTGCGTACCGCGCTAACCACAACCGACTTTACTGAGCGCCAGTTTGGCTACTCCAACTATGGCTATGGTCTACTGGGTTGGCTGCTGGCCGCTGAGTTAAAGCAGCCCTATGCGGAGCTGATGCAGCAGCGTGTATTCCGGCCACTGGCGATGCCATTGGCCAAAGTGCAGCTGTCGCTGCCAGCTCACGCCGGTACACCCCCTGCCCTGCCGAAACTGGCACGCGGTTATGCCATTAACGGTGAGCAGGTTGCTAACTGGCAGTTTGACAGCCTGGCCGGTGCCGGCGCAGTGGTCGCCAGTATTGAAGATATGGCGGGGATGCTTAAGCACATCTTCGCCACGGCCAACACCGATCCGCTACTGCAGTTATGGCTGACACCACTGCAGCTTAACGACCAACCTGCCATGACACCCGGCTGGATGCTGACCGCTAAGGGTTGGCATTGGCATGCCGGCCAAACCGCCGGCTTTAGTAGTCTGGTCGTGTTCGATACCACACAGCAAAAGGGGCTGGTGATCCTGACTAATATTGCGCTACCCGTTACCGAACAGGGCATGGCATTATTTGCCGACTGGTTGGCCAAGCCCGCTACAACCCTTTTACCACAGGATAAACAACCATGACGTTAAGCCGGCCAGCGAGTTACGCACTACTGCAATGTAGTGGCTGGGGGCTGCTGTACGCCCTGATGAGTCTGATGATCTATAACAGACCGGTGTTTGTCGCTACCGAGCTGCTGTATGGCGCGGTACTGGTCGGCAGTACTGGCCTGGGCTCGCATCTGCTGCGCAGCCTTTACCGGCGCAAACTGCAGCAGGCCGGCGTATTGCGTCAGGCGACCAGCCTAATGTTTGGTAGCATCCTGGTCGCCGCGGTGGCGACCTGCCTGCTGCTACTGGTGTTCTTTTTGTTAAGTCTGACGCCATACAGCTTTCCCGTACCGGCCGCACAGCGCTGGTTTGTGATTAAACATATTTTTAGCGGCAACTTTTTTAATATGCTGCTGGCGATGTCGCTCTGGTCCGCGCTGTATTTCGCGATCACTAAAGTACGACAGCTGCGACAAACTACCGCTTTACTGCAAGCTACCCAACTCGATGCCTTGCTAAATCAGCTACAACCGCATTTTCTGTTTAATGCGCTAAATAATATCCGCGCGCTGATCCTGGAAGATCCGGAAAAAGCCCGCGACATGTTAAGTATCCTGGCGGATATGTTGCGCTACAATCTGGATCCCAAGGCTGGCGTGAAAGTGCCCTTAGTACAGGAGCTGGAGGTGGTGCAGCACTACCTGGCACTGTGCTCAATTCAGTTTGAGCGACGGCTGCGCTATCAGCAGCGGATCCCGGAACACTGCCTGTCGCTGGCCGTACCGCGGTTATTACTGCAACTCTGTGTTGAAAATGCCATCAAACATGGCATCAGCCATTTACCGGCTGGCGGTAACATTGAGATCAGCGCCCGCATCGTCGATGATCAACTTTGTCTAACCGTGAGCAACGATGGGCAATTACGACAACTTACTGACAGCACCGGCGTTGGCCTGGCGAATATCCGACAACGGCTGGCCTTGCTGTATCAGGGCAAAGCCAGTCTGACGCTGAGCCAGCAGGCACAGCAGGTAATAACCGAAATTCGGCTACCGATGGAGTTATCAAATGAAAGTACTGCTGGTTGATGATAGCCGTCTGGCACGCCTGGAACTGCGCAATCAGTTACAACATTGCCCGCAAATAGAGATTGTCGGTGAAGCAGAGAACGTTGCTCAGGCGTTGCAGCAGCTTAACCAGCAGCAGCCGGATTTACTGTTGTTGGATATCGATATGCCGGGCGCTAATGGTTTTCAGCTGCTCGAGCAATTAGCTGAGCAAGGGCAACTGCCGCATGTGATCTTTGTCACCGCCTTTGACCAATACGCACTCAAATCCTTTGATTACCACGCTACTGACTATCTGCTAAAACCCGTTACCCTACCCCGCTTACAGGCCGCGCTGGCAAAGGTGCCTTCACCCAGCCACCGCCCGCAGATGACGCTGCAAAGTCAGGTGTTTTTAAAAGATGGTGACCGCTGCTACTTTGTCACCCTGGCCGACATTTATGCTTTTGAAGCTCAGGGCAACTATACCCGGGTCTATTTTGGCGGAGGAAAACCGCTGATATACCGTAATCTGAGCGCATTGGAACAAAAACTGCCCGCCGAGACCTTTTTTCGCGCTAACCGCAGTTGGATTATCAATACCCAGTATATTCGGCAAATTACGCCAGCGATTAGCGGTGGTTTTGACGTCAGTCTACACGCCGATCTTAAGGTCGAAATTTCCCGCCGTCAGGCCAGCGCTTTTAAACAAGGTTGGAGCCTGTAATCCGCCGCCGTTACCGCAGTTGTTGTTGCAAGCGTTCCGACGTCAGGTGTTTCAGCACATCAAAGGGCTCACAGTTACCGCTGGCAGAGGTGAAGGCAATGGGTCCGGCGGCACGCGCCACCGCTATAGCCGCCTGGTTAAGCACTTTGTTGCGTTTCCCGATACCCATTAAGGCCGTCGCCATCGCTAATTGCACCCGTTCTGGTTGCTGTGCAATCTGCTGGTCAATACGGGCGATTTGGCTCAGAAAATAGCTGTCGTCCGGGGCTTTTTTGGGTTTGAGCTTGGAAATTTCGTATAGCAAGCCATAACCGCATTCGCGACGCAGCGGGTCTTCACTACTCAGCCAATCATTTGCCAACTCCATCACAAAAGGGGCTTTCGCCAGCGTCGCATCGCACGATGCAAAGACATGCGCCAGCATGCCTGCGCCAACCTGCTCAACCTGTTGCTCGGCTTGCGCACGACTCATTTGCGTCGGATCATCGATTAATAATGCCAGTACTTTCGCTTCATGGCACTGGCTTTGCCATAGCTGTTGCGCCAGTGCGCGGTTTCGCCCCAGCTGCTTTGCATATTGGCGTAATTTAGTCAGGCCGATGCCATAACTGTGTAAACCCGCGGTTGCCGCACCTAACTTTTGCCAGTGCTGGATACCGCGCGGATCTTGTTGTTCAGCTAACCATGCCATAACGGCTGCGTCATTCATTGGCACACCTTGCTTTTGGGAGCGTGTTGTTAATACAACACCGAAAGTAGCAAAAATGCAAAGGTCCGGAGACTGTTGGCGTTAAAAAAACCGGCTCCAGGACAGAATAACTGAAAAGCCGGTATCGCGGTCGGTCAGTGGACTATCAGCGATACTGCTGCCATACCAGTGATGCTCTATCCCCAGTCGGGTCATGCCACCGAACAAAATTGGTGTGCTTAGCGCCAGCCCAGTGTGGTAATTAATGGTCGAGCCAGCCTGATAGGCAGCGCGGTTCAACGTTGCTTCTTCCGGCCTGACGCCATAGTAATAATCGACCAGCTTATCACTAAGATAACTGGCTCCCAGGGACGGGCTTAACTGTACCGGTCCAAAACGCAGGGCATTACTCAGTTTAATTTTCGATTCATAGCCATTGGAATTACCCAGTACGTCAATTAGGGTTTCCGCTTCGACGGTCCAGTCGGCCAGTTGATACTGCAGCCCCAAACCGGCATCTAATGAGGTTTTACGTTTCGCCATACCGATAAAAATGTCGCTATCAGAATCATCAAAGCCAGCAAAACGCGGTGCCAGCTTAGCACTAAAGCTGAGGTCACCTGCCCGCATTAACTGATAACTGGCAAAGGGACCATAAACAGAAAGCTTTTCACCGCGATAACCGATTAACGCTAGCGGAATCACCCGCCTTTTATAACCCTGGTAAATCTCCTGATTAATGCCGACACCCACACCATAAAGCAACCCTTGTGGAGCTGGATCCGGAGCACTTTGACGGGCGATAGCGGTTGTACTAAACAGCAACGTAGTAGTAATCAGTAGTGTATTGATTGACCTGAGTATCGTCATAACATGTTCTTTAAGTGCTGCAGCTGAGCAGGTTGATTTCCTGCTTATTGTTACTGTGTTTCCCCAAAAAACGATCAGCGATGTTGTTTGGTAGCTCCCAAACGTAGGGAAAAAGCACTTCAGCGAGACAGAGTTCCAATGGCGTTGTTACGAGGCTGACACCGGTCGCTAATATGATCTTTAGACTAGGTCACCCTGGTATATAGTTACTAAATGGTTAAAATAAAGAGAGAATTATCTTGCATATTCATCAGAGCTGTCTAAACTGAGTCAGGAGTATGGTCTAACCTTTGTCTGAGGCATAAGCATGAAAATTACTGCACTATTATTAACTACGCTGGTACTAAGCGGCTGCGCTTTGAAACCGACCGTGGAATCGGAACTGATCGGTCAGGCACGTCCGGCAGTTGCAGTGTCTGATGTGGTTATGGTGGAAAGCAAACCGGAAAAATTTGAGAAAATTGCGGTATTAACCGCGATGAGTCCAGCCCGGCTAACAGCTGCAGACGCAAAGCTGACGGACGAATTATTAGCATCGCTGAAAACGCAGGCCGCTGAAGTTGGGGCTAATGGTCTGATTCTGACCACACTGCATGATGAAACAGAGCTTGTCAGGCGCACTGGTAGCTATGATGGTAATCAAGGCTATGCCATAACTGAAAACCGGCTCCAGCGTGTAGCGCAAGCGGTTGCTATTTACATTGAATAATTAGCGCACTAACAGCCAGGCTACTCTGCCTGGCTGCTAACACGGCTTACGAGGTTAAAGCAGCGACGGCTTACTCCTCGTCGTCTTCGTCCCACTCTTCGTCTTCATCGCCTTCAAAGTAGGTGCCCCAGCCGTCATATTCGACCTGATGCTTTTTCGCCAGCGCTTCCAGCTTGATCGCATCAGCAGTAATACTGGCCGCTTCCAGGGATTGCTCACGGATGGCATCAAATACCCAGGCACTGCCGCCGTCTTCAAATTCCACTTCTTCAGCGTCAGTCACTTCATAGCCGAGCTTAAATAATTCAACAGCCAGCTTTTCCAGTTTATTAAAATCCTGGTCATAAAAGTGATGCTCAATGGTGTACATCGCATCCGGATCGCTGCCATCTTCTAATAAGGCAGCGATAGTTTCTTCAGTAAATTCTTGCCAGTTTTCCATGGGTTATTACTCTGATTGCGGTTGTTGCTGCGAAGTGTAGTCGTTACCCAGCTCAGCATCAAGGGCGCTGATCTGCGCCGCCATCTGGTTGCGCAGATCTTTGGCAAACTGACGGATATTCTGCTCTTTGCTAAGTTCCACCGGCGCTTGCATCTGAATAATCACCTTACCATTATTCCAGCGATTAAGCTTAAACTGTTGATGGGTGCTGCTCATACAGACCGGTACCAGCGGGACTTTGGCTTCCAGCGCGATATGAAAGGCGCCCATCTTAAAGGGCAGTAAACCCCGGCCATAGCTGCGGGTGCCTTCCGGGAACATCCACACCGAGATCTTTTGATTGGAAATCCGCTCGGCCGCCGCCAGCATCGTGCTTAATGCCTTAGTTTTATCATCACGGTCAATCAGGAAATTGCCGCTTAGCCAATACAGCTGACCAAAAAACGGAATATACTTCAGGCTTTTTTTACCAATGGTTACAGTACGCGGCAGCACTGAACTACTTAAGGTAAAGAGATCGAGATTATTCTGATGGTTAGCGACAAACACATAGGGTTCACCAGCCTGGATCGCCGGATCGCGGCGGATTTCCACTTCAATACCGAGGATGCGGGACACACTGCCATACCAGAGGCTAAACCAGTACACATTATTAGGATGGAACGGACGCAGCAAACAGATCAGTAAGCCAGCGACTGTACTGACAATAAAAAACAGCGCTAACAGCAGTAATCGAACAACGGCAACCAAAACAGGCCCCTTGCAAGGTCAAAGAATAACAAGGGGCCTAGTATAACTTATTGCTCGGCGTCTCTGGTTTGATCACTGCTACTGTTGACGATCACTTCATCAATCCGCTGCAAACCGCGAGGCAGTTTATTACCACGCCGGCCGCGTTCACCCTGATAATGCACCAGATCGTCCATTTTCAGGCTCAGTTTACGTTTACCCGCCACCAGCGTGACACTGCCGGTTGCCGGCACCACCGCCAGCTGGGTAACATATTCTTCGCGGCTGGCGGCACGAGCCGACGGAATCGACATCAGCTTATTGCCCTTACCCTTACTGAGTTTCGGTAACTCTGTTACCGGGAACAACAGCATCCGCCCTTCGTTAGAGATACACAGCAGCAAATCATGCTCCGGATCGCCAACAATCACCGGCGGCAACACCTTAGCACCAACCGGTAAACTCAGTACCGCCTTACCGGCTTTATTGCGACTGAGTAAATCACCGTATTCGGCGACAAAACCATAGCCCGCATCCGAGGCCAGCAGCAGGCTTTGTTTCTCATCACCCAGCAGCACATGCTCAATACTCTCACCGGCGACAATGGTAAAGCGACCGCTTAACGGCTCGCCCTGACCGCGTGCTGACGGCAACTCATGGGCTTCAGTGGCAAAGCTGCGACCGGAAGAGTCCAAAAATACCGCCTGCTGGTTAGAGCGGCCTTTAGCCAGCGCTTTAAAGGCATCACCGGCTTTATAACTTAACGCATTGCCATCCACATCATGACCTTTGGCACAGCGTACCCAACCTTTTTCCGACAGTACTACTGTCACCGCTTCGCTGGGCAGCAGCTCTTTCTCGCTTAAGGCTTTGGCTTCTTCGCGTTGTACTATCGGGCTACGGCGCTCATCACCATATTTTTCAGCGTCAGCCAGCAGCTCATCCCGGATCAATTTGGTCAGCTTTTTCTCGGAGCCTAAAATCGCCTGCAGTTTGTCCCGCTCTTTACTCAGCTCATCCTGCTCACCGCGGATCTTCATCTCTTCCAGCTTGGCCAGATGCCGCAGTTTTAATTCCAGTATGGCTTCGGCCTGACGTTCGGTAATGCCGAAAAAGGCGACCAGCTCAGGTTTGGGTTCATCATAGGTGCGGATAATCCGGATCACGTCGTCAATATTCAGAAAGGCAATTAATAAACCTTCTAATACATGCAAGCGATCCAATACCTTATCCAGCCGGTATTGCAGGCGCCGGCGCACCGTATCGCGGCGGAAAGTCAGCCATTCGCCAAGGATTTCCACCAGATTGCGGACTTTGGGCCGATGATCCAAACCAAGGATATTCAGGTTAACCCGGTAGCTTTTCTCCAGATCAGTGGTCGCAAACAGATGCTGCATTAATTGCTCAACATCAATCCGGTTTGAGCGCGGCACAATCACGATACGGGTCGGGTTTTCATGATCCGACTCATCGCGTAAATCCGATACCATCGGCAGCTTTTTCGCCTGCATCTGCGCAGCGATCTGCTCCAGCACCTTGGAGCCCGAGGTCTGGTGCGGCAGCGCTGTGATCACAATATCGCCGTCTTCCTGCTGATACAGGGCGCGCATCTTAATGCTGCCACGGCCGGTCTGATACACCGCTGCGATATCGTCGGCTGACGAAATGATTTCCGCATCAGTCGGATAATCCGGGCCTTTTACATACTGCAGCAAGTCGGTGACACTGGCCTGTGGGTTATCCAGCAGCGCAGCGCAGGCATTGGCCACTTCGCGGGCGTTATGCGGCGGAATATCGGTTGCCATGCCCACGGCAATACCGGTGGTGCCATTCAGTAAGATATGCGGTAAGCGTGATGGCAGCACCTTTGGTTCGTCCATGGTGCCGTCAAAATTCGGGATCCAGTCAGTCGTGCCTGAGCCCAGCTCCGATAACAGCACTTCACTAAAGCGCGACAGCTTAGCCTCGGTATAACGCATTGCCGCGAACGACTTAGGATCGTCCGGCGCCCCCCAGTTACCCTGACCATCCACCAATGGATAGCGGTATGAGAACGGCTGCGCCATTAACACCATGGCTTCGTAACAGGCCGAGTCGCCATGCGGGTGATATTTACCCAGCACGTCACCGACAGTGCGGGCCGATTTTTTATATTTCGCCAGATGCGATAAGCCCAGCTCAGACATAGCGTAAATAATCCGGCGCTGTACCGGCTTTAAGCCATCACCGATATGTGGCAGGGCCCGGTCCATAATAACGTACATCGAATAGTTCAGATAGGCGTCTTCGGTAAAACGTCTGAGCGGTAACTGTTCGGTGCCGTCTGCGGTAATAATGGTTTCGGTCATTGCGATTCCTGTGTCGTTGTCTTCCGGCGTTGCCGGCGCAGCTGGATAAACAGAATAAACAGCAAACTGTTGCTGACGAACAGCGCCAACCATAACCCGCGAATTTGCCGGCTATGCGCCGATTCGAGCTGTTTTAAATTATCCAGTTGGGCGGTTTGTTCGGACAAGCTCTGCCGGGCAACTTCGCGCTCGCTATCAAAGCCAAGCCGCACTTTCGCCAGCTCAACTTCGGTTTCTTTGTCGCGTAGTTGCTGATAATCGCCGACAAAACTGTATAGCTGCTGATAGGCACGTTCAAACTGACCTTGCCCGGCCAGTAATTCGGCTTTTAACAGCTTTAATGCCAGCAGCATATTTCCGGCATCATGCTTTTCTTGTTGTTGCATGTAATCTTCAGCCAGTTGCAATTGCTGCAGTGCCAGAGAGTTTTGCTGTAACTTTTGATAGATCAGCGCTTTTTCAAAATGATGTCCAGCCAGATAATAGGTCGATTGAATCAGCTCCAGATACTCCTCGGCTTTTTCCATATAATGTAACGCGATTTGCGCCCGGTCCATTTCATTGCTGGTTATCGCCAACCCGCTGTATGCATAGTACATACTTAGCAAGTCTTGCTCAGCCTGTGCTGACTGCAGCATACGCTCAAAACTTTGCAAAGCCAGATCGGCTTTGTTCAGCGCACTGTAATTCCGCGCCAGGTTATACAGTACGGTGATCTTATTTTTCTGCCAGCCCAGTTCGTCATATAAGGTTAAGGCCTGCTCCAGAAAATCCAGCGCTTCCTGCTCCAGCGCCAGCGCCGAATACATCAGGCCAAGCTGGGCATTGACCTCGGCTAAAATTTCCTTATCCTGTAATTGCTGCGCTTCCTGATACGCCTGTTTCAGTGCCTGTAACGCTTGCTGGTCACGATCCTGCAATGAATCCACCGCCGCGATGTTAATCACACCACGCAAACGCAACTTGGTTTCATTGAGTTGCTGTGCTATCGCCAACCCCTGTTGATACCAGTTCAGGGCCTCATTGAGCGCCAGCTGCATTTCCCGGGCGTAACCCAATTCATACAGTAACTCAGCTTTTAACACTGAAGGCTTATCATCTAACAACGCCAGCCCTTGCAGCGCCGCTTGCTGTTGCTCAGGGTAGCGACCAAGATGACTGTAAGCGGTGGCCTGAATGTTCAACCAATATGCTTGCTGCATCTCGTTCAGTTGCAGAAATTGCATTTGCTGTTCCTGCAACTGAGTTAATACCCGCTGTGGTGCCTGGTGTTTTTCACCAGCAAGTTGCTGCAACCAGAGTGGTGTCGGCTCAGCCAGTAACGGTGCGCTCAGCAGTAACAGGACGGCGAGCAGCAACGACGAGACAGGGCGACAGACATAATTTGCGATAAACCTGGTCATAAGTGCACGAACCGTCAGGCAATGATTGCCCGATCACCCTTTTGTTCCAGCCAGTCTTTACGATCATGGGCGCGCTTTTTCGCCAGCAGCATATCCATCAGCTCCAGAGTTTGCGGTGCATCGTCAATAGTCAGCTGCACCAGGCGGCGGGTATTCGGATCCATGGTGGTCTCTCTTAGCTGTAACGGATTCATTTCGCCCAAACCTTTAAAACGCTGCACATTGACTTTGCCACGTTTTTTCTCCGCTTCGATCCGATCCAGAATACCGTTCTTCTCTTCTTCATCCAGCGCATAGTAAACATCTTTGCCGATATCGATCCGGTACAACGGCGGCATCGCAACAAACACATGCCCCTGCTCTACCAAATGGCGGAAATGCCGCATAAAGAGCGCGCACAATAAGGTAGCAATATGCAAACCATCGGAGTCAGCATCCGCCAGGATACAGACCTTGCCGTAACGTAGCGCCGACAGGTCCTCAGAATCCGGATCAATGCCTATTGCAACAGAGATATCATGTACTTCCTGCGAGGCTAAAATTTGCGAGGATTCGACTTCCCAGGTATTGAGGATTTTACCGCGCAGTGGCATCACCGCTTGAAATTCACGGTCACGCGCTTGCTTGGCTGAACCACCGGCAGAATCCCCTTCCACCAGAAACAGTTCAGTACGGGCCAGATCCTGGGCCGAACAATCGGCCAGTTTACCCGGCAGTGCCGGGCCAGAAGTGACCTTTTTACGCACGACTTTTTTCGCCGCTTTTAAGCGTCGCTGCGCATTGTTGATACAGAAATCCGCCAGTGCCAGCGCGATATCAGTATGCTCATTTAACCACAGGCTAAAGGCATCTTTGACAATACCGCCGACGAAAGCAGCCGACTGCCGCGACGATAAGCGCTCTTTAGTCTGACCGGCAAATTGCGGATCCTGCATTTTCAGCGACAGCACATAGGCACAACGGTCCCATAAATCTTCCGGTGACAGTTTAATGCCGCGGGGTAATAAGTTGCGGAACTCGCAAAATTCGCGCATGGCTTCTAACAGCCCCTGACGCAGACCATTGACATGGGTACCACCCTGCGCCGTCGGGATCAGGTTGACATAGCTTTCCGTGATCAGCTCGCCACCCTCAGGTAGCCATAACAATGCCCACTCCACCGCTTCGGTGCTGGCGGCAAACTGGCCAACGAAAGGGTGATCCGGCAAGGCCTGATATTGCTGCACTGCTTCGGCCAGATAATCGCGGATCCCGGCCTGATAACACCACTGGTATTGTTGCTGGTTGACCTTATCGTCAAATTTAACCGTAAGCCCAGGGCATAGCACAGCCTTGGCTTTTAACACATGCAACAGGCGGCTGACCGAAAATTTGGGCGAATCAAAATAGGACGGTGTTGGCCAGAAGCGCACCCGGGTACCGGTATTGCGTTTACCGACAGTGCCGGTAATCGCCAACTCAGAGACTTTGTGACCATCAGCAAAGGCCATTTCATAAACATTACCATCACGACGGATACTAACTTCAACCCGGCTGGAAAGCGCATTGACCACCGAGATCCCAACACCGTGTAAACCACCCGAGAACTGATAATTTTTATTGGAAAACTTACCACCGGCATGTAAACGGCACATAATCAGCTCGACGCCACTGACGCCCTCTTCCGGATGGATATCCACTGGCATACCACGGCCATTGTCGATGACTTCGATAGACTGGTCATCGTGCAGGATCACCTGCACCAGATCGGCATGCCCTGCCAGGGCTTCATCGACGCTGTTATCGATAACTTCTTGCGCCAGATGGTTGGGTCGGGTGGTGTCGGTATACATACCTGGGCGGCGTTGTACCGGTTCTAAACCGGTTAACACCTCAATCGATTCGGCGTTATAGAGTTGTTCAGTCATATTGTTATCGTTGCTTCCTGTTTACGGCTGTTGCAAACAAAATTCTGCGATCTTTGCCAGGTTTTGCTGATAGCCAACAAAGCTGTGGTCACCACCTTCAACCAGCTCAAAACGGGCGCCTTGATAATATTCCAGAGCCTGGCGGTAATCTAACACCTCATCGCCGCTTTGTAATAGTACAAAATACTGTTCTGGCCGCTTTAGCGTCAAGGGCATCAGGCTGGCCAATTGCGTCATATGTTCGGTCCGTACCTGGTAACGCTGCTGCAAGACAGGATGATGATAGTCACCGATATAGTCTGCCAGCACTTTGTGCGGCGCGACTGCCGGGTTAATTAAACAGGCGCGGCAACCATAGTGCTCCGCTAACACCGTCGCTAAAAAACCACCCAGTGAACTACCAATAATGGCTGTTGGCGGCGCAGTGATTTGTTGCGCCAATACCGCCATTGCTGCATCCGGGGTGTAAGGTAAATCCAGAGCAGTAATCTGAACCCCGGGTAAAGTTGAAAAATAATCCACCGTCAGGCGGGCTTTCTCCGACTGACTGGAACTGGCAAAACCATGTAAGTAATAAAGCATTAAATCCTCTTAAACTGCCAGCGGACAGTACCGCCGGCACTAAATCGCCATTCACACCATTGTGGTCCCTGATTCACCGTCTGCCAGTCAGGAGTTTCCAAAAACTGCACTGAGCTGGCAGGGCAGCCGACCAGTTGAATGCCCTGCTGCTGGCGTTGATAAGCCAGATGAGCATGGCCATGACTGAGGCCGCGGACCCTGGGTTCAGCTTGCAGCAACTGCCAGAATGCCTGTTGTTCGGTCAGGCCGTATTGATCAATAAAACAGGCTAAGGGTTGCGGATGATGATGCATAAACAGCCAAAAGTGCGTGCTCGTACTCTGTCTAAACTGCTGTTGTAGCGCCTGTTGTTTCGGTTGCGGAAAGCTGCCGGCTGGCGTCGGTCCTTTGCTATCCAATAAAAATAATTGCCAATCAGCCAACAGCAGACTCTCGGCCGCAACAAAAGGCCTGCGCTGCGTGAGTTCTGTAAGCAAGTGCAGATCATCATGGTTACCCGGCACCAGAAATACCGGGCAATGCAATGGGCTGAGTAATTCTGCCAGCAAAGCATAACTTGCGGCACTGTGATCCTGCGTCAGATCCCCGGTCAGAATTACAGCGTCAGGCCGGTCAGACTGCAAAAACGCAATAATTTGCCGCAGATGCAGCGCCGGCTGACAGCCCTGATACCAGCCATCAGGCTGCGCCAGCAAATGGCAATCTGTCAGCTGTACCAGGCGGTAGCTGTGCTGCAGTGGTAACAGATAAGACGTCATGCTTAACGAAACACCTCAGGTTCAGTTCGGTAACCTGCCTTGGCGCAGAGTTTTAACCAGTCACGTAATAACAAATTAATTTGCCGTTTTTCGTCCGGTTGTGACATCGTCGGATTCGGATATGGATAAACTGCCGAAAAACGCCATTGCTGCTGAACCCGCACTACTTCGGCCAGGCGGGCATCATGATACAGCTGTACATCAAAATCAGGTTGAAAAAAGCCGGGCTGGGACAACGACTGCTGATCTTGCAGTAGCGCAATCTTTAGCCGGGTCGTAAAGGGCGCAACCTCCAGAATAGTTAGCCGGTAACGGCTGGCTATCCCAAACTGAATATCACTGTGGGTTCCGACCTCTGACAAAGCCGGCAGTAAGCGGTGTAAAGCGGCATAGTTGCGCTCGCACAAGCTCAAAAAATCCGGCAGGTAGGGTATATACGACTTTCTTAGCAATCAACTTCCCCAGCGTGTTGTCACGTCAGACAGATGCAACGCCAGCCACTGCAAGGCAATTACTGTGGCGGCATTATCAATTTTACCTTCAGCCAGCAGCTGCATAGCCTGCATTCTGGGCATGACATGAACTTTAATATCTTCATGCTCGGCACTCAAACCAAAGATCCCCTCCGCGACCGGCGCGGTTAAACGCCCCAGAAATAGCTGGATCCGTTCGGTACTACCACCCGGGCTGGAATAATAGTTTAACATAGGCCACAGTTCGGTCAGTTCAATACCTGCCTCCTCTTGCGCCTCCCGTTTCGCCGTCAGCTCCGGGCTTTGTCCTGGTTCAATCATACCGGCAATGGCTTCCAGCAGCCAGGGACTCTGGCCACTACTAACAGCGCCGACCCGGAATTGCTCCACTAACACGATTTCGTCGGTCCCGGCATTGTAGGGCAGCACCACGACCGCCTGACCACGCTCAAAAATTTCACGGGTCATCACGTCACTCCAGCCGCCGGCAAAACATTTATGCCGCAGTTGCCAGCGCTCAATCCGGAAAAAACCCTGAAAAACGGTGCTTTTATCGATTATTTCCAGATCTGTTGCCGCAAAAGCAGGATACTGACGTACCTTGAATTCTGACATAGGTGTCCTCACATTTTGTTACACTCTTCAGGGTAACTTTACGGTATAATCATTACCTAGTTTACGTTAACAGGTTATCATTTGGGCACTTATACGCACTTTCGTTTATCACCAGGATTAATAAAGATGAAAAAAACCCTCTTAAGCACTTTGGTGCTGTCATCTCTGAGTTTGTTCAGCCTGAATTTGAGTGCTGAAGATTTACAAACTGTGTATCAACTGGCTACGCAAAAAGATCCTGTGGTACAGCGTGCAGCCGCCAGCCGCGATGCCGCGACAGCACGTATTGATGTCTCAAAAGCCCGCTTATTACCCAGTGTTGTTTTCGGTGCTGACGTCAGCCGTTCTGCCGGTGATAACCTGCGTTTTAGTGGCAGCAATTCTGTCGGCGCCGGTATTCAGGCCAGACAATCGTTGTTCGACTGGAGCAACTGGCAAGGTTTAGACCGCGCTGAGAAAATCGCGTTACAAAGCCAAACAATTTATGATGCTGAAGTGCAGGCGCTGATTGTGCGGGTTACCGATGCATACTTTAACGTACTGAAAGCCCGTGACAACCTGACCTTTGTCGCCGCGGAAAAACGTTCAGTCGAGCGCCAGCTGGAGCAAACCAAACAGCGTTTTGCGGTAGGTCTAACTGCCATTACGGATGTTCATGAAGCACAGGCACAGTTTGATAGCGTTGTCGCCCGCGAAATCAGCAGTGAAAATGCACTGGAAAATGCTCGCGAAGCACTGCGTGAAATTACCGGCCAATATCATGCTCAGGTGGCACAGCTGGATACTGACAAATTCTCTGCCTCCCGGCCATCGCCAGAAGTGGTCACCGAATGGGTAAGTATCGCTCAGGAAAACAACCTGGCGTTAAAAGCACAGCGAATTGCGCTGGATGTGTCAGCATTAGACATTGATTTGGCAAAATCTGGCCATTTACCGACGTTAGACGCCAGCGCTAACTTAGGCGTGTCTAAGGTCTCAGGCTTCGATCGCTCAGACAGCAGCTCGATTGGGATTAATTTGTCAGTACCGATTTATGCCGGTGGCGGTATTGAAGCCGGTGTACGTGTTGCACAGGCTAACTATGTTGAAGTAAGCCAGGCCTTTGAGCAAACTCACCGCTCTGTCGTACGTCAGGTTCGCAGTTCCTTTAACGATGTCAATTCCCAGATGTCCGTCATTCGCGCCCTGGAACAAGCGGTGATTTCAGCGCAAAGTGCGCTGCAAGCCACTGAAGCGGGTTTTGAGGTCGGTACCCGGACTATTGTAGATGTGTTACTTAGCACCCGCAACCTGTTCGATGCGCAACGTAACCTGTCTGGCGCCCGTTATGATTACATTCTGGCACAACTGCAGTTAAAGCAGGCAGCCGGTAACCTGACCGAGCAAGATCTGTTAGCTATTAACAGCGCACTGATCAATTAAGCTTAAGCGGGTGCGGCCTGAGCCGCACCCGCATCCTCCTACCAGTTTCGGCTTTTCTGACGGCGGTTTTCCGTTACAATACCGGCAATTCGATTTTCCGGAAGTCTCGATAGTGGTTAATGTTCCCCGTTTTAGTTGGCGTTTTTTATTACCGCAATATTGGCTGGTATGGCTGGGTGCAGGTTTGCTGTATCTGATTAGCTGGCTACCCTATCGGATGTTAATGGTATTCGGCGCTGCTTTCGGCCGGTTATTATTCAAAGTACTAAAATCCCGGCAGAAGATAGCGCGTCGTAATCTGGAGTTGTGCTTTCCTGAGATGCCAGAGGCTGAACGCGAGCTGTTACTGCAACGCAATGCCGAAGAAAGTGGTAAAGCCATGCTCGAAACGGTGATTGGCTGGTGGTGGCCAGATTGGCGGATCAGGAAACTGGCGCATTTTAAAGGTTATGAGCATATTCAGCAGGCGCTATCTGAGGGTAAAGGGGTACTATTGCTTGCTGCGCATTTTCTGCATCTGGAAGCGGCCTGTCGGGTCTTTGGCCTGACGCATCCCAGTGTTGGTTTTTACCGGCCAAATAACAATCCATTATGGGACTATTTGCAATACCATGGTCGTGCCCGCTCCAATAAATATATGATTGGCAAGCGTGACGTCAAAGGATTGATTCAGGCCTTAAATCAGCAGGAAGTGTGCTTTTATTTACCAGACCAGGACTACGGCCGTAATCGCGCTGAATTCGTGCCGTTTTTCGCCGTACCGGATACCGCCACCACCACCGGCACTTTGCTGTTTGCCAATGCCGCTAACTGCGTGGTGATTCCGATCATTACCAGCCGGCTCCCCGATTATCAGGGCTACCAAATCCAGGTCTTACCTGCCTTTAAAGACTTTCCCAGCGGTGACGATAAACTGGATGTCACCCGGGTAAACCAATGGGTTGAACAGGCAGTGTTGTGTCATCCGGAACAATATATGTGGTTACACCGCCGCTTTAAAACCCGGCCCGACCCTGCCGCAACCTCGCTGTATCACTAATTTGCCGGAGCCCGCATGAAAATCTTTTTTAGTTTACTGCTGTTAGTCCTGGCGCTGGCGTTGGGTTATTTTTTACTGGTGAAACCGGATATTCTGCTCAATACCGAGAAGGCTAATCCGGCAGCAGAGGGCTTTAGCCGTTTTTACAGTAACTTTAGAAATTCCATTCTACAAGGCACTAATCACAGTGACTTTATTATTAGCTTACCCGATGGCAGTGTGGAGTTAATTCCACAGCTACGGCGGCGCGAAGTTCAGGTCAACCCGGCCGATCCAGCCTGGCGCGGCGAAGTAATGCGCCGTCGTTTTCAAAGTGGTACCACCTTAAAGGCTCAGCTTGGTCAATATGTACAACAAGAAGAGATGGTCCTATTCTGGACTCTGCCGCGGGATTATGTTGTTAAACAATTTTTTGAAACCAACGGCAGCTTGCTTGAGGCGCTGCAAGAATTGGCCTTTACCCTAGGCCCGGACTTTAAGCAACAGGTGAGTGCCTGGTACTGCCCAAAATCCAGAGCCCTGGTACTTACCGATCTGCAAGACCCGTTTTTACAGCAGAATTGTATTGCTACCCCTCGTTCTCTGCCGCAGCGTCGCTAAGCCAGCTTTGCCAGGCGGCGGCAACAGCGGCGCGTAGTGTGTCCAGATGCTGATCATTGCTAACGCTGGCCGGTGCCAGCGTTAGCCGGTGCCCCACCCCGCGCAATGCCTGATAAGCCTCCGCTAGCAACTGTGCCTGCTCGTTACTCATCAAGCCGACGGCAGCAGCTGCTTCGAGGATACGGATATTATCACTGTAGCGGTATAAAGCCGGGTACCGGTGACCATAAGCCAGCACCAAATATTGGCTAATAAACTCCAGATCAACAATACCCCCCACCTGATGTTTCACATCAACACTTTCCTTGCCGTGATGCTGGCGCAGCTTGTCACGCATTTCCTGCACTTCGTGCTGTAAACTGGCCAGAGGTCGCGGCTGCTGCAAAATCTGCTCGCGGATCGCGGCAAACCGTTGCTGTAAGTCCTCAGTGCCGACAATTAGCCGCGCCCGCACCAAAGCCTGATGCTCCCAGGTCCAGGCTTCTTGTTGCAAGTATTGCTGGTAAGTATCGATATGGATCGCCAACAGACCCGAATTACCAGAGGGCCGCAAGCGGGTATCAATGTCGTATAACACACCGCTGTTGGTGCGGGTCGTACTCAGATGTAAAATACGCTGCACCAATTTTAAATAAAATTGCTGCGAGTCGATGGCGCGTTCACCATTGGTCGGGGCCTGACTCTGGCACTGGTGCACAAAGACCAGATCCAAATCTGAGCCATAACCCAACTCTAAGCCACCTAATTTGCCATAACCAATCACCGCAAAAGCTTTGTTTTGCGTACTCGTTTCAGCTGGCAAACCATACCGCGCAGTCATCTGTTGCCAGGCCAGCTCGACCAACTGTTCCACTATCACTTCGGCGACCCATGTCAGGTGGTCACTGACTTTCATCAAGGGTAAGACACCGGTGATATCGGCAGCGGCAATCCGTAGTTGCATGGCTTGCTTAAACTGGCGCAAGGTCTCCATCAGCAGTTCCAGATCATCGTCCGGCACTCGTAACAAATACAGCCGCAACCGGTCCCGATAGTCGTCTTTCGTCGCTACCTGATACAGTTGTGCCGGATCAATTAACTCATCCAGCAACATCGGATAACGGGCCAGATGCTCTGCTAACCAGCCACTTTGCGCGCATAACTGCACCAGTTGCTGTAACGCAGGCGGATTTTCAAACAATAACTCAAGATAGGCAGTGCGGGTGACAATTTGCCGGAATACGCCAAGAATTCGGCTTAATACGGTGACTGAGGCCTGTTGTTGTTCTAACCAGTGTAATAACCGCGGCATTAACTTCGCTAAATAATCGCGACCACGTGGCCCCACCGAGCGACGCTGGCAATCTTGTTTAAACTGTTGCAGTTGCGTAATAAGCTGACCCGCATCATCAGCCGTTAGCCAATCTAACTGCTCAGCCAGTTCCACCACCGGCAGCTCGCTATCCCAGAGTACCCGGCCTAAGCTGATTTCTTCGGCCTCCAGTTTTTCTTCCGGCTCGATCACCTCACGAAATTGTTGATGGATCCGCTGCATAGCCTGTTCTATTTCATATTGCAGCTGCGACCAGTCCTGACGCCGCAGCGCTGCAAGTAACTGTTGTTGCTGCGCGGCATCTGCCGGCAAGGTTTGCGTTTGCTGATCATTAATCCCCTGCAACGCCTGCTCCACTTGCCGTAACCACAAATAATCGTCACGCAGGATCTTTGCGGCTTCAGTGCTGATAATGCCCTCTGCCACCAGAGCCTGTAATGCCAATAGCAAAGAAGGTTGTTGCAGGCTGGGAATACGGCCACCGCGGATCAGCTGCAGCGTTTGCACGATAAATTCCACTTCACGAATACCGCCTGCGCCCAGCTTAATATTGTCGCGCCGGTTTCGCCGGCGGTTTTCCTGTTCAATCAGCTGTTTCATCCGGCGCAAAGATTCAATCGCCGAGTAATCTATATAGCGCCGATAAATAAAGGGCTTCAGCAGGGCCGTCAGCTCGGGTGTAAAACGTGCTTCCGGGTTGAGAACCCGCGCTTTAAGCATCGCGTAACGTTCCCACTCCCGCCCTTGCTCCTGGTAGTAATCTTCCAGTGCGGCAAAGCTCAACACCAGGGGGCCGCTATCGCCAAAAGGACGCAGCCGCATATCTACCCGATAACAAAAGCCATCAGCCGTCACCTGATGCAAAGCAGCGATCAGTTTCTGACCGAGTTTGGTAAAGAACTGCTGATTTTCCAGATTGCGCCGGCCTCCTGACGTTTCGCCATGCGCCGGATAGGTAAAGATCAGGTCAATATCGGATGAAAAGTTTAGCTCTTTGCCGCCGAGTTTCCCCATCCCCAGAATCAACAGCGGCATGGGCTGACCGCTGCTATCGAGTGGCGTTCCATGCAGCGCACTGAGTTGCCGATAAGCCCAATGATAGGCACTGTTAATCAGACAATCTGCCAGGGCGGAAACCTGTAACAGGCTGCTGCTAACTGGCTGCAGTTGCAGAATATCAGCCGCTAAAATTTGGCATAAGCTGGCATTGCGATAGCGCCTAAGCATGGCAAAAGCTTCCGCATCACTGGCGTCTGGCTGTTGTTGTAGCGGATCGCTGAATCCGGCCTGCAGCATCTGCTGTAAGTGGGAATCCTCTGTTAACACCGCTTGCAATGCCGGCTGCTGGAGTACCGTGCGGCTGATAAAATCACTGGCACGCTGCAATAATTGCCAGTTTGCGTGCTGGCGGCCACTTAACGCGGCAGTTGCAGGAGTGAGTTCTGACATCCGTTTGCGCTCCTAAGTTGAAGGGTTCAGGCCCGGTTGAACAATAAGGCGGATAGCGTCACTAACCATTGTTGGTAGGCTTGACTGTTAAACAGTAAAGCTTGCTGTTCGGTAAGTTGGCGCTGTAGCGCGCGCGCCTGGGTCGCCAATAGCTGCTCGCCCTCGTCCTGTAAAATATCGGCTAACTGCAGTAACTCCGCTGCAGCGTCCGACAACAACTCAACTGCCAGCTCCTGAGTATAGCAAGCCTCTAGTTGCTGTAACCGTTGCAGGTGCCGCAACAAGCGCTCTGCAGGGTCTAGCGACACGGCCAAAGCAGCAGGTCTGGGGGTGGTTTTTTGCTGAAACAACTGATAACCGCGTGCCGCTTTACTCAACCAGCCAGCTCGCAGCGGCACATGCTGCAATAAAAAGTGTGCCAGCTGAAACAGCTCGTTGGCATCACCACTAAGCAGTTCCAGCTCCAGTTCAGCCAACTGCTGCCGTCGCGCTCCAGAACGGACTTCGCCTAAATCATAGACCACATCAATTTCCGCGTGCGCAGTGCGCAGCAGCCAGCTTTGGCGGCTAAAGTCGGTGCGAAACAATTCAATCAGCTCCGCCTGCAGTTGCGCCAGATCGGTGGCCACCGGCCAAATTTCCGCCGGGAAGTCGCTAAGCTGCGGTCTGACACCCGCACAAGGCAAGTTATATTCCGGCCGGATTTGCAGTGCGCCATGGTGCTGACCGGCAAGCTTAATCGTTTGTTCAAAACGTCCTTGCTTCTGGCGGGTACGCAGGCCCATATCGTGCTGGCGAAACCACTGTGCTGGCGTATCAAAGTAGGCGTTTAGCAAGGCGCTGACTGGAGCGGCAGTGACCTCACCGTATAATGCCAGTAATTCAGGCAAGGCCGCCGCGTCTGCCGGCCCTAACAGAAACTTTAACTCCAGTTCCAGACTCATCATTTTCTCTCCTGCAAGGGTAAAGGCCGAGGTATTAGTCCTTGTAAACTGCGCCACAACTGCCTATCATCGCCGATACCTTTGCATTACTGCGTTGATTTTTGTCAGGATACCTATGTTCAGTATATTTCGCAGCTGTTGTCGCCGGTTATTTTTGTTAAGTCTGTTGCTGTGTTGGCTACCAGCCCAGGCCCAAACCGAACAACAGCCCGCCTTTATCTCCGACAATCTGGTGGTCTATTTACATTCTGGTCCGGGTAATCAATACCGGATTGTTGGCACCCTCACTGCTGGCAGCGAAGTGATCAAGTTGGCAGAGCAGGATGGTTACGTACAGATCCAGGTTGATGAGGCGCGCAGTGGTTGGATCCCAAAAGAAAATCTAAGCTTTACGCCGGGGATCCGCAGCCAGCTAACTGATTTACAAAGCCGTTTTGAGCAACAGAGCGTGCGGTTAACCGAGTTGGAGCAACTTAGCAGCGAAGGCCAGCAGGCTCTGCAACGTCTTACGCTGGAGCGCGACCAGGCGCAGGCAGAGCTGGAGCAACTGAAACGCAGCAATGAACGTTTGAGTAAAGAGCTGGACGCGCAGCAAGCCAGCTTCTGGCAACAGCCTATGGTATTGGGCGGAGCGATTTTACTCTTTGGTTTGCTTTTCGGTTTAATTTTACCCAAGCTGATCCCACAACGTCGCAATAGCGAGCGCTGGATGTAGTGGCACGCGTAACCTAAAGGCTTTAACCTGCCGCCGGTGGCGTACTGGCATCGGCGTGCAGTTTTAACGGTAAGCCCTGGTCATTTTTTACCTGCTCGATCACCACATAGGTATGGGTTTGCGCCACGCCGGGTAAATCAACAATTTTTGCCAGAATACTGCGATAGGCCTCCATATTTGGTAGCCGCAGTTTCAGCAAATAATCAAAACCACCCGCCACCATATGGCATTCCGCGACCTGCGGAATTTGCACTACCGCATCGCGGAATTTATCAAACACATCGCTGGTGGTGCGATCCAACGTCACCTGAATAAAGGCCGCAGTGCCATAGCCAAGTTTGCTGCTGTTTAACCTGGCACCATAGCCTTCAATAAAGCCTTCTTTCTCCAGCCGCTTAACCCGATCGATACAAGGACTGGCACTTAAATTGACCTTCTTTGCCAGATCAACATTGGCAATACGCCCTTCTTTTTGCAACGTATCGAGGATACTGATGTCTATTCGATCTAACGCCTTAATTTTGCTGTTCGTCGTCATGGCAGTATTTTTTTGGGTTTGAGGTTTCATTGGCAGAATTATATACGGTTAAATGGCAAAAATAACCACCCTATGCGGTGGTCTTTTCTCTACAATGCCGCCAATATTTCGGCCTAATTTCAGGATACTTCTTATGCTGTTTAATGGTTCATTGGTTACTACCGACCCTTTACGCCAAATCATCCGCGATCATTACCGCGCCGATGAAGACCAGGTACTCGATTACCTGCTGCCGCTGGCAGAGGTGGATGCCAAAACTCGCAGTCGCGCCTGGGAACGCGCCCGGCAACTGGTGTTGTACATTCGCCAGTCACAAGTGGGTAAAGGTGGTGTCGATGCGCTGTTAAACGAATTCTCACTCTCGACCGAAGAAGGTCTGGTGCTGATGTGTCTGGCCGAGGCGCTGCTGCGGGTGCCGGATACGACCACGGCCGACCGGCTGATCCGCGATAAGCTGTCGCAAGGTGACTGGAGCTCACACCTGGGCAACAGCAGCTCACTGTTCGTTAATGTTTCCGCCTGGGGCTTATTGCTGACCGGTAAGTTGGTGAACTACTCGGATGAACAGCGTAAACAGCAATTTGGCTTATTAAAACGCACCTGTGGTCGTCTGGGTGAGCCTGTGATCCGCCAGGCTGTACGCTACGCGATGCAGATTATGGGTACTCAGTTTGTTCTGGGCACAACTATCGACAAAGCCTTAACGCGCGCCACGGAAATGGAAGCCAAAGGCTTTAGCTACTCTTACGATATGCTGGGCGAAGGCGCCCGTACCATGGCCGACGCCGACCGTTACTTTGCCGCCTATATGACCGCTATTCACGCTATCGGTAAAGCGGCGAATGGCCGCGGTCCCATCAAAAGCCCCGGCATTTCGGTAAAATTATCGGCAATTCACCCGCGCTATGAATTCAGCCACCTGGACCGCGTACATGAAGAGCTGGTACCACGCCTGAAACAACTGGCACTGGCTGCCAAGTCTTACAATATCGGCTTTACTGTTGATGCCGAAGAAGCAGACCGGCTGGATATGTCGCTGGATGTGATCGGCAAAGTTTTTAGCGATCCGGATCTGAATGGTTGGGAAGGTTTTGGTTTAGCGGTACAGGCTTATCAAAAGCGTGGCATCCATGTTATTGAATGGCTACGCGAACTGACGGTAAAAGTTGGCCGTAAGTTAATGGTAAGGTTGGTAAAAGGCGCCTACTGGGATACCGAAATCAAACTGTCGCAAGTAGAAGGTTTGGATGATTTCCCGGTATTTAGCCGCAAGCCATCAACTGATGTGTCTTATCAGGCCTGTGCCAAAAAGCTGCTTAGCTACCGCGACAGCATTTACCCGCAATTTGCCACCCATAACGCTTATACTGTGGCGACCATTCTGGAGATGGCCGGTGATTTAACCGGTTTTGAATTCCAGCGCTTACACGGTATGGGCGATGCGCTGTATGACTTAGTGGTTGCCAACGAAAAAGTCCCTTGCCGCATCTATGCCCCGGTGGGTGAACACTCGGATCTGCTGGCTTACCTGGTACGCCGTTTGTTAGAAAACGGTGCCAACAGCTCCTTTGTTAACAACATTATTGATGAAAAGATCCCGGTCGAGTCACTGCTGCAAGATCCGGTAGAAGTGGTGAAAAGTTGGCGCCAGAAGCGCAACCAGTCTATTCCATTACCGGCGAATTTATACGGCAGTAGCCGCCTGAACTCCAAGGGCATGGATCTGACGGATATCAACCAGCTAACGCCACTAAAACAGCATATGTCTGAGTTTGAGCAGCAGATCACCAGCCAACAGGCGCCAGAGGGTGCAGTGGCTGTGGTTAACCCGGCTAACTTAACAGAGGTGATCGGTTACCTGCACTACCATACCCCGGAGCAAATGCAGCAATTGCTGGCCAATGCCGAGCAAGCTTTTGCCAGTTGGTCGGCAACGGCTGTTACCGAGCGTGCCGCCTTACTGCGTAAATTGGCTGATGCGATGGAGCAACATCGTGATGAGTTACTGACGCTCTGTGTTAAAGAAGCCGGTAAAGTCCTGGCTGACGCCGTGGCAGAGGTACGTGAAGCTGTCGACTTCTGCCGTTACTACGCACATCAGGCCGAGCTGCTGTGTGCCAAACCACAGCAAGCACGCGGCGTATTTTTATGTATCAGCCCGTGGAATTTCCCGCTAGCGATCTTTATTGGTCAGGTTGCTGCTGCCATCGTCGTCGGTAATACCGTGGTGGCGAAACCAGCAGAACAAACCAGCCTGATTGCCGTGCGTACTGTGGAATTACTGCGCGAGTGCGGTATGCCAGAGCATGTAGTACAACTGGTGATTGCACCAGGCCGTCAGGTTGGTGAGCACATAGTACCGGATCCGCGGGTACAGGGCGTGATGTTTACCGGCTCTACCGAAACCGGCTGCTGGATCGCCCGTAAACTGGCCGAGCGCGGCGGCGAGCCGGTACCACTGATTGCCGAAACCGGCGGTCAGAACTGTATGATTGTTGACTCTACCGCCCTGCCAGAGCAGGTTGTAGACGATGTGATTTCGTCGGGCTTCCAAAGTGCCGGCCAGCGCTGCTCGGCGCTGCGGGTGTTATTCCTGCAGGAAGATGTCGCCGATAAGATTATTACCATGATTAAAGGCGCCATGGCCGAGCTGCATGTTGGCGATCCGGCCTGGTTAAGCACTGACTTAGGCCCGGTGATTGATGCCAAAGCGCATGACCGCCTGACCAGCCATGTCAATTATTTAAAAGATAAAGCCAAGCTGCATTATGCCTGCGCTATCCCAACAGAGGGTGAGCATTTCTTCTTTGCCCCGCACCTGTATGAGATTAGTGATCTGACGGTACTGGAGCGCGAAGTCTTTGGTCCGGTGGTGCATATTATCCGCTTTAAAGCCGAAGAAGTGGATCAAGTGATCCGCCAGATCAATGCGACCGGCTATGGCCTGACCATGGGCGTACATAGCCGGATTGAACAGTTCACCAGCCAGGTTGCCCGCGAAATTAAAGCCGGTAATATCTATGTTAACCGCAATATGATCGGTGCGGTGGTCGGTGTGCAGCCGTTCGGCGGCCGAGGTCTGTCAGGGACAGGCCCGAAAGCCGGTGGTCCGCTGTATTTGGAGCGACTGGTCAAAGAGAATCTGAGCGTGGACTGCGCAGTACTGGATGACGCCAAGAAAGCCCGCTTACTGGCTGAAACCACCAGCAGCGCGGTCGCTTATGCAATGCCGGCTGCAGCCACAGCGCAGCAAAAATGGTCACTGCTCACTACCAGCCAGCGCACCTCAGTACTACGGCAATTCCTGGCGTCGCTGGCTTCTAATCAGGTTGTTAGCCGCCAGGAGCCGGATCTGGAGCAAGTATTAATGGTTGCCCGCGCCAAACTGCAACGGGTGGAGTTGGAATTAAACCGGCCAATTAACTTGCCTGGTCCTACTGGTGAGAGCAATGTGCTGGTGTTGGATCCACGCGGTATTCTGGCGCTGCTACGCGATGACAGCAGCAGTTTTAGCCACTGGTTACTCAGTATTATCACCGCGCTGGCGGCTGGTAATGCCGTGATCACTGCCGTTGAAGACGCCGATTTGCCAGAAGCCGAAGCCTGCATCAAGGCGCTACTGGCTGCGGGGATGCCACAACATTTATTAGCTGTGGTACGGCTGGATTGTCTGACTACACTGTTGGCGCATCCGGAGCTGAATGGTGCCGTAATTGAAGTCAGCAGTGCGTTAAAACCGCTGGCTGCCGAGCTGATTGCTGCCCGCGAAGGCGCCATTCTGCCACTGATTACTTCACCGGCAGACGAGCGGATGTTACACCGCTTAGTTACCGAGAAGACCATCACCATCAATACTACCGCTGCTGGTGGCAATGCTTCGCTGATGACGATGGCTGATAACATCGGTTAAGAAGCAGATTTTTTTGCAGAACTACCGTAAAAGCCCGCTACCCGGCGGGCTTTTTGCTATGCTTAACGCAGCAACGACAGCACTACAGGATGTAGGATCGCTAAAGATGTCTTATCAGAAAGTAACTATCGATCAGCTACAGCCGGGTAGCTATGTAATTAAAGTGCTGGAGCAAACCGGCGAACTTGAAATTAAACATGCCGGTTGGGTCCGCACCCGCCAGGCTATTCGCTCATTACGTGCGCAAGGCGTGTTAGCGGTTGCCATCGATCCAGCCAAACAACTGTCGACCGCCACTGCACCGGCCAAACCAGCAACCGAACGCGAACCTGAACCTATTGCCTTTCGGGCGCTATTTGCCGATGAACAGCCCAAAGCACAACGCTGTATCGAACAAACACAGCAAGTGCAAAAGCAAGTGTTGCAAGCTGCGGCCAGTGGCGAGCCGGTTGATTTAAGTCTGGTACACGAAGTCAGCGCTGGCTTGTCCGATGCAGTAAGCCGCAATCCGGATGTACTACTCTGCCTCGGCCGTATTGCCGCGCAAAGCGACGCGCTGCTGCGGCATAGCTTGAACTGCGCCCTGTATATGGCCGCTTTTGCCCGTTTTCTGAATTTACCCAAACATAAAATTCAAGCACTGATCACGGCAGCTTTGCTACATGATGTCGGCAAAGCACAAAATCCAAAGTTATTGCAGGCCGAGGATGCCGCCGCAATTAGCACCAGTCTGGCAGTGTTGCAACGCAGTACGGCGCTGGCGGGGGAAGTGTCGTTATGGATTAGCCAACATTGCGCCTGCCCGGACGGTAGCGGCGAACCAGCCATCCGCGACGCGCAACTCGATAATGGCAGTAAAATGCTGGCTATTGTTAACCGGTACGAGAAGCTGTCTGCTCCCGAGCAAGGTTATGTCAGCCCTCTGGCGGCGGCACGGCAGTTGCTGGCGCTGGCACCCGCTAAAGTCGACGGGGATTTGTTACAGTTATTTATAAAGTGCATTGGCGTTTATCCACCTGGGACCGTGGTGCGACTGAGTACCGGCCGTCTGGCACTGGTATTAGAAAATAACGCCAAAAAACCGACCCTACCGAAGGTGAAAGTGTTTTATCACAGCACACATCACCATCATATTCCCCCTAAGGTTGTGGATTTATCCCGTCAGGGCGAAGAGCAGGTTGAAGCCTGTGTTGATCTTAATAAGTATGGGTTAGATGTGCGTAACTACCTTTAAGAAAGATATTTACCACTCACTCAGTGCACGCATACTAAACAGTGTTTGACCAAACTCCAGCATCACATAATGCGGTGTGATTTCCCGTAATCTGACATCCGCTGTGATCCACTGCCCTTCCTGCAAAGATTTGCCATTCACTTTTACCCAACGCTGCGCCGGTTGGGTCGCATAGACATGAGCTTCAAATTTCAGCCGCGGTAACTGTCGTTGCAGGGTTAAATCCAGCATGCTGATATCCTGCGCCGGAGCAGAATGAGCCGTGATATTGCTATTGGCGCGAGGTTGTTGTTCACTTTGCGCCAGCGCACTGGCAAATCGCTCGCGCAGTTCTGCCGATACCTCAGGTTCAGGCACTGGCTCGGCAACAGGTGCAGCCTGCGCAGTCACCGTCACCACTTCTGGTTGTGGCGGCAGAGTTTCTGTAACCTTTTCAATGACGACAGGCTCAGCAACAGGCTTGGCCGGCTGCGTTAATGCCTGTGCAATGGTTGCGGTCGTCGCCGGCGTTACCGCAACCGGCTGCTGTGCTTCAGATACCGGAGCGCGCTGTAACAATAGATAACCTGCCGCAAAACCGGCTAGTACCGCTAACACTAAAGCCAACGCAATAGCCAGGTTACGCCAAAAATGCGAGACCGGCGCCGCGGCCGGTGCTTGTTGCTTTAACGCATCCATCAGGATGGACATATTATTCTCCGCGCCAGATTGGCAACAGTTGTACTGCCAGTAAGAAGCCCAGAATTATACCGAACAGCGCCAATAGCGGCCAGAGCCAGCCGGGTAATGTTTTCGCGACACTTGAGGCCTGATTTAACGGCAGGATTTCAGCGGCCGCGCGCTGCACCTCTTTGGCATCGACCACCGCTTGCTGCTTACCATAAGCCGCTAATAATGCCCGATCAGCCAACAGGTTGAGTAAACGCGGGATCCCCCCGCTCAGTTCAAACAGCTTCTTTACTGCCTTGTCATTAAATACCGGCCGCTCACAGCCTGCGACCTTTAACCGGAAGCGCACATATTGTTGCACTTCGCTAAGATTAAGCGGCAGCAGATGATAACGGGCAGTAATACGCTGCGCCAACTGACGCAAATCGTTGCGCTGCAACAGTTGTTGCAGCTCTGGCTGTCCAATCAAAATCACTTGTAACAGTTTTTTGGTATTGGTTTCAAGGTTAGTCAGCAACCGTAGCTGCTCCAGCACTGCAGGTTGTAAATGCTGGGCTTCATCGATAATCAGAATGGTCTTTTTGCCAGCGTCATGATTTTTTTGTAGTCGCTGGGTAATTTTATCGCCCAATAACTTCAGGCTGGCGTCGGTTTTTTTATAGCGAATCTTTAGCTCATCACAAATTGCGGCCAGTAACTCTAGCTCGGATAAAGTCGGGTTTAGGATAAAGGCCACATCGGTTTGCTCGTCCAGCTCTTGCAATAAACTGCGCGATACCGTGGTTTTACCGGTGCCGACCTCGCCGGTTAACAGCACAAAACCACCGGCATCGCCCAAGCCAAAGCGTAAGTGCGCCAATGCCTCAGCATGACGCGGGCTTAAAAACATAAAATCCGGGTTGGGCGCTATCGAAAACGGCGGGCTGTTAAAACCAAAAAATCCGCTATACATCGCTATCCTGTTTATCAGCACTGCAAATTAGGCCAAGGCGGGTATAATGGCAAAAAAACAGCAATCAGGAAAGCGTGTGCAAATTTATCTTGTTGGCGGCGCGGTGCGCGACGAACTGCTGGGCTACCCCTTTACTGAACGTGACTATGTTGTGGTTGGCGCCAGCCCGGCGCAGATGCTGGAACTGGGCTATCAGCAGGTAGGTAAAGATTTTCCGGTTTTCCTGCATCCGAAAACCAAAGAAGAATATGCACTGGCCCGCACCGAGCGTAAAGCTGGCAGTGGCTATACCGGTTTTAACGTCTATGCGGCGCCTGATGTGACGCTGGAGCAAGATCTCGCCCGCCGCGATCTGACCATCAATGCTATCGCCAAAACGGCCGACGGCGCACTGATTGATCCCTTTGGCGGCGTTAAAGATCTGCAAGCACGACTGCTGCGGCATGTCTCATCGGCTTTTGTTGAAGATCCGCTCAGGGTACTGCGGGTTGCCCGCTTTTATGCCCGTTATGCGCATCTGGGTTTTCAGGTCGCGCCGGAAACCTTAGCGTTGCTGCAGCAATTAAGTGGCAGTGGTGAATTGCAAACACTCAGTGCCGAGCGCGTCTGGATCGAAACCGCCAAAGCATTGAGTACCGGTACGCCGGCTGCCTACTTTAAGCTATTACAGCAATGTGGTGCTTTGCAGGCACTGATGCCTGAACTTGCCGCGCTGTGGGGTGTACCACAACCGGAAAAATGGCATCCGGAAATTGATACCGGAGTGCATACCTTGCTGGTGCTGGCGCAAGCGGCAAAGCTGTCAGAAAAAATCGAAGTCCGTTTTGCCAGTTTAGTGCATGATCTGGGTAAAGGTATTACCCCAACGGATTTGTTACCCTCGCATCATGGCCACGAACATACGGGCTTACCATTAATCCAGCAGCTATGTGAGCGCTTACGGGTACCTAATAGTTGCCGTGAACTGGCGCTGCTGGTTTGCGAGTATCATCAGCTGGTGCACCGCGCTCAGGAGTTAAAAGCCAGCACCGTACTGAAGTTTTTCAATGCGATCGACTTATGGCGCAAACCGGAGCGACTGAACGATATCCTGCTTTGCTGCACTGCGGATCTGCGCGGCCGTACCGGTTTTGAGCAGGCGGAGTATGCGCAGGCCGCTTATTTGCAGCAGTTGGCAGAAGCCGCGCTGCAGGTCACAGCGCAACAGGTCATGGCTTTGGGCATTACCGGACCGGCGATTAAAGAGGCGCTAAACCAAGCCCGGTTAAACGCCATCAATACAGCCAGACGTGATGAGTGGCGTTAGGCGCTAAAACTTAAAAAGACAATCAAGCCCACACCTAATAACAGCCGGTAAATTACAAAGGGTAACATCCCCATCCGGCTGATAATTTTTAGGAAGAAGTGAATACAAATTAAAGCGCTGATAAAAGACAGCAGCATACCTAATAAAATACCGCTGATATCGTACTGGGTCGGCTCGCTTAGCAGTTTACTGGCTTGGTAACCACCACTTAACACAATAATCGGGATTGACAGCAAAAACGAAAAGCGGGCAGCGCTGACTTTATCTAAGCCGAGCAGCATCGCTGCGGTCATGGTAATACCAGAGCGAGAGGTGCCGGGAATTAGCGCCACTGCCTGTGCCAGACCAATGATCAACGCCTGACGCCAGTTCATCTGCTCCATACTAACCTGTTGTTTAGCAGTCGCATCGGCTAACCACAATAGTAAGCCGAATACTATGGTGGTGATTGCCAGTACCCAGGGCGAGCGCAAAAAGGTCTCAATCAAATCGGCAGCCAGTAAACCGGCAAACCCGGCCGGAATGGTTGCTAATATCACCCACCACGCCAGCTTACTATCGGTACTATGTTGCCCCCCCAGGCTTTTTATCCAACCCACGGTTAAATTGGCGATATCCTGCCGGAAATACAACATTACCGCTAATAAGGTGCCAACGTGCACCGCGACATCAAAAGCAATGCCCTGATCTTCCCAGCCGAAAATGGCGGACGGCAGAATTAAATGGGCCGAGGATGAAATAGGTAAAAATTCGGTAATACCCTGAATAATTGACAGGATAATCACTTCAAGCGTGCTCAAGATTAGTCACTCCATGAAAAATCAATTGGCCAGAGTTTCTGGGGTTTGTTGTAGTTTTGCCACAAAGTGGCGTAGCTTAGTTGGGTTAACGGATGAATTTGTTCCGCGGCAATTTCAGCCAACGGCCAGAGCACAAAGGCATTTTCGGTAATTTCACCACGCGGCAGCGCCACCGGCTGCTGACACACCAGTTGATCGTAGGTCAGTAAATCCAGATCCAGGGTGCGGCCACAAAATTTTTCCGCACCGCGCACCCGGCCAAATTGATCTTCAATTTCTTTTAACAGCGTGACGCACTCGGTCAGACCCAACGTCGTTTCGACACCGACCACCAGATTATAAAAAGGGTCGCCATTAAAACCGACCGCTTCACTTTCATAGACGGAAGATAAGGTTAAAGCACCAAAATGTTCGGCCAGTTTACGCACACCAGCGCGCACATACTGCTCCCGGTCGATATTCGAGCCGACACTAATATAAATCAACGCCATTAGCTTAGCGCCTCGCGGCTGCGCCGAATACACACACCAACTGTTTGCGCCGCAGGCACGGCACCCGGTTTATACACTGTGACTTTGACATCCTGGGTCGCAAACTCGCTGAGTAGCAGCTCAGCTACCCGCTCGGCCACACTTTCAATCAGTTCAAGTGGTTGGGCAGTAATCAAAGCAATCACCCGTTCGCTGATCACCGCATAGTCCAACGTATGGCGCAGTTCATCACTGCGGCCGGCGCGAGTCAGATCACAACCAAGCTCAAGATCCAGCAGTAAGCGCTGCTTAATCTGCTTTTCCCAGTCGTAAACGCCGATCACCGTATCAACGGCAAGTTGCTTGATAAAAACGATATCCATCCGGTGAATTCCGCATTGCGTTATTTTTCGTTTCAGGTAGGCTGGTCGGATAGGTGAAATGCAGGAACACCCGTATTCTGCTGCCCGAAAAATGTTGTCGCAATAGTATCGCAAAAATGGGTGCTGAGGAACCATGGAATGACCCTGCTGATCCTGATCATGATGTTAGCTGCGTACCTGCTGGGTTCGATTTCCTCGGCCGTGCTGGTGTGTCAGTTATTTCGTCTGCCGGATCCGCGCTTTCATGGCTCAGGTAATCCCGGCACCACCAATGTGCTGCGTCTGGGCGGTAAACTGCCTGCGGTATTGGTGCTGGTCTTCGATATCCTCAAAGGCACTATCCCGGTTTGGGGCTCGTACTTTCTGAAAATTGAACCACTGTGGCTGGGGATTATTGCGATTTGTGCCTGCCTGGGGCACATCTACCCGCTGTTTTTTGGCTTTAAAGGCGGTAAAGCCGTGGCTACTGCCTTTGGTGCCATGATGCCGATTGGTCTGGATCTGGCGGGGTTACTGATTGGCACCTGGCTGCTGGTAGTATTACTGACCGGTTATTCGTCGCTCGGTGCGTTAATCACGGTGGCGCTGGCGCCGCTCTTCACCTGGTGGATCAAACCACTCTATACTCTGCCAGTACTGATGCTAAGTATCCTGATTATTGCCCGCCATCATGAAAATATCCGCCGACTCTACCGCCGGCAGGAAAGTAAGATTTGGGATAAATCCAAGCGGATACGCGAATAACCCGCTTGCCAGAGCGTTGTAGTAAGTGCCGCTTCAGATCGCTGGCAGCAGCTCCAGTGGCCAGCGTGGCGTAACGCCAATTGATAAATCCTGTTGCTGCCCGGCTTTTAAACGCTGATAACCGGCAAAGGCAATCATAGCGCCGTTATCGGTGCAAAACTCCTTACGTGGATAATACACTTCCCCTTTCAGGCTTTGCATTAACGCCGCCAGTTGCTGGCGCAATGATTCATTAGCACTAACACCACCGGCAATCACCAGCCGCTTGTAGCCGGTTTGCTCCAAAGCACGGCGGCATTTAATCAGCAAAGTATCCACCACTGCCTGCTGAAAAGAGGCGGCGATATCAGCCTGCACCTGTACCGAGTTGCCTTCTTTTTGAATCACCATCGAGGCCGCGGTTTTTAAGCCGCTAAAGCTAAAATCCAATCCGGGACGATCGGTCATCGGCCGCGGAAAGCTGTACTTAGTGGCATCACCCTGTGTGGCTAGTTTGGCCAATAGAGGCCCGCCCGGATAATCCAGCCCCATCAACTTGGCCGTTTTATCAAAGGCTTCACCGGCGGCGTCATCTATCGACTCACCCAATAACTGATACTGCCCGATACCTTTCACCGCCACCAGCTGGGTATGACCGCCTGAGACCAGCAACGCCAGAAACGGAAACTGTGGCGATTTTTCTTCCAGCATCGGTGCCAACAAATGGCCTTCCATATGATGAACCGCCAGTGCCGGCTTTTGCCAGGCAAAGGCTAAACTACGACCTAAGGTTGCCCCGACCAGTAACGCACCCGCCAAACCGGGGCCGGCCGTGTAGGCGACGCCATCGATATCAGCAGCAGTTAAACCGGCTTCGCTGAGCGCCTGCTTGATCAGTGGCAGGGTTTTACGGACATGATCGCGAGACGCCAGTTCAGGCACCACGCCACCATAATCCGCATGCAGCGGGATTTGGCTATACAATACATGGCTAAGCAGGCCGCGCTCACCATCGTAAATGGCAATGCCGGTTTCATCGCAGGACGTTTCTATTCCCAGTACTCGCATGTATTAAACCTCAATTTCGGGCGTTAAAGCGGGAAAAAGATCGCTAAGTGCAGCACACTTCGCTATACTCCTCGCCCTTAAAAACGTGCATTGTAGCGGCTTGGCGCCCTGGTCGCCAGAGGATCTGATTTAAGATCGCACAAGCGCTTTACTTTAGTGGTGCTTTTTGCGTAGAATACCGCACCATTTTTAATCGTATTGGTTAACGAAAACCAGTTTTGGCCTGAGGTGAGAATTTAATGCCTGTAGTTAAAGTAAAAGAGAACGAACCGTTTGACGTAGCCCTGCGTCGTTTCAAGCGCTCATGTGAAAAAGCCGGCGTTTTAGCTGACGTACGTGCAAAAGAGTTCTACGAAAAACCAACGTGGATCCGTAAGCGCAAGAAAGCTGCTGCTGTTAAGCGTCACGCGAAGAAAATGTCTCGCGAAAACGCACGTCGTATCCGCCTGTACTAAGTTACAGCTGCCGGTTAACGGTGCAGGGCTCACCAGCCCTGGTTTAAATGCTTTATCTGCACACCGTGTTCTTCGAACACGGTTTGTCTTTTTCTAAGACCCGAATAAAAAGGACAACAGTGGCAGGACAAATTCCCCGTCAATTTATCGATGAACTACTGGCCCGTACGGACATAGTAGAACTGATTGATAAGCGCGTACCGCTTAAAAAAGCCGGTAGCCGCAATTACACGGCCTGCTGCCCTTTTCATAACGAAAAATCTCCGTCTTTTACTGTCAGCCCGGATAAGCAGTTTTACCATTGTTTTGGCTGCGGCGCACATGGCAATGCCATCAGCTTTATGATGGAATTTGAGCAGCTGGAGTTTGTTGAAGCCATTGAAGAGCTGGCTAAAGATCTGCATCTGGAAGTGCCACGCGAAAAAGGCCAATTTAATAACAGACCACAAGCCCAGGCTGATGACTACACGCTAATGCAACAAGCGGCCAGTTATTATCAGCAGCAGCTGCAACAACATCCGAAAGCCGCAGAGGTTCAGGCCTATCTGGCCAAACGCGGCCTGAGTGCGCAGAGTATTGCCGACTACCAGTTGGGTTACGCGCCAGAGAGCTGGGATGGGCTGCTGAAGCATTTTAACACCAACAATAAAGCCAAACGCGACCAGCTCTACGATTTAAAACTGATTAGCCGCAACGACAACGGCCGCGAGTTTGATTTTTTCCGTGACCGCCTGATGTTCCCCATTCGCGACAAGCGCGGCCGGGTGATTGCGTTTGGTGGTCGGGTACTGGGTGATGGCCAGCCTAAATACCTGAACTCACCGGAAACCCGGCTATTTCACAAGGGCCGTGAGCTGTATGGTCTGTATGAAGCGCGGCAGCAACCGGGCCATCTGGAACGGTTACTGGTGGTCGAAGGCTATATGGATGTAGTGGCATTAGCGGAACACGATATCCGCTTTGCGGTGGCCTGCTTGGGCACCGCCACGACCTCAGATCATTTTCATACGTTGTTTCGCTATACCAGCCAGGTGATTTGCTGCTATGACGGTGACCGCGCCGGTCGCGATGCTGCCTGGCGCGCGCTGCAAAATGCCCTGCCACAACTAAAAGACGGTGTGGAGCTAAAATTTGTATTTTTACCCGATGGTGAAGACCCGGACTCACTGGTGCAAAAAGAAGGCAAAGCCGCATTTTTAGAGCGGTTGGCACAAGCTAAACCACTAAGCCAATATTTATTTGAGCATTTACTGGCCGAAAGTGACCCCAGCTCTGATGCCGGAAAAACCGCGCTGGCGGCTAAGGCTACTGAGCTGATCCGCCAGGTACCAGGCACCTACTATCAGGAACAGCTGAGCAGCAAGCTGGATAATTTACTCGGCCGCCAAAGCGCAAGCTCCGTCAGAGCACCCGCCAAACCAAGGCCAACAGCACCGTCGACTACGCTTAAAATTACACCGATGCGCCGTGCCATTGCTCTGCTGCTACAAAACCCTGGCCTGGTACAGGTGATGCCTGATGCACCGGAACTGGCCGAAGCTGCTTTGCCAGGGATTAATTTGTTGCTCAGTTTACAGCAACATATTCTGGCTAAACCGGGAATTACTACTGCACAATTGCTGGAATACTGGAGAGATCTGCCAGAGCATACCATACTGTTAAAGTTAGCAAGTTGGGAACACCAAATTGCCACTGAACAGTTAACGCAGGACTTCCTCGATACTTTTCATTCAATTGAGGATTTATATCTGCAACAACGGCTGGAAGCCCTGGAACGAAAAGACAAACTGCAGCAACTAACAAAAGCCGAATGGCAGGAATATCATTTGTTGCTACAAGCGCTGAAAAGCAAAAAACCGCGTCCGGTGAGTTAACCGCGGCTGGCTAGAAAAGCCCCGCTTTGTTATAATCGCCAGTTCGCATTTTTAGATTAATCAACTTTGGTGGAAGATAAGTCTCTATGGAGCAAAGTCCTCAGTCGCAGTTAAAACTCCTGATCCTGAAAGGTAAAGAGCAAGGGTATCTGACCTTTGCCGAAGTAAACGATCACCTTCCACAAGACATTATCGACTCTGATCAGATCGAAGATATTATTCGCATGATCAACGATATGGGCATTCAGGTCTTCGAAAGTGCCCCAGACGCTGATGATCTGATTATGTCTGATGCCACCGCCGATGAAGACGCGGTAGAAGAAGCCGCTCAGGCCCTGGTTAGCGTAGACAAAGAGCTGGGTCGTACTACCGATCCGGTGCGGATGTATATGCGGGAAATGGGTACCGTGGAACTGCTGACCCGTGAAGGCGAGATTGATATCGCCAAGCGGATTGAAGACGGCATCAACCAGGTACAAACCTCAGTCGCCGAATATCCGGAAGCCATTACCTACCTGCTGGAACAGTGGGATAAATACGAAGCGGAAGAAATCCGCTTAAGCGATATCGTGTCTGCTTTCGTTGACCCGAATGAAGTCGATGATGCGCCGGTAATGGGCAGCAATATCGGCTCTGATCTGCCGGAAGAGCATCAGGATGACAGCTCTGACTCTGACGATGATAGCGACGAAGACGGCGACAGTGACAGCGATGATGGCGATAGTGGCCCGGATCCGGAGCTGGCGAAACAAAAGTTCGCTGAGCTGCGCGCCCAATACGAAGTGACCCGCAACTCAATCGTGCAGAACGGCCGCGAGCATGCCACTACCAAAACCGAAATTGAAAAGCTAAGCGAAGTATTCCGCTGCTTCCGCCTGGTACCTAAACAATTCGACCGCCTGGTTAAAAACATGCGTGAAATGATGGACCGGGTGCGGGTGCAGGAACGGTTGGTAATGAAACACGCCGTTGAATACGCCAAGATGCCGAAGAAAAACTTCGTTAAAGCCTTTACCGGCCACGAAACATCGACCGCCTGGGTTGATGCGGAAATCAGTGGCAGCAAACCGTATTCAGCAAAATTAGCCGAAGCCAAAGACGAATTATTCCGCTGTATTGAAAAGCTGAAGAAGGTCGAAGAAGAAACCGGCCTCAGCATCTTTAAAATTAAAGATATCAACCGCCGGATGTCGATTGGTGAAGCCAAAGCCCGCCGCGCGAAAAAAGAAATGGTAGAGGCGAACTTACGTCTGGTCATTTCGATTGCCAAAAAGTACACCAACCGTGGCTTGCAATTCCTGGACTTAATTCAGGAAGGCAATATCGGCCTGATGAAAGCGGTAGATAAATTTGAATATCGCCGTGGCTATAAGTTCTCAACTTATGCAACCTGGTGGATCCGTCAGGCCATTACCCGTTCTATCGCTGACCAGGCGCGGACCATCCGTATCCCGGTGCATATGATTGAAACCATCAACAAGCTGAACCGTATTTCACGGCAAATGCTGCAGGAGATGGGTCGCGAACCCTCACCAGAGGAATTATCAGAACGGATGCAGATGCCGGAAGATAAGATCCGCAAGGTACTGAAGATCGCCAAAGAGCCGATTTCAATGGAAACGCCGATTGGTGATGATGAAGATTCGCATCTGGGCGACTTTATCGAAGACTCCAGCGGTGAATCACCACTGGACTCTGCGACCATGGAAAGCCTGAAAAACGCTACCAACGAAGTACTGGCCGGCTTAACCGCCCGCGAAGCCAAGGTTCTGCGGATGCGTTTTGGTATCGATATGAATACCGACCATACCCTGGAAGAAGTGGGCAAACAGTTTGACGTAACGCGTGAGCGGATCCGGCAAATTGAAGCCAAGGCCCTGCGTAAGCTGCGCCACCCTTCACGCTCTGAAGTACTAAAAAGCTTCCTGGATGAGTAAGGCACAGCAACCACTTTGCAGTTTAAGTAAGGCGCCCACGGGCGCCTTTTGTTCATCCATAATTTGAGTTAAAGCTAAACGATTAAAAAATCTCCGCTTAGTCACTCAGCCTGCATTTTCACAGATGACAAAATGGCCGAAACTGCATATACTGCCAGCCGTTTGGTGATACCATTCAATCTAGATGGCCCCATAGCTAGCTTAGGCGAAAGGCGGTCATACAATTCAGGCCCCATAGCTCAGTTGGTTAGAGCACTCGACTCATAATCGATCGGTCGCTGGTTCGAGTCCAGCTGGGGCCACCATCTCTCCTGATTTACTCCATCAAAATCAATAGTGTAAACGCTTTATAACTTTGCTATCACGCCCTTTGTCATGGCTTTACAGGCTAACGTATACTTACATTGACGTCTAACAGTGCTTTTATTATCGTTATCACGTCGATGTGATCGCTGAATTCATCTTCATCAGGATTATGGCAACAGGCAATTCGCTATCAGTTTTAGTCGACTTATCGAAGCAGATTAAAAATACCCATAGAAAAACGCAAAACTTATACATAACGCAATCTAAATGTATAAAAAACAGAAAAAGCTATACATAAATTCCGATAGCAACGACTTCAAGCATATTGCTTCCTCACATAGCCTCGCTTAACTCTGAAAGCACCTGGTCCAGCGAGCTTATACCATTCCATCTTAAAGTTTGTTCAGTACCGCCCAATCTCTTGAGCACATCTTGATCACCCGAGCGGTATCGCTGATAATACCATTCCATCTTAAAGTTTGTTCAGTACCGCCCAGTCTCTTGAGCACATCTTGATCACCCGAGCGGTATCGCTGATAAAACTGTTCCAGGCTTCGCTACACGCATCCACAATGGCCTCGTAGTTTTCAAAACAACGGTTTGCTAAATGATGTTGCCGCAGCCAACTCCACACCTGCTCTATCGGATTGAGTTCTGGTGAATACGGTGGCAGTTTTAAAATCGCCAGATTATCGAAGTCATCGGCAATATCATCACTATGCCAACCTGCGCCATCCATCACGATGACGGCAAATCGGCCTTTGGCGGTTGCCGCTGAGATTTGCGCTAAATGCTTTTTCATCACCTCTTTGCTCAGAAAGGGCACAATCAGTGCTTCTGTGGCACCACTTGCCGGGCAGACAGCACCGAACAGATGAGCGTATTCAAATTGCTGCTGCTTTACCGCGCGTGGTCGCGAGCCAGTTTTGGCCCATAAGCGTGTGGTGGTGTTCTGTTGACCAATTCTCGCTTCATCCTGAAACCACACATCCACATTTTCCAAGCGCACTGTGCCGGGAATGTTAAGGATCGTTTCCAGTTGGAAGTTTTATATATGCGTCCTGGACGCTTTGTTGTTGCTTAGGGTGCCGAGAGCGGCTAGTGATCCAGCTAAACCCTAATTGCTTGAGCAGTTTATAAATAGCGTTGTGGTGATAGTTCACACCAAATTCGGTTTTGATGTAATTCAGGATTTTTTCACCGGTAAGCCTGCCGCCTTGCTCATTCTGGCTTTGCGTCTCAATAAAGTGACCTAATTGCATTTGTTGTTTAACCGTCAAAAAAGGCGTCCTGCCTTTTGCTTTGCGTGCTTCTAATCCATCAAGGCCCGCTTCAAGGTATTGAGTCACCCATTTATTGACGCTGGTGCGGCTGATATTGAGTTGATTGGCAACCTGTGTGCGATTCTTACATTCAAGAAACTGTGAGGTGGAATGGTATTACGCACAAAAAACCACTTGGCGAACCTCAAACCAAGTTTTTACTCTACAACCGCTTCACACTAAACTGCACCTGCACCCCAGCCTGACGATATAAGCCGGTTAAATACTGTTGCAGTGACTGGGCTAAATCGTCCTGTGGGCAATCGCACCATAACAAAAAGTGTGGTGGCATAACGCTGCGCTCTTGTTGTGGTGGCGGGTTACAATCACTGCGGATCACAAAGTTAGCTGGTCCGGGCAAGGTCAGCCGGCTTGGGATTATGCCGCGAACAGTGATCTGCCGGCTCAGATATTGGATCTGGGTACTTTCATCGGCCTGGCCGCTAAATTGCTCGGTAAAGTCATCGATTTGCATTGGCAAGCGTTGCTGTGGCAAGCCAAGCTGCTGCAGTAAGGCGGAGCTGAGCCAAAGATCATTATTGCCTGTTGGCCCCAACCAGTCAGGCTGGAAGATAAAACTTTGCTGCTCAAAACAGTACTGCATTACCAACACCGGCTGCATACCAGTGCCCTGTAATTGCAACAGCTGACTATCAAAGCTGGTGACTGCCCGATTACGGATATCGAGGCTGAGAAAGGCCTGTACCTGCTGCGCTGGCGGTGACGCGGTATCTTTCCCGACAGCTACCGCAGTAGCCGATTGTGGTGTTACCAGCCAGAGTTGCCCGGCAGCCATAGTCTGCGCGCCGTAAAGCAAGGCACTGAGCAGTAAATAAGCGATAAGGTTACGCATCAGAACTCTCCCGCGTTAATCTGGCAACAGGTCCGCTAATATCAGCGAAACCGGCGCTAATTTGTACAGACAAGCAAAGCCTAGTCAGGCCGCAATAGCTTTGCCAGCATCCAGATCAAAGAAGCTGACGCTTTCTTACGATGGTCCTGAAATTTATGAGCTTTGCCGGATTTTTAGTTGCAGTGCGGTATGGAACAGGTAAGGTACAGACAAAATAATCACGCAAGAGGTTTTATGAAACTGTTACCCCTGGCTGGCCTATTAGCCGCAATCAGTTTTGCACCTGCGGTGCTGGCAAGCAGCGCAAATATCAATACTGCTACGCCACTGCAGGCCGAAGATATTTTCCGTCTGGCCGGTGCCAACGATGTGCAAATCTCGCCTGATGGCAAACGTGTTGTCTATGTACGGCAGCAAAATAATGTCATGACTGATCGTACCGAGAGCAGCTTATGGTTACTGGATCTTGATACCGGCGCCCATTCGCCGCTGTTTGCCGATAATTTTAGCTACAGTCAGCCACGTTGGGCGCCGGATAATAACCGTATTGCCTTTGTTTCTGAACGTGATGGCAGCAGTCAGATTTATGTGTATTGGTTGAAGGAGCAAAAAACGGCAGCAATTAGCCAGGTGCAGTTGCGTCCCGGTCAGCTTAGCTGGTCGCCGGATGGTCAGCAGATTGCCTTTATGGCAGACGTACCCGCTCCTGCCACCGAGTTTGCCAAAAGTGTTTATCAACCGAAAAAACCCGCTAACGCGAACTGGGCCGCCAGCCCCATCGTGGTCGAGCGTACTTATTATCAGGCAGATGGTCGCGGCGTTATGCGATCTGCCTACACCCAGATTTTTGTACTACCGGCTGATGGTGGCGTAGAGCGACAGCTCACCACTGGTGCTTTTGAGCATCGGGGGCCCTTAGTCTGGACAACCGATAGCCAAAACCTGATTTTCTCCGCCAACCGTCATCCGGATTGGGAGTTACAAAGCCGCCAGGCCGACTTATATCAGGTGAATCTGCGCAATCAACAACTGACCCAGCTGACCAGCTTAGACGGTGAAGAAGCGGAACCAGCGTTGTCGCCAGATGGTAAAACGCTGGCCTTTACCTTTACCCGGCCGGATGCCGTATCTTACGTTAACAGTAAACTGAAGCTGCTGGATCTGGGTTCACGGCAGATCCGGATGTTGGCAGCTGAGCTGGATCGTAGTGTCGAAAATCCAAATTGGGTTAACAATAACACCCTGGTATTCCAGTATGCTGATCGTGGCCTGACTAAGGTTGCACAAATCAGTACCCGCGACCGCATGACCGACTTAGTCTCAGATCTGGGCGGTACCAGCTGGGGCCGGCCATACTTAAGCGGCATGTATAGCGTCGCCAGCAATGGCACCTTGGCTTACACTCAGGGCAGCAGCCAGCGCCCGGCCGAAGTGGCCGTGTTTCGGAATAAGGCCAGCCGCACCCTTACCGATCTCAATGGTGGGTTGTTGGCACAGCGTCAGCTCGGTAAGGTGCAGGAGATCCGCTACACTTCGACTGCCGGCAATGAAGAAATCCAGGCCTGGTATATTACGCCGCCTGATTTCGACCCCAGCAAAAAATATCCGCTGATCCTGGAAATTCATGGTGGACCACATCTGGCTTATGGTCCGCAGTTTGCTGCTGAGCTACAACGCTATGCCGCTGAAGGTTATGTGGTGTTGTATAACAACTACCGCGGCAGTACCAGCTATGGCGAGCGCTTTGCGATGCTGCTGCACTACAATTATTCCTCTGAGCATGACTTTAAAGACCATATGTCAGGTGTCGATGCGATGCTGGCGAAAGGCTTTATCGATCAGAATAATCTGTTTATCGCAGGCGGTTCGGCCGGTGGCATAGCAACCCTGTATGCGGTAGGTTTAACCCAGCGTTTTAATGCTGCTGCTGCGACCAATCCGGTGGTTAACTGGACCTCAAAAGTCCTGGCTGCCGACAGCTATGTTGGTCAAATCCGTAATCAGTTCCCCGGTACCCCCTGGGATGAACAGGCGCATTACTGGCAGCGCTCACCACTGTCTTTAGTGGGTAACGTTAGCACGCCGGTGTTACTGTTTACCGGTGAAAAAGACCGGCGCACACCTATTGCAGAGACTGAACAATACTATCAGGCACTGCAGTTACGGCAGGTTGATAGTGCCATGGTGCGGGTACCCGATGCTTACCATGGTGTCACTAACCGGCCGTCATGGTTAATTGCCAAGGTGGAGCATGCGCTGGCCTGGTTTAAGCGCTACCGCAAGGACTAAACCTTAGGGCGT
>NZ_AKKU01000025.1 GCF_000272005.1 Alishewanella agri BL06 | reverse complement strand
TCAACACGCCCTAGTTCAACAACTGCGGTGCCGGCATAGCCCGGCGCCGCTGCTTATCCTGATACATCGCCACATCGGCCAGACTAAGCAGCAAATCCAGCTCCCGGCTATCACCACTATGCCAGCTGACGGTGCCGATACTGGGCCCGTGATACAACACCTTATGTGTGCCTAACGAGTAAACACCACTGCAGGTTTGCCGGATCCGGTTCACCAATAATTGCGCCTGCTCTTTCGAGATTTCCTGCGCCTGACATAACATCACGAACTCATCGCCACCCTGGCGGGCTACAAAGTCACCTTTACGTAAACACTCACTCAGCCGCTGCCCCACCTGGCGTAAAAATTCATCACCGGTTTCATGCCCGAACTGGTCATTAATTTGTTTAAACTTATCTAAATCGACAAAAATTAAATAAAACCCGAGTTGCTGACGGTTACCACGGGCAATTAAACGTTCCAGCTCTTCCAGCAAATAGCGGCGGTTTGGCAGCCCGGTCAAAGCATCATGCCTGGCGTGATACGTTAACTGTTCATTTAAATCAGAAAGTTGCTGATGCTCCTGTAAGCGCGTTGCCAGCAATGACAAGGTATTGCCGATCCCGCTTAACATCAGCTGCTGTTCGCCAGTCAGGTGATCGTTAGCGCTGATCACCAGCAACCCTGCAACCACACCCTGCGCATCATAAATATTGAGTAACGAGCTGTGGCTACCACTGAACTGCGGTGGGCAGGTCGCACCAGGGAGAACCTGTATATTCGAGCCTGTCACGGAAAGATCGGCCTGGCTAAGCCAACTCTCCAGTTCAGCCGCAGGTGCCGTCTCCTGCCACAGCCTTTGCTGTTCGGCGCCGGTGCTAAAAGTAAAAATATGCTGCCATTGACCGCTTTGCCGCATTAAATCCGCGACCTGCTCTACCGCCAAAGGCAACGACTGAGCAGCAACGGCAAAATCACTTACCGCAGCCAGCAACTTGACGGTACTTAGCTCCCGCTCGGCGCGGCCGGCGCGCAGCAGGGTGCTTTGTTGCTGCCTGTCGCGTGCCCACTGCACACTGATTAACTCGGCACACAGTTGTAAAATTTGCAGCAATTCCGGCCGATCCTGCAGCTGTAATTGCTGGGAACTAGCACCACAAAGTGTGCCGCAAACCTCCCCCACTGCGTCCACGACCGGCACACTCATATAGGTTTGTAATCCCAATTTTTTCGCCGCTGCCGAGTCCGGCCAGGTTGCAGCTACATCGCTGGTTATAAAACGGCCACTTTCCAGTGCTCTTTTGCATAGGGTGTCATGCCAGGGGACTTCCAACCCTTCCGGTAGTTGGAGCTTGCCAGCATTTAACACATACTCAATACGTTGCACACCGGCCGGAAAATTGATACTGGTCAGGTAGGTCGACTCCAGCCCGGTAAGTTGCTGAATTAAGCGCAGCATCGGGCGGGTCAGATCTTCTATTGAATTGGCGCCGGCGACATAGCCAGCCAGCAAACTAAGTTGTGAGTCCATCCCGCTCCTGTTCCTGTCTGTCATGGCTATTTAACTACGGTTGCAGTTGTTCGTTTAGCATAAGTGTAGTAGAAAACTAAGCGGAAGTAGTGACTTACCTAAGCCCGCCTAAGGCTAAATATTTCAGGTAAGTATAATCATCAAGCCCATATTTTGAGCCTTCCCGGCCATAGCCGGACTGTTTTACCCCACCAAAAGGCGCAGCAGCATTAGAAATAATCCCGTCATTAATCCCCAACATCCCAAACTCTAATGCTTGTGCCACCCGAAATACCTGCCCCAGCTGCTGACTATAAAAATAGCCGGCCAGGCCATAATCGGTGGCATTGGCCAGCGCAATCGCTTGCTGTTCAGTACTAAAGCTGGTTATCGCCAACAGCGGCCCGAAAATCTCTTGTTGGAATAGCTGCATCTGCGGCGTAACGCCGGTCAACACCGTCGGTTCAAAAAACAAGGCTCCGGCCGGATGTGGGTTGCCGCCTAGCCGCAACTGCGCGCCATGCTGCAGTGCATCGTCCAGTAACTGCTGCACCTTAGCCACAGCTTTAGCCTCTATTAAAGGCCCAATAGTTACGTTTGGGTCAGTGCCGGCACCGACTTGAAGTGCCCGCACTTTAGGCAATAAGATTTGCAGGAACTGTTCGAGAATACACTCGTCAACCAATACCCGGTTGGCACAAACACAGGTTTGGCCGGCATTACGAAACTTGGCGGCGATTAACCCCTCGGCAGCAGCGTCCAGATCGGCACTGGCAAACACGATAAAGGGTGCGTTGCCACCCAACTCCATACTAACGCGTTTCACGCCATCAGCGCACTGTTTTAGCAGTTGCTTTCCCACCGCAGTGGAGCCGGTAAAACTAAATTTGTTTACCAGCGGATGCCGGGTTAACACTTCGCCAAGTTGTTGGGCCGCAGTACCGACCAGCACATTAAAGATGCCGGCCGGTACGCCGGCACGCTGCGCCAATTCGGCACAGGCCAGCGCCGACAACGGCGTTTGTGCTGCCGGCTTCACCACAAAACTACAGCCCGCAGCAAGGGCGGCGGCAGCTTTGCGCATTAACATCGCATTGGGGAAATTCCATGGAGTGATCGCCGTCACGACACCTAATGGCTGACGCAATACCAGGATCTGTTTATCGGGCGCGGCCGGCGGAATAATATCGCCATAGAGACGTTTTGCTTCTTCAGCAAACCAGCTTAGGTAAGCAGCGCCATAACGAATTTCTGCCCGGGCCTCCACCAACGGCTTGCCTTGCTCCAGTGTCAGTAATAACGCCAGATCCGCTTCATGTTGCTGCAGTAGCTGTTGCCAACGTAATAATATGGCCGCGCGTTCCGCAGCGGGCAGTGCCGCCCAGGCAGGCTGCGCCGCTGCTGCAGCTTCAACGGCAAAAACGGCCTCAGTTTCGCCCGCTTCGCTAACCGTTGCTAACACTTCACCACTCGCCGGATTAACGACTTGAAAAACGCCTGCTTTTGACGCCAGCCATTGGCCGTTGATATAAGATGTGGTTTTAAGTAACGCCTGCTCAGTTAAGGCTAGCATTAGCGGCCCCCTGCTTATAAAGGAATAACCGCTATTAAAACATGCCCTGCTGAGGGAATAAACCCGCCGATTGTTCGCACTTAGCGTTTATATTGGGTGGGGCAATAAGCGCGGCTAATCTCAGGGTTTCGCAATTTCAGATGTTTGGTTTTACGGCCACTGACTCTGGCCCGCCATAGCCGAAAACTACTAGCTTTTAATTCAGCCCGCATAAAGCGAATTAGCGCGTTTTCATTCAAGCCATATAGGTTTTCAATAGCCTCGAAGGGGGTACGATCTTCCCACGCCATTTCGATAATACGCGAGCGTTGTTCATCACTAAAGGTCACTGGCATTCTCCATCAGCGCATAACGCTGGTACAGCTCAAGTGGGGCAAATTTCGAAAAATATTGAGGGCCATAATGACTTCTCAAAAAACCATAATGATGATTAAACGTATAAACTAAGCTAACCGATTGCCTGGCAGGAAATTTTTTATGCGTATTTATTGGCTGTTATTGTTATTACTCGCGGGTTGCACCAGCGTGCCGGATAAAGTCACACCGGTTAGTCCCTTTGAGCTGGAGCGCTATTTAGGTAGCTGGCATGAAATCGCGCGGCTGGATCACTCGTTTGAACGCGGTTTAACGCAGGTAACGGCGGAATATAGCTTGCGTGATGATGGCGGTATCAGCGTCCTTAATCGGGGCTATGATGCCGCAAAAGAGCGTTGGAAAAGTGCAACCGGCAAAGCCTACTTTGTTGATGACACTAATACCGGCCGCTTAAAGGTATCGTTCTTTGGGCCTTTTTACGGCGGTTATAATATTGCCAAGTTGGATCCAGATTACCAGATAGCCCTGGTGGTCGGTCCGAATCTCGATTACGCCTGGCTTTTGGCCCGCAAGCCGCAGTTATCCGCTGCAGAATGTGCGCCCTATCTGGCCGAAGCCGAACGCATTGGCATTGCCCTGGATCAGCTGATCTGGCTAGCGCCTTGTCGCTAGCGCAAAAAAACGCCGGCACTACGCTTTGCACAGGCCGGCGTATTATTACTGTAAAAATGAAATTAAGCTTTTGCCGGGATCCGCTCTAAAACCGCCAGCAGCAGCTGCCAGTACTGACCGACAGTTTCGATATTGACCATCTCATCCGGACCATGTGGGTAGCGGATAGTTGGGCCAATCGACACCATGTCCATCTCTGGGTACGGCTTTTTAAACAAACCGCATTCCAAACCAGCATGGATCACCATAATCACCGGCTCTTTGTTATAGATTGCCTGATAGGTATCTTTAACAATCGCCATCACCGGCGAAGCTGGATCGGGCTTCCAACCCGGATAAGCACCACTGAACTTCACCGCAACACCGGTCAGGGCTGCTAATGATGCCAGGGTGCTCTCAACCTGCTCGCGGCCGGAGTCGATCAGCGAACGGATTAAACAGACCACCTGAACGGTATCGCCGGTAGTGGTAACGACCCCCAGATTTAATGACGTTTCTACCACACCGGCAATATCGTCGCTCATCCGCACAACGCCGTTCGGGCAAGCATTAAGCAGGTGTAAAACCTTATGCTGGCTGGCATTATTCATCACCTGGGCCGGTAAAATGGTCTCAGCAACCGCAAACTTAATCGCCGGCTCTACCGCTGATAGCTCCTGACGGATCAGGGTTTCAAAGGCTGCCACCGCATTTTCCAGTAAGACTTTTTTATCTGCTGCAACGGTAATGGTCACGCCGGCCTCGCGCGGAATCGCATTACGCAATGAACCACCGCTGATTTCACTGACTTTCAGATCCAGTGCTGCCGCCTGCTCAACCAGAAAACGCGCCAGTAATTTATTCGCATTGCCGCGGCCTAAATGAATATTCACCCCGGAGTGGCCACCTTTTAAACCACTCAGATTTAAGCGATAAGCCTGATGCCCAGCCGGTACCGGTTGCCATTGCATGGGGATACTAAACTCGGCATCGACACCGCCGGCGCAGCCCATATAGATTTCGCCTTCCTGCTCCGAGTCGGTATTAATCAGGATCTCGGCGTCCAGCAGGCCGGCTTCAAGGCCAAAAGCACCGGTCATACCGGCTTCTTCGTCGATCGTTAACAGCACTTCCAACGGACCATGTTTAATGTCGTCACTACCTAAAATCGCCAGCGCCGACGCCATACCAATACCGTTATCTGCACCCAGCGTGGTGCCCCGGGCCGTGACCCATTCGCCATCGACATAGGCATCAATAGGATCTTTAGTAAAGTCGTGCACCTTATCGGCATTTTTTTGTGGCACCATATCCAGATGCGCCTGGATCACTACGGTTTTACGGTTTTCCATCCCCGCTGTGGCCGGCTTTTTAATGATCAGGTTGCCTACCTTGTCTTCCACGACGGTTAAACCTTTATCGCGGGCCCAGGTCTGAATATGCCGGCTAAGCGCCTGCTCATGCTTGGACGGATGTGGAATAGCACAGATTTGGGCGAACCATTGCCATAGCGGCTGCGGGTATAAACTGGAAATCGCGGTCACAACAACTCCTGATGTAGGGGCAGAGAAATTATCGTGATTTTATCACAACCTCTAGCGCAGGCGCATAAGCCACCGGCTAATCGCCCGCGGGCTGCGATTAATAACGTAAAGCGGGATAGACAGTCGTCAGCTATTTCTTACAACTGACGGCTTTAACCCACTAACATCCAGACAGCGACGCCAAACATCAGGCAGGCGCCAATGCGGTTTAAATACTGTAGCCGGTTGGTTTTCGTCAAAAACAGCGCCAGCGCCTTGCCGCCACTGGCATATAGCAGCATGGAGCCAAACTCCAGCAGCAAAATAATGGCCACCAACACCAGTAATTGCGGCCAAAACGCCAGCTTACTATCGATAAAGGGCGGTAATAACGCCATATGAAAGGCCCAGCCTTTGGGGTTAGACACGGCGGTAATAAAGCCCTGACTAAACAAGGTTCGCCGCGGTAGCAACACCGACGCTGTGCCCAACTGCGGCACCGCCAGTTTGCCTCGGGCACGCCACATTTGGATGCCAACATAAGTTAGATAGGCGGCACCAAGCAGTTTAAACCACTGAAACAGGTCCGGAAACTTCAGCATCAGAGCGGCTACGCCCAATACCGCCGCCATGGCAACTAAACCCACGCCCAGCATCTCGCCCCACATCATCCAGAAGGTACGACGCACGCCCTGACTCATCCCCAAGGTCATGGCCAGCGTCATACACATGCCTGGCGTAACAGAGACAAATAAAAAGGTGGGAATAAAAGCGCCCAATAATGTCAGATTAACCATAAGTACCCCGGTAGACTCGCCGCTTATTCTGGCGATTTCCGCCTATTGCAGCAATAGCTAAAGTAATTTTTGATCAATCTGTTTAACCCCACACGTCGTTGCACCGTTAAAACACTGCCAGATATACAAATTATAACCTGCAAAGGTCAACCAGTCTCAGACTGGCGCCCGCTTCCTGATCGCTGTTATGCTAGCGCTACTTTGACTGTTGCAGATTGAAATCCCTGATGAAAATAGTGGTAAGAAGTTTATTAAAAGGCCTGGCGATTGTACTGCCGTTAATTATTACTATCGAGCTGCTGCGCTGGCTGCTGACCACGATCGAAAGCGTACTCGCGCCGGTGGTGCAACTGCTGATCCCGGCCAGCTGGTATCTGCCTGGCACGGCAATACTGTGTTTTGTCATCGCCTGTGCGGTAATTGGTTTTAGCTCGCGCTGGGCTGGTGTGAACTGGCTCTGGCAGTTACCGGGCAAGGTATTAATGAAACTGCCGGGCAGCAAACAAATTTACGGCATGTTGCAAGATTTAATTGATGTGATGGCCGGCAAAAACTTTAGTGATGGCTCGGTGGTGATGGTGAAACTGCCGTCATCTGAGATTGAACTGATTGGCATTGTTACCAAACAAGGCGGCCAGGCAGAAGACCGGATGTCGTCACTGATGCAGGAAGAACAACTGGCGGTGTTTATCCCGATGGCCTACAACGTCGGCGGCTACACCATTATAGTGCCACGCAGTTGCACCCGCAGCCTTGATATGAAGCCCGCCGAAGCCCTGCAACTGGTGCTTAGCGGCGGCTTGGGTAGCAGTAAAGCACCGGGTAAATCATAAAGTCAGCTATGCTGGTGTAGTACCCGGTACCCAAGCTGATTATTCAGGATCCAAATTTAAGGTGCGCAGCTCTTTTGCGGTTTGTGTTTGCAACATCTCCAGCGTTTTATGATGCGGCTCTGGCCGCTGCGTTTGCGCGTCGACCCGCACAAAAACAATATCATCGGCAAAGCAGATAGTCTTTTTCGTCGCTTTGTTGCGCACTAAACAGCTTACCGTAATAGAAGTCCGGCCTACGGCTTTGGTGGTTAAACCAAACTCAACCACATCACCCAGCTTAGCCGGACTTTCAAAACTGATGGCGCCTATATGCTTGGTCACCAGGCTATTGGTTTCTAACTGACAAATGGCGTAAATAGCCGCTTCCTCGTCTATCCACTCTAATGCCCTGCCACCAAAGAGGGCATTGGCATAATTTAAATCACCTTGCATCACCAACCGACGGCTTAAAAAACGCATCTTCTCACCTGTAACATAATTGTTTGAACGTTAAGTATATCGCCGTTGGCGTTTTGCACCAATCTGCCACGCCTCTGAAACCGAATTAATAATTTTCTTTGCCGGCTACTGTTTTCAGTACGCACAAGGCTTTATGATCGCAGCCCTGTTATTGCCGTGCGCGATTACCTTCGATGCAAAATATCCTGCTGTATCTGATTACCGTCCTGATTTGGGGTTCGACCTGGTTTGCCATTGAGTTTCAGCTGGGCGAAGTGGCCATTGAAGTCTCGTTGTTGTATCGCTTTGCGCTGGCTGCGGCACTGATGTGGCTGTACTGCTGGTATCGCAAGCTGGATATGCGTTTTTCGCTGCGCCAGCATGGCTTTATTCTGCTGCTTGCCAGCCTGAATTTTGCGCTGAATTTCCTGTTTATCTATCAGGCGCAGCAATATCTGACTTCAGCCATGACGGCGATTGCCTTTACAACGATGTTGCTGATGAACATTATTAACACCCGGCTGTTTTTCGGCAAACCGGTGGCCAAACGCATCTATTTTGGCGCCCTGCTCGGCATTGCCGGCATCGTCGTATTGTTCTGGCCGGATCTGGACGGTATCGATTTCACCAACACCAGTTTACTCGGCCTAATCCTGATCTTATCCGGCGCCCTGTCAGCGTCCTTTGGCAATATGGTCAGTGTGCGCAATTCGCGGGAGCAAATGCCGATTATGCAGGTTAACGCCTGGGGTATGTTATACGGTACTTTGGTGCTACTGGCTGCCGCTCTGATTAAGGGGCATAGTTTTACCTTTAGCACTGAGCCAGCCTATCTGCTGTCGCTGGTCTACCTGGCGGTATTTGGTTCGGTGATTGCTTTTGCCAGTTACTTTGCGTTGCTAAAACAAATAGGCCCGGAAAAAGCCAGCTATACCATAGTACTGTTCCCGTTAGTTGCAGTGGTGCTAAGTACCCTGTTTGAAGATTTTCACTGGACCAGTTACACCTTTAGCGGCTTTGCGCTGGTACTGCTGGGTAATGCCATCGTACTAACGCCTTTTGATCGCATTCGGGCCCTGCTTAACCGTGAGCAGCCAAAGCTAGCCAACTGAGGTGCGTAGCAGAGTTAAGTCGCTGTGAAACCTATCGAGGTACCAGCTTAAAAACGATAGCAGCGTGGCTAGAACGCCTGCCGCTCCCGTAAAAATCGGGCAAAGCGCGGAATACCATTGCTGGTGTAACCATTATAACGATAAGTAATTTCGCTACCGATGGCCGGCGGTGTTTGCCGCAGGGCATCGGTTAAGCCGCTGCCAATAGCAAACTCCAGCCCGTCAGGTGTTCTGACAACAAGCGCACCTACCATGCCCTGATATTTCCCCCTACCAGGCCGATAGCCAATCACTGTCGCTTCGGCATCCTGATAGGTTTTAAGTTTAAGCAAATCTGCGCTGCGGCCGGTTTTATAGTGCGCATCCTGATGATGCAGCATTAAGCCCTCAGCGCCAGCCTGCTCCAGCTGTGTTAACGTTGCCAGTAAGGTTGCTCTGTCCGCAACGCGAAACTGCGGTACTACCTGCAGATAAGGGCTATTTTGCTGCTGTACCAGCAGTTGCATCATCCTGATCCGTTCAGTGAAAGTCCCCTCTGCCTGCGGCAGTTCAAAAATATAATAGACTAACTGCTGCCACTCACTGCTCACTGGCTGCTGCTTGCTCACCGTACTTAAGATTTGTGCAAACTGCTGCCTGGCAAACCACAGCTCACCATCGAGCGGCCGTGACGGAAAGTCTGCGGTAAACCAGGCTGGCGCCTGAATAATATTGCCACCACGGGAAATCAGCTGTTTGCCATCCCAGTAAGCCCGCACACCATCCAGCTTTTCACTTACCCAATACTGACTGACATCAATATTATCCTGATAATCCTGTGCCAACAGCAGATCAGGCTTTGTCACAGCCAAGAGTGGAAAACTACCGAGCACCAGCAAGAAAATTAACATTTTAAACATTATTTTGCTTCCTTTATGCAAAATAATGAGTGTAGCTGCTAAGCGCCTGAGCGCAACTTAGCTGGATACTGGCCAGACGGAAAACGGCAACAAAAGGCTAACGCGGGTTAATCCAGTACCGGTTTTAGATAGCCTGCGCCCAGTTGCCGCATCTGTTGTTCAACCCAACTGACGCGTTGCTGTAGGTAGGGTGTTAACTGATTCGGATCGCGCCGGCGCGGGCTTGGCAACAGCACTGCTAATCTGGCAGCCTGATTGCGGCTTAACTGGCTGGCTGATTTACCAAAGTAATACTGACTGGCCGCTTCCACACCATAAATACCGGGTCCGAATTCGGCGATATTCAGGTATACCTCCAGGATACGCTTTTTGCCCCAAAGCACTTCCAGGCTTAGCGCTAACGCTGCCTCCAACCCTTTTCGCAGCAAACTGCGGCCAGGCCATAACAACAGGTTTTTTGCCGTTTGCTGAGTAATGGTACTGGCACCACGCAAACCGCCGCCATCGTCAAAACGCTCCAACGCATTACGGATTTCATCGATATCGACACCAAAATGCTGCGGGAAGCGCTGATCTTCTGACGCCACCAACGCCAGCGGTACATGTGGCGGCAATTGTGCTATGTTGATCCACTGCTGCTTAACCGGATACGGGCTTTGCAGCATAAAGGCGGTGGTAGGCGGCGGCACAAAACGTAAGATCAGAAGTAAAATTAAGACCAACGCTAACAATAGCAGTGCCAGCTGCAAGGCACGCCAACATAGCAACCCCAGCCAACCGAATGCACCGCGCTTCTGCTCTGTCATCTTGCCTCTTTAGTCACTTGCAACCGTCAATTGTTAGTACCCGTTTGCTCATTCGGCGGCGGGTCGATGATAAGCTCCCGGTGCACACATACCGCAACCTTCTTCGGCCGGATAGGCTTACCTCGCCCTTCCAGATGAGCACGGGTAAAGGCTGCACCAAACAACAAAATCATCGAAGAATAATTTACCCATAGTAGTAATAATGCCAAAGAACCGGCAGCGCCATAAGCCGAGGCTGTCGCGGTATAGGCCAGATAAACAGAGATAAAAGAGCGGCCGATGGTAAATAGCAAGGCGGTAATAAAGGCGCCTAATAGCACGTCACGCCACGCCAGCAGTACGTCGGGCAAAATTTTAAACATGGCGGCAAATAGCAAGGTGATCACCAGTAAGGATAGCCCCCATTCCATACCCACCATCGTCCAGCCTGGCACGGGCAACCATTCCTCCGCAAACGCCATTACACTGCGTAGTGCCACCGACAGCAGTAATGACACCATCATAATAAAACCAATTGCCAGAATAATGGTTAACGATAACAAGCGGCTTTTCAGCAACGCCCAAAGGTTGTTACGCTTTGGCCGCGGTGCTACACCCCAGATTTGATTCAGCGATTGCTGCATCTGCGCAAACACTGTGGTAGCACCAAGAATGGTGGCAACAATACCGACTAACGCCGGGACAAAACCACTTTGATCAATTTGCGAATTAACGACCGCGGTTTGCACTACACCGGCCGCTTCTGACCCTAAAGTTTCCTCAAGCTGGGTAAATAACTCCCCTTGCACGGCCCGCTCACCGATAACCAGCCCGACCAGTGCCACCACGACCACTAAAATAGGCGCAATCGAAAACACCGTAAAAAATGCCAGCGCGGCAGCATAAATAAACGCCTGGCTATCCAGCCAATGCCGCAACGCTGCCGCCAGAATACTTAGCCAGTGTCGCACTGTGTTGGGAAGTTTATTGAAGATATTACTCAGCATGCCCGATATTACCTTTGCCGCGACGCGCGCTTTATTTCTGTTTGTATCAGTGGTCTATGATAGCAAGAAAGTTTCAGCACAAAAGTCAGTTTAACCATTACCATGGAGGTTATCGCTAAGCTTGCCTGTTAAGACACTAAATCACAATCACTTAGGTCAAGCCTAGTACCCCGGAGCTGACCATTTGCCCTACCCTAAAGCAAGGGTTACACTGCGTTTATCAGCTAACCATCTGCAACGCGGGGCCCGGTTTGAATTTCTTACCAATACTGCAGTTATTACAACAACGGTTGCCAAATTTAATGGCGGTGTACGCCTTTGGCAGCCAGGTTCACGGCACCGCGGATAAAAACAGTGACTTAGATTTAGCTGTGCTGGTAGCAGGCTATGCCGATGTGATTGAACTTTGGGATATTAGCAGTGACCTTGCTGAGCTGGCGAACTGCGAAGTCGATTTACTCGACTTTCGCGCCGCGACCACCGTAATGCAGTATCAAATCCTCACCACCGGTAAATGCCTGTACGCTATCGACAGCAGTGTCGGCATTTACGAAGCAATGGTGTTATCGCAAATGACGGCATTAAACGAAGCCCGCGCTGGTTTATTGCAGGATATCAGAGAACAGGGAGCTGTTTATGGCCGTAACTAAGCTACCGGATGATGTATTACTGAATAAAGCTGCGACTATCGAGCGCTGTGTTAAGCGAGCACGGGATGAATATCAGCAAGATCCGGTAAATTTCGCCAGCAATTTTACCCGTCAGGATGCTGCGATTTTAAATATCCAGCGCGCTTGTGAAGCGGCACTGGATATGGGCCAACATCTGATCCGCAAATACAAACTAGGTATACCGCAAAGTTCGCGTGATGTATTTACCCTGCTTGCCACAGCAAACTTCTTACCAACTGAATTAGCCGAAAAAATGAAAAAGATGGTCGGCTTTAGAAATATTGCGGTGCATGAATATCAACGTCTGCAACTGGCAATAACCGAGTATGTGATTACTCAACGGTTAGATGATTTTAGCGAGTACAGCCAACTGCTGCTCAGCAAAGATGAGGCTTTTACATCCTCACCATAAGACCTGTTGACCTAAACCAACTGGCGACGGGCATTAATCAGCTTTAGCAGCTCCGCCGTAGCAGTGGCATCTGCCAGGGCGCGGTGGTGGTTATTAAGGTTAATCTCAAACTCCTCGCATAACTTACCCAGGCTATAGGATGCCAGCCCCGGGTAATAGCGGCGCATATTCACTACCGTGCAGAGCTGCGGCATATCGAATGTGATATCACAGCGGGCGAATTCGGCGCGGATAAAACCGTAATCGAACTTGGCGTTATGGGCGACAAAGACTGCGCCTTGTAAAAAGTCAGCAAGCTTAGTGGCGATATCAGTAAAGGTGGGCGCATCTGCTACCATCGCATTGCTAATACCGGTTAAGCGGCTGATAAAAGACGGGATAGTGCGGCCAGGATTAAGCAGGGTGCTAAAGGTGTCTAACACCTCGCCAGCCTGGACTTTTACCGCGCCAATTTCAATCACCCTGTCGGTGCCAGCTTTGCCGCCGGTAGTTTCGACATCCAGCACCACATAGAGCCGGTTGGGGTCGACTATCCACTGCAGTTTTTCAATCCGGGCGTTAAAACCGGCGTTATTCAGCGCTAGCAGCCGGGCTAACTGGTGGCGCTGAATTTTATCGCCGGGTGCTTTAACTTCGATAAACTGCAGCTGCTGCTCTTTAATCAGCAATAAATCCGGGTAGCCACTGCTATGGCGGTTAAAGTCCTGCGCCATGGCGCGCAGTATTGGCGCAAGAGCACTCTCAGCCGGTTCGCCGCTTTTGTCATTTTCGCCATTTTTGTAATGGCCGCGCGGCGCGTATTGCAGCAAAGGTAATAGCTGTTCAGCGAGATCGCTATGCCAGTAAAACAGGCTATTAGCTTTGCCATAATGCGCGGTTAACGCACTTAGCAGGATGGTAGCGGCATTTGGCGCGGCTAGCTGCGTTAATTTATGTTCGATGGTTGCCTGAAATTGCGGATAAAAGCACCCCGCACTTAAATTACGTGGTCGGCGCTCAAAGGGGTTATGTAGCGCACTGTCTTGGTGCTCAAAGAGTTCATGCCAGAACCACAGACCAAACAACGCCAGCCAAAGATTGTTTTCGCTATGAAACGCCCGATAACCGAGCGCCTGATAATGCGCGATAAGCCCGGCTTCTGCTTTGCCTAAATAGAGCTCGTCTACGCCAATTTGCGGGGCGGCATGCAGCAGCTGTGTCAGCTGCGAACGGCGCGGGCTGTTGTTATCAGCACTAAATTTACGCTGATAAAAATCTTCAGCAAATAACCATTCTTCATCACAGCTGGGATCCTCTAACAGTTGTTGCAGTAACCGTTGGCACTGAATGGTATCACCTTGCTGCCAGTACAGCCGCACCAGACGCTCGCTGGCCGGAAAGCCATTGCTTTGCTGGTAAAAGGCCTGCGCCAATGGTAGCAGTTTCTGCTGCTCAGCCAATTTGCCAAGCTGATAGCAGCGTTCGCTGCGTTTGGTCACGAGCTCCGGAGTAGTGCCAGACGGCCACTGCTGTACTTGTTCCAGCCATGGAGTTAACAGCGATTCGGCATCAGCCGGCTGTTGTTTTAGCTGTTTACTTAAATCGGCCAGTGCCAGTTTGGCTTGCTCTAATTGAAAAGCCAGCTCAGCGGTCGCCAGCTCGGTAAAACGCGGGCTAAATTGCTGCTTAAACTGACCGGTTTGCCGGATCCCCAGATCGCGCAGGGTAAACAGCGAAAGGTTAGGCTCGACCCGTCCAAAATAAAGAAAATACAGATAATTAAGCGCATCCAACCTTTGCAATGCCACATACTGTTGCGGCAACTGTGCGATCAATACCAGCCAATCGACCGGCAACGCCAGGGCCGCGCGCAGCAGCTCGGGCTTGCTGTGGCTTTTTTTTACAGCCAGAGGTAGTGTCAGCTGCGGTGCGGCCAGTTGTAACAACTGCCACAGCGTCTCTTTAGTGAGCCGCAGCCAAAAATCAGGGAGTTCGGCTGCACTAAGCGCTGCGATAAAACCAGCCTGTTGCAGTTCAGACAATAGCGGCGCTACCGGGCCAATTTCGGCATAGTACAGCTCACTCTCAGCAAACACCCGGCCTTTACGATTGAGCATCCGCACCAGCAGCTGTTGCGCCGGCATGCTGAGCTGTTCGAAATCGGCAAGCCAGGTGCTGGCACAGGGTGTCAGACAGGGATCATAATGCGTCTTTACAAACTGCAGTAACTCCTGAAAGTGCTGCAGATAGTAACGGGCATCCAGCTCCGGTCTGACCGCCATGCGTTTAACTAAGCACCGTGCTAATCAGATAGCCGGTATAACCGATAAATATCGCCAGCAACAAGGCGCCTTCAACACGGTTAATGCGGCCTTGTTTTTTATAGCCGTATCCCATCACGAAAATGGCTGCCGTTAATACCGCCATCAGCGTCCAATCACGGGTTAATACCACCGCTTCAACTGCCATCGGCTCAATGGCCGCAGCAATACCTACTACCGCTAAGGTATTAAACAGGTTAGAGCCAATAACGTTACCCAGTGCGATATCATGCTCGCCTTTTTTAATGGCAATAAGTGATGACGCTAGCTCAGGCAGCGAAGTCCCGACGGCGACCACGGTTAAGCCGATAATCAGATCACTGACACCAAGGCTTTGTGCGATAAAGACTGCGCCGTACACCAGTAACCTTGACGCCAGGATCAACAGCGCCAGACCTACCACCAGCCAGATAATGGCTTGTTTTAACGTCATACTCTCAGCAGCGGCCAGTTCATCCCCCATCTCTACCGCCATCGCATCCTGGGGATTACGCATGCCCTGCCACACCGACCAACCCATCAACACAAAGAACACCCCAAGCAGACACCAGGCATCGAAGCTGCTTAATTGATGATCGAATAATTGCCAGCCGGCGAATAGTGTCACCAACATCAAAATCGGTAGCTCTTTGCGAAGCACTTGCGAGTTCACGGCGATTGGGCTTAACAGCGCGACCAACCCGAGGATCAGCGCAATATTGGTAATATTGGAGCCGTAGGCATTACCCAGTGCCAGTGCCGGATTACCATCAGCCGCTGCCATGGCAGAGACCACCATTTCCGGTGCTGAGGTACCAAAACCGACAATCAACATACCGATTAACAGCGGCGGCATACCGGCATACTTTGCTGTCGCCGCAGCACCATCGACAAATTTATCCGCGCTCCACACCAACAGCGCCAAACCCGAAATCAGAGCTAACACGGCCCACAACATTGCTTGCGTCTCCAGAGAGTGAATTGGGTTTATTGTAGCATGACGCAAAATTGGCTAATAGCGGGGCCGCACAGCATTTTTTGCAGCAAAGTCGGCAGGCTGTTAAGCTGCAACAAAAGCGAACAGGAGGCCTTTATGGCGTTGATCGGCATCTTAGCGGTATTATTTTTGGTATTGTTTTTACTGTTACCCCTACTGGAAAAATACGGAAGCAAAGGCGAACAAGCAGAGCAGGATTATCGCAAGTATAGTCGCTGGATCCTGCCATTAGTTGCGATTCTGCTGCTGGCGCAACTGATCAAAATGCTGTTTAGCTGATTAGCTGATTAGCTGATTAGCATAACTTTAGTGCCAACTCAGTGGATTAAGGCGGTAAAAGCGGCTTAATAACTGATAAAGATCGGGATGCTGCGTCGATAACTCTGCTGGCCGCTCAAAAAATATCTCGGTCAGCACGGCAAAAAACTCTGCCGGATTAGTCGCACCATAAGGATCAAGCAATACCGGTAAGCCCTGTGCCACCTTCACCTGTAACTCATTAAAGGCCTGCTGCATCACCGCAGACCATTGTTGATAGTCACTGCTGCGACTCAGCACCGGCGCACCTTGTGTCGGGCCTTGCTCCTGATCCAGCTGATGTGCGAATTCGTGGATCACCACATTATGACCGTCATGCGGATCCGCAGCACCGGCCAGGGTATCCTGCCAACTAAGAATCACCTTACCCTGCCCCCAGGACTCACCACTCAGTACCCGCCGCTCCTCGCGCACTAAGCCTGCGGCATCGGTTTGTTCACTCTCGACAATAAAAGCCGCCGGATAAATCAAAATGCTTTTCAGCTCGGGGTAATAGTGATTCGGCCGGTTCAGCAGTAATAAACAGGCTTGCGCTGCAATAGTTACCCGCATCTCATCGGTAACCTGCAAACCATCACAACCCATAAAGTTTTTTTCGGCGATAAACACCTGGATATGCTTTTTCAGCTGTAATTGCAAATCTGCCGGTAACGCCCGAAAATACGGCATACGTTGCTTCAGTATTTTACGCCAGGCTTCCGGAAAAGGCTTTGCCAGCACACGACGGCGTCGCCATTGCCGCCAGTAGGGTTGCCCGACGACTAAACCAATAATCAAGACTGTCAGTACAGTTAAAATAACGAGCGGCAACTGGGTGCTCCGGTAAGGTCAGGCGAACTCTTTTAGTGGGGCAGCGTCTGATAAAAATCAAGCATCGACCCAATTGGAGATAAGTATTGTTTAACTTCCTGAAAAATCTGCTGGAAAAAGCCAGCGAGGGCTTAGCGGGCAGCGCCGGGCAACAGGCAGTCTGGCAAAACGCCGGCCTGAGCGAAACCCAATTTATGGCAGTGGTGTTATTATTGCAGCTCAGTCATGCTGACTTTGACAGCACCGAGCAGGAACAACAGCTGGTGCTCGGCTATCTGCAACGGGAATATCAATTAGCTCCCGATATCGCACAGCAGGTGCTGGCGCAGGCCAATCAGTTAGCCGCGGATGCGACCTGCCTGCATGCTTACACGTCTAAACTTAAGGTGCTGTCGGAGACCGAGCGCTTGGTGCTGCTAAATCAGCTGTGGCAACTGGCCTGGGCCGATGGCAGTGTTGATCCGAATGAGGAGATGATGCTGCGCAAAGTTGCCGATTTACTGTTTATCCGTCATAGCGACTTTATTAAAGCCAAGCTGGCGAATCAGCCTGCTTAGTTTAGGGCTTGTTGTTAACGCGGTTCTGACTCGTCTTTGCGTAATACTTCGCCTTCAATAACATTACCGTGGGCAGAGCGATTGTCACTGTATTGCTGCTGTTGATAACGCTCCGCCTGCGCCCGGAATTGCCGCATCCGCTGGCGGTGACGGTAGAGTAAAATCGGGATCAGGATCCAGCTTAGTAGCAGTGCAAACAACAGAAAAAACGCCCCCACCAGTAACATCACACCCAGCACTAACCACGCCAGTAAGCGTTGCAAAAAACTGCCCTGGTTACGCAACTGAAACTGGCGCTGCCAGGCCGACGCTTGCTGGCGAAATGAAGGATCAAACATAGCTTTCCTTTAAAATTTAAACAGGCCGGTTCGCATAACCGACCTGTCAACATCATATCTGCTTTGGCTGAGTCTAGGCGGAATAGTTCATCAATCTACCTTATTACTCAGCGCCCAGCGCATAATATCGCCCCAGCTGGGTTCTTTGCCATACATTTGCATACCACGTAAAAAGATCCGGCCGGCAACCCGGCGCAGCCAGTATAAGGTTGCAACGAGTAACAATAGCGATAATGCGGGTTGCCACCAGGGCAATTCCACCATCGCCAGTCGCACCGGCATAGCGGCAAAGGACGTAACAGGTAACCAGCTGAGTAAGGTCATCGCCCAGCCGGTCGGGCTATCAATCACCAGATAGGTAAAGAGTAGCGGTAGCCAGGTAATCATCATCACCGCGCCCTTGCCACTGGTATTCGGATCATCGATAGAGGCGGCGATGGCCGCCATAAAGGTCGCGCAAAGTACCACACCGAGCAGCGCAAAGGGTAACAACCAGGCCAGCACACCAAAGTTCAGCCAGTCCAACTGTAACGGCTTATTCGCAAATATCAGCACACCCACCACAAAACCTAATAGCATCATGAGCGTGGTGGTAAACATCGCTTTTAGTGCACTCAGGCTGTGTCCAAGCACCTTACCGTCAATCCACTGCTGCGGCGTGACAATCGCATACAGTTGCTCGGTGACCCGTTGTTGTTTTTCACCGGTGATACTCATCAGCAACTGACCAAAAGCGGTGGATAATCCGATTAACAGCATAAATAACACTGCTAACGCAATCAGCTTCTCCGGCCGATCTTTGCCCTTGTAGTTGTCATCCAGAAAACGCATTTCCAGCGTCACCGGCTGTTGCAGTTTAGTTAACTGCGCCTCAGTCCAGCCTTGCTCAGCGGCATATTGCTGGCGGTAATATTCCTGCAGCACTGTTTGCAACTGTTGCTGCCATTTTTTACCGGCTTTGGTGTGAATAATTACCTGCTCTGACGTCGGCTCAAGCACGGCATGCCAGGTTTCATCAGCTTGCAGTTGCTGCAATTGCTCAGCAAAACTAATGGTCGGTTGCTGAAATTGAAACTGCTCGGTGCTTTCAATCGCAAAACCGGCCGGCACGGCAATCCGGTATTGCTGGCGGCCTTCATCCACAAAATAACTCCAAGCGAAGACCGCACCCATTACCCCAAGCATAATCAGATAAGAAATCAGCTGCTGTTTCCATTTAAAAAAGCGTAAGAACTCCCATTTCGCCACGGTAATGCTTTGTTTCGAAATCATACTGCTGGCTCCTGCTGCTGATGTTGGCTCATGGCATTCAGATAGAGCTGATGCAAATCCGGGTTTTGCATCGTCACCGCTCTGAGTGGGCAATGGGGTAATAAGCGCTGCAAGCAGTCGGATAGCTGGCCACTGCCCGACAGTTTCAGGGTGAGTCGTTGTGGCGCAGTCAGTTGCCAGTCCAGATCCGGCAACCATTGTTCCAGCTCGGCCGGCGTTAACGCGCGCTCAGTCTCAATTAATACCTCAGGCTGCGGCTGGGCCTGAGTACGAATTTCACTCAGGGTGCCTGCCAATACGGCCTTACCCTTGGCCATCAGTAACATATGATCAGCCAGCTTTTCGACCATCGCCATCTGATGGGCACTCAGAATCACCGTCATCCCCTCGGCCCGCAGCCTTTGTAAAAACTGTACAACCTTTTCCTGATTGATCGGATCCAAGCCAGAAAAGGGTTCGTCCAGAATCACCAGCGCCGGCCGGTGGATCACTGCCGCAATCAGCTGCACTTTTTGCTGATTGCCTTTCGACAATTGTTTTAATTCTTCTTTACGCCGGTCAGTGAGCTCAAATACCGCCAGCCAGTGTTCCAGTTGCTGCTCGGTTTCCGTGGCCGACAAGCCATGCAACTGCGCCAGATAACGCAGATTTTTTTCCACACTTTTATCAATATACAGCCCGCGGTCTTCCGGTAAATAGCCCAGATAACGTCGCGGTACATGATCAAATACTTCATCACCGTGCTGCACACTGATACTGCCACTGTCGGGTCGGGTCATGCCGACCAGCATCCGGATAATTGACGATTTACCGGCACCATTGGGGCCCAGTAAGGCAAAAATTTCACCGGGACGAATTTGAAAGCTCACCCCTTGTACCGCCTGCACTGTGGCATAGCTTTTTTGAATATCATTCACTGTTATCTGCATCTTGGCACGACCTGTAAGTATTTTTGTTTACTGTATCAGCTCTCACCCGTAACGTAAAAAACAGATTTGTTAGCAATTATGTAATAAAACGTACAGATTTCAGCCGATGCCACTGAGTTTTCGACCATAGTCGCAACCTTTACAGCTGCATTAGATCGCAAGCTATGCTAAAACAGCAGTTTATAAAATAGCGAAGCTGATCAATCTCATAATGCGTTACAACATTGTATTTTTAGATGCGGCCTCCCTGGGGGATGCCGACCTAGCCGCACTACAACAACCTGGTTGTGAACTGCAGCTGTTCCCGTACTCTGCGCCAGCGGATATCGTTGACAGACTGCAACATGCCGACATTGCCATTGTCAATAAATGCCGGCTGGATGCCGCCGTGCTGGCACAACTGCCGCGGTTAAAAGCCATTATGGTTGCCGCCACCGGTATGGATAATATTGATTTAACCGCTGCGGCAACGCAGGGGATTCAAGTGTTTAATGTCAAGGACTACGCCGGTACCGCAGTGCCACAACATGTGTTTGCGCTGCTGTTAGCCCTGAGTAATCAGCTGTGTCAGTATCAGCAGGCAGTGCAACGGGGCGACTGGAGCCGCAGTCAGAATTTTTGTTTGCTCGATTACCCAATGTTCGAGTTAGCCGGCAAAACCATGGTGATTGTTGGTTATGGTAGTTTGGGTCAGGCCACAGCGGAGCTGGCTAAAGCCTTTGGCATGCGGGTGTTAATTGCCGAACGTCCGGATGTCACAGAGATTCGCCCGGGTCGGATCGCCTTTAACAACGCGCTGGCACTGGCAGATGTGCTATCTTTACACTGCCCTCTGACACCGGCAACACAGCATTTGCTTAACCGGGAGCGACTGGCACAATTAAAAGCCGGGGCTGTGCTGGTTAACACTGCCCGAGGCGGTTTAATTGAAACCGAAGCCTTAATCGCAGCCCTGAAATCCGGTCAGCTGCTGGCAGCAGCACTCGATGTGCTGGAAACTGAGCCACCGCCGGCTGAGCATCCGTTACTGCAATGTCGTTTACCGAACTTGTTGCTTACACCCCATATTGGTTGGGCAAGTCGGGAAGCGCGAACAAGAATGGTACTGAAAATCGCAGCCAATATTCAGAACTTTGTTAACAGCAGAATGGAAACCAGACGGTAGACTACAGCCACCAGTCTGGCTGGCGTCCCAGATAATAAGAGCAACTCATGCGTATTTTAGCGATAATTTTTATAGTGATCTTCAGTAGCCCGTCACTGTGTGCTACCAGCTTATCTGAACGTTTGCGCGACGCCGCCAGCAGTCAGGCTGCGGCGGAAAAAAACATCGAAGCCCTGCATACTCAGGCGACCGATCAGCTCAGCACTGAGGATTACCTGGTGCTGTCAGAAAGTTATCAAACGCTCAATAATCGTGATGCCGCCCTGGACGCGGCCAGTAAGGCTGAGCAGTCAGCGGTCACACCTTATTTAAAAGCGTTAAGCTTTTATCATAAAGCACAGATCCACGGTATTTATTACCAGAACGCCGAGATGGCAATCCAACAACTCGTTGCAGCAGAACAGATTTTATCCAACGCCGAAGACAAAACCTCACAACTTTTACTTAACGATGTACTACATAGTTTTGCTTCTGCTTATAACTTGCGTGGTCAACTGGCTCAGGGGTTAACCTATGCTGAGCGCAGCTTAAAACTTGCCCGTCAATTAAATGAACCCGCGCGTGAATTGAATGCATTGATTATCGGCGGCCGGCTGGCACTGCAAAACAATCAGTACCAACAAGCATTTTATTATTTGCAACAAGGCGTAACCTTAGCATCTAAGCTGGAGGATAATGAGAGCCTGGCATCATTGCATTTTCGCCTCGGCATGGCCTTTCGCAAACTGGATCTGCACCCGGAAGCGCTGGAGCATTTTCAGCAGGCGGCAGAACGTTACCGGGCTCTGGATCGCCAATCTAATTATGCTTATACCCTGATTTATCTGGCCGAGACCTATCTTGAGGAGCCGGTGCAAACCGACAAAGCAGAGAGCTTATTGCAAGAAGCCAAACTGATCGCTGAACAGCAACAACATGTCTTGCGGATGGCATTAGTCAACTACAGTTTGGGGCGGGTGGCCCTACTGCGCGAGCAATATCCAGCTGCTGAGCAATTCTATCAGCAAGCACTACAACAATTCCGACAGGTTAATTCAGCGACTTACACACTGGAAGCGGCTCTGGCACTGGTTAGACTGTACTATCAACAACAACAGTATCCGGCCGCCACGGCATTATTGAACGAATTAAGCCCGAATATCGCTGAAGCCGCAACTTATCTGCAATTGCGCTTTTATACCAGTGCCGCGCTGTTAGCGGCGGCGAAAGGCGATTGGCAGCAAGCGTACCTGGCCCAGGAAAAAACGACTACGCTGAATCAGCAAGAATTAACTGAACACTTACAACAACAAATGACCCAGTTAAAGGGCAGTCTGACGCAGAGCTCTGACCAAACAGATGTCCGCGAAGAGGTGTTGGCATTGCAGCAGCAGTTGTCTGCGTCTGAATCCCGGCAGTTACTACTGCAATTGTTGCTGGTAGGTCTGATTTTCACCGCCTTCGTGATCTGGCAACTCTACCGGCGCCAGCTGCCGGCGGGGCCCTTACCCAGCCAGACAGAGCTGACGCCACGGCAATGGAGTCAATTCAGGGATAAAGTAAAACAACAGACGGCCAACACGCCACTAAATCTGCTGCTGCTGTTACCACGTGATCGCACCGCTCTGCAACAGCGCTTTGGCCGCAAGGTCATCAATACGTTATTGCAACAGGTACGGCAGGAGCTGGACTTGCCAGAGGTATCAGCTTGTTACAGTGGCAGTGAAATGCTCTGGCTGGCGACACCAACAGAGCATGCCGATGCATTAATGCCAAAAGCCCAGCAATTGCTACAACAGAAACTGACTGCCCTCGGCGCTGAGCCGCGGATTATTTGTACTAACCTGCCATTGGCTACCTTATTGGGGGAGCACTGGCAAAAAGACGATTTAAGTGCGCTGCCAGAAGTCATTTGGTTTGGCTGGCACCTTGCGTCCAATTCTCAAACGGACCTGGCTACCTGGCAGTTAGACGTAGAGGCATCGCATCCACGTCCCTGCGAATGGCAGGCTGAAAATTTACGCACGGATATGCTGAATGCCTGCAAACTGGGTGAGTTACAACTTTGGCTGAACGGGCAAGAATTAAAGGCCAGGCTGTAACACATCAAAGTAGTACGACGCTGGCAACGTAAAATGTTGCTGGCGTCGCGTAAGCGGACAGTTAAAACCTAAGGCAATTGCTTGTAACGCCAGACCTGATGCCGACTTGTTTCCTTTGCCGTATTGCGGATCGCCCAGCACCGGATGCCCCACTGCAGCAAAGTGTCGTCGGATCTGATGTTTGCGCCCGGTAATGAGTTGTACTTCGCATTCGCTGTAATCCTGATTGGCATCATAACGCAGCACACGAAAGCGACTTTCGCAGGCTTTACCATCCAGCGACTGCCGGATAACGGCCTGACTTTGTAAATCTGCGGCCAGCTGCCCCTTTACCCGTATCCAATAGGTCTTATTGATTTGTTGCTGTGCAATCAGCTTACTCAGCGCTGCTGCGGCTTTTTTATTATGTGCCAACATCACTAAACCGCTAGCTTCACGATCCAGGCGATGGAGTAAAAAAATCGGCCGCGCAGGCTGCAAATGCTGCTCTGCGTAACGCATTAAACTCAGATGGTCACCCCATTCATTACCCTGACTCAACATACCTGGCGGTTTAAACCAAATACTGTATTCCCGCTGATCAAACAATAACCGGGCAGGTTTACATTGGCGTTGCAGAAGCTCAGCATCATAGTGCAGAGCCAGTTGAGCGCCGGGATTTAGCATAAATTGGGCGCGCCGCAACCGCTTGACCGGTTTGGTCAACAGTTGTACTGCCCCTTTTTGCATTGCATCTTTTAGCCTAGCCTTGGCAAGTTCAGGCACCTGAGCGGCCAGTAGCTCAATGGCACTGCCTGCAGTGGTCGCGGTAATCTGACGACTTATTTTCATGCTGCTCCAACAGCAGCTTATCTTAGCTGCGCGTTATCAGGGTTTGAGACGGGTGATCTTATCAAACATTTCTTCCCAACCACCAGGAATATGCCTGACCCCACCCTGATTTCGCGCTAACCGCTCAATATGGATCCCCAACCGCTGCAATGGCTGTAACACTTTTTGTTTGTAGCGGTAAAAAAACGCCAGCAAGGCAGCCGCCAATACGAATAAATAACCAAACCAATAGCCAAGAAAGCCTGCCATCCCCTCACTAATCAGGCCATGACGCTGCTCCAGCATCACCAAAGATAAAGGTTGTTGACCGATCCGCTGTAACTGCAACAAGCGTTGCTCTAACTGACTGCTCGCGGCAACGGTGCCTCCCAGGATCTGACCACTTTCATCCAGTAACAGAAAATCAGCCTCCGGCGTTACCTTCTGCAACGGCTGCAAAAGCGCTGGGATATCAACAACAAATAACAGTCTGCCGGTTTCGCCGGAGGTAAATTTCAGCGGCGTGCTAAAAATCAGTTTATTGTCATCAGATTTGCTTAGCGCCACTTTGTTGTCAGCACTCAGATTGCCAGCTAGCCAGGGGCTGAGCGCCTGGATTTGTAGTAATGACAGCTGCTGTGGCTGCAAATAAATAAAGCCGCTATCAGAAGTGTAAAGCACCCGCTCTAGCCACGGATAAAGCAGGCGGCTGGCGTTAAAGGCGCCGGTGTTTACCTGCAGAAAACTCCGCTCCACCGCAGAAGCACGTTGCTGCGCATCAGCTTCTGTAAGTGTTTGTCCATCGCGGTTATACAATGTTAAAGGTAACGCCGGAATGATAGGCGAGTGACTCAGCGCCTGCTGTTGTAACCATTCACCCAGTTTTAGCAAGGGTGCCAGTTGGATATCCAGCTGTAATGCTTTTAATTCTAATTGCTTCGCCTGCCGGGTCATCCGCTGGTCTAGGGTCAATAAGAAATGGATAAAAGCGGCTCCGACCGAGAGCAATAAGATAAACACCAAAGCGATGCGCAGATTACGCTGAAAATCGCTGGTTGCTGGATTCTGCATCGGCAGTCCTTGCTGCAGGTTAAGATAGTGACAACATAGTATTTTTTTCAGAATAGTCAAATAGCGGCGATAGCACCAGCCGCTATCTGCCAGCTGAAAAGTGACCTATAAGTTTGCCTCGGCAAAAGACGCCAGCCGACTGCGCACCACGCCATTTAAATTGATGGTGGTACTGCCTTCAAAGTTTTTAAATCGCTCTACGATATAGGTCAGGCCAGAGGTCACCGCGGTTAGGTAATTGCTGTCAATTTGTGACAGGTTACCGGAACAAATCAACTTAGTGCCTTCACCACAACGGGTAATAATGGTTTTTAACTGGGCGGCGCTGAGATTCTGACACTCGTCCAGAATGACTATTGCATTCTGAATGCTGCGACCACGCATAAAGTTTACTGATTTAAACTGAATATTGGCTTTTTCCATAATGTAGTTAACGCTGGCATGCGGGTGTTCGTCAGTTTTGTGTAACACTTCCAGCGAGTCGGTGATAGCCGCCAGCCAGGGCGCCATTTTCTCCTCTTCGGAACCTGGTAAAAACCCTATCGACTCGGCAATTTCCGGGGTATTCCTTGTTACAATTACCTTGTCATACAGCCCTTTTTCAATCACCAATTCCAGTGCTGCCGCTAAGGCAATGAGCGTTTTACCACAACCGGCGGGACCGGTCAGGATCACCAGATCCATCTGCGGATCCAACAACGCCTGCAGAGCCATCGCCTGATAGATATTTTTCGGATGGATGCCCCAGGCATGACGATGCATTAGCCGTTCAACGCCATAATCAGCAATTTTCAATTCCTGCTCTGTAATAGCCAACACCTTACCAGCAAAAGTTTCAGCGTCATCAATCAGGTATTCATTTACATAGGCATTGGGTAGTACTTTACGACTGACGTAATGCACCACCTCACGCCCTTCATTTACTGTGCGGCATTCGCCAACCTGTGACCAAAACTCGCCGCTAAACTTGTAATAGCCTTTGTATAGGAACCTGACATCGTCGATTAATTGGTCGGTACGGTAATCTTCGACCAGTTTTAACCCGGCGCCCTTAGCTTTCAGCCGCATATTGATGTCTTTAGTGACCAGTATGACTTTGACCGGACTCTTTTCGCGCTGTAAATAAAGGGCAGTGTTAATAATCAGGTGATCGTTTTCACCACCGGGTAAGCCAGGAATTTCATCTTTTAAATGGTGGTCGTTGATAATAAAGATATGCCCGCTGGGTCTTTCATCACTGCGGGCCGGTAAGGCGACACCGTGCAACATTTGCTCCGGCGAAGCATCCTTGAGCACATCCTCCAGCGCCCGGATCGCCACCCTGGCGTCACGACTGACATCCTTATGCCGGTCTTTAATATGATCCAGCTCCTCCAATACCGTCATCGGAATCACGACATCATGTTCTTCAAAGTTTAGGAAAGCGAAAGGTTCGTGTAGCAGTATGTTGGTATCAAGGACGTAGATTTTCTTTTCTTTCGATTTTTTCCGCGCCATAGGCACTGCTCCTTTATGTTCGTAACGTACCACGTTTCTCATCCTGTTTACTCAGCATAGTGCATCCCTCCGAGACTGCTATACTGAACGCAAATTTTTTGAATCCGCTGCCTCTAACCATGCGACATTCTGATGACAGAAAAATGACTAGCCGCCCTTGTTTAACAGATGCATCCGCCGTCATTTCGCTGTACCATGGCGCCCCATTTTTAGACTGCCAGGATTGAGTATGAGATTTGCACTGGGCCAGCGCTGGATCAGCGATGCGGAATCAGATTTAGGTTTAGGAACCGTCATTGCGATTGAGGGGCGGATGCTAACTTTGTTGTTTCCAGCCAGTGGCGATACCCGCCACTATGCCCAGCAAGAAGCCCCTTTAACCCGTGTCAGTTTTAACAGTGGCGATGAAGTAAAAAGTGCAGAAGGCTTTAGCATGCTGGTGCAAGACGTTACCGAGCAACAACAGCTGCTTAGTTATCATGGTGTACGCACTGATAATGGCGAAGCCGTGGTATTGCGGGAAACCTTTCTGGATCATTTTTTAAGCTTTAATAAACCGCAAGACCGTTTATTTGCCGGCCAGATTGATCGCTTTGAGTACTTCCCGCTGCGTTACCAAAGCTGGCAACAGCAGCAACAATTGCAACAAAGCCCACTGCGTGGCTTAGCCGGCGGCCGTGTAAGTTTAATTCCACATCAGCTTTATATTGCCAGCGAAGTTGCCCAGCGCCACGCGCCCAGGGTGTTACTGGCTGACGAAGTCGGCCTGGGCAAAACCATTGAAGCGGGTCTGATCCTGCACCAGCAACTGCTGACCGGCCTTGCTAGCCGGGTATTAATTGTCGTTCCTGAATCCTTGCAGCATCAATGGCTGGTTGAAATGCTGCGCCGCTTTAACCTGCGATTCTCGATTTTCGATGAGGAGCGCTGCCAGCAAGCGCAATTAGATGCGGATAACCCTTTTGATACTGAGCAGCTAGTACTGTGCAGCCTGGAGTTTCTAACCAAGAAGAAAAGCTGGCATGAACAAGCTGTCAGCAGTCACTGGGATATCCTGGTCGTCGATGAAGCCCATCACTTGCACTGGCAACCAGAAGCGGCCAGTAGTGAATATCAGCGCATTGAAGCACTGGCGCAGGATACGGCAGGCTTAATCCTGCTTACGGCCACACCCGATCAACTGGGCCATCAGAGCCACTTCGCCCGCCTGCGTTTATTGGATCCGGCGCGCTTTCATGATTATGAAACGTTTTTGGCACAAGAGCAGTCTTATCAGCAAATCGCTGAGCTGGCCAGACAATTACTGCAAACGACCCAGCTCGAACAACCTCTGCTTGAGCAGTTGCAACAACTGTTAGACGATGATGAAAGTGGCAGCTTGCTAAATCAATTGGTGCATACTGAGGTTGAATTACCCGAGGTGAAAGCCGCGTTGTTAAAACAGTTACTGGACCGTCACGGCACCGGCAGAATCCTGTTTCGTAACAGCCGCGCTGGCATCAAAGGCTTTCCGCAACGTTGTCCGATACCCGTTGCCCTGCCGTTGCCTGCACAATACGAAAATGCATTAAAAGTTTTTAGTAATCTGCAACAAGACGCCCCCGTAACCACCCGAATTCAGGCGCAACTTTTTCCGGAGCAAGTGTTTCAGGATTTTGAAGGCCAGAGCAGCCAATGGTGGCAATTTGACCCCAGAGTCAGTTATTTACTGCAGCTGCTAAAAGCCCATAAGCAGGCAAAATTTGTACTCATTTGCAGTAAAGCGGCGACAGCTATTGCGCTGGAAGAAGCGCTGCGTACTCTGGAAGGGGTCAGAGCGGCGGTATTCCATGAAGGGATGACGATTGTCGAGCGCGATAAAGCAGCCGCTTATTTTGCGCAGGAAGAGTACAGTGCTCAGGTGCTGCTCTGCTCTGAAATTGGTAGTGAGGGCCGGAACTTCCAATTTGCTCATCATTTAGTGTTATTCGATTTACCGTTAAATCCTGATCTGCTGGAGCAACGGATCGGCCGGCTGGATCGGATCGGGCAACAGCATGACATCCAGATCCACCTGCCCTTTTTTGCCAATAGTGCGCAACAAGTCTTATTTGACTGGTATCAGCACGGGCTGAATGCTTTTGCTACGACTTGTCAGAGTGGACGCATTATTTTTGAACAACAAAAAGCGCTGCTGTTACCCTTACTTGCCTCTGCCACACCAGACTCAGTGCTGGTGCAAGAATTAATTAACAGTACCGCCGCGCAGGCCAGACAATTGCAGCGCGAGCTTGAGCAAGGCCGTGACCGCTTACTGGAACTTAACTCTGCGGGTGGCAGTAAAGCGGTAGCACTAGCGACAGAGATCGCCCAATTAGATCAGGATGTCCGGCTACCGATGCTGATGTTTAAAGCCTGGGATCTGCTTGGCGTTAATCAGGAAGACCGTTCAGATACCAGTATTATTCTGCGCCCGTCCGAACAGTTACAAATGAACTACCCGGGCCTCGATGATGAAGGTACTACCGTTACTTTTGATCGTGCCACCGCGCTGGCGGAAGAGGATATTCAGTTTTTAAGCTGGGATCATCCGATGGTTACCGGCACTTTAGATATTTTAACCAACGAGCAGTTCGGCAACAGCTCGGTCGCGTTATTGCCGAATAAAGCGCTACCGGTTGGCAGCTTTTTCGTTGAGCTGATTTATATTGCCGAAGCCAGCGCACCGGCAAGTGTGCAACTGAATCGCTATCTGCCGCCAACACCGATCCGTTTGTTGCTCGACAAAACAGCCAAAGATCTGGCTGCTAAAGTGCCATTTGATAACTTTAACCGGCAATTAAAGCCTGTGGGCCGGCAAACTGCAGCCAAGCTGGTTAACGCCCTGCAAACGCTGATCCATCCACTCCTTAGCAAAGCAGAGCAGCAAGCTGCAGGACAATTGGCGGCGTTAAAAACAGCGGCGAGCAGCAAGCTCAAACAGCAACTAGACGAAGCGATTCAGCGGCTGCTGGCACTGCAAAGCGTAAACCCGCTGGTACGCCCCGAGGAAATCGCGCATTTAAAACAACAACAACAGGAAGGTTTAGCCTACCTCGAGAAAGCCCGTTTAAAATTAGACGCGATCCGGGTCATTGTTGTGAGTCACGATTAAGATGCTGTTGGAGTATCAGCCACCGCTTTGGCCGTATTTGGATATTCTGTATCAGGATGAACAACTGGTCGTACTGAATAAACCCAGCGGTTTGCTCTCGGTTCCGGGTAAAGCGCAGGAGCATTTTGACAGCCTGCAATACCGGGTACAGCGGGTTTGGCCGCAAGCTACTGTAGTACATCGGCTGGATATGGCAACGTCAGGCGTGATGGTGATGGCGCTGACTAAAGCAGCGCAACGGGAATTAAACCGCCAGTTTCAACAACGGCTCACAGCGAAACGATACATTGCGCTGGTACAAGGTCAGCCGCAGGCTAACATTGGCAGTATCGAGTTGCCATTGATTTGTGATTGGCCTAACCGCCCGAAGCAAAAGGTGTGTTTCGAGCACGGCAAACCCTCGCTGACTCATTTCCGCGTGCTGCAACGCTATTCGGAATACAGCAGACTGGAGCTGGAGCCAGTGACTGGCCGATCACACCAGTTAAGGGTGCATATGCAGGCTATCGGACATCCGATACTCGGTGATAAATTCTATGCCACAACTAACACACCGACAGCCCCCCGCTTGCAATTACACGCAGCAGAGTTAATGCTCTGGCATCCGGTGTCCGGCGCACGGCTGCAGTTTGCTGCCGTTTGCCCGTTTTAGGCAAATATTTAGCTTTTTATTAACGCAACATTCAGTTAACTCAGCTAATATAGTCGAGTGGAATAAAAAATAACCGAAAATTCTGCAAAACTAATAATACTGTCAAAACAATATGGTAAACTTGCATGAGTTTGCTAAGTTGGATGAATCTAAGGAGAAACGGATGAAACTTAAAGCAACCGCTATTGCAGTCCTGACTGCGCTGCCTCTGCTAAGTGTACAAGCTTTTGCCAATGCACCTTCTGCACAGGATTTGGAGAAGAAAGTTTTTGGTTCATTATTTGGTGAGGCTTACTTTACGGATATCCGTAAAGGTCAGTCTGCTGCCTGGGACAATGTTGATAATGGTTGGGGCGTCGGTGTCGAGCTGGGTTACCGCTTAAATGAAACCTGGGGTATTCGTGCTGAGTACGCCCGTCAGAGCCTGGACTCGCTAACACAAAACTCTCGGGTAACCGGTGATCGTTTCGGTTTAGACGCGATGTACCACTTGGCTAACACAAACGTTTACATCGTCGGTGGTTGGAAACACTTCGAACATAATGTGGCGTTCGATGCACTGAATGTCGGTGTCGGTTATCGTTACTTTGTCAACGAAAGTGTTGCACTGTTCGTCGAAGGTAACCGTTTCCGCGGCATCAGCCGTGGTCAGTGGAACGATGCATCAATTAAGTTAGGCGCCAGCTGGATCTTCGGTGCAACGCCTGCCGCTGCCCCTACTCCGGCACCACAGCCAGAGCCGGCACCAGCACCTGCTCCTGTTGTTGTAGATTCAGACGGTGACGGCGTACCTGATAGCCAGGATCGTTGCCCTAATACGCCAGCGGCACACAAAGTGGATGCGCAGGGCTGTACTATCTACACCGAAAAAATGGACCGTGTAGGTGATGTGGATATCGAAGTTCGCTTCGCTTTCGACTCAGCCGTTGTTTCTCCGGAAGGCCGTACTGAAGTTAATCAGTTAGCTGCCTTTATGAAACGCTTCCCGGAAGCGGTAGTCTTTATCGAAGGCCACGCTTCCAACATCGGTAGCGCGGATTACAACATGCGCTTATCAGAGCGTCGGGCTAAAGCTATCGCTGATTTGTTAGTGGCACAAGGTGTTGAGACATCACGCATTACCTCTAAGGGTTTTGGCGTAACTCAGCCACGTGTACAGGGTAATACCCGCGAAGCACACCGTGCTAACCAGCGTATTGAAGCAAAAGTAACGGCAACTGTTAAAGAGCCGGTACTGCGCTAATAGCCAGTAAGTATTAGTTACGTATAAAGCCGCTGCTTCAGCGGCTTTATTTTTGCTCGGTTAGGGCCTTTCTAACAAATTTCTGTTGCTGACTACTACCAAGACTGCTAATTTTCTACCCGAACCTATAAACTCCGGGAAAGAGTCAAGATGTCTGGTTTTATCAATTCACTTGTCGCGGGCTCCCTATTGTTAAGCTGTGCTTCCGCATCCGCTGACACGGCATCAGCCAACGACATGATCCAATTACAACATGCCGCTCATGTCTGTAATGACGAACAGGAAGCCAAAAGATTAGCCGCCAATGATCATCTGCGGGAAATGGCAAAAGCACTGGTCGAATTTAAAGCCACCAAATACTGTTTTATCATGCAACCTTCGGTGCTGGTTAAACTACTTGAAAACCATGGTGGTTATGTCAAATTCAGTCATGACAACAGAGTGCTTTTTACCTTTGCTGAACATTTGGTCAGTAGTACACCATAAAGTTTGCCTGTTATTAGCCGATAGCCTGCTATCACTGACAGCAATCTGATCCCTATGAAACTTGCGGCTTGTTTGACTTTAGCTGGAATCTTATCCTATCCGGTTACCAACCAGGCTGCGGTCTGGCAGGATCTGCAACGTCAATACCCGCAACAGTCTCTGCAGCAATTACAGTCGGCGACATTATCTATACAGGTATTGCAACTGCCAGCCCAAACCGCGGTAGTCCGCGGAACCTTGCTGCTGTTGCCTGCCGCAGGGCGCCATCCATATAGCCCTGATCTCTTTCACACCCTACAGCAATTAAGTGCCGAAGGCTGGCAACTGGTATTTATGCCTGCCCCCGACACCACACCCCCAGATGTCGCGCGACAAGCATTACTAAACACTGAACTCCGGGCACGCTGGCAACTAGTACAACCTTTGCTACAAAGGCCAGTAGTCGTTATTGCTCAGGGCGAGGTCGCCGGCACCCTAAATTTGGCGCTGGCCGAAGATAAAGATACTCAATTTCAGCTGGATGCGCTGGTCAGTCTAGGCGCCTATCTGTCAGATCCGAAACTTGATAACCAGTTACAACAGCACATTGCGCAGCAAAACCTACCCGTGCTGGATCTACTCACCCAGGCTGATCATCCCGGAGCGATACGTGGTGCTGAGCAACGGCAGCAGCTGGCTCGTACTCTGCAAACGCCATTCTACCGGCAACGCGCGCTAAACGATTTTAGTTATCACAGTAGCCAGCAACAATGGCTGCTGCGCGAAATCAGTGGCTGGCTTAAAACTAGTGGTTTTTAGCCCGGTATTGCTTAATCACTTCGTAAGCGGCCTGAATATCCTGCGAACGTCGCTTGGCGACATCCAGCATCGCAGCAGGTACCCCTTGCGACATCAATTTGTCCGGGTGATGCTGCGCCATCAGCTTACGATAAGCCCGCTTTAATTGCAGATCTGTCACTGTGCTATCACAACCCAGCACCTGATACGCGGCAACCAGTCGTTGTTCTGTTGAGGTATGTTCTGTTGGTTGGCTGCCACTACGGGCCTGGTAAGCACGCAATAATTGCTCTAACGTTGCCCGTGGTATTTGCAGGATGTCCGCAATTTGCCACAGTAACTCTCGTTGTCCGGCCACCATTTTCCCACCAGTACAGGCGATGCTGAGCTGAATTTCTAAAAATAGTTGTAACACATCTGGCCGACGGCGATAGCAATAATAGAATTCGTTAACCTGAGCCCGCAGAGGAAAATTAACCGCTTTACCATCCCGAAACGCAGCTTGTGCTTCCCGTTGTTGCCGGGCGGACAAACCAAGCTGTTGCATAAACAAATTTGCCTGCTCAATATGTGCTTTAGTAACAATGCCGGTTGCTTTAGCCAGATGCCCCATCACCGCGAAAGTACTGTACATAAACAAAGCTTGTTCGTCGTCGGAGCCCGACATGGCGGCTAACCCCCGCCAGTCGGCAAATTTACGCGCAAACCATTGGTCAGCCAAATGACCTAACAGCACCCCAAGGATTAAACCAGGCAGCTTTAACAGAGCCAACCCGAACAAGGCGCCCAGAACTTTACCCCACACCTGAACTTCTCCGCATTTTTACTACCCAAGCTGCCACGCGCAGTATGAGCTTGAACTCCGCAACCATTCGCACTATATCGGATTAGCAGGAATTCTAAAATTGATTTATCATAGCAAACCCGCGTTGCAGGGCGCTAAAGCAAAGACATTAATGAGAAAAGGCATGAAACAGGGTTTGAGTTTAACAGGGCTGATTTGGGCGATACTGCATACAGGTACAGTTTACGCTGAGCAGCCCGCGATTACCGCTTGTTATCAACCCTTGAGCCTCCCCCAGATCCTGCAAAATGCTGATAGTAATGACAATAGCGTAAGGATTTATTCTGATCAGGTAAGATTGCAAGACAATCAGCAAGCCGATTTCTCCGGCTCAGTACAAATTCTGCAGCGTGATACCTTGCTACAGGCGCCAAGGGCCCGCTATCGTGCTTCCGAACAGCAATTACTGGCGGATGGTGGCATCGAATACTATAACCAGGACCTCTACGTCAGTGGTGGGATGTTCTCCGCAGATCTGGCAAATAACAGTGCCAGACTAACTGATGCTAACTATCAGTTTATCAGCCAGGCTGGGCGCGGAGCGGCCAACGCTCTGGTGGCATCAGCTGACGAATTACGGCTGGAGCGGGCGCTGTTTACCACTTGCCCGCAACAGGATAATAGCTGGGGCCTGCATGCAGAAGAAATCAGCATTGCCGCCGACTCAGGCTGGGGGGAAGCCAGGCATGCGGTGTTTAAAATTAAAGATATTCCGGTTTTTTACCTGCCTTATCTAACGTTTCCGGTTGATGATCAGCGTAAAAGTGGCGTCTTGTTACCTAAAGTTGGCAGCTCACAGCGGGTAGGTTTAGATTTTGAACTACCCTACTATTTTAATCTGGCAGAAAACTACGACCTGACCCTTACCCCGCGCTATATGAGTAAAAGAGGCACCCAATTAAAATCTGAGTTTCGTTATTTAACCACCGAACACCAGGGTTTGTTGCAACTGGAATATCTGCACAATGATAGCGATAAACCGCGGGATTTTGGCCAGCGTTATCTGGGGCATCTTAGTCATCGCTCAGATTTTACCAGCCGCTGGCGCGGCTATATTGACTTTACCGATGTCAGCGACGACGCCTACCTGACGGAGTTGGGGTCGGATTACAACAGTCAAAGCGACTCTCAACTCTACCGGGAAGCCAGCCTGAGCTATTTTGGCGATAATCTGCACTCCCATCTGAAAGTACAGGGTTTTGAAATCCTCGGAAACTACAACCAGGCTTATCAGGTCTTACCACAGTTAAGCCTTGCAGCCGCCAAACCTGAACAACTGACCGAACATTTACAGTGGCTGTGGCAGGGGCAATACGCGCACTTCCGCAATGATCAGGCGTTTTATAGTAGTGCAGACCGGTTGCACCTGGAGCCGACTCTCAGGTTGCCACTCATTACCCCGGCTTTCGAACTGACCGCTGAAACCAGCTTGTTGTACACCTACTATCAGCAAAAAAGTACACAACAGCTAACGGATGGACAATCGGAAATCAGCCGCGCGCTGCCGAAAGTTCGTTTACACGCCCGGGTCAATTTTGAACGGGAATATGACTGGTTCGGTGAACAAGCGCTGCAAACTTTTGAACCGCAAGTTCAGTATCTCTATATCCCATTTCGCGATCAAAGCCAGATTGGTCTTTATGACACGACCAGGCTACAAGATGACTATTATGGCTTATTCCGGCAAAACCGCTTTTCCGGTTTAGATCGGATTAATGAAGCTAATCAGCTCACCGTCGGCTGGACCACCCGTTTTTACGATAATACCGATAACGAGCTATTCCGTTTTAGTCTCGGCCAAATCTTTTTCTTGAAAGAGCCTGAAATAACTGATGACCTTCTGACGCAGGATCTGGTTTCGACCGAGTCGATGCTGGCTTCTGAAATGATCTGGCATTGGTACCGCCGCTGGTATGTCAGCAGTGCCGTACAATATGATATTGATAGTAAAAAACTGATTAAGAGTAATGCCAGTCTCGACTATCGAGGTAGCGAGAATACGTTATTTCAATTGAACCATCGCTATAGCCGGGCAGTCTCAGGTGCTGAGATCCAGCAACTTGGCCTGTTCGGTGCGGTACCCATCAAACAAAACTGGCAACTGATTGCCAGTTACTATCGTGATGTTACAAATCATCGTATGATAGACGCCAATCTTGGACTGCAGTATGAGTCCTGTTGCTGGGCGGTTCGCTTAGTCGCACGCCGGCAAGTGCGGGTTGATTTAGAGAGTAGCATTACTGATCTAAGCCAGTTTGCCCGCTTAGATAGTGGTTTCAGCTTGCAGTTTGTGTTTAAAGGTTTTGGCGATAAAGCCGGTTTTGGTGTTTCCGATATGCTGTCGAATGGTATTTTTAGTTACCGCCGGCCGTATTTACTAACAAATTAATGTGGAATTTTATGAAGTTACAACAACTTATCTGTGCACTAATGCTTGGCGCTGCCAGCTTAACTCTGGGTGCCGCAGAACGCGAAATTGACCGGGTTGCTGCTATCGTCGACAACGGGGTAGTGTTAAAAAGTGATATAGATGAAATTGTTGAACGCGTGAAGCGCAATGCCCAAGCGCAGGGACAAACTCTGCCATCAGATCAGGCCCTACGTACTCAGGCCACAGAACGCTTGATCATGACCAGCCTACAGTTACAAATGGCGCAGCGGATGGGTTTACAAATATCGGATGCGCAGCTGGACGATACGATTCGTAATATTGCTCAGGAAGAGAAGCTGACTCTCGAACAATTTAGACAACGGGTAGCGGCGGAAGAAGGTAACTTTGAGCGGTTTCGCGAAAAAGTACGGGAAGAAATCATCACCAGCGAAGTGATGCGCGCTAATGTGCAACGCCGGATCTATATCAGCCCGCAAGAAGTCGATAACTTACTGAAGTTAATGGAAGATCAGGGTGCAATCAATGAACAATATAAACTTGGTCATATTCTGATTGCGATCCCCAGCCAAGCGACAACCGAGCAAATTAACGAAGCGCGTGACCGTGCTGATCAGGTGGTCAAGTTATTACGCGAAGGCAGTGACTTCCGTCGTATCGCGATCGCTTCCTCCAGCGCGTCTAACGCCTTAGAAGGTGGTGAGTTAGACTGGATGGGCATTAATGAAATGCCAACCCTATTCTCTGAGGCAATCCGCGGCCGTAAGCGCGGCGACCTGGTTGGCCCGCTGCGTTCCGGTGCTGGTTTTCACGTGCTGACAATTTTCGATATTCGCGGTGAAAATGTCACAGAACTGCAGGAAGTCAAAGCCCGGCATATTCTGATTAAACCCTCGATTATTGTCAGTGAGGAGCGTGCTCGCAGTCTGTTGAGCGACATCGTGCAAAAGGTCCGCGCTGGTGAAGCTGACTTTGCTGAGTTAGCCAAGCAATACTCTGAAGATCCTGGCTCGAAACTCAATGGTGGGGAACTGGGCTGGAGTGAGCCTGATATTTATGTACCCGCCTTCCGTGACACGCTGAAGCGTCTGGAGTTAGACGAAATCAGTGAGCCGTTCCGCACTGAACACGGCTGGCATATCGCACAGTTACTGGACCGCCGCTCAGTAGATGCGACCGCAGACCGTAAACGGGATCAGGTTTATCGCATGATCTTCAATCGTCGTTTCAACGAAGAGTCAGCGAGTTTCTTACGTGAATTGCGTGATGAAGCCTATATCGAAGTGTTGGCAGAAAATTGATGACATTACGGCTCGCTATTACACCCGGTGAGCCAGCGGGCATTGGCCCGGACCTGGTGCTGGCACTGAGCCAACAGGACTGGCCCGTTGAGCTGGTTATCTGCGCCAACCAGCAATTGCTGATGCAGCGCGCACAGCAACTGGGTATTAATGTCACTTTGTTGCCATTTGACCCGGAGGCAGCCGCCAAGCCGCAGAGCGCGGGCACTCTGACAGTGCGCGACTTTCCGTTAGCTGCGCCCGTTATCCCGGGTCAGCTCAATGCAGCCAATGGCCACTATGTTGTCGATACCCTAACTGCAGCGGGCGAGATGGTTATCTCTGCCGAGGCTGCAGCTATCGTAACGGGGCCGGTACATAAAGGTATTATTAATCAAGCCGGTATTGCCTTTAGCGGGCATACCGAATTTTTTGCTCAGCAATCTAACACGCCTTATGTCGTAATGATGCTTGCCACAGAAGGATTGCGAGTTGCGCTGGCAACCACCCATATCCCGCTTGCTTATGTGGCTAAAGCCATTACCCGTGAAAGACTATTAAAAGTGTTAAGTATTTTGCACCAGGACCTACAGCAAAAATTTGGCATTGCCAAGCCTAAAATCTATGTCTGTGGTTTAAATCCGCATGCTGGCGAGGGTGGCCATCTGGGCCGCGAGGAGATCGACATTATTATTCCCGCCCTTGATGAACTCAGAGCAAGCGGGATGCAACTGGTGGGGCCGCTGCCGGCAGACACCTTATTCCAACCAAAATATTTGAATGAGGCTGACGCCGTGCTGGCGATGTATCACGATCAGGGGCTGCCAGTGCTGAAATATAAAGGCTTTGGCCGCTCCGTTAATATCAGCCTCGGTTTACCGCTGATCCGTACTTCAGTTGATCACGGCACAGCTTTGGATTTAGCAGCGACAGGCAAAGCGGACCCAGGCAGCCTGTTTCACGCCGTCCGAGAGGCCATTCAACTGGCACAACGAACCCAAGAGACTCATGAACGATAATATTCATCAAGGCCATCGCGCCCGCAAACGTTTCGGGCAAAACTTTCTGCATGACCCTCAGGTAATAGGCCGTATTGTTAAAGCTATTGCACCCAAGGCCGATGATGTATTGGTCGAAATCGGCCCGGGTTTGGGTGCGCTGACCGAACCTGTTGCTGAACAAGCCGGACACCTGACGGTAGTTGAGCTGGATCGCGATCTGGCTGAACGCTTGCGTCAGCATCCAACGCTTGCCAGCAAACTTACCATCCATCAAGCCGATGCGATGAAATTCGATTTCCGCCAGTTAGTTAAACCAGGGCAAAAACTGAAGGTATTTGGCAACCTGCCTTATAACATTTCAACACCACTTCTGTTCCATCTCTTTGAATATGCAGATGAAATAGACACCATGCATTTTATGTTGCAAAAAGAAGTGGTTGAGCGGATGACAGCGAGTCATGGCAGTAAAGATTATGGCCGTTTAAGCGTGATGACGCAGTTTTACTGTAAAGCGCTGCCGGTGGTTCAGGTAGGCCCCGGCGCCTTTAAACCGGCACCCAAAGTTGACTCCGCAGTCGTGCGGTTACTGCCTTACAATAAAGCTGAACGCGCAGCCGTTGATCCGGCGATTCTAAATCGGGTTTGCTTAGAAGCCTTTAATCAAAGACGCAAGACACTGCGTAATTGTTTTAGTAATTTTGCCACGGCAGAACAGCTGCAAGCGCTGGGTATTGATCCCACGCTGCGGCCAGAGCAATTAGCTGTTGCGGACTTTATTCGCGTGGCGCAATGGTTAGCGACACAGGAAGCAGGTTATGCAAATTGAATCTCCGATAGCCGTAACGGTCGACAGTTTTTATCTGGGGGCACAATCTAATCCAGCCGAACATCGTTATGTGTTTGCCTACTGTGTCACCATCACTAATAATGGGCCACAAGCGGTACAGTTATTAAGACGTTACTGGCAAATCACCGACGGTAACGGCAAACAATCTGAAGTGAGGGGTGACGGCGTGATTGGTGTGCAACCTGAACTGCAGCCTGGTGAGACTTATAGTTACACCAGCGGCGCCGTACTGGAAACCCCGGTAGGCACCATGCAGGGGCATTATGAAATGCAGGCTGCTGATCAGCGGGCTTTCAATGCCCCTATTCCACTGTTTCGCCTGGCGATGCCAAATATCCTAAACTGATGGCCACTTATATCATCGGCGATTTGCAGGGTTGCTTTGAGCCTCTGCAACGGCTGCTAAACACCATCAACTTTAATGCCGCTAGCGACCAGCTGTGGTTCTGCGGTGATCTGATTGCCCGTGGACCTGACTCACTAGCCTGTATTGAGTTCGTGCGGGAGCTGGGTGCGACGGCTAAAACCGTGCTTGGAAATCATGACCTGAACTTTATCGCCCATTATTACGGCTTTGGCAAAGTTAAAGCCAGCGACCAATTACAGCAACTGCTGCAAGCACCGCAGCTGCCGGAGCTGATCGATTGGCTTCGGCAACAACCTTTAATTCAGCAAAGTACAGACGGCAGTTATCTGATGGTCCATGCCGGTTTGGCACCTGATTGGGATCTGACCACGGCACTTGCCGCAACCGCTGAAGTCAGTTTGCTATTGCAACAGGACCCAAAGCTCTTACTTGCCACCATGTATGGAAACACACCGACTCGCTGGACAGATGCCATCACCGCTGAGCAACGTTGGCGCTATACCATTAACGCTTGTACCAGAATGCGCTTCTGTCAAACAGATGGTGCCCTTGAGTTAACCAGTAAAACTGCGCCAGAACAAACCCCTGGCTTGCGTCCCTGGTACGAGTTCTGGCGTGACAAAGCTCACCCTGAACTCTTTTTCGGACATTGGGCGGCGTTAAATGGTTATAGTCCGGTACCAGGCATTCATGCGCTCGATACGGGCTGCGTCTGGGGAAATATGCTGACTGCCTATTGCGTTGAGAATAGACAACGCTATAGTGTCTGGGCAGAACAAAAATAATAAGTCGATACCGGCTGGCAATAGCTACCTAGTGGCAACGGCCGCAGTACCGGCCTGAACTTTCGATTGGAGTTGTTATGAAGTTGACCGTAAAACTGAGGGTAGTTGGCGGTTTTAGCGTTATCACCTTATTGCTGCTGTTTATTGGTTTAACTGCTTATACGCAGCTCAGCGGTATCAGTAAGTCCACCGCTGAGGTGAACACCATCTCAATCCCGGCTTTGGAAAATAGCGCGCTGATGAAAAGCGAGTTTGTACTGATGAGTAAGATCAGTCTGCAAGCTTTTAACGCGCAAGAACAAAGTCAGATCACTGCGCTACGGCAACAGTTTAATACCGAGCAACAGGCTTACCAAACGGCTGCTAGCCAACTTAATACTGCAGTACAACAACAACAAACTCTGGCTGGTGCGGCGCAGCAAGTTAATCTTGCCTATGATGCCTTTATTCCACTCTCAAACCAGCTATTTGAGCAATTAGAGCAAAATCTTCGCTCACAAAACGAGATTGACGATAAGCTGAGTGAACTGGAAATGACTGCCGATGATATGGCAGCGCTGTTACTGGATTTCACCGATATCAGCAACGTTCGTAACCGTTTTCCACAAGCCTATCAGGCGGCAACCCAAATGGAAACCGGCATCAACAGTCTGCTCAGTGTAGTGGTCGATTTAAACCGCACGACTAATGATAGTACTGCTACCACCATCAGTAACGATATCGCATTCCGGTTACAAGATTTGGCAACACAACTCTCGGTAATGCTGCGCGAAGCCTCACAAGTGCCAATGCCGGCTGATTTAGAAGAAAAGCTCACTATAGTTAACAGTCTGCTGGATACTAACCAGGGTATTCCCGGCACCAAAGCCAAACTTCTCGCAGGTAAAGAACGTGCGAATCAACTATTACTGCAGGCTGATGAACAAACAGCTTTGGCTCTAACGCGGTTGGACGCCCTGCTGAATCAAAGTACTCAGGTTGCCACCACGATTCAGGACGAGAGTCAGAAAAGTGTCAGTAATGCCGTCATAGCTATTTTTGTCGTAATGTTGATCTCAACCCTGGTAGCCGTTTTTATCGCCTACCGCACGGTCACTGCCATTGTGAAGCCGCTGGGGAAAATCAACGCCATGCTTGGTATCGTTGCTTCGGGTGATTTAACCCAGCAACTCAACGATCGTAGCCAGGACGAATTTGGTGAACTTTCCCGTAATATCAACAAGGTTAACCAGAGTCTGCAGCAACTAATTCAGGGTATTATCTCGCGCTCAACCCAGCTGGCCGCAGCGTCAGAAGAAACCTCAGCCATCACGCTGCAAACCACTCAGGCTATCCGCGAGCAAAAATCTCAGGTTACTCAGGCAGCAACCGCCACCACCGAAATGAGCAGTACCTCGCAAGGCGTGCTGCAAAGTTCGAATGATGCGCTTAACGAGATCAAGAATGCCGATAAAGAAGCCGAGCGGGTAAAAGGCATTTCACTGGAAAACAAAGCCATCATTATCCAGCTGTCACGCGAAGTAGAGCAAGCGTCACAGGTGATCAACAAGCTGCATAAAGACAGCGCCTCTATTGGCAGCATCTTGGATGTTATCCGCGGCATTGCGGAGCAAACCAATCTGCTGGCGTTAAACGCTGCTATTGAGGCAGCCCGTGCCGGTGAACAGGGCCGCGGCTTTGCCGTTGTTGCCGATGAAGTACGCTCGCTGGCCAGCAAGACGCAGGCTTCGACCCAGGAAATTCAGGCAATGATCCAGGCGCTGCAAACCGGTGCTCATGCCGCGGTAGAAGCGATGAACAAAGGTAAAAAGCAAGCCGAGGATTGTGTTGCCAAGACGGAAGTCGCCACCTCAGCACTGGATTCGATTACCCATGCGGTACATCTGGCTCACGACATGAGCGAGCAGATTTCCAGTGCCGCCAAAGAGCAGCATCAGGTATCAGCTGAAATTAGCGGTTTGCTGGAGTCTATTGTGGCCATTGCTGAACAAACTGCCTCAGGTGCCGAACAAACCTCAGCCTCCAGCCATGAAGTGGCGAAGCTGGCCGAAGAGCTGCGGCGTTCAGTCGATCAGTTTAAAGTGTAACCTGACTCAGACGTCAAAAGGCCAGCGTGATGCTGGCCTTTTTTATCTGTTGTATAGCTATTTGACGGCTTGCTTATTGCCTGAAGCGTCACTCAGCCACTGCGCTGTAATGCCTACTGCCGTTCCAGCGTAATAAAACGATAACCCAGCGGATTCTCTGCGCTCTGTGGATGTTCCTCGCGCGCGATCTCCTGCCAGTTGCCCGCAGCATGGTAATCCGGGAAAAAGGCGTCTCCGGCAGTTTCAAGCGCGATTTCCGTCAGGTATAAACGCTGGGCCAGCGGCAGACACTGCCGGTAAATCTCGGCACCGCCAATAATCATCACTTCCGGCTGTTCCGCCAATAAGGCTAATGCCTGCTCGATGCTACTGACCCACTCGACCGGGCTATCGACCGCTGGCGTTTGCCGGCTGATAACGATATTACGCCGCCCCGGTAAGGGCCGGCCAATCGACTCAAAGGTCTTACGCCCCATCACTACTGGCTTGCCGAGCGTGACTTTTTTAAAGTGTTGTAAATCAGCGGGTAAATGCCAGGGCATTTGGTTATTTAAACCAATCACCCGCTGCTGCGCCATTGCGGCTATCATCGAAATCCGCATCGTCGGGCCTAGCGCTGGTAAATCACTTCAACGTCGTAGTCGTCGTCGTCGAAATCATCATCTTCATCCAGATCATCCTCCAGCGAGTTGACTTCCTCATGGTAGTCATCCCACTTAAAGGTTACCGGATCAGCCGCTTGCTCGCTGGCTTTTTCTTCCGGTAGCTGCTCGATATAGTTCAAGATTTCGCGTGACAGCTGCTGGGTATTTTCGCGTGAAGCAGCAGAGATTTTAAACACCGGTCCCTGCCAGTCCAGTGCTGTTGTCACCTGCTGCACAATCTCTTCCAGCTCGTCTTCAAGTACCAGATCCAGCTTATTAAATACCAGCCAGCGTGGCTTGGCAGCAAGCTTGGCACTGTATTTATGCAGCTCCTGAATGATGGTTTGCGCATTCTCTGCCGGATCGGAACCGTCAGCGGGCAGTACATCAATCACATGCAATAATAGACGGCAGCGCTCCAGGTGTTTCAGGAACTGAATACCCAGACCAGCACCTTCAGCGGCGCCCTCAATCAGACCAGGGATATCGGCGATCACAAAGGAGCGGTGTGACTCAACGCGGACCACACCCAGATTTGGTACCAGGGTGGTAAAAGGATAATCGGCTACTTTCGGCTTGGCAGCAGATACCGCGCGGATCAACGTCGATTTACCGGCATTAGGCAGACCTAACAGACCGACATCGGCCAGCAGTAACAGCTCAAGACGTAAATTACGGATCTCGCCCGGTGTACCATTGGTTTTCTTACGTGGTGTACGGTTGGTACTGCTGGCAAAACGGGCATTCCCTAAACCATGCCAGCCGCCTTTGGCGACCATTAATTTTTGGCCATTGCTGGTCAGATCGCCAATCACTTCATCGGTATCAACATCCACTGCCCGGGTACCCACCGGCACTTTTAATACCAGATCGGCACCGCGCTTACCGGTACAGTTGACGCTGCCACCGTTTTCTCCGCGTTCAGCGCTGTGATATTTTTCAAACTGATAATCGACCAGCGTATTCAGGTTCTCATCCGCTTGCAGATAGACGTCGCCGCCATCCCCGCCGTCACCGCCGTTCGGCCCGCCTTTGGAGATAAACTTTTCCCGTAAAAAACTGATAATGCCGTTGCCGCCGTCGCCGGCCTCGACGCGAATTATCGCTTCATCTACAAACTTCATCGGTGCTGTCCTGCTTAACTGTGCTTAGGAACCTGACTTATGCAGCCAAGTATAACCTATGTCGGGGGGTGCGGAAAATTTATAAAAAAACCCCGCACCAGGCGGGGTTCTTTCGAAGATCTGCAGCTTATTCGCTGACGATGCTAACGAACTTACGGTTGTGTTCGCCTTTCACTTCGAATTTCACTTTACCGTCGGTTAAGGCGAATAAAGTGTGGTCTTTACCGATACCAACGTTGCTGCCGGCATGGAACTTAGTACCACGCTGACGCACAATGATGTTACCTGCTAATACAGACTCACCACCGAAACGCTTAACACCTAAGCGTTTAGCTTCTGAATCGCGACCGTTACGAGTGCTACCTACACCTTTCTTACTTGCCATGTGTCGATACTCCTGTTACGCGCTTATGCTGGTGATTTTCACTTCAGTGAACCACTGACGGTGGCCCATCTGTTTGCGTGAATGCTTACGACGACGGAACTTGACGATCTTGATCTTATCGCCACGGCCATGACTGACCACTTCCGCTACTACTTTACCACCTTCAACTAAAGGGGCACCGATGTTGATAACTTCGCCGTTAGCGATCATCAACGGGGTAAATTCGATTGTTGCGCCTGTTTCCAGGTCTAACTTCTCCAGACGAAGAGTCTGACCTTCCGTCACACGGTGCTGTTTGCCACCACTTTGGAAAACCGCGTACATAGTTAACTCCGTACAAAGCACGCCATCGCTTGTTAAAATAAAGGGGCGTGTTAATTCAATTCACAGGGCGCGAATTGTACGCAATTTCCCCCACAGCCGCAAGCACAATTATGAAAAAGATCTGCTGACGCAGAAAAGGATCCAGATTTCATTTTAGCCAAGCCTGCTATTAGTGTAGAATTGCCGCCATTCAGAGACTTAACGCAGTTGTTGGCAAATGACGCTCGACGAAATTCAACGCCTCGCGGCCGCCGATATGACGGCAGTAAACCAGCAGATCTTCTCTCAGCTCAGCTCAGACGTGGCGCTGATTAACCAACTTGGCATCTATATCGTCAATAGCGGCGGTAAAAGGTTACGCCCCCTGCTGGCCGTATTAGCCGCGCGGGCCCTGGGTTATCAGGGTGAACAACATATTAGTGTTGCCGCTATTGTCGAGTTTATTCACACCTCAACCCTGCTGCACGATGACGTGGTGGATGAGTCAACCATGCGCCGTGGTAAAGAAACCGCTAACGCGCTATTCGGCAATCAGGCCAGTGTATTAGTTGGTGATTTCCTGTATAGCCGCTCGTTTCAGATGATGGTGTCATTAAACAGTATGCGGGTAATGCAAGTACTGGCCGACGCCACTAACATTATCGCTGAAGGTGAAGTGCTGCAGCTGATGAATGTGAATGATCCGGATACTACCGAGCAAAGCTATATGCAGGTCATTTACTGCAAAACGGCCAAATTATTTGAAGCGGCAACCCAGTTAGCAGCGGTTATTTCCAATCAGCCCGCCGTGATTGAAAAGGCGATGCAGGCCTATGGTATGCATCTGGGTACTGCCTTTCAGCTAATCGATGATGTGCTGGACTATCAGGCCGATGCTGCAGAGCTGGGTAAGAATATCGGTGATGATCTGGCTGAAGGCAAGCCTACCCTGCCACTACTGCATGCATTAAAACTGGGTAACGAACGGCAGCAACAATTAATTCGCGAGGCCATTACCGAGGGCAATGGTATGCAGCACTTTACTGAAATTATGGCAGCTTTAGAGCAAACCGGCGCTTTTGACTATACCCGCAACAAAGCCGAGCAGGAAGCGAAAGCCGCACAATTGGCGCTGCAGCCGCTGCCGGATAGCCCTTACAAGCAGGCGCTGCTGGCCTTGGCGGATATCGCCGTATCACGCAGTCACTAACGCGCGCTGTCACTTACGGGTGCTGTCACTTAAAGGTGATAGCACAAACCGAATCCGCAAAAACATAAAGGCGCCAACGGCGCCTTTATTGTTATAGCGACGACCAGGCTTAATTGTTCTTAACGAACTCTTCACCCAGCGTAATATCCGCTTTCAGGGTGCCTAACATATCGGTCATGGCTTTTTGTTCAAAAGCACTCAGCTCGCCGATTGGCAGCAGGTGCTCGACACCGTTTTTACCCAGTACGATTGGCTGAGCGAAGAAACGGGCATATTCACCGTTACCTTCTACATAAGCGTATTCAGTAACCGTTTTACCTTGTAAACCTTTAACCAGTGACAAACAGAAACGGGCAGCTGCCTGACCCATAGACAGCGTAGCCGATCCGCCACCCGCCTTAGCTTCAACCACTTCAGTACCGGCGTTCTGAATACGGTGCGTTAAAGATTTCACTTCCTCATCCGAGAAACTGACATCAGCCACTTGCGATAATAATGGCAGAATAGTGGTGCCACTGTGACCACCGATAACAGGCACGGCCACATCAACAGGGCTTTTGCCTTTTAATTCGGCAACGAAGGTTTCAGCACGGATTACATCCAGCGTCGTCACACCGAACAAGCGACGCGGATCGTAAGTGCCAGCTTTTTTGAACACGTCAGCAGCGATAGCAACAGTGGTATTGACCGGGTTAGTGATAATACCCACCAGCGCTTTCGGGCAATTTTCAACAATGGCTTCGGCCAGGGTTTTTACTACGCCGGCGTTGATATTGAATAAATCAGAGCGGTCCATACCTGGCTTGCGCGGCATACCAGCAGGAATCATCACGATATCAGCACCGACCAGCGCCTTGCTCAGGTCTTCTTTACCATAACCCGTTACTTTTACTGCGGTTGGGATATGGCTTAAATCTACCGCCACGCCCGGTGTTACTGGAGCCAGATCATATAAGGCTAAGTCTGTGCCGGCAGGTAAATCTAATTTCAGTAATAAAGACAGTGCCTGACCGATACCACCGGCTGCACCTAATACGGCAACTTTCATGATTCTCTCCAATTTTACAGTTCAGAATAACCGCGCCAACAATACTGAAATGGCCGCGAAATTACAAATATCTTACGCCTAAAGTCTAAGCAATTTCGGCGACTTTGCCTTCGCCAGAGCGCTTTAAAAGCGTAAAGCCTATTTTACTGTACCAACTGCATTGTTGCGCGATTTTTGTTAGTATCCGTCTAACGAATAACGCGGAAACTCAAACTATGACAAAACAAAACCGCCAGGAAGCGCTGATCCATGCTTTTAAAGCCTTATTGAAAACGGAAAGTTTTGGTTCTCAGGGCGAAATTGTCGATGCGCTGAAAAAAGAAGGGTTTGATAACGTTAGCCAGTCCAAAGTCTCCCGTATGCTGAGCAAATACGGTGCGGTACGCACCCGTAATGCCCGACAGGAAATGGTCTACACCCTGCCACCGGAGCTGGGGGTACCCACCACCAAAAGCCCGCTACGGCAGCTAGTGCTGGACATCGAACACAACGATGTGATGATTATTATCCGAACCAGCCCGGGTGCGGCGCAACTGATTGCCCGTTTGCTGGATTCAGTTGGCAAGGCTGAAGGCGTATTGGGGACCATAGCGGGTGACGATACGATTTTCATTGCGCCGATTAGCGTGAAAAATATCGACTTTACCCTGCAAAAAGTCACTGAGTTATTTGAAAAAGTTTAAGTCAATAAACGTCGCTGGCGGTAGCGTTTAAACTGCCATGCGCCGCAGCCTCTAAAAAACTTACAGAGGGTGCAAAATAGGCGGCTGCCAGATCGATACGATAATAGTCCAGCAGGCTGTCATAGTAACGCCCCTCGTTTAGACCCAGGCGATAACACCATTGCCGGACAAAGTGCTCCGGCTGCTGACTAAAACTTAAATGCAGGCAACCTTGATTGCTGTTATGTGCAAAAGGCATATTCTGCTGCAAGATAGGCAACTGCTGCTGTTCATTAAGTTGACAACATAACAGGTGGCTATTCGGCTGCAAGCGCGCCATGCTCAGCGGCTTCGCATCCAGCTTAACATAACCATGAATATCTTCCTGTTGCGGTAAGGTGAGCTGTTGCCAGTGTTTTAGATCCAGACTGGCACGATAAAAATGCACATAACTGCCGCCGGCAAATACTGCCGACTCGTCAGCTGTCACCAAAGCTGCTTGCCGGCGTTTCAGACCGCGCGGGTTTTGCGGCGCATCAATAAAGCCGGTGAGTTGACGCCCATCCAGATAACGGAACCCACTTAATTGCTCTACCACTTCAACATTCGCCATCAACAGCTGTTGAATTTGCTGCAGCGCAATGTAATTGACATCCAAACGATCTGAGCGGATCTGGATAAGTAAATCGGCCATCGTACAGCTTACGGCCAAATGCTCTGACGGCAAGACAGGAAATGCCTGTAGACCAACAGGTCTTTGCCACGGGTAAAGGTTATCCCAATAGTGACTACTAACCGCCACCAACCCGCTTAACATCGCTTCCGAAAAGTGCTCTGCCAAGCGCTGCATGATATGCGGAATCCGCGCCAGTTTTTGTCGCAGTATCGCTTCCTGACCGTCCAGTACATTACATAGCAGATAACTGCCATGTAAATTTGCCTCCGCACAAATACCTAATTGTTCGCGTGCCATGCTGCTCCCTGACCCCTAGGGCGTGTTGACGTTTGCTGCTTAGATTTTGTTCGCACTGGCGGCGCTTTGATCGCGAAACGAGGAGTGCGGTTTAGTTATTCTAAATAAACGACGAGTGACAAAGAGCAAAGCGCCGCCAGCGCGAACCCTTCGGGCAGCGTTTGGCTGGCGTTTCTACTGCGTTATCGCTTGTTCATGTAGAATAACTACACATCACAAGCTCTGCCTTGTATAAACACCAGCCAAACGGCTGCAAAAACAAGCAGCAAACGTCAACACGCCCTAGTCACTCTGTACACAGTATACCTGTAAATCAGCATGAGCTTAATCCCCCTAAACCTTGTGAGATATATCTCACAAATGCTGCAGCCAAAGCGCTATTTTCTGTTGTAAAAACTGAGAAAATCCAAGCTAAGAAATTGTTTTGTAAAGCTAAAATAGAAAATAATTTATTCTTACAAGCTTATGACAACACTATGGATCGTCAGAAATCGCCCCTAAGGTACGAGCTAAGATGCATAATACTCACATCGACGGAACGATGACTGGCAGGAAGTCAGTAACAGGCAAGATGCCACACAGGAAGTATAATGCTGTGGATTACAGCAGGCAGGAAGCTCAAGGATGAAACTGGACACCTTCAGGATGAAGAAGGCTCGGCAGGATGAAAGAGCATAACGGGACAGCCTTGGATGGCAATATTCAATGTCGGTTGCAGGGTGCGGCCAGACAGATGGTAACAGGGATGAAGATAGCCATCAACGGACAAGTCGTCGGAGATGACTGCAGGATGCAGGGGTTGAAATAGGAATTCAACCTTAAGGACTCACAGGAATACTGACCGGAAATCAGTTGCAGGAAGCAGCAGCAGGATGCGACAGGAATACCGGATAAGTCTCATGGAAAGAGACCGCTAAGGAAGCATCAGGAAACAGTGGCCGCGTAGTTTGCGGCCAGCTTTCTTTTTACACCTACTAAAACCCACACACCACTAAATCAGCTGCGCTTCTTTTGTTGCGGAATCTCACTGCCAGTTGTGACGAGCTAAACTGTACTTTTTGTCATGCTCCGTTCGCTTTCCAGCCTTATGACTTTTACTCTCTGCGGCAGTTATAAAAAAACCCCGCGGTTTTCACCACGGGGCGTCAAATTCAGACAAAGGACAAGGATAGACGTGTTTAGGTGGGACAAGTCTAGTGGGTGCTCCCGATTAGCGGTGCTAACACAGGCTCAGCCACAGGCTCCCGCAACGTGCCACCTGCACGCTGCGGGCTGCTTACTTTACCGAGGCGACGAATTCAGGATAGGCTTCAATACCACACTCTGAACTGTCAACACCCTCGTATTCGGCTTCTTCACTAACCCGGATGCCGATGACTAACTTCAGTACGAACCACACTAATAGACTGGTGGCAAATACCCAGCCGAAGATCGTCAGGGCACCTATGATCTGGCCACTAAAGCTGCTATCAGCATTAGTGATAGGCACTAATAACAAACCATATAAGCCGACTACGCCGTGCACAGAAATCGCACCAACAGGGTCGTCGATTTTAATTTTATCCAGCGCCAGAATAGAGGCGACCACTAACACACCGGCAATAGCGCCAAACAGTGAGGCTTGCAGCGGTGTTGGTGTAGAAGGTTCTGCGGTAATAGCAACCAGACCGGCTAAGGCACCGTTTAGCGCCATGGTAAGATCAGCTTTACGGAACAGGATCACCGAGGTAATCAGGGCAGCGACCACACCAGCAGCGGCAGCTGCATTGGTATTCAGAAACACCACAGCGACACTATGCGCATTGGCAATATCACCCAGTTTTAATACTGAGCCGCCGTTAAAGCCAAACCAGCCCATCCACAGGATCAGCGTGCCCAGCGCCGCCAGTGGCATGTTAGCGCCTGGAATCGCATTAATTTTACCATCTTTACTGTATTTACCTTTACGGGCACCTAACAGCAATACCCCGGCTAACGCAGCAGCGGCACCCGCCATATGCACTATACCTGAGCCGGCAAAGTCCGAGAAACCCAGATCGCCTAAGTTATACAAGCCAAACACTTCTTTACCGCCCCAGGTCCAGCCACCTTGCATCGGATAGATAAAACCGGTCATGACCACAGCAAAGGCTAAAAAGGCCCACAGCTTCATCCGCTCTGCTACGGCGCCAGAGACAATAGACATGGCAGTAGCAACGAACACGACCTGGAAGAAAAAGTCTGATGCACCGGAATAGACAGCATCACCGGTAAAGTCATTTTGCTCCGCAAAGGAGGCTAAAGTAGTATCAACGTCGATTTCAGCAATACCTTGCAGGAAAATGCCGCCATCGTACATAAAGTAGTAGCCACAGATTAAATACATAATGCAAGCAATCGAGTACAGCGCGATATTCTTAGTCAGAATTTCGGTGGTATTCTTCGCTCTTACCAAGCCGGCTTCCAGCATCGAAAAGCCTGCCGCCATCCACATCACCAGCACCCCACACATCAGGAAGTAGAAGGTGTCCATTGCAAACTGTAAATGATAAATTTGTTCTTGCATGGCAAGGCTCCTTAAATCGCTTCTGCGTCAGTTTCGCCGGTACGGATCCGTACCGCCTGCTCCAGGTCATAGACAAAGATCTTGCCGTCGCCAATCCGGCCGGTATAAGCCGCTTTTTGGATTGCTTCCAATAAGCGTTCTACCTGATCGTCCTGGGTAGCAATTTCCAGTTTTACTTTTGGCAGGAAATCAACCTGATACTCGGCTCCGCGATAGAGCTCGGTGTGGCCTTTCTGGCGGCCAAAACCCTTTACTTCAGTAACCGTTAAACCTTCTACCCCGATGTCCGCAATCGCTTCCCGGACATCATCCAGTTTGAACGGCTTGATGATGGCACATACAAGCTTCATGATGGTTTTCCTTATCGACTAATTATGCTGTTCGCTTAAAAAGATAAGAAAACCTTGTGCCAAGATTTTTATTTCATACAAAACAAACACTTAATTTTAGACGGTTACAGTCGGCGAAAAAAAACGCACCAGTTTAGTGCGTTTTTCCCTGCCAGAGTGCAAGCCAGTGTCCGCGCCGGCGGCCTGAAAAGCATCGTATCGGCATGACGTTATATTTCGGGCTATGCCGGCAGAAATTCCTGCCAGGCTTGCAGTAACAGCAACAAGTCTGCCAGCCCACATTCGCTGCTAAGCCCGCTTTCATCCAGTTGTAAATCGTCGTCCAGCTCCTCCGGCAGTAATTGTACGGCCAACTCACCGCTCTCCGTTGCCAACAGACTATTATGACAAACCCGCACTTCCTGCTGCTGCACCAGTAAGCTAAATTCACGCCCCTGATATTGCCAGTCCTGATAAGGCTTGAGTGCCTTTAGCTGGTTTAGCAGCGGCTGGTAAGCACTGGCGCGGTGCGCAAACTCATCCAGCAGAAATTGCTGCAGCGCCGCTTGTTCAGTGGCGAGTTTAAGCCGGTAGCGCCGGCTGTCGCGATCGTAGATAAAGTCGTATTCCATCTTTGCCAACTGTTTGCTTTATTACGGCGGTAAAAACAACAACGCCTGCACAAGGCAGGCGTTGTTAGTCGTTACTAAGTGCTTACACCGCTTGCTGGATAATTACATTATCCGCTTTTTTGGTGTACTGCGGCATCTTATGGAAGTTCAGGTAGCGATAGGTATCGGCTGCCGTAGCATCGATTTGTTTCGCATATTCCATATATTCTGCCACTGTCGGTAATCTTCCGATAATTGAAGATACCGCAGCCAGCTCAGCTGACGCCAGATACACGTTAGCACCCTGACCTAAACGGTTCGGGAAGTTACGGGTAGAAGTAGACACCACCGTTGACTTCTCAGCTACGCGTGCCTGGTTACCCATACAGAGTGAACAGCCTGGCATCTCGGTGCGGGCACCCACTTTGCCATAAATACCGTAGTAACCTTCTTCGGTCAGCTGGGCCTGGTCCATCTTAGTCGGTGGCGCGATCCATAACCGGGTTGGTAACTGGCCTTTGAACTTATCCAGTAACTTACCGGCAGCACGGAAGTGGCCAATGTTCGTCATACAAGAACCGATAAACACTTCATCAATCTTGTCGCCGGCAACTTCAGACAGTAAACGGGCATCATCCGGATCATTTGGTGCACACAGCACCGGCTCTTTAATGTCGGCCAGATCGATTTCGATCACTTCAGTGTATTCGGCATCGGCATCGGCTTCCATCAGCTGTGGATCTTTCAGCCAGGCCTGCATCGCATTGATCCGGCGCTCGATAGTACGCACATCGCCGTAACCTTCCGCGATCATCCACTTCAGCATCACGATATTCGATTCCAGATATTCGGCAATCGACTCTTTTGACAGCTTGATGGTACAACCGGCTGCTGAACGCTCCGCAGAGGCATCAGATAACTCAAACGCCTGCTCTACGGTCAGATTCGGTAAACCTTCGATTTCTAAGATACGGCCAGAGAAGATGTTTTTCTTACCTTTCTTATCAACAGTCAGCAAACCTTTCTGAATGGCAACATAAGGAATGGCGTGCACTAAGTCGCGCAGCGTAATACCAGGCTGCATTTCGCCTTTAAAGCGCACCAGTACCGACTCTGGCATATCCAGAGGCATCACACCGGTCGCCGCAGCAAACGCCACTAAACCAGAACCAGCCGGGAATGAAATACCAATTGGGAAACGGGTATGTGAGTCACCACCGGTACCCACGGTATCTGGCAGCAACATACGGTTTAACCAGCTGTGGATAATACCATCGCCCGGACGCAGTGAGACACCGCCACGGTTCATAATAAAGTCTGGCAGAGTATGATGCGTATCAACGTCGACCGGCTTCGGATAAGCGGCAGTGTGACAGAACGACTGCATGGTCAGATCGGCAGAGAAACCTAAACAGGCTAAGTCTTTTAACTCGTCACGGGTCATGGGACCAGTGGTGTCTTGCGAACCCACTGTCGTCATCTTCGGCTCACAGTAAGTACCAGGACGCACACCTTTCACGCCACACGCCTTACCCACCATTTTCTGTGCCAGCGTAAAGCCTTTGCCTGAGTCAGCTTTGGCTTGTGGGCGACGGAATTTATCAGAAGCAGCTAAACCTAAGAACTCCCGGGCACGGTCAGTTAAACCACGGCCGATAATCAGTGGAATACGGCCACCGGCACGCACTTCATCAATTAACACGTCAGTTGCCAGGCTAAATTCAGCCAGCACTTCGCCGCTACCATGACGCACGATTTTGCCTTCATATGGCAGAATGTCGATCACATCGCCCATCTCGAGCTTGCTGACATCAACTTCAATTGGCAGTGCACCTGAGTCTTCCATAGTATTGAAGAAAATCGGCGCAATCTTGCCGCCTAACACAAAGCCGCCACCGCGCTTGTTCGGTACGTATGGAATATCGTCACCCATAAACCACAGCACTGAGTTCGTCGCTGATTTACGTGATGAACCGGTACCCACTACGTCACCGACATAAGCCAGTGGGAAACCTTTTTCTTTCAGTTTTTCCAGCTGCTTGATCGGGCCAACAGTACCAGGCTGATCCGGTTCGATACCTTCGCGGCTGTTTTTCAGCATGGCTAACGCATGCAGTGGGATGTCCGGGCGTGACCAAGCATCCGGTGCTGGTGATAAATCGTCGGTGTTGGTTTCACCGGCAACTTTAAACACGGTAACGGTAATTTTCTTCGCCAGCTCTGGCTTGGCTTCAAACCATTCGGCGTCAGCCCAGCTTTGCAGTACTTGCTTGGCATACTGATTACCCGCTTCAGCTTTTTCAGTGACATCGTGGAAAGCATCGAAAATCAGTAAGGTATGTGACAGGGCTTTGGCGGCAACTGGCGCCAGCTTGGCATCATCCAGCAGGCTGATCAGTGGCTCAATATTGTAACCACCCATCATGGTACCCAACAGCTCAACGGCACGCTCGGCGCTGATTAGTGGACTTTTGGCTTCACCTTTGGCGACAGCAGCCAGGAAGCCGGCTTTAACATAAGCGGCTTCGTCAACACCAGGTGGTACCCGGTTGACCAGCAAATCTAAAATAACTTCTTCCTCGCCTTTTGGCGGGTTCTTTAATAATTCAACTAAGGCAGCAACTTGCTCAGCATTTAAGGGCTTAGCCGGGATACCCTGGGCGGCGCGTTCCGCCACGTGTTCACGATATTCTTGTAGCACAGTTATGTCCTCTCGGTCGTTGCTTGCAGTCGGGTTACTGCAACGTCATTCCGGTGAATGAATGGGCTCAATTATAAGAAAGATCAAAGCAAAAGCATAATAACACTAATGCACACAGACTTATAATGGTTATAAATTTACTGAATACAAAGGGCCGGGCAGGTAATTTTTAGTTATAGTGGTCTGACCAAGGCAAAAAAAGCTGTGGCGCCTGCCTCCTTGCGAGAACCAGACAACCACAGCCTAATTATAGTTACTGCGAACTACTGATTACCAGATCTTGACGCGTTGCTCGACCGGTAAGTACATCGCATCACCTTCTTTGATATCGAAAGCAGTATAGAACTCAGGCATATTTGGCAACACCCCTATTACCCGGAAATGGGCTGGTGAGTGTGGGCCAGTGCTTAGCTGACGACGCAGCGCTTCTTCACGGAACTTGGTACGCCAGATTTGCGCCCAGCTGATAAAGAAGCGTTGCTCACCGGTAAAGCCGTCCATTACTGGTGCGTCCTGACCATTCAGTGACAACTGATAAGCTTTCAGCGCGACCGTCATCCCGCCGAGGTCACCGATATTTTCACCCAGTGCCACAGCACCGTTCACATTAACGCCCGGCAGCGGCTCAAAACGATTGTACTGACCAATCAGCTTAGCACCGCGCGCCTGGAACTGGGCTTTATCCTGCTCGGTCCACCAGTTACGCAGGTTACCGTCACCGTCGTATTTAGCGCCCTGATCGTCAAAACCATGGCCGATTTCATGGCCAATTACTGCACCGATACCGCCGTAGTTTACCGCATCATCGGCCGCCATATTAAAGAACGGTGGCTGTAAAATCGCGGCTGGGAACACGATTTCGTTGTTTACCGGGTTGTAGTAGGCATTGACCGTTTGCGGTGTCATAAACCACTCGTCTTTATCGATTGGTTTGCCCAGCTTACTCACCATCTCGTCATAGCCCCAGTGACTGGCACGGACAAAGTTACCGACTAAATCATCGGCTTTGATTTCCAGCGCGGAATAATCCTTCCACTTGTTCGGGTAGCCAATTTTCGGCGTAAATTTGCTCAGCTTTTCCAACGCCGCCACCTTGGTGTCTTCGCTCATCCATTCCAGCTCTTTGATCGACACCTCGTAAGCTTTGATCAGATTGGCGACCAGCACTTCCATCCGTGCTTTAGCGGCAGGGCTGAAGTGACGCTCAACATAGAGTTTACCGGTCAGCTCACCCAGTACCTGATCGGCGGCATCAACAGCCCGTTTCCAGCGTGGTTGTTGCTCCTGAATTCCACTTAACGTCGTGCCGTAAAACGCAAAACGGCGATCAGCAAAGGCACTGCTCAGTTTATCGGCGTAGCTGTTGACGGTTTTGATCGTTAGGTAATCTTGCCAGCTTTGTAGATCGGTGGCGGCGATAACCTTGCCTAAACCTTCAAAATAGCTTGGCTGACGCACAATAATTTCATTTACCTGCGCTAATTTCACGCCATTCGCGTAAGCGGCCCAGTCAAAATCACCCAAGCTGCTGTTTAAATCAGCCACACTGAGCTTGTTGTAGGTTTTGTCGGCATTACGGCTATCCAAACGGGTCCAGTGATGTTCTGCCAGGGCTTTTTCCAGCTGGTACACCCGTTCTGCTGCGGCAGCCGCATCGCTATGGCCAGCCAGCGCAAACATATCCTGCAGATAGGTTTTATACTCACTGATAATTTTCAGTGAGGCTTCATCATCTTTAAAGTAGTAATCACGATCTGGTAAGCCCAAACCACCCTGACTTAAATACACCGCATACTGGGTGGAGTTTTTCGCATCGTTATTAACAAACCAACCAAAAGGAATAGCGATACCGTCACGTTGTAAGCTGGCAAACAGTGCCGGTAGCTGAGCTTTATCGGCCAAGGCTTTAATCGCATCCAGCTGTGGCTGCAATGGTGTTAAGCCGCGCTGTTCAATCGTCGTTTCATCCATAAAGCTGTTATAAAAATGCCCCAGCTTCTGCTCATCTGAGCCCGCGGCTAAATCGGTTTTCGCAGAAACTTCGTCGATAATGGCTTTTACCGCTTGCTGCGATTGGTCCGCCAGCATATGGAAAGAGCCGTAAGTCGCCTTGTCAGCAGGAATTTCAGTCTCTGCCAACCACTTACCGTTTACCGCTAAAAAGAAATCCTGCCCAAAGGCCACGCTCTGATCAAAGTATTGCTTATCAATGCCTGACACCAGAGCCGCTTGTTGTTGTGTTTGTGCAGCTGCAGGTTGGCTACCAGCGCTCTGTTCGGTGGCAGTTTGTTTACCGCAGGCACTCAGCCCAAGGGCTAAGGCCACGGCAGTGGCGACTAAAGTAGTTTTTTTCATTGTTATGTCCTGTTATACGCGGGAGAGAGTTAACAACTCATCTTACGCCCTCCGGCGCACCTTGCCAATTTTTGGCTGGCGATTAAGTTGTAACAAAGTATGAGGGCCGACTCAGGCACTCGTTTCCAGTAGAAAACCATGTTCGCCCTGTTCGAAAATCACGTTGGCACGCCCCACCAGCAGCGGATCCGGCACTCCGACGACAGCGGCGTCTTTGTTCTCGTAAGGCAAACGCTGCAGCACATAGCGCATCGCGTTTAGGCGGGCGCGTTTTTTACAATCGGATTTAATCACGGTCCAGGGCGCATAGCTGGTATCCGTGCAGGCAAACATCGCCTCTTTTGCTTTCGTATAGTGATCCCATTTATCCAGCGAGGCTAAATCGACCGGGCTTAACTTCCATTGTTTTAACGGATGGGCCTCACGCTCAGTAAAACGACGACGTTGCTCGTCGCGACTGACTGAAAACCAAAGCTTAATCAGATGGATACCACTACGTACCAGTTGGCGTTCGAACTCCGGTACCTGCAACATAAATTCCTGATACTCCTCATCGCTACAAAAGCCCATCACCCGCTCGACACCGGCTCTGTTATACCAGGAGCGGTCAAACAGCACTACTTCGCCTTTGGTTGGTAATTCAGCAACATAACGCTGAAAATACCATTGCCCTTGCTCTGCCTCACTGGGTTTTTGCAACGCCACTACCCGTGCGCCACGTGGGTTTAAATGTTCCATAAAACGTTTAATGGTACCGCCTTTACCGGCGGCATCCCGCCCTTCAAACAGGATAACTACCCGTTGTCCGGTGGCTTTTATCCAACGTTGTAACTTTAATAACTCCACTTGCAGATGATATTTCTGCTGCTCATAACTTTTTCGACTAAGCCGGTTTTGATAAGGATAACCACCATCACGCCAGTCCTGCCGTAATTGCTGGTCGGCTTTTTCGCGGCGTTTTTCGGTTTGTGCTGACTCCCCTTTTAGTAGCGCCTTGCTAAGTTGACTCAGGTCATCAGGCGACAAACCATCCAGCATCGCTAACAGATGCTGTGATAACTGATGTAAATCGCCAGCTGCCCGGGCTGCAATAATGTCCTCAATCGCCACTGCCTTGGCTTGCTGACTGGCGGTTAACCGTTGACTGACCTGCTCGGTTTGCGGGTCCGGCGCAGTAGCGACGGTCTGAGGTGTTGCTGTTTGCTGAATTTCCGTCATTGGCTCTCCTGTGTTAACTGCTGCTGCCCGGACATTGATAGCAACTGGGCGAGCGCGGGCAACTGCCGCCCCGGGCGCAAATCAGCTGTGCTGGCTTATTCATACTGCGGCTAACCCAATTAATATTCAGAATATTTGCCACTCGCTTTAGCGTGGTCTGAATACTTTGCGGTACAGTAGCAGCGCCACCGTAACTGATACAACGTGCCTTCATCTCCTGCGCCAGCGCATCGGCATCCAGCCCCTGAGCCGCCAAAGCCGGATTCAAATCAATACCAGCACATAATACATGGTCATTACCGGCCAAATCTTTGACCTTGGTCGACTCACAGCAATAAATTCTCGGTTGTCCCTGCACATCCAGTAAAGATAGTTGCGCCGCACTACCCGACTCTTTTACTTCAAACATCCGGAATACCGCCCAGTGTTGGCAAGGATCCTGGACTTGCCGCATATTGCCCCAGGGCAGCGGGATACCATTACCGCGATACACTGCCTTTAATTTACCGGGGCTGTACGCATCAAAATAGTGCCAGTGCGGATAAGGTGATACTGCCGTCATCCGCCGCATCGCCACCGAAGCCGACACTTCAGCCTGCAAGTGACTGGCAATCTCGTAGCCACGTCGCTCCAGCAACTGCCGGAATGGCTGTTTCGGGCACAGCAGCGCACCGGCAAAAAAACTCGACTCAAAGTCGCGCCAGGCATGCAAAATGTCCTGCGGTGCCATGCTACTGCTGTCAGCAAACACATCGTCATGCGCCCCGCCGACTGCCATTGAACTTTTCACGCCATCTTTGTTATGCAGTACTGCATGGCCGATATGTACCGCCAATTCATATTTCAGGCGGGTTGGCCATTGCTGCAAGATACGGTGCAAATGCAAACTCTGCGGTGGCACAAAAAACGAGGTCTGAATATTATTCGAGCGCACACCCAATTCGTCGATTAACTCGCGCGGTGCTTCATCAAACCAGTGAATACTCAGCCCCAGTTGTTGCACGATGGCCAATAATTCCTCAACCGATAACGGCAACCGTTTTAAGCCGACTTCCTCGGCCGCCCGCTCCAGCTCAGGAAAATGATTCTGGTGATGCTCCTGATGCGCACGGATCAGTAGTTGCGCAAACTGCCGGCCGCTGGTGCCGGTTTGCGACAGCAGCTCCGGAATGGCAATTTGCAGAATATCGCCACTAAACAAAAAGCCCGGCTCCAGCGGCATACCATTTAAGCCGCCTTTGGTTTGTTTTGGCAGCACCAAATCCTGCTCTTCCGCTTCGCCATCTAAAAACCAGTCCAGTTCTTTTTGAAATACCTGCGCAATCACTGCCAACATTTCGACGGCCGGCACCCTTTTTCCGCGTTCAATCATCGACAGATACGACACCGAAGGTGCCGCTTCCGGATTCAGCCGCACACAACGGGTCGACAAATCTTCAATGGTTAAGTTATTGCGTTTACGCAAATTTCTTATTTTAGTGCCCAAAAAATGGGACTTTCGTAGCAGACTTTTGTTCACTTTCATTTTGTAAAATTCACACTGTAAAATTTTTATTGTGAAATTATGCTTAAAACTAATCTAGACTAGTTTTCAAGCAATAGCAAAAGCTGGCGCGAAAACCAGGATTAAGCCTTATCAGAGGCCAAGTACCGACCCTACCCGATGAGGAACAGAAGATGACAACTTTAGCTAACCCAATGCAGCAGGAGCTGCAAATCCAGCAACAGATCCAATTGATCACCGAACTGAATCAACAGCATGTGCGTCAGGTGATGGATTACTCAAAAGGTTTTCTGGATAAAACCTTTCCACTGGCCCGGGGTTCGCATAAAGACGTGGCAAGTTATGTTGTCTACTACCAGCAACTACTGGCGTTCTTTCAGGATGGCAGCACCAGTGGTTTACAAGAGCCGGCGCAATTTATCGCGCTGATTGGTCATCGTGAGACACCAGAAGCCTTACTGTTACAAAATGATGGCCGCCATGTCGAGTTAGTCCTGAATCGCCGCGGTATGCAGGGTAGTCAGGATCCGGCAGGTATTGACGATATTCAGCTGCAAACAACGGTACCCGAGTGTCATTGGTTCAGCCTAATCAGTGGCCGGCAAATCAGTTGTCGCAGCCGGGCAGAAAAAAGCTTTACTGCCAAAGATGGCAGTGACTATTTGCTGTAGTGCCCAGATCGTTAGAAGTGATAGCATCTGCCCAGGGTTGCTGGGCAGACTGTCTTCTTATCGGTTAAAGCGTAAAATATCTTTTAGAATAATAGCGGTTTCAGAGGCCAGACTATCGCGGTCAAATGCGACGGAACAGAGTCCGGTACCACGACCACATAAATTTCCGGGGATACGCGAAGAGGTGTTTGCCCCAGGTTGGTACAAGCCCGATGCCGCGAGTTGCTGCCTGACATTACTCAGCTCACTTTCGGTATTAAACTGTTGACCATAGATTCGAATTACCTCGATATCGCCGGCTGTTTTAAGCTCGCTAACAACAGACAACAATTGCGGATCGGCAATCGCATCTTGTTGACTCACCGCTTCCAGTACTTGCAAAAGCTCACTAAAATGCTGACGCGAATCTTCATAATCCTGCAGTGCCAACTTTTTAAACAACTGAGCGGCCTGCACTAAATCCGATTCTACACCTATACCCGCGACGTACAACTTAGCCAACAGATAACGGGCTGGCAGGTAAAAACCTTGCTCTGCAGTTTGTAACAAAGCGATCGCTTGCTGGTCGGCTTGCGGATTATTTTGCTGTAACAGCAATTTCGCCTTATCGTAAGCCGCCGGCAAATAGCCTGCCCGAATCGCACGTTCCAACCAGACATCTGCCTTATCTATGTCTTGCTCCAATATGAAGCCGGCACGCAACCAGTTGGACATGACGTGCATCCCCATAGGTTCACGCCAGCGTGCTGCCTGCTTAATATGGCGGCGCGCTTTTTTAACGTCCTGAGGTACGCCCTCACCGGTAGCATAAGCAGTCGCAACAATGGTGGCAGCCATGCCACTGCCATACCATGCCATTTTTTCTAACTTCACAAAATCTGTTTGACATAACTCAGATGTGCAAAAAGAGTCGGCTGGCTCAGATGTCGCGCCAACGAGCGGCAAGGCGCTGACTAGCAGCAGTATCGAAAATATCACAGGGGATTTCATCAGCTTTAGTCCGGTTTTTATCCAGAACACAAGCATAGATTTCATGTAAATAATTTACAAATTTATTGCAAAAATAGTTGAAAGCCGAAAGGCTAACTCCTGGCCGTAAGGTATGGGTAATTAACGCAGCAGCCTGCAATCGCAGGCTGCTTTGACTAAACCGATACGACTTACTCGGCAGCTTGCAAGGCTAATTGTGGCGCTTCAACACCATTGATGCTCTGCGTCAGGCGCTGCAGGTTTGCCAGCATCAGCTCTGCATTATCCAGGCGCACGGCTTGCATCAGATCCTGCAACGCAGCGACTTTGTCGCCTGCTAACAGATTCATTACTGCTCTGTTGTTCAATGCCAGCGCGCGCATTTCACGTTTCGCCGAACGCGGTACCGCTTGTAAAGCGCCAGCGCGTTGTACCGCATCGTTACAGGCAGTGGCTGCCGCTGTAAAATCAGCAGTCCGGCTATAGGCAACGCACAAACTCAGCTGCCGGAAAAACGGATCGGTATCCGCTTGCTGTGGGCTCTGCGCCTGTGCAATTCCCGCCTGGAACTGACCGGCTTTGATCAGCTCAGCACCCGGCGCGTCCTCCGGCAAGCCCATTTGGTAAGCATTACCCGCGGCAGAAGCGAGCAATGGACTTGACGACAACATTAGTACCGTCAAACCGGCGCATAATTTTGATGTTGAAAAAGTCATCTCTGGTCTCTCCTGCAAAAATTTATTTGGCGTGCCTAGTGTGTGGCACGTAATAAATTTACAAAAACCATCAATAACTGACAAACGAGAAGATCTAAAGAGATAGGTTAGAAAAATTAACCTGTACGTACCTCGAATTGAATTACACACCTAAAATAAAATAATAGTTTGATTTTTAACGCTTATTAATTAAATGGCAAATTAAATTGCTAGCATCAGTACTTATTAATCCGCACAAGTTATCTTGTAATTTAATTACAATATTCGCGAAATTTGCATACCGCACAGTGATAACACTGGCTACGGGCCCTCACAATGAGCAGGGCCCGGTAACCCGGCTTGCATTTACCGGCAACTTTGCTATGGTATGTCGCGGCCCGCTTATCGCTGCCACCCCAAGATTTACCGGAGTACGTCTGTGCTTACGACCCTGTGGTCTACCAAACTGAGTTTCGCTACCGCCTTCCAGCTCTAAGCCGGGTGCGCTTTGTCGCGCCCGGAGTACACCTTTCCCTGTTTACTGCTTTTACGTTTTTACGCTGAACTTTGCGGAGGATGCCTGTGCTGCATCGTAGTTCTTTACAAGATTTGCCGTTATCGGCAATTGAGCGCTATTTGCTGCGCGCCAGTTGGCTGCCGCTACAACCAACCCGACTGGCACAAATACTTCGCTTTCTGGAGGATTGCCCACAACGACGGGCCAGAGCTGGCAAGCCGTTACGGGCCGCGCCAGGCTGCACGGTACGTTTAATTGCATTACCGGATGGCGATGCCTGCTGGGTTACGCTAAGTGCCGATCCCAAAGCGGATAGCAGTGGTTCAGTCATCTCAATCTGGTCGCCACTGGGGCAAGCATTGCTTGGTAAAACGACCGGCGAGCAAGTACAGGTGAAGATCTTAAGACGCACCTTGCGCTTTGTTATAGGCGACTTACTCAAAGTAAGTCAGCACGGATAATTTCTTTCTCTTGGTTATTCTGAGGCTGCCTGCTGGCAGCCTCATCTGGCGCTAATCCAGCAGCAACTGTAACTCAGGCGGTAAAAAGGGTTTACCCGCTTCATTCAGCGCAGTACCCGTGATCAGCGCCTCTAACATCAACTTTTGGTCAGCACTGCGCCAGACCTGTTGTTTAAAGCCAAAGCGCAAGCGGGAAACCGGCTGATACTGCGTTGTGACGTAAAACTGGTCACCACTGGTTAGTGAGGCTTTATAATCCATCTCCGCCCGGACGACGACCAGATTGACCTTCGCTCTGGCCAACGCCGCGAAGTCGATCTGCCGGCTATGCAAAAACTCATGCCGCGCATGTTCCAGGTAATTGAAATACACCGCGTTATTGACGATACCTTGCATATCGCACTCATAATCACGCACTTTAAACTCAGTTCGATGCATCAACGGCTTCCTGTCAGCAAAAAGTTGCATGCTAACAGTCTGAGCGACGCCCGCCTAGTCAGGTCAGGCCAGTTCTGCTTCAGGCCCTAGCCACCGGCGACAGCAGGCAAAAATAACTGGGGTAATTTACGTGGCACGATATCCAACGCCGTCTTATAACCTTGCTGATACAACGTTTGCTTTTGCGCCACCGTTAATTCAAAGTTGACTGCCGACACCTCCCCGGTATTTACCACCACTGTATTGTGCCAGTACTCTGCATGCACATATTCGCGCGATACCGCGTTCATAAAGGTTTGAATCAACATCTGCATATAGGACAAAACAGGTAAATAGCGGCTGGTACGAATGGGCCGGGTTTCACTCTCACTTTTCAGGCGAAAGCAAACCAATGGCAGCCCCTGCCCTGACCAATCATAGTGCAGCGCATCTTCCGACAAAATCACGCCATCTGTCAGTACTTTATTGCGATAGCTTTTAAACGAAAAAAACAGCGGGATCGACATCGAATAGCGGATGGCGGCAGAAACCGGTAAATCCGGCGTCAGTTGCCGGCTGAATACCACCGGCCCGCCACCACTGATATCGGTGGCCAGAACGTGCAGATCCAACTGCAGATCGGCAAAAGTCCGCCCCTCCAGTTTCTCATCCAGCCATTGCTCAAAACGGTTACCATTACAGAGGCCACCCGTTCGTAATAAGGTGGTTAACGAAATGCCTTTAAACCGCCGAAAGTCGGTATTTAGCGCAAGTTGTTCAATGCGGGATAATGGCCAACCCGCGGCACAAAAGGCGGCGACAATACTGCCCCCAGATACCCCAACCAAATGCCGGTAGCGTAATCCCAGCTCTGCCAGCGCCTGCAGAATACCAATATGACAACTAAGGCGGGTACCGCCACCCGACAAAATAGGCACAATTTCCGGAAAGTTTTGTAGCGGCATTATTGCGGCTTGCAATTGGCAGGACATAATCCAAGTATGGTGAAAGCCGGCAGACTGTCCAGTGGCAAATAATTTTAATCCCTTTTAAACCTTTTCGCCTGCCGGTGCGACTAAGCCTGAAACAACAGATTAGAACACGGCATGTTACAACTTGAACCCCAGATTTTGCAGCAAGCGGCCAGCGGCGACCGCCATGCCTTTGCCCGGCTGTATCAGCACTTTGTGGGGCGGGTTTATGCTATTGCCTGGCGCTTACTGGCAAATCGCAGTCGGGCTGAAGATGCGGTGCAGGAAACCTTTTTAAAAGTATGGCAGCAATTACCGGCCTTTCGTGGCGACAGTGAATTCAGCACCTGGCTGCACCGGCTGGCGGTTAACACCACTATTGATTTGTGGCGCAAGGACAAAGGTTTACGACTGGAGGATGGCGACGCCATACCGGAAACGGTCTGCTGCCCGCAGCATAGTGACGAACAACAGCAGAAGCTGGAGCAAGCTATCCAACGCTTGCCAGCTCAGGCCAGGGCGGTATTTGTACTGTTTGCGCTGGAGGGCTATCAGCACCGGGAGATTGCGACACTGCTGCAAATTGCCGAGGGCAGTAGCAAAGCCCAGTACCACCGGGCCCGTCAACTATTGCAGGAGTATCTGAATGAACGAGACTAAACTGGATGAGTTGATTGCAACCCTGCCGCGGGACCTGGCTCCGGCGCGTGATCTGTGGCCGGCACTCGAGGCACAATTACCGCATCCGAAGCCAAAGCGCTGGCCGCTTGCCAGCGCCGCCTCCTTACTGCTGGCGTCGTTACTGTACTGGTACTGGCCGGCGACACCAGCGTTACAACTTTCTGCTCTGCAACAAGAGTTACAGTATCAACAGGCACTTACCGAACGTTTGGCGACCTTGCAACAGGTTGATAGCGCCTTTGGCGACTGGCAATGGCAGTTGCAACTGTGGCAACAGGCAGTCAGCCAGGTTAGGCAAGCCCTTAGTTTTTACCCGGATGATCCGGGGTTACAACAACAATTGGCGTCGTTATATCAACAACAATTGTCTTATGTTGATCAACTCGCCATGACATCCCCCTAACAGGAGCTCAAGATGAAACTAATCCAATATAGTACCGGCCTCTGGCTGCTCTGCTGCGCCAGCCTGGCGTTGGCCGACAACCGGCAGAGCATTGATGAAGTGCGCAGTGTCGCCGCGAACGAGCGGGTCACGCTTGAAGTACAACGTGGCAAAGTCACCATCCGCGGTAGCCAGCAAAATCAGTTTAAGGTCTCAGGTAAGCTCGACGAGCAAGCGGAAGGCTTTACGTTAGACTCCAATGCCGGTTTTACCCAGTTTGTGATGAAAATGCCAAGACAAATGCACAGTGACCGCAATCAACAAGGCGCTGAACTGGTGTTTGAGGTGCCACAGGGCGCCAGCCTGGAGTTTAAAGGTGTGAACAGTAGCATCGTAGTCGAAAATATATCGGGTGGCAGCCTGATCAGCACAGTCAATGGCGATATCAAAGCCAACAACCTCAGCGAAACTGTCGAGCTGGCAACCGTAAATGGCGCTATCGACAGCCAGGGGCTGAGCGGTCAGCTACGCCTAAAAACGGTGAACGGAAAAATTGAGGATAAAGGTGCCACAGGTCGCTTACAGGTGGAATCGATTAATGGCGAAATCGATCTGGAGAGTCAGCCCGATGAACTGATGTTGACCGTTGTTAATGGCGAAGTCGATCTGGATCTGACCCGCACCGCCAAAATTGAGATTTCCAGTGTTAATGGCAGTGTTGAGGTCGAGTTAAAGCAGCAAAATGCTCCCCGGATTAAAGGCTCTTCGGTCAGCGGTAAGTTTGAATTAAAACTCGACCCTAATCTGGATGCTTCAGTCAGCATGAAAACCTCTGCCGGCGGCAGCATCAAAAATAGCTTAACCAATGATCAGCCAAGCCGCGATAAATATGGCCCGGCCAGTAACCTGCAATTTAGCAGCGGAAATGGCAGCGGCAGTATCGACATTAGCACAGTCAGTGGCCGGCTGGAGCTGTCCAAAAACTAAGCGTTACGGCGCCAACCCGGTTATTCCACGTTGGCGCTATTAATCCTTCCTGCACACAACTAGTCCAAATAGATTATTTAATTCAGCTGCTTACACACCATTCCAGCATGATTTTAAAAACGTTTTAGCAATAAGTTATAGCGATTAGTTATAACCGTCACGCGTAAAATAAAAGCAACAACGCAGATGTCATCAGGGCTAGCGAGTAACCCAGCTTTTACTAAAATAACTGAGAAAAACCTTTTTCGGGAACTTTGTCCCCATTCTGGTGTAACCCAGATTTTTTTGTCCATATTTTGCAGATTTACAGCACTCAGTCTTTACCTTAAAACCTATTACAGATGTTACTGTGGTGTAACAGTAAGTAGTCATCTTTCCAGGGAATCCATAACAATAAATTAGGTATCACTATGCCGAATAATAATTTTAAACTCCGGACGCTGGCGTTGCTGTGCGTACCGGCGGCGTTCTTAGCGCAAACGGCTCAGGCCGATGACAGTAACGATTATCAACAGGGTCCAGTAACCCGCGTAATTGTAAAATACAAAGAAAACCAAACAGATAACCTGACTCGCGCCCTACCCGCTGTTGTCGCGCAGCAACGACGGGCAGAACGCATGCAGGCTAAAGCCGAGCGCTTTAGTCAACGCGCCGGCGAGCGGGTTAAATTTGTCCGAGAAACAGCGCTTGAGCGGCATGCGGTGTTCAGTGCCGAGCGGCGTTTATCTGCACAAGAGACTGCAGACTTGCTGAGCCAGCTGGCAGCCGATGACGAAGTTGAATTCGTTGAAGAAGATCAACTGTTGCAGGTTGCGTTAACACCAAACGATACGCAATACGCTAATCAGTGGCATTACTACGAGAGCACCGGCGGCATCCGGGCACCAGCAGCCTGGGACAGAGCAACCGGCCAGGGTGTGGTAGTCGCGGTATTAGACACAGGTTACCGGCCACACGCTGACCTTAACGCCAATATCCTACCCGGTTACGACATGATTTCTGATACCTTTATCGGTAATGATGGGAATGGCCGTGACAGCGATGCCCGAGATCCGGGCGATTGGACTAACGTTGGTGAATGTGGTGGCGGCCAACCCACGTCATTCCGCGCCTCCAGCTGGCATGGTACCCATGTCGCCGGCACCATTGCGGCTGTTAGCAATAACAATAACGGTGTGGCTGGTGTTGCCTTCAACGCCAAAGTCGTTCCGGTGCGGGTATTAGGCAAATGTGGTGGTTACACCTCTGACATCGCTGACGGTATTATCTGGGCAGCAGGTGGCACAGTATCCGGCGTACCAGCTAATGCTAACCCAGCCAGCGTAATTAATATGAGTCTTGGCGGCTCGGGTACTTGTTCAAGCACCACTCAAAACGCTATCAATCAGGCTCGCAGCCGCGGTGCTGTTGTTGTAGTGGCTGCCGGCAATAGTAATGCCAATGCCAATAACTTTAACCCGGGCAACTGTGCCGGTGTGATAAACGTTGCTGCCACCAATCGTCAGGGTGGCCGGGCTTATTACTCTAACTATGGCACCAGTATCGATGTAGCAGCACCGGGTGGCGCCATGAACTCGGCAAATGATCCCGCCGGTGTACTGTCGACTTATAACAGCGGTTCTACAACGCCAAGTACCGATAGTTACGGCTATAGTCAGGGCACCTCGATGGCAGCACCACATGTTGCCGGTGTTGCGGCACTGATCAAACAGGTTAAGCCCGCTGCCACCCCGGATGAAATTGAAACCATCCTGAAGAATACTGCGCGCAGTTTCCCTGCCAGCTGCAGCGGCTGCGGCACCGGTATTATTGATGCCAATGCTGCGGTGCAGGCTGCTCAAGGCACAAGTGGTGGCAGCGGCGGCGGTGGTACCGTGTCAAACTTATCCGCAACTACGAATAACTGGCTGCACTACACCGTGACGGTACCTGCAGGTATGAGTACCTTGACGGCAAGTATCTCCGGCGGTACCGGCGATGCGGATCTCTACGTTCGTCGCGGCGCCAGACCGACCACCACCACCTTTGATTGCCGGCCTTATCTGCAGGGCAATAATGAGAGCTGTAATTTCAGCAACCCGGCAGCAGATGTATGGCACGTTAGTATCCGCGCTTACAGCAGCTTTAGCGGTGTAACGCTGACTGTTAGCTACAATCCATAAAGCAGTCGATTTAAACAGAGCGGTGGTTTAACTACCGCTCTGTTAATCTGCAAAGCTGATTTTTCCCATCGTCACCGCTGGCATACCAGTACTGAGATGATTGAAGGTCGTCGTGGTTCCGGCTACGCACTCATTCGCCAACAGCGCAAATAATACCGCTTCTTTAGCATCCGGCAGTATTGCCAGCTCCGCTGTCGTTGTTAAACTCAGCTGTGGTAAACCCTGTTTTAGTTGCTGCATTAACAGTGGGTTGTGAATACCCCCACCACTGGCATAGAGCACGGTTGGCCGCTCAGGCTGCAACAGCTGTTGCACCAACTTGATAATGGCCTGCGCACTAAAGGCATTTAAGGTAGCCAGTACATCAACCGCCGGCAGATCCTGACACCCACTCTGTTGTTGCGCGCGCGCCAGATAAGCCAGATTAAACACCTCTGGCCCGGTAGTTTTTGGCAGACTTAGCTGAAAAAATTCCGCCGCCAACAAAGCAGCTAATAACTTTTGCTGGACGGTGCCCGTTGTTGCCAGGCGGGCATCCGCATCATACTGTAACCCCGGAAAATGTTGCCGCACATAGGCATCCATCAAGGTGTTACCAGGTCCGATATCAGTACTAAATACGCCACTCAACGTCTCACCGGCAGGCAAATACGTCAGGTTGGCAATGCCGCCGATATTTAGCAGGATCCGGTGCTCCGTCGCTGAACCAAACAGCAGATAATCACCATAAGCAGCCAGTGGCGCGCCCTCGCCGCCTGCCGCGATATGTTTTTGCCGGAAGTCACTGACAGTAATAATGCCGGTATGCACCGCCAGATGATCGCCATCGCCCAGCTGCAAGGTAGCATTACCCCATGCTGGATCCTGATGCTGCCGTTTCGGGCAGTGATAAACGGTCTGGCCATGGCTGGCAATCAGATCCACCTCTGACGCCGGCACTTGCCAGTCGTGAAGCGCCTGATTAATCATCTGCGCATGCTGCTCAGCAATCCATGGATGCAACAAGGTTAGTTGCTGCAAATCGACCTGACGTTTAGCAAATACCGCTTGCACCCGGCTGCGAAACTCATCCGAATATGGCACTGTAATAAACTGCTCGACCTTAACCGAGCTCTGCTGCCCACTGCCGTGAATGTGACAGAGCGCAATATCCAGGCCATCCAGCGAAGTACCACTCATTAAGCCGATAATCCGGCGGCTGGGTTTAGCTGCCAGCTGATATAACTTGGTAATGTGGCTGTGCATGGCTGAAGCATCCTTAATTTTTTTCTAAAATAACAACACCAAGCAGCGGTTTCGTTCGTATACTTAGGCCGTGCGCTGTTATCACTCAGTGCCAGCCCATACTACCCCAGAACCGTGAACGGAGAAAATGATGATTAGTTATGTAACCTTAGGTGTCAGTGATATTGCTGCAGCCCGGAAGTTTTATGGTGACTTGCTAGGTGAACTTGGCGCCAAAACCTTGTTAAATATGGATCGTATTACCTTTTTCGGTAAAAGCATGAAAGAACCGATGCTGGCAGTGTGCATTCCATTCAATCAGGAAGCTGCGGCACCGGGTAACGGCAATATGGTGTCAATGGCACCGGGCTCCAAAGAAGCGGTTGACGCGCTCTATCACAAAGCCATTGCACTGGGTGCCACCTGCGATGGTGCACCGGGGCAACGCATTCCGAACACCTTTTATGGCGCTTACGTGCGCGATGCCGATGGTAATAAACTCTGCTTCTGTCATTTCGGTTAAGCATGCAAATTCACGCTGATTTTAGTGCCCGCGTTGTGCTGCTGCCGGGGCAACAACAATTTGTCCCCTCACCTCTACCCGGCGTCAGCCGGGTGATGTTAGATCGGGCTGGTGAAGAAGTTGCGCGGGCAACCAGCCTGGTACGCTATGAGCCAGGTTCAGGTTTCAGTGCGCATCGCCATGATGGTGGCGAAGAAATCCTGGTGTTGGAAGGCGTGTTTTCAGATGAACATGGCCATTACCCTGCCGGCACCTACCTGCGTAATCCGCCTGGGACCACGCATCAGCCCTACTCAGAGCAGGGTTGTCTGTTACTGGTCAAACTGTGGCAATTCGCTGCTAATGATAACAGTCCGTTAGTACTCAATACTAAAGACGGTAACTGGTATCAGGGCTTAGTTCCGGGGCTGTCGGTGCAGCCTCTGCACGAGCATAATGGCGTTAATACCGCCTTAGTGCGCTGGGCGCCGAATACCCGGTTTAACCGCCATACCCATCCGGGAGGCGAGGAAATCCTGGTACTGGAAGGCCTGTTTTGTGATGAGTTTGGCGAATATCCGGCCGGTAGTTGGCTGCGTAACCCGCGTTATAGCAATCACGCGCCCTACACTGGCGCTGAAGGGGCGTTAATTTACGTAAAAACCGGCCATCTGGGCGCAAACCTGCTTGGCGACCAGTTTATTCAAACGCCACTCTAGCTGCGCTGACCAGCAGGCTAAACGGTGAGCAGCGGCTATACTTAACCACTGTTTGGCTTTGCTCCGGCAATCTATCATGCAACCCATGTTTCACCACATTCTGATTATTCTGCGGCAAACCGCCGAAGACCAATATACGCTGCAAAAAGCGCAACGTCTGGCTGCCTGCCAACCTTGTCATTTTTCTATTTTTATCGCTAACCCAGTGAAACTGCCGCGTCCGGATCCGCAACTGGTCGGGAGCTTAACAAAGCAGCAACTGAGCGAGCTATCCGCAGTAACCAGCGACTATTTGATCTCTGAAAATAAAGGTAATGCCGAAATCCACTGGTTACGTAATTATCTGAATGAGTCAGATATCAGTTTAGTGATTACGGCGCCACTTAGCGGCAGCGGCTTACTGCCAGGCTTATACGACAAACTGTGTCACTTTCTGATCAATGACTGCGAGTTACCAGTTTGGTTGGTGAAAACACCCCTACCACTCACGGAAGACAGCATCCTGGCATGTTTAGATATTGAAGATGCTTCGCTACGCAACCAACATCTAAATGAAGTGATACTGCAGGTCGCGGCGGAGCTTGCCAATGCGTTGGGAGAGCCGCTCCACCTGTTAAACTGTTTTCAGGACGAGTTAATGACGATGGATTTGAGCTATGACACTGCGCATGGTTTCAAAAAACACCCTGATGAGCTGGGTAATCATCAACGGCTGTTGCAGTCTTATCTGCTACAGGGCAATGTAGTTTCGCCCTGCCAAATTCACATCAAAGAGGGCTGCCCGGATAATGAAGTTCCGTTAGTCGCAGCCCAGTTACAAGCGGGCTTAACTTTAATTGGCAATAACCACTGCCACAGTCGTTTGTCGGCGGTATTGGGTAATACAGCACATTATCTATGTCAGCAAACACCGACCGATATGCTGGTGTTAAAACCCGGCACTGTAATTGCGGGACGACAGGTGTCCTGACCCCCCTCAGACAGCATCCTTTATAACGTTCAAAAGTGTCAGCTTTTTTTACAGTCACCGACAACAGCTGTTGTTAAATCCGGCCTCATATCGCGTGGCATCTGTCCTGCCACCACCACCACGTTCCCGGCATTGATTATGCATGATAAGTCGCCGGCACAACGCTGGCAAAAACCCACTCTAATTCAGCTCGATAATTAAACCAACAAAACTAAAAACCAGAATAAAATCGGAGCAAATAAATCTATGTCTTATCAAAAACATTTCAAGGTCGCCAGAAACCGGCTGACCCTAGCCTGTATGCTGGCACTCGGGCTACCCTGTGCGGCGGCCGAACAACTAAATATCAGCGACAGCGAGAGCACTAACCTGTGGTTTATCGAATTGAGTGATAAACCGGTAGCGGGCGGCAATAGCAAAAGTAACGTGCGCGCAGCACAAAACAAATTCAAAGATGCGGCAAGAGATGCAGATCTGAGCTTTGTTGAAAAACGCCGTTTTGAAACACTGTTTAACGGTTTCTCGGTCGAAATTTCTGCAGCAAACCGGGCTAAACTGATGCAGATCCCTGGTGTCAAAGCGATTTACCCGGTAGAGGTATTTCATGCTCCCGCAGTAGAGAGTAGCGAAGGCGGCTCAGCCGCTGATATGGCCGTTGCACTGGGCATGACGGGCGCTAATTTTGCCCAGAATAGTATGAATCTGGACGGTACTGGTATTAAGGTCGCGATTATCGACTCTGGTATTGATATCGACCATCCGGATTTCGGGGGCTCCGGTAGCAACGGTTCAACGTCTTTCCCTACTACACGAATTGCCTACGGTTATGATTTTGTTGGCGATGCCTTCAACGCCGACCCAAGCAGTGCGACTTATAATCCCGTTCCTACCCCGGATTTCAACCCAGATGACTGTGGTGGTCACGGTACCCACGTTGCGGGTATTGTTGGTGCCAACGGTCGGGTAAAGGGTGTCGCGCCCAACGTTACCCTCGGCGCCTACCGGGTATTTGGCTGTGCCGGTAGCACGTCGGCTGATATTATCATCGAGGCAATGGAGAAAGCCTATAACGATGGTATGCATATCGTAAATATGAGCCTGGGCGCGGCGTTTCAGTGGCCGCAATATCCAACCGCTCAGGCAGCAGACCGACTGGTAGAAAAAGGTGTTGTTGTTGTGGCCTCTATCGGCAACAGTGGGGCTAATGGCTTATATTCAGCCGGAGTGCCTGGTCTTGGTGAACATGTTATCGGTGTCGCTTCCTACGATAACCTTGGCTCAGCGCAACAAATTGCCACCGTCAACAACCGGGATATCCCATACAATATCATGACCTTTAGTGGCATGGCGCCAACCACAGGTTCGTCGGATGTCGTCTTTATCGGACAAGCCTGTAACACCGACCCGCTACTGGCAAACCCAGCCGGTAAAACTGCGTTAGCGGTGCGCGGGGTTTGCCCATTTGGTGAAAAGGCTGCTAATGCAATCGCGGCCGGAGCTACCTCGGTGGTTATTCACAATAATGCCGCGGGTACTTTCAGTGGCACTTTGGGCGCACCATTAGGTAACGGTTCGGTACCGGTGGTTGCCATAACGCAACAAGACGGTCTCTTTATTCGTAGCCAGGAAAACCCGGTTTTAAACTGGACTAACCGTATGGTCGTAACGCCATCTGCGACAGGCGGCCGGATTTCCAGCTTTAGTTCGTACGGTTTGTCACCGGATTTGCAACTAAAACCAGATTTAGGTGCACCTGGCGGGAGCATTTTCTCTACTTATCCGATGGAGGCTGGTGGTTTTGCTACCTTGGGCGGCACATCAATGTCATCGCCGCATGTCGCCGGTGCAGCGGCACTGTTGCTGCAAAACAATCCACAGATCCCAGCCATGTCGATGCGCAATATTCTGCAAAATAGCGCCGAACCCAAACTGTGGTCAGGCAACCCTGCACTAGGCTTCCTGGATATGGTGCATCGTCAGGGAGCTGGGATGATTAATGTTGCCTCCAGTGCCAATGCGACCACCTATATTACGCCAGGGAAAATTGCTGCCGGTGAAGGCGAAGCGGGTCCCTTTACGCAACGTTTGACAGTCAGTAACAGCGGTAGCGAAGCGGTGACCTACCAGTTATCGTCAGTTAACGCGCTGAGTACTGGCGGTGTGATTACGCCAAGCTTCTTCCAAGGCAATGCCAGTGTCAGCTTTAGTTCAGATACGCTAACCGTACCTGCAGGCGGCAGCACCACTGTGGATGTCACTATCAATCCCGCTACGACGCCAGTAAATGGTCAGTACGGCGGTTATATCGTTTTTACACCGCAAGCAGCCGGCCAGGTATATCGCGTGCCGTTCGCAGGCTTTGTTGGCGACTATCAGGGGATTCAAATCCTGACCCCTACGGCAAATGGTTTCCCCTGGCTAGCAACCTTAAACGGCAATACCTTCAGCCGCTGCCTCGAAAGCTGTACTTACTCGATGCAAGGTACTGATATGCCATGGTTCTTAATGCATTTTGATCATCACGCCCGCTATATGGAGATGAACATTCTGCATGCCGCAACTAAGCGTCCGGTCCATCCGGTATTCCACAAAACGAACGTGATGGAATATTTACCGCGGAACAGTACGGCAACCGGTTTCTTTAACTATACCTGGGACGGTACTCGCCTCCACAGCAATGGTGGCAAGGGTAAAACCATGGAAGTGCCAAACGGTGATTATGTGCTTGAGATCCGTGTCCTGAAAGCGCTCGGTGATAAAAACAACCCGGCGCATTGGGAAGTGTGGATGTCTCCGGTCATTAGTATTCAACGTTAATACGCTCGCCATACCGGGAGCCCTTGCTCCCGGTATTTTTATGCCTTTCTGGTATCGGGAGATACCCAAGACCAAGGTAACTTGTTGCTGTGTCTGAGAATAAAAATAACGCTCTAATGCCAATTGCTTGCTGTTGCTTTTTTGTGCTAGATTCTGCGCCCTTTTCCGACGAAGCTAGCCTGTGATGGATTTGTTAACTCTGACAATCGTCAATGCCTTTATCGCACTGGTGGCGACCGCTGTACTGGTATTGCAAGATAGTGCAGACCGGCAATTTCGTTATCAACGCTATTTTGTCCTGGCCGGCCTGTGCATGCTGCTAAACGCCAGTTTCAGCGCCTTAAGGTATGCCGGTTATCCTTTACCATACTGGTTGTTTCCTGCCCTTACCAACAGCTTGAGTGTCGGAGCAAGTCTGGCGTTGGCCGCTGGCATTCACCGGCATCTACAAAAACCCGGCAAACGGCTCGGCTTGCTACTGGTATTCTTACTGATTTTTGCACTACATTTTGTCGATGCCATCAGTAGCAATCTGGGATACCGGATGCTGCTCAATATCCCGATAGTACTGATAGTTAATTTATGGTGTATTGCTATGCTTTGGCAGGCCCGCCACTCGGAGCTCGGTAAAGTCTATCTGGCCTTTATGGCGACCTTTATCTTTAACATCCTGCAATTTAGTGCTCGTTCAATCTATCTGTTGTTGGAGCAAACCCAGGTTGTTACGGCGAATTACAGCAGTCTGGTACACAGTATTGGTTTTTTTTGTCTTACCGTGTTCGCCATTCTGGTCTTCTGCTGCATTATCATGCTGAGCCATCGCCAACAAAAGCTAATGCTGCAGCAGCTGTCTGAGCGGGATGCCTTGACTGGTGCCCTGAATCGCCGCACCCTGGACCTGCGACTGGCTGCTGAATTTAATCGTTGTCGGCGCAAGGGCAGCAGCCTGAGTTTGCTGCTACTGGATGCCGACCACTTCAAGAAGATTAATGATACGCTGGGGCACGCTGCAGGCGACCAAGCTGTGCAGCATATCGCCCATATCGCTGAACAACAGCTACGCGACTACGATTTACTATTCCGTTTTGGTGGCGAAGAGTTTTTACTGTGTTTACCCGATACCGAGCATCATATTGCACTGCAAATCGCCGAGCGACTACGTCAGAGTATCGAAAAACAAAGGGTACAACACACTGATCAATTTACACTGACCGTGAGCATAGGGGTAGCCAGCACTCCCGGAGCCACAGACTGGCAAAGTCTACTGACACAAGCCGACCAGGCGCTTTACATAGCAAAATCTTTGGGCCGCAATCAGGTGCAAAGCTTTTCCGCCGTGAAATCAACCCAGGTGGCGACTATCCCAAGCTAGCTAATCACAACCTAGATCCGCTATTGGTTTGGCGCATCATGCTGCCAGCATTTTCAGACAGCAAATTGTGATTAATTTTCATTATATTGGCGTAAAAGCCTATTTGAAGTTGACCGCAAGGTTATTTAGGTTATTAATTAAACAATACACTCTGTGCTGTGACGCTCATAGCTGGAGGACAACTATGCGTAAATACGCCTTATTGGCGCTGCTACTTGTGTGTCAGCCGGTCGCTGCACATTCCCCGTTACTGTTCTGTTATGAGCTACAAGAAAAATCGACTTTAAAAAACAGTCTGGGGGTTGGTTTAGAGCAGATTTTTGAGTTCCAGGCCAGGGTTGTTAGCGATGCTTTAGATAGCCTGGCAATGCCGTATCAACTGCAGCGACTACCCTGGCGTCGTTGTTTGGCAGCGGTAAGCCGGGGCGAGCTGGATGGGGCCATTGGGGTTGGCTGGACTGCTGAGCGCGATAGCGCATATCACTTTCCCAGATCACAATTGGAACTGGACCCAAGTAAGCGATTATTGCATCTGAATTATTCTATCTATACCCGATATGACAGCACATTGCAGTGGGATGGTCAGCAGTTAACCGGTATACAACATGGTTTAGCGGCACCCAAGGGCTACGTAGCAGAGCAGCGTCTACAACAACTGGGCGTATGGCGTGAACTGGATACAGCTCTCGACTCTGGTATTGATTTGGTTTTAAAGCACCGCCTTGATGGTTACGTGTTGCCGGATGAAGTGGCGGCAGCGCAACTCAAAGGCCACTCCGAGGCTGATAAGATCCGCAAGCTCGAACCGCGGTTTATGGCGCAGCCACTGTACCTGGTTTTAAGCCGGAAAAGTAGCAAGCTTGACGACGAGCGGCGGGCTCAGCTCTGGCAACAAATTGAATTATCTCGAGAAAAGTTACTAGGTCAGCACTCGCAACAATCCACTCCCGAGCAACACTAATGTCTACTACTAGCGACTGCGCAACCAAAGTCCAAGCGCCGTACTATATCCCAGCGACTTAGCACTAATCTGCCCTTCTGCATTGATAACATAATAAGTCGGAAAAGCCTGAATCTGATAATCAGTGGCCAGCTGCTGGTTACCCAAGAGTACCGGAACCTCTAGATCTAAATCAGCAACAAAGTCCGCTACCTGCTGCGCTGAATCATACTGTAGCGCAATAGCGTACACCGCCAGCCCCTCGTTATCAGCCTGCAAATACTTCAAATTCGGCATACTTAAGCGACAGATACCGCACCAGGGCGCAAAAAAATACAGTAAGGTTTGTCTGCCCTGCAGCTCCGTCGAACGAAATAGATCCCCCTCGGCAGTCATAGCGATAAAAGCCGGCGCAGTACTGGCGCTCTTCAGCAAAGTCTGCTCTTTATACCAACTGATACCAAAGAACATGCAGCCTGCCAGCAATAGCGTTAACAGCCAGGATTTCATGACTTGCCCTCGAATAGTTTTAACTCGCGACTCTAGCTTGTTTAGCAGTGACGATCCAGTGCAGCTTGCGACTAAGCTGACTTCTGTTAATGTAATGCTTAAATGATGGTCTCGGGTCTCACTAAGATGCAAACACTAAGGATTTGGCAGCAGGCGCCTCATAATGCTTTTACCGATTTGATTTATTTTCACTATACCCTCTGGTGTGTATTTCGCGAAGGTAGCGCTCATGTCTCCCCTGATGGTCAGTTTCGGATCTTACGCTCCCTGGACGGTATTCACTGGCTCAGCTCTGCCGTGATCAGTATGGCGGGCGCAGATTTACGTGATGCAAAATTTAGTCTGCTACCTGATGGCCGCTTGATGCTTTATGGCGCCGGCGCTTTGCATGACAAAAGCCAGCAGAGCCATCAGAGTTTCGCCTGGTTTTCTGATAATGGTCTGGAGTGGTCAGCACCGGTCGCGATTGGTGAACCAAATTTTTGGTTATGGCGCCTGGCATGGTTCGGGCAGCAAGCCCTTGCCGTTAGCTATCATTGTGGCCAGCCACGTCTGGTAAGGACGTATCAAACCCGGGATGCGAGGCACTTTGTACCCCTTGGTCAGGCGATTTATCAGGGCAGCTACGCTAACGAAAGCGCTATCTGCTTTGAGCCTGACGGTACCGCACTTTGTTTACTGCGTCGGGATCCCGAAAACGGCTTATTGGGTGTTGCGCGGCCACCCTATCATGACTGGCAGTGGACAGATATCGGCTGTCGGATTGGAGGTCCGGCGATGCTCCGGTTAGCGGATGGCCAGCTTCTGGTCTGTGTACGCTTATATGATCAACAGGTTCGCACCAGTCTGTGCAAGCTGGACCGGTTAACCGGAAAACTGACCGAATTACAAGTTCTGCCATCCGGTGGTGATTGCAGTTACGCCGGTATGGTCTTACGGGAAAATTGCCTCTATATCAGTTATTACTCGTCGCACGAGCAGCGCAGTGCGATCTACGTCACTCGATTGGAGCTTCGGGTCCCCGGTGGCGCCAACTTTTTACCGCAATAACTTTTTACCTGAAAGCCAGAGCCTTGAGTCAGCTTCGCTCTGAGCTTAATATAGCGGCTTTAAACTTAATAGAGTGATGTTATGACCGACGCGACTATCCGCCCCGAGTTACCAGATCGTTTATCAGTAAATCCACGCAGCAAATTTTACAACGCGGCTATCTTTGAGCACGAAGTAGGCATTAAGCTCAACGGCAAAGAGCGTTTTGACGTGGAAGAATATTGCATCAGCGAAGGCTGGGTAAAGGTCGCCTCCGCCAAGGCACTGGATCGCCGTGGCCAGCCATTATTACTGACCGTAAAAGGTACCGTAGAAGCCTTTTACCGCTAACCAGCCGTTGCTAACTGCTGCGCCAGCTCCTCCGGGCGCAGCGTTAATACCTCTACCCCGTTTTCTGTTACTGCCACGGTGTGCTCCCACTGTGCCGATAATTTCTTATCGCGGGTGACCACAGTCCAGCCATCTTTTTTGGTTTTCACCTTGGCGCTGCCCTGATTAAGCATCGGCTCAATCGTAAATACCATGCCGGGCTTTAACAGCATACCGCTGCCGGCGGCACCATAATGCAGCACCTGCGGCGCTTCGTGCATCTCACGGCCAATGCCATGCCCACAGTATTCCCGCACCACACTGTAGCCGCGGCTTAAGGCAAACTGCTCAATGGCAAAACCAATATCGCCCAGCCGGGCGCCGGGTTTAACCGCTTTAATACCCAGCCACAACGCCTGATAACAGTCGGCCACCAACTGCCGGGCTGCCGGTGCCACCTCGCCAATCAGATACATCTTGCTGGAATCGGCAATAAAGCCATGTTTTTCCAGCGTAATATCGACGTTGATAATATCGCCGTTTTTTAAGCGTTGACTGGCCGACGGCACGCCGTGACACACCACCTCATTCACCGAGGTATTTAGCACATAGGCAAAGCCATACTGGCCCTTGCTGGCCGGGCGGGCCTGTAACTCATCGACGATATAGCGCTCAGCCAGTTCATTAATTTGCAGGGTTGAAATTCCGGCCGTGATCGCAGTATCCAGCATCGCAAACACCCGGGTTAACAACCGGCCAGCCTCGCGCTGTAATGCCAGCTCGGCTGCCGTTTTAAGCTGAACGCCGCTCATCCAGGCCCCCCGCCCATTTCACATCAGCCTGCTGTAACAACATCACTACCAATTGCTGATAATTAAGGGTCGGATGCAGCTCAGCCAGCATGCCCATTTTTAGCCAAAACTCCGCCTGCGCATTAATCGAGCGCGACATAGCGCCACTGGCTTTGCGAATTTCTTCGTGTAGCTCATCAGCAATTTTTACAATACCCAAGTTCCTGACTCCTGCAGTTCGCAATATACGAATTATATATGAAGTGTATATTCATTCCTAGCGCAATAATCGCAAGCGCCTTAAGCCGCGATCCAACCGGATGCAGATCCGCGCTGCCTGCGCCAAAAGTCGCTATTATGATGTAAAGGCCGCTCTGACATCGCGCGGTCAGCCTGGGCCAGAAAAATCGTCGCCGTTATAGTAAAAGACTAAGGAGCCAGGATGCGGCCACTAAAGCGCAAAGTAATTATGCGCAAAGTAGTTATGCATAAAATAGTTATGCACAAAATACTTATGGGGAGAGCATTGATGCAGAACGTTTTGATACCAAGAGTGTTGATACTGTTAATTTGCTTACCCTTGCTGCTAGTAAGCGGCTGCAGCGCCACCATTAGCTTGCCGGCACAGGTGGCAGAGCCGCGTGAAGTGCAGTTACTGCTGCATGGTCGCCACAGCTCTATTCTGCTAACCGCTGCCGATCACAGCCGGCTGCGTTATTCCTTTGGTGACTGGGCCTGGTATGTTGCAAACGAGCAAAGCCTGGCCAGCGGCAGCCGGGCGTTATTTCTGGACAGTAAAGGCGCACTGGGCCGGCAACAGATCGCCCCAGCCAGCACCGGAGAAAACCTCGAAGCGCAAATTGGCGTTGGTATTGGTCAGCGCTGGCAATTTCAAGTTGAAGCCGCCAAAGTCGATGCCCTGATCGAAACACTGGAGCAACAATTTCAGCATAGTCAGATCGCGCCTTTTTATAGCCCTGAGCGCCATCTTAGTTTTATCCCCAGCGATAAGCCCTATACCATGCACTATAACTCCAACCATCAGGCCGCCGACTGGTTAAGAGCGCTGGGGCTTAAGGTAGAGGGTAACCCGGTATGGGGTAATTGGCAGGTTAAGAATGCGGAACCTACACAGCGTTAGCCGTTATCGTAACGCTGCACTGGCGAGCTGAATAAACTGAAAGACCTGTAAAAATTGCCGCTGCACTAATACCCGCTGCAATACGTCGACGCTAAAATTTAAATAATCGTGCACCAGCGCATTACGCAACCCAATAATTTTTCGCCATTGTAGCAGTTCATTACCGCTTAGCTTACCGAGTTGACTGAGTTTTTCAAAACTACCATAGGCATCAGCAGGTGCTGAACCACTAACGGCTTTGACCCACTGTTTAGCGACACCAATTGCCGCTTCAACCAACACTTGCAGCTGGCGTTCTGCAGCACTTTGCTCAATACGGGATAAAGGTTGCTGACTGGCGATTGTTGCCAGTTGCTCCAGCAACTCCAGGCTGGCACTACAATGTTCTTCGATATGGTCTAAATAGGCATTAAGCATAGTGCGCCTTATGGTAAAGGTGATCAATTTCCCACTTTGACAGCGTGCGGCGTTCAAACTCCAGCCGGGCAAAATCATCGCGGCAATACAGTAAGGTATTGTCGCTTACTACAGTAAAAGCCAGTGGTAGTGGCACTTGCTGCACATCAAGCACAGATAATTGAATATCCGGTAGCTCGCTTTGCCAATCCAACGCCAGTAACTCCGGCGCCAAACGACGCTCAACCGGATCGTTTTGATAGTCAGCAAACAGTACCGCCAAATCGTAGTCACTGGCGTCACCAGCAGTGCCCCGCGCACGCGAGCCGTATAGCCACAATGCCGCTATCTGAGGATTGGCGGCTGCCAGCGATACTAAACGATTAAGCACAGCGGCTTGCTGCATAAAAACACCTTAAAAATCACGCATCAGGTTTATGTATAAGTTAACATACTTTCAGCAAAATGGTGAGCAAGGCCCCAGCGAGCTAAGGCAAGGACAACCGCTATGAAATATCTGATTAAACAAAAACTGCTTAGTCTAAGCGATAGCTTTAGCATTGAAGATGAGCACGGCCGTGCGGCCTACATGGTAAAAGGTAAAGTCTTTAGTTTTAGCAGTAGCCAAACGCTGTTTAATGCCAGCGCCCAGCCACTACTAAAGATCCGCCGCAAATACCTGACGCTGTTACCCGCCTGCAGGATTGTTAATAACGATGGCAGCGAATGGCTGGTGCGCAAGCGGTTCTGGGCGTTGTTAAAAAGCCGCTTTGTGGTGGAAACGCCGCACGGGCAACTAGAGATGACCGGCAATTTCTGGCAACACGAATATGAAATCCGCCAACAGGGCCAGCTGATTGCCAGCATCTCAAAAAAATGGTTTAGCTGGTCTGATACCTATGCGGTGCAGATCCTAAAACCGGAGTGGACAGCGCAACTTTTGGCGGTAGTAATAGTGATTGACCGCTTGCAGCATAGTGATCGTAATTCGGGTGTGGGGGATTAGCGATTTAACACTAATCCAAATCCCATAACTCATCATCAGCCGCCCACAGCGCCAACAACTGCGCCTGACGACTAAGTTGTTTTGCTTTGGCGGCCAAATCGCCGCTAAGCTCCGGGCTGCCTTGCCAGGCTATACCTTTATTGGCGGCTGCGGCAAGCGTGGTCCATTTATGCGCAAAGGCGGCCATAGCATCACGGGGCTCGGGTAAATCGGTGGCGCTAAGGTGGTCAAATGGTACGGGTTGAGGCTGTGCGCCGGTGCTATCGCCGGCCAGGATCCAGTGCCCAACAAACCCCGGATCCTCCGGGTTTTCTACTGCCCATAACCCAACGTAAGGCGCGGTATACCATTCCGGCCAGTCGCAAATCATACCATGCGGGATTTGCTGGGTTTTTACGTAAGTTTCAATGGCCGCAAACTGGCTGTCACACCAGGCCCAGTCTTGTGCGTCGTCTAAATCCATCTTTAAGCTCCAGCATTGCATGAAGTTGTTACCTCTGGCTATGGTAGCAACTTCTGCTGAAATTTACTGTGCAAGCTAACGACTTTCAGAGCAGTGTTCGCTTAATTGGGCAAGTCACTCTGGGTTACAGCTGTTCCAGCATTTTGCTGTGGGTTTCTTGGATGTATGATCTCTACTAGACGCCTTGGTATCTGACCCCGAAGGTCAATACCTATGCGGTGCAGATCCTAAAACCGGAGTGGACAGCGCAACTTTTGGCAGTGGTAATATTGATCGACCGCATGCAGCATAGTGACCGTAATTCTGGTGTCAGGAACTAGCCGAAGGATAACTTAGTGGTGAAAGCCCGAATCACTCGCTAAACTCACCTAACTTTGCAGTATCTGCCCCTAAGAACAACTGCTCGCTATGACGGCTAATCTCTTTTAGCCTCGCCGCACCAGGCAGAAATAAACCGGGCTCCGTCACTTTTCTATACCTCACTTTAATAAAAGTCAAAAAAATCTTGACCAGTGAATTTAATTGAGGTAATTCTATTTTAGTGTAAACATAAATTGATTAATTATTATAGTGCTTGTTGGTTTATAGAAAAACTTAACAATTACAGATACGAAGTAGTAAAAGGCTGACGGTATCAAAATGAAATTAAAGATTGATTTTGAAAACACCTTAAAAAAGCATTTATCTTCAGGTATTAATTTATTTATAGGCTCAGGGTTTTCCGTTCATGCATCTTCAGAATTAGGCTCTCTCCCTGCTGGTAATGCGCTAAAAGGAGAATTGCTGATTGAATTTCCAAACTCCCCATCAAGTTTAGAGCTACCACAGTTATGCACTTACCTGAGCCGAAGCAAGAAAGAAGAGCTAGATTCATACTTAAGAAAAAGGTTTAACGTTACTTCCTTCGAACGTGAATACGAAAAAATTGAAAATATACAGATAAAGAATATTTTCACAACAAACATAGACAACCTGATACAGAAAATATTTAATAGCTCGAAAAAAAAATACATCAACGATGTAGATTACAATGGTGCATCCTATAATAAAAACTCTGCTATAGATCTGTACCACTTGCACGGTTCAATTTCAAATCCGGACTCAGAGCTAATATTCAGAGATCTAGACATATCAAAAATAGTAAGTTCAGAACCAGCTAGATGGACTCATCTAAGCAGGAAGATGATAGAGTTCCCCACCATATTCTGGGGATACTCCATGAATGATGCTGGAACTCTTGCAACTTTATCTGATGTATTGAAAGATAGCGGCAGGAAAGATTCTTGGATAGTCGTAAAACCTGAGCCAGGAAATGATGATCAGATATCATATTTTAAATCTCTTGGCCTGAGCATCATTGAATCAAACACATTAGATTTTCTTCGTTACTTTGACAAAATTTATCCAGAAAATACTGATGTCAAAAGTCTAGATTTAGATGAATTTAAGAATATTTTAGTCCCAAGCAACGCACAAGTTACTCATCGAGAAATCAAGGAGTTTTTTCAAGGTGCAACTCCTGTCTGGAGTGATGCGTATTCTAAAAGAGTAATTAAAACGACTTATTTTAGAAAAATTAAGGATATGCTTGATGGTGATAAGAATGTATTAATAACTGGGGCTGCTGCAACCGGAAAATCGACGCTGTTAATGCAGATGGCAACTGACTACGAAACACCCGCGTTTAAATTCTTTGTTAAAGACCTTACAAAGGAGCAGCTACATCAAATAGAAAATAAAATTGGAAGTAACGGAGCAATATTCTTCATAGATGATAGTCAGTCATCATTAGAAGCAATTTCTTTGATATCTAACAATAGTAGCTATAAATTTATAGCCGCAGAAAGAGATTATGCTTACCTATCTTCCTCAAATCATGCCTTTTTCCATAGAAACATAGACATAATAGATATAACAGATATATCTGAAGAAGATGTTCAAAGCATATATGATAGTATTCCTTATGATATAAGAAGAGTTCCCTTAATTCAGAAAAAGGAAGGGGAATCCATATTCGAATTGATTGAACAAAACTGCACGTCATCTAATATAAGAGACCGATTCACTAGTGTAATAAAGCAGTTAGATAGGATTGATAGCAAGCTAGTTGAATTGTTCGTTCTTATTTGTTATCTACATCGTTCAAGAAGTGTCGCTTCAATGGACATTCTTATTTCATATTTCCAAGATAACCAATTAAGTTACAAGGAAATTTATAGTTTAGTCGAAGGACTTGGCAGAAATTTAGCGGAACACGATGGTAGCTTATTAACTTACAATCAAGATGCGTATCTTGTCAGGTCAAATATATTGGCAGATTTAATTTCTAACCTGGCACCTGTAAACGTGCTTGCCCAAGTTTTAAGACGTTTCCATACGAATGTGAGCAGATACAGCATTCCTGTCTACGATATTTTTAAACGCAAAGCGTACGACGCACGATTATTTGAAAAAGCGTTCCCAAATATAAAAGATGGCATTGCGATCTACGATGTGATTTATAAGAAACACCCCTCGCCATTTAATCTCCAACAAAAAGCTTTATACTTAAGTAGGAGAGGTGATCATCAAGAGGCATTTAAAGTTATTGATGAAGCAGTCGCTCACTCAGGATCAAAGAACTGGGCAATTAAAAATTCGTACGCCATTATTAAATTTCGAGCCAACATTGATAGAGACATGTCTGACGAAGTAAGGCTCGTTCTAGATGATAGTTTAAATACTCTAAAAGAATGTTACTCCTCTGATATACGAAAGGTATTCCATGCAATGACGTTCGCAGATCATGCTCTTAGGTATTTTGATAAGTATGCAGATGATACAGCTTTTAGATATCTTGTTCAGGCTAAAGAATGGTTGGAAGATGAAATCAATCCTTCGAATAAGGTTCACGATGTAAAGAGATTACTAAAAAGATGCAAATCTGCGATTTTCAGATATGGGTAAGTAATGTTGCTTGAAAGCATATTCTTAAGATAGATGTAATTATATATTTCTTAACAAAACAAAGGCCGCATTCGCGGCCTTTGTCTTCTCAAAAACTTAGAAAAATTACTTCTTCTTCGCTTTTGGATTTGGCAGGTCGGTGATAGAACCTTCGTAGATCTCTGCTGCTAAGCCGATAGACTCGTTTAGCGTTGGGTGAGCGTGGATGGTTAACGCGATATCTTCGGCGTCGGCACCCATTTCTACTGCTAAGCAGATTTCACCCAGCATTTCACCGGCGTTGATACCGACAATGGCGCCACCCAGGATACGGTGGGTTTCTTTGTCGAAAATTAACTTAGTGAAGCCTTCAGTACGGGCTGAAGCAATAGCGCGGCCAGAGGCTGCCCATGGGAAGGTGGCGGTTTCTACTGCGATGCCCTTCTCTTTTGCTTCTTTCTCGGTGACACCTACCCAAGCCATTTCCGGATCGGTATAGGCGACTGATGGAATGCAGCGTGGATCGAAGAAGTGCTTTAAGCCAGAGATCACTTCAGCCGCTACGTGGCCTTCGTGTACCGCTTTGTGCGCTAACATTGGCTGGCCAATAACGTCACCGATAGCATAGATGTGTGGCACGTTGGTGCGCAGTTGCTTATCAACATTGATAAAGCCACGCTCATCGACGTTAACACCGGCTTTGGCCGCGTCTAACAGGTTGCCGTTTGGCTTACGGCCAACCGCAACTAAGATCTTGTCGTAACGTACCGGGTTAGCCGGGGCGTTTTTGCCTTCAAAGGTCACGTATAAACCATCTTTCTTGGCTTCTACTGCTGTTACCTTGGTTGACAGCATAATGTTGAAGTTTTTGCTGTTGTACTTGGTGTAGGCTTTAACGATATCGGCATCAGCGGCTGGTACTAACTGATCAGCAAATTCTACTACTGATACTTTAGAACCCAGCGCACGGTATACAGTACCCATTTCCAGGCCGATAATACCGCCACCTAATACCAGCATTTCGCCTGGGATATCTTTTAATTCCAGCGCGCCGGTAGAGTCGATTACGCGGTCATCTTTTGGAATAAATGGCAGCGCCACTGGCTCTGAACCGGCTGCAATAATAGCGTGTTCGAAGGTAATGGTAGTATCGCCAACCTGTAAGGTGTTCGCGCCGGTAAATTTACCGTAGCCGTTAACTACCTTAACTTTGCGCATTTTCGCCATGCCGCCCAGGCCGTTGGTCAGCTGACCAATGACCTTGTCTTTCCAGGCACGGATTTTATCTAAATCAATTTCCGGTGCGCCAAAGGTCACGCCGTGTGAGGCCATTTCTTTGGCATCGTCGATCACTTTTGCAACGTGCAGCAGTGCTTTAGATGGGATACAACCCACGTTTAAGCACACGCCACCTAAGGTGCTGCGTGCTTCAACCAGTGTGACTTCTAAGCCTAAGTCTGCGGCACGGAAGGCTGCAGAGTAACCGCCAGGGCCTGCGCCCAGCACTACCACTTGGGTTTTAATTTCGTTGCTCATCATTTTACCTTTTATCATCAGTAAATTTTTCCAACAGCCAAGTGTAGGGCAAGGGCTGTCAGGCGAAAAAATTGGCGGAATTTTAACATCAGAGCCGCCGCTCTGTAACCATAGATTGCATGGCTGAGTGAAAATTACGCCACTTTTCGTGGCGTAATGGCTTTTTTACATAATAATTTGCCGGATATCGGCCAGATAACTGGCTAAGGTGGCAGTAAAGCGCGCCGCCAGGGCACCGTCAATTACCCTATGGTCGTAGGATACCGATAATGGCAGCATCAGCTTAGGCTCAAACTCTTTGCCATTCCATTTTGGTTTGATGTCGGATTTCGAGACACCCAAAATGGCCACTTCCGGCGCGTTAACGATAGGGGTAAAGGCGGTACCGCCAATGCCACCCAGGCTGGAGATAGTAAAACAGCCGCCCTGCATATCGCTGGCCGTCAGTTTACCTTCGCGCGCCTTCACCGAAATGTCCTGCAGCTCGCGGGATAATTCGATAATGCCTTTTTTGTTAACATCCCGTACCACCGGCACCACCAGGCCATTTGGCGTATCAACAGCGATGCCTAAATGCACATACTTTTTCAGGATCAGGCTGGCGCCATCTTCTGATAAAGAGCTGTTAAAAGTTGGGAACTCTTCCAGCGCCTTGGCCACCGCTTTCATAATAAAGACCAGCGGGGTGTATTTAACGCCCATCTTTTTCTTATCCGCCAGCGCATTCTGCTCTTTGCGGAATTCTTCCAGGCCAGTGATATCGGCTTCGTCAAACTGGGTTACATGCGGAATGCGTACCCAGTTGCGATGCAGGTTAGCACCAGAGATTTTCTGGATCCGCGACAGCGGTTTCTCTTCTACGGCACCAAACTTGGCAAAATCGACTTTTGGCCAGGCCAGTAAGTCAAAGCCCATATTGTTACCGCCGGCAGAGGTTGCCGCAGCAGCCGGTGCAGCACCGCTTTCTACCTGCTTCACTAACTGCTTCACGTAGTTCTGCACGTCTTCTTTCACGACGCGGCCTTTACGGCCAGTGCCTGTTACCTTGGCCAGGTTAATGCCAAACTCGCGCGCTAAGCGGCGGATCACTGGCGAAGCATGGGCATAGGCACTATTAGCCACAAAGCCGTCAGCCGCTGCCGTTGTTGCTGGCGCAGCCGCTGGGCTGGCGCTAGCCGTTGGCGCGGTAGCAGTGGTAGCAGCTGCAGTGGTAGCAGCTCTACTGGCAGCGGCAGGCGCGGCCGCTTTGGCAGCACCAGCCACTTCGAACACCATAATCAGGCTGCCGGTTTTCACCTTGCTACCGGTTTGTACCTTAATTTCTTTTACCACACCGGCGAACGGCGCTGGCACTTCCATCGAGGCCTTGTCACCTTCAACGCTAAGCAGTGACTGATCGGCCGCAACGGTATCGCCAACCTTGACCATAATCTCAGTCACTTCGACTTCATCGCCACCGATATCCGGTACCTTAACGTCTTTTTGCTCTGTGCTGGCAGCAGCCGGCGCAGCCGCAGCCGGAGCACTGGCTGGAGCCGCAGCGGCCGGCGCTTTGCCGCTGCCGGCAACTTCAAACAGCATAATCAGGCTGCCGGTTTTCACCTTACTGCCGGCCTGTACTTTGATTTCTTTTACCACACCGGCGAACGGCGCTGGCACTTCCATCGAGGCCTTGTCACCTTCGACGCTGAGCAGTGACTGATCGGCTGTGACGCTATCGCCAACCTTCACCATAATCTCGGTGACTTCGACTTCATCGCCACCGATATCCGGCACCTGCACTTCTTTTACTTCTGCGCTTGTTACCTCGGCGCTGGCCGCTGCTGCGGGTGCCGGGGCGGCTGGCGTTTCGGCTGGCGCTGGCGCAGCCTTGGCTTCGGTTTTGGCTTCGGCGCCGGCACCGGCACCGGCAAACACCATAATCAGGCTACCGGTTTTAACTTTATCGCCTACCTTAACCTTAATTTCCTGTACCGTGCCGGCCACGGCAGCAGGTACTTCCATTGAAGCCTTGTCACCTTCTACGCTTAACAGCGACTGGTCGGCAGCAACAACGTCACCCACCTTTACCAGGATCTCGGTCACTTCTACTTCATCGGTACCAATATCTGGTACTTTAATTTCAATCGTCATGACAAATCCTCTTATGCGTACAGCGGGTTGGTTTTGTCGGCGTCAATGCCAAATTTCTTGATCGCTTCGGCCACTACCGCTTTTTTCAGCTCGCCTTGCTTCGCCAGTTCGTTTAGCGCTGCTACCACGATATAGCCGGCGTTAACTTCAAAATGGCGACGCAGGTTTTCGCGGCTATCCGAGCGACCGTAACCGTCGGTACCCAGTACCTTGTAGCTATTGGCCGGGATAAAGGCACGGATCTGTTCGGCGTAGTTTTTCATATAGTCGGTGGCGGCAATCGCCGGCGCCTTGTTCAGCACCTGCGCCACAAATGGCACCTTCTCGGCCGCTTCCGGATGCAGCATATTGAAACGCTCGCAATCCTGACCATCCCGCGCCAGCTCGTTAAAGGAAGTCACAGAGTACACATCTGAAGCGACATCGTAGTCTTTACTCAGAATGTCGGCCGCTTTACGCACTTCGTTCAGGATGGTACCTGAGCCCAGTAATTGCACCTTACCGCGACCACCGTTGTACGACTCCAGCTTATAGATACCCTTGCGGATACCCTCTTCGGCGCCTTTTGGCATCGCCGGATGATGGTAGCTTTCGTTCATTACGGTAATGTAGTAATAGATATTCTCCTGCTCCGGACCATACATGCGACGGATGCCGTCTTGCAGAATAACCGCCAGCTCGTAGGCATAGGTCGGATCATAAGAAATACAGTTCGGTACTGTGCCGGCCAGAATATGGCTGTGACCATCTTCGTGCTGTAAGCCTTCACCGTTTAACGTAGTACGACCGGCAGTGGCACCTAACAGGAAACCACGCGCCTGCTGATCACCGGCCAGCCAGGCCATATCGCCAACGCGCTGGAAGCCGAACATCGAATAGTAGATATAGAACGGGATCATCGGCAGATCATTGGTGCTGTAAGACGTTGCCGCCGCTACCCACGACGACATGGCACCCAGTTCGTTAATACCCTCTTGCAGTACCTGACCCGCGGTATCTTCTTTGTAGTAAGACACTACTGAGCGGTCTTCCGGCGTATAGTTCTGACCGTGCGGGTTATAGATACCAATCTGACGGAATAAGCCTTCCATACCAAAGGTACGGGCTTCGTCGGCAATAATTGGCACGATGCGCTGACCAATATGCTGATCTTTCAGCAGGATATTCAGCGCCCGCACATAAGCCAGCGTAGTGGAGATTTCGCGCTTTTGCTCTTCCAGCAGCGAATCAAAGGCCGACAGCTCTGGCAGTGTCAGAGTTTCGCTGAACTTCGGTAACCGCACCGGCGTATAGCCATGTAAGGCTTTACGGCGATCGTGCAGGTATTGCAATTCCGGCGAGCCTTCCGGCAGCTTGATATAAGGTAAATCGGCAACCTGCTCTTCGCTGATATAGTCTTCTAAACCCAGGCGGGTACGCAGTTGTTTAACATGCGTCAGGTCCATCTTCTTGACCTGGTGCGCAATGTTTTTACCTTCGGCGGCGTCACCCATGCCGTAACCTTTAACGGTTTTCGCCAGAATAACCGTTGGCTTATCGGTACAGGCCTGGGCTGCTTTAAAGGCCGCATACAGCTTCGATGGTTCATGACCGCCGCGTTTTAAGGCGAAGATCTCTTCGTCAGTCATGTCGGCAACCAGTGCCGCCGTTTCCGGGTAACGGCCAAAGAAATGCTCGCGTACATAGGCGCCATCTTTGGCTTTGTAAGTTTGGTAGTCACCGTCTACTGTTTCATTCATCAGCTGCAGCAACTTACCGGTGGTATCCTTGGCCAGCAGCTTGTCCCAACCACGGCCCCACACCACTTTGATCACGTTCCAGCCGGCGCCGCGGAATAACCCTTCCAGCTCCTGGATAATCTTACCGTTACCCATTACCGGACCATCCAGGCGCTGCAGGTTACAGTTGACCAGGAAGCACAGGTTGCCCAGTTTTTCACGGGCAGCAAACGAAATGGCGCCGCGTGATTCCGGCTCGTCCATCTCACCGTCACCGAGGAAGGCATAAACGCGCTGCGCGCTGGTGTCTTTTAAACCACGGCCATTTAAGTACTTTAAGAAACGCGCCTGATAAATGGCGGTAATTGGGCCTAAACCCATCGATACGGTCGGAAATTGCCAGAATTCCGGCATCAGTTTCGGGTGCGGGTAGCTCGACAGGCCCTTGCCATCCACTTCCTGACGGAAGTTATCCAGCTGCTCTGCGGTTAAACGGCCTTCAACAAAGGCACGGGCATAGATACCCGGTGAAATATGGCCCTGATAGTACACCAAGTCGCCGCCGTCTTTTTCGTTCGGCGCGCGGAAGAAGTGGTTAAAGCAGGTTTCATAGAAGGCGGCTGAAGACTGGAACGACGCCATATGGCCACCCAGTTCCAGATCTTTTTTCGAGCCACGCAGCACGATCATAATGGCGTTCCAGCGGATCACCGAGCGAATACGCCGCTCCAGGTTCACATCGCCCGGATAGGCCGGCTCTTGTTGCGGTGGAATGGTATTGATGTAGTTGGTGGTGACACCGGTCGGCATATCGACGCCTTCCAGCCGGGCCTGCTCCAGTACCTGCTCCAGCAAAAACTGCGCCCGCTCTACCCCTTCGGTACGCACCACCGACTCCAACGCTTCCAGCCACTCTTTGGTTTCCAGAGCGTCGATGTCAACCTTACTGACTTCAGACATATCGAGGTTTCCTTTGGTTAATCACGCCGAGGCGTGCTGCAAAAATAATTATGCCTGCTGCGACCGTCGCAACGAGCGCTCAATACGGGAGCGCTCTTTGCTCACTTCCAGCAAAGCTTCTTCTATATAAGCTAAATGCCCGTTACTGGCCTGACGGGCCAGTTCGGGCTCCCTGCTAATTACCGCCTGCATTAACCGGCGCCGATGCTCATTTAATTTGTCGGCGTAGCCGTCACGCTGTTGCAAGGCGGCTAAGTTTAAGCGGATATTCTGTTCGGTCAGCGGCGTCAGGCTTCTGACCAGATGTAACAACACGATATTGTGTGACGCTTCCGCCACCGCCAGATAAAACTGGGTCACGGCTTTGGCTTCGGCATCACTGTCCTGCAACTGCTGCTGCAGGCAGATATCCTCATACGAGGCTTTAATCTTTTTATGATCGGCTTCAGTGCCACGTAGCGCCGCGTAATAGGCGCAAATACCTTCCAGCGCGTGGCGAAATTCCAGAAAGTCGAACTGCGAGTCCGGATATTGTGCCAGCAACATAAACAGCGGATCAGTCAGCTGTTTGACCATATTGTCGCAGACGTAAGTACCACCGCCCTGGCGCCGGTTGACCAGGCCCTTGGCTTCCAGCTTTTGGATAGCTTCACGCAGCGATGGACGCGATACCGCAAAGCGCTCAGCCAGCTCGCGCTCTGAAGGTAGCTTCTGGCCGGGCTTAAAGCTGCCCTCCAGTAGTAAATGTTCCAGCTGCGCCACTATCTGATCGGATAATTTGGCAGGCTTAATTTTTAAATCAGCCATAATGGGTGGCAGAGATCCTTTATTTGCTCGCCAGGCTAGCTGCAATTTCGCGCCCGGTAAATTGGTCTTACCAATTTTCAACATTTGGGCAGCAGGCTAGCATTTTCTGCACAGCTTGTAAATAAAGCAGAATTTTTCGGGGCTGGCAAGCCCGATTTCGTTAGAGTAATTACTCAATAATTGACAAATGTTTCAATACTGAAATAAATTGGTCTGACCAATTATGTAAAATATTGCTGCGCCAACTGAGGCTAACCAAGATACTGCTTTACGTCAGCGGCAATAAAAAAGGCGCCAAACGGCGCCTTAGTATGAGAAAATTCCCGCGGCCTGTTCTAACCCAACCAACCGGTTAACGTTAAAATCGCGGTAAAGGCCAGGAAGAACAGCATATTACGTTTAGATAACTGCACCATGCTGCTGGTATCTTCAATACCATTCAGTGCTTCTTCCGGTAAAGGTTCAGCGGCACGCGCCACATCCTTTACCACCTGTTCGTTGCTGGCAGTAAAATCCAGGAAATAGCCAAGCAAGGCATTCGAGGCGCGCGAGAAATGCCCCACCAGCGCAAAACCCAAACCAAATAACCGTGCCGGGAACCAATCGGCCCAGTGCAGCATACAACTTAAGGCATCTTTTTTCGCAACTGCTGCGCTGCTGTCAGGTGTATCGGCGGCGGTTTCGGCAAAGACAACAGGCTCATCAACCGTCACCGCATCTGCTGTGCTGGCGGCACCGGTTTCAGTCTCTGCCAGCGCATCATCAGTGGCGGCAAAAGTATCACTGCTGGCAGCGACCGGTTCTGCACCTTCGGTTTGGGTCTGCTCATTCAGATGCCGTAATAAGGCATAGGTAATCACACCAAAAGCGCCTAACACCAGGAACCAGAACACCACGGCAGCGTAATAGCGGAAATTCAACCACACCAGGGTTAAACCGTTACTGCTATCGATATCGCTGCGGCTATCGTGGCGGATCTGCTGCATCGCCAGATAAGCGGCTTCTTCATCACCGCGTTCCTGCGCATTTAAATACTGCTTATACAGCTGCCGGTAATGCCAGCAACCAATCCCCACCAGTAACACTAGCGTATTCACCACCAGTGTCAGTAAACGGTTATCCAGCAGGTGCAGCAGTAATGCGACCAGTAAGCCGGGTAACAGGATCCAAAGATAACGGCCAAGCTGATGCTCAGCCAGTTTAGTCAGGCCGGAACCTGCGGTCAGTTTCAGATACGCCTGGCAATAAGGGCGGGCTTGCCAGGCGTCGCTACGCACTGCCAGCCGCTCAATAATTAATGCCAGTAACATACTTATCAGGGTCATGCCTTGTTCTCCTTTAGCGCCGTTTTATAGCGGGCCCAATCAAAAGCCGGGCCGGGGTCCGTTTTGCGACCGGGCGCGATATCGCAATGGCCAACAATCCGCTCCGCGGTGATGGCAGGGTACTGCGCCAACAAATAACGGCTTAGCTGAAGCAAGCTGCTATATTGTTGTTCAGTATAGGGTATATTGTCGGTGCCCTCTAACTCAATACCGATCGAAAAGTCATTACAGCGTTCGCGACCAGCAAACTGGCTGACACCGGCATGCCAGGCGCGTTTTTCAAACGGCACATACTGGAAGATTTGACCATCGCGCCAGATCACACAATGCGCCGCGACTCTGAGGTTGGCTAAGTCACTAAAACTCGGATGCGCGCTGCAATCCAGCTGGCCGCAAAAGAGCGCATCGACATAACTCTGCTCCGGGCGGGCAGCAAATTCACCAGCGGGTAAACTGATATTGTGGATCACCAGTAAACTGATATCGGTGGGGTCAGGGCGCTCATCAAAATGCGCGCTGGGGCGAAGGATCAGCGGTGGCTTGGCTGCAATCATCGGGAATTTTGCCGTAGCGCTCTGGTCTTAGTACACTGTAAGCCTATTGTCGATGCTGGGGATCTTTTATGCAAGCACCTGAAGTCAGTTCTTCCTTTGGTCGGATCTTTCATATCCTGGCCTGGACAGTGCTGCTGGTTGTGCTGTTCTGGTTCTTCCAGGATTATCTGGGCAAGCAACAAAACCCGAATCAGCAACTGCAAAGTAGCCGCGGTAATGGCGAAATTATTACCCAGCTAACCCGTAATCGTGCCGGCCATTATCTCGGCGTAGCGCTGATTAATGGTCAGCGCGCCGAGTTTTTACTGGATACCGGCGCAACCACAGTCGCAGTCTCAGAGCGCAGTGCGGCCTTACTCGGCATGCAAAAGGGCCAGCCAATTCGGGTCGCCACTGCCAATGGCATCAGTAACGCCTGGCGCAATGAAATTGCCGAGTTACAGCTTGGCGATATAGTGTTGTATCAGGTCCCGGCCAGCATAGTGCCCAATTTAGGCGGCACTGAGATTTTGTTAGGTATGAGTGCCCTAAAACAGTTAGAATTTCGCCAGCAAGGTAATCAACTAACCCTGATCCAACCTTTGTAGCCGTGTCGCCTTGCTCAAGTCACCTTGTTCAAGGCGCATTCAGCTTTGGCGTTGTATACCCTTTTTAAACCGGATAGTGACCATCACCATGAGTAGCTCTGTAAGCCATTTTCAGCACCCTTTGTTAGCCGACGAACTGCGCCGCGCTGTTACTGCCGCCCTGGCTGAAGATCTTGGCCAGCAAAACGCCGAGCTTGGCGATATTACCGCCTCGCTGATCCCTGCGACCCAGCAAGCCGTTGCAACCATAATCACTCGCGAAGACTGTGTGCTGTGCGGCAGCGGCTTTGTTAATGAAGTCTTTCTGCAGCTGGGTAATCAGGTCAGTATTCAGTGGCACGCCACTGATGGCGATCGCTTAAGCGCGAATAGTCTGATCTGTACCTTGCAAGGACCGGCAAGAGCACTGCTTACCGGCGAGCGTACCGCACTGAATTTTCTGCAACTATTAAGCGGCACAGCTACCACCACCGCCCATTATGTGCGCTACCTGGAAGGCAGCAACACCCGGCTGCTGGATACCCGTAAAACCCTGCCCGGCTTACGCTTTGCCCAGAAATATGCTGTCAGCTGTGGCGGTGGCCTGAATCATCGTTTTGGGCTGTTTGACGCTTTTTTAATTAAAGAAAATCATATCGCAGCGGCCGGCTCAATCAGTCAGGCAGTGCAACAGGCGCGGCAAAACTTCCCCGGCAAGCCGGTCGAAGTGGAAGTGGAAAACCTGGACGAGCTGAAACAGGCACTGACTGCCGGCGCCGATATTATTATGCTGGATAATTTCTCGACGCCGGAAATCCGCCAGGCAGTACTGCTAAATCAGGGTCGGGCCAAGCTGGAAGTATCAGGCAATATTACCAGTGAGCGGCTAGGCGAACTGGCAGCAACCGGCGTCGATTTTATCTCCAGTGGCGCTCTGACCAAACATGTCCAGGCCATCGATTTATCGATGCGCTTGCAGCAAAGAGGCTAAGGATGGGCCCGCGCTCTGCTACACTTAAACCTTGGGTGCACCGGGAGTATGGCAGATGCAGCTGACGGGTAAGGTAGTATTCTGGCAAGATAAAAAGGGCTTTGGCTTTTTGCTGTGTCAGCAAACTGAGCAGAAGCTGTTTTTTCACATCCGGGATTTTACCGACAGTAAAAGCCGCCCGGCCGAAGGCGATGAGCTGCAGTTTAGTCTTGGCACCGATAAACAGGGCCGGCCTATTGCCACTGAGCTGAGCATCCTAAGCGCCAACCCGGCGGCCCGGCAGCCTCCTTTACCACGGCTTAGCAGCGTTGATTTGGATTATACCCAGGATATGGCGCTGTATTTTCGCGCCGCCTTTTTGATGCTGGTGATTATTGCGCTGCTGTTCGGAACCCTGCCCTACCTGTTACCTATCTTGTATCTGGAAGCCAGCCTCTTTACCTATTGGTTGTATCAGGCCGATAAAAATGCTGCTGTTGCCCGGCAAACCCAACGCCTGCCGGAAGAAAGCCTGCAAATGTTTAGCCTGATTGGCGGCTGGCCCGGCGCGCTGGTGGCGCAGCAAAAACTGGCGCATAAGCGCAGCAAACCTTTGTTTCAACGGGAATTCTGGTTAGTGGTACTGGGAAACTGCCTGTTATTGTTATGGCTGATGTCGCAACATGGCCAGCAGTTCTTAAGCCGGCTGGCCTTATTCAGCTAGCTGCTACACCTTAAAAATCCAGCCGCGACGATAGCAATAAAGCATACCGATATAAGACAACAGCAAAAAGCAGATGGCGTAGGCTAACGAGCCGTTGTAGTCACCAAACAGTGGCTGAAAAGCACTGCGGTAAAGCCAGTTACCCAGCGTGGTGCCGGCAACCGGCACCATCGATAACACCCGCGCCGCCACCCCGGCCAACATAAAGAATAAAATGGCATTTACGCCAAATACCAACAGCGGCGCCGTCCAGAGCCGGTAACGTTTCATTTCTGTGAGCCACAAAAACAACCCAAGGATTAGCGCAGTGAAGCCACTACTTAGCAGCACAAAGGTTGGCGTCCACAGCATCTTATTAATTGGCAAGGCCGGATGTGCCAGCTCAGCAACCCAGATTGCCGCTAAACCCGCTAAAAATAATACCCGCAGCTTAAATGCCAGCTCCGCCTTACTCTGTAGCAGCTGCGCCATTAATACCCCGCTCAAACAGCTGGCAATGGCCGGCAGGGTGCTTAAAATCCCTTCAGGGTCAAAGGCAAAGGGGGTGGCGCTACGAAAGAACACATGGTTTGGACCCAGCACATGGTGATCGAGCCAGGCCGCCAGATTATTGCCATGCTCCCACAAGCCAACAAAGGTATGGCCGTAGTTGTCGCGGTAGGGCACGAACTGCATCAGCAAAAAATATAACAGGCATAACCCGCTTAACCACAGCACACGGCCGCGGGTCCCGCTGTATAGCACGATCAGTAAAGTACAAAAATAGACAATACCAATGCGTTGTAATACGCCGGACCAGCGCACTGTCAGCAGTTTTTGTTGCAGATAGCTGTAATTGGGATCGCGGAAATTATAGTAAAACAGCACCAGAAACAGCCCCAGTAAATACAGCTTTAGTGCCCGGATGGCGCCCTGGCGGAGCAGCTCCGCTTTGGGTAGCATTTGCCGGCCAGCCAGGCTATAGGGGATCGCCATCCCCACCATTACCAGAAAGGCCGGGAAAATCAGATCGGTGGGCGTCCAGCCATGCCACTCGGCATGTAACAACGGCGGGTAGACATACTGCCAGCTGCCCGGATTATTCACCAGTATCATCGCCAGGATCGCCAGCCCGCGCAGCGCATCCAGCGCCAGCATGCGGTTGGCCGGTTGTTTGGCTAAGATCTGCTGACAGTGTCGCAATAGCATCTTAGTTTTCCGGTTGCGCCACTAGCGTCACCGGCAAGCGGCCGGTTGCTTTGCTATGCCCCAATAACACCTCGGCTAATGCCTGATACACCGGGCTAACCCAGTTACCTTTTTCATCCTGCCAGCCGTGATAGGCATAGGTTGCCAGGGTGCGTTCGGCATAAGGGGCATACAGGCTAATTTCATAAGGCGAGCGCAGGCTGACGAAGGTTTGCGGCTTTTTCAGCGCGGCACCGTATTGCAGTAGTTGTAAAAAATACTGCTGCTGTTGTTGATAGGCTTCACCGAGATTGCGAATGCCGGATAAGTCATCCATGCCACCGATTTCCGCTAACGACTGCATTGGCGAGATAAAGCCAGCGATTACCTGATCAGCCGCAGCAATTTGCCGCTTGGCAAGATCCAGGTCCAGCCGTTGCAGGCTAATCAGTTCAATCTTGCCGGCCTCCGGTGCCAGCTGCTGCAGGTAGGTTTTTAGCAAGGTGCCTTTGCTCAGGTCAGGCATCAGCAGCACAGTGGTTTTATTGTTTAAGGTCAGCGGCAAGCTGGCCTCACCTTTTACTACCGTGACCGCAGCGCGTGCCAACGCCAATTCACTGGCGCGATGCAATGGATTCGCCAGCACACTTTGCGCCAGAGTTGTATCAGCTTTGGGCAGTTCCTTTAAACGCTGCTTGGCGGCAACGATACGTTGGTAGGATGCCAGCAGTTCCTGCTGTTGTAATTTACCGCTTTGTACTGCAGCTTCCAGCTCGTTCAGCAACGCCGCCAAATTTGCCAGCTCAGCCGGGCTTTGCAGCTTAACCGGCATCAGCGCAATGTCAGCGCCAGCGGCAAAGGTTTCAATCACCGCCTGCGGCACAGTAAAGAAATGGCTGATCCCCGCCATGTCCAGTGCATCAGTAACAATCAGGCCACGGAACTTCAGCTGCTCGCGCAGTACACCGGTCAGAATACTGCGCGATAAGGTCGCAGGCTTGATCATCTGTTCACCGGTTTTGCTGCTAAAGGTGCTACTGTCTAATGCCGGAAACTGAATATGCGCCGTCATAATCATCGCCGGCGCGGCCTGCTCAATAATTTGCGCAAACGGCAATAAATCGACACGGGCGATCTGCTCTTTACTGTGATCAACCCGCGGCATGCCAAGGTGACTATCTACATGGGTGTCGCCATGGCCAGGGAAATGTTTTAGCGACACCAGCATACCCTGCTGCTGCATCGCCTCAGTCATCGCCTTACCCAGCAGGGCGACCTGCTGCGGATCCTCACCGAAGGATCGCACATTAATCACCGGATTTTGCGGATTCACGTTCACGTCGACCGTCGGGGCAAAATTAACATTGATTCCCAGGCTCAGCAGCTCTTTTGCCATAATTTCGCCAACTTCGGTGGCGAAACGGTTACCATGCTCAGCAAAGGTGGCACCAATCGCCATATTGCCGCTAAAGGAGGTTGATTGCTGGCGCGGTAGCCGGGCAACCCGACCACCCTCCTGATCGATACCAATAAATAGTGGCAAGCCCGTACCCTGGGCAGCAGCAGCCTGTTGTAACTGCTGATTCAGCGTCACGATCTGCTCTGGATGCTGCAGGTTTTCTGCAAACAGGATCACCCCACCAATATGATGTTTGCTAATTAGCTCTGCCAGCGCCGGTGGCAATTGCGTTAAGGGGGTGCGGCAGGCACCTGGCGCTACCGGCTGCTCACAGTAGTAGCGCAGATCCAGCATTAACTTCTGTCCCAGCACCTGCTGTAATGAGGGCGTTGTTTTACTGGCGGCGGCAGTAACCAAGCCAGAGGCTGCCATACTACACATGACGATTACACTCCCGAGCCATCCGCAGATGGCAGATCTCTTGCGTTGTGACACACCCTGGTCCTTTTGCTGATTTTGTGGCCATGGCAAACATAAATTATTCATAGAAATTTCGCAAACAAGAATAGTTTAGTCTGTTCAACCAATTCGAGTTATGCTTTACTGCTGCTTAAAATAACAGCCGGCATCTGATGCCGCGCAGTTTACCTGATTCGGAACCGGCTTATGCAGCTCACCTTAGTAGATTGGCTGGTCTTTTGCAGCTATTTTTTTATCCTGGCCCTGCTTGCCTGGTGGGTTAATCAAAAGCGCGCCAGTAACAGCAGCGACTACTTTCTTGGCGCTAATACTATGCCGGCAGCCTTAGTCGCGATCTCAGTGCTGGCGACCTCTCAGTCTGCGGCCACCTTTCTTGGCGGGCCCGATATGGGGTTTCGTGGCAATCTGAGTTATCTGGCCTCTAATCTTGGCGCGATACTGGCCGCGTTTTTTGTGATCCGGTTTTTAATCCCGCGCTATTACGCCCTGAAAGTCACCACCGTCTACGAACTGCTGGAGCAGCGCTTTAGCGCCAGTGCCAAAAACCATGCTGGTCAGATGTATCTGTTTGGCCGGGTTTTTGCCAGTGGCGCCCGGCTCTTTATGGCAGCCCTCGCTGTTTCAATGTTGCTGTTTAATCATATCAACGCCGATGGCATCATTCTGTCGGTGCTACTGTTAGCCGTGATTGGTTTGTTAAGTACCATGGCCGGCGGCATCCGCTCGGTGATCTATACCGATGCGCTGCAGTGTGCGGTCTATGTTACTGCCGCACTGGTGGTGCTGGTGTATCTGTACAGTAGTTTAAACCTGCCGTGGCCAGTATTGCTGGAAGCATTACGCCATCCGATTGATCAAGACGGGTCGAAATTATTGCTGTTGGACTTTTCGGTCGATTTTAGCAGTAACGGCGTCTTTAATATCTGGTCGGCACTAACCGGCTTTGTACTGCTGAATATCGCCGCCTTTGGTATGGATCAGGATATGACGCAGCGGGTGCTGACCTGCAAAACACCACGGGAAGGCGCCAAAGCACTGCTATCTTCGGCATTACTGGTGATTCCGGTAATGCTGGTGTTTATTGTAATTGGCTTTTTGCTCTACATCTTTTACCAACGCGGCGATTTGTATCAGGGCAGTGCGCTGTTAGCCGATAGCTTTCAGGGCGAGAAGGTCACGGTCTTTATGTACTATGTATTAAACGAACTGCCCTCTGGCCTGCGTGGCTTGGTGGTGGTGGGTGTGATCGCGGCAGCGTTATCAACCATTACCTCAGGTCTGAATTCTATGGCGTCGGTGCTGGTGGCGGATCTCTATGCCCCCTGGCGGCGCAAACGGCAGCCGGCAACCAGCGAGCGGCATTTTGTGCGGGCCGGCCAACTGGCGATGTTAGGCACCGCTATAGCATTAGCGCTGATGGCGATTCTCTGCTACTACTGGCAACAGTATTCCGATATGCCACTGCTGGCCTTTGCTCTAAGTGTGATGGTGTTCTCCTATAGCGGCTTGCTGGGTGTGTTCTTTACCGCGCTCTTTACCCGGCGCGGCAACAGCCGTAGCGTGACAGCGGCATTGCTCACGGGTTTTGTCATCACCTTGCTGCTGCAACCTTATGTACTACAAAAAATCAGCCCAACGCTGGCGGCGCTGGATCTTGGCTTTACCTGGCAGCTTTGTCTGGGTAGTCTGATTGCCTTTTTAGTCTGTGTTAGTGGTGCCCCGGCCAGGCCGGTGCCAGGCACCCCCGCCCATGGCGGGTAAGAGGAAGCGTTATGTCATACCTTCTGGCCATCGATGGTGGCGGAACCAAAACGGCGGCGGTGCTGTATCACCAGCCGACAGGTCAACGCTGGCAAGCCGTGAACGGCCCGGCGCAGTTAACTAACGACTTGCAGCAGGCCCTGCTAAATGTGCGCGCCTTGATTCAGGACCTCTGCCAGCAAGCCGTCATTGCTCCGCATCAACTGACCGCGGTGATCGGTCTGGCCGGCGCCGGTAATCCGGTTTTGCACCAAGCTTTTAGTCAACAGTTAGCATTACCCTTTGCCCGCTGGCAGCTGACAACAGATGCGCGTACCTCTTTATATGGGGCCAATCACGGCCAGCCCGTTGCCGTAGTCGCTATTGGTACCGGCTCAGTCGGTATGCGGCTGCAGGCAGATGGAACTGAGCAACAAGTCGGCGGCTGGGGTTTTAATATTGGTGATGAAGGCGGTGGCGCCTGGCTGGGACGCGAGTTAGTGCGGCAGTTACTATGGTATCTGGATTGGCAAAAGCCGCTAACCCCGCTCTTGGTCGCCGTTGCCACACAATGTGGCCGCGATGCTGCTGCGCTTCTACCCTGGCTGAAGCAGGCCACGGCCAGCGACTTTGCGGCGCTGGCGCCGTTAGTTTATCAACATGCAGCTGATCCAACCGCCTTACAGCTGTTACAACGTCAGGCTACCGCCATCAACGAGCTGGCGGCTTGTTGCCTCGCCGGGCAGCCGTTACCGCTGGTACTGTTGGGTGGCTTAGCTGAGGCCTGCCGCCCTTATCTGACAGCTGAACTACAACAACGTATTCAACCGGCGGCGGGCGATGCGCTGTCGGGCGGCCTGGTGTTAGCGCAAGCGCTGGCCAACGGCACAAAAATTTGAGGACCCTATGAGTACTACCGCATTACTACAACAATTGGCCAGCCTGAGTACCGAAGCGCGTAACGCCGCCAGTTTACAGCTTGACCGGCTAAACAGCCTGGAGCTGGTGCAATTAATTAATCAGGCTGATCAGCAAGTTGCCAATAGTATTACGCCTGCTCTGCCCCAAATTGCGCTGGCGATTGATGAAATTGTTAAAGCCTTCGCCAACGGCGGGCGTTTAATTTATCTGGGAGCCGGCACCAGTGGCCGGCTCGGGATCCTGGATGCGGTGGAATGTCCACCGACTTACAGCGTACCGGATACCCAGGTCATGGGCCTGATTGCCGGTGGTGCCAATGCAATCTATAAAGCGGTAGAAGGCGCTGAAGATAATCCACAGTTAGCGGAGCAGGACTTACAGGCCATCGGCTTTAGTGCCAGAGATATTCTGGTCGGTATCGCCGCCAGTGGTCGCACGCCTTATGTGTTAGGTGGTCTGGCGTACGCGCGGCAACAAGGTGCCGTCACTGTGGCCATTAGCTGTAATGCCAGCGCGCCGATTCTGGAGCAGGCCGATATTGCGATTTGTGCCGAAGTGGGACCGGAAGTGGTCACCGGCTCAACCCGGATGAAAGCCGGCTCAGCGCAAAAAATGATTCTGAATATGCTGAGCACCGGCGCCATGGTACGCAGTGGTAAGGTCTATCAGAATTTGATGGTCGACTTGCATGCCAGTAACCAGAAATTGGTGGCCCGCGCCATCCGGATTGTGATGCAGGCCACAGACTGCGATCAACAGACGGCCGAACAGGCGCTGGCGCAGTGCCAGCAAAGCGCTAAACTGGCCATTCTGCATCTGTTAAGCGGACAGCCGGTAGCGACATGTCAGGCGCAACTGGCGGCGCAGGGAGGTTTTGTCCGTCTGGCATTGGAGGCAATGTTATGAAATGGCTACTGACGCTACTACTGCTTATCATGGCGCCGTTACTGGCGGCCAGAGATCCGATCCTCACCGGAGCGGAGCAACCTGAACGTTATTTACCGCTGCTAGCCGGTAAGAAAGTGGGTTTACTGGTTAATCAGACCTCGCGCGTCGGTGAGCAACATCTGGTCGATTTCCTGTTGCAGCAACAAGTGCAGGTGGTTGGCATCTTTGCACCGGAACATGGCTTTCGTGGCGATGCCGATGCCGGCGCTAAAGTCGAAGATAGCCGGGATGCCCGTACCGGTCTGCCGATCTGGTCGATGTATGGCGCCAGTAAAAAGCCCGATCTGAGTTTGCTGCAACAATTGGATGTGGTGATCTTCGATATTCAGGATGTCGGAGTGCGCTATTACACCTATATCAGCTCGATGCACTATATGATGGAGGCCGCCGCTGCCGCAGGTGTTGCGATGCTGGTATTGGATCGGCCTAATCCAAATGGTGCTTATCTGGATGGCCCGGTACTGGAGTTAAAATTTCAGTCTTTTGTTGGTATGCACCCCATTCCGCTGCTGCATGGCATGACAGTGGGCGAGCTGGCACAAATGATTAAAGGCGAAGCCTGGATTGCCAATGCCGATAAGCTGCAACTGACCGTGATCCCCAATGCCAATTACCAGCGCGAGCTGCCCTATGAGCTGCCCGTTCCGCCCAGCCCGAATTTACCTAACAGCCAGGCCATAAAGTTGTATCCGTCACTGGGCTTTTTTGAAGCCACGCCGATGTCGGTGGGGCGCGGTACGCCCTTCCCGTTTCAGGTGCTGGGTTATGATCAGTTTGCAACGGATGAATTTAGCTTTATGCCGGTAAGTACCCCGGGGGCAGCATTAAATCCACCGCTAAAAGATAAGCAACTCTATGGTGAAGACTTACGCCAGGTGGCGACCGATGGCCTGACGTTGGCGTATCTGATGCGCTGGCAGCAACTGTTTGCCAGCCATGCCAAGGTGTTATTCACGGCACCCGATTTTATGGATAAGCTGGCTGGCACCGATAAGCTTAGGTTACAAATCGAGCGCGGTGACAGCGAGCAACAAATCCGCGATAGCTGGCAAGGGGCGCTGCAGCGGTTTAAGCAACAGCGCCAGCCATACTTGCTTTATCCGGAATAAGCAGCGCCGGTTTATTCCGGGTCAGCTTTAAGTTTAAAGCGTGCCAATGGTGCCATTCGTGCTTTATTCAGGCTGAGTTGGCCATCGCCGAGACTGTAGTTGTCTGCCAGCGCGAGCTGAGCCAGCATCGCTTGTTCCAGCTGCATTTTCTCTTCGTTACACGCCATCATGGTGCTGGCCAGCTGACCTAAAGCCAGCCGGTAAGCCGCCGGTTGCCAGCTACCGCTAAAGCGGTTGCAGCCGGCACTACCCCAGACTTTGCCATCGGCGCTAAAATGAATAAAGGCGCCACTGTCTGCAGCAACGGCCTGCCCCGCTAATTCGATTAATTGCCAGTCACGATCAATCAAAGCTGCCACTACCGGATCCGGCGCTGTACTGGCCGCAACGTCTGTACTGACTTTTGCCAGCCGGTAATGCTCTGCCAGCTCACCGCTAATCAGTTCCGCCTCTAAATCCAGCTGCCGTAACGCATTTTCTTCAACCCGAAACCAACGCGCTTCATTGCTTTCTGAGTTGAGCCGGATTTTCCCACCACTGTCATCCCAGCTAAAGCTGCCGCTTTCGTCAAATTGATTAGCCGGCTCTTCACCCAGATAAATACTTTGCAGTTGATACTGGCCGTCTGCCGTCAGCGTAATAGTGGTTTTAATACCCTCACAACTGGCGCAAGGCAATACTCCCTGATAGGTGCCGGCCCAATCCAGGGCATTGCGGCTATTACTGCTCATTGCCGCTGCCGTGCTGGTTGAAGCTGGTCCGGCGTTGCCTGCTGGCTCAGGCGAACAGCCACTTAACAACATCGCAGTCGTAGCGACAAATAATGGTAGATAAAGCGCGCGTTTTAACATGCTCAGTTCCTTATGTCTCAGGTTCCCAGAGGATTAAGTACCTCTAACCTGGCTAAGTCTAGCAGCTGGCCGTTTAACAGTACCTGAATCACCTCGCCCTGAGCATTCACCAGTAAAAAGGTGGCCCCCTGGCGCAGTTGCGGCGAACTTTGCGTCGGGCGCAGCGGATTAACCAGTACCGGCAGATTAGTCTGGCGCTGCAACAACTTGGCGTCACCACTAAAGTGGGTATAACCGAGCCGTAACAACTGCTGGTAGCGCTGGTCATCCAGTAGTAGCGCTTCAGTTAACGGATAAGCCCGCCCCTGTTGATAGCGTAGACCACTGACATCAAACTGATGATAAGCGCCATACCCGGTCAGATCGCCCAACTCGTGGATCCGCGCATAGCGGTCGCCTTCGGTATGAAAGTTTACGCCGATATCCAATGTCGCCTCAGTATCCGCCACCCTGACTTGTAACTTGCTTAAAATCAGATCTTTTAAGCCGCCACTGTTATTAAACGGAATCGCCTCGTAATCACTCAGCGCGGCGTCACGATAACTGCCGCTGACAATGGCGTTGATCCAGGCAACATAGAGTTGAAAGTTCAGGCGTCTGGCGACCTGACGATTGTCATCATTGCGATGGCCACCCGCTTCTACCAGAACAGTGCTGATACCCATACCGGCGAAGGTATCGCCGAAGGAGCGTGGCGACCAGCTGTCGTTATAACGGCCAAGATGGTCAGGGATCTGCCGATCGAGCCAGGGTTTAACGTGCGCGATTAGCTGCATTGCACGACGACGGCTGTCGTTAATTTCCCGCGCCGCGTTATAAGCCGGTGCCAGTAAGGATATGGTCGCAGGATTGGGGGCATCACCGGCAGCATGAAAACGGTTTTGATCATGTAAATTAAAGCCATAGTGCGGCTGAATTCGACGTGCCAGTTGCATCAGCAGACGGCCCTCCGGGCTTTGCAGCGCCAGCGCATCACGATTGATATCTATGCCCTGGGCATTAACCCGGCTATTACGGGCAGCACCATCCGGGTTTAACATCGGCACGATATAAAGCGTAATCTCAGAGAACCACTGCTCGCGCCAGGCTTGCTGCTCAGGCGCTAATGTGTAGTTAAGAAAGTCGAATAGGGCCGCTGTCGCGGTATGTTCATCACCGTGCATTTGTGACCAGGCCATCACGCGCTTCTCGCCTTGTCCCAGTTGCAGCAGATAGATAGGGCGATTTTCCACCGAGCGCCCTAACTCGGTTACCTTGAGTGCCGGATCCGCCGCATACTGTTTAATTAAGGGTTCAATATCGGCAAGTTGCAGCCGTGCTTTATCCAGGCCGGGCTGCAAGTAGGGTTGATAATTTTCTATGGTCGTTGCCTGTGCCAACATCATACTCCCCAGCCAAAGTAAGATTAGTATAAATTTATTCATAAAAAACCCCTTGCTGCTGCAATACTTATTCAGACACAAATACAAAAGGTTGTAAAGACACTAGAAAATGTCACTCCGACAAGCCTTGCAGCGCTGTCGTTTCCCCTGTATAAAATCTTAACAGAAGAAACTGCTATTGCTACGGCGGCAAGCCTGTTATCGGCTCAGCACCCTGACAAATAAGGCAGACCGAACCTAATGGAGAATCCCGTGACAGACTGGCTCACCCTGTTACCGGCAATAGTCGCTATTGCTGTCGTACTGTGGCGCAAGGAAGTGATCCTGGCGTTATTGTTATCGCTTTGTACCGCTGAATTATTGATCTTTATCCAGCAAGGTCAGGGACTGGGCGCTAGTTTATTGTTAAACGGCAGTATCCAGACGTTGGAGCGAATTATTGAGGTCACCGCCGACGCCGGCAATGCCCGCATTCTGATGTTCTCATTGTTGGTGGGGGGCTTACTGGCCTATCTGCGTTACTCCGGTGGCGTGACGGCCATGGTCGATTTACTGGTCCGCAAAGGCGTCGCCCGCACCGGGCGTCAGGCTGGCTTGCTAACCTTTGGCATCAGCTTTTTTACCTTTATTGAATCGAATTTAAGCTCGCTGACTAAAGGCATCAGTACCCGCGGTCTGTTCGATAAATTCGGCATGAGCCGGGCGCGGCTGGCCTATATCATCGATAGTACCAGTTCGCCGATCTGCATTATTATTCTGCTTAATGGCTGGGGCGCTTATGTGCTGGGACTGCTTAGCACCTACGAATTATCCGTACCTGCAGTGTCGGTGCTGCTCGGCACCATTCCACTGAACTTCTATGCCCTCTTCACGCTGGCCGTGGTGCTGTACACCATTATTAGCGGTAAGGTCTATGGCCCCTTACGCCGTGCCGAACAACAGCAAAACCGGTTGGCTGATCATACTGAAATTGATACCCCGGCCAGCCATCCGTCTTATATGCTGGTACCGCTACTGACACTGGTGTTTTCGATGGTTGCCTTTATGTTGATGACCGGTAACGGCAATCTGGTGCAGGGATCAGGTTCAAAATCCGTGCTGTATGCCACTGTACTCGCTTGTCTGGTTGCCTACAGTATGATGCTGTTTAGCCGGCGTTTTCAGCACCAGCAACTGGTCAATATTGGCTTTAAAGGTATCTCGGAATTATTACCGGTGGTGACTATAGTGCTGCTGTCGATGGCACTGGGCACCAGCTTAAAAGTGCTGGGCACCGGTGCCGTGATTGCCGGCATCGTCGATCAAAACGTGCCGCATTTTTTAATCCCGGCACTGCTGTTTTTGGCGGGTTCGCTGATCTCTGTTACCACCGGTACCAGTTGGGGTACTTTTGCGATTCTGGTACCCATTGGTATGCCGATGGTGACGCTACTCGACTTACCGCCACAACTGGTGCTGGCAGCCATCCTTAGCGGTGGTATTTTTGGCGATCACTGCTCGCCAATTTCTGATAGTACTGCGGTAAGCTCGGTCGCAGCGGGCTGTGATCTGCTGGAGCATGTGAAAACTCAGCTGCCCTATGCGCTGTTTTGTGGCGTTCTGGCCTTGCTAGCCTTTGTCTTGACCGGATTTTTGATGATTTAACTCTGGCTTAGCATGATATTTCAGATCGTAGTGTCAGTTGCAAGAGCGTGCTACACTGCCCAGACCTTGAATAACCGGTAACCCGGATGGCACGAAAAACGAAAGCAGAAGCCGAGGCGACCCGAGAACAGATCCTGGATGCAGCTGAGCAGATGTTTTTTCAGTACGGTGTATCACGCACCACGCTGGAAAAAATTGCCGTTGCCGCGGGGGTCACCCGGGGCGCCATTTACTGGCATTTTGATAACAAATCGGCGCTGTTTAGCGCCATGTTAGATCGGATCCGCCTGCCATTTCAGCAAATGCTCGGCCAGCTGGATAGCGAGCAGCAAGCCGACCCTTTGGCGCAATTGCGGGATTTTCTAATTCAATCCTTAATCCTGATCACCAGCAGTGAACGGCACTTCCGGGTGCTGTCGATTGTCTTTCTGCGCTGTGAATATATTGACGAACTTAACCCGGCGGTTTCACGGCAGGAAGAGCTGGATAAAACGGCCAATGACATTATCAGTCGGGCCCTGCAACGTGCCCGCGCTGCCGGTACGCTGCAAGCTGGCGTAGAGCCGGATCAGGCAGCCTGCGCTATTCATGCGTATCTGGGTGGTTTGATCCGTAAATACTTACTGAAACCTGATTTTTGCGATTTGCAGCAAGCCGCAGCCTATATCGATTTGATGTTAAACGGCATAAAAAAGCCAGTCTGAAACCGAAGTTAACAGACTGGCAAAAGGTACAACCTTTACCAAAAGTGGCTTACGCCACTTTTGGTTTCGCAGCAAAGAACCGCATCACCACATAGTAGAAAATTGGCACTAAAAACACCGCCAGTACTGTTGCCGAGATCATCCCGCCTAATACCCCGGTACCAATCGCATTACGGCTGGCCGAACCGGCACCGCTACTGATCACCAGTGGCAACACCCCTAATGAGAATGCCATTGATGTCATAATAATCGGCCGCAACCGTAAGCGAACCGCTTCGATAATGGCGGCAGTTAACTCACGCCCCTGCTGCTGCAACTCGCGGGCAAACTCGACAATCAGAATGGCGTTTTTCGATGCCAGCCCCATGGTGGTCAGCAACCCCACCTGGAAATAGACATCATTACCCAGGCCACGCATATAGGCGGCACAGAGGGCGCCGAAAATCCCCAGCGGTACCACTAAGATCACGGCAAAAGGTACCGACCAGCTCTCATACAGTGCGGCCAGACAGAGGAAGACCACCAAAATAGACAGTGCATACAGCGCCGGCGCCTGCGAGCCGGACAGCTTTTCCTGATATGAGGTTGCCGTCCACTCAAAATCGATACCGGCAGGTAACTGACTGACCAAACGCTCCATCGTCGCCATCGCATCACCCGAGCTCACGCCCGGCGCCGGCTCACCCTGAATTTCCATCGCACCTACGCCGTTATAGCGCTCTAAGCGCAAGGGCCCATATTCCCAGCGACTGCTGGCAAAGGAGCTGAAATTCACCATCTCGCCGCTATTATTGCGCACATACCATTTGTTCAGATCTTCTGGTGTCATCCGGAACTCCGGTTCAGCCTGCACATAAACCTTTTTTACCCGGCCGCGATCAACGAAATCATTGATATAAGCCGAGCCCCAGCCAATGGCCAGTGTCTGGTTAATTTCGCTTAAGGATACCCCCAGTGCCTGAGCTTTTAGCTGATCCACCTCAATTTTTAGCTGAGCAGCATCTTCCATACCATTGGGCCGCACCTGCATTAATGTCGGTTCCTGTGCCGCCATGCCCAATAACTGATTACGGGCGTTAAGCAGGGCTTCATGGCCAAAGCCACCACGGTCCTGCAGGTACAGGTTAAAGCCGGTTGCCCGTCCCAGTTCGGCAATAGGTGGCAGGTTAAAGGCAAATACCTGCGCTTCTTTAATCGTACTAAAGAAACCATAGGCCCGGCCAATCACCGCCTGCACGCTGTCCTCCGGACCACGCTCTGACCAATCTTTCAGCCGCACAAAAGCCAAACCGACATTCTGCCCACGGCCAGCGAAGCTAAAGCCACTAACGGTGAACGCTGAAATGACTGCCGGATCCTGCTGATAGTGGGCACTGATTTTGTCCATGACCGCTTCAGTGCGCTCTAAACTGGCGCCAGCAGGTAATTGTACGATCGACAAGAAAATACCCTGGTCTTCTTCCGGCAGAAACGAGGTAGGCAGCCGTATAAACATCACCGCCATAATGGCAACAATAGCTCCGTACACTAGCATGGAGCGGCCGGGCCGCTTTAACATGGCAGCCACACCGCGCTGATAGCCTTTATTGCTGCGATCGAAGTTACGGTTAAACCAACCGAAGAAGCCCTTGTTAGATGGTGCATGACCGGCTTTCAACATGGTGGCACATAGCGCTGGAGTAAAAATTAATGCTACCAGCACCGACAGCGCCATCGCTGTCACGATAGTGATGGAGAACTGTTTATAGATGGCACCGGTCGCGCCACCAAAGAATGCCATCGGTACAAAGACAGCCGACAACACCAGACCTATACCAATCAGTGCACCGGTGATCTGCCCCATCGACTTACGGGTTGCTTCCTCCGGTGGCAAACCTTCTTCGGTCATTACCCGCTCAACGTTTTCCACCACCACGATCGCATCGTCAACCAATAAACCTATGGCCAGTACCATACCAAACATCGTCAGGGTATTAATCGAAAAGCCAAAGGCAGCCATCACGCCAAAGGTACCCAGTAACACCACTGGCACTGCCAGGGTTGGGATCAGGGTCGCGCGGAAATTCTGCAAGAACAGATACATCACCAGGAATACCAGGATCACCGCTTCAATCAGCGTTTGTACCACTGAGGTAATCGAGATTTCGACAAAGGGCGTGGTGTCATACGGAATTTCCGTCGCCAGACCTGCCGGAAAGTAAGGTTTTAACTCTTCCAACCGCTGCCGTACTGCCGCTGCCGTATCCAGAGCATTAGCACCAGTCGCTAACTCAATCGCAATACCGGTCGCTTCCTGACCGTTAAAACGGCCCATAATGGAGTAGTTTTCCCCGCCTAGCTCAACCCGGGCTACATCAGCCAATTTTACGGTGGAACCGTCGGCATTAACCCGCAGCAGAATATCGGCAAATTCTTCGGCTGAGGTTAAGCGGGTTTGCGCCAGTATCGGCGCATTAAACTGCTGACCGGGCAATGCCGGTGCGCCGCCTAACTGACCGGCGGTGACCTGATTATTCTGCACCCTAACCGCCGCCGTAACATCGGCCGGCGTCAGATTAAACTGGTTTAATTTGGCAGCATCGAGCCAAATCCGCATCGCATACTGACTACCAAACACCGTGACATTACCGACGCCCGGGGTACGGCTGAGCGGATCCCGCACGTTCGCTACCACATAGTCGGCAATATCATCGCGGCTTAAACTGCCGTCAGCCGAGATAAAGGCGACTACCATCAAGAAGGCACCATTGGATTTAGCGACCCGCACCCCTTGTTGCTGTACTTCCTGTGGCAGTAACGGAATGGCCTGCTGTAACTTGTTTTGTACCTGCACCTGCGCGATATCGGCGTTGGTGCCGGTTTCAAAGGTCAGGGTTAAACTGATATTGCCGGACGAATCACTTTGCGCCGACATATACATCAGGTTATCTAAACCGGTCATCGACTGCTCGATGACCTGGGTCACCGCATCTTCTGCTGTTTGTGCCGAAGCACCTGGATAGCTGGCAGAAATCGTGACCGCAGGCGGCGCAATACGCGGGTATTGCTCTACCGGCAGCTGCATAATCGACAAGGCACCGGCCAGCATAATAACGATGGCGATAACCCAGGCAAAAATCGGCCGGCTGATAAAGAAATTCGCCATCTGTTACTCCTGTACTGCTACAGCATTAACCTGAGCACCCGGCTGCACTTTTTGCAGGCCGGCAACGATTACCCGTTCACCCGCGGCCAGCCCATCCTGTACTACCCAGTACTGTTGATAACTGCGACCGAGCGTGATTTGCCGGGCTTCAACCTGTTGCTCGTTATTCACCACCAGGACCTGAGTCGCGCCTTTCGGCAAACGCTGTACTGCGGCTTGTGGTACCAGTACAACATTGGACTGTTCAGCCTGCGCCAGACTGGCACGGACAAACATACCAGGTAATAACAGCCTATCCGGATTCGGGAACACCGCCCTTAAAGTCACCATACCGGTGCTGGGATCAACACTGGCTTCTGAGAACTGTAACTCACCCGCAGCCGGATACTGACTGCCATCTTCCAGCGCCAACTTGACGCTGACAGCCTGTTGCTGCGTACCGGTTAATTGCCGCCGTAATTGCAGCAATTCGCTACTGGATTGCGTTAAATCAACGTAGATAGGATCAAGTTGCCGGATAGTGGCTAATACTTCGCCCTGATTCGCTGTTAACAGTGCACCTTCGGTGACCATTGAACGGCCAATCTGACCGGCGATGGGTGCGCTAATGCGGGTGTAATCCAAATTGATGCGAGCGACCTGCCGCTGTGCCGCAGCAGCTTGCACTTCCGCTTCGGCTTGCAGTAAGGTGGCGCGGGCATCGTCAACATCTTGCTGGCTGACCACTTGCGACGCTATCAGACCTTGTAACCGCTTCAGACGCTGCTCAGCGTTGGTTGCTGCCGCCTGTGCCCGGCTTAAATTAGCCTCCGCGGTGGCGAGTGCCGCCTGATAAGGCGCCGGGTCTATCTGATATAACAGTTCACCGGCAGTCACCTGCTGGCCTTCAGTAAAATGCCGTTTTTGCAAAATACCGCTGACCTGCGGCCGGATTTCTGCCTGTCTGAAATCGGTGGTCCGGCCGGGTAATTCGGTGACCAGTGCTAACGACTGAGACTGGATTTGATAGACCCCGACTTCCGGTAAACCCGGCGCGGCTTGCGCTTGCGGAGCCGGTTCACTGCAGCCACTTAACAGCCCGATTAGGATCGCGAAAACGCTGCTCTTGCGCAGAATAACTTGAAATTGCTGCATGCTTGCCCCTGAAGATTGAAGAAATTATGTCAGGCGGACTTTGCCAATCCTACCTTGCCTAACAATATACATACACGACTGTATGTTATCAAGCGCAAAAATTCTGGCATGCGTTTAATGGCGTCAGACATGGGATAAAGTGTAGCAGCGAGTCTGCTGACCCGCTGTACGACGTTTTGGTGAATTAACCTACCTGGCGGCGCTGCTCCGGTAGCCCCATACTAAGTACAAAGGGGGATGCTGCCTGCTGCGCCTGACTAAAATCGGCTTTGCTTTGCCAGTTGTGCCAGTTAACCGCAATCAGACTTTGTGCGACGGCGCCACCGAGGCTGCTGCCAGGGCCGAGTAAGATCAGATGGTCCGGCGCAAACTCTTTTACTGCTACCTCGATAGCCTTACTAAAGTGATAGGTTTGACAGACCTGATCGCCAAGGGTATAGGCTTTTAGTGCCGTGGCCTGGGCTAAACCGGCAGGCCAAATCTGGCCGCGGCCATCAATCAGCGGGAGTTGCGGCGGGTGAAACAGTTGCTCAGAAAAACGACTCATCGCCTGATCTGAGGCCGGCTGCATTAGTGGGCTATGAAAGGCGGCATGGCCGGGTAACAATAGCGGAAAACGCTCATCACAGGGCGGCAGGGCCTGCATCGCGGCTTGCACAGCCTGCTGCGCCCCCGCCAGTACCGCGTAACCACCATACACAATCGACATAAAGAGCGCACCCTGATGTTGCCATAGCTGCTCTGCTACGGCGCGTTGCTTTACGGCATCGGGCTGCCAGTCGCTATTAACCAGCGGATAGATAAACTGCGCCCCGGCCGCCTCCGCCGTCAGCTGCGCCATACCGGTGACCAGCTGCATCTGACTGTCGCCCTGCCAGACACCGGCACAGCCGAGCGCAGTATACCAACCCATCGAATTGCCGGTTACCGCCACGATCTTTACCTGTTCGCGATCAATGGCCGCAAAATCGGCGATGCCACAGCTATAAATCAGTGCTGCCGCATTCTCGGCTTTTAAATGCTCGCGACTACTAAAGGCCGGCGCCTGATCCAGTGCCGTTACCGTGCTTAACCCGAGCTGCTCCCGCACAGTATCAAATTGCTTAAGCCAGCTACGGTCGGCGGCGACCTGCTTCAGATAGCCCAGCTCAGTGCGGTTATAGCTGCCACGACCGGGGCAAACGACGACGGCGGTTTTTTTACCACTCATACTAATACCTCCGCAGTCAGTAACTGCTGCATGGCACTGCTGATTTGCGCTTTCGATGGCAGCACCTGATAGGCGGCCGCCCCCAGTGGAATAAAGCTGTCTTCAGCGGTAATACGCTGGATCTGATAAAACCCGGGCCGCGCTTCATGCAGCAGTGTAAACAGTTCTTCGCTGAGTGAACCGCGACGGCGGCATTCATCCACCAGCAGAATTTTGCGACAAGGGCCCAGCGCCTGAATAATGGCATCGATATGCAGCGGCACCAGACAGCGCAGGTCAAGTAAGCGGATGTCCGCTGCCTGCTGCGGCAATTCCGCTAACGCCTGGCGACTTAAATAATAACCATTAGCGTAGCTAATGACCGCCAGCTGCTCACCCTCGCCATAAACCGCCGGCTCGCCGAGCGCTGGCAACGGTTGCTCCGGCTCTGGGTACTGACAAAGCCATAAGCCATCGCCAGGGTGTAGCAGATCCCGCGTCATATAGAGCGCGATCGGCTCGAGCAGGATCACCAGCCGCTTTTGCTGATAGGCCAGCTCAACCGCCTGGCGTAATAGCAACACCGCATCAGCACCGTTAGACGGACAGAGCAGAATAATGCCCGGAATATCGCGAAACACCGCAAAGGAATTATCATTGTGAAAGTGGCCACCAAAGCCGCGCTGATAGGCCAGACCCGCTATACGGATCACCATCGCATTATGGTACTGGCCATTGGAGAAAAACGGCAGCGTTGCCGCTTCACCACGGATCTGATCCTCGGCATTATGCACATAGGCCAGAAACTGAATTTCCGGAATAGGCAAAAAGCCCTGCTGCGCCAGTCCAATCGCCAGCCCGAGAATACTTTGCTCATCGAGCAAGGTATTAATCACTCTGTTGGCGCCAAAAGCATGGACCAAATGCTGCGATACGCCATAAACGCCGCCTTTTTTGCCGACATCTTCGCCAAATAGCAGGGTTTGTGGATATTGCGCAAAGAGATCGTGCAGCGCCCAGTTTAACAGCTTGGCTAAATGCTGGCCTTTACCCAGGTTATGCTGGTCAAAGGCAAATAACGCCTGTCGCACAGCTGGCAGCGGCAACGGCGGTGTCGATAAAGCGGGATAATTCGGCGCAATCGAGGCCATCACAGCGGCCGCGCTGGTCAGTTTGGGCCGGCTACTGGCCACGGCAGCCACGCGGGCAATTTGCGCCGCCAGCTGCTGCACACTTTGTAACAGTGCAGCCTGCGATAAGGTGCCGCGACTGAGTAGCATACCGCTGCTGGCTAATAACGGGTCCTGCTCCAGCTCGCTGTCAATTTGCTGTTTGCTGCGATAGGCCACTTCTGCATCGGCGCCGGCGTGACCAAATAAGCGTACCGTCGATAGATGCAGCAGTGCCGGTGCGCGTTTGCTGCGGACATAGTGTGCGGCCGCCTTGGCGACGCGCAGTGTTTCGGCTAAATCACTGCCATCAGCAGCAAAGTAGCGCAGCTCTGGCCGCTCAGCCAGGCTTTGCTCGATCCAGCCTTGCGGTGTCGGGGTGGAAATCCCCAGGCCATTGTCTTCACAGACCAGCAAAATCGGCAGCGGCACATGCTGATAGGCCGCCCAACAGGCTGAGTTAATGGCGCCCTGTGCCGTCGAGTGGTTGGCCGAAGCATCACCAAAGCTACAGACCACTATCGCATCTTCCGGCCAGTTACCGGGCTGGCCAAGCCGCTTACTAAGATCAATGGCAAAGGCCGTGCCGACCGCTTTTGGTAATTGCGAAGCAATGGTACTGGTTTGCGGCGGAATATTCAGTGCCAGGCTACCCAGCACTTTATGCCGGCCGCCTGAGATCGGATCTTCACTGGAAGCGCAGAACGACAACAACATATCGTACAGCGGCGTGCTACCGGATAACTGCTTGCTACGCTCAATAAAAAAGGCGCCGCTGCGGTAATGTAAAAATGCCGGATCGCTCAGGCGCAGCGCAGCGGCCACCGCAGCATTAGCCTCATGGCCAGCACTGCCAATGGTATAAAAACTTTGGCCCTTGGCCTGCAGTAAGCGTGACTGTAAATCCAGTAACCGGCTACAAAGCTGACTGTGCCACAGCCGGTACAGATCGCTATCGCTCAGGCTGTCCGGCCAGTGTGGTGTGGGTAAGGCGCCTTGTTCGATGCGCGCCAAAAACCCCTGCAACCAGGGGTGCAAGGCTTCGGTCATGCTGGCCTCCGGCTTAGCTAAAGGCTTGCAAGCCGGTCTGGGCACGGCCCAGGATCAGCGCATGCACATCATGGGTACCTTCGTAGGTATTCACCGCTTCCAGGTTCATCACATGGCGAATAACATGATATTCATCGGCAATACCATTACCACCGTGCATATCGCGGGCGATACGGGCAATCTCCAGTGCTTTGCCACAGGAATTACGTTTAATCAGCGAAATGGTTTCGGGTGGCAGCAAACCGGCATCCATTAAGCGGCCGGCCTGTAAGCAAGCAAGTAAGCCAATGCTAATTTCGGTTTGCATATCAGCCAGTTTCTTTTGTACCAATTGGGTTTGCGCCAGCGGCCGACCAAACTGGATCCGATCCAGCGTATATTGCCGCGCCGCATGCCAGCAGAACTCGGCCGCACCCAACGCCCCCCAGGCTATGCCGTAACGGGCTTTATTCAGACAGCCAAAGGGGCCCTTCAGGCCACTGACATTAGGTAGTAAGGCGTCTTCCGGCACGGCGACATTATCCATCACAATTTCACCGGTAATGGAGGCGCGCAGTGAGAACTTGCCGTCAATTTTTGGTGCCGACAAACCCGTCATACCTTTTTCCAGCACAAAGCCGCGAATTTCACCGTCCAGCTTAGCCCATACTACAAACACATCGGCGATCGGGCTATTAGTGATCCACATCTTGCTGCCGTTAAGCAGATAACCGCCGTCAATCCGTTTGGCGGTAGTGCGCATACTGGCCGGATCGGAGCCGGCATCCGGTTCGGTTAAACCAAAGCAGCCTACCCACTCACCGGTCGCCAGCCTGGGCAGATATTTCAGGCGCTGTGCTTCGGTACCGTATTCATGGATCGGATGCATCACCAGCGAGGATTGCACACTCATGGCGCTGCGATAACCGCTATCAACCCGCTCCACTTCGCGCGCGACCAGGCCATAGCTGACGTAGTTAACCGCTGAGCAGCCATATTTTTCCGGTAAGGTCGCGCCAAGCAAACCCAGTTCGCCGAGCTCATTCATAATTTCACGGTGAAAATGCTCTTCGCGGTTGGCCATTAACACCCGGGGTTGTAAACGCTCCTGACAATACTGATGGGCGGTATTACGGATCAGCCGCTCTTCTTCGGTTAACAGTTGGGAAAATTGAAACGGATCTTGCCAGTCAAATTGTGGACGCGCCATCTTACACCTCATTATGTCATGGGAAACGCCTGACATTCGCTGTAATAACCGACAGTTAACGCCAAAACGTCTTACTCTGTTGCTCACTCTACTGCGGCCTGATATAAAGTTAAAATATATTAATTCTGTAGATGCTATAGCTTTTAACTATGGATATTCGCCAACTCAAATACTTTGTTGCGGTCTATGAGCAGCGCAGCATCAGCGCCGCGGCGCGCCAATGCTGTGTCGCCCAACCCTCGTTATCGGCGGCCCTGTTGCAGTTAGAGCAGGAGCTGGGAGTGAGTTTATTTCTGCGCCTGCCCAAAGGGGTTACCCCAACAGAGGAAGGCGATAAGCTATATGGCCATGCCGGTAAATTACTGGCTCAGCTGGCCTCGCTAAAAGCCTCGTTTCAGGCCCCGGCTGCCAAGGTACGTTTTCGCCTCGGTTTAATTCGCGCCCTAGGCGTCGAGCGGATGAGTGCACTGCTGCGTGAGTTTAGCCAGCAAGTGCCGGGGCTGGAACTGCACCTGGTCGAGCCGGATGCGCCTTGCGATGCGCGGATTATTACCCCGGCGCAGCAACAAGGGGGGGAAGTATTACAACCGATCTGGCGGGACCGCTATTTATTGGCACTGCCACCGGCCTGGCCGCTCAGCCTGCAATCGCAGTTGACACTGGACGATTTTCAGGACCTGCCACTGATTAAACGCACGCCCTGTGATGCCTGGGATTTACTGTACCCGCAGCTAAGCCGGCGCAATATTCAGCCGGCGATCCGTGCTGATATTCAAACCATAGAATATGCCTTGGGCCTGGTATCGGCCGGGGTGGGTTGTGCGCTGGTACCGGATTTTGACAACTTGCTAGAGCGTAGTGATGTGGCGTTAAAACCCATTGCCGGCCTGCAGCTGGAGCGCACCATTGCCCTGGCCTATCGCAGTGACAACGCCCATCCGGCCTTGCCGGTACTGCAACAGCTCTGTAGCCAGAGTAGTGCGCTTTAACACTACACTTAGAAAGTTATCAGGATTTAGGCTTAGGATCTTGGAGCTCAGGATTTTACTGCCAGCGGCTTTAACCAACGCTCAGCAAACTCATCGGCCGGTACCGGCTTACCAAAATGGTAGCCCTGCGCCCGGGCACAGCCGAGCTGCAACAGATAAGCCGCCTGCTCTGCCGTTTCCACCCCTTCGGCAATGGTCAGCATATCCAGACTTTTTGCCATCGCCAGAATGGTTTTTACCACCATATTATGATGGTGATCACCGGGGATATTATTGATAAAGGCTCGGTCAATCTTTAGCGTGGAGGCACGAAAACGGGTCAGATAAGCCAGCGAAGAATAGCCGGTGCCAAAATCATCAATGGCCCAGCTGAAACCCATGGCTTCTAACTCGGCCATTTGTCGCAGCGAACGCTCCGCATTTTGCATAATCAACGATTCGGTGACTTCCAGTTCTATCTGAGTAGGTGTAATACCACTACTGCAAGTCGCAAAATCACTGACCAGTTGTTCATTATCCAATTGCCGGGCCGAAACGTTAACTGATAGGCGTCCGGGTAAACGATAACCTCTTTGCTGCCATAAATTCAGTTGCCGGCAGGCGGTTTGCATTACCCAGTTTCCCAGCTCCGGCATCAGGCCGCGTTCTTCCGCCAGCGGAATAAAGGTATCCGGCCGCACCCACCCCCATTCCTCATCATACCAGCGACACAGCGCCTCGGCGCCGGAAAGCAGACAACTGGCTAAATCGATCTGCGGCTGATAGTGCAAACTGAGTTTGCCACTGCGTAGCGCCAGCATAAAGCGCTCCAGCACGATTTGCCGCTGACTCAGTGCCTGGCTCATCGACGGCTCGAATACTTTCAGCCCACCACCACTGCTCTTCGCCTCGGCCAGCGCAATGCTGGCAAACCGCAGCAATTCCGGACCATTTAATTCATCGCTGGCAACCAGGGCACAACCCAAATTTACATGCAGCGCAAAATCCTTACCGGCACAATGAAAGGGCCACATAAACAGCTTTTGTACCTGCCGGCATAATTGCTCCAGCTCCCGCACAGAATACACCGGGCTGAGCAGCGCAAATTGATCGGCAGAATAGCGCGCCAGATAACAGCTCTCTGGTAAATCCTGGCGCAAGCGGCCGGCTACGGCCGCTAATAACTCATCGCCGACTTTAAAGCTAAACAGATCATTCAGTTCTTTAAAACGGCTGATATCAATTAACGCCAGACCCAGTGCAGCTTTCGAGACATCAGCTTTCGGCCAGTTTTGCAGTTTTTCCAGCAAATGCGCCCGGTTAGGCAGTTGTGTGACGTTATCGCGATAGGTCAATTTCCGGATAAAGCGTTCGCTCTGCGTGCGCTCGAGCTCTGCACCCACTTGGGCTGCCGCAATCCGCAGCACTTCGCGGCCGATTTCCGGCATTTGTAGTGGTTTGGTCGCCATTATGCTCAGAATACCCAGCTTCTGACCACTGGTGTTTAAAATCGGCATACCAAGATAGCTTTCGACCTTCAGGTCAACCAGCAGCACATCATCCGGAAATACCTGACAAACGCCCTGTGCATAAACACAAGGCTCGCGCTCCGGCACGGTTTCGCAGGGCGTGCCTTTTAGCGGATAGGTGATATTGTCGAGCAGTTGACCCTGGCCCCACAGCGCTATGGTGCGGGCTTCGGTTGAGGTCGCTGTGGCTTCAGCAATCAGGCAGTATTCAACGTTAAGAATTTCGGCTAATCGCTGTACCAAGGTGGGTAAAAAATCCGGATAGCCGCTCTGTGTTAACACATCGGCTAATTGCCGGAAAATTTCCTCAGTACTAAAGCGTGCTTGCATAGTTTGGCTAACTGCTGCCCTTTGGTTACAACATATTAGACAGGCCACTACATCAATGCAAGCACAGTGTTAACTGACAATTTCGATACAATCAATCGGGCAAACTTCAATACAGGTTGGTTTATCGTAAAACCCAACGCACTCGGTGCAGCGTGCCGGATCGACCTGATAGTGCAGTGGCCCCATGCTGATGGCCTCGTTTGGACACTCCGGCACACACATATCGCAATTAATGCAACTTACCTCGATAACGGCCGTCATCTCAGACAATCTCTGTTGCTAAACCGGCTGCTGCCGCACTAGTAACGGGTAGCTGTTTTAGCAACATAGCGTGCTGCAACAGCACCCGTGCCGGTAACTTTACCTTGAGCTGATAACAGGCACCGGGCGCAAGCAGCAGATCCTGATCCTGCTGATTACGCAATGCTTCCAGTCGGAAGTTCTGATTACCCCGTGGCGTCATTAAAATCAGCTGATCACCAACCGCAAACTGGTTTTTTACCTCCAGTAACGCAAAGCCCTCGCTATCCTGCTCGCCAATAAATTCACCAACCAGCAACTGCTCGCCCTCACTGTGACTGGTATCGTAATTTTGCGTCTCCTGCGGCTTATGGCGGCGTAAAAACCCTTCAGTAAAACCGCGGTTAGCCATGCCTTCCAATTCACTTAACAGCTTGCTATCAAAAGCCTTGCCGGCCACCGCATCATCAATCGCCTTGCGATACACCTGCGCAGTACGGGCAACATAATAAGGTGACTTGGTACGGCCTTCGATTTTTAACGAATGTATCCCCATCGCCGTTAATGCCGGCACATGCTCAACCGCCCGTAAGTCTTTAGAATTCAGAATATAGGTACCATGCAGATCTTCGTCGATGGTCATCAGTTCACCCGGCCGCCCCTGCTCTTCCAGCAACGCCGGAGTACTGATCGGTTTAAACTGCCCGACCTCATCTTCCACAGCAGCGTGCACCTGATAGGGCCAGCGGCAGGAATTGGTGCAGGTGCCCTGATTCGGATCCCGTTTATTAATATAACCCGATAATAAACACCGACCGGAATAGGCCATACAGAGCGCGCCATGCACAAAGACTTCCAGTTCCATCTCTGGCACTTCGCGGCGGATTTCAGCAATTTCCTCCACCGCTAACTCGCGTGACAGAATGACCCGCTGCACGCCATGCGTTTGCCAGAACTTTACCGCCGCCCAGTTAACGGTATTGGCCTGTACCGAAAGGTGCAAGACTTGCTGCGGAAAGTGCTGGCGCAATAAAAAGATTACCCCGGGGTCAGAAACAATCAGTGCATCCGGCTTTAACGCCACCACCGGCTGCATATCGCGAATAAAGGTGGTCAACTTACTGTTGTGCGGTGCGATATTGACCACCACATAAAAGCGCTTACCCAAGGCATGGGCTTCGTTGATCCCGGTTTCCAGCGCGGCTAAGTCAAACTCATTATTGCGTACCCGCAAACTATAACGTGGCTGACCGGCATAGACGGCATCGGCACCATAGGCAAAGGCCAGCCGCATTGCTTTTAAACTGCCGGCGGGCGATAAGAGTTCAGGTTTAAACATCAGTAGGGTCTCAGTCAGGATCAGGGCGCCGATTTTAACCAGCTAGCGGCCGCATGCATTGATCCAGCGCAAGCTTCACCAGCTGACTAAGTCACACTCTCTTCATATACTGGTCAGTCCGCTTTAATGCTCAGTTATTAACCGGCTTTGTTCCAGATCAATACCCCTTGAACTGATACTTTTATACTAGCCGCCATCTTACTGCTACATTGAGCATCCTATGTCTGAGCTGTTATTAGGTACTGAAAATACCGACGCCGAGCCGACCATCGCCGAGCTGATTAAAAAGCCCTTGCTAACCTGCCCGCCACAAACCAGCCTGCAACAAGCGGCAAAGCTGATGCGCAGCCATGGTGTCAGCTGTATTTTGGTAGAAGAGCAAGGTCAGATCACTGGCATCTGGTCCGAAGCTGACACCCGGAAACTCGACTTTGCCGGCAGCAAACCGTCAGAGATCAAGGTTGGCTCAGTGATGTCATCACCTGTGATCAGTGCCAGTGGTTTGACCCGGGTTAGCGGTGCAGCCAGTTTAATGCTGAATCATAATATCCGCCGCTTGCTGGTAGTGGACCCACAACAACGGCCGATAGGGTTACTGACGCAAAGCGATATTATCCGCCAGCAAAAAATTGAATTTTATCTGCGCTTTCGGGACGTTGGCAGCTGTGTTGACAAGGCACCGCTGCATTTGGCTGCCGCCTTGCCTTTGGCTGAAGCGGTGGCGGAAATGCGCCATCACCGCGCTGACGCCGCCATTATTTGCTTTGGCGCTGATGATTACGGGCTGGTCACTGAACGCGATTTGGTGCGTTTACTGGCAGAGAACTGTGACGTGTCATCAATAGGCGAGCTGGCCAGCCGACCACTACTCACGGTAGCGCCGGAATTGACGCTGCTGCAAGCGGTAGAGCAGTTAACCGAGCATGGCATTCGTCATCTTGGCGTCACCAAAGATGACAATATTTGTGGTTTACTCTCTTTTAGTGCCATTCTGCGCAACGTTGAATATGCCTATATCGAGCAGCTGAAAACGGCATTACGCGACCGCGATAACGCACTGCGTACCTCAGCCGACTATTTACGGCTGGCACATAAGGTGATTGATGCGTCGATGGACGGCATTATGATCACCGATCAACACGGCTTTATTCAGTCGGTCAATCCCAGCTTTACTAAACTAACCGGCTATAGTCAGGAAGAAGCTGTTGGGCAAACCCCGCGTTTGCTTAGTTCCGGTTTGCATACTGCCGATTTCTACCGCCGCATGTGGCAAATTCTGCTCGAACAAGGCCACTGGCAGGGCGAAATCTGGAATAAGCGTAAAAACGGCGAGCTCTATCCGCAGTGGTTAAGCATTACGGCCATTCGCGCCGAAGATGGCCAGATTACGCAATATGCGTCAATTTTTAGCGATATTACCGAGCGCAAACAGCAGGAAGAGAAAATCCATCAGTTAGCCTATATGGATGAGCTAACCGGCTTGGCGAACCGGCGGATGTTTTTCGACCGGCTGCAACTGGCGCTGGCCAATGCCCATCGTCATCAACATACGCTGGCGGTGATGTTTCTGGATTTAGATTTATTTAAACGGATTAACGATACACTGGGACATCTGGCCGGCGATCAGGCATTAAAAGAGGTGGCGCGGCGCCTTCAGGCCACGGTGCGCGAGGGCGAATCGGTGGCCCGTATTGGTGGCGATGAATTTACTATTTTGATCCCGGAAGTCAGTTGTGTGAAATCGCTGGAGCGGCTGGCGCAGCGACTGATTTCGCAGTTTGAGCGGCCGGTGCAGTTGCTGGAACAAGAATTTTTCTTAACCACCAGTATTGGCATCAGCGTTTATCCGAAAGATGGTCATAATGCCGAGCTGTTAGTCAAACATGCTGATGTTGCCATGTATCAGGCGAAAAGTGCCGGCCGTAATCAGTTTAGTTTTTATCAGGCCAGTAGCGGCTTACAAAATGAAGAAGAGCTCAAGCTGGAGCAAGCCCTGCGCCTGGCACTGCGTCAGCAACTGCTACAGGTCTATTATCAGCCCAAATTTGCGTTACAGAGTGGCGATATTATCGGCCTGGAAGCGCTGGTGCGCTGGCAGGATGCGGAGCTGGGGATGATTTCACCGGCATTGTTTATTCCGCTGGCGGAAAAGCTCGGGCTGATCCACCAATTAGGTGAACAGGTACTACGTCAGGTTTGTCATCAACTCAGACACTGGGGCAAGCGGGCGCTGCCAGTTGCCGTCAATATTTCTGCATTACAACTGGCGGAAACCGATTTTCTGCCACGGCTACGGGCGATTTTACAGCAAACTGATATTGATGCGTCATTGCTGGAGCTGGAACTAACCGAAAGCTGTTTAATCCCGGAGCACGCTGACTATACCCTGGAAGTACTGACGGAGCTAAAGGCACTGGGTTTACGCCTATCAATTGACGACTTTGGTACCGGTTACTCTTCTCTGTCTTATCTGCGCCGCCTGCCATTGGATGCGCTAAAAATTGATCGCAGCTTTATCCGCGATTTACCGCAAAGTGAAAGTGATAGTCAGATCACCCTGGCCATTATCGCCATGGCCAAGGCGCTGGGCTTAGAGGTGATCGCCGAGGGGATTGAGCAAAACACCCAGCGCGATTTTCTGTTGACTGCGGGCTGCGACACTGGCCAGGGTTTTCTGGTGTCACCTGCTGTACCAGCTGCAGACCTAACGCCATTTTTAACGCAGAGCCGCCCGACGATTGACTACTAAGCGACTACCCCCAAGGGGGTAGCCAAACGCTCCTTCATGGCAATAACAAAAGCTGCTTCACTACTTTAAGCTTACTACACAACGCCGAAGCCACCGGCTCTAACCCTGCCTGCAGGTATGAACGGTGTGCCGTGGTAATAATACCACCGGGTGTGGCGGGAAACGGCCTCACCTCCCAACCTGGAAAGGTGTCATTAGTATGCTTATTGATGCGTATCAGCGCCGTTTTACCTATTTACGGCTCTCCGTAACCGAAAGCTGTAACTTTCGCTGCACTTACTGCCTGCCCGATGGCACTGATTGCGACTCCCGGGCCGGCGAGCTGACGCTGCCGGAAATCCGCCGCCTGGTTACTGCCTTTGCCCGCCTCGGCACCCGCAAAGTGCGGATCACCGGTGGTGAACCTTCGCTGCGTAAAGATTTAACGGAAATTATCGCCACCTGTAAGGCAGTACCCGGCATCGAAAAAGTCGCCCTGACGACTAATGGCTATCGCTTACAGCGTGATGCCGCTGCCTGGCAAGCCGCAGGGCTGGATGCGGTTAATGTCAGTGTCGATAGCCTGGACGCGGCGACCTTTCATCTGGTCACAGGGCAGGACAAACTGGCCGACATCCTGGCCGGTGTCGCCACAGCCAAAGCCGTTGGCATTAAGCAAGTCAAAATCAATACGGTGCTGTTAAAGCAGCATAATGCGCTGGCGTTGCCGGATTTTCTTAGCTTTGTAAAACAGCAGGACTTGTCGCTGCGCTTTATTGAGCTGATGCGCACCAACGACAACCTCAGCTTCTATCAGCGTCAGCATTTAAGTGGCGCCAGTATTCAGCAGCAGTTGGAAACCCAAGGCTGGCAGTTACTGCCAAAAGGCATCAGTGATGGCCCGGCGTTGGAATACGCCCATCCGCACTATCAGGGCCGCATCGGCCTGATTATGCCCTACAGCAAAGATTTCTGTGCCGATTGCAATCGCCTGCGGGTTTCCAGCAAAGGGCAGCTGTATCTCTGTCTGTTTACCGACAGCTATCAGGATCTACGCAGCTTGCTACAAAGTGAGCACAGTGCACCCTTGGAGCGCTTTCTGCAGCAAGCGCTAGCCGGTAAAGCCCAGAGCCATCAACTGCAACAGCAGCACAGTGGCAGCACCCGGCATTTAGCGCAAATTGGCGGCTAAGACGCAGTCTTGTCTACAACAGCATGCTGGAGTAACCAATGTCATTTAGCGCACTGATTTTAGCTGGTGGCCAATCCCGTCGGATGGGACAGGATAAAGCCGAACTGCGCCTGGGTAAGCTAAGCTTGCTGCAACATATGCAGCAACTGGCGCAGCAAGCCGGCGCCAGCCAGATTCTGCTTAGTCGCAATCAGCCCGGCACGACTTATATTCAGGATCTCAGGCCTGGTCAGGGGCCACTGGCCGGTATCGCGGCTGCACTGCGCTATTGTACTGAGCCGGTGTTGCTGGTACTGCCGATTGATTTACCGCTGCTGAGCGCCGGCAGCCTGCAACTATTAGTGCCCGGTGACAACGAACAAGCGGTCTGTTTTCGCGATTGGCCACTGCCACTGGCACTGCGACCAGATCCCAAGCTGGCGCACCTGATCGAACAACAATTGGATGCCGGTGAACGCTCAGTTAAGGCCCTGCTGGCAAAACTGCGCTGCACAGTGCGCCCGGCGCCCGACGCTGAACTATTCAATACAAATACCCCGGCAGAATGGCAGCAGTGCCTGAGCACACTACAGCAGGCTGCCATTTTGGAGGAACCACGCCATGACTAAAATTGCGCGACAATTTTATCCGCTCCAACTGGCGGTATTGACCGTCTCCAACAGCCGTACCGCAGCAAATGACAGCAGTGGTGAGCTGCTATGCCAGTTGCTAACCCGGGCCGGTCATCAACTGGCTGAGCGCGCGCTGCTACCGAATAACCGTTATCAGCTCAGGGCGCTGCTAAGCCGCTGGATCGCCAGTACCGAGGTGCAGGTTGTCCTGATCAATGGTGGTACCGGCTATGCCGCCGATAATTGCACCGTTGCTGCTGTCACACCGTTATTGGATCAAACGGTACCGGGCTTTGGTGAGCTGTTTCGGCAATTATCCTGGCAGCAACTCGGCTCGGCGGCGATGCAATCTGGTGCTTTGGCTGGGCTGGCCAATGGCACCTTAGTGTTTGCGATGCCGGGCTCAGGCTCCGCCTGCACCCTGGCGATGCAACAACTGATTTTGCCACAGCTGGATGGCCATACCGGCCCCTGTAATTTTATTCCACACCTGAAAAATAGTCCGGCCAGCGGCTGTACTACTGCGGAGACCGGCGCATGAATACCCTAACCCATCTTGATCAACAAGGTGCGGCGGCGATGGTTGATATTAGCACTAAAGCCGACAGCCAACGCCTGGCCCGAGCCGGCGCCCTGGTGCAAACCCGCCCCGAGGTGATCCGACTGATTGAACAGGCACTGCTAAAAAAAGGCGATGTGCTGGCCACTGCGCGCATTGCCGGCATTATGGCGGCAAAAAAAACCAGCGACCTGATCCCGCTCTGTCATCCGCTGCTGTTAAGCAAAGTCAGTGTCGATTTTCAGCTGGATGCGGCCGCCGGTCAGATCCGTATCGAAGCCTGCTGTCAGCTTAGCGGCAGTACCGGTGTCGAGATGGAAGCCCTGACCGCGGCCAGTGTCGCCGCCCTGACGATTTACGATATGTGTAAAGCGGTAGATAAAGCTATGACCATTAGTGATATTCGTTTGTTGGAGAAAACCGGCGGTAAATCCGGCCATTATCAGTATCAGTCAGCATGGGAGAGCACCGATGCTTAAAATTTTATTTTTTGCCGCCCTGCGTGAACGTTTGGCTTGCGCCAATACCACACTGGATATCACTGGGCAGCACCTGACCGCGCGCGAGGTGCTGAACAAACTCGCCAGTCAATCTGCGCACTGGCAGCAACATCTAGCCAACGCCGAGCTGCTGTGTGCCGTTAACCAACAATTGGTCGACTTATCACACCCGGTTGCTGCCGGCGATGAACTGGCATTCTTTCCGCCGGTGACCGGAGGCTAGCATGACGCTGCGAATACAGGTACAACAACAGGACTTTTCGGTTGCCAGCGAATACGAGCTGCTGCGGCAGGATGCCCGCTGTGGCGCCGTCGTCACTTTTACGGGTCTGGTAAGGGAGTTGGCAGAGGCAGAGCTGCTTGGCATGACACTGGAACATTATCCGGGCATGACCGAACAGGCGTTAACCCAGATCGCAACAGAGGCGCAGCAGCGCTGGCAACTGGGCGCGGTCAGCATTATCCATCGGATCGGTACCCTGTTACCCAACGAGCAAATCGTGTTTGTCGGCGTCGCCAGTGCGCATCGGGCCGCAGGCTTTGCGGCTGGCGAATTTATTATGGATTACCTGAAAAACCGCGCACCGTTCTGGAAAAAAGAACACACGTCCAGCGGCGAATACTGGGTTGCGGCGAAAGTCAGCGATCAAGCCGCATTAAAGCGTTGGGAGTAACCGATGCTAAAAGTCCTGTGCTTGCTTTGTTTGTGTTTCGCCTTGCCACTTTATGCCAGTGAAAGGCTGACCATAGCCGCCGCCTCCGATCTGCGTTATGCACTGGACGAGATCTTAAGCCTGTATCGCCAACAACAGCCGCAGACCGAGATCCGGGTGATTTATGGCTCCAGTGGCAAGATGACCACCCAGATCCGCCATGGCGCACCCTATGATGTGTTCTTTTCTGCCGATATCCAGTTTCCGCAGCAATTGTATCAGGAAGGGCTGGCCGTACTGGCGCCGCAACTTTATGCCCAGGGGCGGATTGTGCTGTGGAGTCCACGCCAAAATATGAGCGGCATCAGCTTAACCGAGCTGCCACAACTCGCGCTACGCCGATTGGCGATTGCACAGCCCAGCCATGCCCCTTACGGTCAGCGTGCTCAGGAGGCATTAATCGCCGCCGGCGTTTGGCAGACGCTGCAAGCCAAATTAGTTTATGGCGAAAATATTGCGCAAACCGCGCAGCTGGCACAAAGCGGCGGCGCAGAGGTCGCCATTATTGCTTTATCGCTGGCGAAGTTTCCCGAGCTGGCCCGGCATGGCTATCAGCTGATCCCGGCAGAGTTGCATCAACCCCTGACCCAGGCTTACACCATCACCCGTAAAGGCGAGGCCAAAACCAGTGCCTGGCACTTTGTCGCCTTTATGCAAAGCGCCGCTGTACTGGCTATCCTGCAGCAGTATGGTTTTGAACAACCCGGGATCAGTACTACAACGGAGCCTGGCGATGCTTAACCTGGCACCAGAGGACTGGCTGGCCATTCAGGTCACCCTAAAACTGTGTTTTTATACCACGCTGATCTTACTGCTTATCGGCACGCCGTTGGCGTTCTGGCTGGCACAGGCACAAAGCCGCTGGCGCACGGCTATTCAGGCTCTGGTTGCCTTGCCGCTGGTGCTGCCGCCGACGGTACTGGGCTTTTATCTGCTGCTATTACTGGGGCCGCACGGCGCTATCGGCAGCACGCTGGAAGCGCTGGGGCTGCGCCATCTGGCCTTTAGTTTTAGCGGTATTTTAATTGGCTCAGTGATTTACTCCCTGCCTTTTACAGTACAGCCACTGTTGGAAGCCTTTCGCCGCATGGGGCAACGTCCACTGGAGGTTGCCGCTACTCTGGGTGCCAATCAATGGGATCAGTTTTTTAATGTGGTGCTGCCACTTTGCCGCGGCGGCTTTGTCGTTGCTGCGACCCTGACCTTTGCCCATACACTGGGCGAATTTGGCGTGATCCTGATGCTCGGCGGCAGTATTCCCGGTGAAACCCAGGTGTTATCGGTGTTAATTTACGATCATACCGAAGCGATGAACTACAGCCAGGCTCATCAGTTATCACTCGGTCTGTTAGTCACCGCCTTTGTGGTGCTGTTTATTGTCTATGGCCTGAACCGCCGTCTGGAACGCGAGGTCAGCCTATGATGTCGTTCTGGCCAAGCCGCTGGTGTTCCGCTGCCTCCGCCGCACCTGCCAAGGCGGAAAGCAGGCAAGATGCGGGTGTGCTGACTGTCGATTTGCTGGTGCAGCAGCAGAACTTTAGGCTGCAACTTAACGAGCAAATCCCGCTGCAAGGCGTCACTGCGCTATTTGGCCGCTCCGGCTGCGGTAAAACCACCCTGCTGCGCGCTATCGCCGGCCTGGATCACCACCCGACAGCCCGGATCCATTTTGCTGAGCAGCCCTGGCAAACCGCAGACACCTTTATGCCGGTGCATCAAAGGCGCATTGGCATGGTGTTCCAGGAAAGCAGTTTGTTGCCGCATTTAAATGTGCAGCAAAACCTGCTGTTTGGCTATCAGCGCCGAGTCAGCCGGCTGCAGGTGCAGCTGCAGCCGGCTAACGTTATCGACTTACTGGAATTAGACCCATTGCTGACGCAAGCGCCGGGCCAACTGTCCGGCGGCCAGCGCCAGCGGGTAGCATTGGGGCGGGCCTTACTCAGCCAGCCGCAGCTGCTGCTATTGGATGAACCGCTGGCGTCGCTGGACCAGCAAAGCCGGCAGGAAATCTTACCTTTTTTACAAAAAGTGGCCCGTGAGCTGAATATGCCGATGCTACTGGTAAGTCATCAATTAGAAGATGTGGTAAAACTGGCCGATCACTTGCTGTTACTGCAGGATGGGCGGGTAATCAGCCGAGGTCCGCTGGCACAGCAACTGCTGCAGCCGGAGTTCGCCGCCTGTGGTGCTATGTCGGTATTAACGGCAGTCTATCAGGGCTGTCAGCACTTTATGCTACAGCTCACTGTGGGTGGCCAATTACTGCAAGTGCCTGCACCTGTTAGCTCGCCGACTGCGAACGGCAGTTACCGGCTGCGGATCCTGGCGCGCGATGTCGCCTTAAGCCTTAAGCCACTGGCCGGCAGCTCGGTCACTAATCAGCTGGCCGTAACGATCATCGCTATTCAGGCTGCTGCGCACCCGGCAGAAGTTCTAGTGCAGCTTGAGGTGGCGGGTCAGCCGCTGCAAGCGCTGCTAACCCGACAATCGGCACAGCGGCTGGCCTTAACGCCTGGCCAGGCGCTCTATGCGCAAATTAAAGCCGTCGCACTGGATTAAACAGCGGCGACGCCACTAAAACGGTTTACTGACTAAACAGCTGCGCTGCCCGTCGATCAATTTCTTCCTGCGACAAGTCCTCAATATGGGTTGCCAGCATCCAGCCATGACCAAAGGGATCGAGTAAGGCGGCACTGCGATCACCATAAAACTGGTCTGCCACCGGCATTAATAACTTCGCCCCCGCCGCAACAGCCTGAGCCACCGTCTTATCCACATCAGGCACATAGACCATCACCGTAACCGGGGTACCACCCAGCATATCAGGGCTCTTACTGCCCCACTCATCATTTTGTTCACTTAGCATAAACAGCGCCTGGCCGATTCGCAGCTCAGCATGCATTACGCTGCCCCCTGGCATATCGAGCCGTAACACCAATTCAGCGGCAAAGGCCCGTTGATAAAATTCAATCGCCGCCGCCGCGTTCTTCACGGTTAAATAAGGAATAGCACTGGCATAACCGTCCGGGATCGCTTGCACCTTGCTCATCTCTCGCCCCTAATCTGGATTAACCGCTTCCGGCGGTAACGGACTTTTGCAGTATGCCGCGGCATACTGGCAGAAAACGCTTTAAAGCTTAGCGCAGCTGTGCACTAATGCCAGATTGGATTTACTGTAACAACTGACCAAAGGGCTGAATGGTTACGGCTTCACCGCTGGCAACACTGCCGCTGTCTTGCGGCAGCACGATATAGCAATTAGCATTGGCTATGGAGCTCAGCATGCCGGAGCTTTGGCTGCCCAAGGTTTTTACGAACAGCCCCTCGGCAGTGGTCCAATAGTAACCACGCTGATAGTCCGCGCGACCTGGCTGTTTTTTTAAGGTCACAGTCGTCACTGCCGTGAGTTGGTTGGCTGGCGAGACAGTAGCACCGGCCAGCTTTAGCAGTACAGGCTGAACCAGTTGATCCAGCGTCACCACAGCCGCCACCGGATTACCGGGCAAACCAAAAAACCAACAGTTTTCCAATTTACCAAAGGCAAAAGGTTTGCCGGGTTTAATCGCCACTTTCCAGAAATTCACCTGGCCCAGTTCAGACAGCATTTGCCGCGTATAGTCGGCATCGCCAACCGAGACGCCGGCACTGGTAATCAGCGCATCGGCATCGCGCATCGCGCTTTGAAACGCAGAACGAATTGCTGCTGGCTGATCCGGCAATAAGCCCAGATCCAAGACCTCGACCCCAAGGCGTTGCAGCATGGCGCGCAATACTACCCGGTTGCTGTCATAGATATGACCTTCCGGTAACGGCTGTCCCGGTAATACCAGTTCATCACCTGTGGAGAAGATGGCAATCTTAAGCTTACGCCTGACCGCCACATCAGCAATACCCAGCGACGCCAATAGGCCTAATTGTGGCGCGGTTAACCGGCAACCAGCACTGAGCACCTGCTGCCCATTTTTTAGATCTTCGCCAGCTTTCCGTACATGTTCACCCACTTTCGGCACAAAATCTGCGATAACTTTGCCATCTTGCAGCCGTACCTGCTCCTGCATAATGACCGTATCGGCACCCGCCGGCAGTACGGCACCGGTCATAATCCGCACGCAGCTTTGTGGCGCTAACGCAGCAGCAAAGGCATGGCCAGCCAGCGCCGAACCTTGCAGTGTTAACGCTTGTCCGGCTTTGACCTCAGCCGCCCGCACCGCATAGCCATCCATCGCTGAGTTGTCGTAGCCCGGCACATCAAAACTGGCCAGCACCGGCTCTGCCAGTACCCGGTCCAGCGCCTGCGCCAGTGGCACCTGCTCAATCTCACTGACGGGGCTGACCTGTGCCAACATCTGCGCCAGGGCATCCGCCACCGGCAGCAAAAGGCTCGCTGTCATAGCTTGCCGCCCTGCTGGTTCACCATCCAGACGGCGGCCTCAACCCGTGAGCGTAAGCCCAGCTTTTTCAGCAGATGTTTAACATGTACCTTCACGGTACCATCAGAGATATTCAGTTCGCGGGCAATCACTTTATTGCTCATACCTTTGGCAATCAGATGCAAAATCTCATATTCGCGGTTGGTCAAACTGTTTAGCTCAGCCGGCGTTTTCGCCTGTGGCCGACGCAAGGCGGTGGCCAGCACCTGGGTAATGGCTTCACTTAATACCATCTTACCTTCCAGTGCTTTTTTAATTTGATCCAGTAACACTTCCGGATCGGTATCTTTTAATAAATAGCCATCGGCGCCATTACTGATGGCTTTGACAATGTCTTCATCGGCATCTGATACTGTCAGCATCACAATGCGGGACGTCACGCCCTCATCGCGCATCCGTTTTAAGGTTTCCAGCCCATCCATGCCTTGCATATTCAGATCAAGAATAATCAGGTCCGGATCCAGTTCTGCGGCCAGTTTAATTGCATCCTGACCATTACTGGCTTCCGCTATCACCTCTAATTCATCTTCTAACGCCAGCAACTGCTTTAAGCCCTTGCGTAATAATGGATGATCATCAACCAGCATTACGCTGGATTTTTGCTCTGACATAACCTGCTCCTGACTGCCTGTCTCGTGGCTTTACCCATATTAGCTTAGATCTATGCTGCGGATACTTTGATATAAATCATGTTAGCCGCCTCTACCTATTTTGGCCGCCGGAGATCTGCGGGCAGGCAACGCAACACTAAGCAGTATTATCTTATTGAAAATATTTGATAATTGCAGCCTAAACCCTTGCAACTACCACTTTAGTGATACCTCGTCTTTGCTGGCCCACGCCTTTGGCTAACTCCTTAGATACATTGTGCCTCCTGCCAATGCCAATCAGACTTGCTGCATTAAGCACTCTGCCAAGACAACAGGAGTTACCAGATGTCTGATTTAAGAAAATGGCAGCCAGAAGACGAGAATTTCTGGCAACAAAGCGGGCGCGGTATTGCCAACCGCAATTTATGGATTTCCATTCCGAGCCTGCTCTGCGGCTTTGGGGTCTGGATGTTGTGGAGCGTGGTCACGGTGCAGATGCTGAATGTCGGCTATCCGTTTAGCACCGCCGAGCTATTCACCCTAACCGCGATCGCCGGGCTTACCGGCGCGACACTGCGGATCCCATCAAGCTTCTTTGTCAGGCTTTGCGGTGGTCGCTATACCTTGTTCCTGACCACCAGTTTATTGATGATTCCTGCGGTCGGTACCGGCTTGGCATTACAAAGTATTGATACGCCGCTGTGGGTGTTTCAATTAATGGCCTTACTGTCAGGTATCGGCGGTGGTAACTTTGCCTCATCAATGTCGAATATCAGCTTCTTTTTTCCTAAAAAACAACAAGGTTTGGCGCTGGGGCTAAATGCCGGCCTGGGCAATTTTGGTGTCACCACAGTACAAATTCTGGTGCCAATTTTTATGTCTTATGGCGTCTTTACGTTGTTGGGTGGCGGCGATCCAATGGTTCTGGCGAAAGCCAGCGGTACCGTTACCGGCACTATCCCGGCAGGCACCCAAACCTGGATCCAGAATGCTGGCTTTGCCTGGTTAATAACCCTAATTCCACTGGCCTTTCTGCTTTGGTTTGGAACCAATAATATCCATACCGACGAAGTCACACCGAAGCTGCCCGCCGCAGTGACCTCCTTTAGCATTATTCTGGCGATGTTGGGGATCGGCTTTATCACTTCGATCGCGGGTTTATGGCTGATTTTACCCGAGTCTGCTAATGGTTCAGGTTTCGGTATTCCAAAAGAAATAGTGTTAGTCGGGGTACTGTTCGCTACCGTATTTTTATTAAAGCTGTTACCTGGCGCGATCCGTACCAGCCTGGATCGGCAATACAAAATCTTTAATAACAAACACACCTGGATTATGAGTGTGTTGTATATCATGACCTTCGGTTCTTTTATTGGCTTCTCTGCAGCCTTCCCGCTGTCGATTCAGGTTATCTTCGGCTACAGCCATGTGATGGTGGATGGTGTAATGACGCATACCACACCGAATCCGAATGGCCCGAGTGCCTTGACCTACGCCTGGATCGCGCCCTTTATCGGCGCCCTGATCCGGCCCGTTGGCGGCTGGATTGCCGATAAGATTGGGGGCTCTTTGGTCACCCAACTCTGCTCTGTGGTGATGGTGCTGTGTGCACTGGGCGCCGGTTACTTTATGCAGCAGGCCTACCAAAGCGCCACACCTGAACAATACTTTGTTCCTTTCTTCCTGATCTTTCTGGGGTTATTCGCAGCCAGTGGTATCGGTAATGGTTCAACTTTCCGCACCATAGCGGTGGTGTTTCCAAAAGAACAAGCCGGACCGGTGCTAGGCTGGACTTCCGCTGTGGCGGCCTATGGCGCCTTCTATATTCCACAGGTGCTAGGCGAGCAAATCCGTGCAGCAACGCCTGAGTATGCGATGATTGGTTTTGCCATCTTCTATGCCATATGCCTGGCGGTAAACTGGTTCTTTTATCTGCGCAAAAACGGGGAATTTTATAACCCATAAACAATGGTGGTTGGCTTGGGGCGCTGTGGCGCCCCTTTTTTATCAGGCGCTTTTCGGTTGTTGTAAGTACTCCGGTAAAAACCGGAAATACACACCGGTGCCGCCTTCGGCCCGGCGCCGGATTTGGATCTCACCAGAGAGATGTTTGCTACGCTCCTGCATAATGGCTAAGCCATAGTGATGCATTTTCTCCGACTGCTCCGGGATACCGATACCATCATCTTCCACCGCCAGCAAAATATACTTGCTGCTATCTTGGTGCAAACTGATGGTCAGATTAGCACCCTGACTATGATGCACCGCATTTTGGCTTGCCTCCCGGATAATCTGCAGTAGATGAATTTCCTCATTCGGTGCCAGCGGAATATTGCTTAACTGATAGTCGAGCCGGATTTGCAGCTCCGACTGCTCAGTCAACTGCTGTACCGTCGTTTGCAGTGCACTCAGTAAACCGGCGCCATCGACCTTTAAGCGGAAGGTGGTTAACAGTTCCCGAAGTTGTCGGTACGCAGCATCCAGCCCACTTTTCAATTCAGAAGAGACATCCTGCATCACCGCCCTATCGTCTTTGGCGATAGCTTTATTTAACCGGGTAACCTGAATTTTCAGGTAGGACAGCGCCTGCGCCAGCGAATCGTGCAGCTCGCGGGCAATCACTGTCCGTTCCTGCATCAATGCCAGCCGCCGCACCTGCTCTTCTTCCGATTTTAAACTCAGCGCCAGCGCCAGCTGATCGGCAATTGCAGTAACCAGCCGCTGCTGCCACAGTAATAATGGCTGTCCGGGTACCAGCCGCACCACCAGAACGCCGTATTGAGTGCGGTCACGTTGCAACACAAAGTTATGTAGCTGACAATCTGCCCGCAGCGGCTGCTCACTGCTTAAGCATTCCGCACAATTTTCAGCAGCACAAGGGTCCTGTCCCTCTGCAGCTTGTACCTGCAGGTACGGCTGATTGCCCTGCTCCGTAAATAAACACAGTTCAATGTCGCTTAACCCGGTGATCTGACGCAGCTCGCTAATAATTTCTGAAAAATCATGATATTCAGTCGTGTGTTCACTGATCCGCTGTGCGGTATTGTAAAGAAACTTCAGGGTCGTATTGGTTTGGGTTAGCTCTGCCGTTTGTTCTTCCACCCGCTTTTCCAGATTGCCATACATATAGCCAATGGCTGTATTCATCTTATTAAAACTGGTCGCCAGCATCCCCAGTTCGTCCGGATGCTGCGGCGTAATCCGATGGGTAAAATCGCCCTGCGCAATGCGGCGGGCACCGCGGATCAGCTCCTGTAATGGCTCCTCCACCATCACTTTGAGCCAATACATCACAATAATCGACAGCAAAATAGTCGCCAGTACCGCTATCACCTGTACCGAGCGGAAGGTTTTTACCTTGGCCTCAGCATCGTGCTGAATGACCATCACCAATTCATCCAGCAAACGTACCTGCTCAGTTAGTTGCTGTTCCAACAACGGCAAGGCCGGGCTATTGCCGAGCTGTGGTGCCAGTTGCAGCCAATGTTGTTGTGCCGTCTGGTACTTCTTTAAAATCTCCGGTTGGTTTAAAAAGCGTTTAAATACCGGATGCTGCCAGCTACTGGAAAATTGCTGTAACGCCTGCTGCAGTTTTTGCTGATCCTGCTGCTGATGTAACCAGGCCAGCCGGTAGCTTTGCATCCGCAGCGAGCCCGCGACATTGATGGCATGCGCATCACTATCCGCCCGATCCGATAACCAGTAAGACACCATCATCGTGCCGAGCGCCAGCGTTACAATACAGGCCAGGGCGATATTGATCCGGGTAACAATTGAAAAGGTACGCATCTGATACTCCCGCTGCTGTCTGCTCTAAGCTTAACGCGCCTGCGTCTTTCCTGCAGCAAAATCCACTTACCGATTAGCTGGGGATACTTGGGCTACCCCCTTTTCCCCAGCCAGAGAACACCTTAAGACAAAGTGAGTAGACCCGCTCAGCCAAGGCTTGCATTTTCAAGCATTTAGCCAATAACCACACTACCACCTTTGGGGTATTTTTCTTAATTTTCAGCAATTTAGACGCATGGCAACCTTGATCTGAATCAAGCAGAATTAGGCGGTAGTTTCTATAGTGAGCTTACTGAAAAAGCAAAAACGCTGTTCATGCAGGACAGGACCAGGAGTCAAGTATGAGTCATCTGTTAGATAAACTGCGGTTTTTTAAGACCCGCAAAACGCCCTTTGCCAATGGCCACGGGGTGACCACCAATGAAGACCGGACCTGGGAACAGGGTTACCGGCAGCGCTGGCAGCACGATAAGGTGGTGCGCTCGACACACGGCGTAAACTGTACCGGCTCCTGTAGCTGGAAAATCTATGTCAAAGATGGCCTGGTTACCTGGGAAACCCAGCAAACTGACTATCCGCGCACCCGTCCGGATTTGCCAAACCACGAACCGCGTGGCTGTCCGCGTGGCGCCAGCTATTCCTGGTATATCTACAGTGCCAACCGCCTGAAGTATCCGAAAGTGCGGCAGCAGCTGATGAAGCTGTGGCGCGAAGCCCGGGTACAACATAAAGATCCGGTCAAAGCCTGGGAATCTATTGTCAGCGATCCGGTAAAAGCCAAAAGCTATAAAGAACGCCGTGGTTTAGGTGGTTTTGTGCGTGCCAGCTGGGACGAGGTCAATGAGATGATCGCCGCCTCCAACGTTTACACTACCAAAACCTATGGCCCGGATCGGGTAACCGGTTTTTCACCAATTCCGGCAATGTCGATGGTGTCCTATGCCGCCGGTGCCCGTTACCTGTCGCTGATTGGCGGTAACTGCTTAAGTTTCTACGATTGGTATTGCGATTTACCACCAGCCTCACCACAAGTTTGGGGCGAGCAGACCGACGTACCGGAGTCTGCCGACTGGTATAACTCGAACTACATTATTGTTTGGGGCTCGAACGTGCCACAAACCCGGACCCCGGATGCGCACTTCTTAACTGAAGTTCGCTACAAGGGTACCAAAACCTGTGTTATCACCTCCGACTACTCCGAAGCGTCGAAATTTGGTGATACCTGGCTCCACCCACGTCAGGGTACCGATGCAGCCCTGGCCATGGCCTTTGGTCATGTCATTCTAAAAGAATTCCACGTCAACAACCCCAGTGCCTACTTCACCGACTATGTACGCCGTACTACCGATATGCCGATGTTGGTTATGCTGGAGGAACAAAATGGGGTGCTAACCACCGGCCGTTTCCTGCGCGCGGCGGATCTGGTGAACAACCTGGGGGAAGACAATAACCCGGACTGGAAAACCATTGCCATCAACAAATATGGTCGCCTGACCAGCCCGAACGGCGCTATCGGTTATCGCTGGGGCCAGGCCGGTAAGTGGAACCTGGAGCAAAAAGATAAAGACGGTGAGCTGGAGCTGCAACTGAGCTTAAAAGACAACAGTGACGAACTGGTGGATGTTGGCTTCCCGTATTTCGGTGGCGCGCCGCACGAGTATGAATACTTCCAGCATACCGAACATGCTGATGTACAAATGCGTAAAATTCCGGCCAAGCGGGTGGAGCTGGCTAACGGTGGTACCGCACTGGTCGCCACTGTATTTGACCTGATGCTGGCACAATACGGCGTGGATAACGGTGTTAATGATCCAAACCGTGCGCAATCTTATACCGATAACGTGCCTTATACCCCAGGCTGGCAAGAAGCCATTACCGGTGTGAATCCGGATGACGTGATCCGCGTCGCCCGCGAATTTGCCCGCAATGCCGATAAAACCCGTGGCCGCTCGATGGTTATCGTTGGTGCAGCATTAAACCACTGGTACCACATGGATATGAACTACCGTGGCCTGATCAATATGCTGATGATGTGCGGCTGTATCGGTCAGAGTGGCGGCGGCTGGGCACACTATGTTGGTCAGGAAAAACTGCGGCCACAAACCGGCTGGACGCCACTGGCCTTCGCGCTGGATTGGCAACGGCCACCACGCCATATGAACGGCACCTCGTTTTTCTATAACCATTCCAGCCAGTGGCGTTATGAAAAGCTGGATATGACCGAAGTGATTTCACCGCTGGCCAACAAAGACAAATGGTCTGGCAGCATCATCGACTACAACAGCCGCGCCGAACGCATGGGCTGGTTACCCTCAGCACCACAGCTGGGCACGAACCCGCTAAAACTGGCGGCCGCAGCGAAAGCCGCCGGCAAAGAGCTGAAAGACTATGTGGTGGAACAACTAAGCTCACGCAACATTAAGTTTGCCTGTGAGCAACCGGAAAATCCGCAAAACTTCCCGCGCAATATGTTTATCTGGCGCTCTAACCTGCTGGGATCCAGCGGTAAAGGCCATGAATATATGCTGCGCCACTTGCTGGGCACCAAACACGGCTTGCTGGGTAAAGACTTAGGCGGTTTTGGCGGTAAAAAACCGGAAGATGTGGAATGGACCGATCAGCCAGCCGAAGGCAAAGTCGATCTGTGGGTGACGCTGGATTTCCGCATGTCTACCACTTGCCTGTATTCCGACATCGTACTGCCTACCGCCACCTGGTATGAAAAAGATGATATGAATACCTCGGATATGCATCCCTTTATTCACCCGTTAACCGCAGCCATTGACCCGGTGTGGGAAGCGCGCAGTGACTGGGAAATCTTTAAAGGCATCGCGCAGGCGTTCTCTAAAGCTGCCGTTGGGCACTTAGGGGTGGAAACCGATGTGGTGACTACACCGATGCACCACGACACTCCGGCCGAGCTGGCGCAGCCTTACGGCGTAAAAGCCTGGTGGAAAGGCGAATGTGAGGCCATACCGGGTCTTACCATGCCGCATATCAATATTGTGGAACGGGATTATCCTAATACTTACGCCCGTTTTACTTCCGTTGGCCCGCTGCTGGAAAAAATCGGTAATGGCGGGAAAGGCATCAGCTGGGATACTAAAGACGAAGTCGAGTTCCTGCGTAAACTGAACCGGGTACATACTGCTGACGGCGTCAATAAAGGCATGGCAAAAATTGATACTGCGATTGATGCCGCCGAAATGATCCTGACACTGGCTCCGGAGACCAATGGTCATGTTGCCGTTAAAGCCTGGGATGCGCTGGGTAAAATTACCGGCCGCGATCACAAGCACCTGGCGTTACCGAAAGAAGATGAAAAAATCCGCTTCCACGATATCGTCGCCCAACCACGGAAAATTATCAGTTCACCCACCTGGTCCGGGCTGGAAGACGAACATGTGTCTTACAACGCCGGCTATACCAACGTGCATGAGTTGATCCCCTGGCGCACCATTACCGGTCGTCAGCAGTTCTATCAGGATCATGAATGGATGCGCGACTTTGGTGAGCAGTTGTGTAGCTACAAGCCACCGATTAACCTGAAAACAGTTGAGCCGGTGCTGAACAAAAAATCGAATGGTAACAAAGAGATCGTACTGAACTGGATCACACCACACCAGAAGTGGGGTATTCACAGTACTTACTCTGACAACCTGTTAATGCTGACCTTATCACGCGGCGGGCCCATTGTCTGGCTCAGTGAAATTGATGCCAAAGCCGCCGGGATTGAAGATAACGACTGGATCGAAATCTTTAACGTTAACGGCGCTATCGCGGCCCGTGCCGTGGTGTCACAGCGGGTACCGGAAGGTATGAGCATGATGTACCACGCCCAGGAACGGATTGTGAACGTGCCCGGCAGTGAGGTAACCGGTACCCGTGGTGGTATTCATAACTCGGTAACCCGGGCCGTAATGAAGCCGACGCATATGATTGGCGGTTATGCCCAGCAAGCTTACGGTTTTAACTACTACGGTACCGTTGGCTGTAACCGGGACGAGTTTGTCATTGTGCGCAAGATGCAGAACGTTGATTGGTTAGACACTAAATAAGGTTGGAGTAAGTAAGATGAAAGTCAGAGCCCAAATTGGCATGGTGCTGAATTTAGACAAGTGCATAGGTTGCCACACTTGCTCCATCACCTGCAAAAACGTCTGGACCTCACGTGAAGGGGTCGAATATGCCTGGTTTAACAATGTCGAAACCAAACCCGGTATCGGTTTTCCGAAAGAGTGGGAAAACCAGCAAAAATGGAACGGCGGCTGGGTGCGGCAAAACGGCAAACTGCAGCTGAAAATCGGTGGCAAGCGCCGTATTCTGGCAAATATTTTCGCCAACCCGGACTTACCGGAAATTGACGATTACTACGAGCCATTCGACTTCGATTACCAGCATTTACATAATGTGGGTGATACCAAGCACCAGCCGGTGGCCCGCCCGCGTTCACTGATTAGCGGCCAGCGCATGGAGAAAATCGAATGGGGTCCAAACTGGGAAGAAATTCTCGGTACTGAGTTCGAAAAGCGCAAAAAAGATACTAACTTCAATGAAGTGGTACAAAAAGACATCTACGGTCAGTTTGAAAAGACCTTTATGATGTACTTACCACGGCTATGTGAACACTGTTTAAATCCGGCGTGCGTCGCGGCTTGCCCGTCCGGTGCGATATACAAACGCGAAGAAGACGGTATCGTCTTGATTGACCAGGACAAATGCCGCGGCTGGCGGATGTGTGTCTCGGCCTGTCCGTACAAAAAAATCTACTACAACTGGAAGTCCGGTAAGTCAGAAAAATGTACTTTCTGCTTCCCGCGGATTGAAGCCGGGCAACCGACAACCTGTTCAGAAACCTGTGTCGGCCGCATCCGTTACTTAGGCGTACTGCTGTACGATGCCGACCGCATTGAATCAGCCGCCAGTGTGGCGAATGAAAAAGATTTATATCAGGCACAGCTGGATATCTTCCTCGACCCGCACGATCCGGCAGTGATTGCCGCGGCCCGGGCCGAAGGCATCAGCGATAACTGGATTAAAGCAGCCCAGCGCTCACCGGTGTATATGATGGCGATGGACTGGAAAGTGGCGCTGCCACTGCACCCTGAGTACCGCACCCTGCCGATGGTCTGGTATGTACCACCACTGTCACCTATTCAAAGCGCAGTACAGGCCGGTCATGTCGGCATGAATGGCGAAATTCCGGATCTGAAGTCACTGCGTATTCCGTTGCGTTACCTGGCCAATATGCTGACCGCTGGTGACGAAGCGCCCGTCGTTCGAGCCTTAGAGCGGATGATTGCGATGCGCGCCTTTAAACGTTCGCAACAGGTTGATGGTGTTGAAGATTTGGACGTGCTAAAGCAAGTGGGCCTGAATGCCGTGCAGGTTGAAGAAATGTACCGCTACATGGCACTAGCCAATTACGAAGATCGCTTCGTCATTCCAACCAGTCACCGTGCCTATGCCGAAAACGCCTATGACCTGAAATCCAGCTGTGGCTTTACCTTTGGTAACGGCTGTGGCGATGGTAATAACGACGTCAACCTGTTTGGCACTAAGGCCAAGGGTGTACGCCAGGTGATTCCGGTTGAGCTGAAGGATTAAGAGGGTTTTATGCAAATTTTACAGTTAATTTCATTGCTGCTGGATTACCCCAAACCTGAGCTGTTGCCAGTGCAGGACGAATTACTGGCCGTGGTAGCGGCCAGTGACTTACCGCAAAGCAATAAACACAGCCTGAGTTCCTTTATCAAGCAGCGCTGCAGCGCTGATTTAATGGATTGGCAATCTGAATACGACGGTTTATTTGAGCGTGGTCGCTCGCTGTCCTTGCTGATCTTCGAGCATGTGCATGGTGAATCCCGTGCCCGTGGGCAGGCAATGGTCGACTTACAGGCGCAGTACAAAGAGGCGGGTCTGGATATTGGCGTAAAAGAGCTACCAGACTATCTGCCGCTGTATCTGGAATTTTTATCCACTCAGGGCGCTGACAATGCGCAACTTGGTCTGGAAGAAATTGCACCGATTCTGGCCGTACTCACCTGCCGGCTGGAGCAGCGTGAATCCAACTATGCCGCCTTATTCCAAAGCCTGCTGGTATTGTCCGCCGCTGAGGTCGATTTAGCCGATATTAAAGCGCAAATCGCCAGCGAGAAACGTGATGACACCCCCAAAGCACTGGATAAAGTCTGGGAAGAGGAAATGGTGACCTTTATGAGTGCTGAGCAATCCAACAGCGCCTGTGGCACCGGCAATAAACCGAGTGAAGCACAACGGCGGGATCAATTTGTGCCGCTGAGCACCGATTTATTGCAAACCGACGCCCTGGCACAAGAACTATTTCATGAAGCCGCCGTGAAGCGCGCTTAAGGAGCATTAAAATGGCACACTTAAATTTGTTTGCCTTTGGGATTTATCCCTACATCGCGATCGCGATTATGGTTCTGGGTAGCTGGATCCGTTATGACCGCGAACAATATACCTGGAAAACCAGTTCATCTCAGCTGTTGGAAAGCAAGCAACTGCGCAAAGGTAGTATTGCGTTTCATATCGGTATTCTGGGGATCTTTTTAGGCCACTTTGCCGGCCTGCTGATGCCAAAAGAACTCTGGTATTTGTTCGGTATTACCAGCGCCATGAAGCAGATGATTGCGATCGTTGCCGGCGGCATCTTTGGTTTAATCTGCTTCTACGGCCTGACCATACTCATCAAACGGCGGCTGTTTAACCCGCGTATTCGTGCCACCAGTAACCCAATGGATATCGCTATCCTGCTGTTACTCTACGCACAATTGATTCTGGGCTTACTGTCGATCTTTGTTTCCGTTGGACATTTGGACGGTCAGGAAATGCTGAAGTTAATGGCCTGGGCACAAAATACGGTTACGTTTAACTCCGTCGCGGCCGCAGAGTCCATCAGTAGCGTACATTGGATCTTTAAACTGCATGTGTTCCTGGGCATGACTCTGTTTGTGGTGTTTCCGTTCAGCCGACTGGTGCATATGTTAAGTGTACCAGTGCAGTATATCAGCCGGCAGCACCAGATAGTGCGCCAGCGGTTTGTGCGGTAAAGGCGGGATGGAGGTCAAAATGATTCAGGTTAACGATACCCCAATTAGCGAAGCTGCCATTATGGCGGAAATGCAATACCATCCGGCAGACAGCAAACGCACGGCGATGTTAAAAGCTGCCGAATCGCTGGTAATTGGCGAGTTACTACGCCAACGTGCTGCTGAACTGGGGCTGGAAATCAGTACCGAAAATAATGTGGTTACCGAAAATAACTATCTGGATGCGTTACTGGCACGCGAGGTAATGATCCCGACCGCCACTGACGTTGAATGTGAGCAATACTACAAACTGAATCCGCAGCGCTTTACAAGCTCGCCGCTGTTAGAAGTGCGGCATATTCTGCTGGCGGCAGCGCCGGAAGATGATGCCGCCCGGGTTGAAGCGAAAACCCTGTCGGAGATTCTGGTCCAACAACTGCAGCAAGGCACGTCCTTTGTCGAGGCAGCACGCAATTACTCCGCTTGCCCATCAAAAGAAACCGGCGGCAGTTTAGGCCAAATCAGCCGCGGCCAGACCGTACCCGAGTTTGAACGGCAGATTTTTAGCGCTGAGCCCGGTTTAATGCCGCAAGGTATCGAAAGTCGCTATGGCATACATGTGGTTGAAGTAATGCGTAAAGTGCCGGGGCAACAGCTGCCGTACAGTGCGGTGAAACAAAAAATTGCCGATTATTTAAATGAAAAAGTACGACGTAAAGCGGTGGCGCAATATATCCATCAACTGATTGTGCAGGCGAACATCGACGGCTACGATTTCCAGCTGTCTGACTCACCGCTAATGCAATAAATCGCCTTACAGGGCTTCTCAACCAGCCTCTCAGCTGGTCTCTCCGCGCCGCCACTGGTGTTCAGATGGCGGCTTTTTATTGTCCTTTCAGATAGGCGATTAAGGCTTGTCTGGCTTCAGCTGATCTCATACCGGTAAACGGCAGGCACATCTCAGGCACCAGTTGTTGCGGTTTCGCCAGCCAGGCATCTAATACCTCTTCGGTCCACACCAAATCAATCTGCTTTACGGCCTCGGTATACAGATAATCATCCAATCCAGCCAGCTTGCGGCCTATCAATTGGTGTAAATGCGGCCCAAACTCGGTATTAGAACCGGCTTCAACACTGTGACAAGCCACACAACGGATAAATTCATCTTGTCCTTGCTGCCACAAGGCATCTTGCAGCGTGTTGGCACTATTCAATTCAGCATCGTGCTGACTAGTGCTGCAGGCAGTCAGCAGCACTACGACAACAAGCAACAAACTGCGCATCAGGTCATTTCCGGTAACTGACATCTGTACCGATTAAACCAGCAATCGGCACAATGTCAATGCCGGATGTCAGTGGTCAACTAGTATCTTCTGGGCTGATAGGCATACGCATCACGCAGAATACGGTCACGTTGGCGATCAAAGCGATCATGTTCGCGTTCGACCTTGGCGGCGAACTTATCATAGGCGCGATCTACTTTACGCTGGAATTTCTCCCGCTCTTTATAATGGGGCCGCCCTTTACCTTTACGATGATCGTGGCGGTAATCCCGGGCCAGTTTATCCAGCTCCCGATCCAATTCACGCTCATAGCTGGCAAGCTTACGCTGATGATCAGCGGCTAAGCGGCGTAATTGCTGGCGGGTACGGTCGTCCACCCGCGGCGGTGCGTGGCGGATTTCATAATGCCGACTGTACCCCTGATATACCGGGTCAATGCGCGACACCCGTAAAATCTCATCTGCCGCCCGTTGCAGTGTAAACGCAAGCACATCCTGCACCACCCGCTCGGCTGGGTCGTAGCGCTCCTGATGGGCACTCAGCGGCCAGGCTGGCAGGGTTAACAGGGTCGCGATTAACAGCGTTTTGTTGATACCTGTTTTCATAGCAGGCTCCATTTCTGGCTAAACACAAGTTGATTTTGGCAAAGTGCGCTGAACCGGGGCTGAAGCAAAAAACCGCTACCACCGATGGGGTAAAGATTGCTGCAGTGGCGCGACCTGGCGCACTGATACGCGCTGCCCACTACCGAAACCTTGATCTGGATCAATCTTTTTTCGCTCTAAGCACCTAAGCTAAAACACAATATCTAGTGCCAATTTAAAATATCAACACAATATAAAGGGTTTTATGCTTCGTTATATTGCAGAACAGATTGTCTGGCAGGAAGTACCGGGAGAGGTGTCACTGGCCTACACCTTTAGTGGCTGCCAGCTGGGTTGTAAAGGCTGCCATAGTGCCGATAGCTGGGATGCCCGCCAGGGCCAGCCACTGTCGGCAGAGCATTTTGCACGGCGGCTTCAAGATTATCAGGGGCTGATTAGTTGTGTGCTGTTTTTAGGTGGCGAGTGGCAGGAGCCAGAGCTAATGCCACTGTTAAGCCTGAGCAAGGCCGCCGGTTTAAAGTGCTGTCTGTATACCGGGCTGGAGTTGTCAGATGTCAGCGGCGCGCTGCGCCGCGAGCTGACCTTTATTAAAACCGGGCGTTGGCTGCCTGAGCGTGGCGGCCTGCAGAGCCTGACGACTAACCAAAAATTTATCGATTTGCGAACAGGCCAGTGTCTGAATTCGCTGTTTCAACAACCTAACTAACAAAATGCAAGAGGGAATGGCTATGGCGGCGCTTAACACCGAACAACTGCAGAAAAAACTCCACTTTATTGAACACTACTTACAGGCAGCCAATGCAGCCGATGGCTCGAAACTGGATGCCAATGCCAATGTAACCCAGAAGAATATTGCCACCCTGGAAGCCGAGCTGATGAAAGATCAGTTTATTCAGGTTAACCGCGCTCTGGTCAGCAACAAGATCCGTCAGTTATTTGATGCTGAGCTGGCAGCAGAGTATGTACGCCAAATCGAACAACATGAAATTTATGTGCACGACGAAACCAGCCTGAAACCCTATTGTGTGTCGGTCACCATGTATCCGTTTTTACGCGATGGCTTAACCAAACTTGGAGGTGAATCGCAGGCACCGAAGCATCTGGAGTCCTTCTGTGGCTGCTTCGTTAACTTTGTATTCGCGGTTTCCAGCCAGTTTGCCGGTGCCGTGGCCACGGTCGAGTTTCTGACCTACTTCGACTACTTTGCGCGCAAAGATTATGGCGATAACTATCTGCAGACCCATCGCAAACAAATCGAAAACCACCTGCAGCATGTGGTGTATGCGCTAAACCAGCCGGCGGCGGCGCGCGGTTATCAGAGTGTATTCTGGAATATCTCGGTCTATGACCAGCACTATTTTGACAGCATGTTTGGCAACTTTGTGTTTCCGGACTTTGTAAAACCAGAGTGGTCTTCGGTGTCGGCGCTGCAACAGTTTTTCTTAAGCTGGTTTAATCAGGAGCGCGAGAAAACTATCCTCACCTTCCCGGTCGTTACCGTCGCTATGTTAACGGAAAACGGCCACTGCAAAGATCAACCATTTGCCACTGAGATCGCCCGCGAAATGGCAGCCGGGAATTCGTTCTTTATCTATCAGTCGGATAACGCCGACTCGCTGGCCAGCTGCTGCCGGCTGCGCAGTGAAATCAGCGATAATACCTTTTCTTATTCCCTGGGCGCGGGCGGCGTCGCCACCGGCTCCATCAATGTGATTACCCTTAATATGAACCGCCTGATCCAGGATGGCCGTGATTTAGCCAGCGAAGTCAGCAAAATCCATAAATATCAGGTGGCGTACCGCAAGCTTATGGAAGAGTACAAAGCAGCTGGCCTGTTAACCGTATACGACGCTGGTTTTATCAGCCTCGACAAGCAGTTTTTAACCATTGGCATTAACGGCATGGTAGAAGCGGCAGAGTCACAAGGCTTAACCGCTGGTAATAACCCGGATTATATCCGCTTTGTGCAACAGCAATTAAAAGTGATCTTTGACGCTAACAAAGCCGCTAAAGCCGAATATGGTTATCTGTTTAATACTGAGTTTGTGCCAGCGGAAAATCTGGGTGTTAAAAATGCTAAATGGGATCGTGCAGATGGCTATTTCGTGCCGCGTGATTGCTATAACTCCTATTTCTATGTGGTGGAAGACGAGCAAAGCAATGCGCTGGATAAGTTTCAGTTACATGGCCGCGAGCTATTAAATTATCTCGATGGCGGCTCAGCGCTGCACCTGAACTTGGAAGAAAAGCTGGATCTGCAGGGCTATCTGCAACTGCTAAATATCGCCGCCACCACTGGCTGCAACTACTTTTGCGTTAACGTCAAAATCACTATCTGTAACCATTGCGAAGCTATCGACAAACGCACCCTGTGCGCCTGTGCCCAATGTGGCAGTCAGGATATTGATTACGGCACTCGGGTAATAGGGTATTTAAAGCGGGTTTCGGCCTTTAGTAAGGGTCGCCGCCAGGAACATAGCCTGCGGTATTATCAGCGCCATACCCATTCCCATTTACAAAAAACTGGCTAGGTGTTGACGACAGCAAAGCCGCGCGTCAACCTTTGCAATAACCTGGTTAACTCCCGGCTCTTAGCCCACACCGCAGCTGACGCTGCGGTGTTTTTTTAGCGCGTTCCTGCTTATACTGGCCGCTTTGGCGATTTTCTCTCGGGTCTTAGTGTGCGAATTCCAGCAACTTCTCTGCTTACAACCCTGCTGGCCCGGTTAGGGCTACGCAATAGCGATAGCCAGCGCTTATCTGCCATCCCGCTGGCAGAACGGTTAAAAGTGGCACTGGCGGCCTTTGTGGCTCTTTTTATCGTGACCTACACCAGCCTGCAACTGGCCGATACCGCCAGTACTATTGTGCTGCTGGCATCGATGGGGGCATCTTCTGTACTGTTATTTGGTTTACCGAACAGCCCGCTGGCGAAACCCTGGTCCTTCGCCGCCGGCCATCTGATTTCGGCTACGGTGGGGTTAATTTGCTCCCATCTATTCACCGATTTGGCGCTGATGGCAGCAGCAACAGTGGGGCTGGTGCTGTTTGTAATGTATTTGTTTGAGTGTATGCATCCACCTGGTGGCGCCACTGCCCTGGTGCCGGTTATCGCTTCTACCGATAGCCTGCTTGGTTACGAGTTTTTGCTCTATCCGGTGGCGTTAAATGTGTTGGTGATGCTTGCTGTCGCACTTTTATTGCAGAAGTTCTGGTTAAAACGGGGTTTACAACCACCACCACAACAATTTGACCCGGTCCATTTACATCAGGATCCCTCACCACTAAAACGCCTTGGCCTACAAGCCGAAGATTTAGTGATGGCACTGAATAGCTTTGATACGGTAGTTGATATCAGCGAACAAGATCTGGAGCGGCTGTATCAGCGTGCTCAGCTAAATGCGTATCAACGCTTTAGTGGCGACATCCGCTGTCGCGATATTATGTCGCAAGACTTGATTACTGTGCGGGCCGACACACCGCTATTTATGGCCTGGCAGTTGCTGCGCAAACATAAGATCGGTAGCCTGCCAGTCGTCGATGCAGATCAGCGCTTAATCGGCATTATCGCTACTGTAGATATTCTAAAACAGCTGCAAGTGCCCAGCTATGCCGCGCTGCTAAAGCAAGTGAATGCGCTGTTGCTACAGCGCCATTATAAACAGCAGCAAAAGCTGACCGTTGCCGATCGCATGAGTACACAATTAGTTACCGTAGGACCGGATGAGCACCTTGTTACGCTGGTGCCCTTGTTATCCGATAAAGGCTTACACCATATTCCCATTATCGCAGCTGATGGCACCTTGCTGGGATTAGTGACACAGTCAGATGTGATTGCCGCGCTGTTTCAACATCAGCTGCGGCAACTCCAGACAATCTGAGCGGGCTTTTGGCCGGGGCTAAGTGGAGTACCCCGGCAGAGGCATAGCACTGTGCTACTGCAGGCGGTAAAATCTGCTCAGCCGTCGTCTCAGAGGAACACCCCATGAGTGCTAAACCCGATCTGGCTACTGCGATGCAGCTACTGATCAGCGAGGTGAAGCAAAGCCTCCCTCTATACGAACCCGCCACCTATGTCTGTGGTATCACCAACAGTGACTGTCAGGGTTGCCCGAAAAAAATGCTGGAAATGGTCGATTCTGAGCTATGTTTTTGGGAAAGCGCACTAAAGCAAGGCCGCATCCCGAAATTTGATGAGCTACGTCGCTTTGGTAAGCTATGTCAGAGTGTACGCCGCAATCTGGTGCGCAATAAGATTTTATAAGTCTTAGCGTATCTGGCACCGATGCTCGAACCTATGGCATGAGGAGAAGTCGGCTCCGACCAGTACAGCAATCGGAGCCCTTTAGCATTAGGCTAATTTAAAGCGGCCAATTAGGGATTCTAACTGCTCCGCCAATCTTGCCAGTTCGCGACTGGTCACCGCGGTTTGTTCGGCGCCGGCGCTGGTTTGTACCGCCACATCGCTGATACTCAGCACTTTCTGATTGATTTCATCAGCCACTGTGGTCTGTTCTTCAGCAGCAGAGGCAATCTGGATATTTTTATCATTAATACCACTGATCCCTTCCAGTACTTCACGCAGAATACGGCCGGTTTCATTGACATTACTGGTACCCTCTTCGGCTTGCTGCAAGCTTAAACGCATGGCTTCAGACGCCTTGACTGACCCTTGTTGTAAGCCCTCAATCATGCGCTGAATTTCGCCGGTTGATTTGGCGGTGCGCTGCGCCAGGGTACGAACTTCATCTGCCACTACGGCAAAGCCCCGACCTTGTTCGCCGGCACGGGCCGCCTCAATCGCCGCATTTAACGCGAGCAAGTTGGTTTGTTCAGCGATGCCGCGGATCACATCCAGCACTGAGCTAATGGCATTGCTATCCTGTTTTACCTGTTCAATCACCTGCGCGGTACCACTGACTTGCTGTGCCAGGCGCTCAATCAGTGCGATCGTCTGCTGTAGTTTTTGCTGACCACTACCGGCATTTTTTTGTACTTGCTCTGACAGGGCCGCCGCTTCAGCCGTACTGCTGGCGACATCACGCACCGTAGCACTCATTTCATGCATCGCGGTGGCGACCAGTTCCGTGTCCTGCTGCTGTTGCTGCACGCCTTTACTGGTTTGCAGTGTCACGGCCGAAGATTCCTCTGCTGCAGTGGCGACCTGCGCGGTGGCCGAACCAATTTCCTGCATCACGCCTTGCAGCTCATCGGCCATATTGTTGGCATACAGGGCGATACGGCCAAACTCATCCCGCCCCTGATATTGGCTGCGTTGTGTCAAATCCCGCTTCGCCAGTGCCGTCATAACCCGCTCAATTTCCTGTACCGCCAAACGGATATTCCGGGCAATCAGCACGGTCAATATGCCTACAGCCGTCAAGGCCAACAAAATGACCAGCGCCAGCATCACCAGGCTCTGCCGGGCTTGTGCGGCCAGCACCTTGGCTTGGGCTGCAATCTCAGCACTTAACTCCCGCTCATAGGTCGTAAGTTGGTTGATCCGGCGGCTGGCTATATCAAACCAGGCACCATCATCAACACCCAATGCCTCGCCAAGCGGCACGGTAAAAGCCAACTGCTGTAACCGGCTGACCTCGGCAAAGCTCGGATCCTGCTGTATGGCTTGCACCCGTTGCAGCTGTGCTGGTGCCAGTGCTTTTAAGAAGTTCTCTTCGTAAGCATTAAAGGCGCCGAGGTTATTGGTAAAGCGGGTTAATAATTCAGGGGTAAAGCTATTACGACTAAATGCCAAACCGAGGATCGCTCGTTCACGCCCGGCGCGCTCTTTCATTTCAATAAACTGGTTAAGTAAATTCAGTTGTCTGGCCATCGCCAGATGGGTCAGGCCGGCTTCTAACTGTTGGTTAAAATCCATTAATGCCCGGATCAGACTGGTGTAACGCTCTGCCGATTGGTTGGCGCTAATGCCAAAGCTATCCACTTGCTGGCGCAGTGCAGTTAATTCGCTAAAACGTTGCTGTAGCTGTAATACCTCCGGCTGGCGGTGCTGTTGAAAGCGAGCCAGCTGCTGGTCACTGCTTTGCCGTAACTGACGCAACCGGTCAGTAAAGCGTTGCCCCTGACTATTGATCACCACGCCACTGGCGCCACGCTCCGCTTGCAACGCGCCAATTAGCTCGCCCATCGCCACACTGACCTCTATTGCTTCGCCTACCTGCTGTGCCACCTGCACCTCCTGCAGCCGGTTCATTAGTTGGCTACTGGCCAGCCACAGTAATAACAGCACCGGTAAACTGAGTAACAGCATTAACTTACGACCGATGGATAAATCGCGGATAACTTGCTGCATAGTGGCCTCTTAGGTAAAAAACACCTACGCAGTATAGGTTAATTTGACCCTAAAGCCTTAAGCGCAAAATAGGCTACCCCCTCAGAGGTAACCCAGACTCACCTTTGCCGGATAGTCGTTACGCTCCGTTGTTGTTAGCATAGGACGAAATTTCCCAGCGTACTGCAGGTTATTGCGATGAATATTGAAAGTTATCAGGATCTAATCCAAGCCGCCCAAGCACAAACAGAACCGCAGCGCTTGTTGTTTGTGTTTGCCAGAGCAGAACTCCCCAACGGCTATACCGAAAACCAAAAGCAGCATTTTGAGCAAGGACAGGGTGGTGCACTGGAACCCGTGTTATGTGTCGATAAACTACCGCAGGATGTAGCGAACTTTCAGCAACTCGTCGAAGAATCCAGGCATACCGGCTTTAATTGGGATATTGCTTTTGTTTCAGCTTTAGGCGGCCGTGGTGGTTTTCCACCGAATAGTGATGAAGCGGTGCAACCACTGCAAATGATGATGCAAAAAATTCAGGGCGGCATGATTGCCGACTTTCTGACCTTTGACAAAAACGGCGAGCTGGTCGCGCTCTATTAGGGCTCGTTCTGCTCTGTGCCGGTTAGCCTAACGTTTAGACGGCCTGTAAGCAGGTTGGCGAAAGCTACACAACAACGAATCAGGCCCCATCAGTTTAGCCTGCAACAGTAAGGCCTGCAGCTCCTCCAGCGCCAATTGCACCTGTGACAGCTGCTCGTAAAAACTCACCGCAAAGCTGCACGTCAATGCCCGGCTTTGAATAGAAAGCAATTCCGAATCAGCTAACTGCCAGCGCAACTGCTCGGCAAATTCTCTGGCTGCAGCGAGTGGCCGCAAGGTGATCACTAACCATTCTTCCTGATCCGGGTTAAACAGCAACTTCTCTCCTACCTCCAGCTGCTGTTGTAAAAACTGCTGAAAGCGCTCAGTAATCAGCCCCGAAATAGGTAGTTCATTGAAGTGGTGCGCCTGATCTAAGCGGTCTGGGCTAAATAAGATTAAACTGGCCCGGGCCGGCCAGAGCTCTGATGTATTTTTTTGTGGACCTAACGTTAACCAGGATAGCGTTTCCGTTTGTATACACAGGTTCATCCTTGATGTTTCCCCTAAACGATTAAAGTCTAAACAAACTTAGTTCAGAGTCGTCTTTTTTACTACTAAAGAGGTAGAAAAGTGGCAAGCTTATGGACTTGTAACAGTACGTGGGATCTTGACGGTAAAACAGCTGCCAACGCCAGGCGTACTCTGTACCTCTAATAACCCTTTATGTTTTTCCACAATGCTGCGCGATAACGCCAAGCCGAGGCCAGTGCCCTGACCTTTTGGCTTGGTGGTATAAAAAGGCTGAAAGATTTGCTCTAATTGCTCTGCTGCTATGCCCGGTCCGGTATCGGCAACACTAAACCACACCCACTGCGCGTCGCAGCCGGTACTGATGGTAATAATGCCACGATCGACAATTGCCTGGGCGGCATTCACCAGTAAATTCAGCAATACCTGATTCAGCTGCGACGGAATACAAAATACCGGCGGCAATTCGGCAAACTGCTTCACCACTTCAGCTTTATATTTAATTTCATTGGCAACAATATTCAGGGTGCTCAGGATCCCCTGCTGCAGATCGGCCATGACAAACTCGGCCTGATCGATATGCGAAAAGTCTTTTAAATCGCGGATAATTTCAATCACCCGTTGCAAGCCCTGCTCAGATTGCTGCAATAAATTGGGTAAATCCTCGCAGATATAATCAAAGTCAAACTGGCTTTTTAGCAACTGACTTTGCGCCGGCGGTAGCTGCTCGCTTAAGCGCTGCACCAACAGCGTCAGGCTATTGGTATAGTCTTTTAGTACTGCCAGATTAGACGCGACATAGCCGATAGGATTATTAATTTCATGCGCGACGCCTGCCGCCAGCTGGCCAATTGAGGCCAATTTTTCTGAGCGTACTAATTGCTCGGTAAGCTCAGCCAGCTGCTGCTTTAATACCCTGATGTCCTGATCTGCCACCTTGTCTGCTCCGTTACTCGCCAGCACTCTGCAGATGCTGCTCGCGATAGCGCCGGAACGCCGCAGCAATCTCCGTTTTTAACTCATCATCCTGCCAGGGTTTGGTCATAAACTTATAGATAGCACCGCGGTTAATTGCTTCGGTAACCGAACGTAAATCAGTATAACCAGACAGCACGATCCGCACGGTATCCGGATACATTTCTTTGACCCGGCTTAAAAACTCAGTGCCATTCATCTCCGGCATCCGCTGGTCCGAAATAATCACCTGCACCTGATGTATTGCCAGCAATTCCAGGGCTTCTGCGGCACTGCTGCAACTGAGTACCTGATACGGCTCTTTGCGCAGCAACCGTTTTAGCGAGTGCAAAATATTTTCTTCATCATCAACCAGCAACAAGGTTTGCTGTGTTGCCGCAGTATTATGACTCACCGGGGCATAGCGGATCAGAAACTGCTCCAGCTGTGCCCCCGGCATTGGCCGGGCAAAGTAGTAGCCTTGTAACTCGTCGCATAAACTTTTGGCCAGGAAGCTGGCCTGGGCTTCGGTTTCAACGCCTTCCGCTACTACCCTGACCCCGAGCTGATGCGCCATTGCAATAATGGCGCGGCTGATGGCGGCATCGCGCTGATCAGTCACTAACTCACGGATAAAGCTGCGGTCAATCTTCAGTTTATTAATCGGTAACCGTTTTAGATAACTGAGGCTGGAATAGCCGGTACCAAAGTCGTCAATGGCAATACTTACCGCCAGTTTCTTTAGTTGCTGTAACTTGGTCACCACCTGCTCAATATTTTGTAGTAACAATGACTCGGTTAACTCTAGCTCAAACCAACGCGGTGCCAACTGCTGCTGTTGCAGTGTTTGCTGTAACTGTTCGACAAAGCCAGGGCGCTGGAATTGCAGTGAGGACAGATTCACCGCCATCACCAGATGCGCAATACCACGTTGTTGCAATGACGCATTAAAGGCCGCCGCTTGCTCAATCACCCACTGCCCGATCTCCACTATTAGTCCGGTTTCTTCAGCCACCGGAATAAATTCATCCGGACCTATCATGCCATGCTCTGGGTGTGGCCAACGCAGCAGGGCTTCTAAACCAATTAAGCGGCCGCTACCCGCTTCAACCTGCGGTTGGTAATACAGTACAAACTCCTGATTAGCGACCGCCTTTTTCAACATAGCGCGTAAATTCAGGCGCTTGTTCAGACTGGTTTCCATTTCCGCCTGATACCACTGATAGTTATTACGGCCTTGCAATTTAGCCTGATACATCGCTAGGTCGGCCTGTTGCACCAGCTGCATGGGTTCGTCAAAGGCATTATCGGTCAGGCTGATACCAATACTGGCAGTGATTTGTAATTCCTGTTCCTCGACGAGGATCGGCCGTGCGATAATAGTCAGTAAGTGCTGCGCTAAGGCATTTAAGGCCTCAGTTTCCCGCAGATCAGGAACCATTAATACAAATTCATCACCACCCAACCGCGCCAGCGTATCACCAGCGCGCAGTTCGGCCTTTAAACGATAACTGATTTGCCGTAACACCTCATCGCCTACGGCGTGGCCTTTACTATCGTTAATCAGTTTAAAGCCATCTAAATCAATAAACAGCACTGCCACCTTTTCCTGATGCCGGGCACTGATTTTACAACTTTGGGTCAGACGATCTTTAAGCAGACTGCGATTGGGCAAACCAGTCAGTAAATCGTAGGAGGCATTATAGGCAAGTTCCTGCTCATAATTTTTTTGCGCGGTAATATCGGTTTGAATGCCAATATAGTGCGTGATGACCCCTTGCTCATCCGGCACAGGCGCCAGGAACAGGTTATTCCAGAAAATACTGCCATCTTTACGGTAGTTTTTTAGTACTACACTGCATTCCTGGCGTGCGGCTATCGCATGGCGAATTTGTTTAATGGCTAATTCATCACGCTCAGTGCCTTGCAAGAAACGGCAGTTGTGACCAATGGCCTCATCACTGCTATAACCGGTCAGGCGCTCAAAGGCATAATTAACGTAGGTTACCGGCATATCCGGCCAGGTAATGTCTGCAATCACTACGCCGCTGGAGCTGGCATCCACCGCCCGCTTATATAACCGTAATTGCTTCTCGGTTTGTAGTCGCTGCGTCACGTCCTTGGCCATGCCAATCACCCCGGCAATCCGGCCATCAATATGGGTTGGTACGATGGTGATCTGTAATTCCAGCTGCTGGCCGCTGTGATTCAGAATACTGGCTTCAAAGCTTACCGCTTCACCCGCCAACGCCCGGGCGAAATAGCCGGCCACTTCCGACAACTGCTCCGGTAAAATTACCCGGCTAAAATGCATTTGCTTCAGCTCCGCCTCAGTCCACTCTAGCAACCGGCAACCGGCAGCATTAATCTGACTAAAGAATCCGCTCTCGCTCAACACATAGACCGGGTCTGGATTATATTGATACAACGAGCGAAAACGCTGCTCACTCTCAGTCAGTAGCCGCTTTTGCTGGGCGCGCTCAATCGCCATCGCCGCAAAACGGCTACAGCTGAGCAATAACTCCAACTCCTCACCCGACGGCGCTCTGGCTTCCGTACAATAGACGGCAAAGGTGCCCAGCACCTCATCCTGTAGTGAGACCATCGGAATGGCCCAACATGCCTTTACCTGCTCGGCCAGTGCTACCGCAGCACCGCGCTGCCATTTGGGATCGGTAGCGATATTTTCGACAATGACCAGACTCTTTTGAAAGGCCGCAGTACCGCAAGACCCGGTGTTGTCGGCAATCGGTAAGGTGGCAAAAAATTCGCGGTAGGCTTCGCTAAACGACGGTGCCGCAATCATTTCTAACTGCTCCCCGACTTTAAGCATCATGCTGGCCCGAAAAACAGGATTTTGCCGCTCCGCCAGCAAACAAATCTGTTGGATAATCTCTGCCAGCGGTTGTTCATTAGAGATTAACCGCAGGACTTGCTGTTGGGCTTGCTGCAACTGCTCTGCTTTTACCAGTCCGGTAACATCCCGCGCCACCGCGTACATAATGCCAAGACTGGGCACATAACGCGCCGACCACATCAGGTAGACAATTTTGCCATCTTTACGCAGATAACGATTACGGAAATACTCGGTACGCTGGCCATTGATAATATTGTTGGCTTCCTGCTCGGTAAGCACATGATCGTCGGGATGCACAAAATCCATAAAGGCGCGGCCGGTCAGCTCTGCTGGGGTATACCCCAACACCCACTCACAGGATCGACTTAACTCCAGAAAGTGACCTTGCTGGTCGACCATACAGAGAATATCGCCGGAGTTATCCATAATCTGTTGATGCTGTAACTGCAAACGGCGTTGGATGCCAAGACTATGCTGAGTGCGACGGTTTGACGTTAATAAACGGCTTTGCTGGCGTTGCAATAAACGCTGATACTGTTGACTGAGCAGGGCCAGCACCACCACCAGCCAACCGGCCAGCAGCACGACTTCGGCAATCTGCCGCACAAAATCCAGTTCACTGTCTAGATCACGATAAAGCTGCAACCGCCATTCTAAGTCGCCGAATAACACTACCGGATATTCGCCGAGTAAAAAATATTGCCGCTCAGCCTGACGCTGGTCGATTAACGGCTCGGGCAAGTCCTGATACGCCACCTGCACCGCGTAGCCCGGTGCGACCATCACCGGCAATAGTTTGGTGATCACGTCACGAAAATTCAGACTGGCCACTACCTCACGCAGCGCCGAGGCATTGGGCTGTGGCAGCAACGCCCGCACAAAAGTATGGTCAACCCGGCTATCATAATAAAAACCAACCTCCGGACGGCGGCTGTTGCTTGCTAATACTGAGGGTACTGGCTTAGCAACACTTAGGTATTGATCAAACCAGCGCCGATCTTCATCACTGTCGCTAATCGATAATTGTAATTCATTGTTGGTATTGATGATTGCCAGATAATCGAGATAGGCAAAATCTCGCAGATAACTGCTTAGCTCCAACTCGAGTTGTTTGGCACTGTAAGGGGTTTCTGAACTGGCCAGGCGATCGGCTAAGCGATAGATCAAGCCTTGTTGCTCATTAAAAACCTGATTTAGTTGCTGTTGAAAGGCGGACAAGGTGTTATCAATCACATCTCTTTTTACTTGCCCTAACTGGTGCATAAAATTCAGCCAGAGCAAGACCGCAAAACTGGCTAATAGCAGTGCCAACCAACTGCCCGGATTACCACGCTGTTCCTGCCAGCGAAAGCGACCACTAAAGCGCGCACTTAAGCCAGCAATAGCCGCAAATAGTAATAAAATAGCCGAATTCATCGCGACAGAGGGGGAAACACCGAAGGCGTAACCAAACAAGGTACCGGTGTCTTGCCAAATCACGGCAACCACCAGTATCAGTAATAGCAGATGACACAGCAGTGCCAGATAAGCACTCCAGCGTTGCTTTTTACCCAGCCAGCCCAGCCAACCCAGAAGTAATAAGCCCCAAGCCAGGTATTGTAAGGGCGGAGTTTCTAACTGCTGTGTCGGCTCAGCAATCAGGCTCTGACTCAGCAGATAACCCAGTAACAGTAGCCAGCACACCGCAACCAATTGCCATTTTCTGGTAATAACCGCCACTAGCAATAAGACCAAATAGGAAAACAGCAGCAGTGAAGAAAAAGGTAAAATCACGGTGTAGTTGTCGGCATCAGCATGAAATAGCTGATCGAGAATAGCCGTCAACGCGCTGAGTAATAATACTGCGGTACTGGCATAAAATAAGCTGTAACCCAGCATGGGGCCAAAAAAGCGGGCAGACCGATTTTGCATTAATCCTCTCATGCTGGCTCCATTAACGCCTGTAATGTTGAGAGTAATACTGCCTTACTACAGGGTTTCTCCAGCAAACTGTGGGCTGCCACCCTGGCAGCCGGCTCTACCAAGTTAAGGTTGCCACTGATTAATACCCGCTTAATCGCCGGATGTTTTTTAACCAACTGCTGTAACAGCTCGCCTCCGGTCAGGGCCGGCATTAACTGATCAGCGACGACAATATCTACCGACTGCTGGCTTAAAAAATCCATTACCTGAGCACTGTCGGTCAGGGTATGACACTGAAAAGGACTCTGGCGCAACATACGGCGATAGGCCTCCAGCAATAACAGCTCGTCATCAACAAAGAGTACGTTAAACACCAGCTACTCCTAATTGCTTAAGTTGTTGCCGCAGCTGTTGCTGTAATTGTTGCCAGCAGTCCGAAAAAGTGACCAACAACGGGGCCAGCGCGTGTTCGTCAGCATTCCGGGCGGCCAGCTCCAGCTGCCGGCAAAGTGCAGCCAACTGCGTGGCGCCGGTAAGGGCGGCGATCCCTTTCAGGCTATGGGCGGCAGCGGACAAGGCCGGAAGATCTCGTCTTGCACTCGCTTCTTTGATCGATTGAATATAGGGCGGTGCGGCTGCCAAAAAACCGCTTAGAGCACTCTCTAACGTCTCCCGACTATCGTCACCGTACATCTCGATCAGGATGGCAAGATCGAGAATTGCCAGCTCAGTGCAGGCTTGGCTCATCTTCTGCTTCCGTCTTATTAATCAAGGGTCGGTTACAGGTTTGCATCCACCAATAGGCCAGCTTCTTTAGTAATGCCAGCACCTGCTTGTGATGCTTTACATTCACTTCTGCCAGCTCCGCCATCAACGCCTGCAGCTTTTGTAGTCGCTGCTGTAACATACTCCAGAACTCCGGGCGTTGCTCACGTTGCTGCATGGTTTTAGCGATATGAATCAAATAGTCAGCGGCGGCGCAGGCGCGCTTACGTTCGGCATCAATGGCTACCGTTTTGCAATTATTGATAAACACATTATGAAAACAGCTCAGGTTATAGGCTAAATTTCTTAAACGCCGATCCAGCTGAAAATAGCCAGTGGTCGCATCCTCTGGCCAGTGCAGAAAATCGCGTTTTTCGACTTTATTACCCTGCTCATCCAGCTCCTGCTCTTCTTGCTCGGCTTTTTGCTCCAGCTCCCGCACTATTGCTACCCGAAAACGATGCTGCCCTTCTTCATCATTAGGTTCTTTCGGCGCCTCCAACCGTTGTTTCATTTCAGCATAATGGGTAGCTGGCTGGATTAGCTTTTCATGCTGCAAATGATGTTGAATTTTTTTGCTGAGCTGCACCGCCGAAACCGGCTTCGCCAGAAAGTCGTTGACGTCAAACAAAATACATTGCTGAATCAGCTCCCGATAGGCATTGCCTGAGAACACAATAATCGGGATATCGTGGGCCGTGGTGGTAAAAGCACCGGAGCGGACCCGAGACAGCAAGTCGAGCCCACTCGGCCCTTTTAGCTCTATATCGGTGATTAATAAATCGATGGTTTCATGTTCCAGGATCTCGCTGGCGGTTTTGGCATCCAGCGCTTTAAAAGCTTTGCAGCCCGGCACTTTATTGGCCACGCCATAGAGAAAATCGCACATTAGAATAACGTCATCTAACACCAGGACGTTAAAGTTTTTTAGTAGCATAAAAGGGTGTCTATCCTTGTCCGGATCATACAACGAAGCGTGTCAGACCATAGCACTGCACCAGGCAGCTATCCTTGCTGTACAGTATATACGCAATAGCGGATCTCTGCCGACGCATTTCCGGGCTGCTGATTAGCTTGGATGCAGAATCAGGAAATTATTAAGCTTAAACGAAATTATGCTCGTCTAAACACCACCTTAGCAACCACTGAATAGTAATAAAGTATTACACAACTTTGGAGTACCTTTGCTGCCCTTGCTGCAGATAGGCATCAAAACAGGCACAGATACTGCGCACCCAGAGCCGGCCGGCGTCCGTTACCCCGATCCGCTCGGCATAGACCTCTACCAGACCATCCTCCATAAAGGGCTTAAGCAAACTCAGCGCGCTGTCGAAATACTGCCAGAAGCTCGGCAACTGCCACTGCTGGCTAAAGGCGGCAATATCCAGCTCAAAATGGCAGATTAACTGGCTAATTAGCGCCGCACGTAGCCGATCATCTGCCGATAACACAAAGCCGCGCTCAACCGCCAGCTGCTGCTGGTTTATCGCGGCATAATAGGCCGGCAAGTCTTTGCTATTTTGCCACAGCACGCCGTTTACCTGGCTGATACTGGATACGCCCAGACCGAGCAACGCATCCTGCCCTGCCGTGGTATAGCCCTGAAAGTTACGCTGTAAATTACCGGCTTGCTGGGCTTTGGCCAGCGCATCATCTGGCTTGGCGAAGTGATCCATACCAATAAACTGATAACCGGCTGCCACCAGCTGTGTGATCGCCAGTTGCATCAGCGCCAGCTTGGCTGGCGCATCCGGCAAACTGCTACCCGGAATTTTGCGCTGCGCGGCGAAGCGTTCCGGTAAATGGGCATAGCTAAATAATGAAATACGATCCGGATCAAGCCGAATAATTTCAGCGACTGTCTCGGCAAAGCTGGCTGGCTGTTGATAGGGTAAACCATAGATCAGATCCAGATTGACCGAACTAAACCCCAGCTCGCGACATAATGCCACCTGATGCCGGATCAACTCAGTGTCCTGCACCCGGTTAATCGCAATCTGGACTTTTTCGTCCAGATCCTGCACGCCAAAGCTAACGCGGTTAAAACCCAGTTGTTTTAAATGCCGCAGTTTGTCGTCGCTGCAACTGCGTGGGTCAATTTCAATACTGATTTCGGCAGCCGGCAAAATCGTAAAGTGCTGGCGTAACAAAGCCATTAAGCGACTAAGCTGCGCTTCGGTTAAAAAGGTCGGGGTACCACCGCCTAAATGCAGCTGATTAATCACTTTTTGCTGCAGATGCGGGCGATACAGCGCCATTTCTGCCGCCAGCGCATCGAGATAGGTATCGGCTTTATGCTCATGACGGGTAATCACTTTATTGCAGCCGCAGTAGTAACACAGCTTATGGCAGAACGGGATATGCAGATACAGGCTTAACTCTGAGCCACTGCTGGCCAGCGCCTGAAACAATGCCGCCTGCGGAAAGGCCGTGTTAAGCGCCAGCGCGGTTGGATAAGAGGTATAACGCGGCCCGTTAATATTGTATTTGGCGATTAACGCCGCGTCCCACTGAAGTGTCTGCATCTGCTGTCTCCGGAAAACTCAGGACAATTATAAGCTGCCAGGTACTGTAGCAGTTTGATCTGCCGCAACCTCTGCCGTTGCCAACAGACTTTGCCAGCTTAGCAGCAAGGCCGGCAGTGGCGGCGGCAAGCGGCTTAACTCAATAGTATCGAGCAGATTCTTGCAGTACAGTCCCAGCTCGGTATCCCCTAACATACTGAGGCGACGTCGGAAAAATAAGGTATCCGGATCGACTTTGCCGCAGATCAGATCCAGAAAATCCTGACTGCTGGCTTTAATCAGCAGATCCTGCTGCACAGATGCAAGTTCAACCTGTAATTTGTTGTTTTTTAAAGTTATGGCAAAGCTCAGTTGCCAGTCGCTTACCTGTAACACTAAGTATCGCTGTGCCAGAAAATCCAGACTGCCGGCAGTTAGCTCTGGCTGAAAAAACTTATTTAGCAGCAGCGTTAAGCCCTGCTGCTGCACACGCTTGGGCGTCAGCTGTTGCACCCGCTGCGCCAAAGTAGGTAGCAGCGCTACCAATTTATGACTAACCCTTTTAATATCAAACATATAGAAGCCACCCACCAGCTAAATTCCCTATAATAAAAGCATAGTTCTACGGCGCTGCCTATAGCCTTTCCGGGGTACAGCAGGCAGGGTCACAGTAATGAGGCTGATATGGAGTTACTCTGTCCGGCTGGCAGTATGCCGGCAGTCAAAGCAGCAATTAGTCAGGGGGCCGATGCGATCTATGTCGGCTTAAAAGATGACACCAATGCCCGGCACTTTGCCGGCTTAAACTTTACTGAGTCGCAACTGACTGAGGTTGCCCGCTATGTGCATCAGGCGGGGCGTAAATTGCATGTGGCCATTAATACCTTTGCTCACCCCGCGGCTTGGTCGCGCTGGCAGCAGGCGGTCGACAGTGCAGTACGGGCTGGCACCGATGTACTGATTCTGGCCGATATGGCAGTGCTGGCCTATGCCGCCGAACGCTATCCGCAGGTTGAATTACATCTGTCGGTGCAGGCTTCGGCCACCAATGTCGCCGCCATTGAGTTTTACCGGCAATTTAATATCCGCCGGGTAGTATTACCACGGGTGCTTTCGATGCAACAGGTGCGCGCGCTGGCCCGCAGCTGTGATATCGATTTGGAAGTCTTTGCCTTTGGCAGCCTGTGCATTATGGCTGAGGGGCGTTGCTATCTGAGCTCTTACTTAACCGGGCAGTCACCGAATACCGCCGGCGCCTGCTCACCGGCGGCCTTTGTTCGCTGGCAAGAGCAAGACGGCGTACTGGAGTCGCGCTTAAATGAAGTATTGATTGACCGCTTCGCCGCGGATGAAACCGCCGGCTACCCGACCCTCTGTAAAGGACGTTTCAGAGTCGATGCCGATACCTACCATGTGCTGGAAGAGCCAACCAGCCTGAACACTCTGGATTTACTGCCACAGCTCTATGCCGAGGGCATTAGCTCACTGAAAATTGAAGGCCGGCAGCGCAGCCCGGCTTATGTTACCCAGATCACCCAGGTTTGGCGGGCGGCTATTGATGCGGTAATGCAGGATCCAGCGCATTTTCTGGTGCAACAACACTGGCAGCAGGTGCTGAATAATCTGGCCGAGGGCAACCAAACCACCCTCGGTGCCTATCATCGGAAATGGAAATAACCTATGCAATTTTCACTTGGCCCGGTACTGTATTTCTGGCCCAAAGCACAGATGCTGGAGTTTTACCGCCAGGCCGCCGACTCAGCCGTGGATATTGTTTATCTGGGCGAAACCGTTTGCAGCAAAAGACGCGAGCTAAAACTGGAAGACTATCTTAAGCTGGCGCATATGCTGCGCGAAGCCGGCAAACAGGTGTGTTTATCTGGCATGACGCTGTTGGAGTCACCGTCTGAACTGCGCGAGCTGCGCAAGTACGTCGATAACGGTGACTTTATGCTGGAAGCTAATGATGTTGGCGCTATTGCTATGCTGTACGAACAGGGTCTGCCCTTTGTCGCCGGCGCCGCCATTAACTGCTATAACCAGCATAGCCTGCGCCGCTTAGTGGGTATGGGTTTATTACGCTGGGTAATGCCGGTTGAACTATCCGGCGACTGGCTACAACAGGTGTTAGACGAGGGCATTATTCAGGATATCCGCGATTGCTTTGAAACCGAGGTATTTGCCTTTGGCCATTTACCACTGGCCTGGAGTGGTCGCTGCTTTACCGCCCGCTCCGAGAATCGCGCTAAAGATCAGTGCGAACTCTGTTGCATTAAATATCCGCAGGGGCGCACTGTGCATAGCCAGGATGGTGCTCAGGTGTTTGTGCTAAACGGTATTCAAACCCAATCTGGCTATCGGTATAACCTGATTAATCAGCTACCGACTATGCAGGGGTTGGTTGATGTAGTACGGTTAAGCCCTGAGCCCGAGGGGACCTTTGCCTGGTTGAATAGATTTAAGGCGAACCAGCATGGCGCCGCGCCACAACAACTGAGTGATACCGACAGTAATGGTTATTGGCTAAAGCTTGCAGGGATGGCGACGGGCTGATGTTGAATGATGAGTGTTGAATGTTGAATGTTGAATTTTAATCCGGAGCGCAGATGACGCAGCAACAGGCAAAAATTGGCATTGTTACGGTAAGCGACCGCGCCAGTGCCGGTATATATGAAGATTTATCCGGCAAGGCGATAATCGATACCTTAACAGAGTATCTAAGCAGCGACTGGCACGCCGAGTACCGTTTGATCCCGGATGAACAACCACTGATTGAACAAACCCTGATAGAACTGGCCGAGCAACAGGGTTGCTGTTTAATTGTCACCACCGGCGGTACCGGGCCGGCCAAACGCGATGTCACGCCAGAAGCCACTGAAGCCGTCTGTGACAGGTTGATGCCGGGCTTTGGTGAGCTGATGCGTCAGGAGTCGTTAAAGTATGTGCCAACCGCTATTTTATCACGGCAAACGGCGGGCTTACGTGGCAACTGCCTGATTATTAACTTACCGGGCAAACCCAAGGCAATCCGCCAGTGTCTGGATGCGGTGTTCCCGGCGGTGCCTTACTGCATCGATCTGATGGACGGCCCTTATCTGCAGTGTAACGAAGCGGTGATACAGGCGTTTCGGCCTAAAGGCTAGCAGTTGGCAATATCAGCAGCCCCCCAAGCACGATCAGCCTTAAATTCTTTACTTCTTACTACTTTCATTCATCTTCTCCGCAAATGGCCGCTAAGCCAATCGTATGACACCTGAATGAAACATCGCCACGAAGCTGCTATGTCTGGCTTGAATTGTTCGGCCATCGCAACGTTAAAACTTACATCAACTTATGGATACAACGGGTATAGGTGAAAAAAACAGATTACAGCCGACCAATCCAGAATATCCGCTTTTGGTCTAGACTAAAATTCTAAGCTAGCTGAGCGCGCCATTAAAAACATGACAAACAATGATCTTTACGCAATAAAACCCGTAAACGCTAGCGTATAGATAAGTTGGCATTTTGCTAAATTGGCATAGGAAAGCATGTTATGAAGACATTACTCGTGTTAGGTACCGCCCTTGTTATGCATAGCCTGCTGTTGCCGGCAGCGGGCGCACAAGAAACAAAAACCGCTTTGGTGCCTCTGCCGTCTATTGATGATTTTAGTCGGGGTAAAGATGGCTGGAGTTTTGGCTTAGGTGCAGGTATTGAATACGAAACCGCCTACGAAGGCTCGGACGAATTTGGTTTGGAGGTTGAACCGGCAGGGGGCCTGCAATGGCGGCGCGGTAATGATGTGTTCTTTTGGGTCGGTGAGGCCATAGGCTGGCGTGGGTTGCGTGCGGATACCTGGCTGTTTGAAGCCCTTATTGGCTTTGATGAAGGTCGTGCGGAAAGTGATTCTAAAAAAGGCTACCTGGATGGGCTAGGTGAAAGTGACGAGGGCTTTGAATTAGTGCTGCAAACCCGTCGCGCCTTTGATCGGGATTGGCGCTATTGGCTGGTTGGCCGGCTTGTCACCGGCGGTGATGGCAATTTGGGTTTGTTTGGTGTGGGTCGTCGCTTTGGCGAGAAGTTTGATGGCTCGGGCTCTGAGGTGAATATTGTTGCGGTATTTCACGACAGTGAATATGCCAATAAAGATTTCGGTATCACCGCTGAACAGTCGGCAGCATCGGGCCTAGCTGCAACCAATATGAGCGGCGGTTATCGCTCTATCGGTATCAATTACAATTATCGTCACTACGTAAACGATAACTGGCAGATTTACGGCGAAGCACTGTATGAACATTTTAGCAGTGCTGTCCGCAAAAGCCCGATTGCCCGTGGTGACTTTGAAGCTGAGGTAGGTATCGGCTTTATTTACGTGTTCTAAGTGCTATTGGCTTAGAGCAGTCTCAGCTCGCGACTCCGCTACGTTAAGCGTAGCGGAGTCACAGAGCAGAGTAACAGTTGGGATTACGCTTAACGTTGTTGCTCGCCAGCGCGCTCTGGTTGGAATAATACTTCCAGAATTTCTACGGTGCGGCTTTGTCCATGCGGCATTGGCCATTCCAGCGACTGGCCCACAGCCAGACCGAGCAACGCACTGCCAACCGGTGCGAAGATCGAAATTTGCTCGTCATGTTTCAGTTCATGCGGGTAGACCAGGGTTTTCTGAAATACCTTGTCATCCCCGGCAAACTTAAAGCGCACCGTTGAATTCATGCTAACCACATCGGCAGGCAAGTCGGCCGGCTCCACCACATTTGCCCGATCCAGCTCGTCTTCTAACTTTTCCAACTCCGGGGTAAGCCGGGGCATTTTTTCTAACAGCGCCTCAATCCGATCCATATCTAAACTGGAAACGACGATAGGTGTAGCTGACATATGACACTCCCAAGTAAAAAAGAAAAAAGCCCGCCGGCTAACGCCGTCGGACTTTTCAGAATTTAGGCAGTTATACCCCTGCCACTGCGAAAAAGCAAGCACACTAACGCCTGAGTAAAAATAACCAAATCACCAGTAGCAAGGTAATAAACCAGAAACCGGATAAGAGCTGCCAGAACAACAGCGGGTTAGATTTACTCTGCTGTTTCACTTCTTCATGCAAAAACGCCGGATTCGGTTGCTGTAAGTCGGTCAGTAACTGACTGATAGTTTGATAACGGTAACTCAGATCCAAACTAACCCCCTTTTGCAGCGCCCGGTCGAACCAGGTTGGGATCAGCGGGTTAAACTGGTTAGCGCTGCGATAACGCAGCCGGTCATAGTCGCTTGCCACCCGACACTCTTCTACTGCCGGCCCATAGGGCAGCTGCCCACCGCTAAACAACTCATAAGCGATGGTCGCCAGCGCATAGACATCGCCCTGCACACCGGAATTATGCCCCAGTAAATAATGCGGATCAGAGTAAGTCGCCGTACCCAGCGCACCTTCATGGTGTAGCGGGCTGTATATTTCGGCCAGGCCAGCAACATACACCGAGCCAAAATCTACCAGCTTTAAGTTGCCATCAGCCAGCCGCATAATATTGCCGGGTTTTAAATCCTGATGGATAGCGCCCATACGGTGAAACGCCTGCAAGCCTTCGGCGATTTGTTTGACCAGCTTAATTGCTAAGGAGGGTTTCAGCGGTTGCGGCTGGGCGGCAAACCAAATTTCCAGGCTTTGCCCCTGCAGATGCTCCATTAAATAATATAAAAAAGTCCGCGGCCGGCTTTGCCGGATCACCTGCACTACGCGCGGCGACTGGATCCGCAGGCCAATCCACTCTTCGCGGATAAAGCGGTCGATATAAAGCACATCATCAGCAAAGTTTTGCGACGGGCTTTTTAATACCAACTGTTCGGCTGTGGCTTCATCTTCCACCAGATACAAGTGGCTGCGACTACTGGCATAGAGCTCGCGCAGCACCTTATAGCCATCCAGCTTCATGCCCGGACTTAATGCCGGCGGAAAGGGTAAGCGGGTCAACTCTGAGCTAAGGTCATCCAGACTTTGCCCCGGCAACTGCGTGATGTCGACCACTATGGCACTGACATTATCATCACTACCATTGGCCAGAGCCCGGTCAAGCAACTGCCGGCTACATTGCCCGGGATCTGCAACCGTCGCTAACAGCTGTGTTAGTTCGGCTGGCTGTAAAAAATCGTGAATGCCATCAGAGGTCAGTAGAAAACGATCACCAGCCTGCAGCGCCAGCGAGCCCTGCTGCGCTTCAACCTTGGCGTCCATCCCCAGCGCCCGGCCTAAGAACTGCCGCTGCTCTGATAACACTGTAATATGATCCTGGGTTAATTGTTGCAGCGCACCGTCACGATACAGATAAATGCGGCTATCACCGATATGAAAAAAATGCGCGGTACGTGATTTCAGTACCAGCGCGCTAAAGGTACATAAATAGCCCTTTTGTTCATGAGCAAACTTATGGCTGAACTGATACAACTGATTATTGATGGTCGCCAGTAATTGCCCGGCACTGTAGGCGACCGACCAGCTATCCGGGGTTTGCGGATATTCCTGACAAAATCGCTCGGTGGCGAGTTTACTCGCCTGAGCGCCCGCTTCAGCAGTACTGACACCATCGGCCAGAACAAAGCAGGCGCCTTTGTGTTGCAGTATGTAAGCGGCGGCGGGCAGCTGGCAAGCCACTGCATCCTCATTGGCCGCTTTAATACCGGCCTCGGACAAGGCGCCAAACTGAAGTTGCAGTGCTAACTCTGCCACCTGGGTACGACCTTAATTAACCGACATTGATTTTATGTACTGTACCATCTTCCGCGACCTCGACAATATGACCCTTCGGATCGTCCAGGAACATCACCGCCACTAAGCCTACCAGTGCCGACGCCGCAATCACATAAAAGAAGGTGCTGTAATCGACATAGCTTAATACCGTCAGATACACCACTGCCCCCACATTGCCATAAGCCCCTGCCATGCCGGCGATCTGGCCAGTCATACTACGTTTAATCAATGGCACTATGGCAAAGACCGCGCCTTCACCGGCCTGCACAAAGAAGGAACAGGCCATTACCGCCAACACCGCCAGCGGGATCCACCAATGGCTGTCCATCAGGCCCATCAGGAAGTAACCGGCGGCTAAGCCACCAATCAGAATTACCATACTCTTGCGCCGGCCGAACTTATCAGAGAACCAGCCACCCATCGGCCGTGATACCAGATTCATAAAAGCAAAGGCAGATGCCAGTAAACCGGCTTTTACCGCACTCATGCCCTCAAAGGTTTCCAGGAAATACAGCGGTAACATCGACACTACCGCCAGCTCTGAACCAAAGGTGGCAAAGTAGGCAATATTTAAAATCCCTACCTGCTTAAAGCTGTATTTGTCATGCTCCGGCACCCCTTCCCGTAAGTGTTCAGCGTTGACTTTCCAGGTTTGCTGAGTTTGGAAAATAAACAGCGCCACCAACGCGATCCAGATGCCATACATCGCAGTTTGGGAAAATAACTCAACCCCAGCCGGTGATAAACGCCAGGCCAGCATCCCCAACGCCAGATGCATCGGGATATTCATCAGGATCAACGTCCACAACGCGCCCCAGCTGGTCACCACCATGGCACCGGTTTTTTTCGGTTTAAAGTAGGTTGAGCCTTTGGGGGTATTACGGGCAAATTTATAGAAGATCAGTGAGTAGATGGCGCTAACTACACCTACTGAGGCGATAGCATAACGCCAGCCATTTTCACCACCGAACATCAGTGCAATAGTTGGCAGCGTCATCGCCGCCGCTGCAGAGCCAAAATTACCCCAGCCCCCGTAGATCCCCTCGGCAGTTCCCACCTGATGATGCGGGAACCATTCGCCCACCAGCCGGATCCCAACCACAAAGCCCGCGCCAACAAAGCCTAACAAAAACCGGAACAGCGCTAAGGCATCATAAGTATTGGCAAAGGCAAAACCGATACATAACAAGGCTGAGATAAACAGCAGTACCGAGTACATGATCCGCGGGCCATATTTATCCACCAGGATCCCGACCACAATTCGCGCCGGGATGGTCAGCGCTACGTTTAAAATCAGCAACGCCCGGATCTGAGCATCGGTTAATGCCAGTGCTTCTTTGATATGAACCAGCAAGGGCGCATGGGCAAACCAGATAACGAAGGTAAGGAAAAACGCAAACCAGGTCAGGTGTAACATTTTTATTTTTTGTTCAGCAAAATTCAGCAGATTGAGTTTACTGCCGTGCCCTGCCGCAGACGCCGCGCCAGCCATAGAGACCTCCAGAAAGAGTCAATCAATTAATTCCAGTACAAGTCTAGGGGTTTTTAACTGAGAAAAGTTGATCTGGCACAACAGCGCTCGAGGCAACTGACCGGCGAAACCAGCCTCTCTACCTCTTATGGATAGAGCTGCAACGGGCGGCAAAACGCTACCATTCAGCACCGGCTACCTACTTGGGAGTAAGCCGCAATACCTGGCCCCGACTAACGGAACTTAGGGGGTACTGCTTTTTGGCTGAGCAGGTTGCAAGCATTTTCGTTATGCTTAAGCTGCTTAGTTTTTCGGAGTCTTAGATGCAGGCAACCCACCCGCAAGCTGGCCGGGCACTGCTGCTGGCCACACTGGCTTTTGCCGGCTGCTTTTCAGTCTGGACGCTGTATGCGGTAATGGGGCTGGATATTCAACAGCAACTGGCCTTGTCGGCAACCGAATACGGTATTTTGCTGGCAGCACCGATATTTAGCGGGGCGTTGTTGCGCATTCCACTTGGCATTCTGGCCGATCGCTATCCGGCGCGTAACCTCTGGCTGCTATTGATGCTCAGCTGTATTCCGGCGTTGGCCTTATTACCCTGGGTTGAAAGCTACATTAGCTATCTGGTTACCGGCCTGTGGTTTGGCCTCAGTGGTGTCTCTTTTACCTTTGGCATTCGCTATGTTACCGATTGGTTTGCTTCGCGCCAGCAAGGATTGGCGATGGGCTTATTTGGTGTCGGTAATGCCGGCGTTGCCATTACCTTTGTGCTGGTACCGGTGATTGTCAACTTCTGGGGCTGGCAGTGGGTAGGGCCGGTGTATGCTTTAGGGCTGGCGTTAATGCTGGTGTTGTTCTGGTTATTATCGCCACCAGCCCCAACTACCAGCAGCGGGCCGGCGGCGGCAGTAATGACGCTACGGCAACTCTTGGGCGACGCCAGGGTGTGGCGTTTTTCGCTGTATTACTATTTTGTATTTGGTGGCTTTCTGGCGTTACTGCTGTGGCTGCCGCAATATTATATACAGGCCTATCAGATGAATGCGCAACAGGCGATGGCTTTTACGCTGTTTTTTGTCGCTACCTCTAGTATGGTCCGCGCACTGGGTGGCTGGTTTGCCGATCGTTATGGCGGCCGTGCCGTTAACTGGAGCGTATTTTGGGTTTGTCTGGTCTGTTTGTTTTTCCTCAGTTATCCACCCACCACGCTGGTGATTCATGGCCTGGAAAAAGACGTGACGCTGGAGATCGCCGTAAACGTCTGGTGGTTTACCCTGCTGATTTTTATTATCGGCGTGGCGCAGGGTTTTGGCCGCGCCAGCGTCTATAAAGTGATTCATGACTACTATCCGCAACATATGGGCGCGGTTGGTGGCTTTGTTGCCGCGATCGGCGGCCTCGGCGGCTGCACTCTGCCGGTGTTATTTGGTCTGGCACAGGATGCGCTCGGCATCGTGACCGGCTGCTTTATGATTCTGTATGGGGTGTTGGCACTGTGCATGATCACGATGTTTTTTGCCAATCAGGCGGCGCAATATCAACAACGCCTGACTGACGCCCGCAGTAATAATTTTTTATTGGATGAAGACGAATGATGCAAATAACCGATCTGGCAACGGAACAAAAAATGCTGCCGCTGTTACGCCAGGCCTTTCGGCCCATGTTTTTATTTGGTGCGGCCTTTAGCGCCATTGCCATGCTGCTGTGGGGTTTGATTCTTGGTGGTCAGCTTAAAATTCAGCCGGTGGGCCAGGTCTTATTCTGGCATAGCCACGAGATGCTGTTTGGCTTTGCCTGCACCATTGTCATTGGTTTTTTACTTACTGCAGTACAAAACTGGACGTCAATGCGCGCGCCCCACGGCAAAAGCTTGTTGTTGCTAACTTTGCTCTGGCTCAGTGCCCGGCTTTTGCTGCTGTTTGGCCAGGGTTTGCCATTATGGCTGGTGGCGGCGGTGGATCTCAGCTTTCTGCCATTGGCGGCCTGGCTACTGGCCAAGCCTTTACTGGCAGTTAAACAGTATCGTAATTTGTTTTTTGTCCCGGTCTTGTTGCTCCTCACTACCTGCAACCTGATCATGTATCTGGGGCTTTTTCTTGGCCGTTATGACTTACAGCAACTCGGTAGTTTAAATGCCATCTGGCTAATCACCCTGTTAATGGCCATTGTCGGTGGCCGGGTGATCCCGATGTTTACTGCTAATGGCACCAAAACCCCAAAAGTGGAGGCGCTGGTCTGGCTGGATCGTGCCGCGCTGGGTAGTCTGTGGCTGATCTTTGTGCTGCACTTTTTCAGTCTGGCCTCGTTACTACCCGCTAGCCTGTTAAGCGCCCTCTTTGCCCTGAGTGCGCTGCTGACCGCTATCCGTTGCGCGCGCTGGAAAATCTGGCTGACCTTCAGAGTATCATTGCTGTGGTCCTTACATCTGGCTTATTGGTTTATCCCGCTGGGTCTGGCGTTATTTGCGTTACGTTATGCCGGCTTTGCCATCAGCCAGAGTATCGCACTGCATGCGTTAACGGCTGGCGCCATGGGGTCAATGATTCTGTCGATGATGGCCAGGGTCTCGCTCGGCCACAGCGGCCGGCTGTTACAACCAAAACAGATTATGGGCTGGGCGTTCTTGCTGGTGGCGCTGGCCGGTATCAGCCGTACCTTACTGATTTGGTTACTGCCAGCGCATACGTTTAGTTTGCTGTGGCTGGGTATTGTTTGCTGGGTGCTGGCCTATGGTTGTTACGTGCTGGTGTACTTACCGGTATTAACCACGCCCAGAGCGGATGGCCGGCCGGGCTAGCCGGCCTTACCCATGAAGGGGTAAAGCTGGTGCAGCTTTGATTTATATCAAGCTGCCGACGCAGTGGACTTCTAAACTTCAGCTATCGCAAGTTTTAGGAAGCCACATTATGAGTCATAGTTACGAAACAAAGCCGCTGGTTTATGCCTGTTCTGGTTGCTCCAATGTTGCGCAACTGGCCAACGATTTAGCCGTGGTGATGGATCGGGAAGGCCTGGCGGAGATGTCCTGCATTGCCGGCGTAGGTGGTAAGGTTAAACAACTGGTTAAGGTCGCGCAATCTGGCCGGCCGATTCTGGCGGTCGATGGCTGCCCGCTTAACTGTGTTAAGCAAACGCTGGCCACGGTAGACGTGGTGCCGACCTGGCACCTGGAGCTTACGGCTTTAGGTTATAAAAAGCGCGATCATGAAAACTGTGATCTGGGCGATGCTTACCAGTTGTTGCAAAAAGTGCATAGCGACGTGCTGCCGCAACTGACAAAACAGCAAGGGATCAGGCATTAACGCCCCCGGCATACCGGACAATCAGGATCCACGGTTAACTGAAACTGCTGCCACTGACCGCTTAAGGCATCAAACAACTTTAACTGGTGATACTCGGGTTCACCAACCGCAGCCAGAATCTTTACCGCCGCCAGGGCCTGCATTACTCCCAACACACCGACTACCGGCGACAGGATCCCTGCCTCCATACAACTAAGTTGCTGTTCACCAAAAAAGCGGCTTAAACACTGATAACATGGATCGCCAGGCTGATGGCGTAAACTCAATAGCTGGCCTTCAAAGCGGATAGCTGCGGCTGAAACCAGCGGCACACCGGCGTGAACACAGGCGGCATTGATGGCGTTGCGGGTGCTAAGGTTATCAGTGCAGTCCAGCACCAGGCTATAGCCGGGAATCAGTTGTTGTAGTGCGGTTTCATCCAGCCGCTGCGCCAAAGCGGTCAGCCTGATGTCGCTGTTTAATTGTTGCAGTTGCTGCAAGGCAGTACTGACTTTCGGCTGGCCGATATCCTGCTCGCGATACAGTATTTGACGCTGCAGATTACTGCGATCAATGTTATCGTCATCCACCAGGGTAAGCTCGCCAACACCACTGGCTACCAGGTAAGGCGCCGCCGCGCAACCCAGCCCTCCCATGCCAACCAATAGCACTTTGCTGGCTAATAACGCTTCCTGACCACGAAAGTCCAGCGCCGGCAGCATTAACTGCCGGCTGTACCTCAGCGCTTGCTGCGGGTTAAGTATCTCAGTCATCTGCTGACTCCTGCGGCTCTGGCCGCCGCCATAGCCAAACGGCTACCAGTAACAGGCAACCGGGTAAGATAGTTTTTAATAACAAAGGCGCTGTCGACAACCACAGTAGCAGCATACTGGCCAGCATCATGCCGGACGCCAGCCATTTCGCCCGCCGCGACACGGCGCCCTGCTGCCGCCATTGCCGGATCGACGGGCCAAACCTTTGATGCGCCAGCAACCACTCTTCAAACTGCGGCCAGCCCTTACCGGCAGCCCAGGCCGACAGCAACACAAAAGGCACCGTGGGCAAACCCGGTAACGGAATACCCACGAGGCCCAAAGCCAAACTGCACAGGGCTAATAACCGGTAGCCAGTAGTTTTTAGCATGGTTATTTTAATCCCAACCGTTGCGCCAGTTTATGCAGATTACTGGCATCCAGTTGCAGTGCCCGCGCTGCCTTCGACCAACATTGTTGATGTTGCTGCAGAGCTTGCAGGATCAATTGCTGCTGGTACTGGTTTACCGCTTCTTTCAATCCCTGTGTCGGCAAGATTGCCGGTGCCGGCGACAAGGGTGCTCTTATCGTTTGCGGCAAGTCCAGTAACTCTGGCTGCAGAATCACGATATCACTGCGCTGTGCGCCCTGGCTTAGTGCCTTAATTGCCGCCCGGCTGATCACATGCTCCAGCTCGCGGATATTGCCGGGCCAGTTATAACCCAGCAGCGCCAGCTCGGCAGTGGGCGCCAGGCGCAAACTGCGCAAGCCCAGCCGGCTGCGGTTTTGCTCTAAGAAATGCCCGGCCAGTAACGGCAAATCTTCGCTGCGTTCACGAAGCGGCGGAATGGGGATCGGATATACCGATAAGCGGTGATAGAGATCAGCGCGAAATTCGCCCTGCTTGACCTGTTGCTGCAAATCACGATTGGTCGCTGCCACCAGCCGCACATTAACCCGCTGTAGCTTATCCGAGCCCAGGCGTTGAATTTCGCCGTTTTGCAGCACGCGCAGTAATTTCGCCTGCACTGATAACGGCAATTCGCCCACTTCATCCAGAAATAAGGTGCCGCCATCGGCGGCATCGAAACGGCCAGCGCGCTCACTCAAAGCGCCGGAAAAGGCACCTTTGCTGTGCCCGAATAATTCACTTTCGGCCAGACTTTCCGGCAGGGCGGCACAGTTCACATAGATCATCGGTTTGTCCGCACGCCCGGAGCGACGGTGTAACTGACGGGCAAACAGCTCTTTACCAACCCCGGTTTCACCAAGCAGCAACACCGGTAACTCTGAGCTGGCCACCACATCCAACTCCTGCAAAATGCGTTGCAGTGCCGGACTCTGGCCAATAATTTCATACTGTTGCGCGCCAGCAGTACTGGTACCTGCTGCCGGTAGCTCGCCCTGACGTAAGGCACGATTGGCCTGCTCCAACTCGGTAATGCGAATGGCGGCCTCTACCAGCAAACTGAGTTGCTGTAACTGTAAAATGGCCAGCGCATCAAAACCAGCCGGCGACAGGGCATCCAGCGTTAAGGCGCCCCAGCAGCGTCCTTCAACGTATAACGATACGCCCATACAATCATGCACCGGCACCGCTTCACCCGGCGTTTCTGCCAATAATCCATCATAAGGATCGGGCAGCTCGCTGCCAGGTGGAAAACGCACCGGTTGGCGACTGGCTAAAATCGCGGCCAGCCTTGGATGCTGTGCCACCACAAAGCGTCGGCCCAAGGTTTCACGCAACAGCCCCTGCACCGCGACCGGCTTTAACTGTGCTTGCTGCAGCTGCAACAATGCGACGGCGCCACAGGCAAAATGATTACGCAAGGTGTTGACCAGCCGTTGTAAACGCACGGCTGCCGGCAGCTCTGTCACTAAGTCGGCAAATAAGACTGCATCCAACATGGTTGTTTTTACCCTTATGGTGAAACTCACCCGAAGTAATTAGGGTGCAATTTACCATCCGCTGCAAAAAACTTATATAAATCAAAGGTGGTAGTTCTGGCATCCCGCTTGCTCTACAAGGATAACCGCCTGCTACAGGCAAACCTTTGATTAGACAGGAGTACGCTATGTTACTGGAACAACCTTTAGGCCAACTGGCCACCCGCATCGCCGGTGCGACGGCCGTCTTCCACCAATTCAAGCTGGATTTTTGCTGCGGTGGTCAGCAAAGCCTCGGTGAGGCCATCGCCAAGCGCGGTTTAAATCAACAACAGGTGTTGGCGGCACTGGAAAAACTACAACGCCAGCCACAGGCCGCTGTTGACTGGCATAGTGAGCCTACGCCAAAACTGGCCGAATATGTACTGACCCGTTTTCATCAACGCCACCGTGAACAACTGCCCGAGTTGATCCGCCTGGCGCGACGGGTTGAAACCGTGCACAGTGACAGCCCACATTGCCCGCATGGTCTGGCCAATCATCTGGCTGATATGCAGCAAGAGCTGGAAAGCCATATGCTAAAAGAAGAGCAGATCCTGTTCCCAATGCTGGTGCGCGGCGTCTATCCGTTCGGCCCAATCAGCGTGATGCTGGAAGAGCATCAGGAGCATGGCGAAGCGCTGGAAAAACTGGATAAATTGAGCTTTGAACAGCAATTACCGCCCGGCGCCTGTAATACCTGGACCGCACTGTATCTGGGGCTGCGCGAACTGAAAGAAGATTTAATGCAGCATATTTTGCTGGAAAATGAAATTTTGTTTGTCGAACCCAAACGGCCAGGCCACGGCGATCAAAGCTGCTGTGGCAGCTGCCAATAACCCTAGGGCGTGTTGACGTTTGCTGCTTGTTTTTGCAGCCGTTTGGCTGGTGTTTATACAAGGCAGAGCTTGTGATGTGTAGTTATTCTACATGAACAAGCGATAACGCAGTAGAAACGCCAGCCAAACGCTGCCCGAAGGGTTCGCGCTGGCGGCGCTTTGCTCTTTGTCACTCGTCACTTATTTAGAATAACTAAACTGCGCTCCTCGTTTCGCTATCAAAGCGCCGCCAGTGCGAACAAAATCTAAGCAGCAAACGTCAACACGCCCTAAGTATAGTGCTGCCTGCTGTTAGTCGGGCAGCTCTGCTAAATGCTGGTGCAGGATACGCCGCAACTCCAAAATGGCGGAGGACGTTTCCTGTACACTATGACCAGAGCGAATCACCATCTCCGACTGGGCACCGGCTAGCGACGCACTTAAATAAGGTACAACACCGTCAGATTGCTGCTCAACCGGTAACGCCGGTTGCTCGACCCCGATAATAGAGTGGTATCGCACTGCCGGGTTAATCGGCAAACCGGCAGTCGCCTTAATAAAGGGATCCTGATCGCTGAGGTTTTCAATACTGGTAAAGCGCACCGGCCGGCTATTGTCCGAAGTGTCAGGATCGATCAGTAACTCGGTGACCTGCGCCAAACGTTCCAGCACCGTAACCGGCAAGGTGATTAAGCCGGCCAGCCAGCGCGCCAACCGGTAATCGGCAACGGCAGTACCACGATGCGGCGCGGCAATAAACACCGCCCGACTGACACCCGGTAAAGCCGTTAACGTGAGATCCTCGCGAAAACGTTGGAAAAACTGCTGCCGTCGCTGTGCATCCAGCCGGCGCTGCTCACTAATCGTTTGCAGAAGACTATCGCCGGAATCGGATACCAGAAACCGCGTTAATAAACCACCCATGCTATGGCCTATCAGCACGATATCGCGCGACGCCGCTGCACTGCCTGTCGGATCAAAATGCTGTAAGGTACTGAGAATACGCTGGCGGATGCTCTGTACATTAATAATCAGCGGTAAGTTCGTTGGATAATACAGTTGCCACAGCTGATATTGCTCCCGCAGGGTTTCATCGCCTAACACCTCGTTTGCCGTGTTAACCCAAGCTTCCGGGCTACTGGCAATGCCATGCAACATAATGATAATTTTACGATTCGGATCATAGGGCTGCAGCATAAACAGCTGCGGCTCGGCCAGCGCATCGCTGGCGCCCATCAAATTCCAGAAAGCCTGCCGCGAAAAGTCTGAGCGCGCCAGCCACAAGCCGTAACCGGCAGTAAAGTTCGCAGCCAGCGGGATCGGATTACCGGCAATCCGCACCTCACGCTGTTGTAAGGGATCAACTAAATGTAACGTCGCCTGATCACTGGCCAATACCTCATCAAGAGTTGTTCCATCGAAACTTAGCAGTGCCGTCACCACCGGTACCGGCAATTCGCTAAAGCCGCGTTCATTGCGGGCAACACTGGCATCCGGCCCCACCGCAACCAGTTCAGCGCCTAAGCCATCACGACGGTATTGATTGCGCAGGCCCTGAAACGACAAGCTACTGGCGGCCAGCAATTGCTGTGGCAGTGCTTGTTGCCGAAACCGTTGATGCTGCAATAAACTGCGCACCTGCCAATTCTGGGTTTGCAAACGCACGTCCGGATCCTGTAACCAGCGGCGCTGTGACTGTGCGAACAACAGCGTAGCCGCTTGTTGTACCGCAAAATTGTAGTAATCCCGCACCTGGGTCTGGCGATCAGTAAACAGCCGGTTGTATGGCGCGACGCCAGAGTAAAACAAATAGGCATAGGCGTAGCGGGCACTCATCAGATAGGCATCGATTTCCGCCAGTAAGTCTTTGTGCCGGGGTTTTGCATACCAGAGCGCCTGATACAACCACAGTTCCGCCATGGTCGACAGCCGCTGCTCGCTGGTCAGCCCCATTGCCGTGGTTAACATTTCTGCACATTGCGCCGCCTGACGCCGGCAACTACTTTCATCCTGACCAAGAATTTGTAACACGGTACCGGTATATAAACTCAGCTCACCGGTGGTCAGGACATCACCTCGACGCTGCTTTACATAATCGCGGCTATCAACATTCGATACTGACACCATGGCGCAGCCGGATAACATCAATATCAAAATCAACAGCATTCCACCGCAATAAGTGGGGGCCGTGCTTGTAACTCTGATCAGCTGTCGATAATATCGTGCTATTGAATCCATAAAGTCAGCTATCCGGTTTGGCGACTGTAAAATCGGAAACGTGATTATCCCATAAAAAATATAATAAGGATTGATTCATTCTAATGCGTTTGCTTGCAGCGTCTCGCCGCCTTTTCGATCACACTGCCTCTTCGAGGCGTGCGTTCTGGCTCTGCCTGCTACTATGTGGCTTATTGTTTGGCATTAATCGCCCAGTTGTCGCGAAATCGCCAGAGCGCTCTATCGCCTTTTACTATCAAAGTATCGACTCAGTCCGGGAATTATTAAGTTATGACCGGGTTGTTGTCACGCCAGAAGCGTTATCTGACTCTCAACTAAAACAACTACAACAGGCTCAGGTGCAGGTTTTTGCGTACTTAAGTGTTGGCGAAGCCAATCCGCAACTTGCCGCTACCCTACCCAATGCCCAGCTTACCGAAAATAGCGCCTGGCAATCGTTGGTGATGGATTTGCAGCATCCCGCCTGGCAACAATACTTACGGCAAAGCGCGCAGCAACTGCATGACCGTGGTTTCGACGGCCTATTTCTCGATACCCTCGATAGCTTCCGCCTGGCGAATGCTTCACAACATAATGCGCAACAGGATGCGCTACGCCAACTACTCGACCAGTTAGCCGAGATCAGTTCCCAATTGATCCTAAATCGTGGTTTTGACATCCTGCCGGCCCTGCGTAAACCACCGGTTGCCGTCGTCGCTGAGTCACTGTTCCACGGCTACGATGTCAGCACTGACCGCTATACGCAACAGAGTGCAGAGGATATTGCCTGGCTTAGTGCGCAACTGCGTCAGGTGCAGCAGCAGGGTATCGAAGCAATAGTACTGGATTACCTACCCGACGAGCTGCCGCTGCGCCTTAAGGCAGCCCAACAAATCCTGGCGCAGGGCTTTACCCCCTATATTGCCGATGGTTTGTTACGCCAGCATGGTGTGTCATTACATTACCCGGTACGACGCCGGGTATTAGGGTTATACGACGGTGACGCCAGTCCGAAAAAACAGTCCCGTTGTCACCGCTATTTGTCGATGCTGATTGAGTATGCCGGCTATGTACCGGATTGCCTGAACTTCCGCCAGCTTGACCCGGCGCAGTTTCCGCTGCAGTTGTATGCCGCTGCGGCTATCGATCTGCCGGATGCCAATTATCAGGACGCCCGGGTTACCCAATTAGTCCAACGGCTGGTACCACAAATCCCAACCGTATTTGTTGGTACCTTGCCTAGTGATAGCGGCTTGCTGCAACAACTGGGTATCCAGCAGGAAGGTTTTTACAGCGGGCGATTAACGGCCAGCAGCACTATGCTCTATCCGTTGCCCACCGCCTCCGGTACCCGTTTTCCACGTTATGTCAGTACTAATCCCGAGCTCGACATCTTAGTTAGCCTTACCGATAGTCAGGGGGCGGTTGGCGCCGCAGTAATCAAAGCGCCCTGGGGTGGTGCAGTGCTGGCTCCGGTACATTTACAGGAGCTGGTCGGTGATCGCCTGCGCTGGATGCTGGATCCTTTCGACTACCTGCTACCTTTACTACAGCTTCCGGCGTTACCGGTACCGGATCTGACCACTGAGTCAGGCCAGCGGATCCTGACCGCCCATATTGATGGTGATGGCTTCCCGTCCGTTGCCTGGCTGCCCGGTAAACCCTTTGCCGGCGATGCTATTTACCAACGTATTTTACGTCAATATCCACTGCCCCATACCGTTTCAGTGGTAGAAGCCGAAGTCGCGCCGCATGGTCTCTATCCGCAGCATGCGGCTAAACTGGAAGACATTGCCCGTCAAATCTTCCGGCTACCGCATGTCGAAATGGCGTCCCATACATTCAGTCATCCGTTTTTCTGGGATCCGCGGGTATCGGCTCGGGAAAAGCTCTATGGTGATGCGCTCCCTGTGCCGGATTATCAACTTGACTACGACCGTGAAGTGGCTGGCAGCGTCGCCTATATCAACCGACAGCTGGCACCACCCGATAAGGCCGTAAAGGTATACCTTTGGTCCGGCATGGCGAATCCCACGCCCGATATTATTGCCCGCACTTCAGCGCTCGGACTACAGAATGTCAATGGTGGTAACACCTATGTACTAAACGATAACTTCTCCTACGCTCAGGTGTCTCCGCATATCAACTGGTATCCCGGTGCGGTACAGGTTTACGCGCCAGTGATGAATGAAAACCTCTACACCGAACTCTGGACCGAAAATTTCAGCGGCTTTGCCCGAGTCACGGAAACCTTTGAGCAGTTGGGCTCCCCCCGCCGTTTAAAGCCCGTCAGCATTTACTATCATATGTACTCCGGCATGTACCCCAGTTCATTGGGTGCCCTGGATTATTTGTATCAGTGGGCGATGCGTCAGGCCTTTACGCCGCTTTACCTGAGTGAATTTGCACAGCGTGCCCATAGTTTGTATGAAACCGGCATGGCTTATCACCTGAGCGGCCCTGGGTTTCGGGTGCGCAGTACGGGTGTGCGTAGCTTGCGCCTGCCCGGGGATCTTTATCTGTCGCCGCTAAGCCGGGGTATTGCCGGCGTTACCCAAGGGCCCGATGGCTGGTATGCCACGCTGGGTGCTGCGGTGGTGGAATTAATGCCGGCCTCTAATCAACAACATCTGCAAGGCCGCCCTTACTTGCAACACGCCAACGCCATAGTGCAAGAGTGGCGGCTTGACGCTAATGATCTCTGGCTGGAACTGCAAAGCCACGTACCGCTGCAGGCTGAGCTGCGGCAGGTAGCCGGTTGTCAGATTATCAGCCAAAGTCCTGCGTTAAAGCTCAGCCGTCAGGCCGACACTTTCCAACTTAGCACCGCCGAACCGGCTACCGTTCAACTGCAGCTGCGCTGCCCGCAATCAGGTAGTGAAGTATTGCAATGAGGCCGTTAGAAAGAATAAACCAACGGGTTGGCAAACGTATTGAATTAGTAAACCGGCGGACTTTGTTTACGCTGACACTGGTCACACTGACGCTATTGTGGCTGTTGAAGCCAAACACTAATCTACTAGTTTCCCTGCTGGAGAAAACTGAAGATCCGACTGTGGCGATTGCCTTTATCCAGGTACTAAGGAGCGATCAGAGTTCTCCGACCCTGGATTTGGCTTTGGCACAGCAATATCAGAAATTGGCGCAACCGCAACGGGGCATTGAGAGTTTGTCGCCACTGGCAAAATTCGATCAAACACCTGAATGGTTAACCGCACATCAACTCTATACCCAGTTGTTACTGAATTTAAGCCAGACAGATGCTGCAGCCCGCGCTACCCTGCTTAGCTATTTACAGCAACTGCCTCTCACCCTGCCCGTTAGCCAAAAACAGCAATTGGCAGACTACGCGCTGCAACTGGGCGAGCCGGCACTGGCCTTAGCTATCCGCAAGACATTACCCGCGCAAGATCCGGCAGAGTTGCTGGCGTTGGCATTACAAGCCAACGCCACAGACGAGGCGGCACGGCAGGCGACTGCGCTTTATCAGCTGGAGCCCAGCCAGCAGACGTTGCTGCAATTACTGCCCCTATTAGAACAAGAGCAGCAAGGACAACTCGCACTGCGCCTGGCAACACAACATCTGCAGACTGCACCGTGCGATGCCGCCTGTTTACAATACCTGATTGGCCTGGCACTGCGCAGTAATGACGTACAGCAAGCCGCCGCCTTTGCTGATCGAAAAGCCGCGACTAGCCGCGATACCGCAGACTGGCTGCAAGCAAGCGAACTCTTTGCCGCCACTGGCGAAATCGCAAAAGCAACGCACTATCTGGAATTAGTCAGTCAACAGCAACCCAGTCAGGCGGTAGACCGGCAACTACATCAATATTACCGCTGGCAACAAGATACCACGGCCGCACTGCGACTTAGCAAGCGCCTGCTACAACAAACTCAGGATCAGGGCACGGTACGACAAGCTATTGCCGATGCGATGGCAGAGAGTGACTTAGCGGCACTGGCCGATTTTTATACCATCCTGGCCCGGCAAACCGGACTGACACCGGCCGAATTCGACACCTTTATCGATGCCACGGATAAGGCTTATGGTGCTGCTGTTACCTTACAAAAGCTGCAGCAGCTGTACCGGCTCCGACCACAACAAGCCGGGCTGGCCGCCCAACTGGCCCGGTTTTATCTGTTTACCGGCCAACCGCAGCAAGTAACCGCCCTCTGGCCACAAGTTGCCAATACCGAACCATTGAGCACTCCGCAACTAAACTGGTTTGCCCAGGCGTTTATCAGCGTTGGTCAACCCGAGACGGCACTGCAAATTTTGCATCAATACAGTACGCCGGAAACAATGAGTACTGCCCAATTAAGTTCGCAACTGGAGCTGGCACGCTATACCGCGAATCTGCCGCTGCAGCGCTACTATCAGCAGCAATTATTGCTGCGCACTGATAACGAACTGGATACCTTTCTGGCAGTTGAAACCCATAGCGCCATGAGCAGTGCCGACCTCGAGTTTTTGTGGCAACTGTACCAACAAACTCAGGCGCTGAATATTTTATCGGCGATCCTGAATCATGCCAGCAGCACCGCAGATGACGCCCTTTTTGCCAAAGCGGCGGCGATGTTGCAGCAATATCATGCAACCGATAATAATCCGGAAACGCAACAGCTGCGGATTTTTGTCGCCTTACAGCAACAAGACTACACCCTGGCCAAACAGCAGCTACAGCAAATACTGCAAGCCTATCCAGAGCTAACGTCAGAGTGGCGCAATGCGGGTTGGCTTGCACTGACCACCAGCGATCAGAGCTGGTTACGTCAGTTATATCCGCAGCTGCAACGGCAAGCGCGCAGCGAAGCCAATCAACTGCGGCTACTGGCCGCGATGGCAGAACGGCTGGGGCAGTTTCAGCAAGCGCTCTACTGGCAACAACTGCTGGCCGCTCATCCTGAGGTCGCCGCCGCCGATAAACTTAACTTTGCCTTGCTGGCAGAACGTTTTGGTGATCTGGCGCTGGCACAGCAATTACGCTGGCAAGTGGTTCGCGAACATAGCACCGCCTTGCGTCAGGATCCAAACACAGAGCTCAGTTATCAAAGTCTGGTCGCGAGCTTACTGGCGCCCGCCGTTGCTGCTGCAGAGTTACTGCAACAACTGCAGCAGCAACCCAGTAGTCAGATCTTAAACCCGCTTGCTGCAGGCACCTTGCGCAATAATCTGGCAGCACTACAGTATTGGCAGCAACAGCTGCAACAACAGGGACAGGCGATTAATGATACGCTGTCACTTACGCTGGCTCTGGCTAAGCAGGATAAATTGGCAGTGCGGGCGCTGGCCTATGGCTCAGTCACGCTGACGCCTCTGGAACGTGCCAGTGCGCTGGCCGAAATTGGCGATCGGGATGCGGCCTGGAATCTGGCTGAACGCTATGCAAATGGCCAGCTTAGTGTTGCCGAACGGGCACCGCTGCTAAGATTAGCCGCCAATTTGCATCCGCTGCGCAGCCATGGCTGGCGGGCCACTGTCACCGAACATGCCAGTTGGGATTTCTCACGCCGCGAGCTGCGCTACTACCAACCTTACGCCGATAGCCAGTGGCGACTGGAGTTACAACATGAAGCGGGCGACACGCCGGGTCCTTTACTGACGGGCTATCGTAACCAAAGCGGACATTTTAGTTGGCTCACCTCTGTGCAGGATAACGCCTTACAGTTACAACTTAACTGGTTAGTGCGCCAGCGTGCCAACCAACTGCAGCATGGCCAGCAAGCCGTACTTAGTTGGGATAATGCCTACCGGCTGTCACACAGCTTGCGGTTACGCCATCAGATGCCCAGCGAACAAAGTCGTAATCTGTATTTATTGGGCCACGAAGACCGACTGGAATGGCAGCCGCGATGGCAATTCGATCGGGTGCACAGCCTAAGTGGCAGCCTGGCGGTTAGCCGCTTTGCTACCGATTTTAATGAGTCTATTGGCCAGCAACGGCAGCTACAACTGCAATACAGTTATCAGCTGCTGCAAACGCCGAACTGGCGTTGGTACACGCAATATGACTGGCAAACCAATCGGCTGGCAGCTACCGACTTTACCGCACTCAGTAACTACACCGGCAACAGCTACACGGCACTGGATTTTCTGACAGAGCGTTACCAAAGACTGGCGATTGGTCAACAATGGGCACGCGGTCAGGTGGGTGAGCCAGGCCCGCAGCAACCGCACTATCGCTACTTCCTCGACACCGCCGTTGGCTACAACCTGGTCACCGACAATGTTGATTACGCGCTGAGCTTTGGTCTTGGCATCAGGCTGCTGGGAAATGACGAACTCTTTATTAAAAGTAACTGGCAAAGCGCGGATCCCCTTGGCCGGGAAAGTCTGAGTTTTAGCCTGGGCTACTTTATCGATTTTTAACTGTAGGAGAAGACTGTGAGAGCGCTAATCGTTGTTATGTTTTTACTGCTGACTGGCTGCGCCAGTCAAATGAGCAGTCCCAGCCCTAAGCTGGACAAAAGTCAGGTGCTGTATATTATGCCGCTAAGCAACCAATCAACGATGCCAATGGCGCAGGCGCAGGTTGAGCAACTGTTAGCGTCTGTGCTGGCGGATGCCGGCATCCGGGTCGAGCTTTACCCCACCAGCAAAGTTAACGATCTGCAAGCCAGTATTGAGCCCGAGCAACGGCAAGCTGAAGCCCAAGCCTGGTTGGCCAGTAAGCGTCAGGGGTATGTGTTGCAGGGTGCCGTGCAGGAATGGCAATACAAATATGGCTTAGATGGCGAGCCAGCAGTTGGTGTCACCCTGCAGTTAAGCGATCTGAACGGCCAGGTATTATGGCGCGGTTCGATCGCAAAAAGTGGTTGGGGCCGGGAATCCTTATCGCAGCTTGGTCTGACGTCACTACGCAAGCTTACCGCTAACCTGAACTGGGACTAACAGCACCATGAGTCAACTCAAACAACGTGGCGGCAGTGCCTTATTACGCCGATTATTATTCGGTAGCGACCACCAACTCTTTGCCTGGTTTGAGTTGTTGCTGGTAACTGTAGCGGCCATGTTGATTTGGGTGTACCAAGCCAGCCTCGAATACGATGTCCCGCAACAATACTTTTTTTGGCCCATGTTGGGCCCGATTCTGATTGCGCTGCGTTATGGCTTTGGTCGCGGCATCATGAGTTTTATTTTGCTGCTGATTGGCTTTTCAGTGTGGCAAACTTCATATGGCCAGCCTTACTTGCTGAGTATGCCGGTCGCCGTTGGCACGGCCATGATGACGATGCTGGTCGGTGAATTCCGCGATCACTGGCATGATATCAATGAACGCTTCGAGCTAAACCACCGCTACATGGAGCAAAAGCTAAAAAGCTTTACCCAAAACTACCATTTATTAAAAGTTTCGCACGACCAGCTTGAACAGCGGGTCGCTGGGAAACAAATGAGTTTACGCACCGGCATTCAATTGCTGCAACAGGAAACGCTGGTAGCGGCTGGCGAACGCCCGGTAAAACTGGCTGAGCGTAGTCTGCAGCTGATGACTGAAATTATCACGCTCTATCAAGCCGGCCTTTATCGCGTCAATAATGGCAAGCTGGATCCTACACCACTTGCTACTATCGGCAACCAACACCGCTTGGTCGCTGACGACCCCATGCTCACCGATCTCTGGCAAAGCAAAGCCCTGCTGTCACCTGCCGATCTGTTGCAGCAAAGTCATCTGCAGTACCAACTTGCCATTCCGCTGGTCGATTTACATGGTGAATTGCAAGGCGTGGTACTGGCTGAAAAGATTAAATTTGTACAACTCACCGAAGCGAATATTGCGCTGATTGCACTTTTATCCGGCTATATTGCGAATTTTATGGCTAATGAGGTTTTAGTCCCTATTCTGAAACCAGAACAGCGCCAGCTGTTCCGCAATTATCTGGAAAACCAGCGGCAATACATCCGGCGCTATGGCATAGACAGTACGCTGGTGGTCTTTACCGATCTCAGCAGCACCCAGCAGTTGCCACTGCATCAGGTTACTGACTATCGGCGCGGTGCTGATATTTACTGGTCTTGTCAAACGACAGAACAACGCCAGGCACTTTGCGTGTTATTACCAATGACAACGCTAATGGAAGCTAAGCAATTTATCGAACGGGTAAAAGCGATTTTACGCAGTCATGCCCGTTTTGAAGATAACGAACTGGCTCTGACCGGACCGCTGTTGCTCTCTGCCCATCAAACCAGAATTGAGCAGTTGTTAAATGAATTAGGCGCATACGATGAAGACCTGGCTGACACTGCAAACCCTGCTGTTTGAACTCGGCAGCCTTTACCTGCTGGGTAATGAGCAACTGGACTGGTTGCAATGGCTGGGTTATTTCTGCAGCCATGGTCTGGCGGCGGCCAGTTTTACACTACTGTGCTGGTTGGTGTTACCGCTGCGATTAAAGCGACCAGTTGCGCCAGCTTTGTTATTTATCTTTACTCTCGCTTTCTGTATTCCAGTGTTGGGGATCCTGGGTCTGGCGAGCATTTTTCTGCTGGCGCTGTACTTTCCTAAACCAGAGGCCAAAAATCTGTGGCAACGTACCCATAGTCTGGAACTCCCGATCCACCCGGAGCAATTAGAAACCAATCAATATGGGTATGCGGCGTTAAAAGACATCCTGTTATTCAACCCGTCAGATGAAAAACGCTTAATGGCCACTAACTCTTGTCGGTTTCTGCCACCTCAGGTTGCTATGCCGTTATTAAAACTGGCACTCACCGATCGCAGTGACGATATCCGCTTACTGGCCTATGCCGCAATCGAGAAAATTGAGTTTACACTAAACAACAAAATCGCCTCACTGCAGCAAAAAATTCGGCAAACGCCGTCAGCAGAACTATTACACCGCGTTGCTGAAAACTATTGGGAACTCTGTTACCTCGGTATCGCAGAGGGACCTATCCGCAGCTTTTATCTGGAGCAAGCACAGCATTATCTGGAACAGGCACTGAAACTGGCACCGAACCCCGGAATGGAGCTAAAACTCGGCCGTATTCTGTTAGAGCAACAACAGTATGCGGCAGCCCGTGAACACTTAATCAAAGCACAGCAGGATGGCCTGCTGGTGAAGCAGGTTACCCCTTACCTGGCGGAGATCCTGTTTGCCGAACAGCGTTATCAGGAAATTGCCACTTTGCTACAAGCCGTGCCGACCGGCCAAAACACTATGATCAATGAGCTGAAGGAGTACTGGCGCCGTGCAGCAAGCTGATATTTGTTTATTACTGGAAGGTACCTATCCCTATGTGCGGGGCGGCGTATCCAGCTGGGTACACCAGCTGATTAGTGGTTTACCGCATTATTCGTTCTATCTGGTCTTTCTCGGTGGAACCCGCGACGCCTATGGTAAGCAACACTATCCTTTGCCTGATAATGTGCTGGGGCTGGAAACTCACTATATTATGGAGCGCGACTCGCTGCAGCCCCCTCGTGCCAGACTGGGTAATACCCAAGCCTTTACTATGTGGCAACAAGTATTAGAGCGCTTTAATCTGTCGAAGCAGCCGCTAAGTACGGAACAGCTTCAGCTGATGCTAACCCAACTTGGCCAGCGTCACGGCCTGACCTATGAAGACTTCTTATACAGCGAGTCATCATGGCAAGTTTTGGTGGATCTTTACTTCGAGCAAGCAGAAAACCAGTCTTTTGTCGATTTCTTCTGGACCTTCCGCAATATCTACACGCCCCTGTTTAATTTGGTAAAAATTGCCAATAAGGTACCTCCGGCCAGGATGTTCCATAGTATCTCCACAGGTTATGCCGGCTTTTTGGGTGCCTTACTGAAGCAGCGCCAACAGGCACCCTATCTGCTAAGCGAACACGGTATCTATACCAAAGAGCGTAAAATTGATCTAACCCAGGCCAGTTGGATCCAGGATCGACGCTTTGCCCTTGACACCAGTATCCACAAAAAAATGGAGCAAACCCGGCAAACCTGGATTAGCTTTTTTGAGCAACTAGGCCGCACTGCCTACAGTAGCGCCGACCACATCACTGCGCTCTACCAGGGTAACCAACAGCGTCAAATTAAAGATGGCGCCGATCAGGCCAAAACCGAAATCATTGTCAATGGCATTAATCTGGCACGGTTTACTCAGGCCCGGGCCAGCCGCAGCCAAACACCCCCCAAAGTCGTGGGATTAATTGGCCGGGTAGTACCAATCAAAGATATTAAAACCTTTATCCGTAGTATGCGGGTTGCGATTAACCATGATCCTGAAATTCAGGGCTGGATTATCGGCCCGGCTGATGAGGATCCGATCTATGTTAAAGAATGTGAGCTGCTGATAAACAGCTTAGCACTAGGCCAGCACGTAAAATTCCTGGGGATGCAGAATGTGGCTGAAATTATGCCGCAGTTGGGCGTCTGTATGCTGACTTCTATCAGTGAAGCGCAACCGCTGGTTTTGTTAGAAGCGATGGCCGCAGGCGTACCCTGTATCGCGACGGATGTTGGCTCCTGCCGCGAAATTATCGAAGGAATGCAACCAGAGGATAAGGCCCTTGGCCGCTGTGGTTACGTGATTAGTATTGCGAATCCTAACCAGGCATGCAGCGCCATGCTAAAGCTACTGAGCGATACAGCACACTGGCAGCAGATGAGTGATGTCGGCTATCGTCGCGTCGAGCTCTACTACCAGGAGCACTTTATGTTTCATCGCTATAACCAATTATATGAGACCTTTCTGACATGGCAGGCATAGGCTTCGAGCTTCGGAACATCTTAAAAAAGAATACCCTGCTTTCCTACCTGGAAGCTTACGGCCTGGCCGCGATTATCGGTTCGGGTCCGTGGGTCCTCTCGATCCTGGCACTAATGCTAATTGGTATTTTGAGCATCGGCCGGGTGTTTCCGACCGACTTGATTATTCAGTTCTTGGTGCTGGTAACCTATATGATGGCCGGCTCACTGATTTTAAGCGGTCTGTTTCAGTTATTGCTAACCCGTTTTATTTCCGACCGTTTATTTCAGAACGAAGGGCATAAAGTCACCCCAAATTTATTGGGGTGTATGTTAATCACTTCCTTGCTTGGCACGCTGTTAGGCGGCAGCATTCTGGTCGTTTCGGCACTGCCGGCCGCCCTTAAAATGACCATGTTAGCCGCCTTTGTGGTGCTGTGTAATCTGTGGTTGATTATTGTGTTCCTCAGCGGCATGAAACAATACTACCGCATTGTGTTAACACTGCTCGGTGGCTATGGCCTGATGGTACTGGCAGCCTGGTTGCTGCCTCCTTTCGGCTTGCTGGGTTTGCTGGTTATTTTTGCCACTGCGCAGGCACTGATTACCTTCACGCTGCTGTTTTTTGTGCTGCGCAATTATCCGTCACAGCAACTCGTTGCCTTTGAATTTTTAAAACGACGGCATGCGTTTATTTCGCTGGCGCTGTGTGGCTTATTTTATAACCTCGGGGTTTGGGTGGATAAGTTCGTATTCTGGTTCACCACTGAGGTGTCCTTTACCGTTATTGATATTTTCCGTGCTTCCTATATTTACGATTTACCGATCTTTATCGCCTACCTGGCAATCATTCCCGGTATGGCGGTATTTATGCTGCATATGGAAACCGATTTTGCTGCCGCTAATGAACAGTTCTATAAAACCGTGCGCGAAGGCGGCACCCTGGAAGCGATTTTTCTGTTAAAAGATAAAATGGTGCTGGCCTGTAAAAACAGTCTGTATCAGATCTTTAAAATTCAGGGTCTGACCTTAGCCATGTTGCTACTGTGGAGTGAGGAAATTCTGTTGCTGCTGAAAATTGACCTGGCCTACCTACACTTGCTCTATGTCGATTTAGTCGGGGTATCGTTGCAGGTATTGGTGATGGCAATCTTAAACGTGATGTTTTATCTGGATAAACGTTATCAGGCTTTAGCATTAATTCTGGTCATGGCGATCACCAACTTGCTGCTCAGCCAGCTGTCGATTCAGCTGGGGCTGGCGTTTTATGGCTATGGTTTCGCGGTATCGATGCTGATTACCACACTGCTCGGCTTGATAATGGTGAATCGTCAGTTCAATCATTTGGAATATCAAACTTTTATGTTGCAACGCTAAACAACTTAAACCGGCTCAGTGTAACTGAGCCTGTTGTTGCATCGCGACGAAATCCTGCCCCGGCAACGGCCGGCTAAAATAGAAACCCTGATAATGATAACAGCCCAGTGCGGCTAACGCATCACGCTGCGCGGCGGTTTCTACGCCCTCAGCGATAACGCCCAGCCCCAGAGCCTCAGATAACGCTATCACAGTACTGGCAATGGCGGCATCGTTCGGGTCATTTAAAATATCATCAACAAAACTGCGGTCGATTTTCAGCTGCTCCAAGGGTAACCGCTTTAAATAACTTAGCGACGAATAGCCGGTGCCAAAGTCATCCAGCGCAAAGGCAACGCCATAGTTTTTCAGCAGATTCATCTTCGCCACCACTTCATCCACCCTTGATACCAGGATACTTTCGGTTAGCTCAAACTGCAGCCGGTTGCGGGCCACACCGTAGCGCTCTAATGTCTGAATCACCTGAGGTAAAAAGTTTTCCTGGTGAAATTGCCGCGCACTGATATTAACCGATAATTTAAGCTGCAAGGCCTGTTTGCTTTCAGTCCAGATCGCCAGCTGCCGGCATGCTTGTTCGATCACCCAGCTACCAATTTCAAAGATCAGCCCGCTCTCTTCGGCGATGGGAATAAATACCGCCGGACTGACCGTACCTAATTCCGGATGAAACCAGCGTAGCAGTACCTCGGCCCCTAATAATTTACCCTGACCATCATGCAACCCCTGAAAGTACAACTGTAATTGTTGCCGTTTGATCGCTTCGCGCAGCTCGCTTTCCAGCCGGGTGCGCTCAGAGGCTTTGACCTGCATCGCAACATCAAAGAACTTAATCATATTTTTGCCAGCAGCTTTCGCCTGATACATCGCTAAATCAGCCTGCTGCAATAATTCGTCTATCGAGTTGTTATCATCTGAAAACAGCGTAATGCCGATACTGGGGCTACTGACATAACTGAGCTGCTCCAACTTAAAAGGGGTATTCAGCGCCGTGCGCACTTTCTCGGCAACCAACTCGGCCTGCTGCAACGCGACCTGCCGCACCGGCGAGAGATTGTGTAGCAGAATAATAAACTCATCGCCGCCTAAACGCGCCACCAAATCATGCTGCCGTACGCTCTGCTGCAAACGGCTGGCGACCTGGCGTAACAACTGATCACCGGTGCCATGCCCCAGCGAATCGTTCAAGTGTTTAAAGTTATCCAAATCAATATATAACAAGGCCCCCAGCTCCTGGCCCGGCTGGCGTTGCTTCAGGGTTTCCGCCAGACGTTGCTTTAACAGGCGGCGGTTCGGCAGTTGGGTCAAAGGGTCATAAAACGCCAGTTTCTCGATCAGCACTTCAGCCCGTTTACGCTCTGACAGATCGCGTACCATGCCAATAAATTTATAGCTATCAACCCGCTGAATGCGGCTGATCCTCAGCTCCATATTGAACAAGCGCCCATCTTTACGCTGCCCTTTCGTCTCGCGACTTTGGCCAATAATCTTCGCCTCGCCGGTGCGTTGATAAGCATCGATATAATGATCATGAGCGCTACGATAAGGCTCTGGCATCAGCATGGAGACATTTTTGCCAATCACCTCCTGTGGCTGATAGCCAAAAATCCGTACCGCTGCATTATTAAAGGTTTCAATTAGTCCGGCTTCATTAATGGTAATGATGGCATCGATAATGTTATCGACAATTTCGCGGTGCTGACTGGCGTATTCAGCCAGTGCCAGCTCATTCTGGCGGATACTGCTAATATCGTTGATATAGCCATGCCAGAGGATCCCGCCCTCGGCATCGCGCCGTGGGGTAGCATTGCCTTCAAACCAGCGATAGTCGCCTGCCGGGTGCTGATAGCGGAACTGTAAACTCCAGGGGCTAAGGTACTGTGCCGAGTGCTGAATAGTCTCGCGCAGATCATCAACATCGTCCGGGTGCACCCGGGCCAGCGCAGCAGCACTATCTTGCCCGAGCTGTGGTAAGGCGATACCCAGCGCTTTACCGGCACTTTCCGACACCAGTTGCAGCTGAAAACTGCCCTCGGGTTTACGGTAGAGCTGAAAAAAGAACCCCGGCACATTTTCAGAGAACAAATTCAGTAACTGCTGTAGCTGTTGTTGCCCGGATACCAGCATGACGTCTCCTTATGCCTGGCTGCGCTGTTTGGCCCAAAATTGCCGGGTTAACGCATCAAAGCCCTGAGTCACACCATGCATCTCATCACTGGCTGACGCCGTATGCTCAGCATTGCTCAGGCTACGGCTCGCCAGATCGCGGATACTGGTGATATTTTGATTAATCATCTCGGCGACATAACTTTGCTGCTCTACCGCCGCAGCAATCTGCTGGTTTTGTGCTGTAATGCTGTGGATTGCCGCCAGAATTTGCTCCAGTTGCTGCGCGGTACTGGCACTGAGTTCAGCACAATGCTGAGCCCCTTGCTGACTTTGCGCCAGCGCGGCCACCGCATCGCCGGTGCTTTGCTGCAAACGGGCAATTTTTTGCTGAATATCGGTAGTGGCACTTTGCGTGCGGCTGGCTAATTGCCGCACCTCGTCAGCCACTACTGCAAAGCCGCGACCGGCATCACCGGCGCGGGCGGCTTCAATGGCCGCATTCAGCGCCAGCAGATTGGTCTGCTCGGCAATACTGCAAATCAGCTCCAGAATTTGATGAATATCCTGACTACTGTGCGCTACCGCCTGCAGCAGTTTTTGGCTTTGGCTAAGTTGCTGCTGTAAATTGGTCGCTGCAGTCTGGCTTTGCGTGGTAACGGTTTTACTGCTTTGTGCCTGACTCAGTGCATTATCTGCCGCATCAGAAGAGTGGCGGGCACTGCCAGCCACCTCCTGCACACTTACCGATAACTGATGGATCGCACTGGCCACCTGTTCGGTTTCAGCAAACTGGGCCTGAATTTCCTGTCGTGAGCCATTAACGGAATCCGTGAGTTGGCCAATACCCGCTGCCAGTGCCTTGGCGGAATCGGCGACCCGCCCGACCACGCCGGCGGTTTCGGCTTCCAGGCTGCGCAGCACTAATTGCAACTGGCCGATATCATCATTGCGCCCGGTATAGACATAACGCGCGACAGCATCATCAGTCAGGTTACGGCTTTGCTGGCATAATTGTTTAAAAGGCTGTAGCCATTGCCAGCACAACAGGGCCGACAAGCCTAAGCCCAGCAGTGGAAACAGGGTCGGTGCATAGCTAGCCGGATACCAAAAACCTAACAAGATCGCGGCCAATACCGGCACCACCAGCAACAACAGTAACTGTGTACCTAATGACAGCGCCGGTTTTAATTGTTTTAAACTGCGCCCATTATTCAACGCCTGATACACCTGCTCAGCACGCTGCACCTGCTCGGGTTTAGCTTTACGGCGTACCGACTGATACTCGGTAATCTGGCCGTCATGGCTTATCGGCGTAACATAGGCATCGACCCAATAGTGATCGCCATTTTTGCAACGGTTTTTCACCACTCCCATCCAAGGCTGGCCGCTTTTAATGCGCTGCCAGAACTGCCGGAATACCTCCGGCGGCATCGATGGATGCCGCACAATATGGTGGTTTTGCCCCAGTAGCTCGGCGCGCTCAAAGCCGCTGATCTCAACAAAAGCGGGATTTACGTATTTGATTTTACCCTGTAAATCGGTAGTCGACAGGATATTGGCATCGGCGGGTACGGGTTGCTCCCGGTTGGTTACGGGTAGATTCTGTTTCATGCGGCTCCCTGCTGGCGTTCTTATTATTGGCACATAACCACAAATTAAGTGTGGTTATATAATGTCCAGCGAACGCCGTCAATACCCATTTGGGTGAGGTAAGCCGCAAACGGTTTTTAATTCTATTAATAAACCAGAGTGTTAAGATATAACGGCTAAATTATGTTTCACCTTTCTTTGATCCAGATAAAGAAAAAGACTGTCCTGCGACAGCTAAGAGGTCATAGTGCCATTGATCATTTTATTGCCCGTACTGTTGTTACTGGTTGCCCAAGGTCTGACGCCGGAGCTGGCACTCTTTCAGTTACTCCCCTTTCCGCAAACCAGTTATCTGGCGCTGATCAGTGTCTTGTTACTGGCACTGTTATTACGCCAAACAGAGTGGCTTTACTGGCTTGGTATCCTGGCTACCCATTACTGGCTTGCCAGCTCAACCAACTTAACCGCGACGGAGTTTGCTAATAGTCTGCCGCTGCTTAGCGCCAGCCTGTTGCTACTACTGGCGTTAATACCTAAACCCTCACCTTTTAAACTCAACGGGCTGTTGCTTCTTATCAGCCCACCATTACTGCTGTTACTCAGTCAGCAGCTGCCATTGGCAACCTGGCTGGCCTCAGCGCAGTTACCTGCCATAGTATTTCAGCCCGTGTTGGCAGCAAGCCCGATTAATTGGTTGAGTGCCTGGTGGTTCAGTATTCTGGCTGGGATATGGCTTATTGCCATTAACTTAAAACCACCGAAGGCGGCCAATTGGGGGGAGTTTGGCCTGTTGCTGGCCCTGCTACTTAGCACGGTTATTCCGCCCGGTACTGCTGTCGCCAACTGGACGCTGGTTGCGGCCTGCCTGTCGGTGTTTTTGGCCTTAGCCTTCCAGATGTTACACCTGGCATATATCGATGAGCTGACACAATTGCCGCAGCGCCGCGCGCTGATGGCGCACCTGAACCGCTTAGGACGAAACAGCGCGATTTGTATGCTGGATGTCGACCATTTTAAGAAATTTAACGACACTTACGGCCATGACGTTGGCGATCAGGTATTAAAGTTACTGGGCTCTATTCTTAGCAAGGTCAAAGGATTAACGGCCTACCGCTATGGCGGTGAAGAATTTACGCTGGTATTTGGCCATAATAAAAAAGCGCTGCTGGAAGAAAAACTGGAAGAAGTACGGCTGGCAGTTGCCGAGTACCCGCTGGTGATCCGTAACGATAACCGACCCAAAGACAGCAGCAGCGGGAAAAAAGCCCGCGGCAGCAGCGGTGCAGAAAAAACCGTCAACGTTACCATCAGCCTGGGTTGCTGTGTTAAACAAAAAGGCGAAACGCCAATGCAGCTGTTAAAACGGGCAGACGAGGCCTTATATGCCGCCAAGAAGGCCGGCCGCAATACCTTTGTATTAAAGATTTAGCCTTAAAAAAAGCCCCGCTTGGCGGGGCTCGGTTATCAGCTTAAGTTTACTTCTTCAGATCAAAGCGATCTAAGGTCATCACCTTGTTCCAGGCGGCCACGAAGTCGCGGACAAACTTCTCTTTACCATCGTTCGCCGCATACACCTCGGCTACGGCACGCAGTTCAGCGTGTGAGCCAAACACCAGATCAACCGGCGTAGCCGTGTACTTACGTTCGCCACTCTTGCGGTCAAAACCGTCGTATAAGCCTTCCTGTTCAGCTTTCGCCCAGCGGGTAGACATATCCAGCAGGTTAACGAAGAAATCATTGCTCAGCTGGCCTGGCTTATCCGTGAACACACCGTGTTTGCTGCCGCCGCTGTTGACATCCAGCACCCGTAAACCACCCACCAGTACAGTCATTTCCGGTACCGTCAGTGTCAGCATATTCGCGCGGTCAACCAGTGCTTCAGCCGGTGAATACATGGCATCGCTGCTATAGTAGTTACGGAAACCATCTGCTTTTGGCTCCAGTACTGCAAAAGACTCAGCATCAGTTTGTGCCTGAGTTGCATCGGTACGACCCGGAGTGAACGGCACGGTAATGTTGAAGCCGGCGTCTTTCGCCGCTTTCTCAATCGCAGCAGCACCACCTAACACGATAACGTCAGCCAGGGAAACCTTCTTGCCACCGCGTAAGGTTTTGTTAAAGTCAGTTTGCACTTTTTCCAGCACCGCTAATACCTGTGCCAGCTCTTGTGGATCATTGGCGGCCCAGTCTTTTTGTGGCTCTAAACGTAAACGGGCACCGTTAGCACCGCCGCGCATATCGGTACCACGGAAGCTGGCCGCTGACGCCCAGGCGGTTTTAACCAGCTGTTGCACCGTTAAACCAGAAGACAGCAACTTGCCTTTTAAGGCGTTAATATCACGGCTTTCGATTAGCTTATAATCAACGGCGGGGATCGGGTCTTGCCAAATCAGCGCTTCTTTTGGCACTTCAGTCCCCAGATAACGGCTGATCGGCCCCATATCGCGGTGAGTTAGTTTAAACCAGGCTTTAGCGAAGGCCAGTTCGAACTGTTTAGGATCTTCTTTAAAGCGAAGCGAGATTTCGCGGTAAATCGGATCTTCTTTCAGAGCAATGTCAGTAGTAAACATAATGGGGGCACTGCGCTTGCCCGGAATATGTGCATCCGGAACCAGATTGGCAGCCTGACCATTAGCCGGGATCCACTGAATATGGCCGCCCGGACTCTTGGTTTGTACCCAGTCAAACGCAAACAGGTTATCCAGATACTGTGTAGTCCAGGCAGTTGGGTTAGCAGACCAGGCGCCCTCTAAGCCGCTGGTTACGGTATCTTCAGCATTGCCTTTGCCACACTTATTGGTCCAGCCCATGCCTTGTTCTTCCAGACCGGCAGCGGCCGGCTCTTTGCCGGTACAATCCTGCGGTTTATGCGCACCGTGTGCCTTACCAAAGGTGTGACCGCCGGCAATCAGGGCAACGGTCTCTTCATCAGTCATTGCCATCCGGCCAAAGGTATCACGAATTTCTTTCGCTGACGCCAGCGGATCCGGTACGCCATTCGGACCTTCCGGATTAACATAAATTAAGCCCATCTGGGTTGCACCCAGCGGTCTGGCTAATTCGCCTTTTTCGTTATAGCGTTTGTTGTCCAGCCACTCTTTCTCTGAACCCCAGTTTACAATTTCCGCTTCCCAATCGTCGGTACGGCCACCGGCAAAACCAAAGGTTTTAAAGCCCATAGATTCCAGCGCCACGTTACCGGTTAACACCATTAAGTCAGCCCAAGAAATCTTGCTACCGTATTTTTGCTTAATTGGCCACAGCAGGCGACGGGCTTTGTCGAGGTTGGCGTTATCCGGCCAGCTGTTTAACGGCTCGAAACGTTGCTGACCACCGTTGGCACCGCCACGACCGTCGAAAATCCGGTATACGCCAGCGCTATGCCACGCCATCCGGATCATAAAGGGACCGTAGTGACCCCAATCTGCCGGCCACCAATCCTGCGAAGTTTTTAGCAGAGTTTCAATATCTGCTTTAACTGCTGCCAGATCGAGAGTTTTAAACTGTTCGGCATAGTTATAGCCGGGGCCGTAAGGGTTATTCTCAATACTGTGTTGGCGCAGTGGGGCTAAGTTTAATTGCTCTGGCCACCAGAACTGGTTGTCAGTCATATTGCCTTTCGCCATGACAGCACCTGAACTCATTGCCAGGGTTACCGCGAGGGTGAGAGCCGATAAAATAGGACCTTTTTTACTTTGCATTTTTGTCTACCTCTGGATTACACAGCGCCAAAATCGACGCAAGTTAAACACCTGATAAGTATTAAAAACTGGTCAACACCCAGCCGGCAGCTTATGCCGGCGCCGCCTTGGGTCTCAGTGTGTAAAGCCTAGTTGAAGTAAAAAAAAGGACAAAATAATTAAAATTGATTGGTTTAATCTGAAAAAATGATTCAGTGCCGCAGATTAGACAAAACAGCCCCGCTTTTGCGGAGCGAGGCTGCTTAACAACAACATGTTAGAGCTTAGAACGCGTAATGCAATCCAACTTTGCCGCGGCGATTATCAGGATCGGCGTCAAAACCTATAACCAACTGAAAAGTCTGTGTAAAATGCAGGCGGCTATTGACACCAAATGCCGTAACACGGTCAAAGTCATTATTCTGGTGGTTCAGATATATCGACAACTCCACTCGCTCACTCAGCGCATGATTAAGCCCTGTTTTCGCCATCCAGCCTTCTGCTGTGATATCGTTGCGCACTCGCCAACCGGTTTCGATAGCCTGTTGTTCCAGGTATCCCAGTTCAACAAACAAATCTGTAGCGGCTCCTGTGGGTAACCGTAAACCCAAAATTAACTCGGTTTCCCGTAACTTAAGCTCATAATCATTAAGGTTATCCGCTAACCTGCTGTGCGCAGCAGCAACATAAAAATATTCACTGATTTGATAGCCGGCTTCATATGTCACACCAAAAGGCTCTAAGCTACCCTCTTTCGGCAACAAACGACTGTAACTTGCGCCGATATAATCATAGGTTAAGCTACCAGCTGCAACAGCCGGCACAGAAATCACACTACTGAGTAATAGATACGAAGCGATATTACGAACAAATTTTAACATTTCATTCCCTTGGTTAATCGAACTTTCTTTACAATATTAAAAAGACAAACAAACTTGCAAAGCGCAAACTGGAGCTGACGAGTCTACTCGGCTAGTCCCCAATAATCAAACGTGTTTACACAGTTCCAAACCCAATCTTGTAGATCTAAGCTAAAATGAACGTCTTTCATATCCTATTACACTGAAAAGCTTGAAGCACCAGTAGGCAATAATCGCGACCGTCAGAACAAGCCAAGCACCCAAAAATAGCGTTGTCGCCACGGGGAGTGCCGGCAGTTGCCCCGCCACCCCATAAGACAGGGCCGCCTGATAACCGGCCCAGATACTGGCCAGCAACATAAGTACAGTGCCTGCTACCGCCAAAATCAACGTACGTCGGTATGCCAGTGGTTGGCGTTTACTTTGCTGTCGTTTGACATACATATAGCTACCGGATAAGGCCATAAATGACAGGATCAGGCCAAATACAAACCAAATCAGCTTACTGGTTAAGCCAGCAAAATCGCCAAAATGTAAGGGATCGGCAGTATCTGACCACCGCCAGTACAACGAAAGATCACTGGCATTTTGGTTATGCACTACCTCACCAGTATAAGGGGCGAGATAAAGTTTATTGGCGCGGTCCCTAACCAACAAATGTCCGGCCTGACCATGTACCTGTAAATATCCGCTATCAAACCACAGCGACGTAATTTGCAGGTCAGGTCTTGCCTGTTGTGCGCGCGCGACCAGCTCCGTCAACGGCAGTGGCTCCGTAATTGCACCAGACAACGGCGGCAATGGCTGAACGGCATAACTACCCTGCCCCACTAAACTCACCTTACCGTCAATCGCATCCACCCGAAATGCCTCATACAAATACCAAACGCTGGTTAACGCAATCACCAAACTAAACCACAGGCTCCAGATCCCGGCCAGTTTGTGCAGGCTGGCGACATTGGCGCGCCGCTGCCGGCTCCAGTTCAGGGTAAAAAACTTTTGCCACCAGCAGCGATAGAGATATAAGGCTGAAATCACTGAAATTAACAATGGAATAGCCAGCAAAAATACCAGATATGACGCCAAAGTTCGATTGACGGCACCAAAGAGCACTCGGTGAAAATCCCGAAAAAAACGTTGTATATTCAGATAACTGCTATCGCCGGCGATCACACCGCTAACCGGATCGACATAAAGGTGCCGCCACTGACCAGCCTGAGTTTCGATCACAAGATCGTAGTTAAAACCCGGCGCCAGCGGAGCACTGGCAAAAGCTACCCGGTCCTGCGGCCGGGCCTCGCTCACTATTTGATAAGCCTCTGCCAGAGAAAGCTGGGGCGTCTGGCTGCTTGACGCCCGGATCGCGGGGTTGGTCAGCCAATCCAGTTCGTATGACAGGGTGGCAAAAGTACCGCTCCAGCAAATGACAAACAGCAACAGCCCTGTCCAGACACCGGTCAGGCTATGCCAGTTAAACCATTGTTTTGCTGTCATCGTTTTTATACCTCAGAGTGCTCCCCGCCTGTAACACAGTGCAGGCGGGTATGGCTGCAGCTAGAAGCGGTAGCTAAAGGTCAAACTGGCTGAGCGCGGATCGCCGGGGAAAATCCGGCCGAAGTTATAACCGCCGGTCCAGTGCACTTCATCCGTAATATTACGAACTTGCAGTGCGGCATCCCAGTCGGTCGCTTTGTAGTACAAGGCGGCACTAAACAAGCGGTATGACGGTAGCTCAAGGGCCTCCTCGAAAGTGCGACGCTCTCCCACGTAGGTAACACCGGCACCGGTCGACCAACGATCACTCAACTGATACTTAGCCCACAAGGTTGCACTGTGTTTTGGGGCCCCCTCTTTCGCCAGACCAACCAGGGCTGCGTTGGTATCTTCGGTAATTTTGGCGCGGTTAAAGGCATAGTTGGCGATCAGCTGCAGTTGCTCGCTAAGCTGACCATTTAGCTCCAACTCAAAACCGCGCGCCTGCTCTTCGCCACGCTGCCGGTATTTGTCAAAGCCGTCATTTGCGGCCTGCGTCGCTTCTTCATCGTATAAAATAATATTGGTTTTGGTGATTTCATACGCTGATAACGTTAACAGTAACTTGTCATCGAATTGCTTGGTTTTAAAACCAATTTCTTTTAACTCGCTGTCTTGCGGATCAAAAGGGCCACCACTTTGTGGGTTATTAGCGAATAAATCCTGTGGCTCAAAGCCGGTAACCCAGGTGGCATACAAACTGGATTGCGGCGACAGGCGATAAACCACCCCGACCCTTGGTAACAGCGCATTATCTTTGGCTCCAAAGCCATCAGTATCAATAATGTCGTAGTGCTCACTGCGTAAGCTCAGCAACAGCGACCAATCGCCCAGATCCATCTGATTTTGCAGGTAATACCCGGTACTCTTAAAGTCGCCGCCCCAGGGAGCATCAGCAGTAGCACTGTAGGTAGCAGGATCTCTAGGCCGATACTCTGGTTGCAGAATATCAAAGGTGCCAACATTATTTGCCCGCAGCTGCGCTGAATGATAAGAGCGGCCAACGTAATCTATACCAGCCACCAGGCTCTGGCTGATACCGCCAAGCTGAAACAAACCAGTGATGTAGCCAGAGAAATTATCGACTGTTGCCGACTCATCACGATCAACATACAGCAGATTAATAACAGAATCAGAACCGGTAACATAGTTGCGAATGCGGTGCTCAACCAACTTCTGGTCATAATCCTGATGCATGTAATTGAATACCGCTGTCCAACCATCGGTTAGCTTATGATCAATCGCCAGGCTGCTGGTTAACGACTCAGTATCCATTTTATCGCCGGGCTGGGTAACCGATACATTAATGGGCACTACTCCCAGTGCTGAAGCGTTACGCACATTAGGTTGGCCACGGTCAAGAATACCTTTGGTATCCGCGTAAACCAGTTCGAGGTTGATGGTGGTTTTATCGTTAGCTAACCAGGTAATGCTAGGCGAGGCCAATAAACTCTCATTAAAGATTTGCTCCCGGAATGAGTCAGAATTCTCGTACCCGAGATTAAACCGGTATAACAAGGAAGCACCCTGATTCGCCGGACCAGTGGTATCCAGCGCCACATAACGATCTTTGTAGCTACCGTAACGCGCACTGATTTCATTACGACGCTCAGCCAACGGCTTTTTTGTCACGATGTTTACCGTGCCGCCCGGGCTGGCATCCCCAAAGATAGCCGATGCCGGCCCTTTGATCACTTCTACCCGCTCAACATGCGAAATCACCGATTGCGACCAAAAGTCATTGTAGGTACGCATACCATTGACCCGACGGTCGTCTGAGTTACGAAAGCCACGGATCGTAATATCGTTATAGACTGAAAATTCGTTAACGCCGCTGATAAAAGGCGATATGTCGTTCAGGCGCATCATCGCCTGATCTTTAATCACCTCTTTGGTGACCGCGCTAATCGATTGTGGAATATCTAACACATCAGCTGCAATTTTGGTCGCAGAATAACTGTATTCCGAAAAGGTTTTACCGGTAAAACGGCCAATCACCTCTATGGTTTCAACATAATCCTTCGCTTTATCCGCTGACGGCTCCTGCTGCTCAGTTACGGTTTCTGCCGCAGCCAGCAGATTGCAGGATAATAAAGCCAGACTAATCGACGTTAACTTAAAGTATCGCACGGCACCCTCATAAAAAAGAAGGGCAATGCTAATGAGATCGATTCTCAATGTCAATTGCAAAATTGTTATTGTATAACACTATCCACCGAGCTTAATGATGACAACGGGTGACGTGATCGAGCGGTGCTATAAACTTAGGTACTTTAGGTACTGAGGATCTGAAAATCCCGCGCCCCCAACTCTTTGGCCAGCGCCCGAATTTCACTAGCCTGTTTTACCGGGGCATAAGCAAAGCAACTGACCTGTAATCCCGCTTCGGCGGCAGTATGGATAAACTGACACACTTCGGCAAAGCCGTATTGCTGTGGCTGTACCGCCTGCTGATAGGCCGGTGGATTCGCAGCCGGAAAATAGATTTCCAGCCGCTCGACTTCCAGCGCCACTAACTGCTGGCATAGCTGCTCTGCCTCTGCAGCCAGCACCAGGCCATAGGTCACCAGCGTAACCGGCACACCATGGCGCTGTGCTTTAAAAGCCGGTAATACTTGTGATAGCAGCTCCAGTGCCAACAAAGGATCGCCACTGCCGGCAAAAGCAATACCTTGCAGTTCAAACTCGGTTGACGCCTGCTGCTCATAGCCATCCTGATAAGCCTGCGCTATCGCTGCCAGCACGGCAGCGGCATCAGGCTCGGGATTGAGCGTCACCTCAAGCTCACCCTGCCCGGCTAACTGCAGTATAGACTGCGCCGCCGGCAAGGCAGTGCCACTTTGTAAAGTGAGGCGTTTGTCCTGTAAGTAACTTAACATGCGTCATTTTAACCTTAGATGAGATAGTCTTCAGTCTCAATGTTGTAACCTGCGTTGTCAATTACGCAAAAGCTTTAAAAGCTTCATCCAGCGGCGTTTGCGCCAGGTGATTGGTGTAATTACTCATCACCTTTTGTGCAATCATTTGCACAATTTCCAGCACCTGCCGCGGCTGATAGCCCGCGCTCAGGAACTGCGCCACATCCTGCTCGCTGACCTGACCGCGCTGTTGCACCATTAACTGCGTAAAGTGCTGCAAACTAGCCAGCGGCTCCGGTAACGGTTGCCGCTGCCGCAAAGCTTGGTCTATAGCGGGCTCTACCTTAAGCATGGCCGCAATAGCAGCGTGTGCCGGCACACAATAATGACAGCCATGTTCTAAGTTAATGGTTTGCCAAACCACGGTTTTTTCCGTGGCATTAAAGCTGTTCTCCATCACCAACTGATGCAACTGCTGGTAGCCGGCCAGTAAGCCAGGCGCAGCCGCCATAACGGCGAATAAGTTTGGTACCCGGCCCATCGTTTTGGCGGTAGCATCCAGTAAGGTCTGGCTTTGTGCCGGGGCGCTATCGCGGTCAAGTATTGGAAAGTGCTGCATGATATTTCTCCTGTTATAGCTGACAATCAAGAAAACGTTGCCGAAAGGCATGACTTAACGCGTGAAGGGGGACGATAATGCTTTGCTCGTATGCGGCTCCAAAATCGAGATCCAGCGCGGCGTCATCAAACCAAATGCCGTTGCCAACACTTAAATACGACTGGAGCACTGGTGGGATCCGACAGTGCAATGCCTGTAAACTGTATTGAAGTGCTTTAATCCGCTCTGAGGGAGCGGCATGCAATAATTCAGCGTCAACCATCATCGGCTTACTGCGATAAAGCAACTCTGGCAACGCCTGTAGCATTGGCTCTGGCGGTGGATATAGCTGCTGGCAAAACTGCACTATATGCTGCATCGCCACCTCTCCCAGTTGCGGGTACAGCGTCACATTACCAAAAAAATACTGCAATCGCGGATGCCGACGCAATAACGCTCCTAAACCCAGCCAAAGCGCAAAAAAACCAAGCGTATGTGCCGCAGCAGCTGGATTCACCACCGAGCGGCCTAATTCAATAGCGTAAGGCAAGACCTGAGCACGAAAAGCCTCGCTATACCTAAATAATTGACTGGTCCGTAAAATGTGTAGCCCCGCATCGGCCGCCAACCACCCCAATTGATAGCGATACATGGCGACCAGTTGCAGTCGCTCAGGATCCCAAACCAGTAACTGCTGGTAAGCAGGTGCAGTGTAATCCAGATCATCAAGATCCCGTGGCAGGTTGCGCCCCGCGCCAGCCTGGCGAAATACCGCTTCGCGGATCCGGCCGATCTCCTGCATTGTACTGGGGATATCCGACGCATCGGTACTAAAAATAAGTAGCCCTCGGAAAGTCGCCAACGGTGTTAACCCGCCTAACTCAGCCTGCATTGACTCAGCCGCGACTGCGGCCGCAAGAGGTATAGCCTGCTGCATCCTGTTGCTCCTTGTATAAGATCGGTAATTGCATACCGCGGCGCTTTAGCCGCTGTGCCCGCTGCCGGTCGGTATCGGCCAGCGCATCAAGTTCGACCGGATGCATCGGCACATCAACAAAGATCTTGGGGTGCTTCACGGCCGGCTTTAACATCTCCCGGCTTAGCAGTAGCATCTCCAAATTTGTCTTAATGCCAAACCACAGGCGGAGCGCCGCCAGTGCATAAAACAGCCGGGAATTGCGGCTATCGATATGGATTAACGTCAGACTACGTTGCTCCCGTCGGCATAGCGTAATCGCCAGTTTAGCCCAGACCCCATCATCAAGCTGATGCTGCGCATTAAACCGGGCTGTGCGCCCGGCAGGAAAAATCAGTAACGGCTGACCAGAAGCAAAAGCGGCTGTCAGCTGTGGTACAGCGGCGGCAGGCTTGCCAAATACCGACACCGGCAAAATATTAGCTTGTAATGGCACTATCGCTTGCAGCAAGTCGTTTGCCACCACCTGTAAATTCGGATAACGTTTTTGCAGTAAGGCGATCAGCATTAGCCCGTCTAAACCACCGGTCGGATGGTTGGCGACAAATACCGGCCGGCTTTCTGCACTGGGCCAGCGACAAGCCACTAACTGCGGCTCCACCCGCAAATACTGCAGTGCGCTGTCACAGAATCGTTGGTCGGGTTGTGCACTTAATTGCTGTAAAGCCTGGTTAAGTTGTCGCTGCGCAAGGCAATGCTGTAATCCATACCACTGCCAGGGACGAAGACGTGCCGCAAAAGCTGGCACCGCGCTTTTAACGAGTTGCGGTAAATCAATTGGCTGGTAACCACTGTGCTGCAAATGCAGAGCAGTCGTCCAAGTCAGCAGCAAGCTGGTGTCTGGTTGCACCTGTTGAGTATTGGGATGTCCATGCCAATAACGGAAATTGACACCGTTGGCATCACAGTGCAGATAGCAGGTACTGACGGTCTGGCTGGTGCTGCGCTGCATCGCCAAACCACAAAAAGCATTAACTGGTTTGCTACTGCGCTGCAAAGTCAGCAGCTCGGCAGCTCTGGTTATGTCTTTCACCTTAGCCCGCCAGTACCAACGCCGTAACGCTGGGATCACCCCAGGTAATTTGCTAGAGCTCGAGATGGGCGAGCGGACTGCCAGATGCTGCGTTAGACTACGGCCATTCCAATGCCAGACGATCGGCTCTTGCAGCTGTTGAAATAACACCAGTTTAAAGGGGGCATAGGCTTGCAGTTTATCCACCTGTAGCAGGGTATCTTGCTGCTGACGTGCTGACATATGCGCCAGTGCTTTAATCAACATGCCCCTACTGGATAAACCTGCTGTAGCCACTCGACTTCCTTTGGTATAGTCATTTAACAGACACCAAACTTGTCCGAGTTCATTAACTGCCAGCCAACTGCCACCGGCCACAGGATCAAGCGGCATTAATGCTGTGACACCGTTTTCCTGATAGCGCTCTGGTAACAGGGCCGCCGGACGCTGTATTTGCTCGTCACGATTAAACAGCAAATGTAAACCGTCTTCCCGGTATTGCCAGCTTAAGGTGCACATCGCCGATACTCCAGGGTTGAACTATGCACCCCTGCCTCGGCAGGCAGCTGGTAGCCGAGTTGCAATAGCACAATCTGTAATATTGCCAGATGATGTACAGTATGGCTGGCAACAAAATCCAGCTCCCGTAGCAAACAGCTATGACCTTTTCCCTCAGCACACTGGTAATGAAATATTGGTATTGCTTCACAGCCTGCTAATGTTGCTAGCCAGTCAAGTTGTTGTTGTAACAACCCTAAAGCGGCGAGTGGGTTTGTTTCAATCAGCTGTTGCCGTTCACGCTGGCGATAATCCAGCATCCCGGTTTGTAGCCCTTGTTGCAGCTGTTGATAATGTCCCAACACATGCCGTACGTGCTTGCCAACACTTGGCTCTCCAGGTAGCGCCAGAACTTTTTGATAATCGGCAGCACTAACCTGACGCAAAATAGCATCGATAACATCAAGCTGTTGTCTATTTTGTTCTAATATTTTATCCAGCACGCGGACATTCCTCTGTGACCAGCAGCAGGCGTACCAGCTGTTGGTAAGCCAAGCCTTGCTTCTGACTATTAACAAAGATATGAGTTTGCAAACCGGGACACAAACCGTAGACTAAAGATGCAATTACAGTTTAGAAATCCAAACCTAGGCCGACAATGACCAAAACAACGCCCTTATCAACTGAAACACCGGAAGCGCTGGAGCAGCTGCTGGGGCAATTGGCGTTTGGGTCAGAATTACATTTTGAATCTGGCTTTTGCGATAACTGGAATATGCTGAGTAGTAAGTCAGACAAAGCTGCTTTGCATGTCGTTACGGCCGGCACATTGTGGATGGCCATTCCCGGTAAATTGCAGGAGCAAATTCAGCTGCATGCCGGTGATGCTATTTTTTTTAGTCATAGCATTCGACACTGGCTCAGTGATCAACCTGTTACCGAACAGACTCAGAGAGTTGAACTGGCGCCCTACTGTGTCCCTGAACATCTCGAGCGTGGCCTGGTTTGTTACGATATCAGTATTGAATCGCCACTTACCGCGAATTTATTTCAGGTGATGCCCGATTATATTCATCTGCCGGCCCACGCACAAAAAGGCCAGTTAGGGCCATTAATCAATCTCATTCAGTCTGAAGCAAAAGCTCGCCAACCCGGCTATCAGGCCGCGATCAGCCGACTCAGTGACGTAGTAGTGCTGCACTTACTACGCCAGGTGCTAACCGACGATAGTATTAATCAGGGCATGCTGGCTGCTCTGAAAGATCCGGCTTTACGCCGGGTAGTGCTAGCCATTATGGCCAAGCCCGAAGCGGAGTGGACAGTGGAAAGTATGGCAGCATTGGCATTTTTATCGAAAAGTGCCTTTGCCGAACGTTGCCATAAAGTGATGCAAGCTACCGCCAAAGCGTTACTCGATACGCTACGCTTACAACGTAGCCGCTACTTACTGATCCACACCGAACAAAGCTTAGACCGCATCGCCGAACAAGTTGGTTATCAATCAGCCACTGCCTTTATCCGCTTTTTTAAGCAGCAACACGGCATTTCACCCGGCGACTACCGGGCACTGCAAAGCTAACTTTCTTTTTACACCACCGGTGTTTTGGTTGATTACACCGTTGTTATGGCTGATGTTGCTCCTTGCTCAACCTTCTACACTGAGCCTGTCTTATTAACCACAGAGAGGTTCCTATGAACATTAAAATCCTTACCACTGCTGGTGTTGCTGTACTGGCTATTTTGGCTGCTGTATTCTTTTTTAATCCAGCTACTGCTGCAGCCGAACATCTGGCGAAGCATAAACAACCCTTTACTGAAGAGGTGTTCCGCCAAGCGCAAGCGGACAATAAGCTGGTATTAATTGACGTTTTCGCCCCTTGGTGCCCAACGTGCCGCAAGCAACACAAGGTATTAAACGACTATTTTGCCGCCAATCCCAGCAGCGAAATTCTGGTGTTAGAGGTCGATTTTGATAACCAGAAAGATTGGGTAACCTATTTTAAAGCGCCGCGCCAATCGACCTTAGTCTTGTACCGTGGCGAACAACAAGTATGGTTTAACGTTGCAGAAACTCGTCAAAAACCACTATTTGCTGCCTTAAGCGAGCATGATAAGGGTGTGAACTAACCATGGAGTTTACCGCCATTCCTCTGGCGCTGTTAGCAGGCTTATTAAGCCTGCTTTCACCCTGTGTACTGCCGATGATTCCGGCAGTAACAGCGTCAGCGATGCGAGCATCGCGCTCTGGTGTCTGGTTTTTAGCAGCCGGCTTAGCACTTACCTTCGCTATTGGCGGGTCTCTGCTGACATACCTGCTGCTAAGTGCAGGACTATCACCCGATATTATGCGCACCTTTGCTGCTTGGTTTATGCTGGCAATGGGTTTGGTGCTAACCGTTGATTGGTTATCGATGCAATTTTCAAACCTGCTATCCCGCCTGACCAGCCGTTTACCGGCCGGTGGCCAGATTAATGAAAGTAGCGAGCATCCGGCATTTCAGTTTATGGTCGGCGGCTCGCTTGGTCTGGTTTGGTTACCTTGCGTCGGCCCAACTTTAGGTGCCGCCATTGCGCTAGCATCAACTGGCCAGAATATGTTGATGTCGTTCAGTGTAATGCTGGCATTCGGCTTAGGCACTGCCTTGCCTTTGGTTGCTATTGGCTACGCTGCTGGCGTAAAGCTTAGCAAGCTGCGCAGCTCTGGTAGTTTTGGCCGCAAGTTATTAGGTTATGCTTTATTGCTGATAGCCCTGATGATCTTTACTGGCTTTGACAAAGTCATGGAAACCTGGGCAATTGACTATTTGCCAGACTGGGTGAGCAGTATTTAAATATTGGCGGGCAGTGCATCAGATCGCACTGTCAGCCGAGCCAGGGGGTGCTTTAGAGGTGATCGCGAACATCAGGGCATTAACTGCTAACCGCTTTAAAAACAGGTGCTTTTGTTTATGCTTATTTGAAACCTGACAAACCATAGGTTATGGTGTTAGTAACAACATAACAAAATGAGTTTGACTATGTGTACCCGAATTTGTTGGCTGGTTTTCATCTTGGTCATGCAATGTGTCACCACTCCCAAGGCACACAGTCAAAGTCTTAGCATACAAATTTATGATCAGGGAAACCGCCCACTTGCAGATGCCGTTGTTGAAATTATCAGCCCAACAGCAGCAATCGTTAACTCCGGCATTCAGCACGTTGCTCAGGAACAACTTACCTTTGTTCCCTTTGTTACCGCAACGCCGAAAGGCTCACTAATCGACTTTCCTAACCGGGATAAAACACGACACCACGTCTACTCATTCTCCAGCGCGAAAACCTTTGAAATTGAGCTATATACGGGTAAGCCAGAGGAGCCGGTCTTGTTTGATGAGCCAGGAATAGTGGTGCTGGGCTGCAACATTCATGACTATATGCTGGCCTATATCTATGTCGGTGAGAGTCCTCTGCTTTTAGTTACCGACGAAAACGGCAAAGTATATTTTCCGGAGGTACCACAAGAGACACTACGGATTAAATTGTGGCATCCCTGGCAACTTGAGCAGCAGACAGAGCAGGTTGTTTCAGCGCCTTTAAAGACTGAGCTCTCTTTTACACTTGCCGTTGCAGCCAAAGAAAAACCGCGCCCGCCAAAGCGCGGATTTGGCAGTTAGTTAGCACAGCATCAAAAGGATCTACAGATGACGAGTAAACTGTTTTGGGTTACCTGTTTGCTAGTATTGAGTACCAATAGCGTGGCGGGTAGTAAAATTATTGCTACCGGCGGTGCCTCCAGTATCGAGGGCAGTGCTGGTGGCGGTATCGTACCCTGGGCTGTTATCAATAGTTATGCCAGCAGTGGAGAGTGGGGGGCTACTGCCTTCGCCAGCCAAGTAGGAGTCGACGACTTTACACTTAATGTTTTTGGTGCCAGTGCAAGTTACGATAACAGATGGGAATTCTCGATTGCACGGCAAACTTTTAAGCTCGACAGTATTGGTGGAGAATTGCGTCAGGATATCCTCGGTATTAAATACCATATCGCGGGTGAGTTGCTTTATACCGCATTACCGCAGATTAGCCTGGGGTTGCAGTATAAAAAACATCGTGATTTTGCCCTACCCCAAGCTGTGGGAGCGCGTGATAGCAGTGGGTTGGATATTTATTTGTCAGCCAGCAAAGTTTTCTTCAATCAGGTGGCTGGCCGCAATTTACTTTTAAACGGCACCATTCGTGCGACTAAAGCGAATCAAACCGGTCTGCTGGGCTTTGGTACCATCGAAGACAATAATTATCAGTTCATGTTTGAAGGTTCTGCTGCTGTATTACTTAATTACAATTTGGCAGTTGGCATTGAATTTAGACAAAAACCTGATCAGTTAGCTTTTGCTACCGAGCAACATTGGCGCGACCTCTTTATTGCTTGGTTTGTCAATAAACATCTATCTGTTGTTGCCGGCTACGCTGACCTTGGTAGCATAGCCGGTTTGGCCGAACAACAAGGCTATTACTTATCAGTGGAAGGGGCTTGGTAATGCGTATCGTCAGCTTAGTTCTTATCATCCTGTTGAGCGCTTGCAGCCATACAACAAAACCCAGCCTTTATCAGCAACTTGGGGGTGAACAAGGTATTGCCGCTATAACTGACGGTTTACTGCGCGCAATCGAACAAGATCAGCGCATTGTTCATCATTTTGTTGATACCGATATAGCCAGGTTTCGTCGCCTGCTTGCTGAACAACTGTGTAATATTAGTGGTGGGCCTTGTCAGTACACCGGCGGCACTATGCAACAGAGCCATACTGGTTTTAATATCACGCTGGCTGACTACGATGCTCTGGTTGAAAATTTGATTAATGTGATGCAACAACAAAACATCAGTATTAGTGCCCAAAATCAACTTTTGGCACTGTTGGCGCCGATGTATAAAGACATTACATACCGCTAATTAAACCCCAACACTGACGCGATAACAGCAAAATGCTGATTATCGAGAGCAGCTCAAAGAGGTTTTAAGGTTTTTAACGCCGCTGCCAGCAGCGGCGCCATACTAATGGCATTGCTGGCATGGGCGATACAATCGGTACTCCAGACTTCGCCAACGCCGGCGGCCTTAATCACCTCCAGCGCATCGCCGGCAAAGAGCGCATGGGTAACGGCCACATCGACTGAGGCAGCACCAGCAGCTAATAACTTGCTACAAGCGCCCGCCAAGGTACGACCGGAGCTGGCGACATCGTCCATTAATACCACGTTGCGGCCCTGCACCCTGATATCGGGTAAGGCAATATCAACCTGCTTATCACCATGCCGCACCTTGTTACAAACTGCATAATCACAATGAATGTGCTCAGCCGCCAGTGCCACCCATTGCAGGGCTTCGGCATCGGGGCCAATTAACAGCGGCCGGCTATGTTTGCTGGCAATCAGCTCGGCTAAACGCGGGGCACCACTGAGTGCTATCGCCGCACCTTGTGGAATGGCTTCGCTTAATTCGCTGATGCGGTGCAGATGCGGATCGACAGTAATAACGCCATCAAACAGTTCGGCTAAAAACTGGCCGATAATCTTTTGGCTGACAATTTCACCCGGATTAAACGCAATATCCTGCCGCATATAAGCCAGATAAGGTGCCACCAGCCAGATTTTCTGCACGCCCTGTAACCGGGCATGGCGGGCGATCAGCAGCAGCTCCACCAGTTTATCGTTAGGCTTATCCAGGCTACGGTACAGCACCAGCTCGCGGGGTACGGCTTCAGCAAACGGCAGGGTAAGTTTTAACTCGGCATCGGGAAAATGATGCAACTGATAACTGATTAACGGTAAACCGGCGGCGTCGGCTAAACGGTTCGCCGCCTGCACCTCATCCGGTGCGCATAATACAAATACCGACATACTTTAATACTCCAACTGCAGTGGCAGCAGCAACTCAGGGGCACCAATCCGGTAACCCAAGCTGCGCTGACAAGCCTGGCGGGCAAAGGCTAACTCGGTGGGGTAAGCCGCATACACCCGGTATAGCGCTTGTCCCTGTTCCACCTGCTCACCTAGTTTTACCAGCAAATCGACCCCTGAGCCTTTGGCACGTGGCGCACCGGCCGAGCGGGCGATGCGGGCCAGCTGCACATTATCTATTTCTACTACCGTACCGCTGTGCGGTGCGGCGACATCAAAACTTAACGGCGACAGCGGCGGCTTATCCGAGTCAAAGTCTTTCATACCCTGCGCCGCCATAATGGCCTGCATTTTTTGCCAGGCCCGACCGGAATCCAGAATATCGCGGGCGATAGCAAAACCGTCACCGCCACGCACATCCGGGTCAAACTCCAGCATTCTGCCGGCTAAGCGCAGCGACTTCTGCCGTAAATCGTTCGGCGCCAGCGGATGATTCTTAAGCACCCTAATCACGTCGCGGGCTTCCAGCGCCGGGCCGATACCATTGCCAATCGGCTGCCGGCCATCGGTGATCACCACCTCGATCGCCAGCCCCATCCGTTTGGCAACAAACTCAAACAGTTTGCGCAGCTTTTGTGCCTCGGGCATGCTGCGCACCTTGGCCGAAGGGCCAATCGGAATATCCAGTAATAAATGGCTGGAGCCGGCAGCGACTTTTTTCGACAAAATCGACGCCACCATCTGCCCCGGCGAGTCGATAGACAATGGCCGTTCAACCGAAATTAACACATCATCCGCCGGGGATAAATCACTGCTGCCCCCCCAGGCTAAACAGCCGCGATGCCGGTGTACAATGTCGGTCAGCTGGTCAAAAGGCAGCTCCACCCGCGCCAACAGCTCCATGGTATCAGCGGTGCCGGCCGGCGACGTAATGGCCCGCGACGAGGTTTTCGGGCATAGCATGCCATGCGCGGCCACGATCGGCACCACCAGCATCGAGGTACGGTTCCCCGGAATGCCGCCAATACAGTGTTTATCGACTACCGGGTGTTCCTGCCAATCGAGCCGGCGCCCCACTTTACTCATGGCATCGCTTAAAAAGAATACCTCTTCGCGGTCTAACTCGCCCTGATTACAGGCCACCACAAAGGCAGTAAGTTCAATTTTCGAGTAACGGTGGGCGGCAATATCCTGCACTATGCTGGCAAAGTCATCACGGCTTAGTCGCTCACCGGCAATTTTACGGTGCAGCGCCGGAATAGAATGCGGTGGCTCGGCCGGTGATACCGTAACGGCTTCACCATCCAGCGCACCAAGGTTAACAAAGGCCTCTTCCGACAGGCCGAGCTGCTGACAGCCGACAATACTGGCATCGTCTACCACATTTAGGCTGGCTAAAATGCGCTTACCGCGCGCCTGCACCTCAATTTTCGCCAGCGCCTGAAAACCCTCGGCGCGGTAAATGGCACAGTCGCGGTGTAAATAGGCCACGTTTTCGCGGTAGGTATCAATACCTACCCGCTTCAGGCTTAGGGTAGTGGTTTTCGAAGTACTGGCAGGCTGGGCTTCGGTTGCTGCTTTGGATGCGGTCATAAACACTCACCAAAAACGATATCGAACTTAATCTACTCCTGCTGCTATGGCAGTGCCAGTATTTTTGTCGCGCTAAGCTTGTGCCAGATCAGGATATGGCGGCTTACCATTCAGCGACTTGTAGCCGTTGTTTAATACCGACCATTTGTAGTTGCATCGCATGCAGCACTTCGGCGAAATCCCGACAACCCGGGCTGATATTTGGCAGTGACAGCCCTGCCTCGATAAAAAAACGTTGTTGTTCCGCGTCGGTTTGCCAGGCTTGACGCCACCAATCCTGAATATGATTGGCACAATGCTGCATCCGGCTTTGGCTCGGTAGCCGATCGCGCTTTTTGCGATTTTCGGCCTGACTGGCCGGCAGCAAATTCCATAGCTCATTGTTTGGCCAATAGCTAAAGGGTACACAGTGGTCAATATCAAAACTGTAGAGTGGCGCCCCACTCCAGACACTGCATACCTGAGCTCCGCTGCTGCGCAGTCCTGCAACTTTCTGCCGCACCAGTCGGGTATCATGCTGCTGATCCAGCCAGCGCAGCTGGTTATGGTAGCTTTCAAGAGAGATTTGCCGTTCTGCATTACGTTGATACTTTTGCATCTCGGCAATCCATTGCTGAACCAGTAACGGCTCAATCCAGCAGCCGTACTGGCGGAAGCAATTCCAGAGATCCTCGCTTAAAACAAAGCAACCGAAACTTGCCAGAAAATCGCGATCAATTAATATATGGCTGCGTTTTGCTACTTTGTGGCGCTCCATCCGGAATAGCGGATTACTCTTCTCGCCCTGCCAGATATAGGTAACAGGCCCCGCCTTTATGGTGCTGAGCGTATCCGCGAACAGTTGTTGCAACGCCTGAGCTTCCTGACCGGTATAAAAGTTACCGATCGCGAAATCATCAGCAGTGAGATTGGCAAGCTTGCCCCAGCCATCCGGCTTTACGAAACCTAAGCCTTTCGCCGGATCAGCGTTCTGTTGCATATCGCTATCGACCAGACGCTTAAACAAGCGGATCCAATATAAGGCAACTAAACCCAGTGCAATGCCTACCTGCCCATCTTGCCGATCAATAACGGCGCCCGGATGCGCCTCGGCGATCCGCACCAAGGTACGTAATAGCGCCAGCTTGTAAGTCGAAGATTTGTTGTCGTTAACTACGATATGCCGCACTTTACTCAGGCTGCCACTACCGTCATCCGGTAGCATCAGTACCAGCGTCTGCCATGCAATATCAACCCGACCGCCAGCATCGGCAGTTCGCGCGGAGAGATGTTTAAGCACTAAACCCAATTTGCTGGCCAGCTCGTTTATTTCATCTACCGAAACCGGATAGGCAACCCGATGATCGCTAAAGTCGCCATAGCGCAAGCTGAGAACAAAGTGGCCGCCGGGGGCCAATAAGTTGGCTATTTTTCGGAAGGTGCGCTGCCGCTCTGACGGACTGATATGCATCCAGACTGCGCTCAGCAAAATCGTATTAAAACGCAGATTAAGCTGATAGGTCGCTTTCAGCTCCGGCAAGCTATCAGAGAGCCATTGCACTTTGGGAGCCAGCGCGGCACTGGTTTTTAACTGCCCCAGCCGGCGCAGATCCTCTGCAGGCTCGACGGCGATAACCTGATTGCCTTGCGCGGCCAGCCAGAATGCATCCCGGCCGCTGCCGGCACCGATATCGAGCACCAATTGTTCTTTCGGCCAGTAAGTTTGCCAACTCTGATGCACCTGTTCAAAACTTAGCGCATCATACTGGGCGGCAAAAAGCTCAGCTTGCTGATGATAAATATCGATAGTTTTGCTCATTGAGGATAGCTAAGCCGTTGTTGTCGCTGCTACTTTAGGTCTTTGTAGCAGCTACGCCCAGTCAGCGCAATCTTAACCGGTAAATTTACCGGCTCACATTAAGAATGCCGCATCTGCTTTGCTGCAAATACACTGGCCAGCACCACTACGGCGATGGCAAGGCCGAAGTACAGGGTTTCCAGCGTAGCGCCGACTTCTACCGCTTGCTCCAGAAACAGAATCACCATAATTACGCTAGCGACCTGCATCAGGGTAATTTTTAGATCATGGAAGTTTCTGATATCCATGGCTTTGAGTAAGCCTTTGTCGAGATTTTCCACATCGCCCAGAAAAAGCCGGTACAGGCCGGTGGCAATAATCTGAAAGGTCAATGCGATTAATAAGGTATCCAGTACTTTCAGCAATTTTACTGCCAGCCTTTTGCCTAAATCGGCGGTATCGGGCAGTTGGCTTAGAGTTTCCCAAATAATGTTATACACAATCACCGCACTGCTCAGATACAGTAAGCAAGCGGCGGCCGCACAAACCACTATCGTCAGTAGCACCAGAATACGGCTGCTTTGTAAGATTCTTTCCATCGGTTTTACCTTTAACATAGGCTTGCTCCGCTTACTGACGTTAGTGGCAACTTGGAGTAATGGTGCTGTAACAAGTTCCTTGTGATAACGCTCACTACTGTGATGCCATGGCCGTTTTTAATTGACCACTGGTCGCAATCCACAGTGCGGCCTCTTGTGCAGCTGCCCTGCTGCGCCTAAGGTAAGCAAAAAACACTATAACTCTGCGGGAACCTATGCGCTTATTTTATACCAGCTTGCTCACTGCCAGTTTGGCAGCCTTACCTTGTGTTGCCTCAGCTGCTGACATCAGCACCGCCCAGCCGGTGCCGTATTTTCCACAAAGTGATTACCGGCCGGATATCAGCCCGGTGCCGGAATTACTGGGCCATCAGTTTGGCGAGCGCATTTCAGAGCCGGCGGCGATATCCCGCTTTTTTGAGCAACTGGCCAGTCGTTATCCGCAGCAGGTTAAGCTGGTGCACTATGGCAAAAGCTGGCAGGGCCGGCCGCTATTTTATGCGGTAATTGGCAGTAGCAGCAATATCAGCCAGCTGGCCGACATTGAAGCCGGAATGCGTAAACTTGCAGAGCCTGCAAGCCTGAGTGAGCCAGAAGCCAAACAGCTGATCGCCAGCCTGCCGGCCAGTGTTTGGATTGCCGGTAGCCTGCATGGCAACGAAATTAGCCCGGCCGATGCCGCTATGGCGCTGGCTTATCATTTACTGGCTGACCAAAGCGCCCTGACCCAGCAAATATTAAGCAATACCCTGGTCTATATAGACCCGCTGCAAAACCCGGATGGCCATCACCGTTTTGTTAGCCGTTACTATGCCACTGTTGGCCTGGAGCATTCGCCGGATCGGCTTTCCGCTGAGCAAAACGAACCCTGGCCGAATGGCCGTACCAACCATTACCTGTTTGATATGAACCGCGACTGGATTTCGTTAACCCAGCCGGAAACCGCCAGCCGCGTTAAAGCACTGCAGCAAATGTATCCGCTGCTGTTTGTCGATTCGCATGAAATGGGCGGCGATATGGGGTATTACTTTAGCCCCGAGGCCGAGCCCTACAACCCGCATATTCAGGCCAGCCAGCGTCAGGTGCTGAATAAGGTGGGCCAGAATAATGCCAAATGGTTTGACGAGCTGGGCTATCACTACTTTACCCGCGAGATTTTCGATGCCTTTTACCCGGGCTATGGCGCCAGCTGGCCGCTGTATTACGGCAGCGTATCGATGACTTATGAGATGGCCTCAGCACGCGGCCATCATTACCGGATGCAGGATGGCCAGATCCTGACGTTTGCCGATGGTATTCAGCGTAATTTTGTCGCCTTTAAAGCCACGCTGGAGACGGCCAGCCAGCAGGCCAGTACCTTACTGCAAAACTTTTATCAGTACCGCAAAACTGCGGCGGCACAGGGCGAAAAAGATGGCCTGCGTAGTTTTATCTTTGCTGCCGAGCGCGATCTGGCCGGCCATCAGAAACTGATGGGCGTGCTAACCCAGCATGGCATTAAAGTAGAGCAGGCGCAGCAGGCATTTCGTGCCTGTGGCAAAGACTATCAGGCGGGCAGCTACCTTATTCGCACCAATCAGCCGAGTTACCATTTAATGCGCACCCTGCTCGATGAAACGGTGCCGATGGATAAGGCCTTTTTAGAGAAACAGGAGCAGCGCCGCGCCAATAACCTGCCGGATCAGATTTACGATGTTACCGCCTGGTCGTTGCCATTGATGTATAACCTGGAAATGCAGCGCTGTAATCAGGCACCGCGGGTTAATACCACTGTGGTGGGTCCGGATACCCTGATCGCCGGTAGCGTCAGTAACCCGGACGCACGTTACGGCTTTGTGGTGCCCTGGGGGGATATGGCGGCGGCGCGCTTTTTGAGTGCGGCGCTGCAACAGGGTTTAACGCTACGCAGCAGTGATCTGCCCTTTACGCATCAGAATGGTCAGCGTTACCCGGCCGGCACCCTGGTATTAAGCCGTGCCGATAATCCGGCTGACTTAACCTCCAAGGTACAACAACTGGCGCAGCAAAGCGGCGCCTTAGTGCAAGGACTGGATAACAGCTGGGTAACGGAGGGGCCGAACTTTGGTTCCTTTAATGTGCCGGCTGTGCCAAAGATTAATGTCGCAATGCTTTGGGATGAGCCGACGAATCCACTGAGTGCCGGCAGTGCCCGCTTTGTGCTGGAGCGTGGTATCGGTTATCCGGTCACGGCAATTCGCCCGGCGCAACTACGCAGTGCCGATCTAAGCCGTTATCAGGTGCTGATTTTACCGGCGACGGGTGCTGGCAGTTATCAGCAGGCACTGGGAAGTGTCGGCAGCGAGAATTTACGCCAGTTTGTGCAACGTGGCGGTGTACTAATTACGCTGGGCAATGCCACCAGCTATTTGCTGGAGGGCGATAAGCCACTGCTAAGCAGCAAGCGCGAGTATCAGGTCAGCGAGCAGGAAAAACCCGCCAGCGAAGCAAGAGTGCCAGGCCGGGTGTTGGCGGAATACCGCGAGTTCGAGCAGATGTTAAAGCCATATCAGGCCGATCCGGACTGGGTGCCGGGCTTTATTGCCAATGCCGTGGTTGATCAAAACCATTGGCTAACCGCTGGTATCGCTGAACAGGTACGCAGCCTCTATGTTGGCAACCATATTTACCAGCCGCTGCGGATTAACGATGGCCGCAATGTGGTTAATTTCGCCGCCCCTAAAGATCTCTTGGCCGGTGGCTTTGTGTGGGAAGAAAACCGCCAGCAAATTGCCCATAAACCGCTGGTGATGGTGCAGTCGCACGGCCGTGGCCAGGTGATTGCCTTTACCCAGGAGCCAAACTTCCGCGCTTACGTCGATGGTATGCACCTGCTGTATATCAACGCCGTATTCCGCGGCGCCGCAAACGCCGGCGCCCTGCGCTAACCCAGTTATCCACAGCACTCCGGTACCGGTCAGAGGTCAGACCGGTACCGGAGACGTGTGGATAAGTTACTGAAATGCCCCTAGACTGCATCTAATGCACTTCGTCAGTCGTACCTGTAGCACAGTTGATAATAAAAGGATTGAAAATGGACCAATCACAACAACAATTGCTGCAATGGTTATATGAGACAGCTCAAGGCAACCGCGAGGCCTTTGCCAAGCTTTATCAGGCGTCATCGGGCAAGTTGTTTTCTGTTAGTTTGCATTTACTCCGCCGGCATGACTGGGCCGAGGATGTGCTGCAAGATGCTTTTGTCCGTATCTGGCACAACGCGGCAGACTATCATGCAGAAAAAGGCAGCGTCATGAGCTGGATGATCAGTATTACCCGCTACCGAGCTTTGGATTTACTGAAATCGCGACGAGTAAAGTGGGAACATGTCGATATTTCTGAACCGGCTAATGATCAAAGTACTGATGAGATCCCGTTGGGGGAGGTCATCGGCTTAGCCCGTGAAAAAGTAAAACTGGATGACTGTATGTCCTCGCTGACTGACGATCATCGAGTCTCTATCCAACTGGCATACTTTAACGGGCTAAGCCATCAGGAGATTACTGAACATACAGGCTCTGCGCTGGGTTCAGTAAAAAGCTGGATCCGTCGCGGCCTTACCCAACTTAAAAGGTGTCTTGAAGCATGAAGTTCGATGATCAGAATTTGCTGGATGAACTGGCAGTGGATTATATTCTCGGTACGATGCGGGGCGCCGCGCGCAGGCGTTTTCAAAAATTAATGATGAGTCAGCCCAATATCCGGCAAACGGTTTGGCGCTGGGAGCAACATTTAAATCCGCTGGCAGAAAGTTTACCGACCTCCGCCCCTAACCCTGAAGTGTGGCTGAAAATTCAGCGCAGACTGGGTTGGCTGCCCACCGAACAACGCGTTGAAACACGGACAACCAGTCGCGTGTCTTGGCTTATCGCTGCCGCAGCGTCAATTTTGCTGGCGGTTGTTATGTTGCGTCCCTATTTGGTAGATCCGGTAAGTCAGCAGGTGGCATTAATTCAAACCACTGATGCGAAAGTATGGTGGTCTATTGCCAAAACGGAGCTACAACTCACCGTGAGAGCAACTTCGGCCGTGCAAGCACATACTGATAAAGACTATGAGCTATGGATGTTGCCAGCGAATGGTCAGGCACCGATATCCCTGGGTTTATTACCGCAGAATCAGGAACGTATATTACAAGTACCAGCAGCGGCCAAAGATCTGATGATTGCTGCGCTGGCGGTTAGTATCGAACCTAAGGGCGGTTCACCCACTGGTGCACCTACTGGTGACGTCCTGTTTACTGCAGAAATCATTACGTTGTAATACGTTATTTGGGGTATTCCCCTTCACCCAAGCCCGGATAATCGGCAGCTGCGGCTGCAATTATCCGGCACCTGGTCCGATGTGTGAGATTTTTTTAAATAACTGCATCCGCAAAGGATAGTCAGTCGTTACTTCAGAGCAACTTAACCTGAGGGTAACGAAAATGAGACTAAATACCACGGCTTTTGCCATTTCAATCGCTTTAAGTTCTGCACTATACCTCCCAGCCAGCCTGGCATCTAGCCATCGCGAGGCACCCAATATCACGCGGATGCCAACCGTTGACGCCAGCGACTTTTATGTGTTTAACAGTTATGAAACGGGTCGTGAAGACTATGTCACCATGATTGCTAACTATATTCCGCTACAAGACGCATACGGCGGGCCGAATTATTTTGCAATGGATCCTGACGCCGTTTACAGCATTCATGTTGATAATACCGGCGATGCCATGCCAGACCTGAGTTTTAACTTTAAGTTTAATAACAACCTGGTAAACAATGGCATGGGCGTTAAACTACCAATTGGTCCGGCGGGTAATCAGCGGATGGTTGCCGTACCATTAAAGAACGTGGGTGGTATCAGTGCCGACAGCCAGGCCGCTCTTAACTTTACAGAGCAGTATTCAGTAGAAGTGAAACAGGGTAATAACAGTACCACGTTATCACCCAGTGGCGGCATGCTGTTTACCAAACCCTATGACTATGTCGGCAATAAAACCTTTGGTGACGCCGCCGCTTACCAGCAATATGCCGATCAATATATTTACTCGGTAAATATACCAAACTGTAACTTCCCGGCCCGTATTTTTGTTGGTCAGCGCAAGGATCCCTTTGTCGTCAATTTGGGTGAAACTTTCGATTTAGTAAACTATGTTCCGGTGGAGGGTGACAGCAGCCCTGGCGCTGGTGATGGTGGCGGCTTCCCTGGCGGAATTACCCAAAGTGCCGCTAATGATGATCTGGCAGATAAAAATGTCACTGCCATCGCGGTAGAGGTGCATAAAACTTGTGTTACGGGCTCAGGTAACAGTGTGATTGGTGCCTGGACTACGGCCAGCCTGCCACAGGCTCGCATCCTCAACCCAAATGCAACCTTTAGTAAACCTGCCGCCGCTGGCGGTGCGCTGGTACAGGTATCCCGCTTAAGCAACCCGCTGGTAAACGAGCTGGTTATCGGACTAGCGGATAAAGATAAGTTTAATAGCAGCCAGCCCGCCGATGACGGACAGTTCGCCGACTACGTCACACACCCGACCCTACCTGCATTATTAAATATTTTATTCCGTGACGCCGTAAACAGCACCCTGGGTACGAATATTGCGGATTTGGCGCCGTCTAACTTCCCGCGAGCCGATTTGGTTGCAGCCTTTCTTACCGGTGTCGCCGGTGTTAACCAACTCGCTATGGTAACGCCGTCTGAAATGCTGCGTTTAAATACTGCCATTCCGGCGACGCCGGCTGAGCAGCAATCGGCTTTTGGTGTTGCTGGCGATGATCTGGCAGGTTTCCCAAATGGCCGTCGGCCAGGTGATGACGTGGTTGATATAGCGCTGCGGGTAGTGATGGGTGCGCTGTGTCATGATATTCCGGTTGCAGGTACACCAACGAATCTGGGCTTTTGTAATCCTGAAGATGCACCGGTAGGTAATGTGCCCTTTACCGATGGCGCACCACTCAATGCCCAGATGTTTGATCAGCGCTTCCCCTATCTGCTGACCCCGATTGCGGGTTCACCAAACTAAGGAGCGGACCATGAAACAATTAATATTACTAGCTGGCTTAGCGTTACTGACCGCGTGTAATGGCTCTAGTGAGAAAAATGTCGCGCCCTATTTTGGCGTCAACTATTTCGTGACTGAAACTGACACGCCGTTAACCGAAACGATTAAAGCCTTCGACAAAAACAATGACGCCTTAACCTTTACAGTTATTAGTCAACCGTCGAATGGCACAGTGTCATTAACCGGTACCGGTGGCTTTAGCTATACCCCGGCTACCGAATATACCGGAAATGACCAATTTCAGGTTGCGGTGTCCGATGGTGAATTCACTATCAACGGTACCGTAAATATTGAAATTAAGGTCGCGATGGTGTCTTTTTTGAATTACAGCCGCCAGGCCTTTATGCAAAATGCGGAAGCGCCACCTCTGCGGGTTAATGGTCGCACCTTTATTCAGGATGCCATGACGCCAGAAGATTACGCAGATTTACTTAATAATCCGTGATATCAACGGGGCGGGCAACCGCCCCCCTTCTTTTACCAGGGGAACAACTATGGTCTGGTTTTTTGTCACCTTACTGGCGTTTACCGATGTGTCGCCGAGCGCCGTGGAGCAACCTACCGGTACGACCGTATTTCAGATGCAGCCTGAGTTAGCAGACAACGACAATCTGCTACCACTATTAAAAGCCTTTCAGGCAGCGCCATCAACGACAAACCGGCTGCAGCTAGCCAATGCCTATTTACAACGCGCACGCCGTCCGGGATGGAGCAGCTATTTTCATGACGCAGAAGCCTTGTTAGCTAATTTTCAAGCCGAACCGCAACATCGCGAACACCTGATACTGCTGCAAGCTGATATCCTACAGCAACAACACCAATTTACTGCTGCGCTTGCCTTACTCGAGCCACTATTATCCGCTACGCCACATCAGCTGCAGGCTAATTTGATGGCCGCCCGGATCCATTTGGCGCTCGGTGACACCATAGGTGCACAGCGTGCTTGCAACAGATTGATGCGGGAAGCCCTGTTCTTTTTTGCCACCTGCAGTTATGAGGTAACAGGTCGCAAAGGGCAGTGGTCAGCAGCCTATTCAGGCTTGAAGGCCCTGTTGCAACAAAATCCGGATTTACCTGCTGAACTGGCTATCTGGACACGTGGTATTTTAGCGGAACAAGCCGAGCAGCTGGGCCAGTTGGACGCTGCGGTGGCATGGCTTGAGCCCATTTTAACTGAAGCACCGACTAGCCTGTGGTTGAAATGGGCAGACTTAAAACTGGCGATAAAACAACCTGAAGCGGTATACCAACGCCTGGTTACGCTGGCTGCAGACGTGGAATTAGAGGACAGCTTGTTACTGAGGCTAGCCTTAGCTGAACAGGAGCTGGGACACCCCTCTCATTTCGGTCATCAGTTGCAGCAACAAATGCAAGTGCGTATTTTGCGTCAGGACCAGGAACATGCTGCTGACCTGGCCCATTATTTTTTGCGGGTTAGCCCTGATCCCCAAGCCGCACTGCAGTGGGCAACCATCAACTATAACAGCGCGCGGGAACCCGATGATCTGGCCTTACTGACGCAAAGTCGTCACGCCGTTGCGCTACTGAACGGAGGCTCCAAATGAAATTCGTTGTTTTACTGTCACTGCTAATACTCAACCTGGCATCTTTGCCTGAGGCAAAGGCTCATAAATTCAGCACCGCTTACATGGAGGTGTCAGCAGAGCTTCGGCAGCCGCGGCTACTGTGGAAAGTCTCTTTACATGATTTGGCACAAGCAAAACTCTTTGGCCCACAACCTTTAACGCAGATCAGCTGGCAGCAAGTTATTGCGCATAAAGAGGAGCTCACACTCTATATTCAAAAGCATATCGCTTTTACCGACAAATTAGGATCTTGCAGCCTGGCAGTTGCCGATACCAGCAACTGGCGTACCCAACAATTACAACAGCAGCTCTACTTGCTGTTACCTATCGATGCCACATGCCAAAGCCCCGAGCAATGGCAAATCGGCTATCAGGCGCTGTTTGAAACCGGCCACAATCATAAATTACTACTGAGTTGGCAAGCATCCGACAAAGCGCAAGCGGTGTTAAGTAAAGATAAGGCAATCTATCCTGAATATTGAGGTCAGTCATGCCAATAAGAAAACCGAATATATTGCTGGCGACTCCGCTGGTGTTATGGCTTGCGCCGCTGGCGGCCGACCCTTTGTCAGCACATTCAGTAGAAACGATTTTAATCAAAGGCCGCCAACTTGATTTACTGGGCCAGAGTATTTCTGCTTCAGAAGGCATAGTGGGTAGCGCTGAAATTGCCGCACGGCCGTTATCACGTACCGGCGAAATTTTAGAATTTATCCCGGGTATGATAGTGACTCAACATAGCGGCAGCGGTAAATCTAACCAGTACTTTCTGCGTGGCTTTAACCTGGACCACGGTACTGATTTTGCCAACTATGTCGATGGAATGCCGGTCAATATGCGCAGCCACGGGCATGGCCAGGGTTATACCGATCTCAACTTTATTATTCCTGAATTAGTTAGCCAAATTGATTATCAAAAAGGCAGTTATCACGCCAATAGTGGCGATTTTGCTGCAGCTGGCAGTGCTCGTTTTGGTTTGCAAAATACTACAGCCAACGAGTTGGCACTGACTTTGGGCGATCACCAATATCAACGTTTACTGGCTAAGGGTACGGTTAATACCACCTCTGGTGCTTTGATATTGGCAACAGAGTTACATGGTTACGATGGCCCCTGGCGGGATCTCAAGGAAGATCAGCAAAAAATTAATCTGCTTGGCCGCTACACGCAACAAATAGGGTTAGCACAATTTGCCGTAACTGTGATGGCTTATGACAATAGCTGGCGTAGCGCCGACCAAGTACCACTTCGGGCTATCGAATCGCAATTAATTGACCGTTTTGGCTCATTGGATACCCAACTTGGTGGCGAAAGCAGTCGCTACAGTATTTCTGCCAGTTGGTTCAGTGACGCCTGGCGGGGAAATGCCTATCTGGTGCGCTCAGAGCTGGCGCTCTGGTCAAACTTTACCTACTTTCTGAATGACCCACTAAACGGGGATCAGTTTGAGCAAAGTGACCAACGTCATCTATATGGTGGTGAGCTGAGCTATCATTGGCATCAGCAACTGGCTGACCTTGAGGTGGAGCATTTGCTCGGAGTGCAGAGCCGGATAGATGATATTGATGAGTTAGGCCTGTATGCGACCCTCAATCGAACCCGACTCAGCACTGTGCGTACCGATCAAATTATGCAGCGCAGTGCTGCCATCTTTCAGCAGAGCAGTATCGCCCTCTCTGAAAGTCTTACTGCCCACCTCGGGCTGCGTTACGATTGGATGACAGCGCGTGTCGACAGTGACATGCCGGTGAATAGTGGCCGCAGTAGTGATGGTGTCTTATCGCTAAAAGCCGGCTTGAATTATCAACTAAGTGAAAACTGGTTGTCTTATCTGAATATCGGGCAGGGTTTTCATTCTAATGATGCGCGCGGCACCACCACTCGCCGTGAACCAAGCTCGAACGCGCTAATTGATCCGGTAGATTTTCTGGTTGCCAGCGAGGGAGCAGAGATCGGACTACGTTATTTTGACTATAGTGCGCTGAGTTATTCTGTTGCGCTCTGGTATCTGGAGATGGACTCAGAATTGCTCTATGTCGGAGATGAAGGAACAAACGAGCCAAGCCGGGCTTCACGACGTTATGGTATAGAAGCAAGTTTGTATTATTGGCTAAGCCAAAAATGGAGCCTGGATACTGAGCTGGCAATGACACGCTCGCGCTTTACTACAGATGAAGAGGGCGAAGGGAATTATATTGATGGCGCTTTACCTCTGGTATTGAGTATGGGCGCCACATATCAGGCCAACTCGAATTGGCAACTGAGCTTAAGGTTAAGGCACTTCGGTAAACGCACCTTAGACAGTTTTAACGAGATGCGCTCCGCATCCTCCACCGTGGTTAATGGCCGCGTTCAATATCAGTTAGATCGTTGGCAATTCAGCGCCGAGCTGTTTAATCTGCTAAACAGCCGGGCAAGTGATATCGAATATTTTTATAGCTCCCGCCTTCCGGGTGAAACGGCAGAAGGTATAGCCGACAAACATCTCCATCCGATGACACCACGCAGCCTGCGTCTTAGCCTAAGCTATCGCTTCTAACCAACACAGCACTTATCCACACGTCTCCGGTACCGGTCAGAGGTCAGACCGGTACCGGAGTGCTGTGGATAAGTTTCAAAAAAACGGGAATAAAATAGTGTTTTGATCCGTTACCTCGGTGTCAGTGTGACAAAAAGAGGAAACGATCATGAAAACTGTATTTAAACCATCATTAATTGCTTTAGCCTGTTTTTCTACCCTGGCGCTGGCGGATGTTAGCCTGAGTGTCAGCACTCAAACATCGGCTCAAACCGCGATGTCTGCATCTGCTGGCCAGGCGCAAAGCGGTTCTGCCAATGCGCAAGCCAGCCAAAGTAGCAATACCCAGGCCTCTGCCACTGCTTCGATCAGCACCCCCAATACCCTGCCTGCTGCTGACTCCGAGCCAGCAGATGAAGAAACCGTTGCAGTACCTACTACCATTGCGGGTAACGCCGATGCAGCAACCGACACCAACACTGAAAGTGAAGGTGAGCTGGCACTGGGCTTAACCGACCTGCTGGCAGACAACGCTATGCCACAGCCGGCTCTGCCTGAGCTACCCACTGCCACGGTAACCGAGGCGGTAGCCAGTATTGATGCGGCCAGCACCGTTGCCAATGCGCTGGCAGTGAGCTCTCAGGTGCAAGGTTTGGCATCAGGCAGTGCAGAGGCCGCACAACAAACGGCCGGGGCCGTTACTGCGAATGTCAGCCAGGCAGTGCAACAGCAGGTTCAGGGTTCAGCCAACCAGTTGGTGCAGCAAGCTGCCAGTGCGGAAGTGCTGCAAAACGTCAATCAGGCTGTTAACGCTGAAGTCTCGAACACCGTTCGGAACAGCCTGCGGCTGACCACCGGTCTGTAATATGCACCGGGCCCTGCCCGCTGCAGGGCTCGTTTTTGCAGGAGTATTCCCATGTTATGCTTTCGCCATACTTTGCCCGCTACCGCCCTGCTGAGCCTGATGCTTACCCCGGCGCTGGCGGCACAAACTACAGAGTCCGCCGCACCGGCCTGGGGTTTTTCCGGTAAGGTGCGGGCGGGGTTAGAATATCAATCTAACGTCAATGTCAGTGAATTAAACCAGGCCAGTGGCCGCTCCGATAATGCCCGTTTGCTGGAAGCCGATGTCAATGCCAGCTGGCAAGCCACTGATAAGCTACAAGTGTTTGCTGGCTATTCGCTGCAGGATAAACAGTATCAAAATGCGGACGACTATAATCTCAGATTGCAGCTGGCCTTTTTAGACAGCCAGTATCAATTGGGTGCCACCAGCTTAGGCATCAACCTGTACCATGCCGATGCACGCTTGGCGTCTGCTCCCTTTTTAACCTTAACCCAAAGCAGTGTCTACGCGATGCACAGTGCCAGTGATACCTGGTATCTGCGCCCGGCACTAACACTTGGCCAAAAGCGTTTCGATAATATCAATGGCCGTGATGCCCAAACACGTAGCCTCAGTGCCGACAGTTTCTGGTTTAGTGCTGATGGTCAGCGCTTTATCAGCCTGGGCCTGCGTTACGATTGGGAGGCCGCCGATGCCACTGAGTTCCGCTACCAGGCACCGGCCGTGCAACTGAAAATGTCGACCCGCTTTACCGCCTGGACCTTGCCGCAGCAACTGCAGTTTGGCGCCCGTGTCGCCCGGCGCCAGTATCAGAGCCATAGTGTGGCCAATACTGCAGCTGCCCGTAACGACTTGCAACGTCAGCTGGATCTGCAATGGCAACTGGGGCTGTCAGAGCACTTTGCCCTGATCAGCAAACTGGAGTTCGGTGATTTTCAGTCCATCCTCGATAGCGCAGATTACACCGAAAGTCGCGGCTCACTGTCGCTACAACTGAGTTTCTAGCGGCGGTTCGATCACCCCGTGCCCCGTTACCGGATCTTTACCCGGCTCGCCAAGGTCGCGGGCCTGCTGCATCAGTAACTGATACACCTGCTGATGCGTTAATTGCGGCTGTGCGGCCCGCCAGCAAGCCACCGCAGCACTGACGACGGGTGCTGCCAAAGAGGTCCCACTTTGTGGCTGCACCTGACCATTGGCGGTCAGTGCTGCTACTCTTACCCCGACGGCGGCGAAATCGATATAGTCGCCCTGATTAGCCCAACGATAGGGAGTCATATCCGGTGCCACTGCGGTTACTGCAATCACTCCCGGATAGGCCGCCGGATATAAAGGGGTTGCCGCAGGGCCGCCATTGCCGGCAGCCGCCACCAAACTTAGTCCGCGGGCCTGTAATTGTTGGATCAGTAACGCCAGCACCGGGTTATCAGGCCCGGTCAGACTGAGGTTAATCACCTGCAGCGGCTGACTCGCCAGCCAGTCCAGTGCCGTCAGCAAGTGCTCTAAACTGGCGGATTGCTGCACCGCATTGCTGGCATAAAAAGCCGCGGCACTGTACAACGTTAATTGCGGTAATAACGGCGTGATCGCCGGGTCGCGCGCCGCCAGCAAACTGGCCACCGCCGTACCATGGGCATAACTGGCTGCCAGCTGTTCAGGTAAAAAGCGCCGCGCCACCAGATTAAAGTGCCCGCTTTGCACGGCCAGCGCAGGCAACTCAGTATTAATATCGGTATCGACCATTCCCAGGCTGACCGGCCAATCGCACATACTGGCCTTACTCTGAGACGCGGCCTGCGGCGCTGCGGTGCTGGCTTGCTGCTGCGGCTGGTACAAATGATTACGCCCACTGTAACGCAGTAGCTCGGCACTAAATTGCTGCGCTAATGCAGACGCCGAATCAAGGGCAGCTGGCACCTTTAATGTCACTAACGTTAGCTGCAAAGCAGGTAAAGGCTGTTGTCGCTGCAGATAACCGGCCAGCTCAGGCCAGCGCTGCTGCAACGCCTGCCACTCGTCTGCGGTTAGCAACAATAGCCACTCGCGTTCTATGGCACGAAAGCCCTGCTCCACTTCAACTTCGCGCCAGAGTGGTTCACCGCTTAGGGTCAGAATGTCCTGTACCGCCGGTAGCTGCAGTGGGTCGGGCAAGGTCGCCAGCGCGGCCAATTGCTCGCGCAAGCGCTGCTCGGCAAGCTGTTGTTGCAGTTGCTCAGTTTGCCGCAACAACTCGCCGGTGGGTTGCTTTAAGGTATCAACCAGAGGCGGCGGCAGCTCAGGGGGGCGCACTACCTGCCCTGGGCTGACAGCAGGCAAACCGGCCAGAAACAGTGCTGCGACTAAGGTTTTTTTCATCAACACACCTCTTTAACTTGCATAACTTGTATCATGCTAACGGCTGGTGTCAAAAAAAATTCCCTGCTGCTGGAATAAAAGGTCAACCTCAGCCGTTATCCCGGTAAAAGGAGAGCGCTTATGACCAAAGCTGACTTACAATTACTACTCCCGGCCTTACGCCGCTTTGCCTATTCGCTAACGGGCAGCCGCGCTGATGCCGATGATTTAACCCAAAACACTCTGGTCCGTTTGCTGGACTACCCAACACCCGATGGTGTGCCAGCGGCACAGTGGGCCTTTCGGATTTGCCGTAATTTATGGATAGATGAATACCGCGCACGGCGCGTAAGGCAGACGGCCCAGCCACAGGTAGAGTATGAAACCCTGACCGAAACCGATGGCGAAGCGCAGCTATTAAATGATATTCAGCTGACTCAGGTTGGTAAGGCCCTGGATACGCTACCGCCCGAGCAGCGTGAAGTTTTATCGTTGGTGGCGGTGGAAGGGATGAGCTATCAGGAAGCTGCCTCAGTTCTGGCGATCCCGGCTGGGACTATTATGAGCCGGCTGGCCAGAGCGCGGCTTGCCATCGCCAACAAGTTAAAATTACCCGGGGGGCTGACATGCAATTAACCGATGAACTGTTATCTGGCTTTCTGGATGCCAGCCTATCCGAAGCTGAGATGGCCCTGGTGCGTCAGCAGTTGCTGGAAGATGAAAGCTTAGTGGATCGCCTCGCCAGCCTGGCCATGGTGGATGTGCTGGTGCAGCAACATGCCAGACAAATTGAGCAAACGCCTATTCCTGAGGCGATCACCGCACTGCTGCACGGCGCAACAACGCCTGAAACGGCAGAAGTGATCCCCTTTCCGTGGTGGCGCCGTGCCAGTCAGCAGCTTCAACGCCATGCCGCTGCCGTCGCTTGTGTGGCACTGCTTGCCGGCTATGGCGTAGCGCAATGGCTCCCCGACAGTAGCAATAGCTTCGCCGCACAACTGGCGGTTGCCCTCGATAGCACGCCAAGTGGCCGTCAGGTGCAGGTGCAGGATCAGCAGTTAACACCACAACTGAGTTTTATTAATCACAGCGGAGAGTTTTGCCGCTACGTCAGCCTGCAGAGTGCAACGCAGCTTACCGAAACCATCGCCTGTCGTACCACAAACGGCTGGCAGCAACAGGCCAGTATCACGGTGGCACAGCACCGTCAGGCCGGCGGCTATCACACCGCCAGCGCCGCCATGCTGCTGGATCCGATGCTGGACCAATTAATGGCAGGGCAGGCATTAGATGCAACGGCTGAACAGCGATATTTAAAATCACCGCTCGGAGGTAATGATGAGTAAGGTGTCCTTTTTAGCGAAACCTTGGCTGTTACTGGCGGTGTTATTGCTCGCCGCCTGTAGCAGCAAACCGGATTACCGGCCTGCACTAAACGGCGGTTTCGGCTATGCCGAACAGCGCATAGCGGATAATTTTTACCGGGTCAGCTTTAAAAGCCGTGGTGAAGATCGCGAGCGGGCCAAAGCTTATGCGATGCAGCGCGCTGCCGAACTTACTGCAGAGCAGGGGTTCGACTGGTACCTCGTGGTTGAGCAGGAAACGCTGCGGGAGCGGCAACGCGATAACAGCAGCCAGCTTGGCGTTAGCTATCAGCAGGATACGGTGCGCGACTGTTCATTGCTGGGCTGTCGCACCCGTACTGTTCATCGACCACAATATGAAGCCGGTATCGGCCTGGATAAGCGTAATGAGGTCGAGGTAGTGCTGCAGATCAGAATGGGTAAGGGCGTGATGCCGGAACGTGGCGCTTATCCGGCAGCAATGACGCACAATTAATCACACACCCGGTACCAGTTATCCACACGTCTCCGGTACCGGTCAGAGGTCAGACCGGTACCGGAGTGCTGTGGATAAGTTAGGGGAGCAGGCAGCGACGTAGCTCGCTGCTGGTATAGAAAAAGTGGCTGCCGGTATAGGGTTGGCAAGTGCCGCCAAAAGCGGTTTCCTGTTCGTGATGCAGCATCCGGATCAGCGTCAGGTTATCGGCATTACGATACACTTCCCACTGCACATTAGCTGCCATCGGCGAAACCTTAGCACTGCGCCAGGGGCTGTTTTTATAGCTATATAACACGCTTTGCGGCAACGGCTCACTGGCACCAGCGATGCCTAACAAGGCTGCCAGTGGCATCAGCACCTGGGCATGAGTAAAGCGAAAACTGGCCACGTAACCGTTTGGCTGCTCGGCTTTATCCAGCATATCAGCAACTAAACGCCCGGCCAGACGATAGGTAATATCATCACCTGCAAACGCCGGACCGCGACCATAAAAGGAATCCGCATCATCCAGTTCAGCCAGCGGTTGCAAATGCTCCTCCAGCAACAGCTCACTGAAATCAAACGGACCTTCCAGCGTCAGGTTACTGGCAATGCTGTACAGGCTAAACAGCACATTAGCCGCATCCAGCGGATTGCGAATCGCATCGTCGTCATCCGGCAGCGTTAGTTCAATTTCGCCCTGCTGCAGGCGGTTAAGAAACTCTGGTTGAAAAAACCGCGCCAACATCGACAGCGCCGCTTGCTGCCGGCTTGGGTCGGCAGCGAGTTGCTGCATGGCACTCAGTAACCGTGGGTCTTCGTCACGATAGCGGGCGAAGGCTTCACTCCCCTCTGCTTTATAAAAATATAAGGTACGCTCGTCGGCTTGCGGAGTATCAAACAGGGGTTTAAGCGCTGGCATAACCTCTGTTAGCCCGGCAACAAAGGCGTCGCCACTTTGATCGGCACGCTCCCGCCCTGAATGCAACACCGCGATCCGCAGCTGCTGTGCCACTGCCTGCTCGAACAACTGTGGCGACCTTGCCAGTAAGCGCTGCGCCATCTGCCGGTGCTCTTGCACGCCCAACGCAGAAATTTCACCATAATTATTGGGCTGATGCGCCTGATGCAGCCGGTTAACCAGCGCAGCCAATTGCTGCCCTAACGGGGTTAAGGCACCAGCATCTGCAGCCTGCTTTAGCAATTCTAACATCAGGATGTCATCGCCCTGACTGGATAAAAAACGCGAGCCATGCCGCGCCACATGTTGTAGCCCTACGGCGCTGAACCCCACGGGTACGGCACTGTAACTGCGCCAGTCTTGCTGGGGTTGGTACGGCGTTTTACTGGTTAATAACGCCCCGTTGCTGGCCGTGGTGGCCGCTGCACTCACGTTAGCCGCAACTTGTGGTGCGGGTTGACAGGCCGACAGCATCAGCAGCATTCCGGAACTGAGTAGAAATTTTTGCATAAGATAAGATTCCTTTAGCGATAAAAAAGGCCGGAACCCGGTTCCGGCCTCTGCTGCGGTTAAGCTTAGAATTTACCGCTTAAACCCAGTTGCCAGGCCCGGCCAAACTGCTCATGCTCGTAAACCCGGCCGCGCTCGCCCTGATAGCGAATGGCTTTGCTATCGGTCAGGTTAGTGGCCTCAACAAAAACTGACAGCTGTTTGGTTAGCTGATAACTGGCTGTAAAGTCGAGAGTGCCGCGACCATCCCAATACAGGTTTAACCCCGGATTCGCCGTATCGAAAGCATCGATATACTCTGAGCGATAGTTATAGGCTAACTGGCTGCTGAATTTTTCGATGTCATACTGCAAGGCCAGGTTCACCGTATGGCGGCTGGTGCCATTTAACTCGGTTTTGCCGATACCAAAGGGTAAATCGGCTTCAGACTTAGTATGGGTATAGTTGGCAATAAAACCTAAGCCACTCAGCGCGCCTGGCAGGAAGTCCAGTGTTTGCTGCCAGTTCAGCTCAATACCGTACAGATAACCACTGTCACCGTTTTCTGGCCGCACCATATTAAAGCCATCAAATTCGCCCCCCACCAGCTCGCTGCGGGCTTTAAAAATCGGATCGGACAGCTTTTTATAGAACACGCCCGCCGACAACAAACCCACCGGCGCAATGTAGTATTCGCCGGTCAAATCCAGGTTGTGGGCGTAGGTCGGTTTTAAATCGATATTCCCGATATCGACCGAACCACTGCCTGATTCGCGATCTTCAATAATAAAATACGGCACCAGGTCGACAAAGTTCGGCCGGCGAATACCGGTGCTGTAGGCGGCTTTTATGATCAGGCCATTGTCCAGTTCATGGCGTAAATGCGCACTGGGGAACAGCTTGGTGTAGGTCTTGCTGGCATCCTGCAAAGTCGCAGTATCGGTATCCAAATCATACTCAAACGCCTGGCCACTGTTTTTGGTTTGCTCTAACCGCGCACCAAACAACACGGTAGTGTTGTCCCAATCCAGTTTATTTTGCGCGTAAACCGCCAGGATGTCTTCCTTGGCACGGTAGTCACCGGTAATGGACGGCGCACCACGATCGAGAAAATCGGCATTCTCAAAAATATCGCGGTAAACCGCGACAAAGTCACGGCGCAATTTCGGGCCGTTGTTATAAAAGCCATCAAAAGGCCGGGATTGCTGATCGATAATCACCTCGGCATAACCCGGGGCATTGGTACCAACCGAATTACGCAGACGGTTCTCATCATTTTCTTTTTCTTTAAAGCGGGCTTTGGCACCAAATTTCAGTTCAGAGAACGCGCTGCGCCATTCCCCCGGCACGGTGAAGTTAAGTACATAAGCCTGTTCGGTTTCCTCGGCACCCCCGGTACGACGCTCATAACGGCGCCAGTTCATATCAGCTGGGGCAAAGTTAAAATCGGTACGCACCACCTGACCGTCCGCACTTAAGATCTGAAATTCCGGCAGATCCGGGTTGCTGAAATCATAGGCCAGACGTGGCCGGGTGCGTTCGCGGTACAACAGGTAATCCCGATTGGGATAAGCCTGCTCAGCTGACGAATAAGAGGCCTGAAAATCGGTGCTAAAGCGGTCCATATCGACACGGCCACCGGCAACAGTGGTGTTAATCGTGTTAACAAAGGTACGGTGGCGCAGTTCCTTTTCAAAGGTGGCTCGCCCGGCAATACCACTCACCTGGTTTGAGTCCGGCGTGTGACGCTCCCACTCTATCAGCAAGGTATCGCGATACTCGTTATCTTCAAACCGCGAATAGTTATGGCTCAGATAAAAGTGCTTATTGTCATCAACGCGGAAATCAAAGCGGCCGCTAATACCAGAGCGGATACGCTTTAAGTCATAATCTTTAAACTCGGTGATTTCAGGTGCATATTCGCCGTTATCCAGCTGCGTCCAGACATGCTCTACGTTATCGGTGACGCGGTTGGTCTCGCTATGCTGTGCCGAGAATAAAAAGCCGGCCCGCTCTGAGCCGTTAAACTTGTCGCCATACGTCAGGCTAAGTTTATACGCGTCGCCATTGCCTTTCTCATTTTTACCGCCCGACACTTTACCGCGTAAAATACGGCCTTTGCTGTCCAGCGCCCCCTGCGTCACGATATTGATATTACCGGCAATCGCATCGGCATCCATATCCGGAGTAATGGCTTTAGTCAGCTCTAACAACGAGATAATGTCAGAGGGAATGGTATCCAGATCCACCGCCCGGGTCGTGCCGTCAGGTGACGGGACCTGCACACCGTCGATCGAGACATTCGCAAACTCCAGCGGCGCACCGCGTACGTTGACGTATTTGCCTTCACCCTGATCGCGCTGAATCGAGGCGCCGACTAAACGTTGCATGGCTTCTGCAACGTTATCATCCGGAAAACGCCCCAGGTAATCGGCGGAGACTACCGACTTCACATTATCTGACGCCCGTTGAATATTCAGCGCCCGCGATTGCGCATCGCGACTGCCGACAATATTCAGTACTTCAACCTGATTATTGGCAAACCGCAGCGTCAGGGCCGCACCCTGCTCCGCGGTGACTAAGGCATCAACCTGTTTGGCAGCGTAACCCAGGTAGCGCACTTCCAACTGATAAGTGCCGGCCGGCAGATTTTCAAACCGAAACCGCCCCTGACTGTCGGTGGTGGTTTCACGGTTAGTGCCGATTAACCTTATCAGCGCGCCTTGCAGTAGCACATTACGGTCATCACTCAGCTGGCCGCGGATGGCCGGCCCGTCAATTTGTACTACTGAAACCGTTAATGGCACATCGACACCCTGCGCCAGAGCAGCAGTGCTGAAAAAGCCGGCTGCCGCGAGCGCTAAAGCCAGGCTGTTGCGTTTAAATCCAGGTCGAAGTAAAGCTTTCATCTTAGAGTTATTCCCGAGGCTATAAATTCAAGCCAAGAGTGTGCTGACCGCAGATGACAAAATAACGACAAGCTCGGGCTTGGCTGAGCTAATAAGACCCGGGTCCGCCTGGCTCAGTCGATACGGTCAGAAATATTTTTGCTTCATATTTCTGTCACAACACTGCCACACACTAAACCCATGACGACGTCACGCGACAGGCACATGATGTGGCAACAACATTTGGATAAGCTGACGCTGGCTGCGGTTTTGCTTCTGGCAGCCCTGCTGCTGGCGTTACAACTGGGCGATGTGAAAAGCTGGGCCGCAATTGATTGGCTGGACATCCTCGGAGAAGGCATAGTGTTGGCAGTGGCATTAAGCTGGCTGACGCTGAATCTGCTGAATCGCCCGGCCGGTCGGGTTACCGACTGGCTGTACTATGGCAGTTTATTGTTGAGCTGCTCTTTTGCACTCGACTTACTGGACGAGTTCCTGCGTTACCCGGCGCATGTGCGTACCATGAGCTGGCTGGAGTCTGTACCCGCGCCTTTAGGCATGCTGGCACTAACCTATGGTCTGATGGGCTGGCATCAGGAGCAGCGGCAAATTAACCGTCAGTTACGCGGGCGCGAGCGCTTTTTACGTGACCATCGCTTACTTGATCCGCTAACCCAACTCTACGGTCTGGACTACCTGTATGCGGTGTTAAACCGCGAATTGGCGCTACATCAACAGCAGCGGTTACCACTGAGTATTTTGATGCTGGATATTGATCAATTTGCGGCATTTAACCGCCAACATGGCACTGCTGCCGGCGATAATTATTTGATTAGTCTGGCGGAGCTGCTTAGCAGTCAAATGCGGGAATCCGATGTCATTTGCCGCTACGCTGGCGACCGCTTTGTCGCGGTGCTGGTGCATACCGAGCAGGCTGCCGCCGAGATTATTGCACTGCATCTGCAGCAACAACTGCAGCGGTTAACCGCAGCCGGACAAACGTTGCATTGCTCAGTAGCCTGTATTCAGGCAACCCAGACGCAGGCAACTGCAGTTTTAAAGCAAGCAGAATTGGCACTGCGGGCCAGTAAGTTGCGCGGGGCACGCCCTGTTTATCAACCAGGCCACGGTAACCTATGACAGTCGCTATCTTTGATCACAACGAAAAAAATCTGTTATTGCAGCACAGTGTCACGGCGTTATTGCACCTTGCCCAGCGGCGTGGCGCTTGCCTGCATAAGCTGTTACACGGCACGCAAATTTTCGAACAGGATTTATCACGGCCTGACAGCCGCTGCCACCATCGGGACTGGTTAACTTTACTCGGGCGTTGCCAGCAGCTCGCCAGCCCGGAGTTACCCTTTATTCTGGCTGACGCGCTACTGCATAATCCGGCGCTGGCGCTCAGCCAAAGTTTGCCCAAAGCCCCCCATTTAGCCGGCTGTTTGCGCCAGCTCTGGTACTTCCGCCATCAGATGCTGCCCGGCGTTTTTACTCTGGTACAGCACACGGAGCAATACCGTGTACTGTTGCTAAAGCCAGCATTACAGCTTGGGCCACAACAGGGCTTTATCCTGAATCTGGCGATGGCGCTGCTGGTGCAACTAATTCAACATCACACCGGGCGCGGAAATAACCTCAGGGTGCAACTCAAGCAAGCTGCCCCCAGCCACCCGGCACAGATCAGCAGTTACTGGCCATGCCCGGTCAGTTTCGGACAGCCCGTGGACGCGCTTTATATCCCTCATGAGCTTTGGTTTCAGCCCTGGCCAGAGCACCATGCCGGTGAATTTCGGGCCTATCGCCGGGCCTGCTATCAACTTAACCGTCGCTTACCACGACAACGCGGCCTGTTTGAAATCCTGCAGCGACAACTTTACCGCACTATGCCTGCCACACTCAGTCTGGAACAAGCAGCCAGCTTGTTAGGCTGCAGCAGCAGTAGTGTAAAACGACTGCTGCAACAGCAGGGCAGCAGTTATGCTGCCTTAGCGGACGATTTACGCTGTGATTTAGCCACGTTGTTGCTGTGCCAGGGCAAATTATCCAACAAGCAACTGGCCAGTCAGCTCGGCTATTCGGACGAGCATAACTTTCGCCGCGCTTTTAAACGCTGGACCGGGAACGTACCCAGCAGCCTGCGGCTACCCGTGAGCTGATCTGAACCTATTACTCAACTAAACAAGGAAACCTTATGCGTCTGTGCCGTTATCTGTTATTACCTCTCGCTGCGCTGCTACTGGCATTGCCTCTGTTCAGCTTCGCCAGCACCGCTGTCAGTTTCGCGGTGCTGGGCGATGCAGAGCCAAAACCCAAAGCCGAATTCCCACATATGGCACAGGCTGTAGCCGATATTAATCAGTTAACACCCCGCCTAAACCTCAAGTTTGTGCTGGGCGTTGGTGACATTGCCCATAAAGGCACGCTGTTACAGTACGAACAAGCCACGCCGGTATTACAGCAACTCCAACTGCCGTTTTATCCGATTATGGGGAATGAAGAGCATGGCAGTACTGTTGAACGGTTTTTGCATTTCGCCAAGCTGTGGAATAGCGGCAAAGCGACGATCAACAGCCCGCGCTACAGCCTCGAATTTGAACAATTTGCGCTGGTGTTGGCATCACCTGATTTTGGCCGCGATTTTAACGACGACGGTATTGCCTGGTTAAAACAGGAAATCACCCGACTCTCGCCCAAGCCAGTATTGCTGGTGGTGCATGGCGCTCAGCAGGGGGTGTATCAGGAAAACGCCGACAAAGGGATCAGCCATGCCGGCTTTGTCAGCGAAGTCATCAGTCAACCTAATCTGCGGGCCGTGATTTCAGGCGATTTACATATGGATATGCCAAGGGTTAAGCATTCGTTGGCAATTAATGGCGTGCATTATTTACATATCCCCGCGCTTGAGCGCACTAAGATCCCGGATGAAAGCCAGCATACTGCGATGTTCCGGGTGTTTCATGTCCAGGCCGATGGCACTGTCGTGGTCGAGACTTACCAAAATGGTACACTGCAACCTAAACCTGAGTTTCAATATCGCTTTCAGCTCTGAGCCCGACGCAGACTCTGGATATCCCCAAGGCTAAAATTGGGGATTTCCAGACTTTCGACTTCTATGCGCTACCGACACCTGCTAGCATAGCCATCCTGACGGCTTAAGAGTATTTACGGTGCTGTGGATCCCCTTTACCTTGCTGGCGGCCTTTATGCAGGCCTGGCGCAATGCGTTTCAGAAACAGCTGAGTAAAGAGGTCAGCGTGGCTGGCGTGACGCTGGCACGTTTTCTCTTGGCTTCGCCGCTGGCGGCAATGTATCTGGCCGGCCTTTATCAATGGCAACCCGTGGCCTTGCCTACCCTCAACCATCGCTTTGTGCTTTTTATTGTCGGTGCTGCTGTTGCGCAAATTATTGCCACCGCCTTAATGGTCAAACTGTTTAAGTTGCGCAACTACGCCATTGGCGCCGGCTTGGCGAAAAGTGAAGCCATACTGGCTGCGATACTGGGAGTCGCCTTTTTTAGTGAATCGTTAAGTTTGCTGGGTTGGGTCGGGGTACTACTGGGGGCGGTAGCTGTATTCTTGCTTAGCGGCGCCAGCTGGCGCAAGCTATCGTGGCCGGTCTTATTACTTGGCATCAGCAGTGGCTTGAGCTTTGCGCTAACCTCGCTCTGGGTACGGCAGGCCAGTCTGGCGCTCGGGCTACCTTTCCCGCACGGTGCGGCCTGGGTGCTGTTGGTCGTGATTTTACTGCAAACCTTGATCTTACTCAGCTACCTGCTGTGGCGGGAGCGCAGCACCTTGCTGGCTCTGTGGCGACGTCCGCGGCTGACCCTGTTAATCAGTATCAGCAGCTGCATCGGCTCAATTGGCTGGTTTACCGCCATGAGCCTGGAATCAGTCGCGTTGGTCAAAACACTGGGCCAGGTCGAAGTGTTGTTTATGCTGCTGATCTCCGCCTTTTTCTTTAAAGAAAAGCTGCAAAGAACCGATCACGGCGGCCTCGCTCTGATAGTCCTGGCCGCCATCGCAGTGATGTGGGCTTAGGGTTTGCGGTTAGCAGTAGCGGACGCTTTGACCATACTGCTAAACACCCCATCCCGCTTAATCAGGCCGTGATAGAGCGCAGCAATAATATGCACCACAAGCAGCAGCACTAACAGCAGGGCGGCCCAGCCATGAATTTCGCGAAACAGGCCATATAACGCTAAATCGGTATTGAGCAACGATGGCAGCGACAATCCAAACAGCTCCAGCGGGCGACCGGCAGCATTTTGCATTAAATAACCGGACAACGGCATCACTACTAATAATATATAAAAGCCAAGTTGCGTGAGTTTCGCTGCAAGCTGCTGCAGTTTCGGCACACTATCTGGCAACTTTGGTGTGTCACTACGCAAGCGGATGTAAAGTCGCACCAGGATCGCCAACATGGCCAGTAAGCCCATGGCTTTATGCCAGGCCAGCAACTGCTGCTGCCAGGGGCCCAGCGACTTCACCATAGTTAAACCGGCGAATACCAGGCTCAGCACTAAAGCCGCCATTAACCAATGCATTACCCGCATCGCAAGGGGATAAAGGTGTGGCTTATTCATTGGCACCTCCGGTAGTTTGCTGCATTAACACTTCACGGGCACGGCGGCGGTGCGATTCGGCATAGACTGCTGCTCGGGCGCGTAAAATCGGATCGTCTGAAGGCGCAAAACCCGCCGGCAGTACCAAGGGATCGAAGTTAATCGCATTACAGGCGCCAGTATCCTGCAAACTGGCTTGCTCAATCACGATAGTACCAGCACTGAGTTGCGGGTTAGTTTCAGGCCAGGGGATAGTGGCATCAGCCGGATTGTCGCTGGCGGTGGCCAGGGTAAACTGTAAATCAAAGCGTACCGGCCCTTGCTGCAGCCGGCTAAAGAATTCCTGCTGTAGTGCATCTGTGGCTTCTGCATCGGCTAGTTGCCCGGTTTCGTTGGTTAACGGTACCGCCGCCCAGCGCACTGCTTGTTGCTGGCCTTGAGTATCAACCAGATAAAAAGCATTAATACTGTGATAGCGCTCGGTAGCAAAGCTCTGGCTGGGCTGATAGCTGTTACGCCAGTTAATAAAGTTTTGCGCTTCCGGGTGGGCGGCAAAAAACTCCGGCACTGTGCTGTTTTGAATGGCTAACAGCTGCTGATAAAACTTTTCTGGGGTCGCGACCGCTAATACCGGCGGCGTATTCATTGCCGTGCGCCACTGCTGCGGGCTATCGGGCAGAATAGTTAGCGCCAGACTGCGTACCGGCGCTTTCAGATCGGGGGCAGATGGGTTATTACCAGCAATCGAGATTCGGCCAACAAAAGGATAACTGCCACTTTGCAGCACCTGAGCACTGGAATACTGCGCTAAGGCACCAGAGGACTGAAACTCACCACTGATGCAAAAGCCTTTAGCATGAGCGCGCCGAAAACCGGCCTGCACTTGCGCACCCTGCTGTAAGTTAACAAAATCCTGAGCACTGACGGGACCGCGCCCGCTAAAGCTAACGGCATAAACGGCAGCAGCTACCACAGAACCTGCGGCGGCGGCAAAAAGTAGGTATCGCATAAGAATGGCTTCTTCTAGTCAGAATAGGGAGTATCACTGATGCATCATCGGTATTGTACGGCAATGTTGTGAATCAGATCATGGAATATTTTCCGGCAGCTCCTGCTACTCAGTTAATGATAAAAAACTTAGCTACGTTAGCGAGCGAACAGAGTCAGAGGGTAGTTGTAGCTAACATAACAATAGCATCCTGTTTTCCCTTGCACCATGGTCAGAAGCAGGATCTGGTCAACAACCTCATTGGAGTATCAACTTATGGAAACGTCAACAACACTGCTAAGCGCTTCAACGATTACTAACGATGATGTAGTTAATCTAAAGCAAGAGAAGCTTGGTAAGCTTCAAGATATTATGCTTGATATCACCCAGGGCAAGATACGCTATGCCGTACTAACGTCAGGTGGTTTTTTAGGTATGGGTGATCGCTTGTTTGCTATTCCCTGGAGCGCGTTAAAGCTGGACACAGCAAACAAACGTTTTGTTCTGGATGTCGGAGTTGAACGCCTGAAAAATGCACCGGGTTTTAATAAAGATCAGTGGCCTAATATGGCGGATCCGACATGGAGTGCTGCGGTCGACTCCTACTACGTCAGATAAACCACACGAATGCGTAAATTTCTCAGGCCGAAAGTGTAACGCTGGATAACAACAGCGTTACTTTTCTTTCGCTTTCAAGTATCGGCGTTATGAGTGCCATTTTGACTGAAATATCGTTATTTTTTGACCTTTAACTGGTTGTTCACTGCGTGTACACCCGAAGTTGCCGCTACGATCCGGCCGGCATGCTCGCGCTGAGCCTCAGTTTCCACGTCGCCTGACAATTTTACATCTCCCTTGCGAGTTTCTACGGCAATCGTCAGATGCTTTAGCTCCATATCTGCCAACAGCATGGTATGCACCGCTGTCGTGATTCTTGCATCATCCCCAGATCCATCTTCTGTGGTCACCGTGAGATCAATCGGACCAGGTTGTGTGTTTGGGCCAGGATCACAATTAACTAATGCTAAACTGCCTGCCAACACTACACCAAGTGTAATAAATGAACGTTTCATTGTTTGCATAGTAGGCTCCTGCACGCTGCCAAAATGCAGCGTATATGCCATTCTCCTCTAACAACTCAGCTGCATTTGTTCGTTAACAAACAGAGAGACCGTTCAATCTAAGTACTTATTAGCATGATTAACTCTACTGTTGATAAAGCAGTATCTCCGCCGACAGAGCCAGAGCAGCTTTGGCCTGCGATGCGACAAACGCTAAAAACCCACATATACCGCAAAAAATAACATCATGCAGGCCAACACGATAAAAATCAGCACCAGCGGCAGAATAAATCTGGCCCAGTCGGTCCAGCTCACCTGAGCGGTAGCCAAATAGGCCAGCAAGGTACCGGAGGTTGGGGTAATCATATTGGTTATGCCATTGCCGAACAGAAATGTCAGTACTGTGGTTTGCGCCCCCACGCCGGAGAGCTGACCTATAGGCCCCAGGATCGGCATACTGACCGCCGCCTGACCAGAGGTAGAGGGGATCATCACATCCAGCAGTAACTGCGACACAAACATCCCCAATACAGCCAGATAGGAGTTATCCTCTCCAATGATACTGACCAGGCCATGCACTACCGCGTCAAGGACCTTGCCGTTTTCCAGCGTGATGGCAATAGCAAAAGCAACACCTATCAGGATACTGGCCAACAGGATTTTCTTCATCCCTGAGACAAAGGCATCAGCGGCGCCACTAGCTCCCAACCCACTACAACAAGCCAGTAAGATACTCATGCCGATATAATATGCAGACAGCTGCTGGTTTTTCCATTGCCAAGTATTGGAGGCATAGACCAAACCGGCAATCCCAACCAGCATGATCAACAACAATACCAGATGGCGCAAACTGAGTTTTCGGCTATCAAAACTGATCTCCAGCTGCTTTTTAAACCCGGTTTTCTTAATCACCCACAGCATGTAAGCAATACCAAACACTAAGAAAACAGCGAAAAACAAAGTTCTCATCCCGGCACCACTGAAGATAGGTAAACCGAGAAGCGGCTGTGCAATAGTAAGTGGTAAGGGGTTGGTAATAGAGGATAGGTAACCGACTTTTACGGCAATGGTCAGAATGGCCAAACCGATCAGATTTGACATACCCAGCCGGCGTGCCAGCTCAACCATCAGCGGAATAATCAGTAAATACTCCGAAGCCAGGCCTAAAAAGGTGCTACCCAACGCAAACATGGTCATCAGAAAGATCACCAGACCGTAGACATTGCCCTTTACCGCACTTATTAGCCGCTCAAGCCCGGCATCGACAGCACCTGATTTATTCAGAATGCCGAACATGCCGCCAATAATCAGCACCATAAAGATCAGCCCGGCTCCCCGCTGCAAACCTGCGGGTATCGCTTGCAGCACATCAATTACCCCCACGGGTCTGGCCTCACCTGCAGGCGCCTGGGTAACCGAACCAAACAGATTGCTCAGAGAACGGTCTTTTTCTATTACCTGATAACTACCCGCAACCACCAAACCATCAGTTCTTTGATAACTACCCGAGTCGAGTAAATAGGTGAGGCCGGCGGCAACGAGTAAAATAAACAGCAACACCACTATCGGGTTTGCCCCGGAACGCTGCGGTACAGCGATACTGACAGCGGGCTCAACCGTAGCGGAAACCTTGGCTTTATCTGACATTAATTCACCTCGTCGGCCAGTGCTGGCAAGCGCTGGGTAATATAAGTACGGATTGCGGCCACCAATTGCTGCAAATCATGTTGTAGCTTGTTAAAACCCTGATGTTTCATGAATGTTTGCTCATTCATATAGAGCGCCCGGTTGATCTCAATTTGCACACTGTGGATCTGCTGCGCGGGGGCGGCGAAACACTCGGTTAGATAGCCCCCTTTATAGGGATAATTTACACTGACACTATACCCCCTATCCTGAAAAAACTGCACAATCAGGCTGGTGAAACCCGGTTCAGCAGATTGCCCGTCCTTATCGCCGATCACGATATCGGCTCTGGCCTGCCCCTGATCGATATTCATGGCGTTACCCTGCGATTTCATCGAGTGACAATCAATATGCCATACCGCGCCAAACTTCTGATGCAAGGCGCTAATTTGCTCAGAGAGACAATGATGATAAGGCAGATAATACTGTGCGATACGCTGCTGCACCTCGCTAACAGCGAGTTTCTGCTCATACATCGGCACGCCGGGTAAGGCAAAGCGACGTAACAAACCCATCCCTCTTTTACTGTAGGTGGTAGGCTTTAACTCGCCGGGCCAATCGCCAGAAAGCAGCTCAGGATCGATATCATCCACAGCCCGGTTCAGATCAATATACATTCGTGACGCTCTGGCGGCGATCAAGGTCGCGCCTGCCAAATGGGCAGGCTGCCACAACTCATCAACAAAGGCATCCCAGCCTGAACGTAACTGTACGTCAGACGCTAAACACCGGAAATCGGCCGGAAATTCCATACCGCTGTGCGGCGAGTCGAAAATCAGCGGCATAAGGTTGCCGGCAGGCAAAAATAACTTATAGCCTTGTGTTAACTCTGTTCTCATAATACATCCAATACCGGACGCCCTTTGGGTGCCCCGGCGCGGTTAAAAGTCGTAGGTCAGCTGTAAATAGTAGAAACGGCCCACCGCATTGTAGGTTTGCTGATCAAAGTTAATATTGACGTTTACCAGCGAGGTTGGAGGCTGTTTATCAAACAGATTATTAATCCCTGCACGTAGTGACAGTCCTTGCTCAAATTTATAACCGGCAGAGAGGTTGTGATACACCATAGAACCGATACTTCTTGGCTGATTCGCGAAGGTTTCCGTGGTATCACCGATATAACGCAGGTTATAGGCCGCGCTCAGATTATCTTTGCGCCATTGGGTGGTAAAGTTACCGCGCCATTTAGGATAGGCCTCCCGTACTCCGGCAAAGCCTTTTTTGTCGGTGGTTAACTCAGAGCCGTCCGCCAGGGTTGAAGATTCAGCAAACTTATTTAACTTCGAGACACTGGTACTAAAATCCCAGCGGCCGATGGCGGTATCCAGGTTGTAACGGATTACGGTATCAATACCCGACACCTCAGTGCGATTCAGGTTAACCGGCCCATCCACCACATTCAGGATCTCACCCGATCCGGCACGGCTAATCACATTACAGTTACGCCCAGTAAAGGCACACAGGTCGATCAGGTTCTGAGTACCAAAGGTGCTGATGGTGTTATCAATTTTGATATTGTACCAATCCATGGTCAGGCTGAATCCTGACAGCCAGGCAGGGGTGTAAACCAAACCAGTTGAAATATTCTCGGATGTTTCAGGGGTTAGCTGATTATTGCCACCAATGGTGATCGGCACATTGGCATCGGTTTGGGTGTAAGAGGCGGGCACACCGGCACAACCAGGCAAACTGCTGTTTGCCGCACAAGGGTCATTGACCGGGGCAAAGGATGCACGTTCCCCTTCATACAGTTCCAGAATAGAGGGCGCCCGGAAGCCTTCTGCCCAGGTAGCTCTTAACATCAGATCACTTACCGGCCGGTAAAGCACCCCTACCTTGCTGTTAGTGGTGTTACCAAAGGTACTGTAATTGGAGTAACGGCTGGCCAGATTGAGTTCCAGATATTCAGCCAGTGGTTGTGCCGCCAACAGGGGAATATTCAGCTCCAGATAGGCCTCGGATAAATCATACTCACCGACGGTGCCGGTGCGTGGCGCAGAGGAGGTGGTTTGATAACGATTCACGCGCGGTGCCGCATTAATGACGCTATCCGGGGTGTCGGTACCCTTTTCTTTGCGGTATTCCGCACCGGCAGCCAGCAACAGATCACCGGCCGGTAGCTCGGCCACAGCATTGCTCAGGTTAAAGCGCAGGTGTTGCTGCTGAGTTTGGTTACGATCTTCACCCGTGAAATTAATGTATCGCACCATATCAGCGGTAAGAGGGTTAAACATATTTACCGGTACACAGCCAACCAATAAATCGCTGACATCCGCGGTTAAACCGGCCGTACCGCAAGCCCGCATCCCCAACGCCAGTTTATCCAGATGTAACTGGTTAGCGGACGTAAAGGTGCCCTCGTTCTTTGCCACCGAGGCAAACATATCCCAGCGCCAGTCGCCCGGTAAAAAGCCTTCAATTCCCAGTCCGGCCCGGCTGGTTTTGACTTCCTGAATGTTACGGCGCAAGCCGTTATCAACAAAGAAGTTATTCAGCGAGAAGTCATTACCGGAGAATTCGACACCAAAGGGGTTCACTCTGGGATCATTAACAATCACAAAGCCGCGGGCACCTGTTACCGTCGGAATAACCGCCGAAAACTGTTGGTCAGACTCACGTTTGTTATGTAACAGCTCGACCCGCAACCGGGTATCCTGAAATACCGCAGTATCGGGTAACTGGAACAGGGCCTGTCCATAAAGGCTTAGGCGCTCATTTGGCCCAACCACGTAATTATCGTGGTAACGGTTAAACCGATCATTGGTGGTTGCCGGGCGCCAGCTTGCCAGATTATTACCATCTGAGCCCGGCGCACGGGTAATGCCCTGCGCCGGGATCGGGAAATTCAGTACTTGTGCCAGGTTAGCTTCCCGAAATAGCCCTTCGGCAGTACCCAGTGATAAGCCATTTAACGGAATAGCCGTCAGGGCCCGGTCCTGAGTCAGGATCGGCTTTTGGTCAGAATAACTGGCAGCAAAAAACAGGTTATGCTTACCCCAATCACGGCCGAGTTTCAGATCAAGATTAACGGTTTCACGATCCTGCTTCGATGTTTGTCCGGCATAGGCTTTAAGCTGGGCGCCGTCATAGTCTTTCACGGTATGAATATTCACCACACCGGCAATGGCATCGGCACCATAAATAGCCGTAGCACCGTCCTGCAACACCTCAACCCGCTCAATAATGGCATAGGGGATGGTGTTTAAGTCGACAAAATCTCTGAACCCCCGACTACCGGCACCATTAACCCAGCGGTTACCGTTTACCAGAATTAAGGAGCGGTTTTCACCAAGATTTCTAAGGTTGATACTGGCCGTACCATGGCTGGTACCCGCTGAACCATTGTCATTTAAACTGGCACCGACGCTCGGCAACTGCTGCAGGATCTCGCCGATCGACATCGCACCCTTGATATCCATCTCTGAGCGTTCAATAGTTTGAATAGGGCTACCTTCGGTTTCGCCACGGCGTAAAATTCGCGATCCGGTTACCGAGATCACTTCTACGGCTTTTTGTTGCGCCTGTTCAGATGCTGCCGCATCCTGCGCCCTGAGGTGTACACTGTTCATCAGCAAGGCGGTACTGATCGCCAAACTGAGCATTGAGATTGGGTAAAGCGGTTTGTGCTGCATAGTTATCCCCGTTGCTTTTTATGTATGGGTTATTGTTTAACCAGAAAGCTAGCAAAGCCGCCAAAGCTATGCAATATTATGATTTAATGTTATCAACCCATAACAAAACGTCATGCAAATAGCGCATTTGAATCTGCGAAGCCTGCAAGCATTTCAGGCCATTATGCAAACTGGCTCCGCTACCGCTGCGGCTAAACAGCTTGGCCTGACCCAACCTGGGATCAGCCGGTTACTGGCTAGCCTGGAAGAATTGGTTGGCTTTCAGTTGTTTTACCGTGAGCATAGCCGGCTGATTGCCACCGAAGAAGCGAAACACTTAACCCCGGAAATCGATCTGTTACTTAGCAATAGCGCGCGTTTTCTGGAACTGGCCCGTAATCTTCATAAAACAGAAACCGGCTCCCTAACCATAGTTGCACCGGCAAGCTTTAATTCCGGCCCTCTGGTGAATGCCGTCGCCAGCTTTATTGAGAAGTATCCGCGGGTATCGGTCAGCATTGACTCGCATAATCCGCAAGTTGCCAGAGATTTGGTGGCGCAGCGCTCTATTGATTGTGGCTTTATCCAATTACCGGAGAACCATCCCGGCTTAATCAGTGTACCCATTCTGCGCAGCCCGATGGTGTGCGCGGTTCCGGTGGGTTTTGCTCTGGCGGGCAAGACAGTGATCGGTGTCAATGAGCTGCTTAACACCCCTTTGATTATGCTTGGACAAGGTCGGCCAACGCGGCAAAAAATCGATCTAATGTTTAAAGCCGCTCAGGTACAACCGCAGATCCGGCTGGAAACCCATAGTGTGGCAACAGCTTGTGCCTATGTAAAACGTGGCCTGGGTGTCGCTATCCTGAATCAGGTACTGGCTCAGCAATATACCGATGACCAGATCTTACTGATTCCGCTGGAGCCGGTAATTGAGCATCAGTATGGGTTTATCTATTCCGCCTATGCTCCAATGCCAAGGCTGGTACAGGCATTTTATAAACACTGTATCGATTATTTTAATGGCACGGCCGAAGCTTAATGGCCGTCGGCTACCATGAGTAACTAACCGCTTGCCGGCAGGCATAACTTATCAGTTTCTGCTTTTACAGCGTTTTGGTCATAAAATATTTGGCGCCGCCGGCAAAGGGGTAATCCTGCTGTATCCACGCCACCCGATAACCATGGCGCTGATAAAAGGGTTTTGCCTGAAACTCCAGGGTATCTAATAACACAAAACGGCAGCCGCGACGTCTGGCAATCGCTTCTGCTTCAGCCAGCATGGCGCTGCCCAGGCCCTTACCGCGCTCACTTTCCTGCAACCAGAAGGATTCCAGATAAAACCAGTTGCCAAAGGTGCGCCCGGCCAGCATGGCCACCACTTCGCCATGCGCATTAAGCTGCTTTAAACCTAACGCCTGACGTTGGCTGGCATCCCAATGCTGCGCATTAAACTCGGCAATTTTTTGTTTGGCTTGTTCAGCGAAGTCGCTGCTGTTATCAACGATAAAATTGGTCATATAGAACCAATAAAACTAGCATTTTCCTTTCTTTGCCTGACCCGGAGGGCAATGTTTGCCTTGTTTTTCGCCTTCAACGATTACGCCCGGAATAATCACTTTAGGCGGCTCGACTTTCACACTTGGCCCCCGGATGGTGCAACCCGTTAATCCTGCAGCCATAACGACAGCGACAACTAAAGCGGAAGAAATACGCATGGTGTTTCCTTTTCTGTAGAATACTAACGTTAGTTTAGTGTTGGCTGATCATATTGTACAACTGCGGATGTATGTCCGCTGAATATTTGAACATTCAGCTTCTGCCAGATAGCTTGCTTTGCCCACGGCATTCGCCCGCTGCTACAGATTGGTTAGGTGTCGCGAAAAGTATGGCGGTAATTTCTTTGCCTGCGCCAGCTGGAGCAGCAAGATGTAACGTTGACAGCCATTCATAAAGCCGCTGATAGTAGCAACTGGAAAAGCTTTGTTACCTTAATGGGTGGCGTATTTTGCACTCGCAAAGAGCAAACTATCAGGCCGCATTACGATATTGAGATAGACACCGAAACCGGCCAAATCAGTACTGACTATTACGATGGCTTTATCACTATCAAACTAAAAGGCATTTGCTACTTAGGGCAAGCAATAATCACCCGCCTGCACCAATGGCGGCTCGAATTCGACCGAAGCGCTTTTCGCTCTAACTTGGAGTTCTGTAAATAAGTGTACGTACGGGGGATTTTGCACTCTATGACTCATCAGCCTACAAAATAAGTAACCGTTAACGCACATACATGTAAAAGCGAAGCTCACCTTAGATTACGGTAAGGTGCATTCATAAAGTACTCTTGGCTACCTAAGCCCAGAAAATATTAAGTTGAAGAACAGTACTTAGTGAGTGTCTAATGTTGCTGGTACAGATCAGGTACTGGTCAACCTAATGTGACACCCAACCGGCCAAGATAATTGTCGTCAACCGGTCATCCTAATTGTCGCCGAACAGAAAACATCAATTTGAAGAACTCTCCCAAAAAATGGGAGCGGCAGCTCATTTTGGAGAGTTAAGAAAACAGCATGTCTTGCACTTTAGACAGACTCTTGGATTGCCAGAGGCACTCTAAGCAAGGATTATTGAGCAAATGAAAAAGACAATCCTGCCGGCTGCACAAGTTGCTGCAGAGCTCGCCCATGATGGTAAAGCTTGCGAAATGCAAATGCTGAAGAACATCCGCCATCTAAAAATTCAGGAAATGCTAAATCAGCTGTGAGCAAAATAATTTATCCTTATTGTGATACATTCGCTTCAACTCATGCTTGCTGCACGGAAACGGAATAGAGCTTAGGGCGAAACCAAGAGTAACGACCCACACCTTGCGTGCGGGCCTATGGTTTTTCAGGGACGTTTAGAAACTTAATGCAAGCCCCACGCTAAACGCGGTATTTTCAATGCTCTCGCCGGCATGGCTTTCTGCTTCCATCCGCGAGACTTCTCCAGAAATGGTGAACATGGTCCAGAGTGTGTGCCATACACCTGCACTCAGTTTCCTTTGCTGCTCCACTTGCACCAAGGCATCAACGCCAGCTAAATCTACGGTTGAGACGCCATAGTTAATGCCAAACTTAGTGGCTCCGATAGTGTGCGTGGCTTGGGTGAACCAGCCTGAGGTGTCGCGCGGCGTGCCATTGATATCTGCGCCGTCGACCAGTAATCCATAATAGCCTAAACCTTGGCCATCAAATGCTGAGGCAGCTAAGCGCGTCGCGCCGAGTTGGAGTGCTGCGGTTACGTCGATACCACGTGCGGTATAATCACCGTTCGGGGTGGCAACGTCTTGGCTGAAAAAGGTACTAGAAATATAGCCTTGCTCGAAATTGTAGCGCAGACGTCCGTGGATACCCGGACGTTCAGAGCCGGAGTCGCCGACGTAACCGTTACCACCAAAGCTTACTGGGTCGAGCGGTTGGAAGATCCCGATATCAGCTTGAAAGTGCTCACCTAACTGGCGACTGTAAGTGATCTGCGAGAGTCGGTCGACAAACACATAGCCGTAACCTGCGGCACCGAGAGTGGTATTCAACGGACTCCGAATAGCAGCTGTTGCGCCAACGCCACCCAAGGCCATGTCTTCTAGCACGACATCGATACCAAATACCCCATAATCACGCCCCACTTTAATGGTGCCCATGTCGGCGTTACCAACGGTGAAAAAGGCGCGATAGGCACGATTATCGCCGTTCCCGTTAAAGGCGCTGTTGTCGGTGGTGCCAGGTTCAATCGCGAGAAACGCTTTGAGATCGAAACCATCTCGCTGCGTACTTGCCGAAAACTGGAAGCTGGCTGGGCTATAGCCATTCGATACTGAGGTTGCATCTTTGCCGGTACATAGCAACGCGTTGCCAGCCACAGCGGCGCCGGAGTCATCGCAATCAGCGAATACAGCGTGAGCATTTATGTAGCCGTGAAATTCGAAATCCCAAGCCGGTGCTGCGGTTTCTGCGTGAGCCGCAGCGGATGCGGAAAGTGCGGCCGCAACGACTGCAGGTAAATAATATAGATGAGTTGTTTTGAGTGCCATAACCATTGCCTCTTGTAATTGTTATTGTTGATGACAGATATCAGCAATTGCTGCGACCTGTTGCATCTTTTTTCTGCAATGGCTGTGCCAAGTCGAATACCAACCTTAACTATATGTTTTCATAGGATTTATCTTTTTCACAAAAAGCTAGTTATGATGACATTATTCATCAGCTTAAGGTAAACTGATGAAAAACATCATCAACGCAATCGCTCCATCTAGTCATTCAGATTAAAAATAACTATAAAAAACATAATGTTAAACATTTAATTAAGGTTGGCATGGGGTTTGCAAAAGCTCTAGGCCAAAAATAAGAATAAGGAAGCACATGGATACTTCATCTGTTCAAATCTTCAAAACTGCAAGGCGGCTTCTAACCGGTGCGCAGTCGAGCCGCGAGCTCTATCGAGAAATGTGTCAGTTGGGCACGCAGAATCCACTTATAGTGACCGACCGCGGCGTTAGTGACGCGGGTATTACAGCACAGATCACCGCACAATTACGCGACCAAGGCATTGCAGATTTAACGGTGTTTGACGCCATTACTGCAGAACCAGAAATGGCTGTTGTAGAGACCTGCCGTGACTTATTCGTCCAACATCAGTGCGACGGAATTATCGCTGTCGGTGGAGGCAGCGCTATGGATACCGCAAAAGCGGTCGCGGTTTTTGTCGGTGATGAGCGTCCGTTGTCTGAACTCTTCGGTGAAGATCAAGTGGCATCGCGCCGTTATCCTCTGATCTGCTTACCTACCACGGCGGGAACAGGCTCGGAAGTTACCAATATCTCAATTCTGGCCGATACCGAAGCGCAAATCAAAAAAGGGATAGTCAGCAATGAACTGCTGCCAGATGTCGCAATTGTAGCGCCGGAACTGACTCTAAGCTGCCCCCCCTCCGTGACTGCGGCCAGTGGTATAGATGCTCTAGTGCATGCGGTCGAAAGCTATTTGTCGAACTTTGCCACCGCGTTGACCGAACCTTATTCGCTAGCGGCGATCACTAAAATCCGTGCCTCGCTCGAGCGTGCCTACCGGCAACCTGACGACCTTGCTGCGCGCGAAGAAATGGCGACTGCGAGCCTCATGGCGGGCCTTGCCTTTGGTAACGCCGGCGTAGGTGCGGTTCATGCGCTTGCGTACCCCTTGGGCGGACGCTACCACCTGTCACACGGAATGAGTAATGCAGTGATGTTTGTTCCAGTGATGCGCTGGAATCAAGCCGCTTGCCCTGGGCGCTTTGTCGCACTCGCACATGCCTTCGGCGCTGCACCTGATATCCGCAATGCTGAGGCGGGCGAATATGTACTTAGTGAGATTCAGCGCCTGTGTGACGCGGTAAATATTCCATCACAATTGCGAGCTTTTAATATTCCGGAATCGGCGTTATCGGAACTAGCCTTAGCGGCGAGCGGCGTCACTCGATTGCTGCGCAATAACCCACGGGAGCTATCCGTGAGTGATATCGAAGATATTTATCGAGAAGCCTATTAAGGAGCGCCGTATGTCTTTATGGAAGCAACGTACGTTTGGTGCAGAGGCTCCGTTTTTCGCGCTGGGACCGTTTAAACTGCGGTTACCGTTTATTCATTATCGGTTTGAATGGCCGGATTACTTTCAAGGTCTACTGATGTGTGCGGTCGACTTGGCCGCAATTTCGCTTATGACCGAGCTGTTGGGGATGCCGTTTGAGGCAGCGTTGGCCATTGTGGTCATCAACGGGCTATTTTATTTGCTGCATCATTTGCTCGGAGACCCAGTAGTACCCGGTTGGATCACTCCGGCGATTCCTCTGCTGATGATGTATGTTGGGGCGTTCCCTGAGGGTGAGGCGCGGGTGCATGCGCTGATTGCCTTCCAAATGATGCTTGGGTTGTTCGCAATATCCCTTGGCGCGTTGGGAGCCGCTAAACGCGTCGTGCAATTGATTCCCAGCGCCATGAAGGCTGGTATTATCATGGGTGCAGGTCTGGCAGCCATTGCCGTAGTGTTTGACGATGGTGGTCGTTTCGAGAGCTACCCGTTTACGATTTCGATTGCCGTAGGCATCGCATTTTACTTGATTTTTTCGAAGCACTTCACTGCGCTGCAAAGCCGTCATTGGTTGTTTGCAACCATCGGTAAACTCGGTATTTTCCCGATTATTGCGTTGGCGATAGTACTAGCGCCGCTGTTCTCAGAAGCACCATGGCCTGATATCGAATGGGGTTTCACATCGCCCGATTTTGTCACCATGTTCAGTCAATACACCGTGTTTGGGGTTGGCCTGCCACCTTGGAGTATGTATATAACGGCAATCCCGACAGTACTTGCGGCATACATCGTTCTGTTTGGCGATGTCCTGCAAAGCAAGGCGATTCTGGACGAAGCCGATGAAGTGCGACAAGATGAAAAAATTGATTATGACCCCGACCGTGCGCACATGATTTTTGGCGCACGGAACTTGGGAATGAGTTTTATCGGACCGGATGTAACCATGTGTGGTCCGCTGTGGGCGGCGATGCATGTAGTTATTGTCGAGCGCTTCAAAAAAGGTCGACAAGCCATGGACTCGATTTTCGGTGGTGCAGGTTCGTTCCGCTGGGGCACCAATACTGGCTTACTGTTGCTGCCCGTGGTTAGCCTCGTACAACCCATATTGGGCATCGCGTTGGCGTTAACCCTTCTGATTCAAGGCTATGTCAGTGTACGTATCGGCATTCAAGAAGCGCAATCTGAGCGTGATCTTGGTATCGCCGGCGTTATCGCCGCTATCTTAGTCGTCAAAGGCGCTACTTGGGCATTCGCTGCCGGCTTACTCCTGTGTTTCTTGATATACGGCTGGCGCTTACGGGAGCAGCAGTCATGATTTCCGGTGACAACTTACAGCGTATCATTGATGCCATGAGCGATGGCGTGTACATCACCGATGGTAATGGTATCACGTTAACGGTCAACAAAGCCTATGAACGGATCTCCGGTATTCCACGGCAGGCACTGACGGGCTTGCACATGTCGGAAGTGGTGCAACGCGGCTATATCTCACGGTCGGTGACACTGGAAGTGCTTAAAGAACAGGGACCAGTCACCTTGACCCAAAACATTGGCGAATGCCACCAGATACTAGTGTCGGGAACGCCCATGTTTGATCGCGAAGGGCGCATTGAATATGTGTTGACGACGGTGCGCGACGTGACCGAGTTGCTGCAAGCGAAGCGGGCTGAAGAGCAGCTTGAACAAATCTTACATGTGCGCGAACACTATAGTGGTGAGCAAGAGCACGAGCCCTTCATTATTAGTCGGGCAACGCAGCAGTGCTACGATCTGGCTAAGCGCGTCGCACCGACAGCAGCGAAGATCCTGATTCAAGGTGAGACCGGTACAGGTAAGACGCTTCTGGCACGCACCATTCACGAATACAGTAGCGTCGCGAAAGGACCCTTTATTGAGCTGAACTGTGCGGCAATGCCAGAAAGCCTGCTCGAAGCCGAGTTGTTCGGTTATGTTCCGGGGGCGTTTACAGGGGCCTCGCAGAAAGGCAAAACAGGGCTTTTAGAGGCAGCAAATAATGGCACGCTATTCCTTGATGAAATTGGTGACTTGCCGTTAAGTCTGCAGGCCAAACTGCTCAAGGTGATCGCAGAAAATCGCTTTATTCCAGTCGGCGGTACGCAATTCAAGCGCACCAATTTTCGCTTGATTTCTGCTACCCATCACGATTTACATCAACTGGTGGCACAACAGCGTTTTCGCGAAGATTTGCTGTATCGCCTCAGAGTTGTACCGTTGGAACTCCCCCCGCTGCGTGAACGTGCCGAAGAAATCGAAGCTCTGTTAGAACACTATCTGCATCATTTTAACTGCAAGTATGAATTCGATTGCCGCTGGCAGCGCGAGGTGATTGAACGGATGCAACGTTATGCCTGGCCGGGTAACATTCGTGAACTGATTAATCTCACTGAACGCTTAGTGGTGACTGCTGAGCAGTCACTGATAACCACTGCGCAATTGCCCATCGAGTTAGGAGTTAATGAGAGTTATAGAAGCCCCGGGTTGAGCCTGAAAGACCAGGTTGAACGGCTGGAACAGAGACTGATTGAACAGGCGATGGCCATGTATGGTACCACACGGCAAGCAGCGACGGCTCTCGGCATCGATCAATCGACCTTGGTCAAAAAGCAAAAGCGTTGGCTCAACCAGCGCAGCTCGTATCAATAGTAGGAGTTAAAGAAGTGCAGATGTTTCACAACGAAATACCGCAGTTACGCCAGCAGGCCTATGTCAATGGCAAATGGGTCGACGCGCTTGATAAGAGCACTCAGTCGGTATTCAATCCGGCCACGGGCGAACGCTTAGGTGCTGTGCCCCAGCTCGGCGTACAACAAATCGATGACTGTATTGAAGCGGCCGAAGCGGCATTTTATCACTGGCGGGAAGTGCCCGTGCGTGAACGCTGTGCGCTGCTTACGGCTTGGTTCAACAGTATTAAGGCCGAGCGTAAGCGGTTAGCTCGAATCCTCACCCTCGAACAAGGTAAGCCCTATGCCGAAGCGCTCGGTGAGATTGATTATGCGGCCAGTTATATCCAGTGGTTCGCGCAACCCGCCTTGCTCGATATCGGCGCCGCGTTACCTTATGGTCAGCAACCTTTAGATATGCTGGTGACAAGTGAGCCGGTAGGGGTTTGCGCCGCCATTACGCCGTGGAATTTTCCGGCGGCAATGATAACGCGTAAGGTTGCCCCCGCTTTGGCCGCTGGCTGCACCAAGATCGTCAAACCAGCGCCCGATACCCCTTTCACCGCGTTAGCGCTCGCTGAACTTGCCGCGCAAGTAGGTATTCCGGCTGGGGTGCTCAATGTGGTGACGGGTGATGCGCAAGTGATTGGCGAGCGTTTAACCCAATCGTCAAGGGTGCGCAAGCTAAGCTTCACCGGCTCGACCGCAGTAGGACGCAGTTTAATGGCAGCTTGTGCACCGACGCTTAAGCGCCTATCGCTGGAGTTAGGTGGCAACGCTCCTTTCATAGTTTGTGCCGATGCTGATCTTGATGCTGCTGTCGACGGAGCAATCGCTGCTAAATTCCGTAATGCCGGACAAACCTGTGTTTGCGCTAATGCCTTTTATGTTGCCGACAGCGTCTATGATGACTTTGCCCAGCGCCTGACTGACCGTGTGCAACAGTTGCAACTGGGAACGGGCGATCAACCTGAGGTGACGGTGGGGCCGCTGATCAATCGTGCGGCGTTGCACAAAGTCGAACAAATGGTCACAGACGCGATCCAGCATGGTGGTGAAATTCGTTGCGGCGGAAAACGCTGGCGTGACCATGGAAACTGGTATTTACCTACGGTGATCACCGAGGTCGATGCTTCGGCACGTTGTGTCCAAGAAGAGATTTTTGGGCCAGTGGCACCACTAGTGCGCTTCATTGATAGCAGCACGCTATTGCAACAATTGCGCGTTCAGCACGCGGGCTTGGCAGCCTATGTATTTACACAGAATATAGAACAAATTCAACGCTTTGTAAGGCAGCTTGAAGTCGGGATGGTAGGCATTAATAGCGGCCTGATTTCCGATGCGGCTGTGCCATTTGGAGGTATCAAAGCGTCGGGTATGGGCCGTGAGGGCGGCCGTCAAGGCATCGAGGAATACCTCGAAACGAAGTACATAAAACTAAACAACTGATAATAACACCAATAACAAGAAGGACTTTTATCATGAAGACAACTAAAACACTGATCTCGGCAGCACTTACCGCAGCTTTTGTTAGCCTAGCTGCCGTTGCTGTTGCGAGCGAAACTCCAATTGAAAAGCTGCAAGCAGACATGCCAAAAAACTGGGGTAAATGGGGTACTAACGACCAAATCGGTGCCCTGAATTATCTCGACGATGCGCAGGCATTGCGTGGTGTAAAGGCGGTCAAGCAAGGTAAAAAATTCACCTTACAATTACCGATGATTCACGGCGTGGGTCCCGTTTTCCCGGGGCGCGTGCCGGCCATGCATTATATGACGCAAGACGAAAGTATGTATTCAACTGGCAAGCTCGATACGCTTGCGGGTGGAGTTAAGTATTCCGACGACGCGGTATTTATGTATTTGCAAGGTACCACTCATATGGATGCCTTGGGTCACGCATGGTACGGCGACAAGGTCTACGGTGGCGTGAGTGCAGACAGCACCGTTCACGGTCATGACCACGTTGATATCGGTAGTCTGGCGAGCCACGGTATTGTCGGCCGCGGTATACTGCTGGATGTGGGTAAACTTAAAGGTGGCAAATCAGGCCGCCTTGCACCAAGTAGCTGTGTAACTTTAGAAGATTTGAAAGATACCGCGAAAGCGCAAGGTGTGACCATTGAAAAGCGCGATATCCTGTTGATTCGTACAGGTTCAGTCGGTCGTTTCTACACTGATACGCCAGATGCGGAATGGACTGCAACCACTGAACCAGGCCTTTGTTACAGCAAAGAACTGGTGAAATGGGTCGATGCGATGGAAATTCCAGTGATTGCTGCGGATAACCTAGCGGTCGAGCTGGTGCCACAAAAGATTGACGGCGTTGATTACGTGATTCCATTGCACGGCGCGTTGATTCGCGACTTGGGCGTGGTTTTAAGCGAGCTTTATTGGTTAGACGATCTGGCGGCTGACAGCGCTAAAGATGGTCAATACACCTTTATGTTCACCGCTGCTCCGTTGAAGATGGCACGTGGTTCAGGGTCACCGATCAACCCTATCGTTATTAAGTAATCTAAGTTCCGACCGTTTCATCATGAAATGCAATGCTTTCATGGTGAAACGGCAGCTATCATTGGGCTGTCCATTAGAAACAAGAACAATTGTCGGGCGATAAGCAGGTGACGCAATGGTCACAATGTCCTCGGTCACGACCTTGGCAATCTTTAGGGCGGCTCCCATCGAGGTCATACCTTTTGCCTGAAGACACTGCCACTGCACTTTAGAAGCTTTGTTACTCGTAGTTTAATACGTGCTGGGGAGAGAAGTTCTAGGATCAGGTGTAAGCGTAACGCCAACCACACCTTGCGGTGTGGCGGGTGATCAGTAAGGCAGGAGTTGCTGTAGTTTCTCTTGGGTGTTGGCTTTGGGTAGCTCGGTTAATAAGCGGCATAGGTAATCATACGGCTCCACTCCGTTGATTTTTGAGGTCTCGACCAGGCTGTACAGTGCCGCACTGGCTTGTGCTCCCGTCTTGGTATTAGCGAACAACCACGCCTTGCGACCAATCACGAACGGTTTGATGGCGTGCTCCGCACGGTTGTTATCGATATTTAATCGGCCATCATCCAGATAGCGGACAAGCTTGGGCCACTGATTCAGGCTATACGTAATAGCCGCTCCCAGTAAACTTTCTTTCGTGACACTCTCGCTTGATTTATCCAACCAGCTTTTGAATTGCGCGAGCAACGGCTTGGCTAGCGTTTGCCTGGCGTCATATTTCTTATCGGGCGGCACAGTTTTTAATTTACTCTCCAGCCTTCGAGTGCCCGGATACCTTCCGGATGTACGTCGAGGCCCATTGATAAACGAGGTATCTATATGGCACGCATTGTCAGAATTCATGAATACGGTGACGCCAGCGTTCTGAAGCTGGAAGATCTGGAAGTATCGGCACCAGCAGCAAACGAGGTGCAGATTAGTGTTAAAGCCATTGGCCTGAACCGAGCCGAAGTGATGTTCCGCAATCACGCATACCTACAAGAAGCGGAGTTCCCCAGCCGCTTAGGCTACGAGGCCGCAGGCATCGTAACGGCAGTTGGGAACGACGTAACCGAGATCACTATTGGTGACTCGGTCGCTCTGATCCCACCTCTGGATATTGCTCGCTGGGGCACCTACGGCGAGTTGGCCAATGTACCGGCCCACCTGGTGGTAAAGAGCCCTGAGAACTTGTCCTTTGAAGAGGCTGCGGCGTCTTGGATGCAGTACGTCACCGCCTGGGGAGCATTGATTGAACAGGCAAAGCTACGGCAGGGCGATTTTGTCATCGTTACCGCCGCGTCAAGCAGTGTTGGCTTGGCCGCCTTCCAAATGGCTCGAATGGTCGGCGCCACATCGATTGCGATCACTCGAACTCACGCGAAGAAGCAGGCCCTGCTTGATGCAGGCGCTGCGCATGTCATCGTCAGCGATGAAGAGGATATCGTCGAGCGTGTTATGACGATAACTGCCGGTCAAGGCGCTCGCGTTGTATTCGATCCTGTAGGCGGGCCGTCCTTTGAACCTCTCACGCAGAGCATGGCGCGGGGCGGAATTTTGCTGGTGTACGGCGCACTTAGCTCTGAACCAACACCATTCCCACTGTTTACTGTGCTGGGCAAAAGCCTGACTTTGAAGGGTTATCTCTACGCAGAGATTGTGGCCGCCCCTGAAGCCCTGGAGAGAGCGAAGGCTTTTATTCTGCAAGGGTTGAAGTCCGGTGCGTTGCGCCCGATCATCGCAAAGACATTCGCGCTTAGCGACATCCAGGATGCCCATCGTTTCCTTGAAGCCAATCAGCAGATCGGCAAGATCGTGGTAACTGTCTGACCAGCAATTATGGGCTGAGAGCGTAATCCTTCGGCCCCGATTCAAGCCAGCCCTGATGACCGCTATTGCCCGCTTCTGTTGAAAAAGTAGCTACTCCCATGCTGTTGGCAGAATTGCTCTGTCAGCTAGCGCGGCGGTCTCCAGCCGTACATACACCAAACGCCTCTGGTCATCCGCCGCGTCGCAACTCCCTGACACCCCGGCCCAGCTTGCGGCGCAACAGGGTTCGCAGGGTCGCCCCATCCGAATACCCGACCTGTGCGGCGACCTGGTCGACGCTGGCGTTTCCGGTACGCAAGAGATGGACGGCATGCTCCACGCGCAGGTCCTGGAAATACGACAGTGGTGTCTTGCCCAAAACGCTTTGCAGCCGCCGCGCCAAGGTGCGCTCGCTTGTGCCCGCGGCGCTGGCCGCCTCCGCCAGCGAGAACCCCTGCGCGAGCCGACGTCTGGCCCAGCTCTCGAAGCGCTCGACCATCGGGTCGGCATGCGCAAGGTGGTCGGGAATCACGAACTCGGCTTGCGAACTGCGTGCCTCGACCAGCAGATAGCGTGCCACCAGGGCCGCCAGCGCCGGACTGCGCTCCCGGATGATGCGCAAGGCCAAGTCGACGTGGGCCAAAGCGGCACCCGCGGTAGTGAAGCGTGTCGAGTTCACGATCATGCGTGACTCGTCCAGCTTGACGTTCGGATAGCGCTGCCGAAACATCGGCCCCAGCCACCATGACGTCGTCGCACGATGCCCATCAAGCAGGCCACTCTCTGCAAGTAAGAAACTACCGGAGCAGGCGGCACCAAGGTGCGCGCCAGCGGTGGACCACAGCTGTAGCGCGGCGACCGCATCGGGCACGTCGGGGCGTGTGAGCCGAGCCGAGAGCGTGTCAGGCATCTTGTCACCAAACGCGGGCACGAGCACGACGTCTGGTTCCGGCACGCCACGCGCAGTGACCACGGGGACCGTCAAGCCTTGCGCAGTTCGGATGCGACGCCGCACGGCCACCAGCGTGAGCTCTATGTGCGCGGGAGCCTGTGGCAGCGAGCCCGACATCGCATTGGCCAAGCCCACTGTGTCAGTGAGCGCCGCAAGCCCCAGATCAAACACGCCATCACAAACAAGGATATGAAGTTTCATGGCAATAATGATATCAAAGTTGTCATTGTTGTCTATATAAATGGTTGTCATGAACACTTAGACTGCAGGCTCGTCGATGCTTTCACCTAAACCATTTACCCAAAGGATTACAGTATGACTAAGCTCGCCCTGTTTGTTCGCCTCGAAGCCAAACCCGGCCAGGAGGCTGCGCTTGCCGACTTCCTGGCCAGCGCACTGCCGCTCGCCAACGCCGAATCCGGCACCACTGCCTGGTTTGCATTGAAGTTTGGCCCTTCGACGTTCGGTGTGTTCGATGCCTTTGCCGATGAGGCAGGTCGTCAGGCACATCTGAACGGCCAGATCGCTGCGGCCTTGATGGCCAACGCCGCGACCTTGCTCAGTTCTCCGCCCAATATCGAGAAGGTCGAACTGCTTGCAGCCAAACTGCCTGCATGACAACCCGGCCTTGACTCAATCAGGTCACGCTGCAGGATGGGGTCACACGGCCCTACGCAGCCCCCCCCTCGATTGCCGGGGGGGATGTTCGGCGACAATTAGGATGACCGGTTGACGACAATTATCTTGGCCGGTTGGGTGTCACAATAGGTACCTTGTTTTCAGTTCGGAGTTCAAGGTGCCAAGACAACATATCACCCACCGACAAGAGGAGCTGTATATGCAGCATCGCCAACAAAGCATGACTCAAGAAATCGCTGCTGCGAAGTCTGCCATTTCCACCCGCACTGCCCGACGTATTGAGCAGTCCAACACCTTACCCCGCGCTAAAGCTGATAGAGATTGGCGCACCCGTGAAGATCCAGGCATTTGCCATGCATAGAAGTCTTCGACATCAGCCAAACCTAGAAGCCCAAATGATTGCTCAGGCAAAATTGACCATTCCGCACATAAATTGCTGAAGATTTTTACCGCAGCTAGTCTGACTTTTCTATCTTACTCATCTGTCATCAAATTCATCACATGCCATACATTAATATCTGCTTTAAAATCGTTTTAAGGCCTGATGGTCTAAAAATCTAATCATCAACATTTATTACAAGAGTTGCAGCCTAACAGCCAATGACAAGCCACTGTTTTCACTTTATTTAAGTGAAAACACAGAAGTGATGAAGAATGTAAAATCGCCGAAGCAAAACAGCGTTTTTGCGACAAAAAAGCAGGAATATTAATGGTTTTGTCGGATAAATCCGACGTTTTCTGTCGAAAATTGTATGGAATGTCGGAAATAAGGCTTTTCCGACAAAAAACATGGAAAATGTGGGGAATCGTCGGAAAGTCATGCATTTTTCAAGCGAAAACTTAGCAATGAGCATACGCCTAAGCGTATTAAGGGTAGATTTACGGTTAAGTGTATAAATCCGGACAAGTTTTTTAACCGAAGAACAGTGCCAAGGACAGCTTCACACTCTTATTTTTGAGTATGGTAAACACCAGAATTACTCTTACAGGCAGCATTTGATTTAAGTAAGCAAACATTTAGCCGCGTTTGATTATCCTATGTCTTAGGGCAAAGTTGCAGAGCCCCCTGAAGCGAGACAATTTATACTGTTCAAACCTGTAGGTTTGATGTTTAAAAATTTAGGCAACGCCGGAAATACGCCCAAGCGTATATTGACGCAAGTTACGCCATGGCGTATAAGTTGTATTAGGCTTTCTTAGCAAGTGAATACCGAACCATGCATATCACCCGCCCTGAGCAACTCAGTACTTTTGTTAAAGAGTATCGTAAGCGGCATAGCCTAACACAAGCGGATATCGCTAAACAGGTAGGGCTGCGTGTTGCAACCATTTCAGACTTTGAAAATAAACCGGAGTCATGCAAATTGGCCACGTTTTTCAAAATTCTGGCGGCGCTGCAATTACAACTCGCTCTTTCTCCTCGCGCAAACGCCACTTCGACAGACAATAATACATGGCATGAAGGGTGGTGACCGATGAGTACACTAGATGTCTATATGAATGGTCATAAGGTTGGCGAGTACCAACGCGACAACTCTGGGTCAAATAGCTTTATTTATGATAACAGTTGGTTGAACTCTCCCGGCCGACGTAGTTTATCACTGTCCCTTCCCTTGCGCCCTGGTCGCATCACGGGTGCTGCGGTTTATAATTTTTTTGATAACCTGCTACCTGACTCGCGAAACATTCGTGAGCGTATGGTAGCAAGATTTAAAACTCAATCCACAGAGCCATTCGATATTCTGTCACAAGTGGGGCGCGACTGTGTTGGCGCCATCCAGTTACTACCAAGCGGAGCAGAATCACTTGTACAAAGCTGAGGTGATTTATAAAGACGGCCCGTGGAGAGGGCTGGAGCAGGTTGAGTTGGCAACGCTGGACTGGGTTGACTGGTTTAACAATAGACGATTGCTGAGCTCAATTGGTGATATCCCGCCAGCTGAATATGAGGAAAACTACTATCGACAATTAACACAAGATACGGCAGCATGACTCAAACAAATCCGCCTCCGAATTTACCGGTGCGATTCATACCAAGCTGCACACATGAAGATGTAGTGAGGTCACTGAACCAGCTAAACTAGCGTAATATGCGTTAACACTGTTTTAAACGGCTGCTAATTTGCTTTAGTAATGTGTTTTGGAGACGCCCCAAAGGTTTGCTTAAACACCCGACTAAAGTGGCTCGGATTATTGAAGCCTAACTGGTAGCAGACCTGACTGATTCGCTCGCCTGCTTGCAATAAGCGATAAGCTTGTTGTAACCGCAATTGTTGCTGCCATAGCGCTGGGGTTACCCCAAAAGCTAATTTAAACTGCTGATAAAATTTACTGCGGCTCATGCAGGCGATCTTACATAACGTTTCAATCTGAATATCTTCATGCAGATGTTGTTCAATAAAATTCAGCACATTCCCCAGCGGGGTAGACATATTAGCTTGCTTACAACTGGCCAGCAGCAGCTCGCGGCTTTGCTGCTGTAACAGACGAGTAATCAGTTCGTTTAATGACAATTCAATTAAGTATTCACGATGTTGCTCGTTTTCACTAAACAACGTGATCATTTTTTCCAGTAACTGTTGTGTTTGCAGATTATGCTGACCGTGCACTAACTTCGGCACATAATGAAAAAAATCGTTGTTGCTAATTTCTTGTTTAAAATTAAGTGCATCTACCACTTTACGAATTTTATCGGTACTAATTTCAATGGCTAAGCAAGTAGTAGGTTGTTGCAGTGTTGCCTCAGGGAAATCGATGAGCACTTTTTGTCCTGGTGCCAGGACAAAAGATTGATGCGGTAAAAAAGCACTATGATATTGGCAATCGGCCACATGCATGACTTTCTTGCCCGTTAACATGCCGCAAAACAATAGCTCGCTGGAATGCAAGGAAACCTTTTGCGCATCTTGATAGGTGTCATAAATACTCAATTCGGCATGCTCACCGGCAAAGCTCACTTTGTTTTCAACAAGTACGTTAATGCGTTGGCGTCTTTGGGTGAGAACCGATGTTGTCATAGTCTCCCTCTATTTGGACAAATAGACAAAAAGTCTGGACTAGAAAGCAAGCGTGTTTAACACACCTTCGTTAAGGTGAACTTATGGCGGCTAAAACACAATAACCTTCCGCCAAATTTAGTTAATTAATCACTAAATGCACTATCACTATTTAGACAAAGGATAGACTATGATTTATGCAAATCCAGGTACAGCCGGTGCCTTAGTAAACTTTAAAGCGCAATATGGTAATTATATTGGTGGCGAATGGATCGCTCCCATTAAAGGACAATATTTTGAAAATAAAAGTCCGGTTAACGGCAAGGTGTTTTGTCAGATCCCACGATCTAGCAAAGAGGATATCGAATTAGCGCTCGACAAAGCACATCAGGCTAAAGCCGCTTGGGGCAAGACTTCAGTGGCGACGCGCAGTAATATTTTGTTAAAAATTGCCGATCGCATGGAGCAAAACTTAGAGATGTTGTCGGTTGCTGAGTCTTGGGATAACGGCAAAGCCATTCGTGAAACCTTGGCAGCAGATATTCCGCTAGCTATTGATCACTTCCGCTATTTTGCTGGCTGCATTCGCGCTCAAGAGGGTAGCATTGGTGAGATTGACGAAACCACGGTTGCATACCATTTCCATGAGCCACTGGGTGTCGTTGGCCAAATCATTCCTTGGAACTTCCCTATTTTAATGGCCGCGTGGAAACTAGCACCTGCATTAGCTGCCGGTAACTGTGTCATTTTAAAACCCGCAGAGCAAACGCCCGCTTCTATTTTAGTGCTGCTTGAATTAATCGGCGATTTGCTGCCAGCCGGTGTGCTGAATGTAGTCAATGGCTTTGGTAAAGAAGCCGGTGAAGCCCTGGCCACCAGCACGCGCATTGCCAAAATAGCTTTTACTGGCTCTACGCCTGTTGGCTCGCACATTTTGAAATGTGCCGCAGAAAATATTATTCCATCAACCGTCGAGCTTGGCGGTAAATCGCCAAATATCTTTTTTAACGATGTTATGGACAAAGATGATGCGTTTTTAAGTAAGGCCATTGAAGGCGCTGTACTCGCCTATTTTAACCAAGGTGAAGTCTGTACTTGCCCGTCACGACTGTTTATTCAGGAAGACATTTACGAGCAATTTATTGCGCGCATTTTAGAGCGCACACTACAAATTAAACGCGGCAACCCATTAGACAGCGAAACCATGGTAGGCGCTCAAGCCTCCCAAGCTCAGTTTGATAAAATCTTAAGTTATATTGAAATCGGTAAAAAAGAAGGCGCACAAGTGCTGATCGGCGGTCACGTTGAAGAACTAAACGACGACTTAAACGGTGGCTATTATATTCAGCCGACTATCTTAAAAGGCACTAACGATATGCGGGTGTTCCAAGAAGAGATTTTTGGTCCAGTGATTTCCATGTCTACCTTTAAAGATGAAGCTGAAGCATTGCGACTGGCCAACAGTTCGGAATTTGGCTTAGGTGCGGGTGTGTGGACGCGAAATATGAATCGCGCTTATCATTTTGGCCGCAAAATCGAAGCCGGTCGGGTGTGGACTAACTGCTACCATATGTATCCGGCGCACGCTGCTTTTGGTGGCTATAAAAAATCGGGTATTGGCCGTGAAACGCACAAATTGGCCTTGAATCATTATCAGCAAACCAAGAACCTGTTAGTGAGCTACAGCGAGGATCCATTAGGTTTCTTCTAAGCCAATAAAACCGAATATATAAACCTCAACCCGCACGCATTTGGCTCGATAACAACGGCTTACAGCAGTTCTAACGCATAATGCACCAGCAGGGGATTTTGTGTTCTAAGAAGGGACTAAATAAGGTGAACAGTGCCACAGAACGTGAATAGGATAACGATGCCAAAAGCGATACCGCAGATGCAAAAAAGCCGCTTGGGTAAGCGGCTTCTTAAGTATTTGGAGCGAGTTACGAGGTTCGAACTCGTGACCTCGACCTTGGCAAGGTCGCGCTCTACCAGCTGAGCTACTACACACCCTAAGCGGCTATACCTGACACTATGTAAAATCACTATATTTCGATGCTAAATACACCAAGCGCTCTTGCTCAGAATTGAACTCACGCACCTTGATAAGCTCCATATCTTCAAGCTCTTCCGGCGGCAGTAAACTGGCAATGCTACTCTCATCAATGGCCACATTGTATTTGCCGCTATGCTCTTGAGTATAAACTGCACCGCCTTCAAAGCGCTTAAACAGTGTTAAACCTGCTAACTCAGTAATTGACTGATATGCGTTTCCTGATGACACCGCTATTCCTTTTGTTCGAACTGAGGCTTAACAAACTTATGAAACTATCAGGCATCCCTGCCAATTTATCCCTGTCCTTGCGAGTAGCACCTTCCACCTCATCCATAAAGTGTCATGATTAATGACATGTCATCCGTGTGCCACCATCTTAGGCTGTCTGTTATTTCACGCCATACTGTGCAGGTGCTCAGTGTATGCTTTTCAGGCAGTTTTTTGTCGGATAATGTTATCTATACTGCAAAATCAATGAAACGGAAAAGCAGGTACTAAAACTGATTCTGGCCAAATTCAAAACGAACCTAAAGCAACCGCAGATTGAGGGCGATAAACTTGGATGAAGTGAAACACCATACGTTTTAAAAGCTTTAGCTTGTCCATTAATTTTTTTGCTACAGTGAATTTAGAGCAGAGGTCGAAAAATCAGATTTTTTAAATTTGGGAAAATAGTGTTGGTCACAGAATGGTCACCGTTTGGTCACCGGACATAAAAAAACCACTTGAGATTGCTCTAAGTGGTTGATTTATATGGCGCACCCGAGAGGATTCGAACCTCTGACCTCTGCCTCCGGAGGGCAGCGCTCTATCCAGCTGAGCTACGGGTGCATCCAGAGCGCGCATTATAGACAGGCTTGCGGCGTAAGTCTATTGTATCTCTGTCGCTTTTTTAGGCGAACAGTCAACCTGGCTTTTTAATCTTGTCGCTAATGCTTATAATCTGAGCTGTTGTTACTTTTTGCTGAGAGTCTTTTGTTATGCCTTTTCCAAATTTTGCGCTCGGCAAACGACAACGACTACTGCTGTTTCTGCTGGGCCTGTTGCTGGTTATCGGGGTAGAAACGATTCTGCACAATGAGCAACAGCGGCTGCGCAACGCCACTCTGCAGCAGCAACTTACCGCCGGTGACCAGCTTCGGGTACGGCTGGAAAAAGAGTTAAATATTCCGCTGTACTTAACTGCCAGCCTGGCCAGCTACCTTAGTGCCAAGCATGGGCAGCTGGAAGCCAATGAACTTAAGATGCTGCTGGCTGGCCTGGTCCGGCAATCTCCGCATATCCGCAATATTGGTATCGCCCCGGCGAACCGGATTAGTTACATCTATCCCGAACAGGGCAACGAACAGGCGCTAAACCTCTATTATCCGGATCTGCCGGCACAATGGCCTGCGATTGAAGCGATGATAGCAAAACGTGAGGCCAGGCTCAGCGGCCCGATTGAACTGGTGCAAGGTGGGCGTGCTTTTATCTATCGTTATCCGATCTTTCTGGAAGATGACAGCTACTGGGGCATTGTAAGTACCGTCGTTAATATTGAGCAAATCTGGCAACTTTTGACCAGCACAGCCGCCGAGCTGGATCTTGATATCGCACTACGTGAAGTCAGTACCTCGGGTGAACCCGCCGTCAGCTTTTTTGGCGATAACCGGATTTTCTCAGAGCGCCATCTCACCCTGAATATGGCGATTCGGGGAGCTGAATGGCAAATGGCGATCCGCGAGGCTGGTATTCCCGGTTCCCGTTTACTATTACTCAGACTTAGCCTGTACAGTACCGTTTTGCTGTTTCTTTACCTGCTCAGCCGGTTACTTGCAACGGTCTATCGCCTGCAGCAGAGCCGTAGCGCCTTAACTGAAAGCGAACAACGGTTACGTAGTATCCACGATAATGTACTGGACGGTATCATCACTATTGATCAGCAAGGCATTATTCAAACGGCGAATCATGCCTGTTACCGGATCTTTGGTTACACCCCCCCGGCGTTAGTGGGGCAGCACTGGCGTACACTTCTTAGTAGCAGCGAAAATATAGAACAACATTTCGATACGACCACAGATGGTCCGGTTGAATACGAGTGCCAGGGCCAGCGTGCCGACGGCCACCCATTCGAATTACTGCTGTTTCATACCCCGCTGCCGCAACAGAATCTTTATAAGCTCTTTGTGTTGCGTGATATTACCGCCCGCAAGCGCACTGAGCGTTTGCAAAATGATTTTGTGGCGACGGTCAGTCACGAACTCCGCACGCCGCTAACGGCAATTAATGGTGCCCTGGGACTGGCGATGAATTCAGTGTTAGGTCCCTTAACCGAGCAGCAATTAAAAATGCTGCACATTGCGCAGCAAAATTGCCGCCAACTGCATCAGTTAGTAAATGATCTGCTGGATTTTGAAAAGTTAAGCAGTGGCAAAATGGCATTTAAGCGTGAGGTAGTGGATTTATCAGTAGTTGTTCAGCCGCTTATTTTGCAGCTGAGTACCAGCCAACAGCGGGCTATTACTCTGGAAGCCGAGACTACCCCGCCCTATCTGGTTATTGCCGACGAGGTACGCTTACGCCAGGTGTGCAGTAATTTACTATCGAACGCGCTGAAGTTCTCCGACAAGAATAGTACTGTCACTATAAGATTACAGCGTTTACCGCAACAGGTGCTGCTACAGGTTATTGATGAAGGCAAAGGCGTACCTGCCGCTTTTGAGCCAATGCTGTTTCAACGTTTTGCGCAGGCCGACAACCAAAGTAGCCGCGCTCAGGGTGGTACCGGTTTAGGTCTGGCAATCAGTAAAGAGCTAACTGAGAAAATGCAGGGTGAGATTGGCTATCAACGTCTGCCAAACGGTAGCTGTTTTTACGTAAAACTCCCCGCTGCCAGTATCTAAAAAGCGAATTTCGCGCCAAAAGTTTGCACTACGCTGGCTTTTGTCTTAATTTGTTGGCACTTGGTTGCAAAGACCAGTGTTACTGCTGTTTTTTGTGCATACTGTGGCTTTGTAACCCGCCGCCACGCGGCCCGACTAAAACAAAAACCAGCCGACCTATCCACGGAGATGTGAAATGCGTAAAACTCTACTCGCTACGGCCGTTGGTGCAGTGCTGTCACTCAGCGCCTGCTCTGACAATACCGCCCCAACCCAACAAGCTAATCAGGCTGCACCAGCAGCGACTGCGGAAGTGACAGTGACTAACCCATTCTTCAAGAAAAGCACTCTGCCATTTGAAGCGCCAAATTTCGCTGAAATTAAAGATGACCATTTCTTACCGGCGTTTGAAGAAGGTATGAAACAGCATATGGCGGAAATTGAAGCCATTGCCAACAACCCAGAGCCAGCCACCTTTGAAAATACTTTTGTGGCAATGGAGAAAAGCGGTGAGCTGTTAACTCGCGTATCCCGGGTGTTCTACAACCTGACCGGTACCGACAGCAACGAACAACGCCGCCAAATTCAAAGTGAACTGGCGCCGAAAATGGCTGCACACTCTGACAATATCAACCTGAACCCAACTTTATTTGCCCGGGTTGAAAGTGTTTACAATGCCCGCAATGATCTGGGTCTGGATGCAGAATCGCTGCGTTTAGTCGAAGTGTACTACGAGCGTTTTGTCCGCTCAGGCGCCAAGCTGAATGACGAGCAGAAAACCGCCATTCGTGCGCTGAACGAAGAACACTCAAAGCTGACCAACCAGTTCTCGCAAAACCTGTTAGCCGAAACCCGTAATATTGCAGTCGTTGTCGATACGGTTGAAGAGCTGGACGGCTTATCACCGGCACAAATTATCTCGGCCGCCAATGCCGCCAAAGAGCGCGGTCTGGAAGGCAAATATCTGCTGAGCATCACCAATACCACGCGCCAGCCGATTTTAACTTCGCTGAATAACCGTGAAGTACGGCAGCGGGTGTGGGAAGCTTCGGCTAACCGCGCACAATCCGGTGAGTTTAATAATACTGAAATCGTTTCCCGTTTAGCACAACTGCGTGCTGAGCGCGCCAAGCTGTTAGGTTACGACAACTGGGCGGCCTATACGCTGGAAAATAACATGGCACAGAACCCGAAAGCGGTGTTTGACATGTTAGGCTCAATGGTACCAGCAGTGGTTGAAAACACCCTGAAAGAGCAAGAAGCGATTCAGGCGATGATCCGCGAAAAAGGCGGTGATTTTGACGTTCAGCCATGGGATTGGGAATACTATGCCGAGTTCGTACGTCAGGCCAAATATGACCTGGACGAGAACGAAGTTAAAAAGTACTTCGAGTTTAACCGCGTCTTAAAAGACGGCGCCTTCTATTACCTGAACCGTTTCTATGGCGTGCGTTTTGAGCCGCGTCCGGATTTACCGGTGTATCACCCGGATGTAGAAGTGTATGAAGTGTTTGATGCCGACGGCACCAGCATTGCGCTGTTCTATGCTGACTACTTTGCCCGTGAAGGCAAACGTGGTGGCGCCTGGATGAGCTCGTTCGTGGGTCAATCACACCTGACCGGCCAGAAGCCGGTTGTGGTTAACGTGATGAACATTCCAAAAGCGCCGGACGGTGAGCCAACCCTGATCAGCTATGACCATACCACTACCATCTTCCACGAGCTGGGCCATGGTGTACACGGTATGTTCTCCAGCGTGAAGTATCCGTCACTGGCGATGACTGCGGTATCACGCGATTTCGTTGAGTTCCCGTCTACCTTCGAAGAAGACTGGGCGCAGCATCCGGAGATTCTGGCTAACTATGCGAAGCATTACCAAACCGGTGAGCCAATCCCTGGCGATCTGCTGGATAAAGTCATGCGTTCACGCAGCTTTAACCAGGGCTTCGATACGTTAGAGTATATCTCTGCTGCCCTATTGGATATGGAATGGCATACGCTGGGTGCTGACGCACCGCTGCAAAATCCACAAGAGTTTGAAGCCGCAGCACTGAAAAAACACGGTGTAGATTTGGCTGCAGTACCACCGCGCTATAAGTCGAATTTCTTCTCTCACTCTATGGGTGGCGGTTACTCTGCCGGTTACTATGCCTATATGTGGAGTGAAATTCTGGCGGCTGATGCTTTTGCCCATGTGCAGAAGAATGGTGGTTTAACCCGTGAGAACGGTGATCATTACCGCAAAAACATTCTGTCAGTGGGTAACTCACGTCCAACCATGGAGTCTTACAAAGCCTTCCGTGGTCAGGAACCTACCACTGATGCGCTGTTAATCCGTCGTGGTCTGAAAACCAAGATTGATTAATTGCGCCATTAAACCGCAGCACAGCGCTGCGGTTTAACAGCAATAAAAAAAAGCCTCGCATGAGGCTTTTTTTATTGGGTTAGCCGTTAATCACCGGCAACCTGCATTTGACTGACCAGTACTGAGCCGGTTTGTACCCCGCCACGCCGATCAACATCATTACCAATGGCCACGATATTCATAAAGATATCTTTTAAATTACCGGCAATGGTGACTTCGGCAACCGGGAACTGAATTTCGCCATGCTCTACCCAGAAACCACTGGCACCACGAGAATAGTCGCCGGTGACGGTATTGACACCCTGGCCCATTAACTCTGTTACCAGTAAGCCCTTACCCATTTGCCGGCATAGTGCGGCTAAATCGTCATTGCCGTGCTGCACTAACCAGTTATGAATACCGCCGGCATGACCGGTACTGGCCATGCCTAATTTACGCGCCGAGTAGCTGGTGGTCAGATAGGTGGTTAACACGCCCTGTTCAATCACCGTTAGATCGCGGGTTTTTACGCCTTCGCTGTCAAAGGGGCTCGACGCTAAAGCCAGATCCAAATGTGGCTTTTCCAGAATCGTCAGCCCAGGCGCCATAATTTGCTGGCCCACTGTATCCAGTAAAAAGCTCGATTTACGATAAATACTGCCGCCGCTGATTGCAGATACCAGATGTCCGAACAAGGAGCTGGCAATATCTGCACGGAATAATACCGGCACTTTCTGGGTTGGAATTTTGCGTGGCTGTAGCCGGGATACCGTTTCGCGGGCGGCTTCGCGGCCAATTTGCCGTGGGTCAAGCAAATCGGCATAGCGACGTGCCACGGTGTAGCTGTAGTCGCGCTGCATATCATCACCGGCTTCGCCGATTACCACACAGCTAAAACTGTGGCGCGAGCTGGGATAACCAACTAGTTGGCCATGGCTATTGCCATACACCTTTAAACCCTGATGGGTTGAAAACGACGCGCCTTCAGAATTAGTAATGCGGCTATCTTCTGCAAAAGCCGCTTCTTCTGCGGCAGCACAGAGTGCGATGGCCTTTTCGGTGCCGATACTGTCCGGGTAATATAAATCTAGCTGTGGCGGGTTAAACTCCAGCCAGCTGGCTTCTGCGACACCGGCATGCGGATCTTCCGAGGTATAACGGGCAATATCTGCAGCCGCCTCAACGGTGCGCTTTAACGCTTGCGGGCTTAGATCTGCAGTCGAGGCCGAGCCTTTGCGCTGGCCGAAATATAAACTGATCCCTAAACCACCGTCCTGATTAAACTCAACCGTTTCCACCTCGCCATGGCGGGTTTCAACACTTAAGCCTCGAGTACGGCTCATTGAGGCTTCGGCGCTACTGGCGCCTAATTGCTTAGCATGCGCCAGCACCTGGCTGACAGCTTGTTTAACTTCGGCGATTTCCTGCTGAATAGCGGTTTGCTGCATAGTATTCGAACCTTCTAACGTGATGCGCCTAGCTTATCATAGTCCGCTTCTGGCCGCTGCCCGCGATCCGCTATTTAGTGATATACTAGAGGCAGACCAGTGATAAAGAAGCCACAGCATGACAGATACAGAATTTAAATACGGTGACAGTAAATGGCTGGAGCAGCCAGATCACATCAGTAAAAGCCAGATCAAACGTGAGATGCACGCCTTGCAGGCCTTGGGGGAAGAGCTGATTGCCTTAAGCCCGGCAGCTCGTGCCAAGATCCCGCTGGATGACGAATTAAAAGATGCGTTAGAGCTGGCCGACAAGCTGGCTAAAAAGCGCGAAGCATTGCGCCGCCATATTCAGTTTATTGGTCGCCTGATGCGGGAACGTGAAGATGAATTAGAGCCAATCGAACAGGCGCTGGCGATTATCCGTAATACCAATCAGGCTGCGACCCGGCAGTTCCACAAAGTGGAGACCTGGCGTGACCGCCTGTTAGCAGAAGCCGATGCGGTAACCGCATTTATCGCCGAATATCCTGAGGTTGACGTACAGCAACTGCGCCAGCTGATCCGTAATGCCAAGAAAGAGCAGGAGAAGCAGCAGCCACCGAAATCTTACCGTGAGCTGTTTCAGCTAATTAAACCTTTTATTATTCAGGACTAAGCAATCCTTTATCACTTGCTCAGAATAATCAGGCCGCGAAATGCGGCCTGATTTATTTACTGATGTTGCGCGATGCAGTTAACAAACTTTGGTTAACCAGCCATGCGGATCTGCCGCCTTACCCCACTGAATATCATTCAGTGCCTGGCGTAAGCTGGCTGTAGTATTGCCAGTCTGGCCACCACCAACCGCATATTCCTGACCATTGTGAATTAAGGTACCAACCGGTGTTAATACCGCAGCAGTGCCCGATAACGCCGCTTCAGCACCCGGTTTTACCGCCCGCTCCAGCAACTCATCCACGGTTAGCTCACGTTCTGATACCTTCATACCGCGGTCACGCGCCAGGGTTAAAATCGAGTCACGGGTAATACCATGCAGGAAGCTGGCATCCAGCGCCTTAGTGATAATTTCGTTGCCATCGATGAGCAGGAAGTTGGCGGCGCCGGTCTCCTGCACATCACCATTCGGGCAGAACAGGACCTGATCGGCCTGCACCGCTGCCCGGGCTTTCATAATAGGTTGCAGTGCGCTGGCATAGTTACCGCCACTTTTTACCATCCCCATATGCGGCGCGCAGCGTGCATTGTCTTCCAGTAACAGCCGCAGTGGTCTAGCGCCACCGGCAAAGTAATCGCCAACCGGCGACAACAGAACATACAGCATTGAATTTAAACTTGGCGCCGCCGCCTTACCAATAGAGGGCTCAGTACCGATATGGGTTGGCCGGATATACATCGAGCCAGGAGGATTAGGTACATCGGCAGCATAGCGTTTAACAATATCCAGGATCATCTGGCGCAGCATCGCACCATCAAAAGCCGGTAGCGCCAACAAAGCACTGCTTTGCTGTAAGCGGGCGATATTACGGTCCATCCGGAAAATGTGCACCGAGCCGTCGGCATGGCGAAACGCCTTTAAGCCCTCAAAGCAAGTGCTGGCATAGTGCAGCACATGGGCGCCGGGATGCAGGCTAATGCTGTTAACCGGTACTAATGCCGGTTCGCTCCACTGGTTATTGGCAAATTCTGCCAACATCATATCGGGGGTAAAAACGGTTCCAAATGCTGCCATGTTAATTTCCTGCTGTAGAGTAACAGGCCAGCGGCGGGCTGGCCAAAGATCTGATCTTATAATTAATATTTACTGGGTACCGCCAACGGTCATGGCATCCAGCTTCAGCGTCGGCTGACCAACCCCTACCGGCACACTCTGGCCTTGCTTGCCACAGACGCCGACTCCGCTGTCTAGCCTCATATCATTACCCACCATCGATACCTGCTGCATCGCTTCCGGGCCATTACCAATTAAGGTAGCGCCTTTAATTGGCGTGGTAATCTTGCCATCTTCAATCAGATAGGCTTCTGACGCCGAGAACACAAACTTGCCGGAGGTAATATCCACCTGACCACCGCCAAAATTCGGGGCATAAATGCCTTTTTTCACGCTGGCGATGATTTCTTCCGGCGCATAGTCACCACCCAGCATATAGGTGTTAGTCATCCGTGGCATCGGCAGATGTGCAAAGGACTCACGCCGGCCGTTACCAGTCGGTGCTACGCCCATTAGCATCGCATTGTGTTTATCCTGAATATAACCTTTGAGGATGCCGTTTTCGATTAGCACGTTGTATGCGCTTGGTGTACCTTCATCGTCGATATTCAGCGAGCCACGGCGACCCGTTAAGGTACCATCGTCAACGATAGTACAGTGTTTCGAGGCAACCTGCTGACCAATCCGACCACTGAATGTGGAAGAACCTTTGCGGTTAAAATCGCCTTCCAGACCATGGCCGACCGCTTCATGCAGTAACACACCGGGCCAACCCGCCCCTAATACTACCGGCATGGTGCCGGCAGGGGCATCGATAGCAGTCAAATTCACCTGCGCCATCCGCACCGCTTCACGGGCATATTGCTGCCAGCGTGGCTGACCATCGGTCTCTTCACTGAAGTAATAATAATCAGTGCGGGCACCGCCACCGGCGCTGCCACGTTCACGCCGGCCATCCTGTACCAGTAATACCGAACAGTTTAGCCGTACCAATGGCCGGATATCAGTAGCAAAGGTACCATCACTGGCCGCCACCAAAACTTCTTCATACACACCGGTCAAGCTAACCATCACCTGTTCGGCCCGGCTATCCAGGCTACGAATATAGGCTTCAATCTGATGTAGTAACGCCACTTTTTCGGTATTCGTTAAACTTTGCAGCGGCTCGCAAGGCAGATAAATATTGCTGTTACCACTTTTGCTAAAAGCTTTTACGCTGCCCTGTTGACCCTGTGCCGCGATACCGCGGGCGGCACCAGCGGCTTGCATTAATGCATCACGGTTGATGCTATCAGCATAGGCAAAACCGGTTTTTTCACCGCTAATGGCGCGCACGCCAACACCGCGTTCAATATTAAAAGAGCCGTCTTTTACCAGGCCATCTTCCAACACCCAGGACTCATGCACACTGGATTGGAAGTAAAGGTCGGCATAATCGAGCTGATGCGCAAACAAAAAGCCCAGCGTCTGCTCGAGATCGCGGGCGCTTAGCTCAGAAGCATTAATCAGATTTTGTTCTACGACATTCATGGTTTCAGCTCACTTTTAAAACGGTTATGAAGTTTTACCGGCATTTTGCTGGCCAGTTGCGGACATTCTGCCAGGTCAACTTCGATACTGATCGCGCCCACCTCAGTGCCAGCATCGGCCAGCACTTCGCCCCAGGGGTTGATAATCAGGCTATGACCATAGGTTTCCCGGCCATTAGCATGAATACCGGTTTGCGCGGGAGCGACGACAAAGCACTGGTTTTCAATCGCTCTGGCCCGTAACAACGTATGCCAGTGTGCAGCGCCGGTAGGCCGGGTAAAAGCCGCGGGCACCGCCAGTACATTCATGCCTAACATTGCCAGTTGCTGAGCCAGTCCCGGAAAGCGCACATCATAACATATCGTCATACCGAGTTTCAGACTGCCCTGCTGGCTTAATGTCACTTTATTGCCCGGCATAGTGCTAACGGATTCACGATAGCTGCCAGTGCTATCGGCTACCGCCACATCAAATAAGTGTAACTTCTGGTAATCAGCCAAAATACGGCCATCCGGGCCAAATAAAACGCTGCTGGCGTAAAAACGCTGTGGATCAGGGCTGGCCGTAGGCATACTTCCCGCCAGTACGTAGACCTGATACGTCTTTGCCAATGCTGCGGTTTTTTGTTGTAGTTGCCCTGCTCCCAGCGGCGCCTGATATTGCCGTTGTAAAGTTTCACCACCGCCAAACACCGCAAAGCATTCAGGCAATACCACCAGATGCTGCGCGGCCTTGGGTAAGGTGGCCAACAACTGTGCTACCTGAGCGAAGTTACGCTCAGGCTCAGGCTGACTGGTTAATTGTAATGCGGACAATCGCCAGCGACTGTCCGCAGTATCAGTTGAGCAGAGGTTGGCGGCTGTCATCATTGCGGATCTCAGGTTGGGCAATTCTTACCGGCACCGGCACTTCGGTGCTGTGACGGTTTACCTCGGTCACCACCGGCTTATCAAAACTGCCCGTGACCGTAAAGTTAATCCGGGAAATCACTTCAGCCGATTGAAACACCTCATCCAGCGCCAGCGCAGCCAGGCCAGTTGCCGGATTAACCATCCAGGCGATGATTACCGGTAAACTGGAGGTGACCTTCGGAGAAAATGATACCTGATAATCCATCTCACGCTTTACCAGGTCGGCATACCCCTGCAGCTGCATATTGCCAGGCACACCATCGATACTGAAATCGCTGGTTTGCGCTACACCTTGCTGCAAGCTGAGATTTCCGCTCATCCGGTTATAAAAAAAGCCTTTCGCAAACACATCGCGAAAATCCAGCCGGAGTTTGCGAACAAGTGAGTTTAAACTGAAGATTGAGAATAACCGGGCGCCCTGATCGCTGACTTCAGTCAGTGAGCCTTCACCCAAGGCAAATTGCACCTTGCCGTTCAGCGCCTTCATCGCGAACTGCTGCGGCGCACCCTGCCAGTGCAATGTAAAATCAAGCTCGCTACGACTGCCGCTAATCGCACTACTTAAGCCATATTCCGTTAATAAGGCGCCGAGATTAGGGCTGACGAAGTTACCACTAAACTGACTGAGTCCTAACTCCGCATCCGGTTGCCAGTTCCCTGTTAGATTAAATTTATTACCCTTGTAGTCGGTTTGCAGCTCAGTTAGCTGCCAACGCTCACCTGTACCTGCGGCTTTAAGCGTTACATTACCAAAGCGATAAGGCCCAACGGCACAATCTTTACACCGTAGTTGCAACGGCACCATTTCCGTTAGCCATTGCTGAGCCTGACGTTCCGGCTCGGGTGCGGGTGTGGTTTCCACCGCAGCACTGTCTGCTGCAAGCAGCGGCTGTGGCAACACTAAATGCAGGTAGTCCAGCTCGGCGGTTAAACCTTTGGCTTGCCAATCATGGAAAAATTGCCAGCGGCTGGCAATTTCAGCGCCATTTAACTGTAACTGCCAGGCATCGGCCGTTGGTGTCAGGTCAAATACGGTATTCGTTAGCTCAAGCTCAGCGGGTAACCGGATTTGCTGGATCTGCCCCCGCACCCGTTGCAAGGGTGGTAACCATCCTGGTTCAGTTGCCGCCTTGCTGAGCAGCGGCTGCAACAGACTAAACCAACTGGTTAATTCGGCAGACGCTAAATCAACCTCTACCGTAAAACCCGTTTGTGTCAGGCTGGCTTTATCCGGCCCCAGCATTAATTGGGCCCGCTCTATGCGGCCACTGCTATGCGATAATTGCGCCTGAAAATCCAATAGCTGCGGATAACTTAGCGCCACAAAGCTTTGTTCGGTATTACCATTGGCCACCAAATGCAGCAACGCGCGCTGCCCGACACTTTTTTGATAGGGAATGGGTAATTGTAAAGCCAGTGCACTGAGATCGGCATCTAAGGTTGCCTGATAAGTAAAACCCTGCTCGGGTAGGTTTAATGCTAACTTTAGTTGCCAGTCGGCGGCTCCGGCGAGTAAGTCTTCATTATCGGTAACTAGCAATAATTGCAAATCTTCGGCCAAGGCCTGCCCTTGTAACGTCAGCTCAATTTGATAACCAAGGTCCTGCATCGCACCGTTAAAACTGCCGCTGGCCGGCAAACCCAAATAGCGAAATTGTAAGGCTTCGCCGGCTAACACTTCGTTGCGAAAGTTCACCCGCCCGGTTAAGCCATCAAGCTGAATCGCAGGTGCCTGCAGGTTTGCCTGTACATTGAGTAGGTCAGCGCTGCCGGATGCCACCACACCAGGTTCGGTAAGTCCAATCTCTAATAACAAATCACCGCGCACCGGACCTGCCAGCCCGAGATGTTGCAAGGTTTTACCTAAACTATTTTGTAGCGAAGACGCCAACATCAACTCTGTTAACGCAGCGGTATCAAGCTCCGTATTGAGCCGGATATCAAGTTGAGTGGCACGTCGCAAATCGACAATACTGGCTTGTACCGGGTCAGTCAGGGGCAATAACCCCAGATAGCCCTGCTGACCTTCAATTAGCATGGCGGCATTATCAAACCACAGTGCAGCCTGTAACTCAGTTAATGCCGGCCAGTCTGGAGCAAAGCGAAAGGTTGCGCCGTTTAAACCGGCGTACACCTGAAAATGGCCCGTCGCATCACTAAACGGATAATCAGCAAAAGCACCTTGCCACAGCACTGTTGCCTGCTGTAGCTGACCGCCTTCTATCGCTACACTCAGATAATCCCGTGTTTTCTCAGGCATATAACGCTGTGGAAAATACTGACTGGCCTTTGCAGCATCCAGACCGGTTAACTGTGCCAACAGGGCGAGCTCTGGTCGCTCTCCGAGGGTGATACTGGCTTCGGCTGCCAGCTCGAAATCGCTCAGTTGCAATTGAAATTCAGGGATCTGGATCTGCCAGCCCGCTGTCGTGGGCACTAACCTGAGCTCTGCTACCAGCTGTTGGTAATCCCACGGCGTCGGGAACAGTCCGTCCCAGTCTAAACTTTGTTGCTCACCATTTAGCCGCAGCCAGATCAGGTGCTCGGTCGCCGCCAACTGCCCCTGTAACTGCTTTAATCCGGGCACATCACCAACTGCAACAGTACTGAGCGCCTCCACCGTACCCGTTAGTTGCCATTGCTCCTGCCGGACGCGAAGTTGTAATTGTTGTAAATATCCCGTCGGTTGGTACGCCAATATGGCTTCTAGTTTTTCACTGTCTTCCGCCAGCAACTGAGCGAGTGGCTGTAGCGCGTCTAACTGAAAATCGCTCAGGGTTGCCAGATACTGCTCATCGGCACGACTTAGTTGCAATGTCAGCCCTGGCCATTGTGTTAATGCATCAGCCAGCGTGAGTTCAGTAGATAATAGCTGCCAGCCGTTGCTGTTGGGCGTCCAGAGTAATTGTCCAGGGCCGAGTTTCAAACTATGTTGCACGGCCTCACGCTGCCAGTACAGACTATTTTCGGCCAGCTCTAATTGCAGATAGGTGAACTGGCCACCGCTTAAACCCGCCCAGGCCCGGAAGTTAAGGGCAGCTTTCTGTAACCGGCTACTTTGTGGCAGGAATTGCACAAACCAGGGCAGTACGTCCAGCTCTGCGCTCTCTAAATAGAGTTGCCCTTGTGCTTGCTGAAGATCTGGCCCCTGAAAATCGAGAATAAAACTGATGGTATTGGCTGTAACTCCGGCAATGGATAACTCGCCATGCCCCTGGTGACGTTCACCCACATTTCGCCAGTTCAGGCGGTGGATCTGTATCTCCTGCTCCGGGTGCTCGGCACTGATCAGCACCAGCTGACTGTCGATAACGGTAAAATCTTTTAGTTGCCGGAAAAACAATTGTTCCAGTGCCGGGAGTGTTAATTCGTTGCTAGCCGCAGAGGGTTGCTGGCCTAACAGTTGGTCGGCATTGAGCTGATAGCGCAAGCCCTGTAACTCGATTTGCTCCGCCGTGATGGTGCGTTGCAATAAGGTTTGCCAGAAATCGAGATGTAATGATGTTTGAGCGATAGTCAGGACGGGTTGTTGCGGGTCACCCAGTTCAAGCTGTTGCAGTAACAGGGCCGGTCCGCTACCCCGCCATCCAGCACTGATCTGGCCGATCGCAACCGTAGCACCTAGCTGGTTGCTAAGTACCTGCTCAATTTGCTGTTTGTAACTGTCCGCATAAGGTAAGGCCAGGCGTAATACTGAGATTACCGTTGCCAGCAACACTAAGCAAAGTGCCAGCGCAACCCAAACTTTATGCAAACAGTAAAAGCAAACCCGTTTTACTTGCTGCACTACATCATTACCACGTCGAACTGTTCCTGCGTATACATGGGCTCCGACTGAATACTGATTTGTTTACCAATAAACACCTGCAATTCTGCCAGGCTGTGGAACTCATCTGTCGTTAGGGCATCACGAACTACCGGCGAGACATACACGACAAATTTATCTGCAGAATAGGCACGGTTTACCCGGACGATTTCCCGCAAGATTTCAAAACAAACGGTTTCAACGGTTTTCAGCGAACCGCGCCCCTTACATACTGGACACTCTGAGCATAGGATATGTTCCAGACTTTCGCGGGTTCTTTTCCGGGTCATTTCAACCAGACCCAAGGCTGAGAAGCCGTGAATGTTGGTTTTCGCACGATCACGGGCCAATGCCAGTTCCAGACTATGGAACACCCGTCTTTTATGTTCGTCATTTTGCATATCGATAAAATCGATAATGATAATACCACCGAGATTACGCAGGCGTAGCTGACGGGCAATCGCCTGGGTGGCTTCGGTATTGGTGTTGAAAATGGTCTCGTCCAGATTGCGATGGCCAACGAAAGCACCGGTATTGACATCGATTGTGGTCATCGCTTCGGTCTGATCAATCATCAGATAGCCACCACTCTTTAGCGGCACCTTGCGCTCCAATGCGCGCTGGATCTCGTTCTCAACGTCAAATAAATCGAAAATCGGCCGCTCGCCAGGGTAATACTCCAGTAATGGAATAATCTGCGGCATAAATTCTTCACAAAAGGCGGTAAGCTGCTGAAAGGTCAGTTTCGAGTCGACCCTTACCCGCTCTAGCTCAGTGCCGACAAAGTCCCGCAAAATACGGTAACTCAGACTCAGATCCTCGTAAACCACCCCTTCTTTCCGGGTATTTTTTTTCCGTTTTAGGATCTTACTCCAGAGTTTTTTTAGAAATTTGGCGTCTTGTACCAACTCGTCTTCAGCCGCGCCCTCTGCAGCCGTGCGCACAATAAAGCCGCCACAATCGTCGACGCAATTGCTCACAATATCTTTTAAGCGTTGCCGCTCTGCTTCGGACTCCAGCCGCTGCGAAACACCAACATGCGCACTGTCTGGCATAAACACCAGGTAGCGTGACGGCAAGGTAATGTCAGTAGTGAGTCGGGCTCCCTTAGTGCCAAGGGGGTCTTTTACCACCTGTACCAGTAAGTACTGCCCTTCACGAACCAACACCCGAATATCTTTACTGACGGCCGGCTTAGTATCTAATTCGCTGGCTTCATTGTGTTGCACTATATCTGACGCGTGCAAAAAGGCTGCTTTATCTAAACCAATATCGACAAAGGCAGCCTGCATTCCCGGTAATACCCGGCTGACTTTACCGACATAAATATTGCCTACTAAACCCCGTCGAGCCTGACGCTCAATATGCAACTCCTGTAAAACCCCGTTCTCAATTAAAGCGACACGGGTTTCGGTCGGGGTGACATTAATTAATAGTTCAGCACTCATCCTAGCTCCTGCAGTTGCTGTAACAGGCGATCAGTCTCACACAGTGGTAAACCTACCACGCCAGTGTAACTGCCGTTAATCCGCTCAACAAAACGGGCAGCCTGCCCCTGAATACCATAACCGCCCGCCTTATCTGCAGGCTCGCCGCTCTGCCAGTATGCATCCAATTCAGCAGCAGAGATATTCCTGAACCAAACCTCGGTACAACTTAGTGCCTGTAATTGGTGCTCACCGCTAACAACAGCGACTGCCGTGAATACCTGGTGGCTACGCCCGCTGAGCTGGCTCAGCATCTGCAGAAAGTGACTTTTAGATTCCGGTTTACCCAGAATGTGCTGCTCCAGCACGACAGTGGTATCCGCACCAAGCACCGGCAAACGTCCGGCTATCGCAACAGCACCAGCGCGCGCCTTTGCCAATGCCAGCCGGCTAACATAGGCCGCAGGCGTCTCACCAGAGATCACACTTTCGTCAATCTGTGGACTAACTAATTCAAAGTTAACGCCAATTTGCGTCAACAACTCCCTACGCCTCGGTGACGCTGAGGCAAGCGCAATTTTCGGATACATTATTGGATCTTAAGTTGACGACGATAACGGCGTAACAGCCAGAATAACCAGGGCCAGACTAACATCCCGATCACCACCGGCCACAAATAAGCGGGCCGGAAATTGACCCCGGTTAAAAAGTGACTCAGCCAGAATACCAGTAACTGATATAGCGCTAATAACAAACCGACTAAAAGCGCTTGCTGAATTACTGCGAAATTCCTTATTTTTAGATAGTTCACCCCTACAACAAAGCTAACTACCGAAAAGGCCAGCGCATTTACACCTAACACTGTGCCTACCAATACATCGGTTAAAAAACCGACGACAAAGGCCGTACCAATATTTACTCGTCTTGGTAACGCTAGGGTCCAGTACATCACCACTAACAGTGCCCAGTCAGGGCGAAATAATGTCAATTGGTAGGGCACCGGAATAACCGTCAGTAATAACGCCGCTAACAAACTAAGATAAATAAAACCTAACCCCTGAGCCGGACGCATTAAAGTGGCTCCTCCGCTGGCGGCTCAACAGTGAGCTGGTTACCTGGCAACAAAATTAACACGTGACGGATCCGGTCGAGCTTCGCATAGGGTCTGGCCATCACATTCATAAAAGGCTGGCTATCATCTTTAAACACCCGGGTGACTTCCGCTACCGGATAGCCTTCCGGAAAACGACCATCTAAACCGGAGGTTAATAAACGATCGCCCTCACGGATATCCGTACTCAGAGGTAAATGAATGACCCGCAGCTGGTCCCATTGCCCGATACCCTCGGCGATCGTACGGATCCCGGTACGCTCGGCACGCAACGAAATGGCATGAGTATTGTCTGAAATCAGTAAAGCCCGACTACTACTGGGCCCAACACTAACAATCTGCCCCACAACACCTTTATCATCAATCAAAGGTTGATGTACGTTAACGCCATCATTACTGCCTTTGTTTAAGACCACTTGATGTGCGAATGGGTGGCTGTATACGGCTAAAACCTCTGCAATCAGCCGCTGCCCTTCTACCACGGGCGCAGAGCCCAGCAAGGCACGTAACTTATTATTTTCCTGCTGCAGGAAATTTAGTAACTGCAACTGTGCATCTTGCTGTAATAACCGTTCTCGCAATGCCGAGTTTTCGGTAAGTAATTGTTGTTGTGACATCAATTGTTCGGAAGCACTGGAAATCAGACTTTCCGGTAAACTGGCGGCGTAAAAAAGTGGGCTGACCGCTGAGGTCAGATAACTGCGAACTTGGGTGGCACTATCCGTGTAACGGTCAACAAACATCAGCCCGATACTGCAGGCTACCGCTAAAACTAAACGCAGCCCGAGTGCCGGGCCGCGTGCAAAAAAGTCATTCATGTAAGTCTCAGAAAGTGAGAAACCTCTTTACTCGTAGCTGAAGACATCACCACCGTGCATGTCGATCATTTCCAGTGCCTTACCACCACCGCGAGCCACACAGGTTAAAGGATCATCAGCAACCACCACCGGAATGCCAGTTTCTTCCATTAACAAGCGGTCTAAATCACGTAGCAGTGCACCACCACCGGTTAATACCATACCACGCTCAGAAATATCTGATGCCAGCTCAGGCGGTGATTGCTCCAGCGCCACCATAACTGCACTGACGATACCCGCCAGCGGTTCTTGCAACGCTTCCAGAATCTCGTTGCTGGTCATCGTAAAGCTGCGTGGCACCCCTTCTGCCAAGTTGCGGCCACGAACTTCAATCTCCAACACATCATCACTTGGGTAGGCAGAGCCAATTTCTGTTTTAATGCGCTCAGCAGTGGCTTCACCGATCAAGATGCCGTAGTTGCGACGGATATAGTTAACAATAGCATCATCAAACTTATCGCCACCAATCCGCACTGAAGATGAATACACCACACCGTTTAACGAGATAATGGCAACCTCAGTAGTACCACCACCGATATCCACCACCATAGAGCCTGTTGCTTCCGACACTGGCAAGCCGGCACCGATAGCGGCAGCCATTGGTTCATCAATCAGATACACCTCACGGGCACCAGCCCCCTGGGCTGATTCACGAATGGCCCGGCGTTCAACCTGAGTGGAGCCACAAGGTACACAGACTAGTACCCGCGGGCTTGGCCGTAGGAAACTGTTGCTGTGCGCCTGACGGATAAAATGTTGTAACATTTTTTCGGTAACGTAGAAGTCAGCGATAACACCGTCTTTCATCGGCCGGATCGCTTTGATATTGCCAGGAGTACGCCCCAGCATCCGCTTAGCAGCATGGCCAACAGCAGCAACACTTTTCGGGCCACCAGCACGCTCCTGACGAATAGCAACTACCGAAGGCTCGTTCAAAACGATGCCCTGATCTTTGACATAAATAAGGGTATTAGCTGTACCAAGGTCAATGGACAGATCGTTGGAAAAAATGCCGCGCAATTTATTAAACATGGGGAAGGTGGATCCTTTTAACGACATCCCGCTGCAAGGCTGAAGTAGCGGCAGCAGAAATAAATTTATACAGAATTATTGCTATTCTAAGTAACTCTCCGGCAAGAAAATAGCTTTTTGTCACATTTTTCCCAAATAAAGCAGGAACCCGTTGTAACTGACAAAATCGCCGCACAAACTGGCCCCCACAGATGGAAATTGCCGCACCAGTGAAACCGATGACGTTATAATAGCCACCACGCGTTATTTATTGGTCACTTTGCATGACGACACAGCTGTCAGCCGAATATCACTGGCAACTACTGCCGGCTAGCATGGTTTCAAACCCAGCACCGGAAATTTGGATTTGCTCGTTAAAAGCACCTGTCGCCGAGATAGCGGGTAACAAGTGGTTAAAACTGCAATCGGCATTACAACAGCGTCAACCCGGACAAGGGATCCTGAGCTTCGGCGGCGCCTTTTCTAACCACTTGGCGGCGTTAGCTGCAGCTGGACATCACTATAACTTTCCTACTATTGGTATTGTCAGAACTGACCACCTTGACCAACAGAATCCTACTTTAAAACGCTGTCAGGCTTTTGGGATGCAACTTAAAGCACTTAACCGCGATAGCTATAGACAACACCAGCAGACGGAGTTCCTGAATAGTTTAAAAATATCTTACCCGCATTATCTTATAGTACCTGAGGGAGGGAGTGATCAGGCAGGTGCCTGGGGTGTTCGCACTTTACCCCTGCAGCAGACGCCAGCAGGCGCCGCCGATCTGCTCTGCTGTGCCACTGCCAGTGGTGGCACTCTGGCTGGCATTATTCATCAACATCCAACAATTAGGTGTCTGGGGTTAGCTGTAGTTAAAGATAGCTCTCTGCCACAACGCGTCAACGCCTGCCTGCCATCCGATGAGATATTCAATAACTGGTCTATTGCTCAGGCAAGATCAGGCTATGGCAAGCTATCGGCAGACCTCATCGCTTTCTGCTGCCAGTTAAAGCGTGAATATAATATCAGCACTGAGCCGGTATACACCGGTAAAGCTCTGCACCTACTAATAGAACTTATAACAAAAGGCGCGCTTGCGAACGTAAAGCGGGTAGCGTTTTTTCATACCGGTGGTTTGCAGGGGCTGCATGGTTTGCACTATCGCCAACAGCTGACTGCAGAGCAGTATCAGCTGTTGGCAGCAGAGTCGGCGATGATATAAGTTTTAGCGACGCGTGATCGTTCAGTCATATAGCTGCAGCTATGGTTCGCTGTGATAAGCCGTTGTTGGGGGTT
>NZ_AKKU01000024.1 GCF_000272005.1 Alishewanella agri BL06 | reverse complement strand
TTAGCAAGCTGATTGTTTGCACACTGTATTCTTTCTTTAAAACATCTTGGGCGTTGTATGGTTAAGCCTCTCGGGCAATTAGTATGAGTTAGCTCAACGCCTCGCAGCGCTTCCACACCTCACCTATCAACGTTGTGGTCTCCAACGACCCTTTAGTACCCTCAGGGGGTAAGGGATAACTCATCTTGTGGCCGGCTTCCCGCTTAGATGCTTTCAGCGGTTATCCGTTCCGAACATAGCTACCGGGCAGTGCCATTGGCATGACAACCCGAACACCAGCGGTTCGTTCACTCCGGTCCTCTCGTACTAGGAGCAACTCCACTCAATTATCCAACGCCCACGGCAGATAGGGACCGAACTGTCTCACGACGTTCTAAACCCAGCTCGCGTACCACTTTAAATGGCGAACAGCCATACCCTTGGGACCGACTTCAGCCCCAGGATGTGATGAGCCGACATCGAGGTGCCAAACACCGCCGTCGATATGAACTCTTGGGCGGTATCAGCCTGTTATCCCCGGAGTACCTTTTATCCGTTGAGCGATGGCCCTTCCATACAGAACCACCGGATCACTATGACCTACTTTCGTACCTGCTCGACGTGTCTGTCTCGCAGTTAAGCTGGCTTCTACCATTACACTAACCGTACGATGTCCGACCGTACTTAGCCAACCTTCGTGCTCCTCCGTTACGCTTTAGGAGGAGACCGCCCCAGTCAAACTACCCACCAGACACTGTCCGCAATCCCGATTCAGGGACCTACGTTAGAACATCAAACATACAAGGGTGGTATTTCAAGGACGGCTCCACCAGGACTAGCGTCCCAGCTTCAAAGCCTCCCACCTATCCTACACATGTAGGGTCAATGTTCAGTGCCAAGCTATAGTAAAGGTTCACGGGGTCTTTCCGTCTAGCCGCGGGTATACGGCATCTTCACCGCAATTTCAATTTCACTGAGTCTCGGCTGGAGACAGCCTGGCCATCATTACACCATTCGTGCAGGTCGGAACTTACCCGACAAGGAATTTCGCTACCTTAGGACCGTTATAGTTACGGCCGCCGTTTACCGGGGCTTCGATCAAGAGCTTCGCTTGCGCTAACCCCATCAATTAACCTTCCGGCACCGGGCAGGTGTCACACCCTATACGTCCACTTACGTGTTTGCAGAGTGCTGTGTTTTTAATAAACAGTTGCAGCCAGCTGGTCACTGCGACTCTCACGTGCTTACGGAGCAAGTCCTTCACACACAAGAGCGTACCTTCTCCCGAAGTTACGGTACTATTTTGCCTAGTTCCTTCAGCCGAGTTCTCTCAAGCGCCTTGGTATGCTCTACCTGACCACCTGTGTCGGTTTAGGGTACGGTCACCAATACCTGAAGCTTAGAGGCTTTTCCTGGAAGCAGAGCGTCAGCAACTTCGTCACCGTAGTGACTCGTCTCGTGTCTCAGTCTTAGGCGTCCGGATTTTCCTAAACACCCAACCTACACACTTTCACGCGGACTACCAACGCCGCGCTTGCCTAGCTTTCTCCGTCCCCCCATCGCAGTATTGGCCGGTACGGGAATATTAACCCGTTTCCCATCGACTACGCCTTTCAGCCTCGCCTTAGGGGCCGACTCACCCTACCCTGATTAGCATGGGATAGGAAACCCTTGGTCTTTCGGCGGGGAAGTTTTTCACTCCCCTTATCGTTACTCATGTCAGCATTCGCACTTCTGATACCTCCAGCATGCCTCCCGGCACACCTTCGCAGGCTTACAGAACGCTCCTCTACCACTCATCCATAGGATGAATCCGCAGCTTCGGTGGATGATTTTAGCCCCGTTACATCTTCCGCGCAGGCCGACTCGACTAGTGAGCTATTACGCTTTCTTTAAAGGATGGCTGCTTCTAAGCCAACCTCCTAGCTGTCTATGCCTTCCCACATCGTTTTCCACTTAATCATCACTTTGGGACCTTAGCTGGCGGTCTGGGTTGTTTCCCTTTTCACGACGGACGTTAGCACCCGCCGTGTGTCTCCCGAGTAGTACTCACCGGTATTCGGAGTTTGCATGGGGTTGGTAAGTCGGGATGACCCCCTAGCCCAAACAGTGCTCTACCCCCGGTGGTATTCGCTCGAGGCGCTACCTAAATAGCTTTCGAGGAGAACCAGATATCTCCGAGCTTGATTAGCCTTTCACTCCAAGCCACAAGTCATCCCCTACTTTTTCAACAGTAGTGGGTTCGGTCCTCCAATTAGTGTTACCCAATCTTCAACCTGCTCATGGCTAGATCGCCCGGTTTCGGGTCTACACCCTGCAACTATTCGCCCAGTTAAGACTCGGTTTCCCTACGGCTCCCCTATTCGGTTAACCTCGCTACAGAATGTAAGTCGCTGACCCATTATACAAAAGGTACGCAGTCACCCAACAAAGTGGGCTCCCACTGCTTGTACGTACACGGTTTCAGGTTCTATTTCACTCCTCTTACAGAGGTTCTTTTCGCCTTTCCCTCACGGTACTGGTTCACTATCGGTCAGTCAGGAGTATTTAGCCTTGGAGGATGGTCCCCCCATCTTCAAACAGGATACCACGTGTCCCGTCCTACTCGTTTTCACTATAAAGGTGTTGTCGTGTACGGGGCTATCACCCTGTATCGCTCAGCTTTCCAGATGATTCCACTAACACCAATCTAGCTTAAAGGGCTAGTCCGCGTTCGCTCGCCGCTACTAACGGAATCTCGGTTGATTTCTTTTCCTCGGGGTACTTAGATGTTTCAGTTCTCCCGGTTTGCCTCCTTAACCTATGTATTCAGTTAAGGATAGTGAGTAAACTCACTGGGTTTCCCCATTCGGATATCTACGGTTCAGCGCCTCTTACCGGCTCCCCATAGCTTTTCGCAGGTTAGTACGTCCTTCATCGCCTCTGACTGCCAAGGCATCCACCGTGTACGCTTAGTCACTTAACCATACAACCCCAAAATGTCTTTTAAAGTCGTACAGTGTGC
>NZ_AKKU01000023.1 GCF_000272005.1 Alishewanella agri BL06 | reverse complement strand
GTTTGCTCTATCTCATGCAATCAATCATCTGTGTGAACACTTATGAATCGTTCTAATAGGTAAGGAGGTGATCCAACCGCAGGTTCCCCTACGGTTACCTTGTTACGACTTCACCCCAGTCATGAATCACAAAGTGGTAAGCGCCCTCCCGAAGGTTAAGCTACCTACTTCTTTTGCAACCCACTCCCATGGTGTGACGGGCGGTGTGTACAAGGCCCGGGAACGTATTCACCGCAACATTCTGATTTGCGATTACTAGCGATTCCGACTTCATGGAGTCGAGTTGCAGACTCCAATCCGGACTACGATATGCTTTAAGAGATCCGCTCACTGTCGCCAGCTTGCCTCCCTCTGTACATACCATTGTAGCACGTGTGTAGCCCTACTCGTAAGGGCCATGATGACTTGACGTCGTCCCCACCTTCCTCCGGTTTATCACCGGCAGTCTCCCTAGAGTTCCCGACCGAATCGCTGGCAACTAAGGATAAGGGTTGCGCTCGTTGCGGGACTTAACCCAACATTTCACAACACGAGCTGACGACAGCCATGCAGCACCTGTCTTACAGTTCCCGAAGGCACCAAGGTATCTCTACCAAGTTCTGTAGATGTCAAGAGTAGGTAAGGTTCTTCGCGTTGCGTCGAATTAAACCACATGCTCCACCGCTTGTGCGGGCCCCCGTCAATTCATTTGAGTTTTAATCTTGCGACCGTACTCCCCAGGCGGTCTACTTAATGCGTTAGCTGCGATACTCACGGTACAAGACCACGAACATCTAGTAGACATCGTTTACGGCGTGGACTACCAGGGTATCTAATCCTGTTTGCTCCCCACGCTTTCGCACCTGAGCGTCAGTATTGTGCCAGGGGGCCGCCTTCGCCACTGGTATTCCTCCAAATCTCTACGCATTTCACCGCTACACTTGGAATTCTACCCCCCTCTCACATACTCTAGCTTCCCAGTATCAGATGCAATTCCCAGGTTGAGCCCGGGGCTTTCACATCCGACTTAAAAAGCCGCCTGCGTGCGCTTTACGCCCAGTAATTCCGATTAACGCTTGCACCCTCCGTATTACCGCGGCTGCTGGCACGGAGTTAGCCGGTGCTTCTTCTGTGGGTAACGTCAAAATGCTGTGCTATTAACACAACACCCTTCCTCCCCACTGAAAGTGCTTTACAACCCGAAGGCCTTCTTCACACACGCGGCATGGCTGGATCAGGCTTGCGCCCATTGTCCAATATTCCCCACTGCTGCCTCCCGTAGGAGTCTGGGCCGTGTCTCAGTCCCAGTGTGGCTGATCATCCTCTCAAACCAGCTAGGGATCGTCGCCTTGGTGAGCCATTACCCCACCAACTAGCTAATCCCACGTAGGCGCATCCGATAGCATGTGGCCCGAAGGTCCCACACTTTGGTCCGTAGACATTATGCGGTATTAACAGTCGTTTCCAACTGGTATCCCCCTCTATCGGGCAGCTTCCTACGCATTACTCACCCGTCCGCCGCTAGGTCCGAAAACCTCGCTCGACTTGCATGTGTTAGGCCTGCCGCCAGCGTTCAATCTGAGCCATGGATCAAACTCTTCAATTAAAGTTCTTTCTGCCAACATAGTGGCGCTCAGTCACTGACTAATTTTACTTGGTCACTTTCTGATTAATTTCATTTCGAAACCATCATAAGTGCCCACACAGATAATTGATTGCTTATTGTTAAAGAGCATGCTTCGTCTTACGAAGCGAGGCACTTGCCTCAGGATTCTTTCAGACTTGGAGTTCGTTGCCGTTGTCCCCGTCTGTGGATGCGCATTATAGAGATCCGGAAAACTTGTTCAAGATCTTTTTTCATAAAAGAGGATCGTTCGGATGTTTTTTAAACGATCCTTATTGCTGTCGGCGATCTTTTACACGATCCGTTGAAAATACCGTCAACCTTGCTGCTGCAAACATCTGCGGCTAGTGATGGCCGGCTTGCTGACGTTGGCTTAACTCGTACTGATACAGCAAAGTCCCCAGCTCCCGCAAGAACGGCTGGCCTATAGTATCTGTCTCATAGGTATCGTCGTTAAGGATCTGATTAGCATTGGTGTAGAGGATCGCGGTGAGAAAGAACGCGATCCCATGTTTGGTATCTTCTACATAGGCGCCATCAATAACGTGGCCATAAGCTTGGCCATTTTTATTATGGTAGTGAATATATTCAGGCAGCCGTTGCTGTGCGTCACCTTTTAAGAAGTACTTTACGTAGGTATCGGGATATTCCGCTTCCGGGAAAGCCGGATACTGGCTTTGTCTTGGTAACTTCCGCATATGCTCTAATAAAAACTGGCGCTGTGATTCGCTAATATTAAAACGTTGTTGCTCTGCAAACAGCTGCGGCATAACGATTCGCTTCACCACCCCGTCAAAATCAATTAAAGATTGCCGGTTCTTCAAGGTAAAGTCCATTGGCTGCTGAATTAGCTCTCCGCGCTGATAATAAGCTTTGCCTAGTTTCGGTTGATCCGGGTTGCTATAGGATTCCCCAATCTGTCGCTCAGGTAATGCCAACAGCGTCCGGCCTTCTGCATCGATAAAACGTACCGGATTAAAATAGCGATTGTCATCGTCAGTAAATGGCACACTAAGGCGGTGGTTGATAATGGTATTATTTAACCCCTTCGCGAGCAGTTGCTGGTTAATATATTGCTGACCTAGTAACTCATACAATCGATTACTGCCATCATTATCACTCACCAGTAATATCTTCTTTATATAGTGTCCGATGCTGGGCAAGCCGCTTTCGCTGGTTTCGTCAGTATGTGCCGTTGTTTGCGGTGAGCGCTGACTGTCTGTCAGCATAGTCGTCGCTAAAGTTAGCTCGGGCCTGTTTTGCTCGTGTAACCATTGTAACGCTAATGCTGCTAAGGGTAGCTTTACAGTACTCGCCGGATAGAAGTAGCGTGCCGGGTCCAGTCGATAGTGATAGTAATGAAGCTTTGGCGGCTCATTTGGGTTTATTCGCTTCTCGATTCGCGTATATAGGATCTGCAGCTGATACTGTTCACTATCGCTAAACACCTGGTTAAGCAACGACGACTGTTGTATCCGTTCCACCAACAACGGCTGTAGTGGCTGACAACTACCGGCGGCGACTAAATAACGACAGGGATCTTGCTCTGCAGCCACACCCACCGGATAGGTTACTACTGCAAATAACAGACTAAAGACAAATTTCATCTATACATTCCGCCTGATAAAAAGTTTGGATTCAGGGTAACAGTAGCATAAATATTTATCAGGTCAGAACGCGGCGAATTGCTCCAAGCAAAAGAAATAAAAAAACCGGGCGTTAAGCCCGGTTTTTCAATTTAAAGTCAGCGATTACTCAGCTGCAGTTTCTTCAACTGGCAGCGCCGTTTCCGGACGATCTACTAACTCAATATAAGCCATAGGTGCATTGTCACCAGTACGGAAGCCACACTTCAGGATACGAGTGTAACCACCTGGACGCGCGTTGTAACGCGGGCCTAAAACATTGAACAGTAAACCTACTACTTCTTTATCACGAGTACGGGCGAAAGCCAGACGGCGGTTTGCAACGCTGTCGTTCTTAGCCAAAGTGATCAATGGCTCGATCACACGACGTAACTCTTTAGCTTTTGGCAAAGTCGTTTTGATGATTTCGTGCTTCACCAACGAGCTTGCCATGTTGCGGAACATTGCAGTACGGTGGCTGCTGTTCCGATTTAATTGACGACCACTCTTGCGATGGCGCATGATCTATTCCTTCTCACTAAACCAGGAACTGGTATCTGGTTAGTCTTTATTTACCAAACTAGCTGGCGGCCAGTTTTCCAGGCGCATGCCCAGAGATAAACCGCGTGATGCCAGCACGTCTTTGATTTCGGTAAGTGACTTCTTACCCAGGTTAGGTGTTTTCAACAACTCAACCTCGGTACGTTGCACCAGATCACCGATGTACTGAATCTGCTCTGCCTTCAAGCAGTTAGCAGAACGAACTGTTAGTTCTAAATCATCGACCGGCCGTAACAGAATCGGATCAAACTCCGGCTTCTCTTCACGTTTCTCTGGCTCACTCTTATCACGCAGCTCAACAAAGAACTCCAGCTGTTCAGCCAGAATTGTTGCTGCGCGACGAATGGCTTCCTCTGGCTCAACAGTGCCGTTGGTTTCCATGTCGATAATCAGTTTGTCCAGGTCGGTACGCTGTTCAACCCGAGCGGCTTCAACGGTGTAAGCAATACGCTCTACCGGGCTGAAAGACGCATCCAGCAACAGACGCCCAATTGGACGTTCGTCATCGTCTGAGGAAAAACGAGCTGATGCAGGCACATAACCACGACCACGCTCAACTTTCAGACGCATACTGAATTCAGTTTCGCCAGTCAGGTTGCAGATAACGTGATCAGGATTAACGATTACCACACCGTCGCCACGCTGGATATCTCCAGCGATTACAGGGCCGGCACCTTTTTTCGTTAAAGTCAGGGTGACTTCATCTTTGTCTTCCAGGCGTACGGCAAGGCCTTTCAGGTTCAGAAGGATATCAATGATATCTTCCTGTACACCTTCTTTGGCACTGTACTCATGGAGCACGCCGTCGATCTCTACTTCAGTCACTGCACAACCTGGCATAGACGATAACAGAATACGACGTAACGCGTTGCCCAAGGTATGCCCGAAACCGCGCTCAAGTGGTTCCAAAGTAACTTTGGCACGAGTTGGGTTGATCCTTTCGATACCAACTAATCTCGGCTTAAGGAATTCGGTGACAGAACCCTGCATATATCCTCTCTTAACAATTAGCTTTACTTAGAGTAAAGCTCGACGATTAACTGTTCGTTGATGTCCGCAGACAGATCTGAACGCTCAGGCAGACGTTTGAATACGCCTTCCAGCTTAGTCATATCTACTTCAATCCAAGTTGGCTTTTCGCGTTGCGCAGCCAGCTCTAAAGCAGCACCGATACGGGCTTGCTTCTTCGCTTTTTCACGCACAGCTACAACTTGTTCAGGTAATACAGTATGTGATGGAACATTCACCACGCGACCATCTAACATGATTGCTTTGTGGCTTACCAGCTGACGTGCTTCGGCACGAGTGCTGGCCAGACCCATCCGGTATACCACGTTGTCTAAGCGAGACTCTAACAACGCTAACAGGTTTTCACCGGTATTACCTTTCAAACGCGCAGCTTCTTTGTAGTAATTACGGAACTGCTTTTCTAATACGCCATAAATACGACGTACTTTTTGCTTCTCGCGTAACTGTAAACCGTAGTCTGACAGACGGCCACGACGGGCACCATGCTGACCAGGAGCTGTAGTTAAGTTACACTTTGAATCGATTGCTCTCACGCCGCTCTTCAGGAACAGATCTGTACCTTCGCGACGACTTAGTTTGAGCTTAGGACCCAAATATCTTGCCATCTTCTTTCTCCAATAATCCGTGAAGCGCTGTGATTACACGCGACGTTTTTTAGGTGGACGGCAACCGTTATGCGGAATTGGCGTCACGTCGGTGATATTTGTGATTTTGTAACCAGCGGCATTCAGTGCGCGAATCGCTGATTCACGACCTGGGCCTGGGCCATTCACAAAGACTTCAAGGTTTTTCAGACCATATTCTTGTGCAGCAGCACCTGCACGCTCTGCAGCTACCTGAGCAGCGAATGGTGTAGATTTACGTGAACCACGGAAACCTGAACCACCAGCTGTTGCCCAGCACAGTGCATTGCCCTGACGATCAGTGATCGTCACAATGGTGTTGTTGAAAGAAGCATGGATATGAGCCATACCATCTGAAACTTGCTTTTTTACCCGTTTACGAGTACGAACTGGTGCTTTAGCCATGTTGAATCACCTTATTTCTTAATCGCTTTACGTGGGCCCTTGCGGGTACGCGCATTAGTCTTAGTGCGCTGACCACGAACCGGCAGACTACGACGGTGGCGCAGGCCACGGTAGCAACCCAGGTCCATTAAACGCTTAATGTTTAATGTGATTTCACGACGCAAGTCACCTTCAACGGTGTATTTTGCAACTTCGTCACGTAAAGAGTCTAACTGTGCGTCACTTAAGGTCGCAATCTTGGTTGACTCTTCGATGCCCACTGCAGCTAAAATAGCCTTTGCACGGGTCTTACCGATACCATAAACATAAGTCAGTGAAATCACTGCATGCTTATTATCGGGGATGTTAATGCCAGCGATACGGGCCACTAACGTTCTCCTATCTGAAATTAAAAGGTGCCAATTTGAAAAGCCCGTAAGGATACTCAAATGGCGCTCATATTGCAAACAATAAAGGGGCTAAACTAAAGTTCAGCCCGCCTTATCGTAATTTTCTGCTATTAACCTTGGCGTTGTTTGTGCTTCGGCTCACTGCAAATTACGCGAACGACGTTATTACGTTTGATCACTTTGCAGTTACGGCAGATCTTCTTAACGGAAGCTCGTACTTTCATAACTTAACTCCGCAAAATATCTTAACGGCCTATGCCTTTAAGATTTGCCTTTTTCAGCACAGAATCATACTGATGCGACATCAGATGGGTCTGTACCTGTGCCATGAAATCCATGATAACAACAACGATAATCAGTAATGATGTACCGCCAAAGTAGAACTGTACGTTCCACGCTACCATCATGAACTCAGGAACCAAACAAATAAAGGTAATGTACAGGGCACCAGCAAGGGTTAACCGTGTCATCACTTTATCAATGTATTTTGATGTCTGTTCACCAGGACGGATACCAGGAATAAAGGCACCGGACTTCTTCAGGTTGTCAGCTGTATCGCGCGGATTGAACACCAACGCTGTATAGAAGAAACAGAAGAAAATAATCGCTGCTGAGTATAACATCATGTACAGCGGTTGTCCCGGAGATAATGTTAGCGAGAGTTCCTGAAGGAAATTCGCTAGCATACCTTCACCTGAACCGAACCAACTGGCAATAGTGCCAGGGAACAGAATAATGCTAGAGGCAAAGATCGGTGGAATAACACCGGCCATATTGACCTTTAACGGTAAATGGCTGCTTTGCGCGGCAAATACCTGACGGCCTTGCTGACGCTTTGCGTAGTTAACCACTATACGACGCTGGCCGCGTTCAAAGAACACTACGAACCAGGTAATCGCAATGACGATCACGCCAATCGCTACTAACAGTAAAAAGTGCAAATCGCCCTGACGTGCCTGCTCAATCGTCTGACCAATGGCAGACGGGAAGCCAGCAACAATACCGGTGAAAATTAGCAGCGAAATACCGTTACCAATGCCGCGCTCTGTAATTTGCTCACCTAACCACATCAAGAACATGGTACCGGTAACCAAGCTGATTACCGCGGTAAAGTAAAATGCAAAGCCTGGGTTAATCACTAACCCTGGCATCATATTGGGTAAGCCAGTAGCTATACCAATAGACTGTAAGATCGCTAATGCTAAGGTACCGTAGCGTGTGTACTGGTTAATTTTGCGCTTGCCAGCTTCACCCTCTTTCTTCAGTTCAGCCATTGCCGGATGCATTACCGTCAACAACTGCACAATGATTGAGGCTGAAATGTAAGGCATAATACCTAACGCAAACACAGAAGCACGCTCAAGTGCACCACCGCTGAACATGTTAAACATTTCAACGATGGTGCCTCTTTGTTGCTCGAATAACTGAGCTAGCACGGTGGCGTCAATTCCAGGAATTGGCACAAAGGACCCTAATCGAAATACGATTATGGCTAAAAGCACAAACAACAGGCGAGATTTCAGCTCACTGAATCCACCTTTTGCTGCTCTTGAGTCCGAACCTGGTTTAGCCATTGCGTACTATCCTTATTATTCTTCGACTTTACCGCCAGCGGCTTCGATAGCTGCACGCGCGCCTTTAGTTACGCCTAAACCTTTAACGGTTACTGGACGAGTGATCTCGCCAGACAGCACAACTTTAGCGAACTTCACAGTGCGGGCAATGATGTTAGCTTCCATTAAAGAGGCTAAATCTACCACATCACCATTAACAGCAGCGATTTCGTGTAAACGTACTTCAGCAGAAACCAGAGATTTCAGAGAAGTGAAACCGAACTTAGGTAAACGCTGCTTCAGAGGCATTTGACCGCCTTCGAAACCTGGACGTACTTTACCGCCAGAGCGTGATTTTAAACCTTTGTGACCACGGCCACCGGTTTTACCTAAGCCAGAACCGATACCACGGCCCAGACGGCGCTTTTCTTTCTTGGCACCTGGTGCTGGAGCAAGAGTATTTAATAACATCTGTTACTCCTCCACTTTAACCATGTAGTAAACGGCGTTGATCATACCGCGAACTGAAGGAGTATCTTCAACTTCAACGGTGTGACCGATACGACGTAAACCCAGACCCAGTAATGAAGCCTTGTGCTTCGGTAAACGACCGATGCTAGACTTCACTTGGGTGACTTTAATTGTTTTCTTCGCCATGGCAAATTACCCCAGAATATCGTCAACGCGTAAACCGCGTTTTGCCGCTACCTGAGCTGGTGACTTGACAGCCGCCAGCGCGTTGATAGTGGCGCGAACTACGTTAATTGGGTTGGTTGAACCGTAACACTTAGACAGAATGTTCTGGATACCGGCGACTTCCAGCACGGCACGCATAGCGCCACCGGCGATCAAACCTGTACCTTCTGCAGCTGGCTGCATATAAACATTCGAACCTGAGTGCACACCCTTAGTTGGGTGGTGCAGTGTGTTACCATTTAATTCAACCTGAGTCATGTTGCGGCGGGCTTTTTCCATTGCCTTTTGAATTGCAGCTGGAACTTCACGCGCTTTACCATAACCGAAACCAACACGGCCATTGCCATCGCCTACCACAGTCAGAGCGGTGAAGCTGAAAATACGACCACCTTTTACCACTTTTGACACGCGGTTAACAGCAACAAGCTTCTCTTGTAAGTCAGATTGTTGTTTAACTTCTTCGTTAGCCATGAGCTACTCCTAGAACTGAAGACCGGCTTCACGCGCTGCGTCTGCTAACGCCTGCACGCGACCATGGTAGCGGAAACCGCTACGGTCAAAAGCACAAGCAGTAACGCCTTTGGCTACTGCACGTTCGGCGATCGCTTTACCTACAGCCTTGGCCGCTTCTACGTTACCAGTGTACTTCAGTGACTCTGCAATAGAGGCTTCTACGGTAGAAGCAGCTGCAATCACTTCAGCATTTGGTGCGATAAGCTGAGCGTAGATGTGACGTGGGGTACGGTGTACCACCAGGCGATTCGCACCTTGTTCGATAATATTTCTGCGGACGCGTTTGGCACGACGCAGACGAGCAAGTTTCTTATCCATCGTCCTACCTTACTTTTTCTTCGCTTCTTTACGACGCACGTTTTCATTCGCATAACGTACACCCTTGCCTTTGTAAGGCTCTGGTTTACGATATGCCCGGATGTTGGCAGATACCTGACCAACTAACTGCTTATCAGCGCCTTTAACCAGGATCTCGGTCTGAGTAGGTGTTTCGATTGTGATACCTGCTGGTACCTCAAACGCTACCGGATGCGAGAAGCCCAGGCTCAGGTTTAATACCTTGCCTTCAGCTTTAGCACGGTAACCTACACCGACTAATTCCAGCTTCTGGGTGAAACCGTCAGTTACACCGATAACCATGCTGTTCAACAGTGCACGGGCAGTACCCGCTTGTGCGTTAGCGTTTTCGAAACCTTCGCGTGGTACAGTACGCAGTACGTTACCATCAACAACGATCTCAACCGCTGGGTTAACATTTAATGTTAACTCGCCGTTTTTACCCTTCAGTGCCACTACCTGACCAGTTTGCGTTACAGAAACGCCTGCTGGCAGAGTGACTGGGGCCTTAGCAACACGAGACATAGATTACTACCTCCGTTACGCTACGTAGCCGATGATTTCGCCACCGATACCAACCTTGCGCGCAGCACGGTCAGTCATTAGTCCTTTAGATGTTGACACGATGGCCACACCTAAACCGCCCATTACTTTTGGTAATTCGCCGCTCTTCTTATAGATTCGCAGGCCTGGACGACTAACACGATCGATAGTTTCAATTACAGATTTGCCCTGGAAGTACTTTAATGTCACTTCCAGCTCTGGCTTAACGTCACCAGATACCGCGAAATCGGCGATGTAACCTTCGTCTTTTAATACTTTCGCAATTGCCGTCTTCAGTTTTGAAGAAGGCATTTTAACCGCAACTTTGTTAGCCGCTTGGCCGTTACGGATGCGAGTAAACATATCCGCTACTGGATCTTGCAAACTCATAGCTCGTTACTCCCGTGATTCTTACCAGCTAGCCTTACGAAGGCCAGGAATTTCACCGCGCATTGCAGCTTCACGAACCTTGATACGGCTCATACCGAACTTGCGCAGATAACCGTGTGGACGACCTGTTACACGGCAACGATTACGTTGACGTGATGGGCTTGAATCACGCGGCAACGTCTGTAACTTAAGAACTGCAGCCCAACGGTCTTCATCAGAAGTGGCCGGATTAGCAATCAGATCTCTCAGTTCATGACGCTTAGCAGCGAACTTGGCTACCAGTTGTGCACGCTTTAATTCACGTGCTTTCATTGATTGTTTTGCCATGACCCTACACCTTATTTCTTGAACGGGAAGTTGAACGCGGCAAGTAATGCACGACCCTCGTCATCGCTACGAGCAGTTGTAGTAATAGTGATATCTAAACCACGTACTGCATCTACTTTATCGTAATCGATTTCAGGGAAAATGATTTGCTCACGTACGCCCATACTGTAGTTACCACGGCCATCGAATGACTTCGAGCTTACGCCACGGAAGTCACGGATACGCGGGATAGCGATAGAGACTAAACGCTCTAAGAAATCCCACATACGCTCGCCGCGCAGGGTCACTTTTGCGCCAATAGGGTAGCCTTGACGGATTTTGAAGCTTGCTACCGACTTACGAGCCTTGGTCACTAATGGCTTTTGGCCAGAGATAGCTGTTAAATCAGCTACCGCGTTCTCAAGGATCTTTTTGTCAGCTACGGCTTCACCCACACCCATGTTGAGTGTGATTTTTTCAATCCGAGGGACTTGCATGACGCTGGTGTAGCCGAACTGTTTCATCAGTTCTGGGACTACGGTGTCTTTGTAAATCTCATGCAGTTTCGCCATCGTATTACTCCAATAGCAATTAAATTACTTCGTTATTCGATTTGAAGAAACGGACTTTTTTGCCATCTTCAAAACGGAAACCTACGCGATCAGCTTTACCCGTTTTAGGGTTAAAAATCGCTACGTTTGAAACATGAATTGAGGCTTCTTTCTCGACGATACCGCCTGGCTGGTTAATAGCCGGAACAGGTTTCTGGTGCTTTTTAACCAGATTCACGCCTGAAACATAAACACGGTTTTCAGAAACTAAAACTTTAGTCACTTTGCCGCGCTTACCTTTGTCCTTACCAGTAAGAACAATTACCTCGTCATCACGACGGATTTTGCTAGCCATGCTGACTCCTTACAGTACTTCTGGTGCCAGAGACACGATCTTCATGAATTTATCACCACGAAGTTCACGTGTAACAGGCCCGAAAATACGGGTGCCGATCGGTTCCAGCTTGTTGTTTAACAACACTGCTGCATTACGATCAAAACGGATTAATGACCCGTCCTGACGACGTACGCCTTTAGCTGTACGCACCACCACTGCATTCAGAACATCACCTTTTTTCACTTTACCGCGAGGAATTGCTTCTTTCACAGTAACTTTGATGACGTCACCAATTGCAGCATAACGGCGATGCGAACCACCTAAGACCTTAATACACATTACGCTGCGCGCGCCGCTGTTGTCTGCGACTTCCAGCATAGATTGCATCTGGATCATCTTAGTGCTCCGCTACTCTACTATGTAACCCTCTCGGATTACGCTGCTTACGATAATAAAAACCCTCCCTAAAGGAAGGGCGCGTGATTATAACAGCAGTTATTGAAAAGTGGTAGTTTAAAATAAAAACAATTCGGCTTGGTCAACACGTTGCGCCACCACAGTAAACTCGCTGTCTGTAAAAACAAAAACGGCTCCCGAGGGAGCCGTTTCCAGTTTACTGAGATTTACTCAGCAGCTGTTTCAACTACAGCAACCAGAGTCCAAGACTTAGTCTTAGAAAGTGGACGGCACTCACGAATAGTGACTACGTCGCCTTCTTTACACTGATTATTTTCGTCATGTACGTGCAGCTTGGTGGTGCGCTTGATGAACTTACCATAAATTGGGTGTTTCACCTGACGCTCGATCGCAACAGTGATAGATTTATCCATCTTGTTGCTGATCACTTTACCTTGCAGTGTACGGATATTAGTTTCGGTCATTACGCACCTGCCTTCTCGGTTAAGATGGTCTTAACGCGCGCGATATCACGACGCACCTGCTTCAATAAGTGAGTCTGAGCTAACTGACCAGTAGCTGCTTGCATGCGCAGGTTGAACTGCTCACGTAACAGACCTAATAATTCAGTGTTTAACTCTTCAACACTTTTGGTTTTCAATTCGCTGGCTTTCATCACATTACCGTCCGCGTTACAAAGGTTGTCTTAAATGGCAGCTTAGCAGCAGCCAGTGAGAACGCGTGGCGCGCTAACTCTTCAGACACACCGTCCATTTCGTACAGTACTTTGCCAGGTTTAATCTGGCATACCCAGTACTCAACAGAACCTTTACCACTACCCATACGTACTTCAAGCGGCTTAGCAGTAATTGGTTTGTCCGGGAACACACGGATCCAGATCTTACCAACACGCTTAACAGCCCGCGTCATAGCACGACGTGCAGATTCAATTTGACGTGAAGTCAGTTGACCACGCTCTACAGATTTCAGTGCGAAAGTACCGAAGCTAACTTTATCACCTACCAGTGATAAACCGCGGTTACGGCCTTTGTGCACTTTCCGGAATTTTGTACGTTTTGGTTGCAACATCGCTCAATACCCCTACTTAGCCTTACGAGCCGGTTTTTTCGGCGCTTTAGGCTGGTTGTTATTGTTGGCGTTGTTGGCGTTATTTTGCAGAGGCAGACCACCTAAGATCTCACCTTTGAAAATCCACACTTTCACACCAATGATACCGTAAGTAGTCAGTGCTTCTGAGGTATTGTAATCGATGTCGGCACGCAGGGTGTGCAGTGGCACACGACCTTCGCGGTACCATTCATCACGGGCAATTTCAGCACCGCCTAAACGGCCGCTTACTTGAACCTTGATACCTTTAGCACCAATCCGCATAGCGTTTTGTACCGCGCGCTTCATCGCACGACGGAACATTACGCGACGCTCTAACTGGCTGCTGATTGAATCAGCAACTAATTTCGCGTCCAGCTCTGGCTTACGGATCTCAGAGATATTGATCTGAGCAGGTACGCCAGCGATAGCGGCTACTTGCTTACGGATCTTCTCAACGTCTTCACCTTTTTTACCGATGATCACGCCTGGACGAGCAGTGTGGATAGTCACACGGATGCTTTTCGCAGGACGTTCAATATCGATCCGGCTTACTGAGGCAGCTTTCAGTTCTTTAGTCAGGTACTGACGAACTTTGTAGTCACCGTTCAGGAAATCCGGGAAGTCTTTTGTATTCGCGAACCAGGTTGAGCTCCATGGCTTAGTGATACCTAGGCGAATACCATTAGGATGTACTTTCTGTCCCATTTCTCACTCCTAGTTATCAGCTACAACCACAGTAATGTGGCTAGTACGCTTGACGATACGATCAGCACGACCTTTAGCACGTGGTTTGATACGCTTCATAGACGGACCTTCATCAACGAAGATGGTCTTAACTTTCAGCGTGTCGATATCCGCGCCTTCATTGTGCTCAGCGTTGGCAATGGCTGATAAAAGAACCTTTTTAACTAACTCAGCAGCTTTTTTCGGGCTGTAAGTCAGTACGTTCAGCGCCTTATCTACTGGCAAACCACGCACCTGGTCAGCAACCAGACGAGTTTTTTGAGCAGAAGAACGGGCAAATTTGTGTTTCGCTAATGCTTGCATTATTTACCCCTTAACGCTTCTTGGCCTTTTTGTCGGCGGCATGACCACGATAGGTACGAGTAGGTGCAAATTCACCTAACTTGTGACCAATCATCTCTTCTGAGACGAACACAGGTACATGTTGACGACCATTATGGACAGCGATGGTCAAACCGATCATATCAGGTATGATCATTGAACGACGGCTCCAAGTCTTAATAGGCTTCTTGTCACCGCTTTCCAACGCTTTCTCTACCTTCTTCAGCAAGTGAAGGTCGATAAATGGACCTTTCTTGAGAGAACGTGGCATGGCAATTCCTCACAAATTATTTATCACGACGACGTACGATCAGTTTATCAGTACGCTTGTTTGAACGAGTCTTGTAACCTTTAGTTGGTACGCCCCAAGGTGTAACTGGGTGACGACCACCTGAAGTTTTACCTTCACCACCACCGTGCGGGTGATCTACCGGGTTCATTACCACACCACGTACGGTAGGACGGATACCGCGCCAGCGCATTGCGCCCGCTTTACCGTACTGACGTAACATGTGTTCGGCATTACCGATTTCACCGATGGTTGCACGGCAGTCAGCTAATACTTTACGTACTTCGCCGCTACGCAGACGCAGAGTTACATACTCACCGTCACGGGCCAGGATCTGAGCGAAAGCGCCTGCTGAACGAGCCAGCTGACCACCTTTACCTGGTTTCATTTCGATGTTATGTACTACCTGGCCCACTGGAATATTCCGCAGTGGTAAGGTGTTGGCTGGTTTGATTGGTGCATCAACACCAGAAACCACCGCATCACCTGCTTTCAGACCTTTCGGTGCCAGGATGTAACGACGTTCACCGTCTGCATACAATACTAATGCAATGTTAGCGGTACGGTTTGGATCGTACTCTAAACGCTCTACTTTAGCCGGAATACCGTCTTTAGTGCGTTTGAAGTCAACAACGCGGTAATGCTGTTTATGACCACCACCGATATGACGAGTAGTGATACGACCGTTGTTGTTACGACCACCAGTCTTAACGTTCTTCTCTAACAAAGGTGCATAAGGCTTGCCTTTGTACAGGTCAGGGTTAACCACTTTTAATACGTGGCGACGACCTGGTGACGTAGGTTTACACTTAACAAGTGCCATTTCCTAACTCCTCTTCTTACTCAGCGCCGCCAACAAAATCGATTTCGCTGCCTTCTTTAAGAGTGACGTAGGCCTTTTTCCAGTCGCTACGCTTGCCCATGCGCATACCAGTGCGCTTGGTCTTACCCTTAACGTTAACAGTACGAACACCTACTACTTCTGTTTCAAACAGTTTTTCTACGGCAGCTTTAATATCAGCTTTAGTAGAAGTAGTGGCCACTTTGAAAACGATAGTGTTGTGTTTTTCTGCCGCGTTAGTGCTCTTTTCAGAAACGTGCGGAGCCAGAATCACTTTCAGTAAACGTTCTTCACGGATCATGCTAACAGCTCCTCAAGTTGTTTAACTGCAGCAGCAGTCATTAACACTTTGTCGAATGCGATTAAGCTGACCGGATCGATACCGTGTACGTCACGTACGTCAACCTTGTACAGGTTACGGGCAGACAGGAACAGGTTCTCGTCTACTTCGTTAGTTACGATCAGAACGTCTTTTAAATCCATCGCTTTCAGTTTTGCTGTTAAGTCTTTAGTCTTTGGTGATTCAACGCCAAAGTTCTCAACAACAATTAAGCGCTCCTGACGAACTAATTCAGACAGGATGCTTTGAATCGCACCGCGATACATTTTACGGTTAACTTTTTGGCTGTGATCCTGCGGCTTAGCAGCAAAAGTCACACCACCGCTGCGCCAAATTGGGCTGCGGATTGTACCAGCACGAGCACGGCCAGTACCTTTTTGACGCCATGGCTTCTTGCCGCCACCACGTACTTCTGAACGGGTCAGTTGCGCACGGGTACCCTGACGGGCGCCAGCTGCATAAGCAACGACTACCTGATGTACCAGAGCTTCGTTAAACTCACGTCCAAAGGTAGCTTCGGAAACTTCAAGAACGCCTTGAGCGTCTCGTAATGCTAATTCCATCACTTCTCTCCTCAGACGTTAGCTTTTAACAGCTGGTTTAACGATCACGTCACCACCGATAGCACCAGGCACTGCGCCTTTTACTAACAGCAGGTTACGCTCTGCATCAACACGAACCACTTCTAACGATTGCACGGTGACGCGCTCGTTACCTAAGTGACCAGCCATTTTCTTACCTTTGAATACTTTACCTGGTGATTGGTTTTGACCAATTGAACCAGGGGCACGGTGTGATAAAGAGTTACCGTGCGTAGCATCCTGGGCACGGAAGTTCCAGCGCTTGATCGCGCCAGCAAAACCTTTACCCTTAGATGTACCTACTACATCTACTTTCTTTGTTTCTGCGAAAATTTCGACAGTAATCTCGCTACCAACAGTGATGTCAGCGCCTTCGTCATTCTGCAGGCGGAATTCCCACAGACCACGACCCGCCTCTACACCGACTTTTGCAAAGAAACCTGCGTCTGGTTTGTTCAGGCGGCTTGCCTTAACTGCACCAGTAGTTACTTGCAGCGCGTTATAACCGTTAACTTCTTCAGTTTTAACAGCAGTAACGCGGTTTGGTGTTGCTTCGATTACGGTTACTGGGATAGAAACGCCATCTTCTGTGAAGACGCGAGTCATACCCACTTTACGACCGATAAGACCGATAGCCATTTCCTAAACCTCTCTAAAAACCTGTCTGATTAGCCCAGGCTGATTTGAACGTCAACGCCAGCTGGCAGATCTAAACGCATCAGCGCATCAACTGTTTTTTCAGTTGGTTCCACGATGTCGATTAAACGCTTGTGAGTACGGATTTCGTACTGGTCACGCGCATCTTTATTGACGTGAGGAGAAATCAGAACAGTAAAACGTTCCTGACGGGTTGGCAGTGGAATTGGACCACGAACCTGGGCGCCAGTACGCTTAGCTGTGTCAACGATTTCCATAGTTGACTGATCGATCAAGCGGTGATCGAACGCTTTCAGACGGATGCGTATCCTTTGATTACTCATTGTATCAAAGCCTCAAAGAGCAAAAAGAGCAAAAATAAACATAAGCAAGCAGCCATTTTGGCTTTGCCTATGCACCTAGTTTCAAGTGCTCCCCAATCGGGAGCTTATAAACAAACACGCTGCCTAGCAGGACTTAGCGGTGTTCGTACCAGCCAGAATCATATCGACTGGCGGCGTATTATATACACCCCAGCCGATATTGCAAGCATTGATTATAAAACGATCAATAGTATGACCAATCACATCTTAGAACTGATCGTCTGTCAGTTGCAGCGCGGCGCTGCCATCGGCGCTCAGCTGGGAAAACAATGCCTGCACTTTTGGCATTACCCGACGCAGATACCAGTGTGCCGCACCTTGTTTAGCGGCAATAAAATCGGCGCTATGTTTTTCGTTATCCAACGCTACTAGATTCTTGTACCACATATAACCATAGAGTACATAGCCTACCGCATCTAGCAGATCACAGGCATCCAGCGCCTGTTGCGTCGTATCCTTTGCCAGCTGAGCTGCAACACAACCCTGTAACTGAGCCACGACAGTTAACAGTAGTTCAGAAGCGGCATTGGGCTGCGTACTGACCTCGGTATGGATCTCTGTCAACAGCTGCTGCAGCACGCCGCCCTGATCGGCCGCTACTTTGCGCAGGGCAAAGTCCAGCGCCTGTATACCATTTGTCCCCTCATAAATCTGGGCAATCCGTACATCCCGCACCAGTTGCTCCATACCCCACTCTTTAACGTAGCCGTGGCCGCCGAATACTTGCTGTGCGGTGACGCAGGCCTCTAAACCACGGTCGGTCATAAAGGCCTTAGTAATAGGCGTTAACAGGTTGGCACGATCGGCCGATACTTTACAGTTGTCGTATTTGGCTTTGTCGAGCAAACTGGCTACCCAGGTTGCAAAGGTACGGCCAGCTTCATTAATGGCTTTAATATTCAGTAACATCCTTCTGACATCCGGATGTCCAAGGATAGGATCCGCTTTATTGGGGTCGCGCCCAACGGTTCGCCCCTGCAAACGGTCTTTAGCGTAGGCCAAGGCATTTTGGTAAGCGCGTTCTGCCGCTCCCAATCCCTGGCTACCCATCGACAACCGCTCGTAATTCATCATGGTAAACATACAGGCCAAACCGCGGTGGGGTTCACCAATCAGATAACCGGTAGCGCCATCAAAATTCAGCACACAGGTTGCCGAGCCATTAATACCCATTTTGTGTTCGATAGAGCCGACACTGACGTTATTGCGATCGGCCGGATCTCCGTTTACGTTGAGTAAAAACTTCGGCACCAGAAATAGGGAGATACCCTTACTGCCTGCTGGAGCGTCCGGTAATTTGGCCAGCACCAGGTGGATAATGTTGCGGGTAAGATCATGCTCACCGGCGGTGATAAAGATTTTGCTACCGCTGATTCGATAGCTGCCATCCGCTGCCGGCTTAGCCGTAGTACGCATAATGCCCAGATCTGAGCCGGCATGGGCTTCGGTCAGACACATAGTACCCGACCATTCACCGCTATAGAGTTTTGGCAGGTATAGTGCTTTGGTCGCATCATCTGCATGTTGCAGTAACGCAACACAAGCGCCGGCAGTCAGTCCAGGGTAAAGTGAAAACGCGATATCTGCACTACAGAGCATTTCATCGACCATCATCGACAAGGCCTTGGGCATCCCCATGCCACCGTACTCAGGATCGCCGCTTAAACCGGTCCAGCCGCCTTCGCTAAGGCTCTGGTAAGCATTATGGTAATGCTCTGGTACAGTAACTTTACCCTCGCTAAGTTTGGCTCCCTGCTGATCAGCGAGCTTACTAAAGGGTGCCAGCTGTTGCTCACAAATTTTTGCCGCTTCTTCAAGGATAGCTTTCGCTGTATCAACCTCGATTAACTCCTGTAACTGTGGCTGCTGTTGCCAGTACTGATCCAATTGCCAAACATCAAACAGGTTAAAGTTAATATCATTGAGGGGGGCCTGATACAGACTCATGCTAGTCTCCTAAACTGGACGGATGAGTGAGAACTATGGCATAGGGTGACAATTCAAACAAGTGTTTGAATAAAGTTTCAGAAACAAAAAAGGCCCCTTGCGGAGCCTTCTTTGTACAACAGTATGACTTAAGCGATGATCTTAGATACTACGCCAGCGCCTACTGTACGACCACCTTCACGGATAGCGAAGCGTAAACCTTCGTCCATCGCGATTGGGCAAATCAGTTCTACAACAAACTTCAGGTTGTCGCCTGGCATTACCATCTCTACGCCTTCTGGCAGCTCTACTGCACCAGTTACGTCAGTGGTACGGAAGTAGAACTGTGGACGGTAGCCTTTGAAGAATGGCGTGTGACGACCACCTTCTTCTTTTGACAACACGTATACTTCGCCTTCGAACTTAGTGTGTGGCTTGATTGAACCTGGCTTCGCCAGTACCTGACCACGTTCTACGTCTTCACGCTTGGTACCACGTAACAGGGCACCAATGTTCTCACCTGCACGACCTTCGTCTAACAGCTTACGGAACATCTCTACACCAGTACAGGTTGTCTTCGTAGTATCTTTGATACCAACGATTTCAACTTCTTCACCAACTTTGATGATACCTTGCTCAACACGGCCTGTTACTACTGTACCACGACCCGCGATTGAGAATACGTCTTCGATTGGCATGATGAATGGCTTATCAATCGCACGTACCGGCTCAGGGATGTAAGTATCCAGTGCTTCACCCAGCTCCAGGATTTTCTTTTCCCACTCAGCGTCGCCTTCCAGGCCTTTCAGCGCTGAACCACGGATTACTGGCAGGTCATCACCTGGGAAGTCGTAGTCTGACAGCAGCTCACGCACTTCCATCTCTACCAGCTCTAACAGCTCTTCGTCATCTACCATGTCACACTTGTTCATGAACACGATGATGTACGGTACGCCTACCTGACGTGATAACAGGATGTGCTCACGTGTCTGTGGCATTGGGCCGTCTGTTGCCGCTACTACCAGAATAGCGCCGTCCATCTGCGCAGCACCAGTGATCATGTTCTTAACATAGTCAGCGTGGCCTGGGCAGTCTACGTGGGCGTAGTGACGAGTTGGAGTGTCATATTCTACGTGTGAAGTATTGATCGTGATACCACGAGCTTTTTCTTCCGGTGCTTTGTCGATTTGATCGAAAGCAAATGCCTGACCGCCGTAGTGCTTAGCTAATACGTTAGTGATAGCAGCTGTCAGTGTAGTTTTACCGTGGTCAACGTGGCCGATTGTACCTACGTTTACGTGCGGTTTTACGCGTTCAAATTTAGCCTTAGCCATTTGTAGACCCTTCTTAGTCAGAATTTAGGCCCTGCCGAAACCGGGCCTGTTAATCATTAATCGTATGCTTTACGTGAAGCGATAATCGCTTCCGTGACATTGCTCGGTGCTTCCTGGTAGTTCAGTGGCTCCATCGAATAGGAGGCACGGCCCTGACTCAGTGAGCGCATATTAGTGGCATAACCAAACATTTCGGACAGCGGCACATTGGCAGCGATAATTTTAATACCGCCCGGTGCATCTTCCATACCGTTGATAATACCGCGCCGACGGTTTAAATCACCAACGATGTCGCCCATAAAGTCTTCTGGCGTCACTACTTCAACCTTCATAATAGGTTCCAGCAGTACAGGCTTGGCCTGCAGTGCGCCTTTTTTGAAGCCCATTGAAGCGGCAATTTTAAATGCCATTTCACTCGAGTCAACATCGTGGTAAGAGCCGTCAAACACCGTGACTTTAACGTCGATTACCGGATAGCCCGCTAATACGCCGTTTTTCATCTGCTCTTGAATGCCCTTGTCGATTGCCGGAATAAATTCTTTTGGAATTACCCCACCGACCACAGCATTTTCAAACTTATAACCTTCGCCTTCCGGTAACGGCTCCAGCCGTAACCAACAGTGACCAAACTGACCACGACCACCAGATTGACGAACAAACTTACCCTCAACTTCCGTTTTGCCGCGCAGCGTTTCGCGATATGAAACTTGTGGTTTACCCACGTTAGCTTCAACCTTGAACTCACGCTTCATGCGGTCAACGATGATATCGAGGTGTAACTCGCCCATACCTGAGATAATGGTTTGTCCGGTTTCTTCGTCGGTATGTACCCGGAAAGACGGATCTTCCGCTGCCAGTTTACTTAGGGCAACGCCCATTTTCTCCTGGTCGGCTTTGGTTTTCGGTTCAACTGCGACAGAAATTACCGGCTCAGGAAACTCCATCCGCTCAAGAATAATCGGATTATCCTGATCACAGAGAGTGTCACCTGTTGTTGTGTCTTTCAAACCAATTGCTGCCGCAATGTCGCCGGCCCGAACTTCTTTGATTTCTTCACGCGCATTGGCATGCATTTGTACAATGCGGCCAATCCGCTCTTTCTTGTCTTTTACTGAGTTGTATACCGCTGAGCCTGACTCAACAACACCTGAGTAAACACGGAAGAAAGTTAAAGTACCAACAAAGGGGTCGGTAGCAATTTTAAATGCTAATGCAGCAAATGGCTGATCATCACCGGAAACCCGAATACCTTCAGACTCGTCCGGTAAAATACCGCGAATGTCTTTAACTTCGGTTGGTGATGGCAGGAAATACACCACATTATCCAGCATGGCCTGTACGCCCTTATTTTTAAAGGACGAACCGCACATCACTAATACGACTTCGTTGCTAAGCGTTAGCTTGCGCAGCGCCTGACGGATCTCTTCTTCAGTGAATTCTTCACCTTCCAGATAACGATCCATCAGCTCTTCGCTGGCATCGGCTGCCGCCTCGATCATGTTCTGCCGCCACTCATTACATTCATCCAGCATCGCTGCCGGGATGTCTTCATAAGTAAAAGTCATACCCTGATCGTCTTCGTTCCAGTTGATTGCCTTCATTTTGATCAGGTCAACCACGCCTTTGAACTGGTCTTCGGCGCCAATAGGTAACTGGATCGGTACGCAGCGGGAATTCAAACGATCATTCGCCTGTTTTACCACGCGCAAGAAGTTAGCACCGGTGCGATCCATCTTGTTGACGTAGATCATCCGCGGCACTTCGTATTTGTTAGCTTGTCGCCATACAGTTTCTGTTTGTGGCTGTACACCTGACGAGCCACACAGCACCACTACCGCACCGTCAAGCACCCGCAACGACCGTTCGACTTCAATAGTGAAGTCTACGTGGCCGGGGGTATCAATCAGGTTAATTCGATGCTGCTCGAACTGCTGCGACATACCAGACCAGAATGCAGTCGTTGCCGCTGAGGTAATAGTAATACCCCGCTCTTGCTCCTGCTCCATCCAGTCCATTGTTGCCGCACCATCGTGCACTTCACCAATCTTATGCGAGCGGCCTGTATAAAACAGGACGCGCTCGGAAGTAGTGGTTTTGCCGGCATCAACGTGAGCACAGATACCAATGTTACGGTAACGTTCGATTGGAGTTGTACGTGCCACAATAATTTCCTCTCAGTTAAGAAATTCTTACCAGCGGAAGTGTGCGAACGCTTTGTTCGCTTCGGCCATACGGTGCACGTCTTCACGTTTCTTAACCGCTGAACCTTTATTCTCGATTGCGTCCAGCATCTCGCCTGCGAGACGCTGAGCCATAGATTTTTCACCACGTTTACGGGCAGCTTCTACTAACCAGCGCATGGCTAAAGCATTACGACGCACCTGACGAACTTCACACGGCACCTGGTAGGTAGAACCACCCACGCGACGTGATTTAACTTCAACAGATGGACGAATGTTATCCAGAGCAACTTCGAACAGGTCGATATGCTCTTTCTTAGATTTCGTTGCTGCAATATCTAATGCGCCGTATACAATTGATTCGGCGATTGATTTTTTACCGTCGACCATTACGACGTTTACAAATTTGGCCAGTAATTCACTTCCGAACTTAGGATCTGGAAGGATTTTACGTTGACCGATGACGCGTCTTCTAGGCATTCGAAACTCCGATTGCTTCAGGTGATTCCAAAACTTTTAATACAATAAATAAAAAAAGTTGTTTAGTTTGGCCTTACTAACGGAGTACCGTTATTTCTTAGGCCGCTTGGCGCCGTACTTAGAACGGCCTTGTTTACGGTCTTTTACGCCTGCACAGTCTAATGTGCCACGTACGGTGTGGTAACGCACACCTGGAAGGTCTTTTACCCGGCCACCGCGGATCAGCACTACGCTGTGTTCCTGCAGGTTGTGGCCTTCACCACCGATGTAAGAAGTTACTTCGAATCCGTTGGTTAAACGAACACGGCATACTTTACGTAATGCAGAGTTTGGCTTCTTAGGTGTAGTGGTGTATACACGGGTACAAACACCACGCTTTTGCGGGCAAGCTTCAAGCGCCGGTACGGTGCTCTTGGCTACTACCTGGCTGCGCGGCTTACGCACTAGCTGGTTGATTGTTGCCATTAAATACTCCTGGTTAATAAAACCCAATAAACGTGAAAAATTCCGCCCCCGAGAATGAGGCCGCGGAATTCTAATGGTCAAGCTTTGACCTGTCAAGTTACAAAGCACACTGCCGGCGTTTTAATGCCGGCAGGTGTTGTATCTTGCTTACTCGTCGTTGCCCGATAAATCCATATTCAGTGCATCAGTCAGAGCCTGTTCGGCCGACTCCGCACTCATTACCGGTTCAACAACGTCATTATTGCCGCCACGCAGGCGAGCGCGGTTCTGGTGATAGGCAAAGCCTGTACCAGCCGGGATCAAACGACCCACAATAACGTTTTCTTTCAGACCACGCAGTTCGTCAACTTTACCGCCTACGGCAGCTTCAGTCAGAACGCGGGTGGTCTCCTGGAACGAGGCCGCAGAAATAAAGGAATCGGTAGACAGGGACGCCTTAGTGATACCTAACAATACGCGCTCGTATTGTGCAGGCATCTTATTGGCATTTTCCAGTTCACGATTCGCGATATTGACGCGCGCGACTTCCGCTTGTTCGCCTTCCAGGAACTCACTATCGCCAGGATGCGTGATTACGCACTTACGCAGCATTTGACGAATAATGGTCTCAATGTGCTTGTCGTTGATCTTTACACCTTGCAGACGGTAAACGTCCTGTACTTCGTTCACAATATAGCTGGCAACATGGTGAATACCACGCAGACGCAGGATGTCATGTGCTGACTCCGGACCTTCTGACAGCACTTCACCTTTCTCAATGCGTTCACCTTCAAACACGTTGACCTGACGCCATTTCGGGATCATCTCTTCATGAGCTTCACCCTGATCCGGTGTAATCACCAGACGGCGTTTGCCTTTGGTTTCTTTACCAAAGCCAATGACACCTGAGATCTCAGCCAGAATGGCCGGGTCTTTCGGTTTACGCGCTTCGAACAAGTCAGCAACGCGTGGCAGACCACCGGTGATGTCGCGAGTTTTTGAGCTTTCCTGAGGAATACGTGCCAGTACAGTACCGGTAACCACGTTATCACCATCGGCCACTTCAATAGTGGTGAAACTTGGCAGACGAATTTCCTGCAGACCGCCATCGTCCGTCGCCAGAATCAGCTTCGGCTCTTTGGCGTTCGCTTTAGCCAGGTCTTTCACTACAGTACGGGTTAAGCCGGTCAGCTCATCCATTTGTACTTCAGTGTTGGTATCGTCAACATCACTGAACGACACTTTAGCGCCACGCTCAACGATAATTGGGTGTGAGTGCGGATCCCAGTTAGCGACGATCTGGCCGGCAGTAACTTTTGCATTGTCATCTGTGGTCAGGATCGAACCGTATGGCAGTTTATAACGCTCTTTCTCACGGCCTAACTCGTCAAATACCGTCACCTCAGCTGAACGTGACGTGATAACAATCTTGTTATCAGCATTACGAACAAACTTGGCGTTGTGCAGTTTTAACGTACCGGCATTCTTAACCTGGACACTGTTCTCTGCGGAGGCCCGTGACGCCGCACCACCGATGTGGAAGGTACGCATTGTTAACTGAGTACCTGGTTCACCGATTGACTGCGCAGCGATAACACCGACTGCCTCACCTGGGTTAATCAGGTGACCGCGCGCCAGATCCCGGCCGTAACACTTGGCACAAACACCAAAATCGGTTTGACAGGTAATAACTGACCGTACGTGCACTTCGTCAATTGAGTTTTTCTCAATCAGGTCACAAAGTTGCTCGTCCAGCATGGTGCCGTCAGCGACCAGTACTTCACCTGTAGTTGGTGAAACGATATCACCAATCACTACCCGGCCCAGCACCCGCTCACGCAGACCTTCTACCACGTCACCACCTTCAATCAGTGGTTTCATGATAATGCCTTGCTCTGAACCACAGTCATGCTCAGTAACAACTAAGTCTTGCGCCACGTCAACCAGACGACGGGTCAGATAACCCGAGTTTGCTGTTTTCAGTGCGGTATCCGCCAGACCCTTACGGGCACCGTGGGTTGAAATAAAGTACTGTAATACGTTCAGACCTTCACGGAAGTTCGCAGTAATTGGTGTCTCAATGATTGAGCCATCTGGCTTCGCCATCAGACCCCGCATTGCTGCCAGCTGACGGATCTGCGCCGGTGAACCCCGGGCGCCAGAGTCAGCCATCATATACACCGAGTTGAACGACTGCTGCTGTACAGTATTGCCGTCGCGATCAACCACGTTTTCTTTCGACAGGTTATCCATCATCGCCTTGGATAAGGCTTCGTTAGCGGTTGACCAAATGTCGATAACTTTGTTGTACTTTTCACCGGCGGTAACCAGACCTTGTTGGAACTGGTCCTGGATCTCTTCTACTTCTTTCTCAGCTGCGTCGATGATCTCGGTTTTCGCCGCTGGAATCACCATATCGTCAATACCAACCGACACACCTGATAACATTGCGTAATGGAAACCGGTGTACATGATCTGATCCGCTAAAATAACGGTTTGCTTCAGACCGATGCGGCGGTAAGCACCATTCAACAGGCGAGAAATCTGCTTCTTACCCATTGCCTGGTTAACGGAGTCGAAACTCAGACCTTCCGGCAGAATGGAGTACAGGATAGCCCGACCAACAGTGGTATCTTTTACTGCGGTGCTACTGGTTTTGCTGCCGTCTTCCTGAATCGTGATTTCAGTCATTCGCACTTTAACTTTGGCATGCAGGCTGGCAACACCGGCGCGGAACGCTTTTTCGGCTTCTTTCGGGCTCTTGAACATCATGCCCTCACCTTTCGCGTTTACCGCTTCGCGCGTCATGTAGTACAGACCCAATACAACGTCTTGTGACGGAACAATGATCGGCTCACCGTTCGCTGGCGACAGGACGTTATTGGTCGACATCATCAGAGCACGAGCTTCTAACTGCGCTTCCAGCGTTAACGGTACGTGTACCGCCATCTGGTCACCGTCGAAGTCAGCGTTATAGGCCGCACACACTAATGGGTGCAGTTGGATCGCTTTACCTTCAATCAGTACCGGCTCAAATGCCTGGATACCCAGACGGTGCAGTGTTGGTGCCCGGTTTAACAGTACCGGATGTTCACGGATGACTTCGTCCAGTACGTCCCATACTGCACCTTCTTCGCGCTCAACCATTTTCTTGGCAGCTTTGATAGTGGTGGCTAAACCACGGGCTTCCAGCTTGCCATAGATAAACGGCTTGAACAGTTCCAGTGCCATTTTCTTCGGCAGACCACACTGGTGTAAACGCAGCGTAGGACCTACGGTAATTACCGAACGACCTGAGTAATCTACGCGCTTACCTAACAGGTTCTGACGGAAACGACCCTGTTTACCTTTAATCATATCAGCCAGAGACTTCAGCGGACGCTTGTTGCTACCGGTGATAGCCCGGCCGCGACGACCGTTGTCTAACAGCGCGTCCACCGCTTCCTGCAACATCCGCTTTTCGTTGCGTACAATGATATCCGGTGCTGACAGGTCTAACAGACGCTTCAGACGGTTGTTCCGGTTAATGACGCGGCGGTATAAATCGTTCAGATCTGAAGTCGCGAAACGACCACCATCCAATGGTACTAACGGACGTAAATCCGGCGGTAACACTGGCAGCACCGTCATAATCATCCACTCGGGCTTGTTACCAGAGGTGTGGAATGATTCCATTAACTTCAAACGCTTGCTGATTTTCTTACGCTTGGTTTCTGAGTTGATGGTTGGCAACTCTTCACGCATTTGCTTGATTTCAGTGGCTAAATCGATGCCTTTCAAAATGTCCAGAATCGCTTCCGCACCCATCTTGGCTTCAAACTCGTCACCATGCTCTTCCAGCACGTCCAGGTATTCTTCTTCGGTCAGCATCTGGCGACGCTCCAAAGATGTCATACCTGGCTCGGTTACCACATAGCTTTCGAAGTACAGCACACGCTCGATATCACGCAGTGTCATATCCAGTAATAAACCGATACGGCTAGGCAGTGATTTCAGGAACCAAATATGTGCAGTTGGGCTGGCCAACTCAATATGGCCCATCCGCTCGCGACGTACTTTGGTCAAGGTAACTTCTACGCCACACTTTTCACAGATCACACCACGGTGCTTTAAGCGCTTGTACTTACCACACAGACACTCATAGTCTTTTACCGGCCCGAAGATCCGGGCACAGAATAAACCGTCACGCTCGGGTTTAAAGGTACGGTAGTTGATCGTTTCAGGTTTTTTCACTTCACCAAATGACCATGAACGGATCATGTCCGGCGAGGATAAACCGATACGGATAACATCAAACTCTTCAGTTTTAGTTTGCTGTTTCAGAAACTTTAATAAGTCTTTCACCTTTGCTCTCCTGTAAGAGGTAAACCGGAATGGGGCAGTTCACTGCCCCGCCAACACAAGGTCGGTTTATTCCTCTTCCAATTCGATATTGATACCGAGCGAACGGATTTCTTTCATCAATACGTTGAAAGATTCTGGCATGCCAGGCTCCATTCTGTGGTCGCCGTCAACGATGTTCTTATACATCTTGGTACGACCGTTGACGTCGTCAGACTTAACGGTAAGCATTTCTTGTAACGTGTATGCCGCACCGTAAGCTTCCAGCGCCCACACTTCCATCTCACCGAAGCGCTGACCACCGAACTGCGCCTTACCACCCAGCGGCTGCTGCGTAACCAGGCTGTACGAACCAGTAGAACGGGCGTGCATCTTATCGTCAACTAAGTGGTTCAGTTTCAGCATATACATATAGCCTACGGTAACTTTCCGTTCGAAAGTATTACCGGTACGACCATCATACAACGTGATCTGACCGCTTGACGGCAGGTCACCCAGTTCCAACAGTTGTTTGATTTCTGACTCTTTGGCACCATCAAACACCGGCGTCGCAACAGGTAAGCCTTTACGCAGGTTCTCGGCTAAACGGCGTACTTCATCGTCGCTAAAGCTCTCGATATCCACGTTCTGACGTGATTCACCCAGCGCATATACCTTCTTCAGGAAGTCACGGATTTCCGCCGTTTCTTTCTGCTCTTTGATCATGGCGTCAATCTTGTCACCGATACCGCGGGCCGCTAAGCCTAGGTGCGTTTCCAGGATCTGACCGATGTTCATCCGTGACGGTACACCCAGTGGGTTCAGTACGATATCAACCGGCTGACCTTTCTCGTCATATGGCATATCTTCCACAGGGACGATAGTCGAGATTACACCCTTGTTACCGTGACGACCCGCCATCTTGTCACCAGGCTGAATACGACGTTTCACTGCCAGATACACTTTAACAATTTTCAGCACGCCAGGTGCTAAATCATCGCCTTGCACAATTTTACGGCGCTTGGCTTCGAACTTTTTATCGTACTCAATACGAATTTCTTCGTATTGCGCCGCTAATTGTTCCAGATCGTTTTGCTTATCTTCATCTGCCAGGCTCTGGTTAAACAGCGCATCGCCTTTTAACGTATCCAGCTTGGCGCGATCTAAACCGCTTTGCTCCAGCAGGTTGCGGGCACGGCTGAAGATACCGGCTTCCAGGATACGGAATTCTTCATTCAGGTCTTTCTTAGCCTGTTTGATTTCCATTTCCTCGATTTCACGGGCACGCTTATCTTTCTCTACGCCATCACGGGTAAATACCTGCACGTCAATAACAGTACCTGTTACCGAGTTTGGTACCCGCAGTGAAGTATCTTTCACATCAGAGGCTTTTTCACCGAAGATGGCACGTAACAGCTTCTCTTCCGGTGTTAACTGGCTCTCACCCTTAGGGGTGACTTTACCAACCAGAATGTCGCCGCCTTTCACTTCAGCACCGATATAAACGATACCCGCTTCATCCAGCTTCGACAGTGCAGATTCACCGACGTTTGGAATATCAGCAGTGATTTCCTCAGGCCCTAATTTGGTATCGCGAGCGATACAGCTTAATTCCTGAATATGGATAGTGGTTAAGCGATCTTCTTGCACTAAACGCTCAGATAACAAAATCGAGTCTTCGAAGTTGTAACCGTTCCACGGCATAAACGCTACGCGTAAGTTTTGACCTAAGGCCAGTTCACCTAAGTCGGTAGACGGACCATCAGCCAGTACATCGCCACGCTCAATTGGCTCACCATGGTTAACGCAAGGACGCTGGTTAATACAGGTGTTCTGGTTAGAACGGGTATATTTGGTCAGGTTGTAGATATCGATACCGGCTTCGCCTGGTACCATTTCATCTTCATTAACCTTAATTACGATACGGCTGGCATCAACATAGTCAATAGTACCACCACGTTTCGCCACTACGGTTACGCCCGAGTCTTTCGCTACCACGCGCTCAATACCGGTGCCAACTAACGGCTTATCAGCACGTAGTGTTGGTACCGCCTGACGTTGCATGTTCGAACCCATCAGTGCCCGGTTAGCGTCATCGTGTTCCAGGAACGGGATCAAGGCAGCAGCAACAGAAACGATCTGCTGTGGCGCAACGTCCATATACTGCACGTCTGATGATGGCATCAGCGTAAATTCGTTTTTAAACCGGCAAGGTACCAGGCCTTCCACGATACGGTTGTTCTCGTCTAACTCAGCGTTTGCCTGAGCGATCACGAAGTTACCTTCTTCAATCGCTGACAGGAAATCCACTTCATCAGTCACCACACCGTTCTCAATCCGGCGGTATGGCGTTTCCAGGAAACCGTATTCGTTAGTCTGAGCAAAAATCGATAACGAGTTGATCAGACCGATATTCGGACCTTCAGGTGTTTCGATAGGACAAACCCGACCATAGTGTGTTGGGTGGACGTCACGAACTTCGAAACCGGCACGCTCACGGGTTAAACCGCCCGGGCCAAGTGCAGAAATACGGCGCTTGTGCGTCACTTCAGACAGTGGGTTGTTCTGATCCATAAACTGTGACAGCTGGCTGGAACCGAAGAACTCTTTAACCGCAGCAGAAATTGGCTTAGCGTTGATCAGATCCTGTGGCATTACAGCATCTAAATCGCCTAACGACAGACGTTCTTTTACAGCACGCTCTACCCGAACTAAACCAACACGGAATTGGTTTTCAGCCATTTCACCGACTGAACGGATACGACGGTTACCCAGGTGGTCAATATCATCCACTTCGCCTTTACCGTTACGGATGTCGATTAAGACTTTCATCACGGCAAGGATATCTTCTTTACTCAATACACCAGCACCGGTACCTTCATCAAAGTTAACCCGACGGTTAAACTTCATCCGGCCTACCGTAGAAAGGTCGTAACGATCTTCAGAGAAGAACAGATTTTCAAATAAGGTTTCGGCAGCTTCGCGTGTTGGCGGCTCACCCGGGCGCATCATACGGTAGATTTCTACCAGTGCTTCCATCCGGTTGCTGCTCGGATCGATCCGTAAAGTTTCAGAGATATAAGCACCCTGATCCAGATCGTTAATATAAAGGGTTTCAAAACTGTCATAGCCGGCTTTGCTTAGTTTTGCTAACAGCTCCAGTGTGAGCTCTGCGTTCGCCTCGGCAATAATCTCTCCGGTTGAACGGTCAGCGTAATTTTTCGCCAGCACCCGACCTACCACATATTCATGTGGTACTTCCATCATCGTTAAGCCAGTTTTTTCTAACTGACGGACGTGACGGGCAGTAATACGACGGCCTTGTTCTACGATCACTTCGCCATCGTTATCTTTAATATCAAAAGCTGCAGTTTCACCGCGCAGACGGCTTGGTACTACTTCCATCAAAATCTTGCCATCTTTGATATCAAAGCGGGTATTTTCAAAGAAAGTAGCCAGAATTTCTTCTGTGCTGAATTCTAACGCACGTAACAGAATGGTCGCTGGTAATTTACGGCGACGGTCAATCCGCACAAACAGGCTGTCTTTGGCATCGAATTCAAAATCTAACCAGGAACCACGGTAAGGAATAACCCGAGCGTTATACAGAACTTTACCTGAAGAGTGCGTTTTACCGCGGTCATGGTCAAAGAACACGCCAGGACTGCGGTGTAGCTGAGAAACGATTACCCGCTCAGTACCATTGATAACAAAGGTACCGTTCTCAGTCATTAACGGGATTTCACCCATGTAGACTTCCTGCTCGCGGATGTCTTTGATGGTGCCTGGTGCTTCTTTATCGAATAACACCATCCGCAATTTAACCCGTAATGGTGCTGAGTAGGTCACGCCACGGATCTGACATTCTTTGACGTCAAATACGGGTTCCCCAATGCGGTAGCTTACGTACTGTAATTCGGCGCTGCCTGAATAACTTTTGATTGGAAATACAGAGCGGAACGCGGCTTCTAAACCGTATTCACCTTCCGGATCTGGCTCGATAAATTTGCTGAATGATTCAATCTGAATCGACAACAGGTATGGCACATCCAATACTTCCGGACGTTTGCCGAAGTCCTTACGGATACGTTTCTTCTCAGAATAAGAGTAAGTCATGGGGTTCCTCAGCTTGCTGATTTTTTTCCCAACCACCTTTCGGTGGCGTTAGCTACCAGGCATGGTAACTACAGGGGTGGGGAAATCATTGTCCCACAGCGCAAAAAGGCCGGTGATTAATTCATCACCAGCCCGGCCTGAACTTCAGGCAGCTAATCTGGTTTGCACCAGATTATTTGATTTCAACAGAAGCACCAGCTTCTTCAAGTTCTTTCTTAAGAGCTTCAGCTTCAGCTTTAGAAACAGCTTCTTTGATTGGCGCTGGAGCGCTTTCAACCAGATCTTTAGCTTCTTTCAGACCTAAACCGGTAGCGCCACGTACTGCTTTGATAACAGCAACTTTGTTAGCACCAACACCAGCCAGGATTACGTTGAATTCAGTTTGTTCTTCAACAACAGCAGCTGGGCCAGCAGCAACAGCTACGGCAGCGGCGGCAGAAACACCAAACTTCTCTTCCATTGCAGATACTAATTCAACAACTTCCATTACAGACATTGCTGCGATTGCATCTAAGATTTGCTCTTTAGTCACTGACATTGCTCAGATTCCTAAATTGTGGGCCTTGGCCCGATTAAACTTTATCAAACCAAACGTAAAATTACGCGGCTTGCTCTTGTTTTTGGTCGCGAACCGCGGCAATTGTACGTACAAGTTTGCCGGCTGCTGCTTCTTTCATAGTGCTCATTAAACGTGCAATAGCTTCGTCGTAAGTTGGTAACGAGGCTAACAGTTCAATATTCACTGTGGCGCCATTGAAAGCTGCACCTTTCAGCTCGAAGTTTTTGTTATCTTTGGCGAAATCTTTGAAGATCCGCGCTGCAGCACCTGGGTGCTCCTTAGAAAACGCAACTAACGTCGGGCCTACGAATACATCTTTCAGACACTCAAACTCGGTGCCTTCTACTGCACGGCGAGCTAAGGTGTTACGGACAACTTTTACCCATACACCTGCTTCACGCGCTTGCTTACGCAGCGCAGTGATTTTGCCTACAGTGACACCACGAGCGTCTGCGACTACCGCAGATAAAGCACCTTTGGCAGCTTCCTGGACTTCAGCAACAATTGCTTTTTTGTCATCAAGCTTAATAGCCATTGGCTCTTAACTCCTGGTTCATCCGGGCATAATGCCCGGTTGCCTACACATCGCTGACGGTTGCCAGCGCGCGATTTACGGTGAGACCAGAAGAATATAATTCGTTCTGGGGCCTACACCGTCTGCGTAGGTTGGTTTATTAAGTTACGGCTATCGAAACAGCGTAACACCTACGGTCTTGGACGGAAGCGATTAATTGCCTAAACAACAACCGCTTCTACCCGAAAAAAGAGGGCGAGATTATAAATTAACCTGCCCTTAGCTGTAAAGCGCTTAAACAGCAGCGCTTAACGAAGCCTGGCTCAGGGTTAAACCTGCACCGTGTGTAGAAGAAATAGTCACTTTCTTAATATACACACCTTTAGCTACTGAAGGCTTAGCACGCTTCAGCGCAACCAGTAAGGCTTCTAAGTTTTCTTTCAGCTTGTCAGCGTCGAAATCCAGCTTACCGATGGTTGAATGGATGATACCATTCTTGTCGTTACGGTAACGTACCTGACCTGCTTTAGCGTTCTTAACTGCTTCAGCAACGTTAGGAGTAACAGTGCCGGTCTTCGGGTTAGGCATCAGGCCGCGAGGACCTAAGATCTGACCCAGCATACCAACAACGCGCATCGCATCCGGAGAGGCGATAACAACGTCAAAATCCATAACACCTTTCTTAACTTGTTCAGCTAAGTCTTCCATACCAACGATGTCTGCACCGGCTGCTTTAGCCGCTTCTGCGTTAGCACCCTGGGTGAACACAGCAACACGAACAGTACGGCCAGTACCGTGCGGCAGTACAGTAGCACCACGTACGTTCTGGTCAGATTTACGGGCATCGATACCCAGGTTAACTGCTACGTCAACGCTTTCTACAAACTTGCCAGCTGATAATTCTTTTAACAGCGCAACAGCTTCGTTGATCTCATATTCGCGAGTTGAATCAACTTTAGAACGGATTAACTTAGCGCGTTTAGTTAATTTAGCCATCTATTAGCCCTCCACCACTAAGCCCATTGAACGTGCAGTACCTTCGATAGTACGCACGGCAGCAGCGTGATCCGCAGCTGTTAAGTCTGGTTGTTTTACTTTCACGATCTCATCGATTTGAGCAGCAGTAACTTTACCAACTTTCTGGGTGTTTGGACGGCTTGAACCACCTTTCAGACCAGCAGCTTTCAGTAATAAGAAAGACGCTGGTGGAGTGCGGGTTTCAAATGTGAATGAACGGTCGCTATATACTGTGATAACAACTGGAATAGGCATGCCTTTTTCCAGGCTCTCTGTACGGGCATTGAAGCCTTTACAGAATTCCATGATGTTAACACCGTGCTGACCTAACGCCGGACCAACTGGTGGCGACGGGTTTGCCATACCGGCTTTTACCTGCAGTTTAATAAGTGCAGTGACTTTCTTTGCCATGTTTCACCTCTGTTAGTGGGTCTTTGCCTTGTAAGTGCGAGGACACTTACTCAAACGGCTTCCCTTACGATAAAAAGGGCGCAGATTATATTTTAATCTGCGCCCCGTTACAAGCTTATAATCAGGCCTTTTCGACTTGACCAAATTCTAATTCGACTGGTGTTGCCCGTCCAAAGATCAGAACCGATACTTTTACGCGGCTCTTCTCGTAATCCACCTCTTCAACTACACCGTTAAAGTCAGCGAATGGACCCTCAGTAACCCGAACGACTTCACCAGCTTCAAACAGCGTTTTCGGCTTCGGTTTATCAGCATTGTCTTGCAGACGATTCAGGATAGTCATGGCTTCTTTTTCAGAGATCGGAGCTGGGCGATCTGAGGTACCACCGATAAAGCCCAGTACGCGAGGTACACTCTTGACTAAGTGCCAGGCTTCTTCACACATTTCCATCTGAACTAAGACATAACCAGGGAAGAATTTACGCTCGGACTTACGTTTTTGACCGGCACGCATTTCAATCACTTCTTCAGTAGGTACTAACACCTCACCGAATTTGTCTTCCATCTGATGAATTTTGATATGTTCGCGCAGCGATGTAGCAACTTTTTGCTCAAACCCCGAAAACGCCTGAACGACATACCAACGCATTTTTCCTGCCATGACTTAAATCCCCAGTCCGGTAAAGAAAGAGACAACGCGTAATAAAATCGCATCCAGTCCCCATAAAATTAAACCCATAATGATGGTGGCAACAATGACAACCAAGGTTGTCTGCATTGTTTCCTGGCGAGTTGGCCACACCACTTTACGTACTTCGGTACGGGATTCTTTAGCGAAGTTGAGGAAGATCTTTCCTTTAGTTGTTTGTGCGGCAATAAAACCGGCAGCAGCAACCAACACCACTATCGCTATAGCCTTCTCCAGAGTTGATAATTCATAAATATAATTACCGACCACAATTAGAGACAGGATAACGACAACTAACAGCCACTTTACCAGGTCTAATCCGCTTTTTGGTGTTTCGCTTACTGCGCTCATGCTTCCACTCACTTAAATTAACTTAATTATGTTATTTAAACACTTAACATAATAGCTCCGGTTTAATACCGGGCGCGAAATTTGGCAGGGGCAGAGGGATTCGAACCCCCAACCATCGGTTTTGGAGACCGCTGTTCTACCAATTGGAACTATGCCCCTGTAAAATTACCAACGACCTGACTCACTGTCGTTAAATAGCCGCTCATTATACTGTCTCAGCGGACTAAAACAAGCTCAGCTTACAGCTTGATGCCGTTTTCAATTGCAAAAAAGTGACAAAAAAGGCCCCTTGCGGAGCCTTCTTTGTACAACAGTATGACTTAAGCGATGATCTTAGATACTACGCCAGCACCTACTGTACGACCACCTTCACGGATAGCGAAGCGTAAACCTTCGTCCATCGCGATTGGGCAAATCAGTTCAACTACGAACTTCAGGTTGTCGCCTGGCATTACCATCTCTACGCCTTCTGGCAGCTCTACTGCACCAGTTACGTCAGTGGTACGGAAGTAGAACTGTGGACGGTAGCCTTTGAAGAATGGCGTGTGACGACCACCTTCTTCTTTTGACAGTACGTACACTTCGCCTTCGAACTTAGTGTGTGGCTTGATTGAACCTGGCTTCGCCAGTACCTGACCACGCTCTACGTCTTCACGCTTGGTACCACGTAACAGGGCTCCAATGTTCTCACCTGCACGACCTTCGTCTAACAGCTTACGGAACATCTCTACACCAGTACAGGTTGTCTTCGTAGTATCTTTGATACCTACGATTTCAACTTCTTCACCAACTTTGATGATACCTTGCTCTACACGGCCTGTTACTACTGTACCACGACCCGCGATTGAGAATACGTCTTCGATTGGCATGATGAATGGCTTATCAATCGCACGTACCGGCTCAGGGATGTAAGTATCCAGTGCTTCACCCAGCTCCAGGATTTTCTTTTCCCACTCAGCGTCGCCTTCCAGGCCTTTCAGCGCTGAACCACGGATTACTGGCAGGTCATCACCTGGGAAGTCGTAGTCTGACAGCAGCTCACGCACTTCCATCTCTACCAGCTCTAACAGCTCTTCGTCATCTACCATGTCACACTTGTTCATGAACACGATGATGTACGGTACGCCTACCTGACGTGATAACAGGATGTGCTCACGTGTCTGTGGCATTGGGCCGTCTGTTGCCGCTACTACCAGAATAGCGCCGTCCATCTGCGCAGCACCAGTGATCATGTTCTTAACATAGTCAGCGTGGCCTGGGCAGTCTACGTGGGCGTAGTGACGAGTTGGAGTGTCATATTCTACGTGTGAAGTATTGATCGTGATACCACGAGCTTTTTCTTCCGGTGCTTTGTCGATTTGATCGAAAGCAAATGCCTGACCGCCGTAGTGCTTAGCTAATACGTTAGTGATAGCAGCTGTCAGTGTAGTTTTACCGTGGTCAACGTGGCCGATTGTACCTACGTTTACGTGCGGTTTTACGCGTTCAAATTTAGCCTTAGCCATAAGTAACCCTTATTAAACAAAACGGCAGTGATTGAAAAATCAGCATTGTAATGCTTACGAGGGAGGCTTGCAAGATGGTGCTGATACCCAGAATCGAACTGGGGACCTCGTCCTTACCAAGGACGCGCTCTACCGCCTGAGCTATATCAGCATTGTGATCTTTTTGGAGCGGGCAGCGGGAATCGAACCCGCATCTTCAGCTTGGAAGGCTGAGGTAATAGCCATTATACGATGCCCGCGGCCTTCTCGTAGCTATTCTCCTGACGAAGATGGTGGAGGGGGAAGGATTCGAACCTTCGAAGGCAGTGCCGGCAGATTTACAGTCTGATCCCTTTGGCCACTCGGGAACCCCTCCACTAATGGTGCCGCTTATCCGAGTCGAACGGATGACCTACTGATTACAAGTCAGTTGCTCTACCAACTGAGCTAAAGCGGCACTACGTCAGTGGGTGCGAATTCTAGTGGAATGCGGAAAGTCGCGCAACAGAAAAACACGAAAAAAGCCGATTTTCTTGGCCAAGTGGCTAAATGCTAGCCAAAACAGCTTTTAATTGTCGATGTATTGCGCAATACCCTTAAATAACAAAAAGGGATCAACCAACACTGGTAGATCAGGCAGATAGCTTTTTAACAGTTCGGCATCACCCCCGGTGAGCAGCAGTTGTTGTGCCGGTGTAGTTTGCCAGCCCAAACGGATTGCACCTATTATTGCTGCCAAAGCACCGTTTTCGACACCGGCGCTGGTAGAACAGCCCGGAGCGAGGTTTGGCATCAGCTGCTGCGCCTTATGTATCCGCGCAGTTTGAGCCAGTAGTGCTTGCTGCTGTAATTGTAATCCGGGCAAGATCCACCCACCCAGATGACGATTTTCCTCCAACCAATCAAAGGTTACAGCGGTTCCGGCGTCGACGATTAACTGACGAGCTGCCGGATAAGAACGATAAGCACCTAGCATCGCTAACCAGCGGTCAACACCAAGCCGTTGTGGTTCGACATAGCTATTAATCAGCCCAAAAGCACTGGCTTCCGTATGTAATTGTGTCGTTGGAAAACTTGCCGCTTGCAGACCTTGTAACAACTCTGTCGTTTTCTGCTCTGTTGCTACGCTGCTCAGGTAAGCTGCAGTAACAGGTAGTTTAAGCAAGCCAGCAACCGAATCGAATGCCAACTGTTGGAACTGGCCGTTCTGATATAGCACCGCTTTTAACCTACTGTTTCCCAGGTCCAATAGTAGCTGCATCAGGTTGCTCCTCTTAAACTGAGCTCTCCGCCATAAAACGTCTGTAAGCCAGTCGCAGTTTCAAGAAGCAGCGCACCTTGTTGATCCACACCGCGACAAATGCCGCTGGTCTCTTTGCTACCGCTGAGTTTAACTACCTTGCCGGCATAAAGATCAAACAGATTAAAACGCTGTTGAAAAGGTACAAAGCCCGCTGCATTAAACAGCTCCAAAGCACCGATTAGATGCTGCTGCAAACGGGCAATTAGCACATTGCGATCAATCGTTGCTGCTACGTGAGTTTGCAGATCCGTAAATGGTTGGTCGATGCTCTGATCTGCCAGCTGCGGCAAACGAATATTTAAGCCTATGCCGATAACTAACTCACACACTGCATCCGCTTGCCCTGCCAACTCAACCAGAATACCGGCGGCTTTTGCTCCGTTAATGTATAAATCATTAGGCCATTTTACTTGCGCCGGTACGTGATAATCTTGCTGTAACAGTTCTGCTAATACGCAGGCAACAACCAGGCTCAATCCCATTGCAGCAGGGATCCCCTGCTCCAATCGCCAATAGCAACTAAAGTATAGACTGCTACCAAAGGGCGAAAACCATTGCCGCCCACGGCGCCCCCTTCCAGCGGTTTGCGCCTCGGCCACGATCACTTGCCCCGGCTGTAACGGCTTACCGGCCTGGATCAGTGCCAGTAGCTGCGCATTGGTAGAGTCAGTAATATGCTGCACCCGGATCTCCGGAACTTCGTTACACTGTAAGTTACGGATCACTGCCGCATCTAATAGCTGCAATGGGCTGGAGAGTGCGTAGCCCTTGCCCTTTAGCTTAAAGATATCTAACCCGAGTTGACTTAACTGCTGCAGGTTATTGGCGATTGCGGTACGACTTAAACCAAAACGTTCAGCCAGACGCTGACCTGAGTGAAACTTGCCGTCAGCAAGTAAAGCCAGCAACTGCCGTTGTAGCTGTAAATTAGGTTGGGACATGGTGCTTTCCGGCGCCATTGAGCAATCTGACTTCAGGTTCAAGCTCAATGGCGAAGCGCTGCAGCACGGTACTACGAATGGTAGCGATTAAAGCCAGTAAAGGCGCGCTATCAACCAGGCCATAATTCACAATGACTAGCGGTTGCTTCTGATAACAGCCGACGTTATCAACTACCACGCCTTTGAAACCAGCTTGCTCTATTAACCAGGCAGCAGGTACCTTGACACCGTCTGCTTGTGGATAGCCGGGCAGCGTTGGATAGTTATTGTGTATAAGTTGAAACTGACGCTCAGTAATAACAGGGTTTTTAAAGAAGCTGCCACAATTGGGCAGCTGCCGGTAATCAGGAAGCTTACTTTGCCGGATCTGGATAACAGTTTCGAAAATCTGCTGCAAACTGGCTGTTTTTGGTAACTCTTTTAAGCCGGGATAGTTCAGCACTGGCAAAGGCTGGCGTGATAGCGTCAGGCCAAGGGCCACTATCACGCCGCGGCCCTGTAATTGCTGTTTAAAAATGCTATCACGATAAGCAAACTGGCACTCGGATGCTGGTATCCGTACTACTTCACGGCGCTGCCAGTCGTAGAAATCAACGTAGCTACAGCGATCTGAGAGCTCGACACCATAAGCACCAATATTCTGTACCGGCGCTGCGCCGACAGAGCCCGGTATTAAAGCCAGGTTTTCCAGGCCCCATAACTGTTGCTCTATCGTCCAATTGACCAGTTGATGCCAGTTATGGCCAGCTTCAACGTGTAACAGAACATGGTCAGTATCGGTGTGTTGGCTTTTCGCCTTAGCAAGATAGCGTAACACCGGCTTATGTTGCGTCGCCAAAAAGATGGTATTAGTACCCTCGCCTAATACTGTTGGATAATCCGGTCCACTAAATTGCTTAAGATCCGCAATATCGGCGGCGAGAAATACCTGGTCGAGTTGATAAGGCAGGCGAAAACTTGAGTACTGTTCAGCTGCTTGCTGACAAAGAAGTTGCATAGCAAAACCATGGTTGTGAATTAGCCGCAATTTTAAAGAACCCCTGGCGCGAGCGCAAATTTATTGCGGCTTTGGCTGTAGATGATTGGTTGCAGATGCCAGATAGCACTGACGGTTCTTTATCGGACTATGCGCTAACGGATATATTTAGGTTTTTTGTTATCTCAGTGTTTTGTCTTATCTGAGATTTGAAGCTTTGTGTGGCAGTTGTTTGGTCGTAGTGCGGTGTGTCATTGATAGCGTGGTTATGGCTCGTTGTTATTGGTCTGCTTTATTGTCTCGCTTGAATGTCTTT
>NZ_AKKU01000022.1 GCF_000272005.1 Alishewanella agri BL06 | reverse complement strand
TTTTTAAGTCAAGCGTGAGGAGGATTCTTTTTAAGACTCATCGTCACGTTCGACTCAATTTTACTTCACTTACTGCTTCACTCTGCTTTTCGGGGCTTTCGTCAGCACCCTGAAGCGAGGCGGCCATTTTAGTGATTTAAACTTCACTGTCAAGCGTCTTTTTCAAGATTTTTGAGCGCTTCGTTTTCTCACCCGGTTTGCCAGCTAAACTCGTTTAGCGCAGCACCCGGCTACGCGCCCCGCATGTCATGGCGCGCATTATAGAGAGTTTTAACGAGGCTGCAAGCGGATATTTATAAAAAACATTGATTACAGCACTGTTTGCTTATTAAAGCCTCATTTTGGTTATTTTTATAGCCGTAGCATATTAAAACAACTGATATTACTTGTTGGCTGTTCAGAAAATAGTCGTTAAGATAGAGTGGCTTTATATAACAAGAATCATTTTTCAACTAAGCTGCAGGAATTCATTATGTCATCTATGTTACGCGCATCCCTTCCTTATACACTGGCACTTGCTGTTATCGCTTTTTTAGTTTTTAACTTTGCCGTGACCTTACCCTTGTCGTCTGGCTGGGCATTTATTGCTGGCGTTCTTACATGTGGCATTCTGGTGCCTATTCTGGTCGATGTAAAAGGCCCGGCTGTTAGCGCTGAAATTTCTACTCAGGAAATCCCCAACAACGACTTTAGCGGTGAGACTGCAACCTTATATGTGGGAAATCTGCCCTATCGCGCCAATGAAGATGCTGTAAAAGCACTATTCAGTCGTTACGGTACTGTGGTCAATGTGCGACTGATGAAGGATCGCCAGACTGGACGTCGTCGGGGTTTTGGCTTTGTCGAAGTCGCCGCAGCAGACGCCAATCAAATGATTACCAAGCTCAATGATTTCGAATTTCAGGAACGCACATTAAAAGTGCGTGAAGCTCGTGAGCGTCAGGATGAAGATAATTCCAATGACGAGTAATTGCGGTTTAACGCCGGCATAGTGTCGGTGGTTAAATTTGGTTCTACGGTAAAAAGCGCTTAAAATAGCGCTTTTTTCTTGCATACTGAGAGTCGAATGTCGTTAGGTCAGGTATTTCCCGCACAATATGAACAGCAACTTGCCGATAAAGCAATTAGGTTGCAACAGTTATTACAAGCTTTGCCCTTACCGACATTACAGCTTTATCGTTCTGCCGATTCGCATTTCAGACAACGGGCCGAATTTCGAATTTGGCATAACGGTGACGATCTTTATCACTGCATGTTTGATCCGGCAACGAGGCAGCCTGTTCGGATAGACTCGTTTCCGGTAGCAACGAAACCGATTGCTAACTTTATGCCGGTTTTATTAAAGGCTATCCAGTTTAATCATGAATTGCGTTACCGGCTTTATCAGGCCGATTATCTGGCAACCACCAGCGGCGAGCTCCTGGTCAGTCTTATTTATAAGCGCAAACTGGATGAGCAATGGCTAACAGCAGCTCAGCAACTTCAGCAAGAATTGTCACCTCTGTACAACGTGCGCTTTATTGGCCGCGCCAGGAAACAAAAGTTGGTGGTGACGGATGACTTTGTAACCGAGCGATTTACGGTGGCAAATACTACTCTGCACTACCAACAACTTGAAGGCAGTTTTACTCAGCCTAATGCTGGCGTGAATCAACAAATGCTCAACTGGGCAGCAGATTGTGCTCGGGGTTTATCGGGTGACTTATTAGAGCTTTATTGTGGTAACGGTAATTTCTCTTTGGCATTAGCCAGCCAATTCGGACAAGTTGTTGCTACCGAACTGGCGCGCAGCTCTATTCAATCAGCAAAGTACAATATTGCGCTGAATAACATAGAGAATGTGCAAGTACTGCAAATGTCTGCTGAAGATGTTGCTGCGGCTTTGCAGCAAGGCAGCAAGCTAAAAGATCTCGACCTCTCGACTTTGCAACTTAATACCGTACTGGTTGATCCACCACGGGCAGGTTTAGATCCAGCCACGCTGGAGTTAGTCAGCCGTTTCCAATCGATTATTTATGTTTCTTGCAATCCGGAAACGCTTGCTGCCAACCTGATGGAACTGAGCAACACTCATTCCATCAGCAGGCTGGCATTATTTGATCAGTTTCCTTACACCCATCATATTGAAACCGGTGTATTGCTGACCAAAATCTAATCCGGTTGCTTGCGTCCATAACTCGCTGCGCCATGCGCCAGCCAGCGCAGCTGGGTAATGGTCCTTTTCGTCAACTGCGGATAGAGTTCTCGCGGTGCATCCAAGGCATCAGCGCCGGTGTGGAACACCAGTGTTACCATGGCTTCGGCCTGTAATTGCGCATGCTCCAGCGGACATTGAGTCTGTTTGCGCAGATAATGCGCCAGCTCAGCACAAAAATGCTGAATCTCCCGCGCAACAGCACCTCGAAAGGCAGCTGAGGTACCAGAGCGTTCACGCAACAATAAACGGAACACGTTACTATTTTCAGCGACAAACTCCATAAAGGTTTCAACTGAGGTACTGATCACACTGCCATGTTTTTCTATTCGCAGCCGCGCCTGCCGCATCAGTTGTCGCAACATCAGACCGGCCTCATCAACCAGCGTCAGCCCCAGTTCATCCATATCAGCAAAATGACGGTAAAATGATGTCGGGGCTATCCCTGCTTCGCGTGCAACTTCACGCAAACTTAGACTGGCAAAGCCTTTTTCGGCGCTAAGCTGTGAAAAGGCAGCATTAATAATCGCCTGCCGTGTGCGCTCTTTCTGTTCTGCTCTGGTCACTATGCATCCCTTTCTTACCGCTGTTCAGCCGATTTACCTTGACCAGCCGTTAGCAGCTCGGTAAATTGGCGTACAGTTGTAAGCTCAAAGTGTGAATTCATGAAAAAACATCCAATCATCTGGACAAACGTTATCCTGTTCAGCCTGACTTTTCTGGTTGCGGCTATTGCCGTACCCTATTATGCCCTGACAGTTGGCTTTACCGCAGCAGAAATTATCGCCACTATCCTCTGTATGGGTTATTGCGGTATTTCGATTACGGCTGGTTATCACCGGCTATGGGCACATAAAACTTATGATGCTCACCCAGTTTTGCAATGGATTTTCGCTATCGGCGGTGCCTTTGCGCTGCAGAACAGCGCTATTCATTGGTCATCTGATCACCGGGTCCATCACCGTCATGTCGATAATAATGAAAAGGATCCTTACTCTGCCGGCCGCGGCTTCTGGTATAGCCATATCGGCTGGATGTTACGTGACTACCAGGGTGAGAGCTATTTTGACTATAGTAATGTGCGCGATTTGCAAAAGAACCCAATCCTGGCTTTTCAACATAAACATTACTTAGTACTGGTACTCTTGACTAATATCGGTATTCCACTGTTGCTGGGCCTGCTGGTTGGCAATATCTGGGGCATGTTACTGAGTGTTGGCGTATTACGTCTGGTATTGAGTCACCACTTTACGTTTTTTATTAACTCACTGGCGCATATCTGGGGTAAGCAAACCTATACCGATGAAAACAGTGCCCGGGATAACGGTTTTTTAGCCTTTCTGACCTATGGCGAGGGTTATCATAACTATCATCATATTTTTGAATATGATTACCGCAACGGTATTCGCTGGTGGCAGTTTGATCCCACCAAATGGCTGATTAAGACTTGCTCATACCTGAAATTAACCGGCAATTTGCGAACAGTACCGGAAGATCGGATTGCCCAGGCAGTAGCGAAAATGCAACTAAAGCGCGCCAAGGATAAAGCCCGTCATCTGCCGAATGCCGAGCAACTGCTCGCTTTGCTGGAGCAGGAATATCAGCTGTTAGTGGCAAAAATTCAGGATTATTACCAACTTAAAAAAGAGCTGTTACAGCAAAAACGTAATGCCCTGGTTGATCAGTATCATGCGTCAGAGTTTATGCAGCGTTATCAGGAATTGAAGCTGCACTTACAACAGCAACAAAACCATTGGCAACGCCTGACCGCAGCCTTTAGTTAAGCGAGCGCTTGTTCCGGAAAAAAGAGGCTAACGCCTCTTTTCAGATT
>NZ_AKKU01000021.1 GCF_000272005.1 Alishewanella agri BL06 | reverse complement strand
GAAAAGAGGCTAACGCCTCTTTTTTTGTGTTCGATAACTGTTATGCTAATTTCCATTAGGAATTTGACAGGATTGGCTAGCGTGTCAGTAAAAGCATCGAAAAAACAACCCAGTTATGATTATGACGCCATTGTAATAGGTACCGGCCCCGGCGGTGAAGGTGCTGCTATGTATCTGGCAAAAAGCGGCAAACGCGTTGCGGCTATCGAGCGCTACCAGGCAGTGGGTGGCGGCTGTACCCATTGGGGTACCATTCCGTCTAAGGCATTACGGCACTCGGTCAGCCGCTTAATTGAATTTAACGAAAACCCGCTATTTCAGGTCGAAGAGCAGATGAAAGGGTTAACCTTTTCACAGATCCTGAAGCATGCGGCCGGGGTAATTCGCAAGCAAGTGCGGCTGCGCAGCGGCTTTTATGATCGTAATCTGGTAAAGATTTATCAGGGCGAAGCGCGTTTTATAGATAATCATACCCTCGAAATCACCCATACCGATGGCAGTAGCTACACACTTAGCGCTGAGACTATCGTCATTGCAACCGGATCCCGCCCGTACCGGCCACCGCAAGTTGATTTTAATCATCCGCGTATTTATGACAGCGATACTATTTTGTCACTGGATCACGACCCGCGGCATATTATTATTTTTGGTGCCGGGGTTATCGGCTGTGAATATGCGTCGATTTTCAGAGGTCTTGGCGTACGGGTCGATCTGGTCAATACCCGTGATCGCCTCCTGTCATTTATGGATACCGAAATTTCAGATGCGCTGAGTTATCACTTCTGGAATTCCGGCATGACCATCCGCCACGGTGAAGAACTGTCGCATGTTGAAGGCCGTGATGATGGCGTAGTTTTACACCTGCAATCGGGTAAACGGATGAAAGCTGACTGCTTCCTGTTCGCTAACGGCCGCACCGGCAATACTGAAATGCTGAATCTGGAGGCGGTAGGTCTGGCCGCTGATAGTCGCGGCCTGTTAAAAGTAAATAGTGAGTATCAGACAGCGGTTGATAATATCTATGCCGTCGGTGATGTAATTGGTTATCCCAGTCTTGCCAGCGCTGCCTATGACCAGGGCCGGTTAGCGGGAGAGGCTATTGTTAAAGGCAATCTGGACGGGCATTTGATTGCCGATATTCCGACCGGTATTTACACCATTCCGGAGATGTCCTCAGTCGGCAAAACCGAGCAGGAACTCACCGCCGCCAAAATACCTTACGAGGTCGGCCGGGCGCAATTTAAGCATTTGGCCAGAGCGCAAATCGCCAATACCAGCGCCGGTAGCCTGAAAGTGTTATTTCACCGCGATACATTAGAAATTCTGGGGATTCATTGTTTTGGGGAGCGGGCGGCGGAGATTATCCATATCGGCCAAGCCATTATGATGCAAAAGAACGGTGGTAATAATCTGAATTACTTTGTGCATACCACCTTTAACTACCCAACGATGGCCGAGGCTTATCGGGTTGCAGCGCTCAACGGGTTAAACCGCTTGTTCTGATGTTCTGAGTCTTAGCGCAGTAGCTCACTACTGCGCTATCAGCTTCACCTAAAACTTACTCGGCGATCTCTGCATTCATATGGTACATCGGACTAAGGTCCTGCACCGCCTCGATAAAGATCCCGGCATGCTCAGGATCAACATCCGGTGTAATGCCATGTCCCAGATTAAAGATATGACCTGAACCCTGGCCAAAGCCATCCAGAATAGTTTGCACTTCCTGACGGATCCGCTCAGGTGTACCGAGTAGGATCGAAGGGTCCATATTACCCTGTAACGCCACCTGATGCCCTACGCGGGCACGGGCATTGGCGATATCAGTCGTCCAGTCTAAACCTAAGGCATCACAGCCTGTTGCAGCCATCATTTCCAGCCACTGGCCACCGTTTTTGGTGAATAAAGTCACCGGCACTCTACGGCCATCCGCTTCACGGGTTAATCCGTTCAAAATTTGTTGCATATAACTGAGCGAATATTCTTGGTAATCGCGCGGGGTCAGCACCCCACCCCAGGTATCAAAGATCATCACGGCCTGAGCGCCGGCTGCAATTTGCGCATTCAGATACAGGGTCACGCTTTGCGCCAGCTTATCCAGCAGCATATGTAGCACTTCTGGCTCGCTGTACATCATCTTCTTGATGATACTAAAGGTTTTACTACCACTACCCTCAACCATATAGGTCGCTAGCGTCCAGGGACTACCTGAAAAGCCAATTAACGGCACACTACCCTGCAACTCACGACGGATAGTACGGACTGCGTCCATTACGTAACGCAGCTCCTGTTCCGGATCCGGAATGGGTAAATGTACAACATCCATAAAATCGCGGATCGGCTTACTAAATTTAGGGCCTTCGCCGACACCAAAGCTTAAACCCAAGCCCATGGCGTCAGGGATGGTCAGAATATCGCTAAATAAAATGGCAGCATCTAACGGGTAACGGCGCAAGGGTTGCAACGTCACTTCACAGGCTAATTCCGGATTCTTGCAAAGTGACATAAAATCACCGGCCTGAGCACGGGTGGCACGATACTCTGGTAAATAACGTCCGGCTTGCCGCATCATCCAAATTGGGGTTCTATCAACCGGCTGCCGCAGTAACGCCCGCAGGTAACGATCATTTTTTAGTTGCATAATTTATCCGCCATAACACCTTTTGTCGCATTCTAACAGCTTGCGGGCAGCAGCTCTATGATCTGGCGCTAAAAGCCGCACGCTTTACCTTTACGTCAACTGCAAAAAATATTCAGCTTAGGTTCATTTTTTTCAATTTCACCCTTGTGTCAGTAAAACGCATCTGTTATAACACTACTGCGCTAGTGAAGTTCTAACAACGAAGAAGCTCGATCTACGAGACCTAAAGCTCCAATTTGAAGCCACCTTGAGTGGCTTTTTTATTTTCAGTTTTTCGCCAGGCGTTTCGCTTGCGCCAACGCAATCAACTGCCCGGATAGGGTTTGCAAGCCTGGCGTTTCTGGTAACTGATCAAGCGGACACCAGTAGGCCTCAGCTATTTCCTCTGGCTGACACTGGATCTCTCCGCCGGCATAATCAGCCAAAAAGCCGGTCATTAAAGAATGGGGAAAAGGCCACGGCTGACTGCCGACATAGTGCAAATTGGTGATATCGACCCCAACCTCTTCTTTTACTTCCCTTACTGCTGCCTGCTCCAGAGTTTCGGCCGACTCGACAAAACCCGCCAGCACCGAAAAAAATCCTGCTTTGTGGCGGGTTGAGCGCGCCAGCAAAATCTGTTCGTCTTTTACTACCGCGACTAATACGCAGGGGGCGATACGAGGGTAGCAGCGGTGACCACAGCGGTGACAAAGCGTAGCCAGTTCCCAGTTAACCAAACGCATGGCGCTGCCACATTGACCGCAAAAACGGTGTGTTTGCAAAAACAACGCGACCTGGGTCGCCCGGGCAGCAAGCTGAAACAGCGCTTCGCCCTGCTCCAATAAGGCACGGGCGGAATGCCAATCCGCCTCATTCGCCGGTCGGTCGTCATACACCACCAGATAACATGGCTGCAGCTGGTATTCGCCAAGTTTACAGATCATCGCGTCTGCCAGCTGCAACGGCAGAGCTGCCAGCTCCGCAAAGGGTACAGTGCCATCTGTGGTCAGAAATAACCGACCCTGACTAACAATAAACCAGTAAGCCAACTGCCCGGATGATACTTTTACACTATGTTCAATCATTACAGCCTCTGTTTTAATGCGGAGGTTTTAGCAAGAATGGCAGCATCATACTCTGCACCGCTGAGCTGACCAATAAAAAAACGGTTGATCTTTTGTTGGAAATTCTTTTAATTAGCAGTATTGCAGCAAAGTTACTGCATCTAAGGAGAGGCAAATGTACACCCGCGTACAGCAAGCGCAACAGAAGTGGGGCGGCAGCCTGAATGCGATAGACAATTGGTTGCAGGAGAGACGCGAGCTGATTGTTTGTTATTGCCGTCTGGCGGGATTACCGCCCTTCGAAAAGGATCGCCATACCATGCCCTCGCAGGACAAAATTAAAGAGTTCTGTCAGTTACTGATGGATTATTTATCGGCAGGCCACTTTGAGGTGTACGAGCAAATCGTAGCCCAATGTGCGGTAAACGGTACCGACAGTCGCAAACTTGCCGACTCGCTTTATCCGAAAATTTCGGTCTCTACTGACTTAGCACTGGAGTTTAACGACAAATATGCCGATCATCTGAGTACCCGCAGAAGCGGTTCCTTTGATTTAGAGCTTTCGGCACTGGGGCAAGCTCTGGAAGAACGGTTCGCGCTGGAAGATAAGCTGATCGACACCTTACACGCCAAGCATCAGCCCACTCAGACTATGGCGTGATCAGAGCACCAGTCACGCACGATGCCGGTTTAGATGATCAATAAAAAAGCGGCAACTTGCCGCTTTTTTATATTTAAGTAACGAATTACTCTGCTTTAACAATATCTAGCAGCTCAACTTCGAACACCAGCACGCTGTTTGGTGGTATGGTACCCATATCACGTTCACCATAGGCCAGCTCCGACGGGATAGTGAAGCGGAATTTCGAGCCGACGTTCATCAGCTGTACACCCTCAGTCCAGCCCGGGATCACGCGGTTTAAAGGGAACTCAACCGGTTCGCCACGATCGACAGAGCTATCAAACTTAGTGCCATCAGTCAGGGTACCGGTGTAGTGCACTTTTACGGTATCAGTGGCAGCAGGTTTAGCACCTTCTGCCGCTTGCAGTACTTCATACTGCAGACCCGATTCCGTCACTGAAACACCTTCTTTTTTGGCGTTTTCATCCAGATAAGCCTGACCAGCAGCTTTGGCGGAAGCCGCTGCGGCTTCTGCCAGCTTAGCTTGCTCAGTACGGTAGGTTTCATCTAACGCGGACAGTAACTGCTGAATATCTTCTTCAGACACTTCCGACTTACCGGCCATGCCGTCCTGCACACCACGTAAAATCAGCTCAGCGTTTAAGTCAACCGCAATTTTACCGTATTCATCAACAGTGCTTTGTAAATAACGACCTGCTGACACACCCAGACTATAGGCTTGTTTCGCCTGTTCAGTTTCTAATACCGGTGCTGGTGCGGCTTTTTCTTCTTTTTGACAGGCTGTCAGGGTCAGCAAAGCGACCGCGATCAGGGTAAATTTGGTTTTTAAGCGCATTCTTTTCTCCATAGTGCAGCCTTAAGACTGCGAAAGTATGTTTTAATAAAGGTTAGCTCGCTTAGCTATACTAACGCTTTGTGTTGATGAGGTTAACACCTGTCATGAAATATCCTGTACTTTTGCTGCTCGGCAGCCTGTTGCTGACCGCCTGCAACAAGCCGGAAACGCAACCGGTTTCCAGCTGGCCGCATGTGGCACAAGGTAGTTATGCGGCAGCCATCTCAGCAGATGCCCGCTACGCCGCCGTCTCATCCATTCAGGATGGGGTTGCGCTGTGGGATCTGCAAAACAATGCCCTGCTCTATCAATGGCGGCACCAGGACAGTAGCGATAATCTGGTCTTTACGCTGGCCATTAGTGACGACAACAGTCATGTTGTAACCGCCGATCACAGTACCTTTGCCCTGTGGCGCACCGCAGATGGCCAGAACGTCGGCTATTGGCAAACCGATAACAGCAGTATCCGCGATATTGCCCTGTCTAATAACGGCGCCCATATTCTGGTTGGGCGCAGCGATAACGTGGTACAACATATTACGCTTAGCAGCGGCCGGCGCCTGGACTTTCTGGGTCATAGCGAACGCATTAACAGCGTGGCGTTGTCGCCAAATGGCCGCTATGCCCTGACCGGTAGCAATGATTATCAGGCTTACCTCTGGGACACTCAGACCGCACAAATCCTATATAGTTTCCCACATCCAAGCCGGGTGACCAAAGTCGCCTTTGACCCACAGGGCCGTTATGCGTTTACCGCTGATAGTCAGCAATTAGCGCAAATCTGGGATATTCAAACCGGGCAACGGGTGAGCTCATTGCAAATGCTGGCCAGACAACAAATTTTTAGTGCTGTGCGTTTCAGTCAGGATGGCCGCTTTTTACTCACCGGCGCCCCAACCCGCAACCTGGTACTCTGGGATGTACAAAGTGGCCGGGAGCTGCAACGCTGGCGGGTTTCCCCCAGAGTTGGCAGTCGCCCACCCAGTGCAGTGGTACATGCCGTCGCTTTTCTGGATGAAAACCGTATAATTAGCGAAAGCTCCAGTGGCCTGGCCGAAGTATGGGAAATCCGTTATGACTGAGCAACCCTCAGCAATAGAACTACATTTGATTGAGCTGGAAAGCAAAATTGCTTTTCAGGAAGATACAATGCACAGCCTGCACGAGGAGCTGCTGGCTCATCAACGCAAGATTGAGCAACTGCAACGGCAAATTCTGCTGATGGCGCAAAAGTTACAACAATTACCGGAAGACAGCGGTATTTTGCGACCGGAAGAAGAACCGCCACCGCCGCACTATTGAGGTCACTCCGATCAAGTCAGCAACAATGCTGGCTTATTCTGGTTTAAAGACCCCAATCACCAATTCCTTCTCGCGGGTCGATTGCACCACTTGCTGCTCTGGCTGCGCCATCTGATGCCCACAGGCCACACATTCCACCTTCTCAACATTGTTTTCAATAAACAAACTCATGGTATCGGTGGCTTTACACTGAGGGCAGGTCGCGCCAGCGATAAAACGCTTTTTCTTACGGATGGTCATACAGGCTCCAACGGGCACAAAAAGCCGGACGAAATTTTAGTTTCAGCCGGATATAGCGTAAAATCGCCCACTTAGTTCACTGGTACAAGGTAAAACATGATCCAGCTTCAGCAGGTAGAATTAAGACGCGGTATCCAGGCGCTGTTTACAGGGGCCGATCTTACCGTATTTCCGGGGCAAAAGGTGGGAATTGTCGGCGCCAACGGTTGTGGTAAATCCAGCTTATTTGCGCTGCTGCAAGGTAAATTACATGCCGATGCCGGTAATGTCAGCATTCCTGCTGCCTGGGTGATCGCAACAGTGGCCCAGGAAACGCCGGCCCTGGACTGTTCCGCCCTGGATTATGTGTTACAAGGCGAGCCTGAACTTTACCCATTGCTGCTAAAAGCCCGCAGTCAATGCAGCGACAGCGATCTGGCAGCGGTACATCAGCAAATTGAAGCGCTGGATGGCTACCGTGCCGAAGCCAAGGCCGGTACCCTGCTGGCGGGTTTGGGATTTAGTGGCGAGATGCAGCAACAGACCGTGAAGTCGTTTTCCGGTGGCTGGCGGATGCGGATGAACCTGGCACGGGCGCTGATGCAAAAAGCCGAGCTGTTATTGCTCGATGAGCCAACCAACCACCTGGATCTGGATGCGGTACTCTGGCTGGAAAAGTACCTCAGTAACTATCCGGGCACCTTACTGCTGATTAGCCATGATCGGGATTTTCTTGATGCAGTAACCGACAATACTGTCCATATCGAACGCCAGTGTCTGACGCTGTATAAAGGCAATTACAGCCAGTTCGAGCGCCAGCGCGCAGAACAACTGGCACAACATCAGGCAAACTTTGAAAAGCAACAGCGCCAGGTGGCGCACTTGCAACAATTTATCGACCGCTTTAAAGCCCAGGCCACCAAAGCCCGGCAGGCACAGAGCCGGATCAAGGCGTTGGAGCGGATGACCTTACTGGCACCGGCGCACGTTGATTCGCCGTTTAACTTCAGTTTCCGCGAGCCACGGGCCTTACCCAACCCACTGTTAAAACTGGAACAGGTCCAGGCCGGCTACAGCGGCAAGCCCATTCTAAGCAATATTAACTTTCAGTTGCTGCCAGGTAGTCGTATCGGCTTACTCGGGCGTAACGGCGCCGGTAAATCCACACTAATCAAATTACTCAGTGGTGAGCTACCGCCACTGGCTGGTGAACTCTGGTATGCCAGTGGCGTTAGTCTTGGTTATTTTGCCCAGCACCAACTGGAAACCCTCAGACCGCAAGATTCGCCACTGCAGCATCTGGTACGACTGGACCCGCAGGTTCCTGAGCAGAAGCTACGTGATTTTCTTGGTGGTTTTGGTTTTCACGGCGACAAAGCGCTGGAACCCTGTGCGCCTTTCTCCGGCGGCGAAAAGGCTCGCCTGGTGCTGGCGTTATTGGTGTATCAGCGTCCGAATTTGCTTTTGCTGGACGAACCGACTAACCATTTGGATCTGGAAATGCGCGAAGCCATAGTAATGGCGCTACAGGATTTTGCCGGTGCCATAGTAGTGGTATCGCACGACCGCCACTTGCTGAGCAGCACCACTGACGAATTTTATTTAGTGGCGAATGGCAAAGTCGCACCCTTCGACGGTGACTTGCAGGACTATTACCAGTGGCTGCAACAAGATGCCCGGCAAAGTCAGCAGAGTGCGGCACCGGAAACCGTCAGTAGCAATAGTGCTGCAGTGCGCAAAGATCAAAAACGCTTGGAGGCGGAGCTGCGCAATCTGCTGCGACCACTGAAACAGAAAATTGACAAGCTGGAGCTGCGGCAGCAACAACTGGAAACTCAGCTGGCCAGCCTGGAGCAACAACTGGCGGAACCGGCCATCTACGAAGCCGCTAACAAAGCCCAGCTAACTAAACTGCTGACAGAACAAACCCAGGCCAGCAGCGAACTGGCGCAAGTAGAAGAAAGCTGGTTTGAGGCGCAAGAGGCGCTGGAACAACAAAGCCAACTTTTCTGGCAGCAAAATCAGTAGGGACAAAGCAATCTATGCAGCAGATGACAGCGCAGCAAATGACAATACAGCAGCTTAATGCCGACGCCTTCTGGCAAGTCAGCCTGGCGTTTTACCCACAGGTGCAGCCGCTTTGCCTGCAGTTACAGGACAATTGGCAGGCCAATGTTAATCTGCTGCTGCTACTCAGCTATACCGAGCAGCTGGGCTGGCAGCTGGATGCTGCTAGTCTGACGCAGGGCTTACAGCAACTGGCGCCGTTAAGTCAGCATATTACTCAGGTATTACGCCAGTGCCGGCGAGAGCTGCCTAAACTGCCGCTGGATAGTAACCAGCAAACGGAACTAAAACAGGGACTTTTACAAACCGAGTTGGTGGCAGAGCGGCTGGAGCAGCAACTGCTGTGTCACTACCTGCGCTTCACCCCGGCCAGCAACCCGGACAACCTGAGCCTATACTGCCAGCAGTTAGCCGCAACTAACGAAGCGTTGCAACGGGCATTATTTGATCTGCGTCAAGCTGCCGCCCGCTTTGCCGCGGCCAGCTGAGTAACTTTGATCCAGGTCATATCAGCGCCTACTGCCCTTGCCTACACTTCCCTCAAGCAACTTCAGGAGGGAAATCCTATGAACCTATGGCATGAGTTTTTAAACGACCCGGTGATCTTTATTTCTTTTACCGGCCTGGCCATTGTGATTGGCCTGTGCATTTTCTACGCCGTATATTTTATGTACAAAGTCGGTAATGCTGAGGAGCAAACCAAGTAATAGCCAGACGGTTTAACAGGTCGGGCAGATGCCCTAATACTCCAGATGCTGGAGTTTATCGGCCACACCATTCCAGGCATCCGCATCGGCGGGTGCCGGTTTGACTTCACGGATGTTCGGCCACAGCTTAACCAGCTCGGCATTTAACGCGACAAAGCCTTCCTGACCTGGCGGCAGTTTATCTTCCTGAAAAATCGCCGTGGCCGGACATTCCGGCTCGCATAAACCACAATCAATACAAATCACCGGGTCAATAGCCAGAAAATTTGGCCCTTCAAAGAACGCATCAACCGGGCATACCGCCACACAATCGGTATATTTACATTTGATACAGTTCTCACCTACTACAAAGGCCATGGCAACTTCCTCCGCTATTTTGCGCGATCATACTGAAGCAAACGTGAAACACAACAGGAAAGCGGACAGCCGGCGTCAGATCGCGTAAAATACTGGCTTTACCGGCAAACCGGCCCGCAATCTGAGACTCGAGTGTTATGTTACGTTTAACCGAAATTAAATTACCGCTGCAGCATCAGGATGAACAGGCTGAATTGCGCGCAGCCATTCTGGCCAAACTGGGCATCAGCGACAGTGATTTAAACCATTTCAGCGTGTTTAAACGTGGCATTGACGCCCGTAAAAAATCTGATATTCAACTGATTTATACCCTGGATCTGGACGTTGCCGGCGAAGCGGCACTGCTAAAACGTTTTCAGAAAGATCCGCATGTGTCGGTTGCGCCGGATACCCGTTATAAATATGTCGCGCCAATTCCTGCCGCCGCAGCTGAGAGACCAGTCGTGGTCGGCTTTGGTCCCTGTGGTTTGTTTGCCGCACTGATCCTTGCCGAAATGGGCTTAAAACCTATAGTGTTAGAGCGCGGTAAAGCCGTGCGCGAGAGAACCAAAGATACCTTTGGTTTTTGGCGTGGCCAGGCTTTGAATACCGAATCCAATGTGCAGTATGGCGAAGGCGGCGCCGGTACCTTTTCCGATGGCAAGCTGTATAGCCAGGTTAAGGATCCGAAACACTATGGCCGCAAGGTGCTGACCGAGTTCGTTGCCGCCGGGGCACCGGACGAAATACTCTATGTCAGTAAGCCGCATATCGGTACTTTTAAATTGGTGTCGATGATTGAAAAGATGCGCGCCAAAATCACCGAGCTGGGTGGTGAAATTCGCTTTAGTACCCGGGTCGATCAGCTGCATATCAATAACCAGCAACTGGAAGGGGTGACGCTGCATAACGGCGACTACCTGCCCTGCCGGCATCTGGTGCTGGCCGTTGGCCACAGTGCCCGCGATACTTTTCAGATGCTGTACGATGCCGGCGTCTATATTGAAGCCAAACCCTTTTCGGTTGGCTTTCGGATTGAGCATGAACAATCCCTGATTGATGAATGCCGCTGGGGGCCAAATGCCGGCCACCCTATTCTCGGTGCTGCCGATTATAAGCTGGTGCATCATTGTCAGAATGGCCGTACTGTCTACAGTTTCTGTATGTGCCCGGGCGGTACTGTAGTTGCTGCTGCGTCCGAAGAGGGCGGCGTGGTCACCAATGGAATGAGTCAGTATTCCCGCCACGAGCGTAATGCCAATAGCGCAATAGTGGTGGGCATTGATCCGGAACGTGACTATCCGGGCCACCCGCTGGCTGGTATCGATTTACAACGTAAACTGGAACGTGCAGCCTTTGAGTTAGGCGGGGCCGACTACCATGCACCGGCACAGCTGATTGGCGATTTTCTTGCGGGTAAATCCTCTGCCGAGTTAGGTGAGGTTAAGCCCTCTTACACGCCGGGGATCCGGCTTACCGATCTGTCTGCGGTATTGCCCGACTTTGCTATCGCCGCCATCCGCGAAGCCATCCCGGCTTTTGATAAGCAGATTAAAGGTTTTGCCAAAGCGGATGGCTTACTGACCGGCGTGGAAACCCGCACCTCATCACCGATTTGTATTAAACGCGGCAAAGATTTCCAGAGCCTGAACGTGCGCGGCCTCTACCCCGCCGGTGAAGGCGCCGGTTATGCTGGCGGTATTTTATCTGCCGGCATTGACGGCATAAAGGTAGCCGAAGCGCTGGCACTGGATTTACTGCAGCAAAGTACCGCATCAGCCTGATTCGGATTTAAGTAAGAATTAGGGCGGTAAATATTTTTTATTCGCCCTCTTGTTAATTGCTGCAAAACTGGCCATTATCACTTTAGTAGTAGTAAAAGGGTCGTCGTATAGACTATGCGTTGGTTTAATCTGTTTATCGCGGTGTTTTATCTGAGCCTGTTGGTGACAACAGACGCAGGTATTACCCATGACAGCAGATTATCGCCGTTAGCTGATAGTCCTTATCAGGCATTACATGCTGAAAGTAGTCATCTGGGTCAAAGCAAGAGCAGTAATGAGCAGGAGCCAGATGAACCCGACAGCCTGAACGCAACTGTAAAAGTGCCTGGCCAAAGTCTGCTACCTACTCTTAACTCGCTGTATCAAACTCCCTGGTTATCACATCGTAGCAGCCCGGATAGCGCCCGCGCACCACCCGTAGTTTAATCGCACTTAACATCAGCTCGTTTTATTTGTTAATTCCGGCGCGGCCTCTGCGTGCCTATTAGTGTGAGAAGCTATTATGAAAACTTTATCATTATTTAATTTAGATGCTGTTGATCAATTAATCCAACCAACCGATTTTACCGAAACCTCGCTGAATTCACCGGCGCTAAGCGTGTTAAGTGACTTCAAACATAACCAGCCAACGATGATCGAGGGCAATACCTCGGCCACGCAGGCGCTGCAAATGATGCAGCTGGAACACTGTCAGTTAAAACTGGTAGTCGATGCCGACGAGCGGATGCTCGGTCTAATCCATATCGAGCAACTGTCTGAACAGGCATTATTGCGGCAGGTTATTCAGGGTAATAGCCGTGATGAAATCAAGGTACGGGATCTGATGCGGCCACGTGAGCGCATCAAGGCGCTGGCTTATCAGCAACTACAAAACTGCACCATCGCCGACGTGGTCAATACCCTGCAATCGAATGGCGAGGCCTTTTGTCTGGTGGTGGACCGCGATAACCATCAGATCCGTGGCGTGATCCATGCGCAGGAGCTGGCACGGCGCTTACATATGCCGTTAGCTATCCGCCAGCAACCGACTTTTTTGCGGATCTTCGATAGTTTAACCGCTTAACCTTTCAGGTCTGCGGGCTGCTGTGTTACTCCGAGCATGGTGGCCCGCTTTTTTGTTGCCCTAAGCTGAAAGCTCTCGCTATTATAGCGGCATGCAGCACACTTCCCGCCCCCCACGCCAATACTATCGAAATGGTCCACCGCATCGCAGTGGTGCCGACGTCAGCTTTGCCGATTTGGTAACGATTTTTGGCTTTAACAGCATTCATATTGGTCGCTGGGTGACCGCAGCAGAACAACAACAAGCGGCTAATTTATTCTTTGATGCCTTTGCCGATTTGCAACAATTGCTGCAAGTCCCGGCCGAGGTGATTTCACTGCGCGGTAATCTGGCGTTAACTTTTGGTATTGGTGGCCAACCCGGAGTTTGCGCATTTTATCAACCCAAAGGGCGGATCCTGGCGCTGGCCAAAAATGCCGGCGGCGGCAGCCTGGCTCACGAGTGGATGCATGCTTTTGATCATTATATTGCGCAGAAAATGTTTCAGGGCGAGGTTAGCACCGGTCAATTTGCCAGCCGCACCTGGCTAACACAGCAGCCAATAAAAGCGCATCCCCTCAATGCTTTGTTAGACCAGGCTTTTACAAAACTCTTTGTTAGTGATGATGGTTGTGATGTCAGCGACTTTTTTCAGCATTGCCGAAGTCTGGACCAAGCCGCAGCGCGACTTTATTTCAGCTTGCCGGAAGAGATGACGGCCAGAGCATTCGAGAAAGTATTACAGAGCCAGTCACTGAAAAATAGTTTTCTGGTAGCGGGCACCCAGCAAACTGCTGCTGCCCGCGCAGGGGTTTACCCTGAACCGCAATTAACCGCTGAGCTCGGACAATTATGGCTGGGTTATTTCCGTCTATTAGGGCAACAACTACAAACCGTTTAGCCCTGAATACAGCGGTTACCACCGAGCTGCTTGGCGCGATACATCGCCTGATCGGCCATTGCAAGTAACGGCTCTGTGTTTAGTGTCGCCGCTGCAGCACATACCACACCGATACTTGCCGTGATCGTCAGGCTGTGCGACGGTAATTGAAAGGAGGTGCTAAAACTCTGACGGATCTTTTCCGCCGCTACGGCGGCCTGCTCTGCCGAGTCAACTTCACTCAACAAAATCACAAACTCATCGCCACCAAAGCGCGCGACAGTGTCGGCCTGACGTACATTCTGGATTAAGCGTTGCGCAACCTGTTGTAATAAATCATCACCAACGCTATGACCGAACTGATCATTCACCGGTTTAAAACCGTCCAGATCGAGATAACAAATGGCCAACTGACACTGATGCCGCTGTGCCTGTGCCATGGCTTGCCGGCAACGATCGTAAAACAGCTCCCGCTTGGGTAAGCCGGTTAGCTCATCATACAATGCGGAATGTTGCAGCCGCGCCAGCAACTCTTTCCGCTCAATCGCTACCGCCATATGCTGTGCCACGAAATCCAGTAAATCGGCATCCGCATGATGTGATACGGCAGTTTGTGCTGAAACTAAGATCACCATAGCGCCTAGCACGTTGGTGTGCGAGATCAGCCGCACCCCCAACCATAAATTATGGTCTGCACGTTTACGGATCAGCGGCAATGAGGCTGGTCCCCTGTCCTGCAACAGCTGATTACAAAGCTCGGTTGCTTCCGCAGCACTCTGCGTATCCCCCTCAGGTAGATACTGATAAGCTAAATTGATACTGCCGGCAACCGTGCGGCGGGCAATGACACAGGCCTGGATCGGCATTAACTGCTGTACAATTTGCAACAGCTGCCGGTATAGATCCTGCAAATTCTCGGCAGCAAAAGCCGCCTCGGAAATAGCATAGAGCGCATGCTGGCGGCTCTCCGCCAATTTTAACCTGGTAATATCACGCGCCACGGCGACCCGCTGCTGCTTATCTGCCGACCAGCGTGCTGACCATAGCAAATGTACAATCTGGCCATCTTTGCGTAGGTAGCGGTTTTCGAAATCGGTCTTGATTTGCCCGGTATTGATGGCCTGCGCCGCGGCCAGCGTCTTAGGAATGTCATCCGGATGGATAAAGTCCAGCATACTCCGGCCAAGCATCTCACTGGCCGGGTAACCAAAGATCCGCTCTGCACCTGAGCTTAAAAACTGAAAATGCCCATCGCGATCCACAGCACAAACTGCATCCAGTAACACATCTATGTATTCGCCTAAAGCGTGGCATAACGAAGCTGGCATGACTGTATTTTTACAATTTAAGAAGTGTCAGAACTTAACAATAGTCCATTTTTACTAGTAGAATCCAGCTTTAACTACCTAAGCCAAAGAAAAATTGTTAACGGGAGCCGTGTCGTAAACGACTAATCAGCCGTTCAGTATTGCGCCACACTAAAGCGTAGATCGTCAGCTGCGGGTTAGCCCCCAGGCTGGTTGGCAATACCGAGCCATCAAAAATCGACAGGTTTTGCAGTTGATAATGCTGACCATCGGCATTCACTACGCCCAGCCGCTCATTAGCCGCCATATTACAGCCCCCCATCACATGAGCCGACACCACCGTTTGTAATAACGGACGCATTGCTAGCTGGGCGATCGCGCTTTTTGCCTCGGCCCAGCTTTGGTATTGCTGCGCCTGATGATGAATGGGCAATACCGCTTTGGCACCAGCAGCAAATTGTAGCTCAGCCATCGATAACAGCGCACGACGCATACCCTGCCATAAATAGTCACTGATCGGATAATCCAGCAGCGGTTGCTGCTGCGCATCCAGGCTAACACTGCCGCCCTGACTTTGTGGATGAAAGCCATCGCGCAGTAAAGCGATAGTAACTTGTAACTGATTGAACTGCTGCATCAAGGCAGCATGGGCCTGAGCCTGGCCAGTCAGCTTGGTTGCCATCAGTACCGGGTGCAGCGGGGGCACTTCCAGCTTGTAACCCGCCTGCCCGTCGCTGGGCCAGACAAATTGATCGGAATAGATACTTTGCGGCGCACCGGCATGGCCGTTAATGTCCTCATTAAAGACCGCGCCGGAGATCACTGTCGGATGCAAATAGGTATGTTTACCCAGACGGCCTGAAGGATCCGGTACTTTGGAGCGTAACAGTAACGCCGGCGAGCCGATGGCGCCGGCGGCGACAATAAAGTGTTTGGCCTGAATACGGACCTGTATTTCAGCGCGCGGATGGAAAAAGCGATCGACCGGCACCGCAGTAAGACTTTGCACCTGATTGCCCTGCCAGTGTAGCTGCCGCACCGAAAGCCGCGAGATCAGCCGGGCGCCCTGCGTCAACGCACTGGGAATGGTACTGACTAACATCGATTGCTTGGCATTGATCGGGCAGCCCATGCCGCAATAGCCAAGGTTGGCGCAGCCGTTGACATTACGGTCGATCACCGTATATTCCCATCCCAGACGCTCGCAACCTTGCTGTAATTTGGCATTGTTTGCATTGGGCGGCACCGGCCAGCGGTGGATATTTAACCGCTGCTCAGCCAAAGCAAAATAAGGACTTAACCTATTGTCACCGCTAAAGTCGAGGCCAAACTCCGTTTGCCAGTAGCTGAGTGTTGGCTGAGGGGTGCGGATTGAGGTTGTCCAATTCACGGTGGTTGAGCCACCTACAGTGCGGCCCTGCAGAATACCAATCGCCTGATCGCGGGTTTTACGCCCCGCTGCTTCCTGATACAGCTGCGGATAGGCCCAGCGCTCTTCCATGACAAAATCATCGCGATCATAGTAGGCGCCCTCTTCCAGTAACAATACCTGCAAACCGGCCTTAGCCAGTAACTCCGCGGCAATACCGCCACCGGCGCCGCTACCAATGATGACTACATCGGCGCTAAATTGCTGATCGGCGGTAAATTGACTGGCGTCCAGATGTTGCGGTGACTGCTTAGCCATTAACGGAACCTCGGTGCAGTATAATTGAGGGTGGCCCAGTGCTCAGGCTGACTGTAGTAGGCAGCAAATAACAATTCGCGTAAACCATGGTAAGCTTGCTGCAATACGCCAAGGTAGCTATCACGCCAGCGGGCAAATAACGTCAGCCGTTGTGGCAGACTCAGCTCAGCCAGCGGCAACCAGTGGCCGCTTAGCGCCAGCCGGCCCAGTCGCTGTGCCAGTAAATTAAATAGCAGTTGTAGTTCTTGCTGCTGGCGTAGCGGCAAAAATGCCAGGCTGTCGTGCACCGCCGCGATAGTCCGGCTAATGGCGGCGTCAGACTCTGCCGGCGCTGTGGGTAAAGCACCGTATAATAAGGCCGGTAGCAAGGCGGCGAGGACCAGCTCAGAATTAGCCGTGTCATCACTGTTTAGCAGCTGATAACCGTTAACTCCCAGCGTTGCGGTGGTGCCAAGCGCCAGGCCTGACAGGATAAATTGGCGGCGATTCATCGTTATTCTTTTTTTGGAAGCCTTAGGCCACATTCTTTCTCAGGAGCGGTTATTTTGCAAGCACAGCTCGGACCAGCCAGTCATCATCTTCATGCCACCAGCTTTAGCGCGCCGTGGTGGCTACGTAATGCTCATCTGCAAACTATTTTTGCTAAGTATTTAAGTCCAAAGCAACAGGTGCCAACCTACCCGGAAATGTTAGCCTTGCCCGATGGTGATGAACTGCAGCTCAACTGGACCGAACAACTGCCAGCCACTGAGCAAAGACCGCTGCTGGTGATCCTGCATGGGCTGGCCGGTGATCTGCACAGCCACTATATTCAGGGGCTGCTGGCCGAAGTAACGCGCCGTAAGCTGCCAGCGGTAGTGATGCATTTTCGTGGTTGCCATGGCCAACCGAACAAGCTGCCACGGGCCTATCACAGCGGTGATACTGCCGATATTGGCTATTTGCTAAGCCAACTACAACAGCGTTTTCCGGCGATGCCTCTGACCGCAGTTGGTTTTTCCCTGGGTGGTAATGTGCTGGTAAAATACTGTGGTGAGCAAGCTAGTGCTAATCCGCTACGCGCCGCCGTCGCCATCTGCCCGCCACTGGATCTGGCTGCCTGTGCCAAACGCATTAATCAGGGCCTGAGTAAAATTTACCAGCGCTACTTGCTGGAGCGCTTAAAACGGCAAACCCTGGCCAAGCTGGCACAGTTCCCGGATTTTCCGCTCCAGCTGACGCCAGCTCAGGTGCGGCAATTTAACAGTATTGCCGAATTCGACCAGCATTATACTGCGCCGATCCATGGCTTTCGCGATGCCGCTGACTATTACCAACGCGCCAGCGGCAAAGCCTGGTTAACAGCGATCACCATCCCAACGCTGATTATTCATGCCAGTGACGATCCCTTTTTAAGCGATGCCGTGATCCCCTCCCCGGCTGAGCTGAGCCCGCAGGTGGAATACCGGCTCAGCCGCCACGGTGGCCATGTCGGCTTTGTCGGCGGCAAGCATCCGTTTCGTACTGAGTTTTGGCTGAATCAACAGATCTGTGACTATCTGCAGCAATGGGCGTAACCGTTAGTCAAATAAGCTTCATCTGGCTGTCATACCCCGGACATCTACCCGGCCGATGCTATCAGTGCATTCAGCTGCCGGGGATAGCCAATGTTAAATTGCAATACCATCTTCCTGTCTGATATTCATCTGGGCTGTAAAGATTGTCAGGCCGAGTATCTGCTGCATTTTTTGCAGCAAACTGAAGCCAACACCATTTATCTGCTGGGGGATATTGTTGATCTTTGGGCCATGCAGCGTCAGGTACACTGGCCACAGGCGCAGAATCAGGTGGTACAACTGCTGCTGCAAAAAGCCGAGCAAGGTACTAAGGTCGTATATATTCCCGGTAACCATGATGAGGCGATGCGCCTATATCGTGGCAAGTTGTTTGGCAATATTAAAGTGCAACTCAGAGGCGAACATACCACGGCGCTGGGTAAAAAACTATTACTGCTCCACGGTGACGAATTCGATAAAGAGGTCAGCTTTGGTCCGCTGCAAAGCTGGCTCGGTGATAACCTCTATGATTTGTTGCTGTTTCTGAACCGCTGGTACAACAGAGTACGCCGTGTAACCGGTGGTCGTTATTTTAGTCTGGCGGCCTATATTAAAAGCCGGGTACCGGGAGCCTTAAAAGCCATCGGCCGTTACCGCCAGGCTGCGATAAAAAAGGCCAAACGGGGCGGCTACGATGGCGTGGTCTGTGGTCATATCCATCACCCGGAGCTGACCCTGGAAGATGGCATTATTTACTGTAATGACGGTGACTGGATTGATAGCTGCACTGCCCTGCTGGAGCACAGCGATGGCAGCCTGGCGCTGTATCATTGGGCCGAGCAAGCCGAATGTCTTGCCGCGCTGCCGCTGCAGCCGTTACTCAGTAAAAAAGTCGCCTGAATATGGCAATAAACACCTATAAAAAACGCCCCGACTCAGCGGGGCGTTTTGCTATGCAGGGCTCGCTTTTAACTTACAGCTGAGGCCCGGCCGCAACCAGAGCTTTACCCTCGTCATTATCGGTAAACTTAACAAAGTTATCGATAAAACGTTTGGCCAGATCTTTGGCTTTGACTTCCCAGTCTGCTGCGTTGGCGTATGTTGCACGCGGATCCAGGATACCGTCATCGACATCATGCAGATGAGTTGGGATTGCCAGGTTAAAATACGGCAGCTGCACAAATTCGGCGTTCTCGATGCTACCGTCCAGGATGGCGTCAATAATGGCACGGGTGGCTTTAATGGATACACGTTTACCTGTGCCATTCCAACCGGTATTGACCAGATAAGCTTCAGCACCAGCGGCTTCCATCCGCTTACCTAACACTTCCGCATACTTGGTTGGGTGCAGGCTTAAGAAGGCGGCGCCAAAACAGCTGGAGAAGGTTGGCGTAGGTTCAGTAATACCACGCTCAGTACCGGCCAGCTTGGCCGTAAAACCAGACAGGAAGTGGTATTTAGCCTGCTCTTTGGTTAACTTCGATACCGGCGGTAATACCCCAAAGGCATCAGCAGTCAGGAAAATGACTTTCTTGGCATGACCGGCTTTCGACACTGGGGTGACGATATTGTCGATATGGTAAATCGGGTACGACACCCGGGTATTTTCCGTTTTCGAGCCATCGTTAAAATCAATTTTACCATCTGCCAGCACGGTAACGTTTTCCAGCAGGGCGTCACGACGGATCGCGTTATAGATATCCGGCTCGTTTTCTTTCGACAGGTTAATGGTCTTGGCGTAACAACCACCTTCGAAGTTGAACACGCCATCATCATCCCAGCCGTGCTCGTCATCACCAATTAACTGCCGCTTTGGATCGGTCGACAGGGTAGTTTTACCGGTACCCGACAGACCGAAGAATACCGCCACGTCGCCGTCTTTACCGACGTTAGCAGAACAATGCATCGAAGCGATGCCTTGCAGTGGCAGGAAGTAGTTCATCATTGAGAACATACCCTTCTTCATTTCGCCGCCGTACCAGGTACCACCGATCAGTTGAATGCGCTCGGTCAGGTTAAAGGCAACGAAGTTTTCTGAATTCAGGCCATGTTTCTGCCAATCCGGGTTAGTGCATTTGGCACCGTTCATCACGATAAAGTCTGGCTTATAGCTTTTCAGCTCTTCATTGGTAGGCCGGATAAACATATTTTTTACGAAATGCGCCTGCCAGGCGACTTCAGTAATAAAACGTACCGCTAAGCGGGTGTCGGCATTAGCACCACAAAAGGTGTCGACGACAAAGAGTCTTTTGCCAGATAACTGGCGGGTTACCAGTGTTTTCAGATCAGCCCAAACTTCCGGGGTGATAGCTTTGTTGTCGTTTTTGCCTTGATCAGACCACCAAACGGTATCCCGGGTGGTGTCATCACGCACAATGTATTTGTCTTTCGGAGAACGACCGGTAAAGATACCAGTATCAACTGATACCGCGCCAAGTTCGGTCAGCTTACCTTTTTCATAGCCTTGTAGGTCACTGCGGGTTTCTTCAGCGAACAGCAGCTCGTAAGATGGGTTATATACGATTTCCGTGACATCTGTGATGCCGTATTGGCCCAAATCCAGATCGGACATTTGTTAACTCCTAAGGGTACTGTAGGTAAGGGTGCAGTCTCTGACGGACTTAATTTAATGTTGCTCTTTGAACAAAGGGCGGTTCTCTGTTCAAAAAACACCCGCGCATCATAGCGTTTTTTCACGATAAAAGATACTGGGATTTGGCTAAGCGCCACTGATTGCGCGGCTTGTGGCCAGTTACTTAATTACTAAAGTTGGTAATTTTATTACAATTCGCGCGCAGTTTGCCGGGCTTTAATTAACTCCGGCCAGGGCTGTACTGCAGCTCCTATTACCATAAAATCAGGATTACCGAGGGTTTCCCTTTGGTTATAACTAAGGGGTGCAAACTGACTATCGAGGATTTTACCGCCGGCTTCTTCAACAATGACCTGCACCGCGCCGGTATCCCATTCACCAGTGGGTCCTAAGCGCAGATAACAATCTGCTTTGCCTTCCGCCACCAGACAACTTTTTAACGAGCAGCTACCTAAAGCAATAAATTCAGCATGTTCGGGTTGCTGTAATAACTCACTGATAAGCAGCCGGGGCTGACGCCGACTTACGGCGATACGCAAGGGTTGCTCAGGCTGATACTGATGAACCTGAATACGTTGTAGCAGATTACGTTGTTGTTTAAAGGCGCCATTGCCGCGAATGGCGTAATACAACAACTGTTCCTGAGGCCAGTAAATCACGCCCAGCGCTGGCCAGCCATGTTCCACCAACGCAATACTAACGGCAAAATCGCCACTACGGGCAACAAACTCCTGGGTACCGTCCATCGGATCGATCAACCAATAACGCGGCCAGTCATAACGCTGGGCTAAAGGAACTAAGTGAGTTTCTTCGGAGATAATCGGAATGTCCGGCGTCAGCTCACTGAGCCGGTCAATAATATGCTTATTAGCGGCCAGATCAGCCGTAGTGACCGGGCTGGTATCCTGCTTTTGTTGCTGGCTAAAGTCACCGCTTTGGTAAAGCTCCCATAAAATCGCACCGGCCTCACGGGCGGTGGTCTTCACTGGCTCCAGCAGTTTGCTTAAAAACATCCGGGTTGGCTTCCAAATAGTGTTGTGCCAGCAACAAGGCTGCCACGCTGCGCGCTTCGGTAAAATCTGCCTGTTGCAATAAAGCGGCTGACTCTTGCCGCGCCCAGCGCACCAGCTCCAAAGGTTCAGGTTCGTCACCAGCCTGTTGCTCAGCATAAAGATCAAAGGCCAGCACCAGATGCATTGTAGCATTAAAATAGCCAGGCGCTAAAGCCAGTGATTTCAGCTGTACAAAACGCCTGGCACCGAAGCCGATTTCCTCTTTTAACTCGCGATTGGCCGCAGTCAGAATATCCTCGCCCGGGTCAATTAACCCTTTCGGAAAACCCAATTGATAATCGTGGGTGCCGGCACAGTATTCGCGTACCAGATACAGGTGTTCCGGATCCGGACAGGCGATAATCATTACCGCGCCGCGGTTGCTACCGCGCATACGCTCGTAAATACGCTCTTCACCGTTGCTAAATCGCAGCTCCAGCTGCTCCACTTTAAACAGCCGGCTTTGCGCCACAATTTGTTGCGACAGAATTTCCGGTTTTTGTTTATCGTCTGTGCGCTGCGTCATCGGCTGCTCTCTGTTAAACTGCTTATCACTCTACTTGGTTAGCTACTATAAAGCGATTAACGGGAAAAGCCTATGCTGCAATGGTCAGAAATCGATACCGTACTATTGGATATGGACGGTACCCTGCTGGATTTACATTTTGACAATTATTTCTGGCAAGTACATTTGCCACAGCGCTGGGCCGAGTTGTCAGGCAAGAGCGCGGCGGAAGCCAGTGCTGAGCTGATGGCTGAATACGACCATCTGCAAGGCAAACTAGAATGGTATTGTCTGGATTATTGGGGTAAACGATTACAGTTACCGATCACCGAACTGAAACGTGAAATAATCCATAAAATTCAGATGCGCGACGATGTACCGGCATTTTTGACAGCCTTAAAGGCTACCGGCCGGCATGTCGCTTTAGTCACTAATGCTCATCCGGACAGTTTGTCGTTAAAACTGGAACGTACGGATCTGGCGAAATATATTGAACAGCTGATTTCAACCCACGAATTTGGCGTCACCAAAGAAAGCCAGCAGTTGTGGCATAAATTACAGCAGCGACTGAATTTCGATCCGGCACGCACGCTGTTTGTCGATGATAGCCTACCCATTCTGGAAGCCGCCCGCGAGTTTGGCATTAAACACCTACTCGGCGTGGCGAACCCGGATAGCCAGAAACCGGGTAATCATTACCATGGTTTTAGCATGATTACCGATTACCGCACTTTGCTGTCAGACATTTATCAAAGCCGCAATCAGCTCCCTGCTTCAGAAGTTTAGCCGATAACGCCCTTGTGCATCAGGTGTACCGACAAAACGCATCGCCTGATGCACCTCATCTGGCAGTTGTGCAGAGGGTTGTAGCGTGCCGCTTACTGTAAGCTGCCCTTGCTGATTGACGGTAGCTTCTATTGCCAAGGCTAAAATGTTAGCCGGATCAGTAGTCAACAGCGGCTGATTATTTTCACAACGCAGGCTGGCATGAAAATGCTCCAGGTTCAGCCAGGTACCAGTTGGTGGCTGTAAACGCGCATCTAACCAACTCGCACTGCCCGTAAGCTCGTGGCATTGTTGTTCCCGAATAACCAAGCGACTGACATCAAACAGCAAATTACCTTCTGCCTGTACCGGTAACGGCAGTTCCAGTAATGGCAGCACCGCCGGCACAGGCAGCCGCAACAGAGCGTCACGGACCTCGACTGCCACCGGCGATAAACGCAACTGCGCTTGCAGATAAGGCAGGTGCTGTTGTTGCATTGAGCCAGAATCCAACTGCAACTCGGCACGTAATAACAACAATGACCAGGGTTGCAACTGCCAGCGTAACTCTGCTAACTGCAACTGTTGATACTGCACTTGCTGGATCTGTCCCTGCCACAAGGTACCGGTTACCGGACCATGCTGGATGGCGGCGGGCAAGGGTAACAACCTGAACCACCAGGCTGCGGGCATCATGATAATCAGAAATACCAGATAAGCCAGACTACCCAGCAGCGCGAACTTCCAATACTTCTTCATACTACTCAATCACCATTCTGCGAACTCTGACCATACCGCTTTTATCTGTCGCCGCCAAATCGACCTGCACCAGCCGTACGCCATTCTGATAGTGCAATTGGTGCAACCATGGCAGTAATTGCTCGTAAGCAATATCTTCTAACACCAGTTGCAACTGTTCGCCTTGCGGCTGCATTCTGCTAACGCGAATATTGAAGGTCCTGGCGCTGTTACTGACAATTTGTGCCAGACTACCACCGGTTCGCTGCAACTCATTGCCCGCTTGTAATAAGATGGGCTTAGCTTGCTGCAGTGCCGCTAATTGCTGCTGTACCAGCTGTAAGGCCTGACTATTTTGTTGCCGCGCCTGATGAAGTGGCTGCCAGATTAGCCAATAAAACATCCCCAACGCTAACACCGGAATACAAATCAGCAACAGCCGCTGCTCACGTTGCGCCAGCTGACCCCACCAAATCAAGAGCCGTTGTTTCATACTTTACCCCGCATGACTACTGTACCCTGCACACGACTGCCGTCATTACTCAAGGCACCCTGTTCAACCACGTAGCCAGCTTGTTCCAGAGCATTTTTCAACTGTTCAAAGCTCTGAAAGCCACCGGCACTCGCCGAAAAACGCAGCTCCTGCCTTGCCGCATCGTAACGCAAAGAATCCAGCTTAATATCTGGCATGCTTTGTAATCGTTGTTGTAATGCCTGTAACTGCACAAAGAAGCTTTGCTCGCTACCTCCGGCGCCGACAGCCTGCAGCTTTTGCTGCAACTGACGGCTTAAATTAATAATCCGCTCGCCGGGGTAGAGCTGCAAATACTCATTTTGTAAATTGGCACGGGTCTCAGCCAGAGCCCGCTGTTGCTGCCAGACTTCCGCGGTCAATTGTGCTAAATACAATATCAGCACAGCGCCGCTGAGCAGTGCGGTTGAGCGCCATTGCTGCCAGGTTTTATTCTGCGGTTTCTTCGGCGTGTAGGTGCCTTGCAGCAGGTTAAAACTGGTAGTGGCTAACCCCCGGGCCAATAATGCCAGCGGTAACTCAGGTGAACCGGGTTTGACCGGATGGGCGAGCTGTTCTGGCCACGGACTGTAACTGGTCATTTCTGGCAAAGCCGCTAAACTGAGGTAGTCTGGCCACCAACTACTATCAACAGCCGTTGCCTGCCACGCATCTAAACGCAATAACCATTGCTGTTGCAGTTCAATGCAGGCAGGTAGTGACTCTGCGGGTAACAACAAGGCATCCGGAATCAGCCGGCTGACATTAAAGCCTGCTTGCTGCAGCCAGTCCAGCCACTGTTCCAATCGTTGCCGCTGACAAATCGCCACTTGCTGCCAATACTGTCCTTCGCGCTGTTCAACCTGGCCGACGGCGATAAAGAGCCGATCAATATCTTCGGCCTGCTCCTCCTCCAGCATAAAGGGTAATGCCTGCAACAGTTGCTTAGTTGGCTTGGCCGGCAAAGCGATAGTTTTTAATACCACATCTGCGGCTGGCACCAGGGCAATGACCGCTCTACGCCCCAAGCGTTCGGCTAATGCAGGTAATTGTTCAACTGCAGCCACTTCGCCACTGGCGATCACTTCTGCCGTCAACGGTGCCCACACCAACCAACTAATGCTTTGTTGTGGCTGACTACCAAGCCGGATTATTAATTGTTCATTCACCCCTGGCCTCCAAAACGCCGTGCCAACACCTTGATTGCATCATTTTCTTCTCGTTTAAACAGCGTCGTCTGCCGGAACCCGGCTTCCAGATAAGCGGTTGTTGCCTGCAACCGAAAATAGTTGGAACGGACACTGAGTATTGCCTTGGCTTCATCTGTTACTGTTATACCGGAAAGTGCTGTGCTTTGCAGAAAGCTTTCTACATCGGCATAACCTTCTTCGGGCCTTTCCAACACCAGCTCCTGAGCTTGCGCTTCGGTCAGCTCAGGTATCAGTGCTTGCAACAATACCGCTGTCTGCTCCGTCAGCGTATTCACATTCAACAGCCAACTGTCTGTTTCCGGTAGCACACAGATATAAGGTTGTAACAACTGGTAGTCTGCCGGCGTCAGATCCAGCATCAAACGCAGTTCAGTCTCTGATACCATTAAACTGTTAGCGGTATAATACGGAAACTGCAGCGAGGCATAATCATCTTGTTCAGCGCCACCGGCTGAATTCAATATGCCATCTTCATCCAACCAGTCGCTGAGCCTGGCTGTCAGGTACTCAGCCGGCATACTGAGCTCGCTACCTATTTGCTCCAATAACCGCTGAAAACTTTGCTGTGCCAACGTTTGTTGCTGACCCTTGCTGCGGTCGGGCTGTTTTTGCAAGGCGTTTAAATTAAAACAGCTGTTCAGGTCATTAATTTCACCCGCAATCTGGCCATCTTCTACCATAAAACTGGCACCCTGTTGCGCCCAATCCTGCCCCAAATGCACCACCTGCTGCCCCGCTAACGAGCGTTGTAATAACACCCGGGCAAAAGCCTCGGCGCCCATGGCGTACCAAAATGCCTGTTGCTGTTGCTGAATATTTTGCTGCCGTTGTAGTTGCAATTGTAAGCGGCCACTCATTTCGACAGCTAATACCACGACTATCGCTACAATCATCAGCACCGTAATTAAGGCTGCACCAGCTTGAGTGCGGATCGGAGGCGGGCTTGTGTTCATCCCTCAACTCCACGCCATAACGCATCAGGCAGTATAAAAACCCGCTCATATTCACCGCTACCCAGCTGGGTCAGTTGGATACGGATCGCTTGCGGAAAATATTGATGATGCCAACGCTCTTCCCATTTATCGTTGTACCAGTAAGACACCACAAAGGACTCGACATCGGTCAGCAAAATTTGTTGTTGCGGCGTACTGTCATTCACCGCATCCACATAAAGCGTAAACAGCCGTTGTAATTGACCATCCTGCAAACGATAAGCAACCGCTTGCAGTTCGCTACGCGGTAATAACATTCCTGGATTGCGCCAACCCTGACGGGTAAAACTCAGACCATGGTCTTCACTATCGAGCAAAAAGGGCTCACCCCATAAACGCTCTTGTTTTGGTGGATCACCTTCAATACGTACCCGTCTGGCGCTGATTTGCATCAAATCCCGCTCTAATAGCAACATGGTTTGTTGTAACTGACGTAAGTTTGTTAACCGCTGTTGTGATACCTCATCGCTCTGAGTCACATTCGATAAAATGCCAACTGAAGCTAAGCCAACCATCGCAAAAATTGCCGTCGCCAACAACATTTCCAGAAAGGTAAAGCCGTTAATTCGCTGCATCTGGCCGCCCGACGTAAGTTTTCAGCTGATAGACAATCTGCTCCGGAGCTTCTGCTGCTCTGACTGTCACCACTAATTCGCGCAAATCCTGATCCGGTACCACATTAGCCCGCAGTTGCCATTGCCAGTCGCGTTCACCTAAGCGGACTTCGCCCTGCTCCAGCTCACGCGGTGGCCAGCTGCGATTTATCTGCGCCAGCTGTAGTTGATTATTCGCCACCATACTCGCCAGTGTCAGTTCTTCCAATTGGGCAATGGCGCGTAAATGGCTGCCACTGGCTTGCAAGATGGCGGCACCGGCGGTAGCAAAAATAGCCAATGCAATAAGCACCTCAAGTAACGTAAAGCCGCGGCAGATTTTGCGCATCAATCCGCCTCACTATAACGCTGCAATGGCAGGCTAAAGTCGGTACCCAGTGTTACCTGCACTGGCGACAGTGACTGCTCGGTGCTGAAGGTTAAACGAAAGGGGCTGACTTCGCCGGATGACAAAATAAATACCTGTGGTAGCGGTGGCGGTGAGGAGGCTTCGGGTGATGTTGCAAGGTCTTCGGCTGCATCTTCCCACTCGAGCTGGCTCAATAAACTCTGTTCCTCACCTGGCAGCCCCTCCAGTTCCACTGTCAGGGTAATACCCTCAGGTAAGGTATAGGCTTTGGCTGCGGCAGGTTGCTGTGCCCATTGCCAACCATCGGCCTGATAGTAGACAAAAGCGTATTGACCGGCGGCAACCACCAGCCCCCATTCCTGCTGCCTTAATTGTGCGGAGTCGGCAATAAACTGAAACACTTGCGAAAAACGCAATACCTCTTTTTCCAGACGTTGCTCGGGGCTATTACCGCTAAAATTAATGACGACTGCACTGGCTAGGATCCCAACCAGTAGCAGCACTAACATCACCTCCAGTAGCGTAAAGCCCCGAGCTCTCTGCATTAATTCGCACCTGAGCCTTCCGCGTCCAGGTTCCAGTTGCCGATGTCATCATCAGTACCAGCGACCCGGTCAGGACCTTTGCTGAACACATCAATACGGCCCATCTGCCCTGGGCTGACCAGAATATATTCTTCACCCCAAGGGTCCTTTGGTAAGCGACGGATAAAACCGCCTTCCGGGAATACCCGTGGTACCGGCTGAGAGCTGGGTGCTGTCACCAAAGCTTCCAGGCCCTGCTCAGTAGTTGGGTAGAAGCTATTGCGTAAGCGGTACATATCAAGGGCACTTTCCAGCTGCTGAATATCCACCACCACTTTCTGCCGGGCAGCCTGCTCCTGATTACCCATCAAGTTAGGTACCACCATACTGGCAATAATACCCAGGATTACAATAACGACCATCACTTCCAGTAAGGTAAAACCCTGTTGTTTCTGCCTTAACATTTTAACCACCTACCATATTGTTTAACGCTAAAATCGGCTGCAGAATCGCTAAGACGATAAATAACACCATCCCGGCCATCACTGCGACTAATACTGGTTCAAACACTTTCAACGATACCTTAACCAGTGTTTCAAATTCTGTGTCCTGGGCATTGGCGGCCCGCTCTAACATTGCATCGAGCTGGCCACTTTTTTCACCGCTGGCAATCATATGCAGCATCATTGGTGGAAACAGTCGACTTTGCTCCAGTGCACTTTTTAAAGAAGCCCCCTCCCGCACCCTGGCTGTTGCCTCTGCCAGAGCCTGCCGCATATAACTATTACTCAACACGTCTGAACTGATCCGCATCGCTTCCAATAGCGGCACTGCGCTGGCATTCAGAATACTTAAGGTGCGGGCAAAGCGGGCGGTATTTAAGCCTCTTGCGACCTTGCCAAACAGACCGCTGCGCAATATCAGCTGGTCCCAGTGCAAGCGCAATGCGGGTTTTTGCAACGCCCGTTGCCAAAACACCAGCGCCAACAACAGAGCAATCAGTACTAAGACACCATATTGGCGTAAAAAATCGCTGGCGGCGATTAAGAATAGTGTTGAGCCGGGTAACGACTCGCCCATATGCTCAAACTGCACGACAATCTTAGGCACAACAGCAGCCAGTAGAATGCTGATCACCAATATTGCAAAACCGGTAAGGATTAACGGATACAGCATAGCTTGCAGGATCTGGCTGCGCATATATTGCCGCTGCTCGGTGTAATCGGCCAGGCGGTTCAGTACTTGCTCCAGATGCCCGGCTTTCTCACCTGCGGCAACCATTGAGCGGAATAAATGATCAAACACGTGGGGAAACTCTGCCAAACCTTCAGCCAGACTGTAGCCTTCCACGACCTTAGAACGAACAGCCATCAGCATATTTTTCAGCCGCGGCTTTTCGCATTGCTCGGCCACGGCCAAAATCGCACTTTCGATCGGCAGGGCCGCCTCAACGAGCGTAGCTAATTGCCGGGTAATGAGCGCCAGCTCAGCCGCAGAAATTCGCCGGCGTAACCACACCGACTGAGTGGCCAGGCGCTTTTCTTGTTGTGACGCCAGCTCTACGGCGAGCGGTGTTAGCTTACGTTCGCGCAGGATTTGCCGGGCATGCCGGGCATTATCTGCCTCTAACACGCCTTTGTTTTTTTTCCCCTGACTATCCAGAGCCTGAAATTCAAAGGCTGCCATTACAGATCCTCACGGGTGACCCGTAATACTTCCTCCAGCGTGGTAAAACCCGCCAGCACCTTACTAAAACCATCCGCTCTGATACTGGGACACTGCGCACGGGCGTATTTTTCTATCGCCTGCTCACCCTTACCGTTGTGGATCATTTCGCGCATTTGTTCGTCTACCACGATCAGCTCGTGAATACCTGTCCGGCCACGATAGCCAGTATAATTACACTGCTCACAGCCCACCGCACGATAAATCAGGCCACCCTCTTTCTTAGTGATCCCCAACAGGTGTCGCTCTTCCTTATCGGGTTCATGGGCGGCTTTGCAGTGCGGACACAGAGTTCTGACTAAACGTTGCGCCAATACACCGAGCAAACTCGACGACAACAGAAAGGCTTCGACGCCCATATCTTCCAAGCGGGTTATTGCGCCGGCAGCGGTGTTGGTGTGTAAGGTCGATAACACCAGGTGGCCGGTTAAACTGGCCTGCACCGCAATTTGCGCGGTTTCCAGATCACGGATTTCACCAACCATAACCACGTCCGGATCCTGTCGCAAAATAGCCCGCAGGCCACGGGCAAAGGTCATATTGACCTTGGTATTGACCTGCGTCTGGCCAATGCCTTCTAATTCATATTCAATCGGATCTTCGACCGTCAGAATATTGCGATCTTTAGTGTTAATCTCGGTCAGGCCGGCATACAAAGTGGTACTTTTACCGGAACCGGTAGGGCCAGTGACCAGAATAATGCCATGTGGCTTTAAAATCAGTTGCGAGAATTGCTGCTGGACGCCACTGGTCATACCCAGATCGGCCAAATTCAGATGTGAATTGTTTTTATCCAGTAAGCGCAGCACTACCCGCTCACCATGGCTGGATGGCATAGTTGAGACCCGCACATCGACAGCGCGACCCGCTATCCGCAGGCTGATCCGGCCGTCTTGCGGCACCCGCTTCTCGGCGATATCCAGCTTCGCCATGACCTTAATCCGCGATACCAGTAAGCTGGATAAGCGACGATTCGGCCGCAGCACTTCCCGCAGCAGACCATCGACCCGGAAGCGGACGACTAATGCCTTTTCAAAGGTTTCGACATGAATATCCGAGGCCCCAAGCTTGATGGCTTCACCGAGCATGGCATTGATCAGCTTAATAATCGGCGCATCATCCTCGTTTTCCAGCAAATCTTCGGTTTCCTGGATATCCTCCGCCAGCGACACTAAGTCGACTTCGTTGCCGATATCTTCCATCAACTGCTGCGCTTCGCTGGAATCACGCTGATAAGAAGCCTCTAACAGCGCCTCAAATGCCTGGGCATCTAACCGCTGTACCTGAAACGGCTCGGCAAGTAAACGCCGAACTTCCAGCAGTGCTTGTGCTGAGGTTGCCGGCTGAGTGTACAGCATCCAGCCTGTAGCCTGCTGCTGTAACAACACACCAAAACGTTTGGCGAAGCCAAAAGGCAGGCGAATCCGCGGGCTCACCGGCTGAATCGGTTGCTCTGCACTCTCGCTCATTGCACTGTCGATCATGGTTGCTGCTGCCCCTGCGGCTGCACTTGCGGCTCTTGCTGTTGCATAAACTCTTCAAAACTTGGCGGCAACTTCAGTGTATCGTCCCACTCCGGCAATACTGCCTGCGGCGTGTTTGGCATCAACCGAATGCCTTCTTCGTCACGTTTCAGCTGTTCTGCCCGGATATAGTTATACTTTTGTTTACTAATACCACTGATTGCACTGCCGTCACGCACGATACTGGCTTTAATAAAGACCATCAGATTACGCTTACGTTTGCTGACGCTGGTAGATTTAAACAGATGGCCCAATACCGGAATATCACCCAGCAATGGCACCTTAGATTCACTTTCCTGAACGTCCTCGTCAATCAGGCCACCCAGTACGATGGTCGCACCATCATCCGCCATCACTGTGGTTTTAATTTCACGCTTATTGATCGTGATATCAACTGCGGTGGCACCGCCAATGCTGGAGACTTCCTGCTCGATCACCAGTTGTACCGCATCGCCTTCGTTAATTTGCGGTGTGACTTTTAACTTGATACCTACTTCCTGCCGCTGTACCTGCTGGAATGGGTTGGTATTGTCTGAGCCCAATGACGAGCCGGTAATGATTGGCACTTCCTGACCGACCAGGAAAATCGCTTCCTGGTTATCCATAGTGGTGATATGGGGTGTTGCCAGTACGTTTGAGTTGGTACTGGTGCGAACCGCTTGCAAAATCGCGGCCCAATTACCGTTGTAAAACCCTAACAGCGCACCATTAAGCCCCTGTAGCGCGTCTGCCAGTTTAGAATAATCCCGGTTAGAGTCAGGTGTGACCGTTGTGGTTTGTCCGCCACTCGGGTTAGCTACTATGGTCTCGGTGCCGCGGGTAACCTGCGACGCGGCAGCTGCCCCAGCGGCAACGTTTAGAATAGGAATGGTATTACCGCCGGTAAAGTTGGTACCGCCACCATTTTCATTCAGCCACTGCACACCAAAGTCTGTACCATTGCCATCAAAGACTTCAACGATAATCGCCTCGACCAGAACCTGAGCGCGGCGGATATCTAACTGGCGCACCACTTCTTCCAGCGAACGCATCATATCCGGCTGGGCAGTAATCACTAAGGAGTTACTGTCCGGATGCGCTTCGATACTAATCGCCCGGCCAGCATTACGCCGTGGTGCTTGCTGACCGCCGGCCTGCTGTGCACCCTGAGCTTCGGCAGCGATAGAGTCACTGACCCCTTTTAATACCGGCACCAAATCTTCTGCCTTGGCGTATTTGAGGTACATTACCCGGGTATTACCATTGGTTTGCAATTCGGCATCCAGACGACGGGCTAATTCGATGACCCGCTGCCGCGCCTGGGCTTCACCGCTGACGATCACGCTATTGGTGCGTTCGTCGGCGACAATCCGCGGCACCAGAAAATCAGGTTGCTCGCCCCGACTCTGACCACGGTAGATGCTTTCCAGGATACGAACAATTTCTGCCGCAGACGCAAAGTTAAGTTTTAAAATTTCCAGTTCCTGGTCGCCGGCTTTGTCTACGCGCTGGATAATATCTACCAAGCGGTTTACCAGGGCGGCCGGACCGGTCATCATAATGACGTTGGACGGGTCGTAGTTCACTACATGGCCGCCACCACCCTGGTTAACAAACTGACGTAATAACGGCGCGAGTTCACGTACCGAGACATTGCGCACCGGAACGACCCGGGTCACCATCTCATCACCGTAACCCGGTGCGTCATCGCCGACCACCGGAATATTTGACGTTTTGGCGTCTTTATCACGCACCACTTTTAAAATACCACTGTCCATCTCGACAATTGCAAAGCCGTACACCTGTAATACGTTAAGGAAAAACTGGTAATACTGCTCTTCGGTCAGCATATCGTAGCTACGGACATTAATCCGGCCGCGCACCTGAGGATCAACGATAATGGTTTTTTTCAGGTTCATACCGACGATATTAATAAATTCATTAATATCGGTGCCTTTGAAATTCGGAGAGTAGCGGACTTCGTTGTCTGCCAGCACGCTGAAGCTAAGTAGTGCTGCCAGCAACAGGCTGGCCAGAGTACGCGGCTTCGCAACAGAGAGAAAAGCTGATTTCATGAGAGATTAACCAATTCTTATCGTTATATTACTGTGACAGACTAAACAGAATATCTCTGATTTCGCCATCGCGTTCAATCTTTAATGTCGCTTCGGTGGCTTCACGCAGATCATTAATTACCCGCATCGCCTGCTGCATATCATTCAGGGGTATACCATTGATCTCGATGGCAAGATCATTTTGCTGCAATCCCATCTGGGCAAAGACAGCTGCATCTTTACCAGGCATCAGCCGATAACCCACCAACTGGCCATCACGCTGTACCGGTGAGACTCTGACATAGTCGAAAAATTTCATTGGTTCAGCCAGAATTTCATCCCGTCTGGCCTGCACGTCAGGATTAATGACCCCACTGGCGATAGGTTCAGCCAGCACGATAGGTTCTTCCGCGGCAACCACATCACCCGGGTTATCGCTCTGACCCAAACCGGCATTCGCCTGGGCAATACGGGTAAATTCAACACCGTCCAGCATCAGGGTTTCAAAACGGCCATTTTGCTCTAGCAGTACGCGATCCTCTAATACCTGATGCAATTTAGCACGGGTACCGTCCAGCGTATCGCCGACTGCATAGGTCGCTTCGGCACCGCGATGCTCGATAATAGCGCTGCCGGCATCCGGCCGGTTAGGTACAGCCACCAGCCCGGTCAACTTAACATTTAATTGGGTTTTCGGCGCTTCGGTAATGGCGACAGTACTGGTACTGGCAACCGGCTCTGCCTGTAGCGTACCGAATAATGCATGTTGTAGCAGGTCGTTAAGCTGAACGCCTGCCGTTCTGTTCGTCGTCAGACTGACTGACGTAATAGCCGGCAATGCTTGCTGCGCCGGCAACGGCAACACCTGCCAGCTCAGACGCGCTAACATAAATGCTGCTAGTATCACCAGCAACCATTGCAAAGGTCTAATTAACGCCAATACCGGCAGCTGTTGTAATGAGATCCAGAATGCTGCCAATTTTGGCGATAAGGTAACGCTCATAGTTATAATCTTTATCCAAGCTTAAAAGCATCTTACTTAGGAACGCTAAGTACAACAAGCTTTGCTCAAGCCTTTTACAACAAACTAACGATAAAAAGCCCGGGAACTGTAAGCCAAAACGTACTTTTGCACTATAATGCAGGGTCTGGGCATATTACAGGAAAACTATGACAGTTTTAGCAACCCCTGCACAGGGCTCGACAGTAGGTATTCGCCTCGATAAATGGCTATGGGCCTGCCGCTTCTACAAAACACGAGGCCTGGCCAAAGACATGATTGAAGGCGGTAAGGTGCATTATAACGGCCAGCGATGCAAGCCGAGTAAGGTGGTGGAACCCGGCGCGACGATCCGTTTGGCACAGGGGTCAGACGAAAAGATTGTCGTTGTATTGGCGCTCAGCGACAAACGGCTTGCTGCACCGCTGGCACAACAGTTGTATCAGGAAACCGCCGAAAGCCTTGCCGAGCGACAAAAACGCGCCGAGTTACGGAAAACCAACTCCCTGTATGCGCCCCATCCGGAAACGAAACCGGATAAAAAAGAACGCCGACAATTACTTTTATTAAAATCACAGCAGTGAGAACTTCAGCATGTCAGATGCATTAATCCGTTTTTTATTTCAGCAAAAGCATGTCCGGGGCGAGCTGGCCTATGTGCAGCAAAGCCTGAATCAAATGCTTGAACATCACCAATATCCGCTACCGGTGAAACAACTACTCGCTGAGTTAGTGGTTGCAACCAGTCTGCTTACCGCTACCCTGAAGTTTGAAGGCGAAATAGCAGTACAATTACAAGGCGATGGTCCGGTACGCTTTGCTGCGGTAAATGGTACTCACGCTCAGGCTTTCCGGGGCGTGGTTCGCTTGCAAGCCGAGCTGACGGGGGAAAGTTTTCGTGAGCTGGTCGGTAATGGCTATCTGGTGGTGACCATTACGCCAAATCAAGGTGAGCGCTACCAGGGGATTATTCCGTTAACCGGTGATAGTCTGACCTCAACGCTGGAAGCGTATTTCGCGCAATCAGAACAGCTACCGACCCGCTTATACATTTTCACTGACATCCAACAACATAACCGCGCTGCAGGCTTGATGTTGCAGGTGTTGCCGGTAGAGCAGGAAAAAGCCCGGCAGGATTTTGCGGATTTGGTGGTACTAAGCGATACCATCACTGCGGCAGAGTTGCTGGATCTGGAACCCGAGGTCGTGCTGCACCGCTTGTTCCATCAGGAATCGGTTGAAGTGTTTCCAGCGCAAAACATTAGCTTTGTCTGCGGTTGCTCCAAGCAAAAATGTGAATCGGCGTTATTTAGTCTGGGACGGGCTGTAGTGGCTGAACAACTGGCTCTGGGTGGCTTAGACATGGCCTGTGAATATTGTAATGCGTCATATCACTTTAGTGCGAATGACTTACAACTGATTTACGACCAACTTTAAAGTCTACACTTAATTATTCTGACTTAAGTGTGAAAAGCTAAAAACGAGCTATAAAAAAACCACCGTCGAAGCGGTGGTTTTTTGCTTTGCTACAGCCCACGACAGTGGGCTGACAGTGGGCTGTGCGTCAGCCTAATCAGGCTTTAGTCCGGCGCCGTAACCACAGCAATGGTAATAGCAGCAGACCTAACCAACCTGCACTACCGCCACTTGACTTGTGCGTAAAGGTCACCTGACCAGTCGCTGTAGCCTGTAAACCTGCTGAGTCGCGAGCTGTCAAAGTAAAGCTTTGCGTACCTGCATCGGCTTTAGAGGGTGAACGTGTCAGGATAATCTGGCCATTTTGTACCGCAAACAGTGGGTTGCTGGACGTAACACCAACCAAGGTTGCCCCAGCTTCACGTACCTGAACCGAGACCGTACCTACGACAGTGCCAGCAGCAGTACCTGAAGCCAGACTGCTCATGGTAACTGTAGACGTCAGTACCGGCGTTTCATCAGGCACGTTATTAACTGCAACATTAATAGTTACCGGAGCTGACACCTGACCGCTGCTATCTAAAACAGCCACTTCAAAGCTGGCACCAGTCATGCCGGCTTCATAGTTTAGCGTTGCTCCGTCGGCGACCACGATACGGCCATCAGTCTCAACCCGAATGGCAGACGTAGAACTTGCCAGTACCACAAACTCGGTGATAGCCGTACGGAAATCCGCCGTCGCACCGATTTGACCGATGACCGTACCGGCAGCCGTATTTTCATTCACGTTGAAATTGCCATCTGCATGTACGACCGGTTGTGCCAATGGCGCAGCATAGTTTGCCACAGCAGCAGCTTCAGCCTGTGCAGATAACAGCACGAAACTGCGATTATCACCGGCAGGACGCTGCAGGTAAGCAGACTCACCCGGTGCCAACTCCGTCACGTTGTTATCATCTTCCGCCTCGTTAGCAGGACCTTGGTTATCCGCTAAAGAGCGGGTAAGTGTTACGGCCGGGGACGGTAACAAAGTCACCGCTGCAGTAACCTGATCCGCAGTCAGTGCCGGGTTGTAACTTAAAGAGAACGAGTCAGGATTGGTCCGGAAACGTGCACTGATCGTACGACCAAGATCGGCAGCCGTTAAACCAACATGGTTAAAACAAGCTTCCAGTGTGACTTGTTTACTGCCAGAGAAATGTAACACGTCACCAAAGAAACCGCTGGTGGTGTTATACACAGTATTAAACGACACCATTACACCCGGGCTGCCGGCATAGGCAGCACCCAACCGCGTCAATAACAAGGTATTCATAGTATGGTTATATACGCCGTCATTATCGATATCGATATCAATCGCATAGTTACCCTGTAGCAGATGCGTCACCCCTTCTGCCAGATGGATCGTTGGATACAGTGCATAACCCGAGGCACAGAAGTCTGCTTCAGCGATATCAAAGGTCACGGCCCGGATATCGTGAATTGGGTTAATGGCTGGATTGGCGGAAGACGTTGCAACTAGTGTTGAAGCGAACGGCGCAACCGGAATTGCCCCTACGTTGTTAACCTTAGTAGCAATCTGATCATTTACCATCTCACCAGATAGTTGTAGCTGGCCAACAGCTTTTGGAATCAAATGATAGACCAGATGTAAATCGTGATCGCCACTGGTGCTCGGATCGTTAAAGACCAGCGCACCGTCAAACTCCACCGCATCCATTTGTGTTGCTGCGTTCAGAGGTGCCCAGTAGACACCATTTGTCAGCACAAAATCAGGTAGCTTAGCTGGATCAACGGTCAGGGTTACATCAAATTGTACTGTCTGATTTGCCGGTACCGTAACAGAAGCCGGGAAATTCCAGCTCAGCGCACCTGTGGCGGTTTTATCCGAATAGCGGTCCTGCACACGCAGATTATAAGTTTTATTGCTACTACTAAAGTTTTTCAGTGTAACCGTTTTGGTCATACTGCTCACTTCGCTTAGCGATTGCAAACCAAAAGACAATGCTGCCTGGCCAGTATCAAACTGCGGCTCGTTAACCCAGGCCGCCACCGGCGAGTTCACTGCTTTTTCCACATCAACTAAGCCAGCACCGATTTGGCTGATTGAAGCCAGCTTGGCATTTGGATTAATAGCAATTGGCTCACGATGCACGGTTAAATTGGCAGTATTCATTAGGGTTGCTTTAACTTCCAGCGCGCTACGGTCTGGCAAGGCACCGCGAACCAGCGCCACGGCACCGGCTGTTATCGGACCCGAGAACGAAGTACCATTAACCAGAGCAGAGCCCGTACCAGTACCAACGCGGGCAACGTCGATGTCGACACCCGGTGCAGTAATTTCAGGCTTCAATAAGCCATCCATTGCCGGGCCGCGAGAGGTAAAGTTAGCAATAGCACCGGCACCAGACTTGCCAACGGAACGAATGCTATAACTGACTACATCACCTGCCTCCAGCTTAGCTTTAATAGCATCACCGACTTCTTTGGTAATCATTACCGCCGGAATAGTAACCTCAGGGTCCTCACCGCCGGCAATGATTGGAGCTTCACCCGGGTTACTGTTAGCAATAATCACAAAAGCCGCACCACGTTGCTGAGCAACTTTAACTTTCTCGGTAAAGGCGCAAACACCGCGCGACACTAAAACCGCTTTACCAGTCAGGTCAACATCTTCTGCTAAGGCTTCACAGGCGATATATTCACCCGGAACCACCACCAACGGCGTGGTTGCTGAGCTAAACTCTAAATTCAGAGTACGATTAAACGCGGCGGCAACCATTACAGCAGTTTCACCGTCAATGGTTGCTTCTTCAAATACACCGACAGCGGCTGCCGGATGCGTCATGGCACCAACTGACAGCGCATTCGGCGTAGTACTAGGGCCACCCACACGGAACGGCACATTACCGTCGTTACCGGCTGAGATCACCATATTGGTACCCAGTGTAACAGCACGTTGAATCAAGAACTGTGTGCCAGACATGGCTTGGGTCGAGCCGAACTGGCCACCCAATGACATATTTATAATATCAACGCGGTCTTCCAGATTACCATCACCATTTGGATCCATGGCCGCTTCTAAAGCGCGTAATTGCGCCACGCCAGGACAAGTGTTAGTACAGACGGTATAGGCATAAAACGCCACTTTCGGGGCAATACCGGCAACCGAGTGCGCTACCGAAGTACCGTGACCAGCACCTGCTAAACGGACATCATCAATAGGATTTGGGTCGTTGCGTAAGAAATCGTAACCACCGATCACCTGACCAATCGGCCAAGCCGGAGTGCTGGTTTGGTCTGATAAGGCTGCTGCATAAGCCTCGGCAGTGCCCGGACCACCTAAGGCAGCATGAGTATAATCGACACCAGAGTCCAGAATAGCAACTTTAATACCTTCACCAGTCGCTTTGCCTGATTCAACCGTTTGTACTGCGCGAATATATTCTGCGCTGTCGGCGACCATTGGCTTGCTGTCATAGATCGGTAGAATTTTGCTAACAGCAGCGCTTTGCCGCAGGGCATCTAGCGCCTGGGGTGATGCCGTCACAACTAAACCAGCAGCTAAATGTTTAGTCTGTAACAATACCTCTGCATCGGCATCTAAAGTACGCAGCTGATAACTCACTTCCCGTTGCAGGGTTTCCGCGGTTGCCACATTCTGTGCTGCCAGCTGTTGATTAAATACTTCGCCTTGTAAGGCATCGCTGGATGCCGGGGCATTTAATAAAATTAACCAGGCGCTGGGTTGCTCAGTTTGCTCATCCAGACTAACCGCGACTTGATTGGCATAAATTTCGTGTACGCTTTGGCCGTGAGCGGCTCTGATTTGTTCAATACCGGCATGCGCAGCGCCGGAGATTGCCAGACCCACTGCGGAGGCTAGCATTGTTTTTTTCATATTCACCAAAGTGTTACTCCTTCAAAACTCTTATTGTTTTACCCGGGACAAGGGCTTATTTTTTTGAACGGCCGCTTTAAATCTGATGCTTCAGCATCGAACAGCCAGAGTCAGGGTGAGAGCCTGAACCCCACTGAGACAACGTCTCATTCCCTGTTTTTAACACAGCTTTGGCTAAAGGTGATACAGAAAAATCAGGTGACTGTAAAATTTAATGACACCAATCAACACCAGGTGTAATTTAATTTTTACATTTGTGTATGAGTAGTGAATCCTTGCGGCTTGGTTAAAGTTCAGTTTTAAGCGGTAAAGTTACAGTAACAACCAAACCACCTTGCGGGTGATTGTGCAATTTCACCTCGCCACGGTGAGTACTGATAATTTTTTTGATAATTGCCAGTCCGAGGCCAGAACCACCGCTGCCCCTCGCCTCATCGCCCTGAACAAAGGGGGTAAACATCGCTTGCATCCGGTGCTCAGGAATACCAGGACCGTGGTCCCGCACTTCCAGATAAATACGTTTGCCGGCTTTATCAAAACCGGTACGGATCTCAATGTCACCATCACTGTAGCGTAGGGCATTTTCCAGCAAATTATTCAACACCCGTTTTATCGCCAGGCGCCGTAAAGCAATTAGCGGCAAATCCGGGGCAAAATGGGTAGCAATCTGCCGTTGTTGCACCTGTTCAGCTTGTACTACGTCACTTACCAACTCATTCAAACTTAACCACTGCGGTTCTTCTTGTTTGTGGTGCCGCAGGTAATCAATAAATTGGTCAATAATGGCATTCATATCCTCAATATCATTGATAATGCCATCCCGGATCCAACTATCCTGCTCACTCATCATCTCAGAAGCCAACCGGATACGGGTTAGCGGTGTCCGCAAGTCATGCGATACTCCAGCCATCAACAGAGCCCGATCCTCTTCCAATTGTTTAATTCCCTGCGACATATAATTAAAGGCCTTGGTTACGGCTAAAATCTCAGTCGCACCTTCATGCTCCGGTAACGGTGGGGGAAACTCACCATGACCGACCTGCAATGCTGCCTGCTGTAGTTTTTGTAACGGTCGGTTTAAATGCCGCGCCAATGTCCAGCCGCCGAGCACACTCAGCGCACCAATCATCAGCAAATAAAAGGTTAACAGCGGAAAACTGGCTTCATCCAGCCCAGCCAGTGGCACACGCACCCAGAATTCTGACTCTGGCTGCGGTTTCACCCAAAACACGAAATTGTCAGTCTGTGAAATTCTGACCTCAGCCTGTCGTTGCAGCGCATCGGAAAGTTGCTGCGAGAAGTAGCCATAGTAGGTTGCCTCAGCCAGGCCATGCTGCAGAGCTTCGGCTTCATCATAGAGCTTAACTCCGGTTCTCTGCTGCAGTTGCGCCGACAAGGCAGCGGCTAAGGGTGGTTCAAGTTCAGCAGGTAGGGCTAACTCCACTTGCTTGGCAATCAAATGACTAATTTGCTGTGTGCTGGGTTTGATGACATAAAATGCCACAGAAAGGTAAGATACAACCTGATTAATCAGTAACATAATACCGATTAAAAAAACTGTTTGCCCAAAAGCGCTACGCGGTAACAGCCTCATCAGCCAAGATTACCATCTGGCACAAACACATAGCCCAATCCCCAAACGGTTTGAATATACCGTGGATTGGCAGCATCATCTTCCAACATTCTTCTCAAGCGTGATACCTGAACATCAATGCTGCGTTCCATCGCTGAATAATCGCGACCTCGCGCCTGATTCATCAGTTTATCACGTGATAAGGGTTCTCTTGGATGACTGACTAAGACCTTTAGTACCGCATATTCACCACTGGTTAACGGCAGCTGCTGTTGCCCCCGGAACATTTCACGGGTTGCGAGATTGAAGCGAAAGGGACCAAATTCAATAATGCTTTCTTCCTGACTGGGTGCGCCGGGGGCTTCCTTGGTTTTACGCCGCAGTACGGCACGGATCCTGGCCAATAACTCCCGCGGATTAAATGGCTTGGGCAGATAATCATCAGCTCCCATTTCCAATCCGATAATCCGATCTACCTCGTCACCTTTGGCGGTTAGCATAATAATCGGAATTTCATTGTCCTGTTGCCGCAACTTTCGGCAAATCGATAAACCGTCCTCGCCGGGCAGCATTAAATCCAACACCAGCAAGTGAAAATGTTCCCGCTCCATCAACCGCTGCATCTGCTCATAATTGGCAACGCTGCGCACCTGATAGCCTTGTTCGACCAGGTAGCGCTCTAATAATGAACGTAGACGCAAGTCATCGTCGACGACCAGAATTTTGGTTGTTTCAGTGACCACAGCACTATCCTTATTCCTGATGATATTCAGGTCACTATAAACGAAAAAACCGCCGATGCATCACGCTGGCGGTATAAACAGTGTTACAAAATTTTTCAGCGTTAAGCGACCTAGGCTTATTGTTCAGCGGGTTCCTTTTTTAATGGCGGGTTCACCCAGTAAATCCGTGGGCTTAAGCTATTTTTCTTCGCTGCCGCTTCAACCTGATTAATATAGTTCTCATCGACCTGTGCCCGTGTGGTCTGGTGTGGTGTAGTACTACACCCGGTCACGACGAGTAGTGACAGTAAACCCAAAATTTTATTGCGCATTTTCATCACAGTTTCTCTCATGCTGAGCTACCCCGATTAAAGTTTAACCAGGTTCCGGCAAGACGCCAACGAAACTTGTTTGAATTTCAAACAGCAAAATCCAGTTACTGGCTAAAAAGCTTTACGCTGCGCCGGACTATAGCTGATAATCAGTCATAGCTTTAGGCGCAGGAATGTTAAACACCATTGAAACGCAGTAACAGTAAAACTCTGCTGATTACCCGCGAAGGCTACCAGCAACTGAAAGCAGAGCATGATGAGCTCTGGTTTAAAAAAAGGCCGGAGATCACCCGTATTGTCAGTTGGGCCGCCAGCCTTGGCGATCGCTCTGAGAATGCCGACTACACCTACAATAAGAGATTACTTCGGCAAATTGACAGTCGGCTGCGCTTTTTACGCAAACGGCTGGAGGAGCTGAATATTGTCGATTACTCACCACAGCAAGCCGGCCGGGTGTTCTTTGGCGCCTGGGTCGAATTGGAAGATGATGATGGCAATAGCCTGAAATTTCGCATTGTCGGCCCGGATGAAATCTACGGCCGCAAAGACTATATCTCGATCGACGCCCCTATGGCCCGCGCCTTACTGAAAAAACAGGTCGATGATGTGGCCACGGTTTCCACCCCAAATGGCCCAAAAGACTGGTACATTGTGGCTATCGACTATCCGCAGCCAACCCAGCCTAGTTAAGGCTTTAAACTCAATCGCTGCGCCAAACCGTTACAGGAATTTAGTGTTATGTCTATGCTGATTAATCAAATTGCTACTGAAATCGCCGCCCGCCCGGAGCAGGTTGCCGCGGCCATTGCCTTACTGGATGAAGGCGCCACTGTGCCTTTTATTGCCCGTTACCGTAAGGAAGTCACCGGCGCCCTGGACGACACCCAGCTGCGTACCCTGGATCAGCGCCTGAGCTATTTGCGAGAACTGGAAGAGCGGCGCCAGGTGATCTTAAATACCATCGCCGAGCAGGGCAAACTCACTACCGAACTGGAACAGCAAATTCGCGCCGCGGATAATAAAACCCGACTCGAAGACTTGTATTTACCCTATAAAACCAAAAGACGTACCAAGGGCCAGTTAGCTATTGAGGCCGGCATTCAGCCGCTGGCACTGCTGTTGCTCTCAGAGCCAACACGGCAACCGGAACAGGAAGCACTCGCCTATCTGAACGCTGAGGCCGGTTATGCCGATGTCAAAGCCGTATTAGAGGGCGCCAAATATATTCTGATGGAGCAATTCGCTGAAGACGCCGACTTGCTGGCCCGTTTGCGCGCCCATCTGAGTCAGCATGCTGTGCTGCAAAGCCGGGTTGTTGCTGGTAAGGAGCAGGAAGGTGCCAAGTTCAGCGACTACTTCGAACACAGCGAAGCACTGAAACAGGTGCCTTCGCACCGGGCGCTGGCCATGTTCCGGGGGCGCAACGAAGGCATACTTAACCTGCAGTTACTGCCTGAACTGAGTGAACAACCACACGCCGTCTGTGAACAAATGGTCGCTGAGCAATTTCAGATCCGGCAGTTGGACCGTCCTGCTGATGCCTTCCTGCGCACCGTTGTACAGTGGACCTGGAAGGTAAAACTACAGCTGCATCTGGAAAATGATTTATTGAGCGAACTGCGGGAACGGGCAGAAGCCGAAGCGATCCGGGTATTCGCCCGTAACCTGAAAGATTTGCTGATGGCCGCGCCAGCCGGCATGCGCCCGACTCTGGCGCTGGACCCGGGACTGCGTACCGGTGTAAAGGTCACGGCCATTGATGAAACCGGCAAGCTGTTAAATCACACCACCATCTACCCGCATGCGCCCCAGAATCAATGGGATAAATCCGTTCAGGTCCTGTCGGCCTTGTGCAAGGCCTACCAGATTGAGCTGATTGCCGTGGGTAATGGTACCGCCTCGCGGGAGACCGATAAACTGGCTGCTGAGGTGATTAAGACGCTGCCCGGTCAGCGGATCAGCAAGGTAATGGTGTCCGAAGCCGGCGCCTCGGTGTATTCGGCATCGGAGTTGGCGGCGCTGGAATTTCCGCAGCTGGATGTATCATTGCGGGGCGCCGTCTCGATTGGTCGCCGCTTACAGGACCCGTTGGCCGAGCTGGTAAAAATTGAACCTAAAGCCATTGGCGTTGGCCAGTATCAGCATGATGTGAACCAGAGCTTACTAACCAAATCGCTGGATGCCGTAGTAGAAGACTGCGTAAACGCCGTCGGTGTCGATTTGAATACCGCTTCAGCGGCATTACTGGCCCGGGTGGCCGGCCTGAACAAAACGCTGGCACAAAATATTGTGCAGTATCGCGATCAACATGGCCGCTTTACCAGTCGCAGCCAGTTGTTAAAGGTACCGCGTCTGGGGCCGAAAGCCTATGAGCAGGCCGCCGGCTTTTTACGCATTAATAACGGCACTAACCCACTGGATGCCTCGTGTGTGCACCCCGAAGCCTACCCACTGGTCGAGAAAATTGTTGCCGCGCATCAGAAAAGTGTCGAGCAGCTGATTGGCAACAGCAGCTTCCTGAAACAAATCGATGCCCGGCAATTTGTCGATGACCATTTTGGCTTACTGACTATCGCCGACATTCTAAAAGAGCTGGACAAGCCCGGTCGCGATCCACGGCCGGAATTTCAAATGGCGAACTTTAAAGACGGGGTGGAAACCCTGGCCGATCTCAAACCCGGTATGTTGCTGGAAGGGGTGGTCACTAACGTCACCAACTTTGGTGCCTTTGTTGATATCGGCGTGCATCAGGATGGCCTGGTCCATATCTCCTCGCTGGCCGATAAGTTTGTCAGCGATCCGCATCAGGTGGTCAAAGCCGGCGATATTGTTAAAGTGAAAGTATTGGAAGTCGATCAGGCCAGAAAACGTATCGCCCTGACCATGCGGATGGATGAACTGGCCCGCAGCAACGGCGACAGCAATGTTTCGACTGCTGGCAAGGGTCGGCCAGAGCGCAGCTCGGGCAGCAATAAAGCCAGCCAGACGCCAAAACAGGAACAAGGCAATGCGGCCATGGGTAATGCCCTGGCGGCTGCCTTAGCGAAATTTAAAAAGTAGGGTAAGTCTGCGCAGGAAAAACCGGAATGGCTGCTGCGGCTGGATTAAACCTGCAGCCGTAATGGCCGCTGTGCCGGTTCAGTTGCCAGCTGATAAAAATTCTCAATCACCTGGCTGCGTTTGGCCATCAGCGGCGGCAATTCCAGACGTTCACGTTGCGGTAATACAATAGCGGCGTCTGGGCTTGCGGTTCCCGCTGCCTCAGCGTCCTGCAATTGTTGCTTATTATCGTTATCAACTGGGCGCGTTTCGTTTTGCTGAGCTTGCGGTGCCTTACTGGCAATCAGCTCAGCTTGTGCTGCTATTAAACGCTGCTGCGCCGTACTGGCAACACTACGATCTGCCGCTGAGGGTTCTGCCGGTGCCAGGGCTGCTGCTTTAACCTGCTGCATTTTTTGAATGGTTGCAGCTGGATCGCCGGGTATCGGCGCTACATCAATCTGCACCTCGCCACCAACGGCATAGCGTTTGCCATCCGGACCTTGTTGATACTCATAACTTGGCGCACCGGCATAACGGCCACCCACTGTCGCGTGTGCCTGTTCATGAGTACGCACTTCCTGATCCCGGGCTTGTAACTCACGGATCTCACGCTGCTCAGCCTGTTGCTGCTGTTGTTCCTGCTCGGATTGCTGACGACGCTCCGGGCTATCCTCCCGCTCGCCACGTTCTCCCTGTTCACCACTAACCGCTTGTTGGGTTTCGGTTTCCTTACCGTTAGCATCGTACAAGGGTACGTTGGTATTGTTCGGCGCGCTACGCTGCCGATCATCTGTGCTTAACGGACGCTCGGCCGCGCCCTTTTCCAACTCTCTGATTGGCTCCACCGGTTCCCGGCGCAGCATTTCCCGCCGCGCCTGCTCCGTTGCCGGGTTCGCGGTGTTAATACTGACATTGGGATAGTAGGAGGTGATTTGCATCGACGCTACACCCGAATATCGATGATACTACCGAGCATTTCGTCTGCCGTGCGTAAACTACGAACATTAGCCTGTGCCGACAGTTCCTGCTGTTCTAAACGAACCAATGACTGAGTCACATCAGTTGCCGGTGCTGCTTGCTGTGGCCGCGCTGTCGCGTCAACTTGGGCCTGCTGATCCTGCGCGGCGTCAACTTGCTGCTGTTGCTGTTGGCGGTTTAGTGTAGTCTGCCGGTTAATATTTAGCGTTTCTTCGCTAATACCATTGGACGCCCGTTGTAAGCCTTGCAGGCCGGCGCCAAATGCAGATTGAATTTGCATAACCAAGCCCTCTTAGGAATTTGCTTATTAGAGTGCTTAATTATCGACCAGTTCCACCCAAAAGAAAAGCAATCCCGCCGTTTTATTGCACAACACTGCGTAACCAGCTGCAAAATTCAGCCGGATGTGAAATAAAAGGCGCATGCGATGCCTTCGGTAAGACAGTAAAACGGGCCTGCGGTTGTAATGCTTGCAGCATTTGCACCACCGACACAGGCACCAATGAATCGAGGCGACCATAACAACCAACTATCGGTAGCGTTAGTTCCGCGAATGTCTGCCGCAGGTCAGTCTGCGCCAGCAAGGTTAGAGCCAGAGCTACAGCTTGTGCTTGCGGTGGCGGATAGGCCGCAATACTCTCGCGCAACTTTAGAATATCGTGCCTCGCATGCTCAGACCCCATTGCCTGAATCGCCAGAAATCGCTGGATTGTTTGTGGCAAATTCACCATTAGCGCGCTGGAGAATTGTTGCATAACCTCAGCGCGCATCCCTGGCCAGTCCGGCGTAGCAAGAAACTTCGGTGTAGCCGCAATCAGCGCCAACTGCCGCACTTGTTGCGGAAACGCAGCCGCCAGTGCAATCGCGATTAACCCACCCAGCGACCAGCCAAAAACATAACTTTGCTCGGGGATCTGCGCCGCCAACTGTCTAACGACTGCCGACAACTGGTAATCTGCCGGAAATTGCTGATTCTGGCCGAATCCGGGCAGATCAGGTGTCAGTATCCGGAAATCCGCAGCCAGTTGTTGTTTGATATCCGACCAAACCCCCTGATTAAGTCCCCAGCCATGCAATAACACTAGTGTCGGTTTGGGGTTCTGTTGCTGCTCTGCCATACTCATCTCATGTAAACGAAAGGTGAAAAATGAACCTTATAGAACTGTGCCGCCGGGCCTGGCAACAACTCTTACCGTCGCCATGTCTTTGGTGTAGTCTGCCTGTCCGGCAACATCATTTTATGCTCTGTGAGGCATGCCGTTCCGCACTGCCGGATTTCCCTTACGCGCTATGCCACTTCAATTTGCTATTTCTACCGGCCGTCAGTGCCGGGCTTGGTCAAACCGACTTTCAGCACCTGCTCAGCCTGAGTTGGTATCAGCAACCATATCAATACTGGATCAGTCGCTGGAAATTCCAGCAGGACCCCTTTGCCGGTTTATTGTTACAACAAGAATTCAGCGCGCTATTACAGCGTTATCAGCAACAACATCCTTTGCCTGATGCCATAACCTATGTACCGATGGCCACCAGCAGAGAGCGGCAGCGTGGTTTTAATCAAGCGCGTTTACTTGCCGAGTCAGCGGCACGCACCCTGCAACTCCCGCTACTGCATTGTTTAGAGCGCAGCCGTTTCACCCGGCCGCAACTGGGTTTAACCCGGCAGCAACGCCTGCTGAACTTGCAGCAGGCATTTCGTGTTACCACTGCGGCTCCCTTGCCGAAACACCTGGCGCTGGTTGACGATGTGGTGACGACCGGCAGTACCGCAAATCAACTCTGTCGGTTGTTAAAACGGCATGGCGTGCAGCAGATCAGCCTCTGGACTCTGGCTGTAACGCCTACCGAACATCACTCCTCAGTTTGACTACTGGCGCTAAAACCATGACTCAGATACATCGCATTAATCAGTAAACGACTGGAACCTTTGAAATAACCACGAAATACCGGATTATCCGTCATGCCAATAACCCGGCCCTGCCCCAGATTGTGTGCGACTAAAGCCGCCCCCTGGGCAATGCGAGGAAGATACTCGCCAGCGGTGTAACCCGCTAAATGTGGTTGAGCACTGTAGGTCGCGACATTGACAAAAGGCGCCTGACTCGGTTGCAGCAGCAGATTACTGTTTTTAAATACCGGTAACTCGCGGCGTGGAATACCGAACGTCAAGGGATGACTCAGATCCAATTCCGCACTAAAAATCGCCCCGGCAATACGTTGCTGACCGGCCAGTTGTTCTTTATCAGCGTAGCGCAACTCATTTTGTGGGATCAGCCTGTTCATCTCCTGTGTCGACCAAACCCCAGCCTGTAATAGCTTAGCGTCCACCAGCCAGGCTGCGCCACGTTTTTGCCCCCAGAGCACCCCACCTTGTTGCACCCACTGCCGCAGCTGTGTCACTTCCGCCTCTTTCCAACCACGATAATCACCGTCCGGCAGAACAATATGGGTATAACGACTCAGGTTTAATCGCGACAAGCGCTCCGGCTCAGCCAACGTAGGCGAAATACCAGCCAGACGCTCCAGGTTATACCAGAGTTCGCCAGCTTCTGTAGAGTTAACCCCCGGCCCGGCGACGACCAAGACCTGTGGCATTTTCACCGGGGTAAAATTATTACTACCCAGATCACTGCCACGGTTGGTCAGGCCGGTGGTCAGGGTATACACCGGCAGATTAAAACGCTCCTGTACTTTTTGTAACCGGAAAAACCAGTCTGGATGCTGCTGCAAGCCGGCTGGTACCACCATAGCACCCGCTTTAAAGCCACGACTACCTTGTGGCGTGGTGCCGGTAAAATCACCCAGGGCTGCCCGCACCACCAGCCCGTCAGCCAGCATCGCCTGCAACATCACCGGTGCCAGCTGATCCTGCCAATTTATGACATATGCATAACCACCGGCCTGCAGATTCTGGCTGCGCACCCGCGGTTGTGGTTGCCAGGGCTGCTCAGAGGCTGCCCGGGCAGGCTCACGATTTATCTCAGTAAAGTCAATATTGTAGGCATAGGGCAAGGTCCAGGCCGAGACATCGTAAAAGGTATTATCATTAAAGTTTTTATCGGTACTAAATGCCGCTTTTAACAACCGGTACTGGGTTTGTTGTAATGGCACATAATAGCTCTGGCCGGCGCGGAAGGTACGTTGTTCATATTGCCAGTCAGCGGTTAGCGGATAGACCGCAATCTGGTGCTGATTCAGCAACTGCAACAGCGACTCCAGACGACTGCGGTCCTGGCTCTCAGTCAGAATATAGCCTTTGGCGCGCTCCGCTCTTGCTTGCTGAGCGGCGGATTGAAAAAACTCCTGCTGATAACTGAGCAATGCCCGGCGATTCGCAACCGCACCGCGAATGGTAGATAAGGATGCGTCAAACTGGTTTTTTATCGTTGCAGCAAAAGTCAACAAACCATTGATCGATTCCTGCACGTGGCCGCGGCTGCTGGCCTGTTCAAACAGAATCCCGACACTGCCGGTAATATCGGGGTAAGTTGAGCCCTTACCGACATAAAAATCATCAAAACTTTCTTCGGTGTAGTACAACTGGCCACGTTGATCAAAGGCTTCAGCATGGAAGCCCGCCAGAATTCGGGTCAGTTCGAAATTACGCTCCGGTGTCAGCGGATAATTACGGCTCGGGATCCCGGGTTGGAAAAAATAGCTGGAGTTGGTGCCCATTTCATGGAAATCACCGACGATATTCGGCTGCCATTTATGGAACTGGGCGATCCGGGCCTGACTCTCCGGATGCTGCAACAACAGCCAGTCGCGATTTAAATCAAACCAATAATGGTTTGGCCGGCCATTTGGCCACGGCTCAATATGTTCGCGGTGTTGCGGATCGGCAACCGGCATTTTGCCACGATGCATATTGGCCCAAAGCGCAAAACGATCATGGCCGTCCGGGTTTAAACTGGGCTGAATCAGAATAACGGCCTGCTGTAACCACTGCTGCACTTCCGGGTTATTGCTGGCGGTCAGGTAGTGCGCCAGCACCACTGCTGCATTGGCTGCACTGGGTTCATTGCCATGCACACCATAACCCAACCAAATCACCACCGGACTGTTATCGCTGACCGCAGCACTGCCCCGAACCTGGGCTAAGTGCTGGCTGCGAATTTGGTCCAGCCTGGCCAGATTTTCGGGTGATGACACCACCAATTGCAGTAAAGGCCGCTGTTCATGGCTGTACCCTATTACTTCCAACTGAGCGCGTTCAGACTGGCTGGCTAATTGTTCGAAGTAACGCTGAATCTGATCATGGCGGGCATGCCACTCTCCCACCTCAAAGCCAAACACTTGCTCTGGCGTGGGTACATTGGTCGCGACCGTTTCATTAAAATAGTTTGCCTGCGCTTGCCAAATGCTGCAAAGCAGGACAACAGCTAACAATTTTCTCATTAACACTCTCCCCGGATCCGCGGCTAAGTTAGCCAGAAACTGTTACAAAACTCAAGCAGGGCTGGCATCGCCGCGGTAGGAGGAGTATGATAGCAACATAACCTAGTAATTTAGTCAGGTACTACGATGATTACGATTTCAGAACAGGCTCAGGCACACTTTGCCAAACTGCTGGAGAAGCAACCGGCAGGCACTAACATCCGGGTATTCGTGGTCAATCCGGGCACGGCACAAGCGGAATGTGGCGTTTCTTACTGCCCGGCAGATGCCGTTGAGGATACTGACATCCGGTTAAACTTCACTGGCTTTGATGCCATCGTTGATGAAGAAAGCAAGCCGTTTTTATTGGACGCCGAAATCGACTTTGTGACCGATCAGATGGGTTCACAGCTGACATTAAAAGCGCCGAATGCCAAAGTACGCAAGGTGAGTGACAATGCCCCGCTGATGGAGCGCGTCCAGTATGTGATCGACAGTGAGATCAACCCGCAGCTGGCTAATCATGGCGGCCGGGTTAGTGTGATGGAAATTACCGATAGTGGCGTTGCCGTGCTGCAATTCGGTGGTGGTTGTAATGGCTGTTCACAAGTTGATCTGACCTTAAAAGAAGGGATCGAAAAAGAGTTGTTAAACCGCTTCAGCGGCGAGCTGGCCGGCGTGAAGGATATCACCGAGCATCAGCGTGGTGAGCACTCTTACTACTAAAAACCATCCTGCTTTTATGCTATAACTGCCCCGATAAACTGCACCTCTGACTAAGTTACCGGTCAGAGGTGTAATCAAACGCAATTCCGGGGTTAGCTTATGCGCGTGTTACTGCTCTGCTGTTTACTATTATTAAGTCTGCCTGCGTCAGCGGCTGTGATGTTAATTTATCACCACGTGGCAGAGGATACGCCAAGAGTCAGCTCCGTAACCGCTGCAGAGTTTCGTGGTCATCTGCAGTATCTGCGTGATAATCATTTCCAGGTCATAGGCCTCGACGTCCTGATAGACCAGCTCAAAAGTGGCAAACCGATTGCGGATAATGCAGTCGTCATTACCTTTGATGACAGCTACGAAAATAATTTTACAACCGCCCATCCGATCCTGCAGGAGTTCGGTTATCCGTACACCATCTTTATCAGCCCGGGTGACATTGATAAAGGTACCGGCCCGGTAATGAACTGGCAACAAATCAAACAAATGTCTGAAGATGGCGTGCTGGTCGCTAATCATGCGATGTGGCACGAGCATATGGCCCGACCTGAGCCTGGTGAGTCCGAAGCGGACTGGTTAAAGCGGATGCGGCAAAGTATTCTGGATGCCGAACGACGGATCAAAGAAGAGACGGGCCAAAATCATCAGTGGCTGGCTTACCCCTATGGCGAATTTAGCGCCAAGCTGGAGCAGCTGGTACAAGAGTTAGGCTTTATTGGTATCGGCCAGCAGTCCGGCGCCATTGGGCCTTTAACCAAACTGACCCGTATCCCGCGCTATCCAGCGGCCGGTCAGTATGCCGATTTAAAAGATCTGGCACAAAAGCTAAGGACTTTGGCCTTCCCGATCACGGATTATCTAGCAGCTGACCAGGTGATTAGCGCCAACCCGCCAACCTTACGCCTGCAACTTGATATCACCGATTTCCGTAAACAACAATTACGTTGTTTCGCCGGCGCTGAGGTCTTGGAGCCGGTCTGGTTAAATGACAATACTTTTGAAGTGAAAGCCAGTAAAGCGCTGAATCGCGGACGCAGCCGCTACAATTGCACCGCGCCCTCGCTTAGCAAAAAAGGTTACTTTTACTGGTATTCCCAGCCCTGGTTAAATTAGGGTTGATAGCCTAACTGCACCAGCACCAGCGGAAAATCGGCCAGCAGCTGTTCGGTATCAATCACCGGCACCTGGCCGACCGCGATATCCGGTTTAAACATCGCTGCAATTTGGCCTTGCGGGTTTATCAACACCACTGACGCACTGTGATCAACCAGATAGTTGCCCTCAGCATTAGTATTGAGGGCATACATCAAACCGAGTTGCCGTACAAAAGGAAATAGCTGATCATGACCTGCGGTCAGACCCAGTACCGCCGGTTGCTGAAAATAATTAACATAATTATTGATTTGCTCTGGTGTATCCCGCTGCGGATCGACAGAAATAAACCATATCTTTAACGGCTCCCTAACCATGGCCGCCAGTTCAGGCTGTACCCCGGCCAATTTAGCCAATGTCAGCGGGCAGATATCCGGGCAATAGGTATAACCAACAAACGCCAGTGTCCACTGTTGATATAACTGTTCACGCCCGACTTGCTGACCGTGTTGATCGATCAATTGAAACTCAAGCAGATTACGGGCCTGCGGATACACCAGCGCCATTGCTGGCTCGGCCGGCTTTTGCCATAACAGATAGCTAAAACTCCCTGCCAATATTGCTACTACCGCCAATAACAGATAAATCAACTTACGCCACATACAGAGCTAACACCTTAAAGTAATGGTCGACCAGTAGTAGCAGGAAGAGTACCATTAAATGCAGAATAGAAAACTTAAAGGTTGCCATTGCTGTCTCTGGTCCGGCGGCAAACTTCAGTTTCCAGGCATATTGCAAAAACCGCAGATTCAGCAAAGTACTTCCCAGCAAATAGATAGCTCCGGTCATACCCACGATATAAGGTAACAAGCATACCAGGCATAATAACAAGGTATACAACAAGATAGCGCTCTTGGTAAATTCAATACCATGGGTGACCGGTAACATTGGCATATTCACCCTGGCATAATCATCCCGCCGGTGAATCGCTAACGCCCAGAAATGCGGCGGTGTCCAGGTAAAAATAATCATCACTAATAACAACGCATAGCCATGCAACTCACCGGTTACGGCAGTCCAACCCAATAAGGGCGGCATGGCACCTGCTAAACCACCGATCACGATATTTTGTGGCGTAGCCCGCTTCAGAAACATGGTGTAGACCACGGCATAACCAAATAAGCTCAGTAGCGTTAACCAGGCAGTCAGTGGATTTACCGCCAGGTACAGCAAGGTAAAGCCCGAGGCGGCCAGACTCGTCGCAAAAATAATCGCTTGCTTACTGCTAATGCGACCCCGCGCTACCGGCCGGCTATGGGTGCGCGCCATTTTGGCATCAATCTGTTGATCGACAACATGATTTAACGCCGCCGCCGCTGCAGAAAGCAGGCCAATGCCAATAGTCGCACTCAGTAGCAACGACCAATCCGCTAATTGTTCACTCGCTAACACCATGCCCACCCAGGCCGTTAGTACTAATAACGCGACCACCTTTGGCTTGGTTAACTCCAGGTAATCACGCCAGCGCCGGCTAAACTGTCCTGTTAAAATTGCGGTTGCCATCTTATGCCTCCTGCGGCTTGGGGTAAGCGATCTGGTAGCAAATTACCACCGAAAGCATCAGTAAATTCGCACCAACAAAGTTATGTGCCACGGCATTTAGTAAAGGTAAGTGCAGCACGATATTGAGTAAACCCAGCGTCAGTTGTAATGCCAACACCGCTGCTAACGCCAGCGCCAAACGACGCATCAGTTGCTCTTGCGCCTGCCGGTAAAGCCGCCAGGCAAAGCTGGCCACTACCAGAGTGGTGACGATGGCACCCAAGCGGTGCAGCACATGGATCGTCGCCCGTGCATCCTGCGACATCACGCCATATTCATAATCATCATGCCCCAGATGTAAATCAAAGGCTTCGGTAAAAGCCAGCCGGTTACTCCAACCCGCTTCACAAAACGGTAAATCAATACAGGCCAGGGCTGCATAATTGGCGGCGGTCCAACCGCCCAGAGCAATTTGTAAGGTGACGACCAATAAGCTGAGCAGTGCCAGCGGTAATAGGGGTTTTAAGCGCTGATCCTGACTGCGCCAGGCCGGCCTTTGCTGCAGCCAGTATAGCGCCAGCAAACTGAATAACGTAAAGCCAAACATCAGGTGTGCCAGCACCACGATCGGCAATAAGCCCATGGTCACGGTCCAGGCCCCCAGCGTGGCCTGAAAGATCACAATTAACAATAAAGCGCTTGGTAACAAGCGGCCACTTTGTTGCCGCCGCCAGTGCATTACGGCCAGGGCTGCAATCAACAGACCCAGGGTACCGGCCAGATAACGGTGAATCATCTCATTCCAGGCTTTGGCGTGCTCCAGCGGCCGCTCCGGAAAGCGCTCGGCGGCAATTTGCATTTTCTCCGGCTTATGCGGCACCTTCAGAAAACCATAGCAACCTGGCCAGTCCGGGCACCCTAAACCCGCATCGGTTAACCGGGTATAGGCTCCCAGAATAATCACCAGCATGGTCCAGACTAACGTCAGCGTGATTAATTTTTTTTGTAGTGTCATACGCTGGTCCTATCGTAGTTCATCAGTTTCATTAAATCGGCACGGATCGCTTTAGCCGTATCGGCCATCTGGGCAGCCTGCTCCGGCAACGGGTAAGTCAGTAACGCCAGGCCACGCTGGTCAACCAGCACAATTTTTTGCTGCAAAGTTGTCAGGCTAGTTAACGGCTTCGGCTGGGTAAACATCGGATAATCCGCCAGGCTGGTCGCCCCCAGATAGACTGGCTGCACCTGAGTTTGTTTGCGTCCCAACCCGACATAAAGCTGCTTCACCGTATGCAATGCCTGCTGACAAGGCTGACTGCAGTCTTCAGCCACCACGACAATACGCCAGTGTTTTGGTACCTTGCTGGCATCGGGCAGTAAATACACTTCTTCAGTTAACCAAGCACCGCGACTGGAAGAACCGGCATTAAACCAGCCAAACTCCAGCACCAGTTTCGCCAGCACTAACGGCAAGGCGCAACACAATACAAACAACAGCAGAAATTTATTCTTGTTCATTTTCATTCTCCCGGTGCCAACTGGCCGCCAGCGCGACCATTAATACGGCGACAGCTAAACCAAACCACTGTAAGGCGTAACCACGATGTTTTTGTGGCGGCATCACCACTGGCTGGTAATGTGGCATAAAATCAGAGGCTCGCTGCTGATACAGCACGGCCGGATACAGAGACAAGGGTAATTGTTGCTGCAGCAGAGCATAGTCAATTTGCTGCATCCGCATCGGGTAACTGCTGCTGCCCTCCAGATTCTGGCCAAGCAATAAGGTGTTGGCCGGCTCACTGCGTACCAGGGCTTCAAGTTCAAGCTGCGCGGGGATCTGCGGCTCCGGCAACAGCTGGCGGCTGTCGCCGGCAGCCAGCCAGCCGAGGTTAACCAATACCAGTGTACTGTTGTCAGCAAACTGCATCGGTATTATCACATCATAGCCAACCCGGCCATTAAGGATTTGATTATCCAGCAACCAAATATAGGGTGGCAGCCAGTAAGCGGTATCCACCAGCATGGCGCCATCCAGTTGAGCGGCTCCCTGCGCCAACAGTTGATGACCACTGAGCGCACCCTGTTGCTGAATAGCAGCGATCTGCTGCAATTGCAGCGATTTTTCGGCAGCCCGCTGCCACTGCCAATGGGACAACTTGATCAAAATGGCAAAAGCGGTCAGAGTAATTAATAGCCAGACCCGATTAACCTTAAATAATTGACCGAACAACTTAAACTGCATCAGTCAGACTCCGGAGTACCTTATGCTTATTAAAATCATTATTTGCGCACTACTGCTCTTTATCGTCATTAACCTGGTCAGGGCGGGGGTGGCGATGCTGCGGCAGCAAGACAGCACCTTGCCCATGTCTCATTTTCTTGGTCGCCGTGTGTTGTACTCGGCGGTGATTTTGGTGCTGATTTTAGTGGCCATGGCGCTGGGCTTGATTACGCCCAACCCACGGCCTTACTAAAAGATTTAAAGCACATAAACAAACACAAACAGGCACAGCCAAACCACATCAACAAAGTGCCAGTACCAGGCACCCGCCTGAAACGCAAAGTGCTTTTCAGGCGTAAAGTGGCCTTTTAATACCCGTAGGAACACAAAGAACAAGATTAGCGCCCCCAGGGTCACGTGCAAACCGTGAAAACCCGTTAGCAGATAGAAGGTGTTGCCATAGAAACCCGAGTCAAGCCGCAGCCCCAGGTCACGGTAGGCATGCACATATTCGTAGCCTTGCAGGCACAGGAAGATCACGCCAAGCACTAAAGTCAGAAACAACATGCCTTTTAGCTGCCCGCGCTTGTTCTGTTCCAAACCCGTGTGAGCAAAGTGCAGAGTGACAGAGGAAATCAGCAGGATAGCGGTATTAATCGCCGGTAAGCCCCAAGCCGGCATCGCCTGGGTCTCAATACCACCCGGGGTTTTCACCAGTGGCCATACCGGTTCGAAATCCGGCCACAGGATGGCGAAAGTCATGGCATTATTACTGGCCCCGCCCAGCCATTCCATCGCGATCACCCGGCCATAAAACAGTGCGCCGAAAAACGCCATAAAGAACATCACTTCCGACACGATAAACCAGCTCATCCCCTGACGGAATGACCGGTCCATCTGACTGCTGTACAGACCCGACATCGATTCCTCAATGATGTTTCTGAACCAGCCGACTAACATAAAAACTAAAATGGCAAAGCCAGCCAGTAGTAACCAACCGCCAAAACCGCTTTGTTGCTTGCTCATATCAATAACGAGGTGACCCGCACCAAAAGCAATGCAAAACAGAGCAATGGCGCCGACAATCGGCCAGGGGCTTTGTGCCGGCACATAATATCTTTCGTACGTTTTACTCATCTTATTCCCCAAGATTTTCGGTAGCGGCGTTGCCCTGCCAATTCGCGGTCACATCGTACAGCGTATAGTTCAGCGTAATAGTGCTGAATTGGGCAGGCAGCGCCGGGTCAACGTAAAACTGCACTGGCATCAGCATATTACGGCCGGCTGCCAGTTGCTGCTGGGTAAAACAGAAACATTCAATCTTATGCAGGTACAGTGCGGCTTGCCCAGGCGATACTGAAGGTACCGCCTGGCCCACGATCATCTGCGCGGTCGGATTCTCAGCAAAATAATTCATCACATGAACTTCTCCCGGATGCACCGTCAGACGACGGATCTCCGGTTTAAAAATCCACGGCATATCCTTATTCGGCCGCGCCAGAAATTCGATAGTAATTTCACGGCTGGTATCAACACCATCAACCAGTGCCGTTGCCGGCACATTTGACGTTTTACCGTTGATCCCGGTTACCTCACAGAACACGTCATACAGTGGTACCAGCGCAAAGCCAAAACCGAACATCAGCGCCGTAACCAACAGTAATTTCGTTACCAGGGTCCGATGTAACTGCATAAGGCCTCCTATTTCACTTCCGGTGGCGTTTCAAAGGTGTGATAAGGTGCCGGCGATGGCACCTGCCACTCCAGACCTTCGGCACCTTCCCATACCTGAGCCGTCGCTTTCTCACCGCCACGGGCACATTTCACCAATACCCAGACGAAAATCAGTTGTGACAACCCGAACAGGAAGCCACCCACACTGATAAAGGCGTTAAAGTCAGCGAACTGCAGCGCATAATCCGGGATCCGTCTTGGCATACCAGCCAGACCGACAAAGTGCATCGGGAAGAACAGCAGATTGACCGAAATCAGTGAACACCAGAAATGTAATTGTCCGAGGCGCTCGTCATACATATGCCCGGTCCATTTCGGCAACCAGTAATAGGCCGCAGCGATAATCGAGAACACCGCGCCGGTTACCAGCACATAGTGGAAATGCGCCACCACAAAATAGGTGTCGTGATATTGGAAGTCTGCCGGTGTAATCGCCAGCATCAGCCCGGAGAAACCACCGATGGTAAAGAGCACAATAAAAGCCAGCGCAAACATCATCGGCACTTCAAAGGTCATAGCACCGCGCCACATCGTTGCTACCCAGTTAAACACCTTCACCCCGGTCGGCACTGCGATCAGCATCGTACAGTACATAAAGAACAGGGTGGCAAATACCGGCATCCCGGTAGTGAACATATGGTGCGCCCATACCAGGAACGACAGAATGGCAATACTGGCGGTGGCATACACCATCGAAGCATAACCAAACAGAGGCTTGCGGGCAAAGGTAGGGATGATTGCTGAGACAATCCCAAAGGCCGGCAAAATCATAATGTAAACTTCAGGATGGCCGAAGAACCAGAAAATATGCTGGAACAGTACCGGGTCGCCACCACCGGCGGCATCGAAGAAACTGGTACCAAAATACTTGTCTGTCAGCACCATGGTAACGGCGCCAGCCAACACCGGCATCACCATAATTAGCAGGAAAGCGGTAATAAACCAGGTCCAGACAAACAGCGGCATCTTCATCCAGGTCATACCGGGTGCCCGCATATTCCAGATGGTTACGATCACGTTAATCGCGCCCATAATCGACGAAATACCCATGATATGCACTGAGAATACAAACAAGGCAGTGCTGTCGTTACTATAGGTTGTAGACAGTGGTGCATAGAAGGTCCAGCCGAAGTCCGGCCCGCCGCCTGGCATAAATAAACTCAGCAGCAGGATCAGGAAGGCAAAAGGCAGGATCCAGAAGCTCCAGTTATTCATCCGTGGCAACGCCATATCCGGCGCGCCAATCATCATCGGAATCATCCAGTTCGCCAGGCCGGTAAAGGCCGGCATCACAGCACCGAATACCATTATCAGACCATGTACTGTGGTCATCTGGTTAAAAAACTGTGGCTCGACGAACTGCATACCAGGTTGGAACAACTCTAAGCGGATCACCATCGCCATACTGCCGCCGATAAAGAACATCAGCAGTGCAAACACCAGATACATGGTACCGATGTCTTTATGGTTGGTAGTATACAGCCAGCGTTTTATACCGCTGGGTTTGTGGTCATGCTCGTGGTCATGATCATGTGTAATAGCTGACATTGGTTATTCTCCCTTGCCCTGCTGTACGGCGTAGACATCGGCAGCTTGCACGGCATCCCCGGTGTTATTGTCAAAAGCGTTACGGGTGTAAGTAATAACCGCCGCCAACTCTTTTAAACTCAGCTGTTTGCCAAAAGCCTGCATTGCGGTACCAGCCTTGCCGTTGACGATGATTTCAATGTGCGCCTGGCGGTCATTCAAAATTAACTGACTGCCTTTCAGCGCCGGAAAGATACCGGGTAAGCCACCACCAGTCGGTTGATGGCAAGCGACACACCAACCTTGATAAACTTTTTCACCGGTTGCCATCAGCTCCGCCATATCCATATTCATCGCCAGCAATTCGCGCTCGGCCGCTTTTTCGGCAGCGATCCGGCTCTCTTCCTGTGCCACCCATGCCAGATAATCTTCGGGGGTCTTGGCAATCACCACCACTGGCATAAAGCCGTGGTCTTTACCGCACAACTCGGCACATTGCCCACGATAAATGCCCGGTTCATCGACCCGGGTCCAGGCTTCGTTAATAAAGCCAGGATTGGCATCTTTTTTTATGGCAAAGGCAGGTACCCACCAGGAGTGAATCACATCATCCGAGGTCATCAGAAAACGCACTTTTTTACCGGTTGGAATCACCAGCGGCCGGTCAACTTCCAGCAGGTAGTTTTCACCTTTCGCTAATTTGTTTGCGATTTGTTCGCGCGGGGTGGCCAGCAGTGAGAAATACTCCAGGTCATGTTCCAGGTATTTGTAATGCCACTTCCACTGCGAGCCAGTCACCAATACCGTGACATCTGCCGCAGAGGTATCCTCCATCGCAATCAGGGTTTTAGTCGCGGGAATCGCCATACCGATCAGGATGACTACCGGAATGGCAGTCCATAGAATTTCAACCTTAGTGCTCTCATGGAACTGAGCTGGCTGCACTCCCCTGGCTTTACGATGGCGAATGATGGACCAGAACATGATCCCAAACACCACAGCACCGATAACACAGCAAATCCAAAATATGGTCATATGCAGGTCGTAAACCTGCTGACTGATTTCAGTGGCGCCTTTGGTCATATTTAAAGGCATGGATTTTGATGCGTTTGCCGATGCGGCAAAAAGCAGGGTCGGCAGCGACCAAAGCAGACAACGCGCGTTTGTCACTGTACTTCTCCTCTGTCATTTGCAAAGCAAATTGCAGAAACTAAGTACACAGAACTACACGGTTTTTTTACTACCCACCCAACCGAATCTATGTGCTATACCCTTCTTCCTTGAAGATACGGGGGTGTTAGCTGCCTTCACTTACCCCAGTCACATAGGACTACTATGTTCCTGAGGATGCATTCAGTTGCCGCCTACCCGCATCGTCAATGCTATTGGGTAAATAAGTTTCGCAATTTTATTCTTGTTATTGTTTTTTGGGTTGATTTCGAGGCTAGCGCTGAAATCAGTAGTGGCACACCTGTTGTTATTTTTTCACCAGCTACCGTCTAAGAATTGTCCAGGAATTGAATTATGTAAACCCCTAAAATGCAAAAGCACCGATAAAACCAAATGGTCATACCAGTGCTTTGGGGAAAATAACTTATTGAGAACAGGTGGAATTATAACCAGCTGCCGTTACGGATCACGCCAACTGCCAGGCCTTCCACGGCGAAATGCTGCTGCCGTAAATCGACTTTTATCACCTGAAAATCCGGATTTTCCGGTAACAACAATACTTGATGGCCATCGCGCTGAAAACGTTTCACGGTGACTTCGTCATCAACGCGGGCCACGATCACTTGCCCAGGCTGCGCCTGATGTGTTTTATGTACGGCCAGTAAATCACCATCCAGAATGCCGATATCCTGCATACTCATCCCTTGCACCCGTAGCAGGAAATCCGCATGCGGCTTAAACAGGTTTGCATCAATCTGATAGTGATCCTGTACATGTTCTGCCGCTAAAATCGGCTGACCAGCAGCGACCTTACCGATTAAGGGTAATCCCAACTGTTCCGGTGCAGTGTCATCTTCAATCAGCCGGATCCCTCTGGACGTACCGGGCAACATCGCAATCACGCCTTTTTTTGCCAACGCTTTTAAATGCTCTTCGGCGGCATTCGCCGATTTAAAACCCAGACGCACAGCAATCTCAGCGCGGGTTGGCGGCATCCCGGTTTCACTTTGATAATCTTTAATCAGTTGCAGAATTTCTGCCTGACGTGGCGTTAATGGTCTAATCATGCTGGCTACCCATACAGTATTTACTGTGAGTATATACAGTCTTTTTCAGCTTGCCAAGTTTTCTGCCGCAGCAAAATTTGCCTCACCGATCAGCTATGCTATTCTTAGCGCCCATTTTTTCAGGTCAGTAAGGTTATGTTGTCAGGCTTGTCGCTGTTTACCAAACTGTTAAGTTGGCCGATCCGGCTACTGGTAAAGTTTAAAATCGTACCGGATAATCCAATCCATGAGCTGCAGATCTGCACTGACCGGCCATTATTCTATATTTGCCATACTGAGTCCGCCTCTGATCTGGCGACACTGCGCCGGGTTTGCCGCGTCCTGGACTTACCTGACCCATTAAGCCGGGTCAGGCTGGATGAGCAATCACTGCCACGCACGCTGTTTCTGGAACAGCCGCATCAATTGATTGGCGGTCGAGGCAAAACCCGGGCATTACAACAAGGCCAGCAGCTGTTGGCCGCTCATCTGGCTAATCCAAAGTTGCAGGCGCAGTTAATACCCGCAGCCATCCTCTGGGGACGGGCGCCGGGGAAAGAAAACAGTATAAAATGGTTGCTTGGCGAAGCTCATGCCCCGAACTGGCTGGCAAAGCTGTTAATCGTACTGATTTCTGGCCGCCATACTCTGGTACGGTTAAGTAAGCCGGTCGACCTGCAGCAAATGGCGGCGCAGTTTGGTGCCGAACAGGAGATTGCCCGCAAATTGCTGCGCATGTCGCGGATCCATTTTTACCGGCAGCGGTTGGCCGCAACGGGTCCGAAACTGATCGGCAGAGCGCAGTTATTCAATGCCCTGCTGGCGTCACCGGCGTTAAAGCAAGCCATTGCCGACGAGGCCAGTAGTAAAAAAATCAGCTATCAGGCAGCGCAACAGGAAGCACGTAAACTGTTGCAGGAAATCGCTGCCGACTATCGCACCTCGACTCTGCGCTTTGGCGACCGTATTCTCAGCTGGCTGTGGCAGAAATTGTATTACGGCATTAAGGTTACCAATGCCGACAAGTTACGCGATCTGGCGCAGAAAGGTCACGAAATCGTGTATGTACCCTGCCATCGCAGCCATATGGATTATCTGCTGTTAAGCTACATTATCTACCACCAGGGTCTGGTACCACCGCATATCGCCGCCGGTATTAACCTGAACTTCTGGCCCGCCGGGACCATTTTTCGCCGCGGAGGCGCCTTTTTTATCCGCCGCAGCTTTAGCGGTAATAAGCTTTATTCGGCGGTGTTTCGCGAATACCTCAGCCTGTTGTTTATGAAAGGCTACGCCGTGAAATACTACACTGAGGGCGGTCGCAGCCGCACCGGTCGGTTGTTACAGCCAAAAACCGGCATGCTTGCGATGACCGTGCAGTCGATGCTGCGCGGTATTGACCGCCCCGTCACCCTGGTGCCGGTGTATCTGGGCTATGAGCACGTTATGGAGGTGAATACTTACCTCAGCGAATTGCAGGGCTCGGGTAAGCAGAAAGAGTCGGTATTTGGCGTGCTGAAAGCCATTCGCAATTTGCGCGATTATGGTTATGGCTATGTCAATTTTGGTGAACCGATTTCGCTGAACCATTATCTGAATCAGCAGGCACCGGACTGGAAAACCGAAATTAACCCGTTAGAAGCGCCAAAACCGCAATGGCTAAATCCGGTGGTCGCTAAACTGTCAGAGCAGATTATGCGTCATATTAACCAGGCGGCGGCGTTAAACAGCATTAACCTGATTGCATTGTGCTTATTAGCCAGTGACAAGCAAAGTTTGACTCGGCAGGAGTTAGAGCGGCAACTCGAAGTCTATTTGAACTTACAGCGTATGGTGCCATATCACGCGAATGTCAGTTTGCCAGAGCAAACGCCAGCCCAAATGATTGCACATGCCGCCAAGATGCAGAAAATTCAGTTAGCCACAGACAGTTTTGGTGAACTGGTGAGCCTGAGCCCGCAACATGCGGTGCAGATGAGTTATTACCGTAATAACATTTTGCATCTGTTTATCATCCCGGCGCTGTTAGCCTCAGCCGTGCTACGGCAGCAGGAACAATCACAACAACAGCTACTGGCGATGGTTGAACAGCTTTATGGTTTACTGCGTCATGAACTGTTTTTATATGTGCCATCAATTAGCAACTACAGCAAACAACTGTTACAACAGTTAGTGCAGGCTGGAATGTTACAGCAGCAGGAGCAACGCTTTCTGGTGCCGCCGCAACATAGCCGTGAGTACTTTATGCTGGATCTGCTGGCACATAATGCCGAACACACCTTGCAACGCTATGCCATGGTATTTAACCTGCTGCACGCGCATGGACCACTGCAGCGCAGTGAGCTGGAGCAGCAAAGCCAACAACTTGCACAGCGGTTGCTGACTTTGCATGGCATTAACGCACCGGAATATTACGACAAGAATCTGTTTGCCACCCTGAGCCAGGCGTTAAAACTGGAAGGTTACAGCCAACCGGACCAGGACAACCGGGTCAGAGCCACACCCGAGTTGTCGAAACTGGCGACCAGCGTCAATCTGCTACTGCGTAATGAAGTGCTACAGAGTATCTACAGCATTATGCCCCGCGACTAGCCGCCTTCATGGTACTCGCGAATCACACCTTGCTGAATGGTAGTCGCAACCAGTTTACCATCACGGGTAAAAAACTGGCCCTGCACCAAGCCCCGGCCACCTGAGGCTGCCGGGCTATCGACCGCGTAAAGTAACCAATCGTCAAAGCGGAAATCGTGATGAAACCACATCGCATGGTCGATAGTCGCAACCTGCATATTTTTCGCCATAAAAGAACGGCCGTGCGGCTGCAGCGCCGTCGGCAAAAAATTAAAATCAGAGGCATAGGCGAGCAGATATTTATGCACCCGATGATCGTCCGGCATATTGCCGTTAGCTTTAAACCAAACATAGCGCTTAGGCGCACTGACCGCCGGTGAGAAAGGATTCTGAAAATCCACCGGCCGCATTTCGATCGGCTTTTCACAGATAAATTTACTGCGGAGTTTTTCCGGGATCTGCGCCGCATGCTGCTGATAAAAATCTAAATCGGACACCAGCTCATCCGGGCCTGGTACCTGTGGCATCGGTAACTGATGCTCAAAGCCCTGCTCTTCAATCTGAAACGAGGCTGTCATGTAAAAAATCGGCTTACCATACTGAATCGCACTAACCCGGCGGGTACTAAAACTTTTGCCATCGCGGATGTCTTCTACTTCATAGACAATTGGCTTACTAGCATCCCCAGGCCGTAAAAAATAAGAGTGAAAGGAGTGTAATTTACGCTCTTCCGGCAAGGTTTCTTTTGCCGCCGACAATGCCTGCCCCATCACCTGGCCCCCAAATACGGCTTTAAAGCCCAGATCCTGACTTTGTCCCCGATACAAACCCAGCTCGATAGTCTCTAATTTTAATAAAGATAATAAATTCGCCAGTACCTGACTCATAAGCTAGCCTGTTTAGTCACCCGAAGAACTGTTATTCTGCCGTAAATGATGGAGTCTGGCAAAATGAACTATTGGTTATTTAAAACTGAACCCAGCGAGTGCAGTATTGATGATTTTGCGCGTAATCCGCAACAACCGATAGTGTGGGAGGGGGTGCGCAATTATCAGGCGCGCAATTACTTGCGGGACGGCGTTGCGCTGGGGGATCAGGTACTGATTTATCATTCCAGTTGCAAACATCTTGGTGTTGCAGGTATTGTTAAAGTGGTACGAGCAGCTTATGCTGATCCCAGTCAATTTGACAGCCGTAGTGTGTATTACGATGCCAAGGCAACAGTAGCTCAGCCGACTTGGGTGGCAGTAGATTTGGTTTACGTTAGTAAACTATCTCACCTGATAACACTGGACAAAATAAAAAGCTCCGCTAAGATGGCAGAGTTGCCGCTTGTACAAAAAGGCAGCAGATTATCGGTAATGCCAGTGACGGCTCAACAGTGGTGCGACTTACTGGCCTTACAGTAGTTCGCCGTGATCCCTTTGGTTTCGGAGCCAAAAATGCTAGCAATCCAAGTAGAAGAAAGGCGCCAGACGGACAAGGACCTTAATTATTTTTGGAATCAGCTCAATTTAGCGCAGAAGTTTTCTGCCGCAGAGTTGCAACGCTACGGATATCAGTTGCGATTTGTCAGAAATATGACCAGTGGTAAACTGGCAGTGTTAGATTACGATGGCAAGTTGGCGGCGATTGACCACGATGGTCTGATTGATACCGAGCCTAAGATAGTCCTCAGACACTGATTGTGACAGCCACAGCCGTTGTGGACTTTCTGGTTTGGAGCGACATAACGCCGGCAAATGCCGGCGTTATGCTTTGGTTAATTTGCTTGTGCCTGTTTGATATACTGCTGCACCTGCTGCTCCAGTACTGCCAGTGGTACACTGCCATTACCCAGCACCACATTGTGGAAAGCCCGCACATCGAACCTGTCTCCCAGCTGCTGCTCAGCTTCCTGCCGTAAGCGGCGAATCGTCAATTCACCCAGCTTGTAGGACAAAGCTTGCGCTGGCCAACTAATATAACGGTCAATTTCAGTTTGCACATTATGCATCGACAAGGCGGTATTCTCCGCTAAAAAGTCGATGGCCTGCTGCCGACTCCACCCCAGACTATGCATGCCAGTATCTACGACCAGACGGGCCGCGCGCCACATCTCATAAGTCAGACGACCGAAATTACTGTAAGGGTCCTGATAGAAACCCATCTCTAAGCCCAGGTATTCCGCATATAGGCCCCAACCCTCACCAAAAGCAGAGGTATAAAAAGTGCGTCGGTAATCAGGCAAATCGCCCTGCTCACGAGCCAGTGAGATTTGTAAATGATGACCAGGTACCGCCTCATGCAGCGTCAAGGCTTCCATTTCATATAAAGGACGCCGATTTAACGCATAGGTGTTGACCCAATAATAACCAGCCTGATCGTCCCGGGCGGCGCCAGAATAACGGCCCGTCGTATATTTCGGGGCTATCTCAGCCGGGACTTCGGTTACGCCATAAGGGGTGCGGGGCAGCAAATTGAAGAACCGCGGCAGTTGAGCATCAGCCCGCTTCGACAACCATGCCGCGTAACGCAGTAATTCATCGGCTGATTGCGGATAGAAACGCGGGTCCTCACGCAAAAAACGCACAAAATCCGCAAAGCTACCTTCAAAACCCAGACTATCGATCACCTGCTGCATCTCAGCACGGATCCGTTTTACCTCAGTCAAGCCGATGTCATGCACCTGCTGCGGTGTCAGCTTTAAGGTGGTGTAATGCTCCAGGCGGTTTTGGTAAAACGCGGCACCATCTGGCAAATTGCTGGCGGCTATATCCTGTCGGGCCCCGGGCAAATATTGCTGCACCATAAAATCATAAAACGCCTGATAAGCCGGATTGACCGCCTGTGTAATCAACTCAGCAGCTTGCTGACGGAATGACTGCCACTGCTGCTCGGCGATCGCATCAGACTTTCGTAACAGTGGTTGAAAAAAAACACTTTGTTCCGGGGTGGCAATATAAGACACGATACTTTGCTCGAAACCTTCCAGCACAATACGTGGCTGAGTGATCCCTTTTGCCAGCCCCTCGCGCATCAGCGCAATTTGTTGCTCCATGTACTGCGGCACAGCAGCCAAACGCTGTAAATACTGTTGATAATCCTCTGCCTGACGCAAATTGTTGCGCTGAAAACTAAAAGCGAGCGAAGTATGAAAGCCTGACTCAGAGGTCAACGGCATTAAATGACCATTAAAACGATATTGATCGATTTCATCAGCCAGCCGATAGCTGAGAATCGCATGATTAATCTTGTCTTGTTCATTCAGCGTTGTCAGATCAATCGCCAGTAATTGTTGTTGTAACGCCAATCGTTGTTGCTGTCGGGCGGCCAGGGCCGGCGCTGACATATCCGTCAGGGTGCCTGCGGCCGGAGTTCTCAGTGCAGTCTCGGCTTGCCAGATCTGAGACGCGAGTTCACTGAATGTTGGGGGCGTCGGCGCGGTTGATTGGCTGGCACAGCCTGCCAGCAGTAATACTGCCGCGAGCATGCTAAGTGGCTTTTGCAGTTTTTGCATCAGGGTTTCCTTAGTTATTTTTATCGATTGTACCTTTAACCATCCTAAGATACAGGTCGTTGGACCTCACAAAATCAGCACTCTATCGTGATTCTCACGCTACGGCTAACGCAGTATTGCTGTTAATTTAGACTATTCTGACAAATTATCTGGAAAAGATATTGCCTGTAATCTTTAATCACGTAGTATAGAACCGAAATAATAATAACATCGCGCTGATGGAGCCTGGTTGCCCGGTATGAAGTATAAGGATTCGTTGCAGCAAGCTTTGGACAAAGCTGCGCAGGTTAGTGCTTTTCTCAAGCACAACCAGCTCGCCGCGCATCCGACCAATTATACGGTTGGCTACGAGTATATCAGCGGTAATAACAATGAGCTTTGTGAAGCCATTGAACAAAAACTGGCTGCCAAAGCCAGGTTTGACGACTTTATTATGGCGGAGCTGTATAACCGCTACCTGCTACCTGAGCAGCAGCAACAAGAGCAGCTGCTTCGTGATGTTTCTGGCATGGTCAGCCGTTTGTCTGGTTATACCGATCTTGCTGCCGAAGCCACCGAGAATTTTATCGATCAGCTCGACCATACCGTTTTTAAGCTGGAACAAGACGCCCAGCCGATGCCGCCGGCATTAGCTGAGTTAAAGCAGGTTACTCTCGCCTATCGTAAACAACAGCAGCAACTTAACCAGCAGCTGGTAGTCGCTAACCAACAAAGCCATCAGTTACGGGACGAGTTGGAGCAACTGAAACAACAGCGCTTGCAAGATCCCCTCACCGGTTTATACAACAGGGTTGCCATGCAAAATCAAGTGGAGCTCTGGCTAAGCGAACAACCCGATCGCCGTATCGCTGCGATCGCCGTTGACCTTGATCACTTTGCCCGCTTTAATCAGGATTATGGCCAAACTATTGGTGATATCATCCTGTCCAAAGTAGCGAAAAAGGTCCGTAGCTACGTACAGGAAAGTGGTATGCCTGTGCGTGCCGGTGGCGAAGAATTCCTGCTGTTACTGCCTGATGTTGATCTTCGAACCGCAGCTGAAATTGCAGAACAGGTGCGCAAAGGGGTCGAAAAACTGCGCTTTGTGTCGGCGCGCGACAAAAAAAGCCTGCCTAAAATTACCATTTCGCTGGGCGTTGCGCTGTATCAGGCGTCAGAAAACTGGTACCAATTCCTGTCCCGCACCAATAATGTGTTACAGCTGGCTAAACAGCGTGGCCGCAATCAGGTTGCGAATGAGGCCATGCTGGCAGCAATTTAAATCTGACCGCATATTTTTGCAGCCTTTCTGTTCAGCTTGTTGGCTCAGCCAGTATTATCTTTTACACTAGCCGCCTGTTAATTCTAATCAGGCGCTGTTATGACTGAACCCAGCAACAACACTACCCACTTTGGCTTTAAATCGGTACCTAAAGAACAAAAGGTGGCGATGGTCGCCGATGTTTTTCATTCGGTAGCAGCTAAATACGACATTATGAATGATGTGATGTCGATGGGGATTCACCGCCTGTGGAAACGTTTCACTATCGATTCCAGCGGTGTACGGCCGGGCCAGCAGGTGTTAGATCTTGCCGGCGGTACCGGTGACATCACTGCGCTGTTCTCGAAACGTGTCGGGCCAACTGGTAAGGTCGTATTGGCCGATATTAATGAATCAATGTTAAACGTCGGCCGGGATAAACTGCGTGATCTGGGGTTAGTCACAAATATCGAGTTTGTCCAGGCTAACGCCGAAGCTCTGCCTTTCGCCGACAATAGCTTTGATATTGTATCGATCGGCTTTGGCTTGCGTAACGTTACCGATAAAGATGCCGCCTTGCGTTCTATCTTCCGGGTGTTAAAGCCCGGTGGCCGCCTCTTGGTGCTGGAGTTTTCCAAGCCACAAAGCGAAGTACTCAGCAAAGCCTATGATCTGTATTCGTTCCGCATTCTGCCATTTATGGGGCAACTGATCGCGAATGATAAAGAGAGTTATCAGTACCTGGCCGAATCTATCCGCATGCATCCGGATCAGGAGACCCTGAAACAAATGATGCAGGACGCGGGTTTTGCCGAAGTCAGCTACCATAACCTTACCGGTGGTATCGTAGCACTGCACCGGGGTTATAAATTCTGATGCTCCCGTTACTGCCCCAGTTAGTCTGCGCCCTGGCCGAACAGCTGAGCCGTAAGGCGATTGCTTTAGATCCGGCTTGCCAGCCCAAGCTGCGGCAACTGCAAGGTACTCAGCTGGGGTTTGCGCTAAAAGAACTCAAACTAACGCTGGTCATAAGCGCCGGTACCGATAGCTTACTTTTCAACCAGCACGACGAAGCGGTCGATTGCCGGATTAGTACTGACTTGGCCAGCCTGCGGTTACTCGGCGACCCCAGTCAACTCACCCGGTTAATTAAAAGCGATGCGCTACAGATCGAAGGCGATTTGCAGCTGGCGCAGCAATACGCTAATTTTCTGCAGCAACTTAATCCTGATTGGCAGGGTGCCCTGGCCGGCTATGTAGGTGATGCCGCTACTCATAAACTGGTACGGCTACTCCAGCAACTGCAAAGTTACTGTAGTCTGAAATGGCAGCAGCTACAGCAAAGTCAGATGGAGTTGGTGCAGGACGAGTTAAAACTGACCCCGGTACGGGCTGAATATGAGTTATTTAGCCAGGATCTGAGCAAGCTAACGGGCCGTGTCGAGCTGCTACGGCGCCAACTACAACAGGTGCAGGAGTCAGAGTGCGTTTAGGCCGCTTTTATCAAATCCAAAAAACCTTACTCGAATATGGCCTGGATGAATTGATCCCGGCGCAATGGCAACCCTGGTACGCCAAAGCCGCGCGACGTTGTTTTTTCTGGTTAAAAAACCGCTATCCTGAACAGCGGCCCGCTGCAAGACTCCGCCTCGCTTTACAGAGTCTGGGGCCGGTATGGATTAAATTCGGCCAGATGTTATCTACCCGGCGCGATCTGCTCCCTGCTGAGCTGGCAGATGAACTGGCGATTTTACAGGACAAGGTCGCACCCTTTCCCGGCGAACAAGCGCAGGCATTAATTGAAAAGGCATTAGAAATCAATCATATCAGCGACTTATTTACTGACTTTGCCGTCCAACCGCTAGCGTCTGCTTCTATCGCTCAAGTGCATACCGCCAAACTGCGGCTGGCAGACGGCACTGACACTGCCGTGGTAATCAAAGTGATTCGCCCTGGCATTCAGAAGCAAATTCTGGCTGATTTGGCCCTGATGGATAGCCTGGCAGCGATGGCTGCCAGGTTTTTACCAGATGGCAAAAGGTTAAGACCTCGCGAGGTGGTTTCAGAGTATCGTAAAACCATATTGGATGAGCTGGACTTGCAACGTGAGTCTGCTAATGCGATCCAACTGCGCCGTAATTTCGAGGGCTCTGACTCGCTGTACATCCCCTTTGTTTACGCTGACCATTGCCGTCACAACGTGATGGTGATGGAACGTATCTATGGCATTCCGGTATCCGATATCGCCGCGCTGGAAGCCCAGGGTACCAATATGGAGTTACTGGCTAAGCGCGGCGTCGAAGTCTTCTTTACCCAGGTGTTTCGCGATAGCTTTTTTCATGCCGATATGCACCCCGGCAATATTTTTGTCTCGCGTGAGCATCCGGATAACCCCAAATATATTGGGATCGATTGTGGCATTGTCGGCACTCTGAATGCGGCAGATAAACGTTACCTGGCCGAAAATTTTGTCGCCTTTTTTAATCGCGATTATCGTAAAGTAGCTCAGCTACACTTAGATTCAGGTTGGGTGCCTGCCCATACCAAGGTAGAAGAATTTGAAAGCGCGATTCGCACTGTCTGTGAGCCGATTTTCCAAAAGCCACTGGCGGAAATATCCTTTGGCCATGTGCTCCTCAATCTGTTTAATACCGCCAGACGTTTTGAGATGCAGGTGCAACCACAATTAGTACTACTGCAAAAAACGCTGCTCTATATCGAAGGGCTTGGCCGCCAGTTATATCCGCAGCTGGATTTATGGAAGACAGCAAAACCCTTTTTAGAGAATTGGGTCAGACAACAGGTTGGCCTGCCCGCGGTCTGGCGCCAAGTGAAAGAAAATTTACCGTTCTGGGCGGAAAAACTGCCCCAGATGCCAGAGTTACTGCATCGTTATCTGGAGCAAGGGCCGAAACAACAACAAGCCCTACTGCTGCAGCTGCAAGCTCTACAACAGCAACAACAGCGGGCGAAAGGGCAAATAATTAACGCTGTGCTTGCAGCAGCTTGCCTGATTAGTGCTAGTATAGCGCTCACTACACCGCAGGGTTGGCTGGCAATACCCTTAGGGATTGCCACTATTGCTCTGGCAATTAAAGCCTGGTGCCGCTAAGCGGCATCAACCTATAACTTACGAGGAACAAGACATGGGTTTTGGTGGTATCAGTATCTGGCAACTTCTGATTGTTCTGGCCATTATTGTGCTGCTGTTTGGCACGAAGAAATTGCGCGGTATCGGTTCCGATCTCGGCTCAGCCATTAAAGGTTTCCGTAGCTCAATTAAAGATGAAGAGCCAACCGAACCTGCTGTACCAGACGAAAAACCGCAGCAGTTACCCAAGCAGCAGGAAATGTCTTCCGAGACGGCCAAGCATAACGCAGCCAACGTTGAAAAAGATAAGCTCTGATTATGGGTTTCTGGGAATTACTGGTCGTTGCAGTGGTTGCACTGTTGGTGCTGGGCCCGGAGCGCTTACCAGGCGCTATTCGTAGTACCGTAAAAACAGTGCGTGGCATAAAACAGTTCGGTCAGCAAATGCAGGCAGAACTCAGCGACAATCTGCGGGTACACGAACTGCATCAAAAATTAAAACAAGCTGAGGAAAAAGGACTGGTCAATCTAACGCCGGAGGAATCGGCGGCACTAAAAGAACTGACCGAGGCAGCGAATTCAGTGCGCCCCCCGACTCAACCTGCTGCTTCAGCACTGCCGGAAGCCACTACCGGACCGGCTGCAATTACGCAAACACCGGCTAACGAGACCGTTGTAAAAGATGAAGACAAAACCCGATCCTAATAGCCTGTTAGGTCATCTGATTGAGTTACGCAACCGATTGTTACGCTGTGTCGCAGCGGTACTGTTGGTGTTTGTCGCCATCGCGTATTTCGCCCGTGATATTTACGCCTTGCTGGCTGAACCCTTATTAGCCGTATTACCGGAAGGCACCAGTATGATTGCCACTGATGTTGCCGCGCCGTTTTTTGCACCCTTTAAACTGACCTTTATTGTCGCAATTTGTTTGGCTATTCCCTACATTTTATGGCAGGTCTGGCAGTTTATCGCCCCGGCACTGTACAGCAGGGAAAAGCGCCTGATGGCGCCATTAGTCTTTAGCAGCACCCTGCTGTTTTATGCCGGTATTGCTTTCGCCTATTTTATTGTGTTTCCACTTATTTTTGCGTTCTTTACCAGCGTCGCCCCTGAGGGCGTAACGATCGCCACCGATATCAGTAGTTACCTGGATTTCGTGCTCAAACTGTTTTTTGCCTTTGGCTTATCCTTTGAAATCCCCATCGCCATCCTGCTGTTAGTCTGGAGTGGCAGCATTAGCCGTGAAGCGCTGGCCGAGAAACGACCGTATATCATTGTCGGAGCCTTTATTCTCGGCATGCTGCTGACACCACCTGATGTGTTATCACAAACCTTATTGGCCATTCCGATGTGGCTACTCTTCGAGGCGGGTCTTTGGCTCAGCCGTTTTTATCAGCCGAGTACTGATGACCAAACCCAGGAACAAGAACCATGAAAATACTGCTTTCTGCATCAACTTTATTGATCTTATTGTGCAGTAGCCCACTGCTGCACGCACAAAGCACCCTAGCCAGCCAGCTTGAACAATGTCGTACCGAGCAAAATGCCTTAAAGCGCTTAGTTTGCTATGACGAAATCAATACCCGTACCGCGGGCTCACCAGCACCACAAGCCGCCGAGCGCGCCCGTGCAGTAACGAATCCACCTGAAGATAATTTTGGTAAGGAACACCGCCAGGTTGCTGCCGATCCGGTCGATCAGCTTTACGCAACTGTGAGTGACATCAGTTTCAGTCCGCGTAAAGAGCTGATTATCACCCTCGATAACGGCCAAATCTGGCGCCAGAATGGCTCAGGGCAGTTCCCACTGCAAACCGGCGAGCGTATCTATATTAAACGCGGCTTACTCGGTGCCTTTTATCTGGGTAAAGACGGCAGTAACCGTACTCTGAAAGTGGTGCGTAGCAACTAAGATGCGCTGGTTTGATGCCGGTGTAAATTTGTTTAGTCCACAGTTTGCCGGACAAGAAGCGCAGCTCGTCACCGAAGCGCAGGCCGCTGGTATCGACGGCCTGTTACTGATCAGCAGTGATCTGGCAGAAAGTCAGCTTAACCTGAGTTTCTGCCAACAACACAGCAGTTGCTATGCCACCGCGGGTGTACATCCCCATCAAGCAGCACAAACGACAAACGCCTGGTTAGCCGAGCTGAAAACTCTGCTTGCCATACCTCAGATGGTTGCCATCGGCGAATGCGGTCTGGATTTCAATCGCGATTTCTCACCCCGCCATGCACAGCAGCAGGTCTTTGCCGAGCAGCTGCAACTGGCAGCACAATATGATAAAGCGGTGTATCTGCATGAGCGTGACGCCTTCAGCACACAGGTCGCTATGCTGCGCGAACAACCGGTTAGCCGAGGTATAGCCCATTGCTTTACCGGCGACTTAGCGCAATTAAAAGTTTATCTCGATCTGGGACTTTATATCGGTATCACCGGCTGGCTATGTGATGAACGTCGCGGCCAGGCATTGCAACAGGCGGTGACCTATATTCCTGAAGATCGCTTGATCCTGGAGACCGATGCCCCATATTTAGTCCCCAGAACGATCAGACCAAGACCCAAACGTAATACACCGGCGCTACTGCCCGCTATCGCCGCAGAGGTCGCCCGACTGACCGGGCGAGATCTGGCGACGCTCGCCGCACAGACTGTTGCCAACAGTTGTCGGCTGTTTCAACTTCAGGAGACGTAAATGCACAGTAATCGTTATTTCCCTGCCAGTCGGCCACGCCGGATGCGCGAACAGGACTTTAGCCGTCGCCTGATGGCAGAGCATAAACTGACTGTCGATGATTTGATTTATCCGATGTTTATTCTCGAGGGTGAGCAGCAACGTGAAAGCATCGCTTCTATGCCGGGCATTGAACGCCTGAGCCTTGATCTGTTGCTTGCAGAAGCAAAAGAGCTGGTCGCACTCGGTATTCCGGCTATTGCCCTGTTCCCGGTGGTGCCGGCAGCGAAGAAGTCATTAAACGCTGAAGAAGCCTGGCAGCCAGATGCACTGGTGCAGCGGGCAATAAAACTGCTGAAACAGCAGGTACCGGAACTGGGTATTATCACTGATGTGGCCTTAGATCCTTATACTACCCATGGCCAGGACGGTATTATTGATGATAACGGTTATGTGCTAAATGATGTTACCACTGCAGCGCTGGTAAAACAGGCGCTATCACATGCGGCTGCCGGTGCTGATATTGTTGCGCCATCGGATATGATGGACGGCCGGATTGGCGCTATCCGCGAAGCCCTGGAAGACGCCGGTTTCGTCAATACCCGTATTCTGGCGTACTCTGCTAAATATGCCTCCAGCTACTATGGCCCGTTCCGCGATGCGGTAGGCTCTGCCGGTAATTTAAAAGGTGGCAATAAAAAAACCTATCAGATGGATCCGGCAAATAGCAACGAAGCCCTGCATGAAGTGGCGCAGGATCTGGAAGAAGGTGCCGATATGGTGATGGTCAAGCCGGGTATGCCTTATCTGGACATAGTACGGCGGGTAAAAGACGAATTTGGTGTACCGACCTTTGCCTATCAGGTCAGCGGTGAATATGCGATGCATATGGCAGCCATTCAGAATGGCTGGCTGGCCGAGCAACCGGTGATTATGGAGTCGTTACTGGCGTTTAAACGCGCCGGCGCCGACGGCATCTTGACCTACTTCGCCAAAAAAGTTGCGATTTGGTTAAAACAGGGCGCCTGACGGCAGCACCTTAGTTAATAGTCAGTACCCAGCCAGCCTGCTGCTGGTACTGCACTTCCTGCTCCAGCTCCGCCCGCATCAGCGGGTGTTGCTCGAGCCAGCCCGCCGGTAAACTCAAATTCAAACACTCGTTGTGTACTGACAGTCTGACTTGCGGCAAAGCCTCGTGCCGGCGACGCATCGATAAAATTACGGCTAAACGCAGGATCCGCGTGAGGCGCCCAGCCAACATCACTGACGTCATGGTTTGTCTGGCTAATACTTCCGGCATTATCTCTGCACGGTGATTATGCACCAATGCCATTACCAGTTGCTGCTGCGCCCGGGTAAAACCCGGCAAATCTGAGTGGCTGATAATATAAGCACCATGATGGTGGTGATTCTTGTATTCAATGAGCAGCCCAAGTTCATGCAGCATGGCGCTGCTACGCAACATACTCATGCCTTCAAACTTTTGCAGATCCCAGCGATTTTGCAGCTGTGTTGCCAGCTCCAGCGCCATCTCCGCAACGCGCTCTGCATGTTGCCGATCGATAAAATAGCGAATCATCAGGCTGTTAACGGTCCGGTGCCGCACATTAGTATCCTGCAACTGCGGCAACATACTGTACAACACACCCTCACGCAGCGCGCCGCCGGACAGCGTCATTCCCTGAATATCGAGTTGCCGGAACAAGGCAATTAGGATCGCCAGCCCGGACGGAAAAACTTGCTTGCGCTCTTGTGCTAAACCGGTAATGTTCAAGCGCTCCAGATGAACGCAGGCAATGACTTGCTGCATAATATCATCCAGTTTTTGTAGCGTAATGACTTCGTCCTTACCTTGCGCAACCAGGATTTCCTGCACCGCCTGGACGGTACCGGACGCCCCGACCGCCAACTGCCAACTCTCCTGCCGGAATCGGGTCGTTATCGTCTGGGTCTCTGACTCTGCTGCACTGATTGCTGCCAGAAAGTTCTGCTCCGTCAGCTCCTGATCAGCAAAATAGCGCTCTAAATAGGTGACACAACCCATATTCAGGCTGGCCAACACCTTAGGCGTAAAACCCTGACCAATGACCATCTCGGTACTGGCGCCCCCGATATCAATCACCAACCGGTTACTGTCACTGTTTGAGGTATGGGCGACACCGAGATAAATGATTCGCGCTTCGTCTTCGCCGCTAATCACTTGCACTTGCTGACCAAGAATGGCTTCTGCTTCTTTTAGAAAGGTGGCAACATTGCGGGCTAAGCGCAGTGTTGCGGTACCAACGATACGGATATTTTGCGCGGGGATATCTTGCAGTCGCTCTGCGAATAATGCCAGGCATTCCCAACCGCGCTTCATCGCTTTGTGGCTTAACACTAAGCTATCATTTAATCCGGCCGCCAGGCGGACTTTACGTTTAACCCGGCCAATCACCTGTACCGAGCCACCGACGACCTTGACCATTAGCATATGGAAACTGTTGGAGCCGAGATCAATTACCGCATAGATATCACTATGCGGTACGGTAGCAGAGGGTGAATGCTCTGATTTAACGAGGTCGGCTTCGCGGAGATCTTGGGCCATTACTTGTACGTCCGCTACTACTTCTGCCTCCGGTGCGAGCTTGTCCGGGACGTCTTCTGATCCTGGGTTTAGGTGGGGTCAGATCCGTCAGTAACGCTGTTACATCATATTGGGTAACGGCAATAGGATGTTTGATATAGTCTTCAATCGCTGTCAGGTTTAATGCGTAGCGTTCACAGGCAAAACTGATCGCCTTACCACTCTCGCCGGCACGACCAGTTCGGCCAATACGATGTACATAGTCTTCGCAGTCATCCGGCAAATCATAGTTAAAAACATGGCTGACTTTCGGGATGTGCAAACCACGGGCGGCAACATCGGTCGCCACCAGAATATCCAGTTTGCCGGTAGTAAAATCATCGAGGATTTTCAGCCGTTTTTTCTGGATCACATCACCGGTTAATAAGCCAACCCGATGGCCGTCGGCGTCTAACCAATGATAGACATCTTCACAGGCATGCTTGGTATTAGCAAACACAATGGCTTTATCCGGCCATTCTTCTTCCAACAGCGTTAGCAACAGCGGCATCTTATGTTCATGCGCCGGATAGAACAGTTCTTCACTGATCCGGCTACCGGTCATTTCTTCCGGCGCGATATGGATATGTACCGGCTGATTCATCTTCTCAAACGCCAGTTCCTGCACTTTATAGGACAGCGTCGCAGAAAATAATAAACTTAGACGTTCAGTCGCTGGCGGCATCCGGTTAAACATAAAGCGGATATCTTTGATAAAGCCAAGATCAAACATCCGATCCGCTTCATCCAGCACCACGACCTGGATTTGCGACAAATCGTACAAGCCTTGTTTCAGGTAATCGATCAGCCGGCCAGTAGTGCCAATTAAAATATCTACGCCCTGCTCCAGCGCCTGGCGTTGAGAATCGTAGCCTTCGCCCCCATAAATCAAACCAAGTCGCAGATTGGATTTTTGCGCCAGCATTACGGCATCATTATGGATCTGAACCGCCAGTTCCCGCGTAGGAGCCATTATAATGGCACGCGGTTGACCGGAGCCTTTGGGCTCATGGGTTAACAGATAATGGAAGGTTGCCGTTAAGAAAGCCAGTGTTTTACCCGTGCCGGTTTGTGCCTGTCCGGCAATATCTTTACCGGCCAGCGCCAGAGGTAAACATTGGGCTTGAATTGGCGTACAATAACCGTAACCTTGCGCGTTTAACGCGTCAAGAACCTGAGGTGCCAATGCGAAATCGGCGAATTTATGCGATGTTAAGTGTGTTTTATTCATACCTGCCTAGCATAACTGTTACGCTTGCAATAAGAAACAGCCGCGATTAAATTGATAATAGATATTTGCAGTGTAACTGCACAGCCTGAACGGAGAAATAGATGAGCGAACATATTTTACAGGTTTCTGACGACAGTTTTGAGACTGACGTGTTAAAAGCAGAAGCACCAGTACTGGTAGACTTCTGGGCAGAGTGGTGTGGCCCATGTAAAATGATCGCCCCTATTCTGGATGACGTTGCGACAGAATACGCTGGCAAAGTGACAGTTGCTAAGGTCAATATCGACCAAAACCCAAATACACCACCTAAATTTGGTATCCGTGGTATTCCAACTCTGCTGCTGTTTAAAAATGGCCAGGTTGCAGCAACCAAGGTTGGCGCGCTGTCAAAAACCCAGTTAAAGCAGTTCCTGGATAGCAATATCTAAATTTGGATGGAAAAGGCGTATTTTTGTACGCCTTTTTCTATTGTCTGCTGGACGCAGTGATAATCAGCTGCTATTGTGTGCAATAGCAAAAGTCCTGAACCACGCTTGTCTGTCGAAAAAACCAACTTCAATCCCTTATTTTTATCGAACCGATAAGCTTTTACTCTGTTTTTACCAACAAGAACCCATCAAATATGCATTTAACAGAACTGAAACTGAAGCCAATTAGCGAACTGGTTGAGCTAGCTGAGTCTATGGGCCAGGAAAATATGGCTCGTCTGCGTAAGCAAGATATCATTTTCGCTATCCTGAAAGCTCACGCCAAAAATGGTGAAGAAATTTACGGTGACGGCGTGCTGGAAATCCTGCAAGACGGCTTCGGTTTTCTACGTTCCTCTGACAGCTCTTATTTGGCCGGCCCGGACGATATCTACGTCTCACCGAGTCAGATCCGTCGTTTTAACTTACGCACCGGCGACAGTATTTCTGGTTTAATTCGTCCACCCAAAGAAGGCGAGCGTTATTTCGCGCTGTTAAAAGTCAGCGAAGTGAACTTTGGTAAACCAGAGCAGGCCCGTAATAAGATCCTGTTTGAAAACTTAACGCCGCTGCATGCCAATTCACGCCTGCGGATGGAGCGGGGTAATGGCAGCCGTGAAGATATCACGGCCCGGGTATTAGATCTGGCAGCACCGATTGGCCGTGGCCAGCGCGGCTTGATTGTGGCCCCGCCGAAAGCCGGTAAAACGATTTTGCTGCAAAATATTGCGCAATCGATCGCCGCCAATCACCCCGAATGTGTGCTGATGGTGCTGTTGATTGACGAACGTCCGGAAGAAGTCACCGAGATGCAGCGCTTGGTAAAAGGTGAAGTGGTTGCCTCAACGTTTGATGAACCAGCCAGCCGTCACGTCCAGGTGGCGGAGATGGTGATTGAAAAAGCCAAGCGCTTGGTTGAACACAAAAAAGATGTGATTATCCTGCTCGACTCCATTACCCGTTTAGCCCGTGCTTATAACACCGTGATCCCAAGCTCCGGCAAGGTATTAACCGGTGGTGTGGATGCCAACGCCCTGCATAAACCAAAACGCTTCTTCGGTGCTGCCCGTAATGTCGAAGAAGGTGGCAGCCTGACCATTATCGCGACGGCGTTGGTTGATACCGGCTCGAAAATGGATGAGGTTATCTACGAGGAGTTTAAAGGTACCGGTAATATGGAATTACACCTGTCGCGCAAAATTGCTGAGCGCCGCGTATTCCCTGCTATCGACTTTAACCGCTCTGGTACCCGTCGTGAAGAGTTATTGGCGTCACCGGAAGAGCTGCAAAAAATGTGGATTTTACGCAAGATCCTCAACCCGATGGATGAGACAGATTGCATGGAATTCCTGATCGATAAATTGTCGATGACCAAAACCAACGATGAGTTTTTCGACGCGATGAAGCGGCAGAAATCTTAATTCTGTCAGCTACAAAAAACCGGCTTAAGGCCGGTTTTTTTCTGCCATTTGTTGCTGGATTTCGCTAAATTTCGCCGACAGCACCTGCTTTGCATTATCGTCCAACCAATAAAACAGCACGTCTTTGAAGTCAGGCGCTAACCAGATTTGTGGCAATACCTGATTAATATCGGCTATAAGCTGTTTTCCCAGCTCCGTTTGACTGCAAGTGATATAAGATACTGAATCAGCCGACGCGCCTTGCAACGCGGCGCTTTCGATCTCTGCTGTTTGCTGCAGCTCGCGTTGATAAAATTGCATCCGTTCCGGATACTCAACCACATAATCAACACGCTTAGAAATCAGTAAGGCGGCAGCATTGAGTTCGCTGGTAAATTCGGTTTTGATTAAGTGGTTAGCCGTGTTCGCTAAGATCGGTTGCATCACCTGCGGATAATAACGATTGGGCTGGTAGGCGCCTAATAACTTCTCATCCTGGACCAGCTTCTTGATATCAATTTGCAGAGAATCATTAACATAGGCGGCGACCCGACTACCGCGGACATAGTTTATTGAAAAGCCCGGCCCAACCGCCATCGGTAATGAATAATAGCGGTTGCTGGCTCGCTCCGCTGTATATAAGGAGCCGGTGATACAAACCGTTTCCCGCGGCTGCTGGAAAAACACTTCGACGCGCCCAAGGCTAATTAGCCGATCCTGATGGCTATATTGCGGCAATAACGCCGTCACCCGTTGCTGTAGCACATCGAAAGTTCCCTGACCGCGCATAGGGCCTTCCACAATTTGATGTGGCGCCCAATCCGTTTGCAGCCAGATCACCGTCGGACGCTCTGGCAGCGAGAGCCCCATCAGCAACGATAAAACCAAACCCTGATACACAGAAAATCCCTCTTAGCTGCCAACATAAACTTAGCCTATCACCTGATGAATAAGCGGCGTTGGCTGAAAACCCTCAAACCGGCAAGCTGCCAGATATTCCGCCTGTGCTACAGCGGCAGCCTCGCTAGTCGCTGCATGCACCATCGCAATCGGCTCGCCGGCGCTAACCTTAGTGCCCGCGGCAACAATGTTGCTAAAACCCACTGCCGGATCAATTTGTTGCGCCGGGTGTGAGCGACCGCCGCCCAAACGTACCACCGCCATCCCTAAGCCAACGGTGTCAGTATAGACCAGTTTACCCGTTTGTGGAGCCAGTACCGGAACAACCACCGGCGCCTGCGCCAGATAGTTATCAGGCCGCTCCAGTAAATCTGCCGGCCCTCCCAAGGCACTGACCATTTTGGCAAAGATTTCAGCGGCTTTACCACTGCTCAGACTATTTTCCAGCGCAGCGATGGCGGCGGCCTTATCCTGATAGCGTTTACCGAGCAGCAGCATATTGGCACCCAACTCCAGCGTCAGCTGGTGTAACCGTGGTTCGCGGTATTTACCGGTCAGATAATCCAGCGTTTCCACCACTTCCAGCGCATTACCGGCGGTGGTACCGAGGATCTGATTCATATCAGTAATCAGCGCCCGGGTGGCGACACCGGCGCCAGTTGCCGTGTTAACAATACTGTGGGCTAAGGCACTGGCATCCTGTGCCGTGGCCATAATGGCACCGTTACCGACTTTGACATCCATCACCAGTGCATCCAGCCCTTCGGACAGCTTTTTCGATAAAATCGAGGCGGTAATCAGTGGAATGGATTCCACTGTCGCCGTCACATCGCGAATCCCATAGAGCCGGCGATCGGCCGGCGCTAGTTCACTGCTCTGGCCGACAATGACACAGCCCAGCTCAGGTAACAGCTGGCGAATTTTCGTCAGGGGTTGCGTACAGCTATAGCCCGGTATAGCTTCCAGTTTATCGACGGTACCACCGGTGTGCCCGAGGCCGCGCCCGGCAATACTGGGCATAAAGGCGCCACAGGCCGCAACCATCGGCGCCAGCATCAGGGTCACCTTGTCACCGACACCGCCAGTACTGTGTTTATCCACCACCGGACCATTCAGGCCCGGCCATTGTAATACAGTACCGGAGTCGCGCATGGCCAGCGTCAGTGCTACCGTTTCCGGTACCGTCATGCCATTTAAATAAATCGCCATCGCCAGCGCCGCAGCCTGGCTATCGCTAAAGCTGTCGTCGGTCAGCCCCTGCACAAACTGCCGGATCTCGGCTTCGTTTAACACGCCACCATTGCGTTTACGTTTAATAATTTCCTGTGGAATGGCCATTTAAACATCCTTTTCAATTTTTGTGCTGGCTGCCAGATAGGTTGGCGTAAACGCATCCGGCAATAATTGCTGCAAACTCCAGCTCTGTTGCTGGCCTAAATGATTACAACTGGCGATCGGACTGTCTGGTAAAAAGAATTCGGCGATCACCTGCCGGCAAATACCACAGGGCGGTGTAAGTTTCGTTTGCGGGGTATATACCATTAACGCCTGAAAGCGGCGTTGGCCGGCCACCACGGCGGCGGCGATGGCATTGCGCTCGGCGCAGACCGTACCGCCGTAAGAGGCGTTTTCAACATTACAGCCGGTGAAGATCTGACCATTTTCGGCCAGTACTGCCACACCAACCGGAAACTGACTATAGGGCGCATAAGCCTGCGCGGCGGCATCTTTGGCAGCCTGTTGCAGGGCTGCCCAATCGAGTTGTTTCACTATTTGAAACCCGGTTAACCAATGGGCATATAGTGTTGCCGCGAATCCGTTGCCGGTCAAGCCCTGCTTACGCGTGCCGCCAGTAGTCGACAAAACACGAGCAGGGTCAGCAATAACCAGAAACTGGCCAGTGGCACCAGCCAGAACGCATTAACGATGCCGGCTTGTTCGGCCCAAAGCCCGGTTAGGAGTCCGGCAAACTGGAAACCAACCGCACTGCCAATGCTGGCAATACCGGACAGTACCGGGCCATTGTCACTATCCAGATCCATCACTGTGGCCAGCATCAATGGGAAAATAGCGCCAATCCCCAGACCCAGCAATAAATTTCCTACCCCGAGCAGCGCAACTGTCGCTCCCAGCTTTACCAACAAAGCACCACTGACGGTCAGGATACCTAACAACAGTAACAACTGGCTTGCCGTTAGCCAACGCAGCAAGAGCGCAAAGCCCAGCCGGCTCAGCACCATACCGCCGGTAAACCAGGCCAGCAGTAACCGGCTTTGCTCAGCCTGTAAACCGAGGCCGGTTACCGCATAGCTGACAAACCAGTTACCCTGGCCCCACTCCGCCGCGCCATAACCAATCATCACCAGTAGTAGCAGTAAAAACAGTGGCTGGCGTAATAATGCCGTGTAAGACAAACTTCTGGCGCCGCTGCGTGCCGGCTGCGCCAAAGCCGGTAATCTTGAAGCCGCCCAATAGCTGTAACAGGCAATAACAACCAGGCCAACAGCAAGGATCCGTAGCGGCCAGCGCCAGTCATCCAGGTAGCGGAACAGCAGTACTACCCACAGGGGCGCGGTAAGGGTGCCAAGACTAAACATAAAGTCCATCAGCCCCATCATCGCCGCCCTGCGGTTAGCAAATAAGCGGGCGATCAGCGTATGACCAATGGTAAACATAATGGAATAGGTCATGCCAATCAGAGTGATCAGCAGCAGTAAATAGCGCCAGTCGTTAACCAGCGAGATCAGTAGTAACCAACAGGCGGACAACAGCGCCAGTGCCGCGAATAGCTTTAAAAACTGAAACTTCTGCGCATACTTACCGCCCAGCACGGCACCGAGTATGGTGCCAGCCGACATCAGACTAAAGAACAGACCGCTAAGGCTTTTCGATAGCGCCAGCTCTGCCGCCAAATCAGGCAGCAGCAAGCCCCACAGGATAATCAGGTTACCGAGGATAAAGAAACCGCTAAAGATCACGGCAGTCGGTGCAGCACGCGACATCGCTAAACTCCCTGTGCCAGCTTACCGCAGCTGCGGTTTGGCACTAACGTAATTCGAAAGCATCGGCATCCAGCGCCGCAGGAAACTGCTGCCGGAACTGCTGTAACGCCGCCAGATCGGCCTCGGCATAAAGGATGCCGCTCTGCTCAGGCGCCAGCTCAGCCAGCGGCTGGCCCAGATAATCGACAATCAGGCTATCGCCGCGGTAATTAAGACCATTAGCATCCTGCCCTACCCGGTTGCAGCCAAATACATAGGCCTGATTTTCAATCGCCCGGGCCTGCAACAATAACCACCAGGCGCGGCTGCGCGACGCCGGCCAGTTTGCGACATAGATTATGGCATCATAATCGCCAAGGTTGCGGCTAAATACCGGAAAGCGCAGGTCATAACAGACCTGCAATAAGATACGCCAACCTTGCCAGTTAACAATGACCCGCTGCTGTCCGGCCGCATAAGCCTGATGCTCACCGGCCATGCGGAATAAATGGCGTTTATCATAGGACTGTACCGCACCATCCGGGGTGACAAAATACAGCCGGTTCACATAGTGACCGTCAGCGGTGCGAACCGCCAGCGAGCCGGCAATGGCGCTTTGAAAGTGCGCCGCCTGCTGCTTAAGCCAGTTTAGGGCCGGCCCGGGCTCATGCTCGGCGATACGGGCACTGTCCATACTAAAACCACTGGCAAACATTTCCGGCAATACCAGCAAGTCTGCGGCCGGGGCGGCGGCCAGTTGCCGCGACAGCGCCTGCAGGTTAGCCGCAGTATCCTGCCATACCAGTTCGGTTTGCAGCATCGCTACCCTTAGCTTGGGTGCCATCACAGCCGGCATAACACCTCCGCGGCCTGAGCCAGTGTCGTATCCTGCTTGGCAAAACACAGCCGGATTATCCGTGCATTGGACCCATGCTGATAAAATACCGACAGCGGGATCGCCGCCACTTTATGCTCGATGGTCAGATAACGGCAAAAACTGAGGTCATCCAGCTCTGGCGCAATGGCGCTATAGTCCAGCAGCTGAAAATAAGTACCCTGACAAGGTAACAAGCTGAAACGACTAGCGCTTAACGCCTGGCGGAACTGATCGCGCTTGTGCTGGTAAAACGCCGCCAGCTCGGTCACCTGCTGCGGCTGTTCGCGCAGCATCTCGGCGATCGCATATTGCGCCGGCGTAAAACTGGAGAAGGTGACATACTGATGAATTTTCCGAAACTCTGTCATCAGCGCGGCTGGCGCCACCGCATAACCGAGTTTCCAGCCGGTAACATGAAAGGTTTTACCAAAGGATGACACAATAACCGAACGTGCCGCCAGTTCCGCAAAACAATTCGCGCTCAGCCGCGGCGCCGCATCGTACACCATATGCTCGTAAACTTCGTCACTAAGACAATACAGGCCATGCTGGGTAACCAAGTGCTGCAAGGCCAGCCAGTCTGCATGGCTAAATACCATTCCGGTTGGATTATGCGGGCTATTGACGATAATCAACTTGGTACGCGGCGTGAGCCGTGTCGCCACCTGCTGCCAGTCAACCCGATAATCCGGCGCCTCTAAACGCAAATGCACCGGTACACCACCGGCCAACTGAATAGCCGGGCTATAGCTGTCGTATGCCGGGTCAAACAGGAGTACCTCGTCACCCGGCTGCACCAGCATCTGGATCGCGACAAATAAGGCCTCAGTGGCGCCGCTGGTGACGATGATCTCACGGCTCTCATCCAGAGTTCGGCCATAACAGCGTGCGGTCAGGGCCGCAATTTGCTGCAGTAACAAGGGAACACCCGGCATCGGCGCATATTGGTTTAAGCCAGCACTACTGTGCCTGGCCAGCGCGGCCAAAAGCTGGCTATCGGCAGCAAAATCGGGAAAACCCTGTGATAAATTAATGGCTTGCTGCTCTGCCGCTAACTGCGACATCTGACTGAAGATGGTGGTGCCCACCGCGGGTAACTTGGAAACTATCGACATAAGGGCTGAAAAAGTTGCGAAAACCGGCATCAATGCTATCATTTGGCAGGTTTCAAGTATAGACATCTAAACGCTCAAGCGTATAAACGCCTTAATGGTTATAATATTTAACCGCGTCAGGCAATAAATAGCGACGAATCGCAGCGAATAACCAGGTCAGTAGCATGAATAATACAGCCCATGTGCATCAGCTTAACCCGAACGCCATTGCGCTCTGCAGCCTTGGCCGCTGGATCGCCAGCCGGCATTGGGTGCCCGCCACCGGCGGTAATTTCTCCATTCGTCAGGGCGAAAACAGCGCCCTGGTCACCGCCTCCGGCAAAGATAAAGGCGAACTCAGCCCGCAAGATCTGCTGCCGGTAAGCTGGCAGGATGAACAGCTGTCCAGTCCGCACGGAACGCCATCAGCAGAAACCGCCTTGCACGCCGAATTGTACCGGCTGGATCCGGCCATTAAAGCAGTGCTGCATACCCACTCAGTACATGCCACCGTATTTTCGCGTCTGGTGCAGGCCGACAGCTATCTGTTTAGCGGCTACGAGATGCAAAAAGCCATCACCGGCATTAAAAGTCACCAGCAGTTATTGCCACTGGCGGTATTTGATAATACGCAGGATATCCCGGCCCTGGCGAAACAGCTGCGCCAACGCTGGCAGCAAAAACCCTTGCCGTTTGCACTGCTGGTACGCGGCCATGGTCTTTATGCCTGGGGCCACAGCCTGGAGCAGGCAAAAAGGCATTTGGAGGGTTGGGAATTTCTTATACACTGCGAACTGGAACGTATTAAATTAACAGGCTTACCGTGAACTACCGCGCCATTATTACCGATATTGAAGGCACCACCAGCCGCATCAGCTTTGTCACCGACATCTTGTTTCCGTATGCCAAAGCGCATTTACCGGCCTTTATTCAGCGTGAGCAACAGCAGCCGGCGGTGGCAGCAGAACTGGATGCCATCCGGCGCCTGCTGGGCCAGCCGGCCGCCAGCACCGACGACTGTATTGCCGCCCTGCTGGACTGGATCGCTGCCGATAAAAAACTGACACCGCTAAAAACTCTGCAAGGCATGGTTTGGCAGCATGGTTATCAGCAAGGCCATTTTCAGGGCCATATTTATCCGGATGCCGCCGCGCAACTGCGCCACTGGCAACAGCAGGGCATCCAACTTTATGTATACAGCTCCGGCTCAGTGCAGGCGCAACAGCTGCTGTTCCAGTACAGCGAGGCAGGTGATCTGCGGCCGCTGTTCAGCGGCTACTTTGATACCCGCATCGGCGCTAAGCAGGAGATCGCCAGCTATGCGGCTATCCTGCAGCATTTACAGCTACCGCCCAATCAGGTGCTGTTTTTATCCGATGTAGCTGCCGAGCTCGACGCCGCCGCCAAGCTTGGCATTGCCACAGTGCAACTGATCCGGGAGCAGCAAGCGCCCAGCCAGCACCAGCGGGCCGAAAATTTTTATCAGATTGAGGTGCAATAAGAGGTGGAAAGTTAGATGAGCCGTTTACAAATCTTCGACCTGAGCCAGCCCCAGCAAGCGCGATTTAGCAGTAGCGACGCCGCTGAGATCGCCGCGAAATTGCAGCAACAGGGCATTCGCTTTGAACAATGGCAAGCCGCAGCGCCAATCAGCGCCGGCAGCAGTAGCGAACAGGTGCTCTCAGCCTATGCCGCCGATATCAGCCGACTAAAAGCAGAGCAAGGCTATCAGACCGTGGACGTGATTTCGCTGCACCCGGCGCATCCGGATAAGGACGCGCTACGGCAGAAGTTTCTGGATGAGCATATCCATAGCGAAGATGAAGTGCGGTTTTTTGTCCGTGGTCAGGGCTTGTTCTGCCTGCATTTAGGTGAGCAGGTCTATCAGGTGTTGTGCCAGCAGAATGATCTGATCAGTGTGCCGGCCAATACCCCGCATTGGTTTGATATGGGCAGCGCCCCGGATTTTACCGCTATCCGGCTGTTTAATAACCCGGCGGGTTGGGTGGCGCACTTTACCGGCACCACTCTGGCCCGACAATTTCCGCTGTTAGATTAGGCGATAAGCCGCCACCAGACACCATTTTGCCGCAGTAAGATGCTGCAAAATGGTGCAACATTGATAAAAGGGCTAGATAAGCTAGCTTAACCAACTGAAAGTAAATCACTTTTAATTATGGTTTAGCTCTTGCAGTAATTTTGTCATACTAGTTTCCTATACTTCGCGTTGATGCTGATACCCGGGTAAGTTGATATGTCTTTGCAAACACCGCTGCGAGGCTTGCGCTGTTTCTGTGTTGCCGCAGAATGCCTTAGCTTTAAAGAAACGGCGAAACAGCTGTACCTGACGCCGTCTGCGGTAAGTCATCAGATCAAACAGCTGGAAGATAACCTGAACCTGAGTTTATTTGAGCGCAAAACCCGCGCCATTGAATTAACCGAAAGCGGTAAACAGTTTTATCACGCCATTAAGCCGCTGTTGGAGCAACTTAGCCAAACCATTAACCAGTTTAGCCAGGTAGAGCGCACCAAAGAAGTCAGTATCTCGATGCCGGAGTTCTTTGCCAGTGAGCTCTTTGTCCCGCGCTTGCGCGGCTGGTCGGAACAATATCCGAATATAAACCTGACGCTGGAAACGGTGAAATCACGGCGCGACAGCCCGAAATATACCGATGTGTCGGTAGTGCTATCCGGCAAAAAGCCGCAGGATGTGCTGTCTTACGATCTGTTCCCCATTAGCTATATACCGGCCTGTAACCCGAGTTTGTTTCAAAAGCTGCATGGCAAAGGCTACCGGGTGCTGGAGAAAACACCGCTGATCCTGCATCAGGCGCGGCCCACAGCCTGGCACCAATGGGCAGAGCGGGTCGGTTATCATCAGTTTCAACCGAAACAAATTATTCAACTGGACAGTATGTTTAGCGTAGCCCGGGCGGCGCAGCAAGGTCTGGGGGTGGCGCTGATCCCGATGCCGATCAGCCACGCCTGGTTTAGCAGCGGCGCCCTGGTCAAGCTGTTTGAACAGGATTTACTAAGCCGCGACCGTTACTATCTGGTGCAGCATAATGAGGATCCGGAGCGGCCGGAAATTAAGCTGTTAATAGACTGGGTACTGCAAAGCTTTAATACCCCGGAAGTAGCGCTGCAACCCGCGAGCTAACGGCATTTTCCGCCACTTTTCACTGAAGCAAAGTTCCGCCTCCATAGATGAATTTTTTTAACCTGTCAGGTGTTTTTTTATCGTTTGTACAGCTGTTTGGTACGGCTTATAGTTAACCCGTGTTCGAGATTCGAATACAGCGGTTAAAGTTGTTGAAGGGTGTAACCTACCCTTACCTGTCTACCTTGTCTTAGCCCGATTGAATAAATCGGGCCTTTTTTTGTCTACTAGCACCGCAAACCGGCTTTATTGTTGCAAGGCTTACTGCCCTGCGCCTTTGTCTTCTGCGGGAGCGACAAACACGGCAGTTAAATACCGCACCGTCATATCATCGCGGATTGCATACAGAAAATTTTCATACAGCACAGTTTTCGGCACTGGACCATATTGTCTGGAATCCCGGCTTTGGTTAGTGTTATCCCCTAACACAAAATATTCATCCGCGGCGAGTTGCAGCTTACGGTACTCTCTTTGACACTGCGCAGCGTTTTCAAATCGAAAACCCACCCAATTATTAACCTGCTGATAGGCAATATCATTGACGTATACCAAGCCGTCGCAGATGGTAATCCGATCTCCCGGTACGCCATGAATTCTCTTTATCATGCTCTTACCATCAATTTCCGCTCTTACCATCACACCAGCCTGAAATGAAAGCGCAAAGGTCCGGCCAATAACCAGATCTCCTTTTGTTACCAACGGCAGGGCAGATGGACCTGATGCCTTGCCAAGGACGTAACCGATAGCCCCGGTAGCCATAAAGATGACCAGCAACAGAACCGCAGAGATATAATAGCCAATACCAGCCAAAATATTTTTGCGTAAGGCAAAAGCAATACCCTGCGCAGCGAGCAAAGCGATCCCCAGGTAACTCCAGCTTTGCAGCTGCTGTGGGCTATCGCCGAGCTGAAACAGCCGCAAACTCAGCAAAAACCCAAACCAAATTAGGATATTTAAAATAAAGAAATGCTGCGTACGACTTTTTCTAAACAAGCTAACTCCTTTAGCTAAAAAGACCTATCTCAATTAGCAACACAAGCTCACGACCAAAGCAGCGAGTTAATATAATAACTTAGCACCAAAGAAATCGCGGCTAAAATGGCTGGTAAAGCCGCTGCTAACATATTTTTCCAACCCTTGTCATATTCAGGCAGCGGGGCGAATAATTTCACGCCAAGGCGTCGTTTGATCAGCCAGGCCAAGCTGAAACTGATAACGACAATCAATGCAAACAGGGTGAACAATTCCATTGCATTCCTCCATTCCCTCTAAGCTCAGCATGCGGATTATGGCTTAGTTGTACCCTGTTGTAAGCCATAGCTGCGCTAATTCCGGGCTAATCCGACAGATAATACTCAACTGTGGTCACTACGCGTACCTTTTTAATATGGGGTGTATTGGCATCCCGGTCGCTAATCGAAAACTGCCCCTGCGACGCGGTTTTGATTTTGCCCAGCTGGCTTTGTGAATCCTGCGCAAATTTTAACGCCACTTCGCGCGCTTGCTTGGTCGCTTCCTCAATCATCTGTGGCTTTAGCTCATTCAGTGCCGTAAAGCTATATTCCACCCGGTTCTGGTAAGGATCCTGATTAAAGACAATACCCTGACGTCCCAGTTGCCCGATAGCACTGATTAAGCCGCGGATCTTTGCCACATCCTTACTGTAAACCGTTAGCGTCTGGCTGGCGATATAGCGAAACTCCGCCCGATCGCCTTCACCATACTGCTGCGCCTTTTTATCAATCACATTAGGCGCGGCACGGCTGATGGCACTGGCCTCGACACCGCCCTGTTGCAAAAACGCCGTAATTAGGCCGCTTTGCTGCTCCAGGGTTTCAAATAAGCTGCCCAGCTGATTATCGGCCACCGTAAACTGGATCGGCCAAATTACGGTATCGGCTGCCACTTCCTGCTCGGCCAGGCCTTTTACATTGACCACCCGCTCATATTCTTTAAATTTTACCGCCATTTGCTGCACCAGAAATCCCAGTGCCGCCAGCCCGAGTATCAGGCTAAAACCCAGTATTGTTGCTGCCTTGCTTTGCATCTTCATTCTCCTTATTGCTAGGGCGTGTTGACGTTTTCTGCTTAGATTTTGTTCGCACTGGCGGCGCTTTGATCGCGAAACGNGGAGCGCAGTTTAGTATTCTAAATAAGTGACGAGTGACAAAGAGCAAAGCGCCGCCAGCGCGAACCCTTACGGGCAGCGTTTGGCTGGCGTTTCACTGC
>NZ_AKKU01000020.1 GCF_000272005.1 Alishewanella agri BL06 | reverse complement strand
GGCACAGGCAGGAACAACCTCGTATAACTTCGTATAATGTATGCCATTACGAAGTTATTACGGTTATCGCTTGTTCATGTAGAATAACTACACATCACAAGCTCTGCCTTGTATAAACACCAGCCAAACGGCTGCAAAAACAAGCAGCAAACGTCAACACGCCCTAGTACCCTACTTCAATACCGGCATACTGTGCGATTTGAGTGATTAACGCCGACTTAATAGTTTAGTTGCTGTAGCACACCAGCAGCAATTTGCTGCTGGTTATATACCCCGCTATCCAGTACCCAGCCGGTGACCAGCTTAGCCGGTGTCACATCAAAGGCCGGGTTAAATACCGCGGCCTGCGCCGGCGCCCACAGCGTTTGGCCAAAGGCACCCGACACCCCGCGTACTTCATCCGCAGCGCGCTGCTCGATGGGAATAGCACCCCCATCCGGACAGGCCAGATCGATAGTCGTACGCGGTGCCACCACATAAAACGGCACCTGATGATAATGCGCCAGCACCGCCAGGCTATAGGTACCCACTTTATTGGCAAAGTCACCATTGGCGGCAATACGGTCGGCGCCAACAAAGATCCGATCCACCTCACCGCGAGCCATTAACATCGCCGCCATACTGTCGCAAATCAGCTGATAGGGAATGCCCAGCTGTTCGCACTCCCAGGCTGTCAGCCGGCCGCCTTGCAATAATGGCCGGGTTTCATCTACCCAGAGCCGGATAGCTTTGCCCTGCTGCTGCGCTAACCGGATCACCCCCAATGCAGTGCCGACGCCAGCGGTGGCAAGGCCGCCGGTATTGCAATGCGTCAGTAACCGCTCGCCGGGTTGCACCAGCGCAGCACCATTTATGGCAAGTTGCTCACATAACGCCACATCTTCGGCAAACAGTGCTTCTGCACAAGTCACTGCCGCCGCGACAAAATCCGGCTGCGCCAGCGCCGCCAGCATAGTGTCCAGGTTATTCATTAAATTGACCGCGGTGGGCCTTGCCGCACGCAGCACAGCGGCGTCTTGCAGCAACTGCTCGCGGCTATCCCCCTGCAAGGCGCGGTAAGCCAGTAACAGCACAGCGCCAATGCCAATAGCCGGTGCGCCACGTAATTGTAAGTTCTTGATCAGGCTCACCATCTGTGGCACGGTAGTGCAATGCAACCATTGCTGTTGCTGGGGCAGTAAGGTCTGGTCCAGCACATAGAGCTGTTGCTCGACGATTTTCAGGCTTAAGGCGGTCAGGTTTTTCATCTGTTTTATCTCATTTGGCGTTGCAGACGTCTGGATGTTTTGCGATTATGCAGCCCTGTTTACCCCCGAGCAAGTGATTGAGGCAACCCGATGACGGCTTATCATATCTTTACCCCGGACGATGCATTACGTTTTGCGGATCAGCATAGTGAACTCTTTGGCGATCACAGTAAATTATCTGCCGTTGAATTTGGCGACGGTAATCTGAATCTGGTATTCCGAGTCAGCAATGATAAAGGCACCTCGCTGATCGTCAAGCAGGCGTTACCCTATGCCCGTTGCGTGGGGGAAAGCTGGCCGCTTAGCACCGACCGCGCCCGGATCGAGGCCGAAGTGTTGCAGCAGCATGGCCGTTTTTGCCCACAGCATACGGTAGAAGTATTGCATTTTGAGCCAGCGTTGTCGGCTATTTTAATGGAAGATCTGAAGCAGTATCAGATTTTGCGCAGCGAACTGGTCAAGGGCAAAACCTTTGCGCATCTGGCCAGCCAGATGGCAACCTATCTGGCACAAACCTTGTTTTACAGCAGTGATTTTGTGCTGAGCGGCCCGGTTAAAAAAGCCGCCGTGGCCCGCTTTATCAACCCCGAGCTGTGCCTGATCACCGAGGATTTATTCTTTACCGACCCTTACTGTAATCATGAGCGCAATACTATCCATGCCCTGATTCTGCCGCGGGCACGCCAGCTGTGGCAGGATGAAGAACTGCAGGCCGAAGTGGCGGCGCTAAAGGCCGACTTCTTATCCAAACCCCAGGCCTTGCTGCATGGTGATGTGCATAGCGGCAGTATCTTTATTAATGCGGATAACTGCAAAGTCATCGACGCCGAGTTTGGCTTTTATGGCCCGATCGGCTTTGATGTCGGGTCCCTGCTCGGTAACTTATTGCTAAACTACGTCGCCTGCCCCGGCCTGTTTGCGCCAGAGCAAGCAGAGCAGCAACAAGCCTATTTATTAGCGCAAGTCCGTGAGCTCTGGCAGCAATTTGCTGCGCAGTTTAGCCAGTTAATGGCCAGCGAAACGCAAGATAGCGCCTTGCAAAACAGCCGCTACCAGCAACACTTTTTACAGCAGGTATTGGCAGATAGTCTGGGTTACGCCGGTTGTGAGCTGATCCGCCGTACCGTTGGCTTGGCGCATGTCGCTGATTTGGAGAAAATTACTGATGCCAAAAAGCGGGCAGAGGCGGAGCTGCGGGCGATTGAGTTGGGGCGGGCCCTGATTATGCAACGGGCAAAGTTAGCGCAAATGGACGCCGTGCTAACCCTGGTGCAGCAAGTTACGGTATAGGTTAACGACACCTGGTACGCTGTTCCTGAAATAACTGCTTACATTTTTCGCTGCGACCTTACTGGTCGTAGCAGGCCCGGCTATGGCAGACTGTTGTTAATAAACTATTACAACAGGGATGACGATGATTTCTGCCTCGGCATTAAACAAAGTGTTTGGTAGTGGCGATACCCAGGTGCAGGCGTTACGGGATGTCAGTCTGCAAATTGCTGAAAACGAATTTGTTGCCATTATGGGCAGCTCCGGCTCCGGCAAATCGACACTGATGAATATTCTTGGCTGCCTGGATACGCCAAGTAGCGGCAGCTATCAGTTAGCCGGTGCCGATGTCAGCCAACTGGATGACGCCGCCCTCTCCGCCATGCGTAATCAGCATATCGGTTTTATTTTCCAGTCTTTTCACCTGTTACCACGCCTTAGCGCGGCCGAGAACGTGGCGCTACCGCTGCGCTATACCGCTACGCCGGCTGAGCAGGCATTACAACGGGCCGAAACCTTGTTACAGCAGGTTGGTCTGGGCCATCGCATGCACCATAAACCTGCCGAGATGTCAGGCGGCCAGCGCCAGCGCGTTGCTATCGCCCGCGCCCTCATCAATAACCCCAAGGTGATCTTTGCCGACGAGCCGACCGGCAACCTCGACAGTAAAACCTCAGTCGAAATTATGCAGCTGTTAACCGAGTTACACCGCCAGGGCAATACGGTGGTGATGGTAACGCATGAGGATGATATCGCTGCCTATGCACAACGGGTGATCCGGATGCGCGATGGCCAGATCCTGGAGGATAGCGGATGTTCAGTCTGAGTTTTGTCTTTGCGCTGACACTCAGTCAGCAAGCCGAGCAGCCATTACCGCTGCTGTTAACCGGTAGCCTGGTCTCGGAATACCGGCAAAATATTGTGGCGCCGATGAGCGATACCTGGCGCATTCAAGTGCAATGGCTAAAACCGGAAAACGAAGCAATTAAGGCCGGCGACCTGGTTGCGGTCTTTGATGCCGGTACCATTCAGGCCAGTATCGAGCGCCTGAAGACATCGCTGATCAGTGCCCAGGAGCAGTATAAACAGTTGGAAAGCCAGCATGCGCTCAAGGTGCTGGAGGCCGAATATGAATTAGAACGCCGTCAGTTATTGCTGGAAAAAGCCGATATTGATGCCGCTGTACCCAAAGATAACCTCAGTCTTTATGATTATGAGAATAACCAGTTAACCCAGCAGCGTGCCCGTACCGAGCTGAAAAAAGCACAGGAAACCCTGGTAACGGCGCGACAGGAGCAACAAAATGCCCTGTATAAGCAACAGCTGGTGATAGAAAAAACCGCCGCCGATCTGGCTGAGGCCGAACAAAACCTCAGTAAAATGAGTGTGTATGCCGAACGTGATGGCGCCATCAGTTATAGTTTGCATCCCTGGTATCGCACCAAGCTCTATGCCGGAGTGACGGCTCAGCCGGGCTGGTTAATTGCCGAGGTAACAGAACAACAAGGCTTGTACGTTGAGGCCTGGGTACATGAGGTCGATGTCGGCCGCTTGCGGCAGGCCAGCCGGATCAGTGCCCGCTTTGATATCGCCCCGGAGCAGCAGTTCGCACTACAATTACAGGAATTAGCCGGTCAGGGTGAAAAGCGTCAGGCTTGGGGTAATGCCTTGTACTATCGCGCTAAGTTCACGGCTGAAAGCTTACCTATTAGCCAACCGATGTTGGGCATGGGCTTACTACTGGAGGCCCGCTAATGACAGCACGCTACCTATATCTTCGTATTACTCTGCTTAGCCTGGGCCTGCTTGGGCTTAGCGCCTGTAGCAAACCGGCAGAACAAGTCAAAGAGCAGCAGCAACGGCAACAGGTTCGGGCCACCGGACAACTGGCAGCCGCTACATTTTTTACTGTTTCACCACCGGCTGTCGGTCGGATGTGGCAGTTTAACATCCGCGAAATGGCACCGGAGAGCAGCATGCTGCAGCCCGGCATGCCGGTCATCAGCTTTGATGGTCAAAGCCTGCAGGATGATTTACGCAATAAAAGTATCGAACTGAAAAGTGCGCAGCAAGAGTTGGCAAACCGTCTCACCACAGATGAGCAGCGCTATGAAGAGCTGAAGCTGCAACTGGCGGAACGCAAAAACGATCATGACCGGGAACAACGCAAGGCAGAAATCGTCGATCATTCCCGCTCAGAAAATGACAGACGCAAAGCACAAATTGACTTTACGCTGGCAAAAAGCCAATACCAGCTGGCACAGCGCCGGCTGGATTTTCATCAGCAGCAACGCGAAGCAGAAAAGCAGATTATCTCATCAAAAATTGCCCGCTTAACTGCTGAAGTCCAGCAACTGCAGGCCGAGTTCGCCTCGTTACAAATCAAAGCCCCCTATGCCGGCATTATGGTGTATTTACCGGACTATAACGGCGAGAAATCTTCCGTTGGCGACACCGTGCAATTCGGGCAACCCGTTGCCGAAGTTAGTCAGTTGGAAAGTTTGTATATTAAAACCGAAATTGACGAAGTGGATCTGAAGTACCTGCAACCCGGCCTGAGTGTACAAATCACGCTGGATGCCTATCCCGAGCGTAACTTTAGCGGGGTACTGACTGACCTGGGCAAGGCGGTACGCAATAAATCTGCCGAGAACCTGAGCCGGGTGGTCGACGCCAGCATTAAACTGGATGAACCGGACTTAAGCATTATGCGCCCCGGTATGAGCGCCCGTTTAGTGATTCGTCTGTCGCAGGGAGCGAACTAAATGCGTCTATTAAAAAACTCCGCTCTGAATCTCAGCCTTTGCGCCCTACTGCTCACCGGCTGTACCGATCCGGCGCAAACGCAGCCGCTGCTCACAGTCAGCCAGGGTGAGCTGGAGCACCGTATTAGTGCCGAAGGTGAACTCTTTGCCGTAAACTCGGTAAGCATTAATGCGCCACAAAATACCCGTGGCCCACGTTTTATTGCCGAATTAGCCCCCGAGTACAGCAGTATCGCGCCGGGCGATCTGGTGATCCGCTTTGATGCCACCCAGCTGGAGCGCAGTCGCCGCGATGCCGGTAATTCGCTGGCGGCAGTGCTTTCTGATCAACAATTTAAAGGCACTCAGCAAGCCGCAGAGCTGGCCAATATTGGTCTGGACCAACGGCTGGTGCAGCAGGAGTTTGCCTTCGCCGATCGTTTTAGCATTGATGACATCCAAATCCGTTCGCGGCTGGAAATTCTCGATTCACTGCAAAACAAAGAGTTCCTCGGTGAGAAACAAGCCTACCTTAACTGGCAGCAACAAAGCTTTGCCGCCCGCTCGCAGGGCGAGCTGGACTTACTGCAATTGCAAAAAGGTCAGCAACAAAGTTTGCTAGAGCAAGCCGAAACCGGCTTGTCAGCGCTGGAAATCCGGGCCCCTCACAGCGGTATCCTGCTATACGACAGCAACTGGCGCGGTGAAAAGCCAGAGGTCGGTCGCATGGTATTCCCCGGTGAAAAACTGGGGAGTATCCCCGATCTCAGTTTACAGCACCTGAAGTTACAAATTATCGAACAAGAAGCCGTTGGCCTGGCAGTGGAGCAACCGGTGTCATTCCGGCTCACCGCGCAACCGGAACAGGTACTACAGGGTAAAATTGTCAGCGTTGGTCAGGTAGCGCAATCCCGCGAGCGGCGCGATCCTCGCCGCTATATCGAAGTAATAGTGGCGCCAGACAGCCAGCAAAGCTTCTTCTTGCCGGGTGCGAAAGTCCGCGCCGATATTCTGGCTAATCGTTTAACGCAGGTGCTGACCGTGCCATTACAAGCGGTGTTTAGCGATGAGCAGGGGCAATATGTCTGGAAACAGCAAGGCACAAGTTTAACCCGTCAGGACGTGAGTTTGGGTGCGAAGAGTCTGACACATGCCGAAATTACCGCTGGCCTGAAAGCCGGTGATCGCATCAGCCTGCTGGCACCGGAGAATTAATATGCAACATAGTGCAATGCTCAAAGATACGCTGGCCGAACTGGCGCAGCATAAGTTACGCACCTTCCTGACCTTACTGGGCATGATCTTCGGTGTTGGCGCAGTGATCGCTATGTTGAATATTGGTGAAGGCGCAGAGCGCGAAGCCTTAAAAACCATTGAAACCATGGGCCTGCGCAATATTATCGTCGAAAGTAAAAGCTTTGATGAGAAAACCCTGCTCGAGCATCGTAAACATTCACTGGGAGTCAGTCAGAGCGATCTGCAGGCGGCGGTCAGCACGCTACCGGATATCACCGGCCACAGTGCCGAACGCAAGCTGGAAACCTATGCCATTATCAGCCATAGCGGCAAAAGTGAGGGTGTTGCGGTCGGTGTCTTACCCAGCTACCTGGAGCTGAGTAGTCTGCCACTGGCAGCCGGGCGTAACTTTACCGAACTGGAAGATCTGTATGCGGCCCAGGTGGCGATCCTGGGCTCGCAGATGGCTGGCAGCTTGTTTCCGGACGGCGAAGCACTGGGAAAATACGTGAAGGTTAACCATGTCTGGCTGCAGGTGGTTGGCGTGCTGGCCGAGCCCTTCAGCAGCCAGAATGAATTTCAGGGTATCAAACTTGGCGGCGAGCAGAACCAACTCTTTATGCCGCTGCAAACCGCCCGTAACCGCTTTCGCAGTATACCGCTGGATGCTGAGTTAAGTTCGTTCCGCTTACAACTGGCTGAGGGCGCCAATACCGCAGTGATAGCGCAGGCACTTAACGCTTTGCTACTGCAGCGCCATAATGATATTGATGATTATCGGATCGTGGTGCCGGCGGCCTTACTGGCACAGCAGGAACAAACCCAGAAAATTTTTAATATCGTGATGTCCTGTGTCGCCGGTATCTCGTTGCTGGTTGGCGGTATCGGTATTATGAATATTATGCTGGCGACCGTACTGGAGCGGACCAAAGAAATTGGCTTATTGCGGGCCATTGGTGCCACCAAACGTGATATTAAACTGCAGTTTGTCGCCGAGAGCTTTACCATTGCTATTGTTGGCGGTATTGCCGGTATTCTGTTCGGCATTATTCTGTCGGAATTAATCGCCTTTTATTCCGGTTGGGCGGTGTCCTGGTCGCTACCGGCCATCGTGCTGAGCTTTAGCATCTGTGCACTGATTGGTATCGCCTTTGGCGTCTATCCGGCGATTAAGGCCTCAGAGCTGGATCCCATCACCGCGCTGCAAACCGATTAACAACCTACTCTGCCGGCAGTCTTGGCAACAGGACCGGCCGGCTATCTGCTTTCCTGCTGACAAACAATTAGTGCAAACTAATAAAACGAGCTATGCTAACTGGGGCGTTAAGCAGGAGAACAAGATGCGCGATCCTTTTCTACAAGCCGCTATCGACGAAGCGAAAAAAGGGCTGTCAGAAGGCGGTATCCCTATTGGTTCGGTACTGGTTATTGATGGCAAAATTGTTGGCCGTGGCCATAATCAACGCGTACAACGTGGTAGTGCCATCCTGCATGCCGAAATGGATTGTCTGGAGCAAGCTGGCCGCTTAGCCCCGGCCGATTATAAAAAAGCCACGCTGTATTCCACCCTGTCACCCTGTGATATGTGTAGCGGCACGGCTTTGCTGTATGGCATCCCGAAAATAGTGATTGGTGAAAATCAGACCTTTCAGGGACCGGAAGACTACGTCAAAAGCCGTGGTGTTGAGGTGAGTGTACTGCAGGATGCAGAATGCATTACCTTGATGCAGGACTTTATCTCGGCCGCACCTGAGCTTTGGTTTGAAGATATCGGTAAGGTTTAGGTCAGAGATACTATGAAGTGGTTGCTATATTGCTTAGTCGCTATCCTCTCTTTGCTAGCGCCGGCCCAGGCCAAAACGCTGGTGAAAGTCGGTGCCTATGAATTTCCTCCCTACGTACAAATACAACAACAACAGGCCTCTGGCTTAACGGTGGAGTTAATTTCGCAGCTGAATCAGTTACAGCAGCAGTATCACTTTGAGTTGGTACTGACGACCGCGGTGCGCCGGCATCAGGATTTTCAGCAAGGACTGTTTGATGCCATCTTTTTTGAAGATATCAACTGGGGCTGGCACAACAAAGGTCTGGCCATGCAGCAATCGCCGGCTTTTGCCCGGGATGATGAAGTTTTTATTGCGCTACTTAGCAAAGCCGGATCACAGCAATGGTTTGACAATCTGCAGGGTAAAAGTATAGCCGGTATTCTGGGTTACCATTATCGGATCGCCAATTACGAAACCGATCCCGCCCGCCTGGCAACTGAGTATCTGATGATACCGGTTACCGACCATTTCGCCAGTGTCGAACTGGTGTTAAAAGGGCGTACCGATACCGCCATTGTCACCCGTACTTTTATTAAGCAGTATCTGAGCGTTAATCCGCAACACCACGACGCCCTGCTGATTTCTGAGCGCATTGACCAAAGTTACGGTATGCAATTGTTACTGCGTGAAAGCCACCCGCTTGATATCGCCACACTCTATCAGTGGTTACACCTGATACTGCAACAGCCGGGGTTTCATCAGACTCTCGCTGAACATGGCTTACAACTGTTACCAATAGTGCCACCACAATAAAAACATCCTGCCGGGGCGGCAACAGGCCAGAGCCCCGGCTGGGTTTAGCTTAGTACTTAATGCTGCAACCATAAGGCCGGCTTACCGCCGGATCCGGCGCTTGCCCGGCCAGCACGGCTTTTGCCGCATTGGCAAAGTACGGCGTTGCCGTTTGGATATCTTCTACTTTAGCAGACGGAATGCTATCAATACCGCCCATATACTGCAGTACACCGTTTTTGTCGATCACATACATATGTGGTGTGGTACGCGCATCATAGGCTTTCCCCATCACGCCGTCTTCATCAAAAATAACTGCGGTTGGCGCGGCGCCACGGCTGCTGGTCAGCTCATCCGATTTTGCCTGATTCACATGGCCTTGCTTACCTGGTGCCGAGGAGATCACGCTCAGCCACACTACATCTTGCGCCGTCAGATCTTGTTGCAGTTGCTGCATATTGCCCTGATAGTGTTTTACTACAAAGGGGCAATCGTGATTGGTCCACTCCAGCACCACATTCTTGCCGGCGAAATCCTGCAGGCTATGCACCTGCCCGGCGGAATCTTTTACGGTAAAAGCCGGTGCCGGTTGACCAACCTGCGGCGCAGCAGCCAGGCTACCGGCGAACACCGCCGCAGCGGCCAAAGCTAACAATTTCATCTTTTTCATCATAGACTCCTGTTGCGTTGAAAAACGGGCGACCTTACTGACTACTCAGTCGCTCTAAAGTTTGCCGGAGCGTATCCGGCGTTAAAATCTGCGGTAATACTTCTGGCGCCTGCCCGGGCCAATACAACACATATAGCGGCACGCCATCACGCTGGTATTGGTGTAAATAGGCGGTAATATCGGCATCACGCCGCGTCCAGTCGCCTTTTAAATAGGTCACATCATACAACGCCAGCGCTGCTTTACTGCTTTCGGTATTTAGCGCCACCCGCTCATTGACCAGACAGGTAATACACCAGTCGGCCGTCATATTCACCAGCACCGGCTTGCCGCTTTGTCGCAGCTGCGCCAGTTTATCCGGGCTCCAGGCTTGCCAGTGCGCATCTGCCGCCGCTGCGGCCGGTGTCGCACTGTCCGGCACTAAGCGCAATACCCCAACTGATAATAAGAGTAGCAGCGCCGCCAATAGCGGGCGGCCCCAGCCGGCGCGGCTAAACTGCCAACTACCGTATAACCAGCAGGCAGCGGCGATTGCCACCATACCGCAAAGCAGCACTGCGACCGCATCGATACCCGCCTGGCGACCAAATACCCAAACCAGCCATACTGCACTTAAATACAACGGAAACGCCAGCAGCTGCTTAAGCGTATCCATCCAGGCACCGGGTTTGGGCAGTGCCTGCGCTAATGCCGGCAAATAGGCCAGCAGCAAAAATGGTAACGCCATCCCCAAGCCCAGTGCGACAAAGACCAGTAAGGCTAACAGCGGCGGCTGGGTGACGGCATAGCCTAAGGCTCCGCCCATAAAGGGCGCAGTACAGGGGCTGGCCACCACAACGGCCAGCACACCGGTAAAAAAGCTGCCTTTGGCACCTTTGCTCTGGGTTAAACCGCTACCGGCACTCATCAGGCCAAGGCCAAACTGCACCACGCCGGATAAACTTAAGCCCAGGGCAAACAGTAAATACGCTAATAAAGCCACCAACCAGGGGCTTTGTAACTGGAAGCCCCAGCCCACTGCCGAGCCGGCCGCGCGCAGTGCCAGTAATAACAGCGCCAGACTGACAAAACTGAGCACCACCCCTAGCGTGTACCAGATTGCATCGCGGCGTTGCTCAGCACGCTGCCCGCTATTCGCGGCGATACTTAACGCTTTGAGTGACAGCACCGGAAATACGCAAGGCATCAGATTTAGAATCAGACCACCGGCGGCAGCCATAAGCAGAACCAGCCACAGGCTAGTGCTTTCCGCCGCAGTGGCAGGGCTACTCTCAGCTGCCGCCTCTAACAGCACGCTGTAGCCCTGGCCGTTACCACTTACCAGCACCAACTCAAAACTGTCCGCGGCACTGGTAAAATAGGTATTCAGATTTTGCCGCAGTAACCATTCACCTTCGCTGAATACCAGTTGTTGTTGTGCAGCATGATCCACCAGCTCAGTGGCGGCGACAAAAAACTGCTGAAAATCGACATCCGGCAAACCGCTAACTGCTGCAGAGAAGCTACCGCCAGCAGTATCAAAGCTGCCGCGTACCGCTAATGGCAAGGGCTGACTGCTTTTACCCCGGGCGATCAGAGCGGTGGCACTATCAGACAGCACCGCCGCTGAACCCACTGTCAGCTCGAGCTGAAATTCGGCATCTGCCGGGATACAAATTTCCTCACAGACCAACCAATCAACCTTAGCCTTAATCGGCAGGCTGCTGTCGGTATAATCGAGTGGTATTGTTAATTCCGTCAGCAGGATAGTCGGACCAGCGAAACCATAGTTCATTAGGGGAGGAATAGAAAACGCCTGCGGTGTCGGCCACTGGATAGGACCGGTGCTAACGCCTTCGGGTAACTGCCAGCTAATACTGGTAGGCAAGCCCGAGTCACCGGGGTTTCGCCAGTAGGTATGCCAGTGTTCGTCCGGAATAAAATGCAACGCCAACAGCAGTTTTTGCCCCGGCATCACTTGCTGATACTCGCTGACCAGCTCAGCCCTGATGTGCTTACTTTCTTGCCAGCCACTGCTGTGCGCCCAGGCTGCGGTACTGATACAGCAGCACAACAGCATGCTAATGAAAATTCTGAACACTGTTTCCACCTCCGGTTATTGGTTTACGTTAATACAACATCTGCGATCAACCGACCAGAGAAATTGCGGTAAAATTAAGCTAAAAGCAGGCAAATACACGACAAACCGCTATAATAGAGCGCCGTCTGCAGTCACTGTGGTCACTCCAGTTCTTCGCGCAGACTGCATCATCTTCTAACAACTAAGGTGTAACATTCATGACCCTATTTACCAAATCTGCTGTGTTTGCAGCGGTACAGGCTGCACTGTTCGGTGCAACTCTGGGTTTTTCTCCAGTGCTGCTAGCACAGGAAAGTGACAAAGATCCGGCCGCTGAAGAGAAAAAACTGGAAAAGATCACTATCACGGCACAGCGCCGCAGCCAAAGCATTCAGGAAGTACCGATTTCTGTCGCTACCCTGTCGGGTGAGAAATTCGATAGCATTTTCGTCTCAGGAGACGATATCACCGCCCTGGCGATTAAAGTGCCTGGCCTGTATGCCGAAAGTTCGAATGGCCGCGCAGCACCACGCTTTTATATCCGGGGTTTAGGTAACACCGATTTCGATTTGGCCGCCTCACAACCAGTATCGATCGTGATGGATGACGTGGTAATGGAAAACGTGATCCTAAAAAGTTTTCCACTGTTCGACGTGCAGCAGGTGGAAGTCATCCGCGGGCCACAGGGTACATTGTTCGGCCGCAACACCACAGCCGGTATTATTAAGTTTGATAGCGTGAAACCCCGCCAGGATTTTGATGCCTATCTGAAAACGACCGCCGGCACTTTGGGTACCGCGCATTTTGAAGGTGCTGTCGGCGGCGGCCTGACCGATTCGCTGTCGGCACGGGCCTCGTTCCTGTCACAACACCGCAGTAACTGGATCGATAACAGCTTTACCGGTCAGAACGATGTGATGGGTGGCTACGACGAGCGCACCGGCCGCCTGCAGTTTTTATATGAAAACGAGCAGTTTGACGCCTTATTCCAGGTACATAGCCGTAACTATGACGGTACCTCGACGATGTTCCGCAAAAACATCTTAAGCCCTGGCAGCAACAAGCTGAACCAGAACTATGACCGTGATGTGGTGGCTTATGATGCGCCGGGTAATAACGTACAGCGCTACGATGCCTGGGGCAGCTCGCTGAAATTCGATTTCCATTTAGATGGTATGACGCTAACCAGCATTTCGGCGATTGAAAAAGCAGCGGGTGGTGGTATCGGTGATATCGACGGTGGTAACCCGGATCAGGCGGGTGCTGCCGCAGTGCCTAATGCCGTCACTGAAGATCAGCTGAAAGATTTAAAGCAAGTCACCCAGGAAATTCGTTTAGCCAGTGATACCAGCACTGCGCTGAGCTGGCAGGTAGGTGCCTTCTATTTCGACTCGTCGTTTGGTGTTAATACCATTGACGGTTTCTTCGGTGCCACTGAAGTATTCCACGGCAATACCAGTTGGGCGCTGTTCGGCCAGACCTCTTATCAGGTTAACGATAAGCTGACTCTGACCGGTGGTTTACGTTACACCGATGACGAAAAAACCTTCTCGGTCGGCCAGCAAAACGTTGATGGCTTCGCCTTAGTAATTGGCGCAGCACAAATCCAGCAGTATGACCCGATTAAAGTGCGCGATGATCAAATTAGCTGGGAATTAAGTGCGAATTATCGCCTTACCAACAGCACCAGCGTATTTGGCCGGGTGGCTGAAGGTTTCCGCGCCCAGACCATTCAGGGTCGTGATGTGGCCTTTGAAGCACCACCGTCAGTCGCCGGTGCCGAAACCATCACCTCGTTTGAAGTGGGTACCAAGTCTGATCTGCTGGACAATACGCTGCGCTTAAACGCTGCCCTGTTCTATTACACCATTGATGATATTCAGTTATCTGCGATCGGTGGTCAGACGCAAGGTAACCAGCTGATCAATGCCGACAAAGGTACTGGCTATGGCTTTGAAGTTGACTTCGACTATCGGGTACTGCCAAACCTGAGTTTTGGTGGTGGTTTTAGTTATAACAATACTGAACTGAAAGACGATACGCTGACCGTCGCGCCTTGTGGTTCTGGCCTTTGTACTGTACTGGACCCCACCACTACTGATGGCTTAGCGCTGATTAATGGCAATCCGTTCCCACAAGCGCCGAAAACCATTCTGACACTGAATAGCCGTTATGCCTATCCGGTCGACAGTGGTGAAATTTATGTGTTTGCAGATTACCAGCTGCAGGGTAAAACCAATTTATTCCTGTATGAGTCTGCTGAGTTCCGTAGCAATAACAACCACGAAGCCGGTTTACGTGTTGCCTACGTTAATGATCAGCACAACTACGAAGTGGGTGTATTTGGTCGCAACATCACCGATCAGGACAACCTGAAAGGCGCAATCGACTTTAGTAACCTGACCGGCTTTGTCAATGAGCCGCGGGTATTTGGCGTTGATTTTAGAATTAACTTCTTCTAAGCAATTGCGTTAATGATAAAAGGGCAGCGCTGACTGCCCTTTTTTATGGCCTGTTTTACTGCCGCCGAAAGCGCATATCACGGTAGCTATGCCGCTCACCCGGCTCAGCCGCATAGGGTTCCAGCGTAAAGCCGGTAACCTGACGGCGGTTATTCAACTGAAAGTGGATTAACGCCGGCCCGGCAACATTAGGATCAGTCCAGCGCACGATAAAGCTATGATCGGCAAAAGGTTCCAGCCGGCCTTGCAGATTAATCATCCGCGCCGATTGCAGACTTAACCCCTGCTCATCCTGAGCTATCAGCATGCCACCAAACCAGTTATCGTTATAGTTGCCAGCATACTCCTGCAGCGCCAGCAGTACCTCGCCGGTACCAACAGGTTGTGCCGCGGCCGGCCGACCCGCCGCCCGCTGTTGCTGCGCGGCATAAAACGCCACCCAGTCCTGTTGCTGGTCAGGCGCCAGATAGTGCTTTAACAGGCTTTGCACCACCGCCTGACGCGCACCACTATTCGAACCATTGTTCAGCACCACAAAACCCAGTTGCTGCTCCGGCACCAATACCAGATGCGCCTGAAAACCAGACAAGGTGCCGGTATGATGTACCACTTTAACGCCATGCATATCAGCCATGCGCCAGCCCAGACCATAGGCGGCAAAATTAACCTGATCCAGCTCGCGGTCATTGCTGCCCACCGCCATCAGGGTTTGCGGCGCCCACATTTGCAGCAACTGCGTCTGACTAAAGGGCGCGTTCGCAGCAGCCTTACCCTGATACTGCGCCAGTAAGAACTGCATCCAGGGCACCAGGTCGCTGGCACGACAGACAACACCGCCGGCGGCGGCCGACATCAGCATCTTGCCGTCAATGGCATTACGCGGAATGGCCACAAAGCCATCTTCGGCACTAAAGCGATAGGGTTGGGCGGCATTTTGCAAGGTATCTGCCGGCTGATCTCCGGCAAAACACTGCATATTTAACGGCGCAAAAATGCGTTTAGCGACAAAATCCTGCCAGGGTTCGCCAGCCACTTTCGCCACCAGCTCGGCAGCCGTAATATAGAGCACATTGCTGTACGCATACTGCGACCGGAAGCTGCTGACCGGCGTCAGATAACGCAGATTATGCACCACCTCGTCGCGGCTAAAGCCACTGGGCTCAGGCCAAATCATGCTGTCACCGGCAGCCCCGGCCAGGCCGCTGCGCTGACTTAACAGATCACGAATGGTAAATTCAGCCGTTACCCAGGGATCCTGCAGCCGAAACTGCGGTAAATACTGCACCACCTTGTCATCCCAGCTCAGCTTGCCCTCATCGACCAGAATCGCCACTGAAGCAGCAGTAAAGGCCTTACTGACCGACGCCAGCCGAAAATAGGTGTCACTATCGACCAGGGCGCCCGTTGCCAGATCGCGCTCACCGAAGCCCGCCAGATGCAACACCTGACCATCCTTTACCACCGCGATGGCCATACCGGGTGTATCAAACTGCTGCAACGCCGCCGGCACCAGCTGCGCCAGATCTGGCAGCGCGGCTGGCGGGTTGGTATTGGCCCAAACGCCAACACTGCCGGCAAAACCAAGTACACAAAGCAAATAGCGTATTGTCATTCTGCTGTCCTTTAAACTTGTGGTCTGAGCAAGGTCATTTTCTGGCTGGCACTGAGCGTAAAGTACTCGCCCGGGCCACCGCCGCGCAACAGTGGATCGGCCGCCAGCGTATCAAAGACGCCATTAACCAGCAGTTGCGGTGCGATATGCACCCCTATTACTTCGCCTAACACCAGCCAGGTGGGCAACTCGCGACCATCGGCGGCCTTTAATGGCAACAACTGGCTGAGTTTACATTCAAAGCGCACCAGGCTTTCTGCGACCTGCGGCGGCCGGACTAAGCGCGATTCGGCCATCGTCAGGCCAGCCAGTTCAAATTCGTTGACCTCAGCCGGCACTGTCGCACTGGTTTGATTCATCGCAGCCGCCAGCGGCCGGCTGACCAGATTCCAGCAAAACTCGCCGCTCTGCTGGATATTTTGTACCGAATCTTTCCAGCCGGTGCTGGCAAAACCAATAATCGGCGGACTGTAATTAAACAAATTAAAAAAGCTGTACGGTGCCAGATTGACCTGCCCCGCCGCGCTGATACTGGAAATCCAGCCAATCGGCCGCGGTGCAATAATGCTGTTTAGCGGATCATGGGCCAGGCCATGGCCCTGTGCCGGTTGATAAAAATGCACGCTTATCTTACTCCTTCTCCACCTTTGCCGTTAGCCTACTACTGATGGCCGCAGCCTGCTTGTGTTTAGCCTGCCAGTAAATTAGCTTAAGTGCCAGTGTTGTTCGATTGAGAGCCGTGCCGATGCCTGATTTTCGCAGTGATACCGTAACCCGCCCCAGCCACGCCATGAAAGAAGCGATGTTTCACGCTGCGCTGGGCGATGATGTTTTTAATGATGACCCCACGACGCTAGCCCTACAAGACTATGCCGCTAAGATGCTGGGCTTTGACGCAGCGCTATTTGCACCGAGCGGCACCCAGACCAATCTGATTGCGCTGATGAGCCATTGCCAGCGTGGCGATGAAGCCATTGTCGGCCAGCAGTGGCACACCTATAAATGGGAAGGTGGCGGTATGGCGGTGCTGGGCTCGATTCAGCCGCAACCGCTGGCGCTGCAGGACAATGGCACTCTGGCGCTGCAGGATATTCAGGATGCGATTAAACCAGACGACCCGCATTTTGCCCGTACACGGCTGATTGTGATTGAGAATACCGTCGGTGGCAAAGTGCTGCCGCTTAGTTATATGCAACAGGTCGCCGCCTTAGCCAAAGCGAATAATTTACAATGTCATATTGATGGAGCCCGGCTATTTAATGCGGCGGTTGCGCTCGCGCCCAATCATCAGCTTAGCCCGCAGGCGATGGCCCGGGCACTTTGTCAGGGTTATGACTCAGTCTCGATTTGTTTATCCAAAGGTCTGGGCGCACCGGTTGGCTCCTTGTTATTAGGCTCTGCCGACTTTATTCAGCGTGCACGGCGCATTCGCAAAATGCTGGGCGGCGGCATGCGCCAGACCGGCGTGATTACCGCAGCCGGCCTGTATGCGCTGCAACATAATATCGAGCGGCTGGCTGAGGATCATGCCAATGCCCGCTTGCTGGCGGAAGGCTTACAGGCGTTAAGCCAGCAAGGCCGCTTTGCCGGCCAGCTCAGGGTATTGCCGGTACAAACCAATATCCTGTTTACTGAACTGCCGCTGGCGCTGGCCGATGCGTTGCAGCACTTTTTGGCGCAGCATCAGGTTCAGCTAACCGCCAGTAACTACGCTAATGCCAGCAGTCAGTTCAAACGCATGCGCTGGGTGTGTCATTTGGATATCAGCCGCGGCGATATTGAGCAGACACTGGATTTATTAGCCAGGTTTGCGCATAGTGAAGCTTAACTATTTTGCCAGCCTTGCCGCGGAGCCTGACCATGAAACTGACCTTTATTGCTGCTGCCTTATTTGCCGGTAGCCTGTTAAGCCTGAATAACAGCCATGCCGCCGAGGTGCTGCGCATCAGTCCGCAACTGGAGCAACAGGTGATCAGTTGGCGGCGCGATCTGCACCAGCATCCGGAACTGAGTAACCGCGAGTTCCGCACTGCTAAGGTGGTCGAAGATCATTTACGTAAACTGGGGCTGGAAGTACAAACCGGCATCGCCCATACCGGTGTCGTAGCCATTTTGGATAGCGGTAAACCGGGTCCGCTGCTGGCACTACGCGCCGATATGGATGCGCTGCCAGTCACGGAACTAACTGATCTGCCGTTTCGCTCGACCGCAAAAGGCGAATATCGCGGCAAAGAAGTGGGCGTGATGCATGCCTGCGGCCATGACTTACATGTCGCCATGTTGATGGGCGCCGCCGAATATCTGGTACAGCAGAAAGCGCAGCTTACTGGCAAGGTGATGTTTATTTTCCAGCCAGCCGAAGAAGGCGCACCAGCCGGTGAAGAAGGTGGCGCGGCACTGATGTTAAAGCAGGGCCTGTTTGCCAAACATAAGCCGGAGGCGATCTTTGGTATTCATGTCTGGTCAGCGGCCAATACCGGTGTGGTGCAGTATCGTAAAGGGCCGCTAATGGCCTCGTCGGATCGCTTTGAAATCCGCGTTAAGGGAAAACAAACCCATGGCTCAGCGCCCTGGGGTGGCGTGGATCCTATCGTCGCGGCAGCGCAGATTATCAATAACGTACAAACCATTGTCAGCCGGCAGATTAATATTACCCGCGCCCCGGCCGTACTAAGCTTTGGTATTGTTGAAGGCGGGGTGCGCAATAATATTATTCCGGATGAGGTTTATCTGGAAGGCACTATCCGTAACTTTGATTTAGGCATTCGCCAGCAAATTTTTGGCCTGTTAAAGCAGGCAGCCGAAGCCAGTGCCGCCGCAACCGGCGCCACGGCCGAAGTTAAAATTGAAGAGGGTTACCCGGTAACATTAAATGATCCGGAGCTAACCAGCCGCTCGCTGCCTATTCTGCAGCAGGTCGCCGGTCAGGATAAGGTGCAGGAAGGTCAGTTGGTCACCGGCGCCGAAGATTTCTCCTACTATGCGCTGGAAACGCCGGGCCTGTTTGTATTTTTGGGTATCACCCCGGAGGGCCAGGATCCGGCTAAAGCACCCGCCAACCATTCACCGCATTTTTATGCCGACGAGAAAGCGCTAAAAACCGGTACTGAAATGTTTATTAACTGGGTGCTGGCGTACCCCGCAAGCTAATTGTAGACTGGTGAACAGCCAGCCAGGAGTGGCATGGCGATAACAATAATAACAACTCACCGGGAGTGATATGCGTTTCGCTATTTTTGTCTTTATAGTCTTTAGCTGCGGTGCAGTATTAGCACAACAACGGCCGATGTCTGAGCAAATGCCAAGCGGTCAACCTTTAGGCACCGGCATGCCAACCGGCTTTCAGTTCCGTGACATGACGCGTTTGAAGGATGCCGCTGATAACGCGGTTAGCACTACTTACTATGCCTTTTTGGTTGATGGCTTACCCGAAGTCACAGGTACCGACACCGGCGTTAACTGGTGGCATGTTAATCCACTGCTTGAACGCGGCGACTTTCCGGCAGCGCTTAGTCAGCTACAACAACTGTTAACATTCGGCAATGAGTGGGCAGCGGTTTTGCTGGCTGTGATGGCCGAACAGGGTCTGGGCCAGCCGGCAGACCCGATTACTGCGCTCGCCTACTATCAGTTAGCCGCCAAAATCCAGGACGGTAAACCGCAACCGGCGCAGTTGGCTCTGCTCAAACAACTGACACCGGAGCAAATTCAGGCCGCCACTGAACTTACTGACCAGTTTATTGCTGGCATGAAGATTCGGCCCTGGGAATACCGGCCCAGAGCTCAGCCAGTGTTGATACCCGATCCCAAAAATGGTCTGGTTTTCAACCGACGGGAACGGAGTAAGGCATTTTTTGGCAGCGCTACCGTACTGTCTCTGGTCAATGAGCGGGGAGAGGTGTTGTTTACCGAAGCCGTATCCGCTAACCCAGCCGGGCATTTCGTACCCTCAACCACTAAATTTATGCAACGCCGTCGCTATGAACCTGCCGGCACCAAGCAAATTGCCCGCTTGGTAGCGGATATTCCACAAGGCAATGCCGTGCACACCAAAATGCTCACTCAACTGATCTCTGAGCATAAGTTATGGCAGCGGGCGACAGCGGGTGAAGCCGAAGCGCAATATCAATTGGCACGGCTGTTAGATTTAGCCGAAATTCAGGTCAGTAAAAGCCGCCTGAATTTTGAACCAATCTTACCTAGTCAGGAACTTCCCAGATTTGAGCTGTATAATCAACGCTACGACGTCTGGACCTACTTCGCTAACCCCATCAATGCCAGCTTTACCAAAACTGAGCAAGGTGAATTAGTGTCAGAAACTCTGGATACCGCAACTTTGGCATTAGTTAAAAAAGAGCTTGGCGAAGACGCACCCGCCGGCCGCTATCGGGTTTATTCGCAAAATCTTGGCTTGAAATCAAAAAATGCCGTTATTGAATGGCAAATTACTGTCCCGCTTGGCTTAAGCGCCAACTTCTGGTTAAAGCGGGCTGCAGAAAGTGGTTTTGAACCGGCCCAACGTGAACTGGCACTGCGCCTGAATACCTGGGAACACTATATCGCCGAGCAGGGTAAAGACCCACTCATTATGGCGTGGTACGCCGTCCGTTTGTACAATGAAGAACGCAAAACCGAGGCGTTAGCGATGTTACAACGGGCAGAGCAAGCCGGTTATCCGCATGCCAGGCGCTTTCGCGAATGGTTAACTGAATACGACCTGTAACCAAGGATTGTTACTATGCCACGACACCTTACACTCACCCTATTATTTGCCTGCAGTCTGCCGGCTCAGGCACAGCTGCCACTACAACAACAACTGGAGACCTTATGGCAGCAAGGCGCCTATGCTGAAGCAAAAACCCTGCTGGCACCCCAGGTAAACAAAAAGACCAAAGATGCGTTTTTACTGGCCGCTTTGGGGCGTACAGAGCTGGCTCTGGGGGAAACCGAAGCGGCTGCCGACTGGTTGGAAAAAGCCATCAAACTGGATATGACTAATGCGGAATATCAGTTCTTATACGGCAATGCCAGTTGTAACCATGCCCAAAAAGCCATTATGTTGAGCGCGTTGGCGCATGCCAAACGCTGTGTAAAAGCCTATGAAACGGCACATAGCCTGGCGCCGGCTGAGCCAAAATATTTGCAGGCGCTGGCGCAGTATTACGCCCAGGCGCCGGGTATTGCCGGCGGCGATAAAGCCAAAGCCAAGACGCTGGCAGAGCAACTAACAACAATCAACCCGCTAAAAGGCCAACTGCTGCAGCTGGAATTGCTACTGCGTGAAGATTTAGCGCAGGCCGAAGCCATGCTGGCGCAGTCTGAACTATTACAGCAAAGACCTGAAGCCTACTTTTTAATCGGCGTAGAGCAGGCAGCAAAACGCGACTATCAGGCGGCAATCCGGCAGTTCCAGCTGGCCAGCGAGCAGCAGGTCACCGATCGTGACGCACAACGCAGCAGATTGCTGGCGCTATATCAGTTGGGCCGCGCCGCGGTGCTGGCGAAAACCGCCACCGGACAGGGAATCAACGCTTTGCAGCAGTTTATTACCGAAAGTCAGGGGCAATTACCCGAATTTCAGGAATGGGCACAGTTTCGCTTAGCTCAGCTCTATCTGGCTAACGAACAACGCCCGGACGCCGAAGCGCTGTTACGGCCTCTGCAAGCCAGCACCAAGGACGATAACCTGAAAACTGAAATTAAAAAGGTACTGTAATGCGGCCACCGGCCATGCAAGGCATTCACCATGTGGCGCTGATTTGCAGCGATTATAAACGCAGTAAGCGGTTTTATAGCGAAACCCTCGGCCTGCCGATCCTGGCCGAGCACTATCGCGCAGCACGCCAATCCTGGAAACTGGATTTACAGCTGCCAGATGGCAGTCAGCTGGAGTTATTTAGCTTTGTCGGCGCGCCACCCCGCCCCAGCCGCCCGGAAGCACAGGGGCTACGCCATTTGGCTTTTGCCGTAACCGATCTGGATGCCTGGCTGGCTTATTTACAGCAGCAAGGTGTTACCACTGAGCCAGTACGGGTAGACGAATATACCGGCAAGCGCTTTACGTTTTTTCAGGATCCGGATGGCTTACCGCTGGAGTTATATCAAGTCTAACCCAACTATCATCTCTACTAAGCCCAGGGAATTGCTAAATGAAATGGATTTATTTGCTGCTAGGTGTTTATAGCCTAATTATTGCCCACAGCGTAACAGCAGAAACTCAGTCAATCACAGGTTATGCCTGTGAGGACTGCTCGGCTAAAGAGGCAGCGAAATTAACAAGCAGCCAGGCGTCAGTGTTACTATCTTGTCAGCCAGACAATAACCAGAATACGTTAAAGGCTGCCTCTTCAAACTGTGTACTTACACAACGCCGGTTTTTAATTTTCGACATTTTTAATCAAAAAGCCCATGCGTTTAACCTTGCTTACCAGCGGCAACGTTTAGCCACAACGCCTTCGCGACTGACCAAAGCGGAGCATAGTGCCGCGAAAGATTTTTTTCAGTTACTGCAGGTAAAATCGCACATCTTAGATAACATCGCTTTATCACATCACGAGGATATTAGCTTACCTAATAGCCAAATCGATTTTAAAGCAAACAGTTGTAGCTTGGATCCGGGGGCTGTCGTACTGAGGTTAGCCTTAGATCCGACGCTGACAACCCGGTTGCGGGATCGTGTTAATGTTGATTACAACAGCCTTAGTGCTGATGATGAGCGAACTGGATTTGCTGCTTTGCACGTCTCAGAAAGTGGTTTCTACGCGCTAAGGAATGGCAGCAACTTTTCGGTAGCTTGGGATAAGCTGCATAAAGCCAGGTTAATTAAAAAACAAATCATCGCAGAGTCAGCCGATTACGCAACTATTGCCCATACTACAGCCTCCGGCCTGCTCGCATTCCGACTTGGTTGGCAAGACGATCTGACCGCCCTTAGCGTAGAGGTTGAACCGCAATATACGATGATTACGCCAGACATATCACTTGCCGATGTGTTACACCATAGTTCGTGGAATATCAAACTTAGTGCCTGCGCTATCGCTGAGCTACAACAACATTTTGTCACCAGCAGTTATGCACGACCAAGGTCCGATTTTTCTGCCGAGAAGCGACAGCATCACAGCAACACCACTGAGATTGCTCCTGAGCACTATTCAGCCGATGCGGTAACAGATGAAACCTGTAGATGGTTATTCCACGACAAGGAAGGTAAGTTAGTTAGTACTGTGTCCGGGCCTTGTCCATCCTAAAAGATTAATTGGGCTGATTTAGCCGCCAACCTGCGGCGGAGAAAAACAGCTTTAAGGGCTAAATCAACCACCGCAGCTTAAACCAGGCTACGACTCCGGTACGCTCGCCGTACCGGAGTCGCCATCTGTGATAGTGGGTTAAACAACTTTGGTTAACGTAACACCCTGCCTGCGAGCAAGACCTACAGCCTTAGGGACGACTAAAGCAGCCACCACAGTATAAACCGGGCTACGACTCCGGTATGCTTGGCGTACCGGAGTCGTCATCTGCGATAGTGGGATAGAAACCTTTAGCTGATGTAATGCACCGCCTGTTGATGATTACTTCTTAACCGCCCGGCCAGGCTCATGTTCATCGTAGCGAGGAAGCTGCGCATCCAGGTCATCCCAGTTGGCTCTGGAAGACACAAAGTTATGTGATATCGGCTTTTCCAAAATATCGGCATCTAATATGCCCAGCCTTAAGCGCAATAACTCTGGCGACGCGTTGTTACTGCTAAAAATTGGCGATGCACAAACTTTGCAAAAATGTCGTTTTTTGCCAGGCGCGGTTTCATAACAACCCATTTGCTCCTCGCCTGTTTTAATGATTAAACCGGCCTTACGTACGAAACCATTTGTTGCATAAGCAGTGCCGCTGCTTTTTCTGCACTTTGAGCAATGGCAATGAATAATTGACTCAATTCCACCATGTACCTCTATCGTTACCGCACCACATAAACAGCTACCCTGATACATCCGACTTCCTTATGCTGTCGCTTAAATTAGTTTGTGCGCTGAGTTTCACGCATCCGTTTTGACAAATTGTCAGGTGTGGTTGCCCCAATATAGACCAGCGCCACCCATACAGCGCCGCTTAGAAAAAGTAACCACTCGATTGCCGGGCTCAGTTCGACGAAAACATTACCTTTAGTTGTCGCCGAAAGCATGGCCAGCAACAGCAGGTTAAAGCTGCCCAGTAACACCTGTTTATACTCAGCTGCCCGCTGCAACAGAACTAACATACCTACGATGGCGATCGCTAAAAAGCTGGCCGAGATAATAGTTAGCAAATTATGCATTGGTGTGGTCACCGCAATAAAGGCATAGACCATAGCACCCACCCCAAATATCTGCACCGTCTTGCTGGCGATGGATTTTGGATACGAAGTGGAAATAAGCCAGAACATTACGCTAAGGCTGGTCGCGTACAGCAACATGGCAACAAAGGCGAAGCTGCGGGCGGTGTTAGTCAGGCCATTTAAAGCCAGCGGCTGAAATAATGCCGAGACATAATTGGCAGTAAAACTAAAACCATCGGTACTGGCATCCCAGCTGGTGCCACCGGGATAGTTCCAGGCGGCAAGGAGCCAGAACGGTATGGAAAGTAGCAGTACGTTGAGTGGTAGATATCGTTTGATCATGGTTGATATAGGTATTTCTTTAAAATGTTAGCGCTGTAATAACCGTCGGAGCGTAGCGACATCCGCCAGCTTGCTGGCTTGGTTTATTACTTTGTTAAATGCACCTGCACCAATGCTTGAATACTGATGTGACAAAGGGTTCATAAAGCCGTGCCCATAATCAGTAATGATGCACTGAACATTATCAATTTCGTTCAGAATACCGCTAACATCATTGACATCAAAATGCTCCTCTCGATTTGGAAAAACAATCGTACAAGGATATTTTGGTGTAATGTGGAGATGATATCTGATTTGCCCAGGGTAAAACCCAACAAAATGCAATATGTTAGATTGCCAGTCGGATTCCATATTTCTCCAAGCGGCAGAAGCGCCTGCGCTAAAACCAATAATTACCAACTCCTCAAGTGAAGAAGAAATTGCATCTTGTACTTTGCGAAAATAGCTATCGTGACCACAATTGGCAAGAAATGCATCATAAGCTGATTGCTCATGGCTAAAGGACTTCTCTTTACCATCATAAGGATCAACAACTTCAACATGAGCCCGCTCAGCCATTAAGGCGTTGGCAAGGGAAAGTACAGAAGCTGTAACTCCAAATATATCCGTAACGATTAAGACTCTCATAGTTCCATTATGCCTTTAACATTTGGATTTGCTGCTGGTTTGGCGACCAGTCCACTCATGCGTTTGTTAGCCATGTTATAGTTTGAAAACTGAGCCAACCCGCTGATATCCGAGCTTCTCATAATAGGCGTCTTCATTTGGCTAGGGCACACCTAAATGGCGAGCAACTTGTTGCGAGTCCAGCGGTTTAAGGTGATTGTTAGCTGCTTTAAAGTATGTCGGGGACATTAAAAGTACCAGTTTTAGAATAAATCATAATCAAGAAACCATTTGGCAGTAAATCCACAAATAACAATTACTGCACCGAATAACGATGCGTTATTGCTATCTCTATAAGTGCCAAATGCCATTAATGAAAACCCTATAGCTAATACTAGATATCCAATTCTCTGACCGTAAAAAATGAAATCAATAAAGTTGACCATGCTAAGAATTACAGCCACAGCTAAAAGTACTTTGCTATCCCTTTTCATTCTGAATTTGCCTCCGAGCTTGAATAATCATACCGCTAACGCTTATCCGACTGAAAGATCCGCATTTAAATACGGACTGCTCCGTATTTGTAAAATTAATGTAGAAACACTATAGTGCTTTTTGAAAACATACAACAGGTTATAGGTACAGCCTACCTTTGCTTTACGGGCAGATTAATTCGCCCAACAAACTGAAATTTGGCTCTTTCCACTTCAGGCGCGATCCCCTCTTTCTTCGCCAAGCCATTACTTCAGTATCACACCAATGGTCTTTAACCCACTATCGCAGATTGCGACTCCGGTACGGCGAGCATACCGGAGTCGGGATTGGGTGCTATTAGGGGGAGCGGTTTAGATTCAGGTACAGGGCGTTTTTTTCGCTGAAGTATTAATTGAGTATCTGACCAAAGGTGTTTTGCCCACTATCGCAGTTGACGACTCCGGTACGCATGCATACCGGAGTCGGGCCGCAGGAGTCGGGCAGTGTCTCAGGCTGTTTGGTGGGAGCTTTAGGTTTGTTCAGGATTGGGATGCTTGGCGGCTTGAGTGGGCTCAGTATTTGCTGCCAGCGGCGCTAATTGCTGCCCGACTTTTGTCAGTGCTTGCGCCACCACTTGGGCCGGTTTATGGCGCAGTGCCAGCATCAGTCCTGTTAGCATAATCAGCAGCACGCCGGCGCCCTGCAACAGACTTAACTGCTCGGCAAACAGCAACCAACCGGCCAGAATAACGGTTACCGGCTCCAGATAAGCCAGGGTAGCGTACACCCGGGTCGGTAAATGCTGCAAGGCGACAATGGCGCAGTAGATCGCCAAAAAGCCGGGGAAGATGCCGGCCAATGCAATCCAGAGCAGGCTGTCGCTGGTTGGCGGCGCCATACCGCCTAAAAATGGCAATACGCAACAGGCGCCGATCAGCAGCTGATAAAAGGTGCGTTGTAACTGCGAGTGGCCAGGCTGCGGCCGGCGGTTTAACAGCAAAAAGCCACTGTACGCCAGCAGTGATAACAGGCCAAACAGTAAGCCGGGCAACTGTGCAACATCCAGCACCAGTTGAAACTGGAACTGCTGTAACATGGCAAAACCTAAAAAGGATAAGACAATCAGGCCGGTATCGGGTAAATCCAGCTTTTCCTGCAGCAGCCAGTGCGCGACGACGGCCGATAGCGGCGGCGCCAGATACACCAGCATTATCGCATTAGCCAGGCTGATATACTGAATGGCACTAAGAAAGCACAGCATAAAGCTGGCCAATAGCACGCCGTTTAGCGCAATGCGCCAGTCGGGTTTGGTCTTTAGCAGTGCCAGCCGGCCGCTGACCAGTAATAACAGCAATAAGCAGAGTGCGCCCACCGCCAAACGATAAAATGTCAGCTCAGCGGCGGCCAGGCCACTTAGTCTGGCAATCACCCCGCTACTGGCCATCGCTACTGCCGACACCAGCGCCAGCAGCATATAAAACCCCATGGCTTACCTCAAATAACAAAACCGGCCTACTCGGTAAAAGTATGCCGGTTTTCACGATTTTTTACGAGCTGTGGTTTACAAGTTGCTCGCTAGGGCCTGGTGTGCAGGCCTTATTTGCTGACTCTGCTTAGCCCGCTAACCCGAGTTCCGCATACCGGCAGCAATACCGGCAATGGTGACCATCAGCGCGCGGTTGCTTTGTGCGGTTAAATCATCCGGTGCCTGGCGGGCGCGCTTTAACAGCTCGACCTGCAGGATATGCAGCGGATCGACATAGGTATTGCGCAGCATAATCGACTCGCGGATCCAGCCTTCTTTTGCCATCAGCGTATCGCTGTGAATTAACTGCAGTAAGAGCTGGCGATCGGCTGCCAGTTGCTGCCGCAGTTGTTCCCCCAACGGTTGCAAGGCGGCCGGCACCAGCACCTTGTCATAGTAGGCCGCTATCTCAGCATCCGCTTTTAAGAATACCATTTCCAGCATCGACAGCCGGGTAGCAAAAAACGGCCACTGCTGCTGCATTTCATCCAACAGCGCGCTGTGGCCAGCGTCGACCGCTTTGGCCAGTGCACTGCCGGCACCGAGCCAGGCGGGCAGCATTAAACGGTTTTGCGACCAGGCGAAGATCCAGGGGATAGCCCTTAAACTTTCGACGCCACCGGTCGGGTTACGCTTCGCCGGCCGGCTACCCAGTGGCAATTTACCCAGTTCCTGCTCCGGCGTGGCGGCACGGAAATAAGGCACAAATTCCGGATTATGCCGCACCACCGCACGATAAGCGTCGCAGGAATCGCTGGCCAGTGTGGTCATGAGCTGACGCCAGCTGGCTTTGGGTACCGGCGGCGGCAATAACAGCCCTTCCAGTACCGCACTGGCATACAGCGCCAGGCTGCGCACCGCTAATTGTGGCAAGCCGAATTTAAAACGGATCATCTCGCCCTGCTCGGTCACCCGCAAACCGCCGACTAACGACCCCGGCGGCTGCGATAAGATCGCCGCATGCGCCGGGCCACCACCACGGCCAATGGTACCGCCGCGGCCATGGAACAACGTTAATTTCACACCATAATCACGACTCAGCTGCACCAAGGCTTCCTGCGCGCTATATTGCGCCCAGGCCGCGGCCAGCACGCCGGCATCTTTGGCTGAGTCAGAGTAACCAATCATCACTTCCTGGCGGCCATTAATATAGCCACGGTACCAGTCGATACTAAGCAGCTGCCGCATACAGTCCGGTGCATTTTGCAAATCACTCAGGGTTTCAAACAAAGGCGCTACCGGCATTGGGAAGCTGATACCGGCTTCTTTTAACAATAGTTGCACCGCCAGCACATCTGACGGCTTACCGGCCATCGAAATCACATAGGTGCTTAAGGCTTCACTGCCATGGCGCGCTACGATATCGCAGGTATCCAGTACTTCCTGTACTTCAGCCGATGGCTGCCATTGCTTCGGGAACAGTGGTCTTTTATTCGGCAGTTCGCGCAGTAAAAAGGCCTGACGATCGGCCTCGCTCCAGGCGGCGTAATCGCCCAGCCCCAGATAACGGGTTAACTCTGAGAAGACCTGAGCATGGCGGCCGGCATCCTGGCGGATATCCAGTTTTAGCAGCGTTAAACCAAAAGCATAGCCGCGGCGCAAAGTGTCAGTGAGCCGGCCCTGGGCAATGCGGGTCATGCCGCTTTGCTGTAGTGACTGATAGCACAGCAGCAAGGGTTCTAGCAGCTGCTGATGATGCCAAATCAGATCGGCCGGGCGCTGCAGCCGGTCATGTTTTAATGCTTCGGTTAACCAGTCGCGGGTATAAACCAGTTGCTGGCGTAACTTATTTAACACGGCGCGATATGGCTCAGATGCCTGTTCACTGGCGGCTTGCAGCTCTGCCGAGGCCTGATTCATCGACAGCTCGGTCGACAGCAGATCTAAATCCTGAATAAAGAGATCGGCCGCTTTCCAGCGACTTAGTAACAACACCTGACGGGTTACCTTGGCAGTAACGAAGGGATTTCCGTCGCGGTCGCCGCCCATCCAGGACGAAAAACGCACCGGGGCGGCGTCCAGCGGTAAACCCTCGCCCAGTGCGCGTTGTAAATCGGTATCCAGTTCGCGCAGAAAATCCGGCACCGCCTGCCAGAGTGAGCTTTCAATCACAGCAAAACCGGATTTTGCTTCATCTACCGGCGTTGGCCGCTGTTCGCGGATTTCATTAGTATGCCAGGCCTGGCTAATCAACTCGGTGAGTCTGAGCTCGGTTTGCTGGCGCTGCCACGGCGTTTGCGGCTGTTCCAGTGCAGCCAGACAGCCGGCAATTTCGGTAAGCTTGTGGATCAGGGTGCGGCGCGCGACCTCGGTTGGGTGTGCGGTTAACACCAGCTCAATCGACAAATCATGCAGCGCCTGGCGGATATCGCCTTTCGCAATGGCCTGCTGTTGTAAGCGCTGAAACAGTTCGGTGAGCGGTTCCGGTTTTTCAATACTGCTGCGCCCGGCGGCGCTAATACTAAATTGCTGTTCGGCCAGATTGGCCAGATTCAGAAACTGCGCAAAGGCGCGGGCCACCGGCAGTAACTCATCATCCGACAGTGCCGTCAGCACCTGCCGTAGCTGTTCCGCCTGCTGATTATCGCCCTGCCGCGCTGCCTTAGACAGCTGACGGATTTGCTCCACCCGTTGTAACACCGCATCACCCAGATGCTGACGCAGCGTTTCACCCAGCTCGGTACCCAGTAACCCGACATTGGCTCTGAGAGCCGCATATTGATCCATAACCGTGCTCCACTGCTTATTGATAAAATACACCCTAGCGCGTTCTGCTTTGGTACTCAACACTGATTGCTTACCAATTGAGCAACAGTTTTTACAGCATGTCGCCGCGCACTGCACCGCGGCGCATTTGCGTTTATACTGCGCCAGTACTTTGTAAACAGGAGCTGCTATGAGTGATTCAGCCAGTCAAACCAAACCGAAAAAAGGTGGCGGCCTGCTACCCAACCTGCTGATTAACGTGGCCATTCCGGCCATTATCTTAAGTAAATTCTCCGGCGAGCAGCACTTGGGGCCGGTATGGGGTTTAGTGGTCGCGCTGGCGTTTCCGGTGCTGTATGGCCTCTGGGATTTAAAACAGGCCGGCAAAGTGAATTTTTTCTCGGTGCTGGGGGTGATCAGTGTGCTGCTTACCGGCGGTATCGCGCTGTTGCAACTGGACGCCAGCTATATTGCGATTAAAGAGGCGGCCATTCCCGGCGCCATTGGTCTGGCGGTGTTAATCAGCCAGTATACGCCCTATCCGCTGGTGCAAAAGTTTATCCTGAACGGCGAGATCCTCGATACCGACAAGCTGTATCAGGCACTGGCAGAGCGGCAAAACACGGTATTATTTGAGCGCAAACTGGCGCAGGCCGGCTATCTGGTCGCCGCTTCGTTTTTCCTGTCATCGGTGCTGAATTATATTCTGGCCAAGGTGATCCTGGTCAGTCCGCCGGGCACCACTGCCTTTAATGAAGAGCTGGGCAGAATGACCTGGCTAAGTTACCCGGTGATTGTCCTGCCCAGTATGCTGGTGCTGTTTTTTGCCATCTGGTTTATTTTCAGCAGTATCAGCAAGCTAACCGGTCGCGAGCTGGATAGCTTTTTAAACCAGCCTTAATCAACCTTGTTATTTGGCGGCAGCTGCGCCCGCAGTGCTGCCAGCTCGGCCTGCAGCTGTTGCATCTGGCTGACTAAGTCATGTTGCAGCTGCTGTTTGGCATCAATTTCTTCTTTATGCTCCTCGTCATGCATGCTTTGCACCGCATTCACGATCACCGCAATAAACAGGTTTAACATGGTAAAGGTGGCGATTAGGATAAAGGGCACAAAGAACGCCCAGGCATACGGGAATTGCTCCATCACCGGCCGTGAAATACCCATCGACCAGCTCTCCAGCGTCATGATCTGGAACAGCGTATACAGGGTGCGGCCAATATTACCAAACCACTCCGGAAAGGCTTCGCCAAACAGCTTAGTCGCCATTACGGCCGACACGTAATACACCAGGCCCAGTACCATGGCAATCGACAGCATACCGTTTAACGATTGCACCAGCGCACCAACGATTTTCTTCATCGAGGGTACAAAGGTCAGTACCCGCAACACCCGCAGTACCCGTAGCGCGCGCAGCACTGCAAAAGGCCCGCTGGCCGGTACCAGCGCTATCGCAACCACGGTGAAGTCGAACAGGCTCCAGGCATCTTTAAAAAAGGCGCCGCGATAGGCAAAGATACGCAGTGCAATCTCCAGCACAAATACCGCCAGGATCAGTTTATCTAATAACATTAACGGCGCGCCGGCCACCGCCATTACACCCGGTGCCGTCTCCAGCCCCAGAATCACCGCATTAATTAAAATCAGGCTTAATAAGCTGCGCTGTACCCAGTTTTTTTGTAACCAGGTTGCCACCTGTTGCTGCAAGCTTCGCTCTACTGTGCCGGTTATCTCTGTCATAGCGCCTCCAAATTGAATGCGCGCTATTGTAGAAGAACGCGCTAAGAGATCAATCACCGAAACGTCCGGGCCAATAGAAAAAAACCCGGCACTTAGGCCGGGTTGGATAGTTAACCGCTGCGCTTAGAAAGCGTAAGAGAAGCTGGTGTAGAAGAAACGGCCGATATTGTTGTACAGGCCGGTTTCAGCTGTGGTGCCAGTACTCACGCCCGGTAAGTCACGGTCTAGCAGGTTATCGATACCGAATGCCAGTTTAACGCCGCTGGCGAAGTCGTAACCCAGGCGGATATCAGTTACGAAGTAGCTGCCGTAACTCATAATATCGCTTGGATCCGGGTTCAGCGCCAGTGACTGGCTGGTGAACAGTGAAACCGCATCGATATAGCGGGTTTTCACACCAGCTGTCCAGGCATCGTAACGGTAGTTCACGCTCAGGTTGGCTTGCCAGGTCGCGTCACCGGCAACACCGGCGTTCTCAATATATTCGCTCGGGAAATCCTGGAACGAATAGGTTTTGCGCGACTCCAGCCAGGTACCGATTAACTTGGTATTAAAGCGGCCGCCCAGCGCATCGAAGTCATAGCCAAATTCAAAATCGATACCACTGGCCGTTTGTGCCGCCACGTTTTGCACCACTGACGTAATCAGTTCCGGGGCCAGTGTTTGCGGGTTACGCTGCACCAGATTACAGAACTGCATGTTCGGGCCAGTAGCCGAATCGACACAGCGGTTCAGAATATTCTGTGCTGAAATCGCCGCGATAGCATCGTCAATTTCAATCGACCAGTAGTCAACCGTCAGGCTAAAGCCGCTGATAAAGTCTGGCTGATACACAAAACCAACAGTGTAACTATCTGACTTTTCAGCACGCAGGTTCGGGTTGCCACCACTTAAGCCTTCAACTGTCGCGGCTGGGCTATTCAGCTGGAAGTCTGGTGCAATACCGATAGCCGCACAGTTATTGACCCGGGTCTGGCTCTGACGTTCTGCCGTCGCACAAGGGTCAGTGATGCGGAAGAAGGTTTGGTTTTGCGGGCCAAACAGCTCGCTGATATTTGGCGCCCGCAGCGCTTCAGAGTAGGTTGCCCGTACCCGGAACTCGCCGTTCAGGCTCCAATCCAGACCGGTTTTCCAGCTGGTAGCATCGCCAATGGTACTGTAGTTGGCATAACGCACCGCAGCATCAAATACCAGATCCTGAATCAATGGCAAATCAGCCAGTACTGGTACCGACACTTCAGTAAAGGCTTCTTTCACATCGAATTCACCGCGCATATATTGCAGCGAGTTCAGGAAAGTCGCACCTGTGGCGGCAAAGCGATCCGGCACAGATTCACTTTCTTCTTTCCGGAACTCAGCACCGGCAGAGAAACCGACCATACCGGCTGGTAATTCGAACAGACCGCTGTTGTTAACGCTGGCATTCGCCACTTGCTGGCGAATGGTGCTGTGGCTGTAAGAGGTGGTATTAAACCAGTTACGTGCCGCATCATTAATGGCGTTGTCGCCAAACAGGCTGGTTGGTACACAACCATTGGCACGGGCGGTGGCATCGCGACAAACGATATTACCATTGCCATCGAATACCGCATCCACTGACTGCGCGAAGTTAGTGCGGATCAGATTGTTATAGTTCACCTGCTCCAGCTTGGTTTCGCCATGAGTGACATAGGCTTCAAAGCCCCAGTCTGCTGACAATTCACCCTGAGCTCCGGCAACAAAACGTGAGGTAGTACGGGTGTTTTGCTCAAAGCGACGACCGGCATCTTTCTGGAAGCGGTGAATACGGATCGAAGCCAGATTATTGGCGTCCATCAGCGCTGCCATGCTGTCATCCAGATACGCATTGTCACGCAGAATGCGGATAGCAGAGCCATATTCAAAGAACGATGGCTGGCCTTCACTGCTGCCTTTGCTGCGCACATATTTGCCTTCGGCAAACAGATTAATACTGTCTGTCAGGTCAAAGTTCGCTTTCATATTCAGGTTCTGGCGGTTAAAGCTTGGCTGCAGATCCTGATACTGCCGTAAATCTAAAAATTCACAGTTGCTGCAGTGTTCAATATTGCCATAGGTGGTACCCAGGTCCTGCAAGCGCACACTGCCATCCTGATTGAAGATGTACCAGTTGCCATTTAAATTAAAGTTACCGGCGGTAGAACTGTCATACCAGCCAGCATTGGCAACAGTAATCCGATCCGGAATACCATCGTGAATAAAGACGCCGTTGCTGTCCCGACCATCACGGTCAGCCGGGTTAGCGACTGCCATATAAGAGGTACGGGTTTGCCGGCGATCAGTGGCGTTCATGCCTTCCTGGCCAGAAAACTCTGCTGCGACCGCAAAGTTACCGCGGCCGGCCGCAAAGTCAGTACCAAAGGACAGCAAGGCTTTATGGTTATCGTACGGATTATCTTCGGCAAAGCCACGGCTAAGTACCAAATCAAAACCCTGAATATCTTTTTTCAGCTTAAAGTTGACTACACCAGTAACGGCATCGGCACCGTAAACCGCTGAAGCACCACCGGTAATAATTTCTACTGAGTCTAACCAGGCAGTCGGAATGCTGTTGGTATCGACCGCGGCGCTACCGGCACTGCTGGCGACATGGCGACGACCATCCACCAGCACCAGCGTACGGGAGGCACCCATGCCGCGTAAATCCAGTAAGCTTAAGCCGGCAGTACCGATAAAGCGCCCGGCGTTAGCCAGTGAGTAAGTGGCAGCCAGTGACGGTAATTCTTTTAACACTTCACCAATGTTCATGGCGCCGGTTTCCACCAGATCGCGACCAGAAATCACCGTTACCGGTGACGGGGCTATGGCACCTTCACGCAGAATGCGCGACCCGGTAACCTGAATACGCTCTGGCGCTGCTTGCGGGCTTTCTTGCGCCAGCACCAATTGTGGACTGGCGGCAGCAACGGCAACGGCCACCACACTTAAACGCAAAGAATTCACTTTGGATAACGATACAGACATGCTTGCTCCTGAATAAAACAGCCAGTGGCTGATACAACTCAGCAGTACCTGTACCGGCACTGCTGCAGAGGGCGCGCATTGTAGGGAATTGTGGTGAAATCGCCAGCAAAAACTGCCTGAAAAATACCGATTGATGAGTATTTATGCAGTTCCTGAATAAGAAAAAATCAAACTGATGGCTTTTAAGGCAGCATAAGAAAGGGCTGATTCAGCTTGAGCCTTTGTGGGACCAAGCCTCAAACTGTATAATTATGCAACTCAACCAGCAGCATGAAAGCGCGTAAAAGCCGCTGCTAAATCGGCGACTAAATCCTCCGGATCTTCCAGGCCAATATGCAGTCGAATCAGCGGTCCGCTATAGGGCCAATGACTAGCACGGCGCAATGCCTGCACATTAAAGGTCGCGGTGATCAGGCTTTCGTAGCCGCCCCAGGAAAACCCCATCTTAAAATGCTGCATGCCTTCAATAAAGGCGGCAACCTGCTGTTGGCTGCCTTGCTTTAATACAAACGAAAACAGTCCATTACTGCCGCTAAAGTCGCGTTTAAACTGCTGATGGCCCGGATGATCAGCAAAAGCCGGATGCCTTACTGTCTCTACCTCGGGCCGCTGTGCCAACCAGTGGGCAACCTGTAACGCATTTTGCTCGTGTTGCTTTAACCGCACTCCTAAGGTCCGTAAACCACGGCTGGCAGCATAGACATCATCAGCCGAAGCACAGTAGCCCATTAAATAGCTATGCTCACGCAGTTGCGGCCAGTACTGCTCGGTAGCAGTGGCGGTGCCGAGCATGACATCAGAATGGCCGATAATATATTTAGTCGCCGCCTGAATTGAGATATCCACGCCCAGTTCAAAGGGCTGACACAAAATCGGCGAGGCCCAGGTATTATCCAGTACCGTAATGATTTGACGCGCCCGCGCCACCGCACAAATCGCTGGTATATCCTGCACCTCCAGCGTCAGCGAGCCCGGCGATTCCAGAAAGATCATCCGGGTATTGGGTTTAATCAATGCCGCAATACCGGCTCCGATCAGCGGGTCATAATAAGTAGTCTCAATCCCCAGCCCAGCTAGTAACTTATCGCACAGGGCCCGGGTCGGTTCATAGACACTGTCCACCATCAACAAGTGATCGCCCTGCTTTAAAAACGCCAGTAAAGCACCTGATACCGCAGCGGCACCACAGGGATAGAGTGCACAACCCACGCCGCCCTCCAGCTCACACATCGCTTCCTGAAAAGCGAAATGAGTTTGGGTACCGCGTCGGCCATAATAGGGTACCCGGTTACCACGTTGCTTCGTCGCCTCACGCAATTCCTGCATGGTATCAAATACGATTGTGGAGGCGCGTACCAGTGGTGGATTTACGGCACTGCCTGTCCATTGCCTACTGCGACCGGCATGAATTAACTGGGTATTTTTTTTCATGTTGGTGCTCCAATTCGACCAAAGTGGCGTAGTAAAGACATCCGGAAGTCTGTATGCTCTAAAATATCGACATCCTAAGGCATAATTTAGTCAACGTCACGCTATCTTTAATTGCGGTACTGGTTTGACCCCAGGTTATTTAAGCTCTAGCTTTAATTATGAAACCTAAGCAATCTTAACAGTAATGTCATACACATCTTAAGGTTGTGGCGGGAAATAACAACAAGGAGATAACACCTATGCACAGCTTCAAGCCCCACCCTCTTGCTTTAGCCGTGACGCTGGTGCTCACCAGCCCTTTGGCTTTAGCGCAGCAAAGCAATACCAGCGAAACAGAAGAAAAAGCGGAACGCATTGAGCAAATTGTAGTCACCGGTACCCGGGTAGCCGGCCGCTCAGTGTCGGATACGGCAGTGCCTATTGACATCGTAAGTGCCGAAAGCTTAACTCGCGCTGGCTCTACCGAACTGAACCAGGTGTTATCTACCGCCCTACCATCCTTTAACTTTCCGCGCCCCGGTCTCACCGATGGTACCGACACCGTACGCCCGGCCACGTTGCGCGGCTTAGGGCCAGATCAATCCCTGGTGCTGGTTAACTCGAAACGCCGGCATTCAGCTTCATTGGTTAACGTTAACGGCTCTGTCGGTCGGGGTTCGTCCGCAGTAGACTTAAATACGATTCCCACCGCGGCCATCGGCTCAGTCGAGGTACTACGTGATGGGGCTTCGGCCCAGTATGGTTCTGACGCAATTGCCGGGGTACTGAACGTGCGGCTACGTGAAGCCAGTGAGGGTGGCAACTTTACCACCTCTTATGGCTGGCGCGAATCCACTTACACTACACCGACTACACCACCACCAGCCGGTGCTACCTGGAGTGCGCCCGCTAATATTGAGCGTAGCCGTACTGACGGTGAAACCTTGACTTTAAGCGGCTGGCGCGGTTTTGACTTAGGCAATAATGCCTTTTTAACCGTCTCTGCAGAGTATAAAGACGCCGAGCGTACCGAGCGCGGCGGCTGGGATTACCGGCAGCAATATCCGTTGGTTAATGGCCAGTTTGATGAGCGTGAAACCTTCTTTAACCGCTTTAGTGCCTGGTACGGTGAGCCGGAACTGGAACAGTTCACCCTGTTTGCCAACGCCGGTAAAACACTGGATAACGGCAAAATTTATGGCTGGTTAAGCTATCAGGATCGCGAAGCACGTTCAGCAGGCTTCTATCGCCCGGCTAACGATTCCCGCAACATCCCGGAAATTTATCCGAACGGTTTCCTGCCAATTATCGCGCCGGATGTCACCGACGCCAGTGCGGCGGTGGGTTATGAATTCGACGTTGGCGAATGGACTATCGACACCTCGTTAGTTTGGGGCCAAAACCGTATGGCCTTTACTATCGAAAATACGCTTAACCGCTCCATTGGCCCATTAAGCAAAACTGAGTTTGATGCCGGTGGTTTCCGCTATGGCCAGGCGGTGTTTAACTTATCCGGGGTGCGTTCTTTTAATGTTGATGGCTTAGCCTCACCGCTTAACGTCGCGACCGGTATCGAAATGCGCCGTGAGCGTTACAGCATCTTTGCCGGCGAGCCGGATTCCTGGCGCAATGGTGGTGTGCTATTAAATGGTGCCCCAACTCCGTCTGGCGCTCAGGTTTTTCCTGGCTTCCGGCCATCAAATGAAGTGCGGGAAACCCGGCGTGCTTTGGGTGCTTATGTCGATTTAGAGGCGAATCTTACTGATAATATGTTAGGTTCAGTGGCAGTTCGTGCCGAAGATTATTCTGACTTTGGTAGCAATGTCACCGGTAAAGCCGCGTTACGTTACGACTTTACTGATAACTTCGCCATCCGTGGCTCGCTGCAAAACGGCTTCCGTGCGCCGTCGCTGCAGCAACAAAACTTCACCGCGACCTCTACCAACTTTATCAATGGTGTTCCTTTTGATATCACAACTTTCCCAGTCAGCGATCCGGTAGCACAAGCTTTGGGCGCGCAAGCGCTGGATGCGGAGGAATCGGTAAACTATTCACTGGGCACAGTGTTCCGGATTGGCGGCGTTTCAGTCACCATCGACGGCTATCGGATCGATATTGACGACCGTATCGTGTTGTCAGAAAACCTGACAGCAGCAAATGTGCGGGATTATCTGACGTCACAAGGCTTTATTGGTATAGGTGGCGGCCGCTTCTTTATCAACGGCGTTGATACCGAAACCCAGGGTGTTGATGTGGTGATTAACTGGAGCTTACCAACTGATAAGCTTGGGTTGTTCGATTTTACCTTAGTGGGGAATTACAACGAAACCAAGGTGACGTCAGTACCGGAAACCTCACAGTTATCGGCGTTAAATCCGGCGCCGACACTATTCGGCCGTGTAAACGTGCTGACCTTTGAAAAAGGCACACCGAAAGATAAATACGGCGCCACCGTAAACTGGAGCTTTGATAATTTAAGCGCCACCTTGAAAGCGACCCGCTATGGTGAGGTTTTAGCGCCAGGTACAACTCCAGCCACTGACTTTATCCTAAGCCCAAAAACCCTGGTTGATCTGGAAGCCCGTTATGAGTTTAACGATAACTGGACGCTGGCCTTTGGCGCGGACAATATCTTTGACCAATATCCGGATGCTTTCCCGATTAACCTGAATACCACAGGCGCTACCTCGTTCTCGAACTATTCACCGTTCGGACGTTCAGGCCGCCTGTTCTATGGTCGGGTTGCCTACAACTTCTAACAGTAGGTCAGTAACAGCAAAGGCGCCATTTTGGCGCCTTTCTATTTCGGCTCGTTAACCGTTTTTGGTTAGAGATTTGTGGCGGCGCGGCTTAATTTAAGCCCTGAATTTCTGCCAGCCGTGCTAATTTTTCCAGCTCTGGTCGGGCAAAATAGTACCCTTGTAAAAACCGAATACCGACGGAGGTCAGGTACTCAAGCTCTTCCTTAGTTTCGATCCCCTCAGCTAACACCCGGGTGCCCTGTAATTCACACTGCTCAATCGTGCGCTCAACAATAAACTGTTTTGCCGGGTTTTTATCGATATTGCGGATTAACTGCATATCCAGCTTTAAGATATGCGGTTTTAATTCAATCAACCAATCCAGCGTGGCGTAGCCTGAGCCGTAATCATCAATTGCCGTCTGAAAACCACGTTTGGCATAACTTTGGAAAATCCGGTTTAAGTGCGCTTTATCCGGGATTTGCTCGCCTTCGGTGACTTCAAAAATCAGCTTGGTTAAATCAAAACCGTAGGTATCCGCCGCTTCAATGGTTGCTTTGATACAGGTTTCCGGGTTATACACCGCATTGGGTAAAAAATTGATATTTAAAAAGGTTTTACAGCCTAATCTAGCTGCCGTTTCGATTGCTTTTACCCGACAAGCCTGATCAAAGTAATATTTATTATCGTCATTAATATGCTGAAACACCCAGCCGGCACCCTCACCATTGGGCCCACGCACCAGCGCTTCATAGGCGATAATGCTCTTCTCCCGCCAATCAATAATAGGTTGAAAAGCCATGCGGATCTGAAAGCCAAGATCCTGACCACTAAGACAATCGCTACAGGTTTGTTGTTTTATATTGGCCGGAAACTGCATCTTACTGGTGTCTCTACACTTGTCGGTTTATTAGTTTTACCAGAAAATTCCGACTGTTGCCTGTTTTTCCGATATTTTTTCGCTAACCGGGCCAAAGATTCGGCTCAGCGCCCAGTGCCAGTGCCTTGGCATAGTATTCGGCCAACACCTGAAACGCCGCAGCAGCAGTGTTGCCAAATGTCACAACGCCATCTTCGTGCCCCGCCATAGTAAAAATACCTTGTCTGGTTACAGTGGTAGCACTAAATAACCTTGCCACCTCCGCCGCCATTTCTACCGTGCCATAAGGAATCTCAGCGGCGGTTTGTGGCAGCTGTAATTCGTTGGCCAAATGCCAGATCGCCGGGCAATGGGCGTGGATGACAAAATTAATGCCGGGGTCCAGCAAATATAGCTGGCCATGGGTCATAGCTTCAGATGATGGTTTGCAGGGACCTGTCGCCGCAATCTGATTCAGTTCGGGCTGGCAGTGGCTCACCAACGCATAATCGGCGGCGGTTAATACCGCTTTGCCTCCGGTTTGGGTGCCACTAATCAGGAACTGGTCAGTACCCGGTAAACGCTGGCTGATATTACCAAAACCGTAGTTATCATAACGTAATGGATGCTGGCCCAGCATGCCGAGCTGCACACAGAGCGTGCGCCAGGCAGTTAGCTCACTGATATCGGCCGCGGCTGTTAGCTCAGCTTGCTGATAACTTAACTGAAATTTTATAACCCCTTCTTGCTCAGTCATCGTATAACCCGCGTCACTGTTTTTTCGCATTATAAAAGGCAGCTTCGGCTTTCCCCAGCCGCATAGCAGGCCAAAACTGGCAGGAAATGGCTGGCAATGTATAATACGGTCAGCTTTTGTCAGGCTGCGGCTGACAACATTAAGGGCAAAGATGAAATATAAAGATTTACGCGACTTTATTGCACAGCTGGAGCAGCGCGGTGAACTGGTGCGGATCAGTCAGCCGGTGGATCCGGTGCTGGAAATGACCGAAATTGCCGACCGCACCCTGCGCGGTGGCGGCCCCGCCTTACTATTCGAAAACCCGAAAGGCTTTACGATCCCGGTACTGGCTAACTTATTTGGTACCCCAAAGCGCGTGGCGCTGGGTATGGGCCAGGACGAGGTGTCTGCGCTGCGTGAAGTTGGCAAACTGCTGGCCTTTTTAAAGGAGCCGGAGCCACCGAAAGGTTTAAAAGATGCGTTTAGCAAGCTGCCGATCTTTAAACAAGTGCTGAATATGTCGCCCAAGCAAGTAAAAAAAGCAGCCTGCCAGCAAGTGGTATTAAGCGGAGACCAGGTGGATCTAACCAAGCTGCCGGTGATGACCTGTTGGCCTGGCGATGCCGCGCCGCTGATTACCTGGGGTTTAACGGTAACCAAAGGCCCACATAAAGAGCGGCAAAACCTTGGCATATACCGGCAGCAGGTACTGGGTAAAAACAAAGTGATTATGCGCTGGTTATCGCACCGTGGCGGCGCACTGGACTTTTTTGAATGGCAAAAAGCCCATCCGGGCCAACGCTTTCCGGTTGCTGTGGCCTTAGGCGCCGATCCGGCGACCATTTTAGGTGCCGTAACACCGGTACCAGATACACTATCGGAGTATGGTTTTGCTGGTTTGTTGCGCGGTGATAATACCGAAGTGGTGAAATGTATCAGCAATGACTTACAGGTACCGGCCAGTGCCGAGTTTGTGCTGGAAGGCTATATCGAGCCGGGCGAGTTGGCACCGGAAGGCCCCTATGGCGACCATACCGGCTACTACAATGAGGTGGATAACTTCCCGGTATTTACTGTGACCCATATTACCCATCGTGAAGATCCGATCTATCACAGCACCTATACCGGCCGGCCACCGGATGAACCTGCCATCCTGGGTGTGGCGCTGAACGAAGTCTTTGTGCCGATTTTACAAAAGCAATTCCCGGAAATTACCGACTTCTATCTGCCACCTGAAGGCTGCTCATACCGGCTGGCCGTGGTGACGATGAAAAAGCAATATCCGGGGCATGCCAAACGGGTGATGATGGGCGTTTGGTCTTTCCTGCGCCAGTTTATGTACACCAAGTTTGTGATCGTTTGTGATGATGATATCAACGCCCGAGACTGGCAGGATGTGATCTGGGCCATTACCACCCGGATGGATCCGGCGCGGGATACCACCCTGGTGGAAAATACGCCAATTGATTATCTCGACTTTGCGTCACCGGTATCCGGTTTAGGTTCAAAAATGGGGATGGATGCCACCAATAAATGGCCAGGCGAAACTAACCGTGAGTGGGGCGAGCCTATCGTGATGGATCCGGCGATTAAACAGCGGATTGATGCCTTATGGCCGTCGTTGGGTATCACTTTACCAGAGCAAAAAACATGAGCTATCAGGTACGGATCCTACCGGCAAAACTAACCTTTGAGGTAGCAGAAGGTGAAAGTATCCTCGCTGCGGCCTTGCGCCAGGGTATCGATTTTCCGCACCGCTGCCGCCAGGGTGTCTGTACCAGTTGCGTATGCAAATTGCGCAGTGGCAGTGTCAGTTACGCCGACCCTAGCCCATTAACCGAAACCGATCGCCAGCAGCAGTTTGTCTATTGTTGCCTGGCGACTGCAGACTCAGATTTAGAGCTGCACCATCCTTTTATCCGCGGTTAGTTGCCGCCAGAACCATTGAGAGCTTTATGAACACCATTTCTTGCCAGGTTATTGCTATTAGCGCTCTGACACCGGTGGTCAGCAAAGTATTGCTGCAACCGGCGCAGCCAACTAGCTATACGCCTGGTCAGTATTTACAGCTGTGTCTGACCGAAAATGACAAAAGACCTTTTTCGATTGCCAGCATTCCTGCACAAGATCTGCTTGAACTGCATATCGGCGCGCCAGCAGGCGATAACTGGTCCAGCGCTGCGCTACAGCATTTACAGCAAGCGTTTGCGCAGGGCTTATCGGTACAGGTTGAAGTCGGCTTAGGTCATGCCGGTTGGCGTCAGGACAGCGCGCGACCAGTCATCCTGTTAGCCGGTGGCACGGGTTTCTCTTATGTGCACAGTATTGCTATGGCACTGGCCGCAGCGTCACAGGATAAACCGGTATTTTTATACTGGGGGGTGCGGCAGGAAGATGCCTTGTATTATCAGGCCGAGCTGCAACAATGGGCAGCGGCAAATGCTAAATACCGCTTTATCCCGGTAGTACAAGAGCCTGGCGCCAACTGGCAGGGCCGGAGCGGCCTGGTGCATGAAGCGGTGTTACAGGACTTTGTCTCACTGGAAGCTTACGATATCTATATCGCCGGCCCCTTTGCCATGGCCGGCGTAGCCCGCGAAGCTTTCGCCGAGCAAGGTGCACATCGCGAACAGATGTTTGCAGATGCATTTGCTTATATCTAGGGCGTGTTAAAAAGTACGCAGCGGAATTATAGATTGACCTGAGCAGGCAGCTTGTTATTATCTAATTGATAACAACATTAATAGGGATGTTAAAATGCTCAAGCGTTTTGCTTTTTTGCTACTCTGCTGCAGTTTCACACTCAGAGCCGACTGGAATCAGGCGTTGCTCGCCTACGAGCAACAGGATTACAACACTGCCCGATTGCACTTTAGTGAACTCGTGAAAGTGGGTAATGCCAACGCCATGTTCAGTCTGGCGGCGATGTATTTTAACGGTGAAGGACAAGACGCGGATAAAGTGCAGGCAGCCGCCCTATTTAAGTTAGCGGCAGATTTTGGACACGCCGATGCCACGGCGCTCGCGGCACAACTCGGTGCCAGCTTGCAGCCTGCGGAGCAGACCAACTATGCGCAGATGGTACAGCAATGGCAACAACAGGTGATGGTACCGGCCGGACCAGCAATGCTAACGCGCCCATCCGTTGCTACAGCTGCTCAACCGATACGCCGGGTTGAACCGCGTTATCCGGTAGATGCCGCAAGACGCGGCCAGTCAGGCTATGTAAAAATGCATTACCGGGTCGATGAACAAGGACGGGTCACGGATATCACGGTATTGGATGCTTATCCGCAGCAGCTCTTTATCAAAGAAGCGCTGAAAGCCCTGCAAAGCTGGCGTTATAGCAGCGGTAGCCCGCAACTGACGGTAACTGAATTAAGCTTTACGCTGGAAATTCCCGGCCAGGCCAGATTAAATATCCCACGCCTGGAGCAGGCGTTATTTCAATCCAAACTCTGGGATTTGGCGGTTGCCGGCTCCGCTGAGCATCAGTTAATCCTCAGCCAACTGTTGCGCCATTTGGTAACGCAAGGGGCTCATCACTTTATCATCGACCCGGTATTACCCTTAACAGCACCAGATTTGAATTTACTCCAGCCAGAATTAACCGTGAAAGCGGATTTTACCACTATCGCGCAGCAGACACTGGTGACTGTTGACCCGTCGGGAGTTATCACGACAGCAGAGGCAGACCCGGCGCTTATTGGTAAACAATTATCAGGTGTTAAAACTGCCGGACAGTTTTTGCTGGAACCCCGTATTGTAAACACTAAAGCAGAAGTCTTTGTGCAGCCGGCACTGACGGTTTCCCGGGCCTGGTCGGCGGATTATTGGCTGGAGCAGGCAGCGCGCAATGGTCAAATCGACGCTCAGCGTAATCTGGCAGCGACCGATCAGCATTGGTTGAACTATCTGTTAGCTAAGCAAGACCCCGTTGCCATCAGCTGGCAGGCAACAGGTTTGCTTGCCCAACATAATCATTGAGCTATCAGGCTTTAGCGGGCGGTCGCGTAAACTCACTAACGTGACAGCCACTTCGCCATAGTCTGGCGGAATAGTATGGCATCATCGCTCTCCCTGCATGGCACCCCTTTCAGCTTTATCAACTGCTCAAATCCCGACAGCGCCGGATCAGCAATCAAACAGCGACCATTCACCCGCACTAATTGTTTGCCGTCATGATAAGTAAAAAGCACACTTTGCTCTGGCGTGGCATCGGGTTGTTGCCAGCGCTCACTGCGGCTGGTCGGGATCTGTTGCTGTTGTCGCCTCCAGCCAACATAATCCGGTGCCGGCTGCTGATACTGATTAGCAAGGCTCGCCAGACTACGTTCAGCTAAACCCGGGCGCGACAGCGCTAGGCGTTCAGACACTGCTGTGTCATCTGTGCCAGCAAGCTGCGCTTGCTCCGGTTTAGCTTGGTCCACTTGCGGCTGTGGATTATCTGATACGTCTGGCTTTGCTGAGGTAGATCTGACCGGCGCTACGGCTTCAGACCCAGGTACTGTTGCAATTTCGGCCGCTGACGATGATACCGTCGGTGCTGGTAATGCAGGCAGCGGTGCAGCGACAGGCTCAGTAATCTTGGGTGGCGTATACAAATAGCTGCTAATCACCGCAGCCTCTGGCGGCTCGGCCATCTTTACAGGTCGCAACAACACCAGCAACACAGCCAGATGCAGCAGCAGTGCCCAACACACAGGCCGGAAATAATCGTGATGCCAAGTCCCTTGCATAATGCTCTCACCCCAATGACCAAGCTAAGACTGCCGCACCGACTGAAAATTCCGCCAGCCGCCACTATGGCACGTAAAATGTCCGTTGTTCACCGGCATTAGTGGTTGATAATCGCCCACGACATAGTATTTACAACGCTTTCATGCCAGAATCAGAGTAATTGCACTAAAGGAAAACTGTTATGCAACATAAAACCCTGATTAAGGTTCGCGGCTACCATTTAGATATCTATCAGCATGTAAATAACGCCCGTTATCTGGAATTTCTGGAAGAAGCGCGCTGGGGCTATCTGGAAGATAGCGGCGATATCGAATGGTTTGCCAAACATGGTCTGGCCTGGGTGATTGTGAATATCAATATTAACTACCGGGTAGCCGCCACCATGGGCCAGACGCTGGAAGTCTTTACCCGCTTTAGCAAGATTGGCAGTAAAAGTGCTGTCGTATCACAGGAAGTGCGGATCGCCGGCTCCGATGCCGTGGCAGCTGATGCTCAGGTGACCTTTGTTTGTCTGGATCAGAAAACCGGCAAGGCAGTGCCAATTGAGGGCGAATTGCGTGAGCGGTTAACTCAGCATCTGAGTGAATAAAAATCGGCTTACAACAAGAAAGCGGCAGCTGCCGCTTTCTGTCCGGTGTTACATTAACTGTTTCTTTAATTCTTCCGCCAGAGGATAGCTTTTAGCAATCGCCGCATCCAGTAATGCTAAGCCTTGTTGCCGTTGCCCCTCCAGAATCAAGCGGCTGCCAACCCAAGCCATCACCTCAGCATCTTGCTGAGCTAACAGATATTGCTCCCATCTCTTATCATAGGCAGCCATAATCCGTTGTGCACCCCGATGCCCATTTTGGGCCGCCTGATCCCACCAGAAATTTGCCGAATAACTGGCCGGAACTTTAAAAGAAGCACTGACCCAGGGCGCCTTATTATGCCCAACATCATTCTTAACGATCTGATATACATCATGATCAAACTTGCCTGTTAACTTCAACCCCAATAAAGACTTCACTTTACTTTCGGCAGCAAAGTCCGCGCGCAACTCTTCGGTGATAGTACCATCATCGGCTATACGCACTACTGCATATCCGACAAAGCCATCAAAATCCACTTTTACCGGATTCGTCCGCCGGAACACCGATAAATCAAGTTGCGGTTCAATATCTAAGGAATCATCAATAGATAAATAATTCCGGCTCTGCACATCGACCAATCTCAGAACACCACCCAGCAAAAATTGATGTTGCGGTGAGCCCATCAACGCGCCTTGCCATAGTTGATGTTGGTCGATAAGTTCTTCAACTTTTTCTACCCGCACCCCGCCATCCATTGCAAAATCCAGACGTACATTAAACAGGTGCTTACTACCGGTCGCTTCATACTGCCAACGACTTATCGCGCGCACAGATTCGCGATCAAAGACACCTTCCGGATATGCATCAACAACGTCTGCTGACTGCACTTTGCCTTGTTCATCTACCAGAAAGCGCATCGCGACATAACCAAACTGGCCAGCCTTTGCCGCAGCCACCGGATACTTTGGCGGGACACGTTTAATAGGGTTCGGCCGCTCGACAACGGCTGGCTCATTTTCCCAACTCTTTGGCCAGACTTGTACTTGTTGTTTCAATAACTGCAGCTGCTGCTCCACTGCTGCCAGAGACTGCGCATCAATATTTTGTTGTTGTTGCGCAACCAGATTACCGGCATCCGCCCGGCCCAACTCCGCAGCCAGCATAAAATAGGCTAAGGCCTTATTTCGATCCTGAGTTACGCCTTCACCATTAAAATACATCGCCCCTAAATTAAAGGCGGCGTCCTTATTTCCTAATGGTAATAGCTTCTCAAATTCCTGCTGCGCAAGGTTGTAATTTTGTTGCTCATAGGCCGTCAAAGCCTGCCACCAATCCGCAGTAGCAGGTTGCGCAACCAGCAGACCTGCTGCGAAAAACCATAGTTTTTTCATCAAAACTCCTTTTCAAGTCATTTATGGCGTGACTAAATTGAGGACAGCAGTATCAAATACTTACAATTAAATTACAAGATGCAATATTGGCAGATGCTTTGCCAGGCTTTGAGTTTGTTGGTTAAATTCAACGAAGCGTGGGCAGGACTGGTGGAGGGTAACTGCATTAAAGCAGGTACCTGCTCCGGTGCCAGCGTCGGCAACACCAGCTTGCGGAAACTTTGCGCCGCCTTGGCACCGTTAAACGCCAGTGCACGAATTTGCGGCTGTTGTTGCAATAAACTGGCAAAGTCATTCGGTGTTTCAGCGCGGATCGCGCTATCCAGGCTACCCTGACGCTCGCAACTCTGCAGCACGTCCCATAGACCGATACCCTGCGCCTGCAATTGCATTAGTCGCTGTGGATAGGGTAAATCGTAAGCAAAATCAAACAGCTGCCCCATAATAGGCCAAAACGCATTGCGAGGATGGGCGTAGTATTGCTGGGCGGCCAGCGAGGCGGCACCCGGCATACTGCCGAGCACCAACAACCGGGTATCAGGCGGGAGAACCGCCGCTAGGCTGGTAAGGCGTTCTGCCATAGCTCCGGCTGATATTGCCGCACCTTCTGCCAGGCCATGACCGCTTGTTCTTTATCGCCCTCCTGCTCTGCCAGATAGGCTAATACAGCATACAGGTAACCATTGCTGGCGTGATCACGCAACCAGTGCTGCACGGTCTTGCGTAGTTTTAACACTGAGCGACCGAGCGGAATTTGCCGCAGATAAGGCCAGGCCGCGGGTAAATCATCCAGCGTCAGCGCCTGTACCAGTTTCTGCTCGGCTTGTTCGTTTTGGCCCTGCTGCGCCAGCGCCCAGGCCAGGCCTAACATAGCGGCCGCGGATTTACGTTCCTTCGCCGGTAAATTCTGCCAGTAGTCGGCCTGCTCTGAAAAACCCTGCAAACTGAGCTGACTGATTGCCGCCGGATAAATAGCAAAGCGCCGCTGCTGCCAGCTATCTTTACTAAACCAGCGCTCGCTCACGGCTTGTGGTACCGTTTGCAGCAAACTTTGCCATTGCCCGGCCTGCTGTAATGCCTGCAAATACAACTGGCCCAATGCCGGGTCCTGCTTTGCCTGCGACAAATGCTGCGCCAGTAAGCGACAGGCTTCTCCTGCCTGCCCTTGCTGTAATAACAAATCGGCCTGCACAAAGGCACTGTTAGAGCCACTGACTTCAAGCGCACCGGCTAAATGACCGGCTTGCTCCGTTTTACCCGCATACAGGCTGGCATAGCTGGCCAGCATCCGCTTTTCGGTGGCAAAGCTGGGATCATTCAACGCCAGCTGTAACTGTTCACTGGCCTGAGACCATTGTTGACGCGCATAGGCTTGTAACCCCAGGGCAAAAGCTGCTTGCGCTTTTTTCGCCCGCCGCACCCGAAAAAAGCTAAATGACCATTTTTGCCAGCGCGCTAAATGCCGCAGCACCGTGACGAGTAAGGCGCCAGCCAGCAGCACTAAACCCAGCGCAATCACCAGACCGAGTAACGTCATTTCGACACTGTGGCCGGCCACAATCAACTTGATATAACCCGGATTATTAATCAGTACCGGCCCCAGCAACATTGCCAGAATTAAAATCAGTGTTAGCAGCAACAGCTTAATCATAAGCCCTCCTCAGAGAGCAGGGATAACTGGCGCTCCAGCTGCGCCGGACTTTGTAGTACCGGCAACTCAACCTGACTCAGCGCCAGCTGGCTTAATTGCACCAGCTCGCCTGCAGCCTGCTGTACTGCGCTACTCTCTGCGGCGAAATAGCGCTGTAGCAGATCGGCAGCTTGCTGTATTGCCCGACTAAATACCGCTTGCTGGCCCTGCAACAATGCTTGCTCAGCCAACAATAATTGCTGCTGTAAGGTCAAACGTAGCTGCACCTGTTGTTCCGCGCTCAGATTAATAAAATCTTCCGCCACGGCCGGGCGTACCTGAAATAACTTGCTCCAGCTTTGTTGCCAGTATGCGGCCAAATTCTGGCGCCAGTTGGCCAGCTCGCCATCAGCAACAGGCTGAGTAACCAGAGCTTGCTCCTGCTGCTTCAGCGGCAGTTGTAAACTTTGCTGCCGCAGTTGCGCCAGCTGCAGATAAACCTGGCTATAGTCCGGCAGGCTTAACTGCTGCAACGCAGTTAAGTCATCACGAATACTTTGCCGTACCGGTAACAGCGCCGGATTATCCAGTCTTACCAGCTGAGCATCGGCCTGCTGCAGTAACATACGCGCGCTGCGTAAATCCTGTTGCAATACCAGACTGTAACTGGCGCGTTTTAACAGGTAGCCGACCTCTGACAGTAACCAATGTTGTGGCGGCGCGCCGTCCTTTTCCTGCAACTGCTGACGTAATAGCGCCAGCTGGCTTTGTAATTGGCTGGTCAGCTCTGCCTGACTCGCCTGCTGTGTGTGCTGCCAATTTTGCCATTGTTGTTCAACGTTACTTTGCTGCTGCGTTTGTTGCTCGCTAAGTTGTGCCATGGCCTGCGCCAGCTGTTGTTCCAGCTGCTGTGCGCTACGCTGGCTTTGACTGAGCTGCTGCTGCATACCCTGCCATTGTGGCCATAACCACCAGCCGGCAGCAGCAATGCCGCCTCCGAGCAACAACACCAACAATAAGGCGAACACGGCCATGCCACTGCCGCCGGAGCCAGCGCGCTCGTTTTCAGTCTCGGCCAGCTGGGCTTTTAGCTCGGCCAGCGGCGCTTCACTGTCGATGGTAGTTGGCTTTTGCTCACTCATAACAAGTCCTTCTTAAACTGCTGTATCGCCTCTAATAAGGCATCATCATTCGCGCTTTGCGCCAGCTGGATCCTTGGCGCGGCAATGCCCAGCGTCAGCGCACTGTCACGCGCTCTTGGGCTGACCAGGATCCAGCCCAGCTGACAAAGCCAGCTATGTTCGGCAACCGGCACCAAATCAAAAATACGCTGCAGGATTTCATTACTGGTCGCTACCACACAGCGGATGCCCTGCTGACGCCATTGTTGGCACAACATAGCACCGTCTAACGGCAGCGGGATCCGGCTATAGCTTTGTACATAACGCACCAGGGCGCCGCGCTGACTTAGGGTTTGTTTAATCAATTCGCGTCCGGCATTACCGCGCACCACCACGACCTGCAAGCCGGCGACATCCTGTAATTCGGGCAAACCGAGCAAGCCTTCGCTGCGCTGATCTTGTGGCACCAGCACACTGCGGCCGGTCCAACGGGTTAAAGCAGCGGCGGTGGTTTCACCTACCGCCAGTAAAGGCGCGCTCAGTTCGCTTGGATCGAGTTGCTGCTCCAGTGCATGCACCGCACTTAAACTGACAAACACCAGCAAGTCCGCTTGCTTTAATAAGCGCAGATCTTTGGCTTTTAACTGTACCATCTGGGTAGTAATCACCGGCTGGTACAGATAGGGCACGCCGCTGTCATCCAGAGCTTCCAGCAGATGATCCGCTTTGCCGGCCGGCCGGGTGATTAAAAACATGCTGGTTAGCTGCCCTGATACACAGCAGTTAAAATCTTACCGGCGCCCGCGGCCAGCAGCCGCTCAGCCAGTTGCAGCCCCAGGGCTTCAGCGCTGCTGGCCGGCCCCTGCACTTGATCGCGGATAATTTCGCTGCCATCGAGGGAACCCACCAGACCGCGCAGCGTGATTTGCTCACCGTGCTGGGTGGCAAAGGCACCAATCGGCACCTGACAACCGCCCTGCAGCCGGCGGTTCATTGCCCGCTCGGCCAGCACACAATTGCGGGTCACACTATGCTCCAGCGGCGCCAATAACGCTTGCACCCGCTGGTCGCTGGTGCGGCATTCAATACCAACGGCCCCCTGACCATTAGCCGGTAAACTCTGCTCTACCGGCAGATAGCCCGCGATGCGCTCTGCAAAACCCAGCCGCAGCAAGCCGGCCGCCGCCAGAATAATGGCCGCGAACTCACCGTTATCCAGCTTGGCCAGCCGGGTATTCACATTGCCGCGCAAGTCCCGCACCTGTAAGTCGGGACGTAGCGCTTTTAACTGACATTGCCGGCGCAAACTTGAAGTACCGACAACCGCACCTGGCGGTAACTCGGCAATAGAGCGGAATTGATTGGAGACAAAGGCATCGCGCGGATCTTCACGCTCGCAAATGGTGCTCAGCATCAACTCATCCGGGAACTCCACCGGTACGTCTTTCATACTGTGCACGGCGATATCGGCGCGGTCTTCCAGCATCGCTGTCTCCAGCTCTTTAACAAACAAGCCTTTACCGCCAATTTTGGCCAGTGGCGTATCGAGAATCTTATCGCCCTGGGTCGACATCGGCACCAGCTCTACCGTTAACTCCGGGTGGTGCTTTAATAATTCGGCTTTTACAAACTCAGCCTGCCACAGCGCCAGCGCGCTTTTCCGGGTGGCAATACGGATCCTCTGCATCAGAGCTCCTCAGCATGTTGCAGCAGCCGGCTTTGTAAAAAGCGGCTGATTTCATCAATTTCCTGCGCGCAAACACTGTGCGGCATCCGGTAATCCTGCCAACTGACTTTAAAGCCAGCCGCTTTAAAGGTTTGATACGCTTGCTGACCCGCGGCCAGCGGTACCACCGGATCCTGAGTACCATGCCCGATAAATACCGGAGTCGCTTTGTTATGGCTCAACATTTCAGCAGTCAGCTTGTCCGGGCAGGCCATATAGGTGGATAAGGCAATAAAACCGGCTAGCTTATAGGGTAAGCGCGGTAATAAATGTAGCGTAATGACGCCACCCTGGCTAAAACCAGCCAGTACAATGCGCTCACTCGGGATGCCATCGGCAATCAGTTTGTCCAATAAGGCGGTCACGGCTGCAGCCGATTGCCGCACCCCTTCTTCGTCGGCGCGGTTAGTTAAGTCCATGGTTTTAATATCGTACCAGGCGCGCATCCGCATGCCGCCATTGACGGTAACCGGTATTTCCGGCGCATGCGGGAAAATAAAGCGGATACCGGCCGCTGCCGGTAACCGTAGCTCCGGCACTATGGGCGCAAAACCATGGCCGGAATCCCCCAGGCCATGCAACCAGACGACTACGGCTTTCGTTTCGCCCTGTGGTTTCACATCAACAAAAGGAAGTAACGCCATTATGCTGTACCCAACGCAATCGGATAACCGGCTTGCTTACTGGCCGCATCATTAATCAGTTGCCAGAATTCGGTACCGCTGCGGTTATCAATCCACTGGCCATTACGCAGTTCAAAATGGTGGCCGTTAAACTTGGTCGCAACCCAAACCTGCTGCAGTGGTGGCTGCTTGTTGATAATGATTTTACTGCGGTCGGCAAAGGTGATCGCTAACAAGCCACCGTTCGACTCGTAATCCAGATCAAGCTCCTGCCGCTCTATGCTCTCTTCGACGGCCAGTAGTAACTGATCCGTTAATTCCTCATATTCTAGGTCATTCATCTGCTTCACCTGTTTGCTTTTACTGCTAAGGATGCGATTATAGAGCGTCGATTAATTAATGAAATAAAAACCATGCACGCTCAGCGAATTTCGCGCTTACTGCGCCTGTTAACCGGCGCGTTGCTGGCCACAGTATTGCTTAGTGCTTGTGGTCAGAAAGGTCCGCTTACCTTACCACAGGCCGAGCCGGAAGTGGCAGCGCCGCCACCGCAAAAGATTACCGAAGACACTGAATCACAGGGGTAAGCAGATTGGATTACTTTAGTTATCAGGGCAATAGCTTATTTGCCGAACAGGTGGCCCTGGCCGATATCGCCAGCCAATATGGCACACCGACCTATGTTTATTCCCGCGCCACCATAGAGCGCCATTACCGTGCCTTTGCCGATGCCGCGGCGGCGCATCCGCACAGCCTGGTCTGTTATGCGGTGAAAGCCAATAGCAACCTGGCGGTATTGAACCTGCTGGCCCGCCTGGGCAGTGGCTTTGATTTGGTATCCGGCGGCGAACTGCGCCGGGTCATTGCTGCCGGTGGCGATCCGGCAAAGGTGGTGTTCTCTGGTGTCGGTAAAACTGCCGAGGAAATGCACTTTGCGCTGCAATTGGGCATTAAGTGTTTTAACGTCGAATCGGTCAGCGAGCTGCACCGCTTACAGGACGTTGCCAAAGCGCTGGGCAAAAAAGCACCGGTGTCGCTGCGGGTTAACCCGGATATTGATGCCAAAACGCATCCTTATATCTCTACCGGGCTAAAAGCCAATAAATTTGGCATTGATATCCTGCTGGCAACGGATATTTACCGCGCGGCACGCGAATTGAGCCATATCGAACTGGTCGGTGTCGACTGCCATATCGGTTCACAACTGACCGAAACCCAACCCTTCCTCGATGCACTGGAAAAACTGCTGGCCCTGATTGAAGCCCTGAAAGCGGATGGTATTGAGCTGAAGCATATCGATATCGGTGGCGGCCTGGGCGTGACCTATGATCAGGAGGTGCCACCGTCGCCGGCTGACTACATCAGCAAGGTGGTGGAACGTTTAAAAGCCTATCCACAGCTGGAACTGATTATGGAGCCGGGCCGGGCCATTATGGCCAATGCCGGTATCCTGCTGACTAAGGTCGAGTTTTTAAAGCCTGGTCAGGAAAAGCACTTTGCCATTGTCGATGCAGCAATGAATGATTTAATCCGGCCGGCTTTGTACAGCGCCTGGATGAATATCGTGCCGGTGGTACTGAATAACAGCTTGCCACGACAAAACTATGATGTGGTGGGCCCGGTGTGCGAAACCGGCGACTTCCTCGGTAAAGATCGGGAATTGGCGATTGCCGAAGGTGATTTACTGGCAGTTCGCTCTGCTGGCGCCTATGGTTTTACCATGAGTTCTAACTACAACAGCCGGCCACGCGCCGCTGAAGTGATGGTAGACGGCCAGCACTGTCATCTGATCCGCCAGCGTGAACAATGGCAGGATCTGTGGCGTGGTGAGCAGGTGATCAGCAGTTAATCTTAAGGGCGCTATGTTACTTAACTTCAGCAAGATGCACGGTCTGGGCAATGATTTTATGATGGTAGATGCCGTCAGCCAGAACATTTTCCTGACCAAGGAGCAGATCAAGCAGCTGGCCGATCGCAATTTCGGTATTGGTTTTGATCAGCTGTTAATGGTCGAGCCGCCTTATGATCCGGACCTGGACTTTCACTACCGCATTTTTAACGCCGACGGCTCCGAGGTTGAGCAATGCGGCAATGGTGCCCGTTGTTTTGCGAAATTTGTGCGCTATCGTGGCCTGACCAATAAAACCAAGATCAATGTCAGCACCAAGTCTGGCAAGATCACGCTTTATGTCGAGCAGGATGGTCAGGTGACCGTCAATATGGGCGTGCCACAACTGGAACCAGCACGGGTGCCTTTTAAAGCACAAAAGCAGGAAGCGACCTATATTTTACTGAGCGAACAGCAAACCGTATTCTGCGGTGTGGTGTCGATGGGTAATCCGCATGCGGTGCTGGACGTGCCAGATCTCGATACGGCGCCTGTACGCACTCTGGGACCGGAGCTGGAATTGCACGAACGATTTCCGGAAAAAGCCAATATCGGCTTTATGCAGGTGCTCAATCCGCAGCATATTAAACTGCGGGTATGGGAGCGCGGAGCCGGCGAAACGCTGGCCTGTGGCACCGGTGCCTGCGCGGCAGTGGTGGTTGGCCAGTTACAAAAGAAACTCGCGCAACAAGTACGGGTGGATTTACCGGGCGGTAGCCTGCAGATCCGCTGGAATGGACCTGGCCAACCGGTAAAAATGACCGGCCCGGCTGAACATGTTTTTGATGGACAACTGACGTTATGACCGACACCCTGATAAAAAGCCAGGAACTGGTTGCTGCTTCGGTAGTGGCTGATTATCTGCAACAACACCCGGACTTCTTCCAGCATTATCCGGAGCTGCTGCCATTGTTACGTCTGCCGCATCAGCAGCGCGGCACGGTATCGCTGGTCGAGCGCCAGCTGGAGCTGCAACGCGAAAAAATCCACCTGTTACAGGAAGATATTACCCGTTTAATGTCGGTAGCCCGCCAGAACGAACATATTTTTCTGGCGTTAAATGCCTTGCATATCGCGGTGCATCAGGCCAAGAGTCTCACTGATGTGCAACAGGCATTACAGGCCTTTGCCGATGCTATGCCGCAGGTGAAATATTGCCGTTTGCTCGGGCTGGAGCAGCCAGGCGCTGATCTGAGCCCTTATCAGCTGCTGCTGAGCCGTCGTCTGCAACAACAGCCGGTATATCTGGGCCGGCTGAATAAAGAAGAACAGCATGATATCTTCCCGGCCAAGGTGCATTCAGTGGCCTTGCTGCGGATTGACCAGCAAGACACGCCACTGGCGATCCTGGCCTTTGGCAGCGAGCTGGATGATCATTTCCAGCCCGAGATGGATGTCTTATTCCTGCGCCACCTGGTGACCTTACTGGCACTGGTGCTGCCTGCTTATGTCAACGCCTGAGCTACCGCTGCACTGGGCTGAACCGGTGCAGCAGTTTCTCAACTACCTGAAGCACGAACGTGGCTATAGCCCGCAAACGCTGAGCAGCTATCAGCAGCAACTGACAAAACTGGGCCTTGCGCTGCATGCTGACGCAGCCAGCTGGTTTGTGCTCAGTGAACAACAATTGCAGCGACAGTTTTTACGCTTCCGCAAAAGCGGCCTAAGTGCCCGCTCACTGAGTCTGGTGGCCTCAGCACTGCGCAGTTTTTACCGCTACGCTATCAGCCAGCAGTGGCTAAGCCAGAACCCGGCCGATTATCTCAAGCTGCCGAAACCAGACAAAACCCTGCCCAAACAGCTGGAAATTGAACAAATCAGCCAGTTGCTGAGCTTTGCCAGCCACGACGATATTCTGGCCTGTCGCGATAAAGCGATGCTGGAGCTGTTTTATTCTTCCGGCTTGCGGCTGACCGAGCTGGTTGCACTGAATTTGCCGGATTTACAACTGAGCGAAGCCTTAGTGCGGGTTACCGGTAAGGGCAATAAGCAACGCCAGTTACCAGTTGGCCGGATGGCGCGCTCGGCGCTGCGCGAATGGCTGGTGCAGCGCCCGGCGCTGTTAGGTGCAGATACGCCAGTCACCGATCAACAGGCACTGTTCTTAAGTATCGAGCGGCAGCGTATTTCACCGCGCCAAGTCAGAGAACGGGTTTTACACTGGGCTAAACAACAAGGCTTGGGGCAACAGTTACATCCGCATATGCTACGTCACTCTTTTGCCAGCCACTTATTGCAATCCAGTGGCGACCTGCGCGGCGTACAAGAGCTATTAGGCCATGCCAATCTCAGCACTACCCAGGTGTATACCCACCTGGATTTTCAGCATCTGGCCAAGGTTTATGATAGCGCCCATCCAAGGGCCAGGAAGAAATAATGCAATTATTTAAAGCTTTACAACCTATTTCGGTGTTGTCTTTCGATTTAGACGATACCCTGTACGACAACAAACCGGTGATTGCCGCCGCCGAAGCCGCCATGCTGCAAAGTCTGGCACAGCATGCCCCGCTTACCCGCGGTTACAACAGTGATTTCTGGTGGCAGCAGCGCCGTTTACTGGCCAAGGCCACACCGGAGATCCGCCATGATTTAGGCCGTTGGCGTCTACTGGGTATTGAAGCCGGTTTAGTCAGTTTAGGATTAAGCCAGTGTGAGGCAGGCGAAATTGCCGAGGTGGCTTATACCGCTTTTTGGCAGGAACGTACCAATATCAAGATCAAGCCAGAAGTCAAAGCGCTGCTAACGGCGCTAGCCAGCCGTTATCAACTGATTGCAATCACCAATGGCAATGCCTGTATTCAGAAAATGGGCTTGGGCGATTTATTTGAGTTTAGTCTGCAAGCCGGCCCGGATGGCCGGATGAAACCCTACGCCGATTTATTTCTTACCGCCGCCAGCCGGTTACAGGCCGCGCCACAGCATATTATGCATATCGGCGACAGCCACCGTGCCGATGTGATGGGCGCGCTAAATGCCGGTTGCCAGGCTGCCTGGTTGGATCACCTGCAGCAGCCGGTAACTATCCTGCCACATCTGCGCCTGACCGAGCTGGCACAGCTTGCCGCCCTTCTGGATGCTAGCTAGCACGCGGTTTATGTTGACGAAAGCCGGCCACAATCCAACTGAGTATCAGATAGATTAATAGCGGTGGTAGTGTCGCTAATACCAAAATAAAAATCAGGTTTTGTCGCTTAGCCTCGGTAACTTGTGTAAGTTGCGCTTGGTAGTTAGCGAGCCATTGTTCAGGGCCTGGGCCTGAAAGATGGTGCGTTATAACACTGCCATTTGCTAAGACTGTTGTATCTTCCTGATGGTTTTGATAACGCTCTACAGCTGCTTGTAATTCAGCAATTCTGCTCTCGGCCACAGTAAACTGGGAATATGCGATATAAGCCAGATAACTTAGCCAACTAACAACGATGACAATATAGATTCTCTGCCATCCATTTAAACCTTGCATTAATTTACTCCCTTAAATTTCCATGCGTACCATTTTAGTTGGCCAACACAACAAGGTGTTTCTATTCTTTATTTGCCCAAAAATTAACAACTTGAACCTATCATATAAATACCACCCTCTCAAGGCGCATGATTTGTGCACCACTACCCTGCCTAAATAAAGGCTTTCCAATACATGTCAGGAGGTAGCAACTGGTTATTTATCCACTAAATCACCCCCTCTGACTTGGCGCCCCGCTGCTGGCTGTTATAATGCCCCGATACTAAGTAAACGAGGCCAACTAATGGATGTTTCTTACCTGCTGGACGGGCTAAATGATAAACAACGCGATGCGGTAGCGGCACCCCCGCAACATATGCTGGTACTGGCCGGAGCCGGTAGTGGTAAAACCCGGGTGCTGGTGCATCGCTTAGCCTGGTTAATGCAGGTAGAGCGGGTTGCGCCCTACAGTTTGCTGGCCGTCACCTTTACCAATAAAGCGGCGCAGGAAATGCGCGCCCGGATTGAAAGCACCATTGGCGTCAGCCTGAATAATCTGTGGATGGGCACCTTTCATGGCCTGTCACACCGTATGCTGCGCGCCCATTATCAGGAAGCCGGTTTACCGCAGGGCTTTCAGATCATCGATTCTGACGACCAGTTAAGGCTGGTGAAGCGGGTATTAAAAGCGCTGAATCTGGATGAAAAGCACTGGCCAGCCAAACAGCTGCAGTGGTTTATCAATGCGCGTAAAGATGAAGGCCAACGCCCGGGTATGCTGGACGCCGGTGGTGATTACAGCCTGGCGCAAATGATTAAGATCTATGCCGCGTATCAGGAAATGTGTGATCGCGCCGGTCTGGTCGATTTTGCCGAAATCTTGCTGCGCAGCTTTGAACTGTTAAAGCAGAATTCCGAGGTGCGCGGTCACTATCAGCAGCGTTTCCGCCATATTCTGGTCGATGAGTTTCAGGATACCAACGCCATTCAATACCAGTGGCTGCGATTGCTGGCCGGCAGCAGCGCTAAGGTAATGATTGTCGGTGACGATGATCAGTCGATCTACGGTTGGCGCGGTGCCCGCGTTGAAAATATCCAGCAGTTTTTAAAAGATTTTGACGGGGCGGATACCATCCGCCTGGAGCAAAACTACCGCTCCACTGCAACAATTTTGAAAGCTGCCAATGCGGTGATCAGCAATAACCAAAGCCGGCTTGGCAAAGATCTGTGGACCGACGGTAGCGAAGGCGAAAGTATTTCGCTGTATACCGCCTTTAACGAACTGGATGAAGCCCGCTTTATTGTCAGCCGTATCCGCGACTGGCATAACAAGGGTAATCCGCTCACCGATACCGCCATTCTGTATCGTAATAACGCCCAGTCACGGGTGTTGGAAGAGGCGTTAATTCAGGATGGTTTACATTATCGCATCTATGGCGGCCTGCGCTTCTATGAACGACAGGAAATTAAAGATGCGCTGTCTTATCTGCGGCTCATTAACAACCGTCAGGATGACGCGGCGCTGGAGCGGATTATCAATACGCCGGCCCGCGGTATCGGTGATACCACCCTGGATAAAGTACGGCAGCAAGCGCGCGCGCAGGGGCAGACGCTGTGGCAGGCATTAGAGCAACTGTTGCAGCAAAAGCAGCTTAGTGGCCGTGCGGCGAATGCCATCGCGCAATTTATGCAGTTAATTGGCCAATTGGATGCTGAGCTGACCGAGCTGCCACTGCATGAGCAGGCCGAACATGTGATCAAACAATCCGGGCTCTATGCCATGTATCTGGCGGAAAAAGGCGAGAAAGCCCAAACCCGGATTGAAAACTTAAACGAGCTGATCACCGCCTGCCAGAACTTCGACAGCCCACTGCTGGAAGAAATGAGCCCGCTGTCGGCGTTTTTATCTCAGGCGGCGCTGGAAGCGGGTGAATATCAGGCAGAAGAGCATTCCGATGCCGTACAGCTGATGACATTGCACACCGCCAAAGGCCTGGAGTTCCCATTAGTATTTGTGTGTGGCCTCGAGGAAGGGCTGTTCCCCAGCCAGCAAAGCGGTGATGATCCGGTAAGGCTGGAGGAAGAGCGGCGCCTCTGTTATGTCGGCATGACCCGCGCCATGCAAAAGTTGTATTTATGCCATGCCCAAAGCCGCCGTTTATACGGCCAGGAGCAATATCCGAAACCGTCGCGCTTTTTACGCGAGCTACCGGCCGAGTGTGTCGAAGAAATCCGTTTAACCACACAGGTTAGCCGGCCGCTGGTTAATAACCGCTTTAGCGGTGCCGCCAGTCATAGCGCCTTTGAAAACACCGGCTTTAAGCTCGGGCAACGGGTGCTGCATGAAAAGTTTGGCGAAGGCACTGTCCTTAATTACGAAGGCAGCGGCCCGCAATCGCGCATTCAGGTCAACTTTGATCAGTTGGGCAGTAAATGGCTGATGACCGCATACGCCCGGCTGGAAGCAATCTAAATGCGACTGCAGCAGCTCGGCCAGTTATTACAGCAGGCCGCTGCACAGCGGGTACGGCTGCCAGTATGGCTGCAAGGTGAGCCTGCCGCCTTATTGCACCTTGCCAACCAAATGCTGGCGCAGTTTGCGCCAGAGCATTGTTGGTGGCTGGGGAGTGAGGCTCCGGAGCAGTGCACAGCGCTTAAGCAGGCGAAAGCGCATCAGTTGCTGGGTACCGAATGTGACTGGTTGGTAATTAACGCCTGTAGCGGCTTTAACGGCGATCAGATCGCCGCCGCCAGTGGCGCCTTAAAAGCCGGTGGCTTGTGGCTGCTGCTGACACCGCCAACCGATGGCTGGCTGGCGCAGCCCAATCCGGACCATCAGCCGTTATTATCCTACCCACTGACCCCGCCGGCCGGCGCGCAAGGCTTTACTGCTTTTTGGCGCAATACTTTGCAACAAGCCAATCTGTTGCACGCCCAACTTACAGCGGATGGCGATATTCAAATCCTGCAACAACCCATTTTTCCCCCGCTAGCTGTGGCGGCTGAGTGCCAGCCGCCTTTTAAAACTGCCGGGCAGCAGACAGCCGTGGCGGCTATTGTAAAAGTAGTAACAGGCCATCGCCGTCGCCCGCTGGTATTAACTGCCGATCGCGGCTGTGGTAAGTCGGCTGCGCTGGGGCTGGCCGCAGCAGAGCTGGCTAAGCAGGGTAAACAACGCATCCTGATCACGGCCCCCTCCAAGCTTCAGGCCAGTGTTGCCCTTGCGCACTTCGCCAGTCAGGTCCAGCAAGCGCAACAAAAAGCACTGCAGTTTATCGCGATTGACCAGTTATTGGCTGAGCTGCCAGTCGCTGATCTGGTGCTGGTGGATGAAGCGGCAGCCCTGCCGGCCCCGCAATTACAACAGCTGGTTAATCACTATAGTCGCTTGGTGTTTGCCAGCACCGAGCATGGTTACGAAGGCACAGGCCGGGGTTTTCAGTTAAGGTTTCAGCCTTATTTAGCGCAACAATGTCCTGACTGGCGGCAGCTACGCTTAACCGAGCCAATCCGCTATCAAGCACAGGATCCGCTGGAACAGTTAATCCGGCACAGCTTTCTGCTAAAACTGGACTTGCCCGAACCCGCATACGACAGTACTCAAGCTGTGCTGTTAAAGCATTATCAACATCACGACTGGCTGGCTGAGCCGGAAAAGCTGCAGCAGGTCTTTGCCTTGCTCAGCTTTGCCCACTATCAAACCCAGGTTAAAGATTTACTGGCGTTAATAGAAAATGCTGCTCTCGCAGTGTATACCCTGGAGCAAAACGGCCAATTACTTGGCTGTATGTTGCTTAGCAGCGAAGGCGAGTTTAGCGCCGAACTGGCAGAGCAGATCTATCAGGGCAAGCGGCGGGTACAGGGGCATCTGCTGGCGCAAAGTCTGGCCTTTCATCTTGCCGAGCCCGGATTGGCGTGCCTAAAACTGGCGCGCATTATGCGCATCGCCATAGTGCCCGGCTTACAACAGCTAGGGCTGGGTAGCCAGCTACTGCAATTGGTCAGTTATGAACTTAGCCGCCGTGGTTATCATTATCTTGGTAGTAGCTTTGGCGCCACGCCGAGCTTATTAGGTTTTTGGCAGCGCAATGCTTTTTTGCCAATCCGCCTCGGTCAACAACTGGATAAAGCCAGCGCCGAACCCTCGGTACTGGTATGTAAAGCCTTAAAAGGTGATGAGGATATTGTTAGCCATCTGGCGGAACATTTTTCGCAGCGACTGTATCTGGAACTCAGCGAATACCCGTCGGATCTGCAGCCCGCTTTACTGCTGCAGCTAATTAAACCGCCACTGCGTATCCTTAGCCCTGCCGAGCTGCAGCAACTTAGCTTGTTTGCCAACGGGCAACGACCTTATGAACTGGTTTCAACCTTGCTGGTCTATTGGTTTAACCAGTACCGGTTACAGTTAGATCCGCTGGCAACTGCTGTCTTTATCGCCCGCTGCTGGCAAAGACAGCCCTGGTCACTGCTTGCCAGGCGTTTTCAACTCGCCGGTAAAGCCGCCATTATTAAACTGATGCAGCAAAGCGTCGCCAAACATCATTAAACAGCGCAGAAATAGTGGGGCTGGCTGCCGAAAGCTGGTACAGTCAGGAAAATTTGCGGAGCCCTTATGCTTAGTCTGTTATCGTTATTACTTGCCACCAGCCAACCAAGCCTGGAACACCTTAGCCAGTCCGAGCGCAGCCTGCTCCAGGCCGCCTTGGCAGCGCAGCAAGCTCATAGTGTACTAAGCGTGCAATATGAAGCATGCCAATCACAACGTGACTACCGTCAGGCCGGTTTACCGGATTTGCAGCTGTTACGCTCGGCGATCGAGGCCAAGCTGCAGCTGCCATATCAGGATTTCCTGTTCGCCAGCCAACAAGCCGGTGACTGGCAACGCCTACAGCCTAGAGATCCTCTTGAAGCAGGTAACTGCGACGAATTTATCCGTTTTCGTGAGAATCTGGACTATTACGAATTACAGTTGTTTGCATTGGAGATCGCCGAGCCAATGGCACGCAGTCTCACGGAAAACCGCAGCGAAGCAGATGATACTAAACAGCTACAACTACTGCGCGGTTACTTACAACGGTCCAGCAGTGTTGCTGTTGCTAAAGTATTTGATCGCAGCCAACTCAATGCGATCGAACAGGCTAATTTTTTGCACCCCGACTATCAGAGTCGTTACATCTTCCGGCTGGAACAAGGCTGGCGTAGCGTAATGCCAGTCTATATGGGTATGCATAGCCAATTTAATGAACAGGATATCGCCAAACAAGCCAGTGAATGGCTGATCTTTCTTGATACCCAAAAGCAATTTATCGCCGCCAGGCCATTAGCAGAGGTATCGGCATTGCTCGCAGAGCTTGGCCCTGCCGAATGGAGCTTTGATCTTAATGGCAATTTGATCCGCAAATAGTTATACCATTCCATCTTAAAGTTTGTTCAATACCGCCCAGTCTCTTGAGCACATCTTGATCACCCGAGCGGTATCGCTGATAAAACTGTTCCAGGCTTCGCTACACGCATCCACAATGGCCTCGTAGTTTTCAAAACAACGGTTTGCTAAATGATGTTGCCGCAGCCAACTCCACACCTGCTCTATCGGATTGAGTTCTGGTGAATACGGTGGCAGTTTTAAAATCGCCAGATTATCGAAGTCATCGGCAATATCTTCGGTATGCCAACCTGCGCCATCCATCACGACAACTGCAAATCGGTCTGTTGCCGTTACCACTGAAATTTGCGCTAAGTGCTTTTTCATCACGTCTTTGCTCAGAAAGGGAACTATCAAGGCTTCCGTTGCGCCGGTTGCAGGGCAAATGGCACCGAAAAGATGCGCATACTCAAATTGTTGTTGCCTCACCGCGCGGGGACGCGAGCCGGTTTTAGCCCATAAACGGGTAGTCGTATTTTGTTGACCAATTCTCGCTTCATCTTGAAACCAG
>NZ_AKKU01000019.1 GCF_000272005.1 Alishewanella agri BL06 | reverse complement strand
ATAAAAACTTAAAACTAAGTGCTTATATTTGAATTTCCAGAGCAATCATTATCAGTGTAACCAACGGCTTTTAGGCTAGGCCCGGTGAACCGAAGCATACTTAGGTATGTGATGTTCGCTGCAACAACGCATAAAAGGTGTTGGTGGAGTTAAGCGGGATCGAACCGCTGACCTCCTGCGTGCAAGGCAGGCGCTCTCCCAGCTGAGCTATAACCCCTCTTCTTGCTTCTGCTTTTTCCTTTATGCCGCGTTATGCTTCCTCACTCACTCGGTCATGTACCTGATGTACACTCCCTCACTCGTTCGTCGCATGCCTTGCCTAAAGCAAAAATCATCGCAATAAGTCTTTCTATGGTCTTTGCTCTCTATTCGTTGTCAGGCTAGGCGCAGTAAACCGAAGCATACTTTCGTATGTGAGGTTTGCTGCAACAACGCCTGGCGGCGAATTGGTTGGTCTGAGTAGACTCGAACTACCGACCTCACCCTTATCAGGGGTGCGCTCTAACCACCTGAGCTACAGACCAATTTTAACTGTCTGTTTTCCTTATTGCTTCGCTGCTCACTCGCTTATTCGGTCATGTACTACTTGTACACTCCCTCATTCGCTCGCTCTGCGGCTCGCACTAAGCAAAACATCCTGCGTTAAACTCACATTTAACGTTAACACTGTTTGCTCTATC
>NZ_AKKU01000018.1 GCF_000272005.1 Alishewanella agri BL06 | reverse complement strand
ACCTACTGCTTCACTCTGCTTTTCGGGGCTTTCATCAGCACCCTGAAGCGAGGCGGCCATTTTAGTGATTTAAACGTTGCTGTCAAGCGTCTTTTTCAAGATTTTTGAGCGCTTCGTTTTCTCACCCGGCTTGCCAGCTAAGCTGGTTTAGCGCAGCACCCGGCTACGCGCCCCGCATGTCATGGCGCGCATTATAGGGAGTTTTAACGAGGCTGCAAGCAGAGTTTAGAGAAAACTTCGGGTTTTTAGATCGTTCGCAGAAAAATGCAGCGAAAAGCGCTTTTTTAGAACATTTACTGCATAATAACGCAGCACTGGAGGAAATGATGACAATAAGAGCTTATAAAGGTGTATTGCCGACTCTGGCAGAAGGCGTTTATGTGGATGAGTCAAGCGTACTGGTTGGCGATATCGTGTTGGCTAAAGATGTCAGTATCTGGCCCTTAGTTGTTGCGCGGGGGGATGTTAACTATATCCGCATTGGCGCCCGCACTAATGTGCAGGACGGTTCAGTATTACATTTATCCAGACCGAGCAACGGCAAGCCGGAAGGTTCGCCACTTATAATTGGCGAAGATGTTACCGTAGGCCATAAGGTGATGCTGCATGGCTGTACCCTGGGTAACCGCATCTTGATTGGAATGGGTGCTATCGTGATGGATGACGTTATTGTCGAAGATGATGTCATTATCGGTGCCGGTAGTTTAGTACCACCAGGTAAAAGACTACAAAGTGGTTATCTGTATGTTGGCAGCCCTGCGAAACAGGCACGTCCGCTTAATGATAATGAGAAAGCCTTTCTAACAGAATCTGCCAGCAATTATGTGCAACTGAAAAACGAGTACCTGGCTGGCTAGCTCATACCGAGATTAATCGTTGCCGGTTAGCCAGATCTCACCGGCACTATTATATGCATCTGTCGCAATCGCGGCCTCTGCTACATCTTCCCAATAAAAGCTATCGGCCTGCACTTGCTGCAGAAAATCCGCAGCGCTCTGTGTCGCGGGGATCAGAATAAAACAGCGAACTTTTAGTCCCGCTACCAGGCAACTAAAGCTAATAGCCGCTGCGTTGCTGGCAATCGAAAAGTCATTGTTGAAAATTAACTGTTGGTTCATCGCCCGAGCTCCGCGCTTAACGCCTGCAGTACCGGCGCCACCTCCGGTAGCTTGCCACGCCAGATCCGAAAAGCTTCCGCTGCTTGCCCGACCAACATACCCAGACCATCAGCTATCTTTGGTACACCCTGCTGCTGACACCAAATTAAGAACGGGGTCGGCGTCTTACCGTACAACATATCATAAGCCAACTCACAGCTGGCCAGGTGCTGCGCAGCTAACTCAGGACGTGCACCGGTTAACCCAGATGAGGTAGCATTAATGATCAGTTGATACGCCAGGTCTGGGATCGCCGTTAAGGCACAAGCTATGACCTTTCCCGGAAAACTCGCTGCGATAGCCTGTGCTTTTTCGACTGTACGGTTGGCGAGGATCACCTCACTCACACCGGCCGCCAATAGCGGACCTATCACACCGCGACTGGCCCCACCGGCGCCCAGTAACAGCACCCGCTTTGCTTTTAGTGTTATGCCAAGCCGCTGCAGATCCGTCACCAGACCAATACCATCGGTATTGTCGCCCCATAGTTGGCCACTTGAATCAAAGTATAGAGTATTGACGGCGCCAGCTGCGCTGGCTCTTGCGGTTAACTGTTCAGCCAGATGAAATGCTTGTTCTTTAAAAGGTACAGTGATATTGCCGCCCTTTCCGCCAGCTGCCACAAAAGCATGCCAGTGTTCGGCAAAGCCGTCGACTGGTGCTAGAATGGCCTCGTATTGCATCGACTCTGCCGTTTGCTGTGCGAACAGACGGTGAATAAAGGGTGATTTTGAATGCCCTATCGGATTTCCAAACACAGCGTAACGGTCCACTTTATTTATGCCTTTTAAAAAGTTAGTCCAAATGTTCAGTAAAAAAACCAGCAATCAGGATAATACGGCACATCCGACACCCGGGCAAACCCCTTACCAGCTAATGGGAGGGGAAACGGCAGTGCGGGCGCTGGCAAATCGCTTTTACGATATTATGGCAACCGCACCGGAAGCCAAAGAGTTGTACGCCATCCACCCACTGCCGCTGGATGGTATCCGGCAAAAGTTTTTTGAGTTCTTATCCGGCTGGCTTGGCGGCCCGGCCCTGTTCGAGCAGAAATATGGCCATCCGCGGCTGCGTGCCCGCCACCTACCCTTTACAGTCAATCAGCAACTCAGAGATCAGTGGATGTTCTGTATGGAGCAGGCGTTAGATGAGGTGGTAGAAAACAAAATGCTGCGTGATGGTATTCGCCAGTCGATTGGGCAACTGGCGAGTCATATGATCAATTGTTGATTGGAGTCTTAGTTACAATCGCGCGCTGTAGTTTTCCAGACAACGGGTTGCCAATAGGCATCTCTGCTGCTGCGATCATTTGGGTTTGGAAAATATTCTGCCGCCAGGTGATAAACGGTGTCTGGTTCCACTTTTAGCGTAAGCGTTTTTACAGAACCGAAGTTACGCGCTCGTAGATCGCCGCGATAGCGCGACAAGATATTACCGGGGATATGTTCCTGTAATGTGATTTGTATTTCTCCTACCGGAACCTTTATCACTTCATGAGTTCGTTTATAAGAAAAACCGGCTCTAAAGCCAATAGTGTCAATTTCATTTATTTTTACCGGATGACGTCGTAAGCTTGTAGGAGTATTATAAAATACTGAAACATAGCCACAACTTGTAGATGCAGGCAACTCGTTCTGTTGACCAGCCGCAAGTAACTCCAGACGCCATCCGGGAAGCGCCTGCCGGCTAACAGTGCCTTTTAGGTTAAGTTGTTTGTCAGCCCTCAAAAGTTGCACGCTCAGTGCATCATCATCGGCTAATTCATTGATTTTTGCCAAAATATCGGCCAGATTGCTGTCGGACACGCGCTGCTGATTAATAGCGAGCAATTTATCTCCTTCCTTAAGCCCTAACTTTGCTGCATCGGACTCAGGTGTTACAGCCACAACGACAAACTTAGCATCTAATATTGCGCCAAAGTGATAGATACTTCTCGATGGCTCTTCTATAAGCAGAGGACCGTCTTTGTTTGTTATACCTGAACTCAACAGCGCTTTTTGTACTTGCTGCAATAATTCAACCTGCTTTTGGTAATCAATAGTCTGTTCAGCTACCGCCGAGAACATAACAGGTAAAAGTAGTATTGCTGTCAGATGATTTTTCATAATTCAATGCTCCCGGGTAAGTTAATTTGCATGGCTTTACGTTTTTCCAGCAAGAGTGCAACCTCCACCGAATCGGGTTCAGTTAACAGCAGATGTTGCAATTCAGCATCCAGACTAATAAGTGCTATTTGCGGTGTATGGCCTGACATGTTTTGCGCAGGGTTTGCGCCAAGATATGTCCAGAACGCAATTACCGCCAAACTTGCCGCCAAGCTATACCATGGCCATGCCCTGCGCTGTGATTGCGTCGTCACTTTAGCGGCTATGGCCTGCCAAAGCGCTTCATCAGCCACAAGTGGTTCATGTGTTGCCCGGAGTTTATCCGCGAGCAACTTACTAAAGTCTTCTTGCTGTTTCATGACTGACCTTATTAATTAATGTTGCTTTTAACTTCACAATCGCTCTGCGATAGCGCTGTCTGACTGCCATTTCAGACGTTGCCATCAACGTGGCTAACTCATCATGTCGATAACCTTCAACGGCAAATAGCCACACCAGAGCTCGCTCACTTGTACTTAAAACACGCAGTAATTCTTCTACATCATCAAGTTGGGTGAGTAAATCACAGGCTTGCACCCAGTCATCCGGCGCTTCTATCAGCTCCAATATCTCCGGCTGCGCCCAATCAGACTTTCGCCGCAACTGATCAATTGCCATTCTTGAGCTAAGTTGCTTCAACCAGCCAGCAAAGGCAGCGACGTTTTGCAGCTCTGGTAACTTCTCAAAAGCTTTTATAAAGATCTCCTGCGTGAGATCGCGGCCATCTTCAACCGAGCCCAAGATCCCGGTTACCAGCCTTAAAACACCACTTGCATATTGTTGGTACAGCAATTTCAAAGCAGGTAAGTGCCCGCGCTGAGCGGCTCTGACTAGGTCATCGGTCACGATATCTGGGTGTCCATTAGGAAGTTTTGCTTCAACTGTAAGAATAAGACGGCTTTACTTTGCAAAATGTGACATTGATTTTATGAAGTGCAGTAATACCTGAGTACAGTATTAGCTTTCGCAGTACTCAGGGCCTGTATATTTGGCGATATTTAAAGTCGGGTCAAACCAGTTTAGCTGCAGTCAAACTCCGGACACTGCCGCAGCTTTGTTGATCACAGCTCAGATCACATTTATCGCTTAAGCTCGCCTAACCAATCCTGCGGTTTTAAATAGCGTTCGTAGAGTAAGGCTTCCGGGCTGCCCGGCTCCGGCTGATAACCATATTGCCAACGTACCAGTGGCGGCATCGACATTAAAATCGACTCGGTACGGCCACCACTTTGTAAGCCAAACAGGGTGCCACGGTCATATACCAGATTAAATTCGACGTAACGGCCACGCCGGTATAGCTGGAACTGCCGCTCGCGCTCGCCATAGGGGATGTCTTTGCGCTTAGCCACTATAGGTAAGTAAGCCTGGCAGAACGCCTCGCCGACCGCTCGCATTAAGGCAAAGCTTTGCTCAAAACCCGGTGCATTAAGATCATCGAAAAATAAACCGCCGACACCACGGGTTTCGCCGCGGTGTTTGAGATAGAAATAGTCATCACACCATTTCTTGTAGTCTGGGTAGTAATTAGCGCCAAAGGGATCCACGGCCTGTTTCGCCGTTTGATGCCAATGGATCACATCTTCTTCAAATGGATAATAGGGCGTCAGGTCAAAGCCTCCGCCGAACCACCACACTGGCTCAGCGCCTTCCTTTTCGGCAATAAAAAACCTGACATTAGCATGCGTGGTTGGCAGATATGGGTTATGCGGGTGAATCACCAAGGATACGCCGCAGGCATTGAAATTACGCCCGGCCAGCTCCGGTCGGTGTGCTGTGGCCGAGGCAGGCATTTGCGCACCAAAGACGTGCGAGTAATTCACCCCTGCCTGCTCAAAGACTTGGCCTCCGGTGAGGACCCGGCTGCGACCACCGCCCCCCTCTGCCCGCTGCCAGGCATCTTCTACAAAGGCCGCGCCACCGTCAGCCTGCTGTAATTGTTGGCAAATCTGATCCTGCAGCGCCATTAAGAATGCCTGCACCTGCGCTAACTGGGTTTGATAGGGTTGCATCAATACTCCTGACTGTCTGAGTCAGCGGGCTGTCTGGCAGCGCTGCTGTACTAAAAATTTTCTTCAGTTGCCGATGACGGGTATAATACCGCTTTACGGCCCGATGTTCATTACGTACAGAGAAGGAAACCACTATGCAGGTTGGTATTATCATGGGTTCAACGTCTGATTGGCCTACCATGAAACTCGCAGCAGATATGCTGGACCGGTTTGGTATTGCCTATGAAACCCGGGTGGTTTCCGCACACCGTACGCCACAACTGCTGGCCGAGTATGCCAGCTCAGCCGCCAGCCGCGGTTTAAAAGTGATTATTGCCGGTGCCGGCGGCGCGGCACACCTGCCTGGTATGGCCGCTGCTTTTACCAGCCTGCCGGTACTGGGTGTGCCGGTACAATCGAAAGCCTTAAAAGGCATTGATTCGCTGCTATCAATAGTCCAGATGCCCAAAGGTGTTGCAGTCGGCACCCTGGCCATCGGCGAAGCCGGTGCTGCCAATGCTGGCTTGCTAGCGGCGCAAATTCTTGCCACCTCAGACGCGGCCTTAATGCAGCAAATTGATGCCTTCCGCGCCGCCCAAACCGAAAGCGTATTAAGCCAACCGGATCCAGCACAGGTTCCACTATGAAAGTATTAGTTTTAGGCGCCGGGCAGCTGGCCCGGATGATGGCGCTGGCAGGTGCGCCGCTGAATATCAGCATCAGTGCTTATGATGTGAACAGCGACAATATTGTGCATCCATTGACCCAGCAATTACTGGGTAACGGTTTGGCACAAGCGCTGGTCGATGCCGATGTCGTAACGGCTGAATTTGAGCATATTCCACTGCCGGTGTTAGCACAATGCCAGCAAAGCGGTAAGTTTTTACCCGGTGCGCAGGCCATTCAGGTTGGCGGCGATCGCCGGCTGGAAAAAAGCCTGTTACAAACCGCGGGTGTCGCAACCAGTGCCTTTACTGTGATCAATAACGAAACGGACTTTAACGCCGCTATCGCGCAATTGGGTTTGCCACTGGTATTTAAAAGTGCGCTGGCCGGCTACGATGGCAAGGGACAATGGCGGTTAAAAGACGCGGCAGCCGCGCCGGCATTATGGCAAGAATTGGCGGCGTTCTTAGCAGCGGATCCGCAGCAGGCCATAGTTGCCGAGCAGTTTATTCGTTTTGACCGTGAAGTCTCACTGGTCGGTGCCCGGAACCGCCATGGCGAGATCAAGGTTTATCCGCTGACAGAGAACCACCATGTTAATGGCGTACTCAGTGTGTCGCTGGCTCGCCCGCTAGACACCGCACTACAACAGCAAGCGGAGCAAATGTTTACCGCCGTCGCCGAGCAACTGAACTATGTTGGGGTGTTGGCTATCGAGTTCTTCGATGTACAGGGTAAGCTGCTGGTCAATGAACTGGCACCGCGGGTGCATAACTCCGGCCACTGGACACAGCAAGGCGCTGACTGTTGCCAGTTTGCAAATCATTTACGGGCTGTGTGTGGTTTGCCATTGGGCAGTACGGCTTTGATCCGGCCTACGCTGATGGTTAATATCCTTGGCGAAGATCAGGTCCCGAACAGTATCCTCGAACTACCGGCGCTGGGCTTACACTGGTACGGTAAAACCAAGCGCGCCGGGCGTAAAATGGGACATATTAATTTATCTGCCAACAGCACCGCAGAGTTAAAGGCCCGCTTTGCCCAGCTGATTGACCTGTTACCCGCCGCCACCTTCCCCGAACTGGAACAGATGCTACAGCAGCTATAACCGAGAGCACCATCTGGTGCTCTAGCCAGCCTTTGCCGGCTGCTTTTTCTGACAACCTTTAGCGGCACAATACAGGCCGCTCTTCTTTTGCAGCAACAGTGGAAACTGACAGAACTGACAAGTTCCAAGCTGCGGCGCATCATTAACCAGAAAGCGGCAATCCGGATAACGGTTACAGCCCCAAAAGGTTTTACCAAACTTGCTCAGCCGCTCTGTTAACTGACCTTGCTGGCACTGCGGACAAGCAATGCTGCTACTGGCTGACGCTTCTTCGTGTACCACAAAATGGCAATCCGGGTAACGGGTACAACCGATAAACATGCCATAACGGCCGTGCTTCACCGCCAGCGGCGCGGCACATTCCGGGCAGGGTTCATCCTCCAGGATCTTGACCACCGTATTATCATGCTGATGTAGTGGCTTCAGATAGTCGCAGGCCGGATAACTGCTACAGCCCAGAAAAGGGCCGCTTTTACCGGAGCGAATAACTAAAGGCTGCCCGCATTGCGGGCAGGGTTCGGCGTGCTGTGGTAACTGAAACAGCGGGTTATGATCAGACATCCGTCTATATGATCTCTAGATAAGCGTAAAGTGGTGCCTTAGCTTAATGCAGCGGGCCGTCCACTTCGTCAAAGATTAAATCTTCCATCTGGGCGTAGGCGGTTTCTTTACCTGGTACATTGAACAGCACCATCAGCACTACCCACTTTAAATCTTCCAGACTGATGCTGGCAGCATCTAAATCCATCACCCGATCGATCACCATTTCCCGGGTGGTCGCATCCAGCACATTGATTTGCTCCAGAAACATCAGGAAACCCTGACCGGCAGTATCGATTTTCCGATATTCTTCTGCCGTATAAATCCGGGTAGCAGTACTGACCGCCTTGGTCAGATAGGGCTTGATATGATTTTCCTGCAACGCTGACAGGCGGTCCAGCCACTTCAGCGCACGGAAAATATCATCATCGTGAAAACCGGCTTTACTGAGCTCTTTGGTCAGATCCGCATGGTTCACATAAACATCGGCTTCGTTGTGGATGTAATTTTCGAACAGATAAACGAGGATATCAAACATCTTCAGGCACTCCTCACTCTTATGTAACCACCGGGGACTACTGCTACCCTGCCTGCAAGTTCTAGTTGCAGCAAGGCAATGGATACGTCTGTTACTGACATGCCGGAGCGTTCTGCCAACTGATCAGTGGCAATAGGCTCATCTCCTACGTTAGCTAACAACTGCTGTTCAGACAAGCTGATTTCAGGATTTTTTTCCGTTTTGGCTAAACCGTTATCGGCAAACAGCGCCCGCTCTTCCAGGATATCGGCCACGGAGGTGACAAGTTTAGCACCCTGTTGGATCAGATAATGGCAACCAGCGGCCTGAGTATTAAACAAGGCGCCAGGCACGGCAAAGACTTCGCGGTTGTACTGTACCGCCAGATGGGCACTGATTAAGGAACCGCTGCGCAGCGCCGCCTCCACCACCAGGGTACCAGTACTTAGCCCGACGACAATGCGGTTACGCTGCGGAAAAAACTCTGCCCGGGCGCGTACATCCGGAAAATACTCACTGACTAAGGCTCCGTGCTGCACTATTCTGCCGGCCAGCGCCCGATTGCCTACCGGATAGATTTGCCGCAGGCCATGACCCAGTACCGCTATAGTCTTGCCACCCGCCTCCAGTGCCCCCAGATGACTCTCACTATCAATTCCCTGTGCCATGCCGCTGGTAATCACCATCCCCTGCGTACTGAGTTCAGCCGCAAACTGGCGGGCAATTTGCCGGCCACCCGGCGTCGGTGAGCGACTGCCGACCATCGCAATTTGTGCCTGTTGTAACAGCTCAGCATCGCCCTTCACAAAGAGCACAGCCGGTGGATGCGGCGTTTCTTTTAACAGCAGGGGATAACGGGGATCATCGAAGCAAAGTAAGTGATGCTGTGGGCTTTCAGCTTGCCAATGCAGCGCTTGTTCGACCCAGGGTTGGCTTTGATAACAAAGCAGCTGGGCTTGTTTCGCTGTTAAGCCCAGTTGTTGCAGGGTGCTTGCAGGTAATCTGGTTAAGGCTGCAAGGTCGATATGTTGGGTTAGCTCACGAAGGCGATGACCATCAAGACCATGTACACTCGCTACCGCAAGCCAGTGTTGCAACGAATCCATCGCATGCTGGCTCCCTGGTTAGAACTACTACAAATTACTGACGATATCTCCGACCCGAATCGGCCGCTCGGTTTGGGTTACGATGGCAAAACTGACTTTTTCTGCCACTTTAAAGACCATTAACTCTCCAACTTTCTCCTGTGGCATGTCTAACACTCTACCGCCAAAGTCACGCATCACTTTCTGTAATTTACTGGCATCCTCGAGATAGACCGGTTTCGTACCACTGTCGACCACTGACGGAGACTGGCGGTAAATACCTAACATATGGCCGGCACGCAGTTGCTCTTGCCCCTGATTAAGTACCACGACGTCCATTCGGGCAAACTCACGTAAATCTGACGTACTAGCAATGATGCGACCAACGATATCTGTTTCGGGTTTTGTCATAATAAACTGCGCAGGCAGCATTTGTTGCTCGTAAGCCGGGATGATTTTATCGCCCTGACGAATTTCACGCACCACCGACAGCACGTCCAAAGACGCCGGGATCATTTGTTGGGTTTCGCTGCCCGCCGAACCCGCTCTCACCGCGCGCGCGGTCGCGATTAAGCGGGTTTCAAAGCCTAATATTTCGCCACTGTCCGGATCGACATAGCTACGGCCCGGACGGTATACCGCATAAGCGGCTCCTTCAATAAGCTGGCTATTAACGTAGAGCCGGCTGGTATCGTTGGCGCTCTTCGCTACGGTATCACTGCCCAGGATATAGGGTAAGGCATCAATCTGCTGCTCAGATAGCGCCTGGTCGTAAGTTAAGAAAGGCCGGATAATGCCCAATGGTAAAGTTGCAATCGCATCGGGATTTTTATGGATAGTGCGACCTTGTGGCGTAAGGCGCATTGCCTTTTTACTACTTAGTGCTAAACGCGGGCGACCCTGGCTGTCAAAGGTTAGGGTTAATACATCGCCCGGATAGATCAGATGCGGATTGTCGACCTGCGGGTTCATTTGCCATAATTCCGGCCAACGCCAGGGCTGATCAAGATAGATCCCGGAAATATCCCACAGCGTATCACCCTGTTTCACGGTGTAAGTTGCCGGCGCATCGGGGCGCACCTGCAACACATCCGCTGTTACCGCTGCAGAAAACCAGCATAACAAGGCCGCCAGTGTCAGTGTTATTTTTTTCAGCATGCCCGCATCCTTAACTTTATACTGTTTTTATTAATTACACGCTAAGCTGTTATTAAAGCGCAATAATGGCTAAAATTAAAACATACCACAGCGAACTAATTAAAGCATATTTTGTAGGTGTTATGGCAGTTTTAAAAGTATTACATTTTCCGGATGAGCGTTTACGCACCATTGCTAAGCCAGTGGCAGAGGTTAACGCTGAAATTCGTCAGCTGGTCAAAGACATGCTGGAAACCATGTACGATGAAAACGGTATCGGTTTAGCCGCTACGCAAGTTAATGTGCATCTGCGTGTTGTCGTCATTGATTTGTCAGAAGATCGCAATCAGCCGCAGGTCTTTATTAACCCGGAAATCATCGCTCATGATGGCGAGACCAGCTATGAGGAAGGCTGTTTATCGGTGCCGCAAAACTATGCTTCGGTATCACGGGCGAAAATCGTTACAGTCAAAGCTCAGGATATCGACGGTAACTGGTTTGAGTTACAAGCCGACGGCTTATTGGCGATCTGTTTACAGCACGAACTGGATCATTTAATCGGTAAGCTGTTTATCGATTATCTGTCACCGTTAAAACGGGATCGGATCCGCAAGAAACTGGAAAAAGAAGCCAAACTGGCTGAGCGCCACGCGCTGTAAACAGGACTCAAAGTGACCACGCCTTTACGTATTATTTTTGCCGGTACGCCGGATTTCGCCGCCTGTCATTTACAGGCGTTACTCGCTAGCTCACATCATATCGTTGCTGTTTATACTCAACCGGACCGGCCAGCCGGCCGCGGCCAAAAGCTGCAGCCCAGCCCGGTCAAACAACTGGCGTTACAACATCAAATCCCGGTTTATCAGCCAAAATCGTTAAAAAAAGCCGCCGCCCAACAAGAGTTGGCAGCACTGAATGCGGATTTAATGATTGTTGTCGCCTACGGCCTGATTCTGCCCAAGATCGTGCTGGATACACCTAAGCTGGGCTGTATTAATGTCCACGGCTCGCTGTTACCACGCTGGCGTGGTGCAGCGCCAATCCAACGCGCACTTTGGGCTGGCGACAGTGAAACCGGTATCACCATTATGCAGATGGATGAAGGTTTAGATACCGGCGCTATGCTCAGTAAAGTCCGCTGTCCGATTTTAGCCACTGACACCAGCGCCAGTCTGTATCAGACGTTAGCCGAGTTGGGGCCACAGGCGCTACTGTCCGCAATAGCCGATCTGCCTGCACTGCAGCAACAGGCCGAAGCGCAGGACGAAAAACTGGCGAACTATGCTGAAAAGCTCAGTAAAGATGAAGCCAAGCTCGACTTTAATAAAGATGCCGCCGCACTTGAGCGGGAAATTCGCGCTTTTAATCCCTGGCCGGTCAGCTATCTGGAATTACCGCAAGGCATGGTCAAAGTTTGGCAGGCCCAAGTTAGCCAGAGCTTATCTGGTGCAGCAGGGACTATTCTGAAAACGGATAAAACAGGGATCTATATCGCCTGTCAGCATCAGGTGCTACAAATCACCCAACTGCAGCCTCCAGGTAAAAAACCGATGAGTGCGGCAGATTTTCTGAATGGCCGGGCTGATTGGCTGGCCGTAGGTCAGCAATTATGAGTGCTCAGTTACGCGCCCTGGCAGCGGAGATCTGTTATCAGGTGATTGATCAGGGTAAGTCGTTATCCGAGGCCCTGCCGAAAGGCCAGCAAAAACTGCCGTTTGCACCGGACAAAGCGCTGTTGCAGGAAATCTGTTTTGGCGTGATGCGCCAGCTGCCGCAATTAGAAACGGTGTGCCAGCAGCTGATGGATAAGCCGCTAATTAAACAGCTGCGGCCACTGCAATTTCTGATCTATGTTGGTATCTATCAGCTCAAATTTTTACGGATTCCGGATCATGCCGCTATCAGCGAAACGGTAGAAGCAGCGCGGCTGTTAAAAGGGCAGAATCTGACCAAACTGATTAATGCGGTGCTGCGCAATGTGCAGCGCAAGCCAGAACTATTTGATTTTTGTCAGGCCAGCAGTGCGGTGCAGTTTAATCATCCGGGCTGGCTGATTAACGAACTGCAACAGGCTTATCCTGAACAATGGCAGACGATCCTCACCGCAAACCAGCAAAAAGCACCGCTGTGGCTTAGAGTTAACCAGCAGCAAATCAGTCCCGATGCGTATCTGAAAGCCTTAGATGAGGCAGGTATTGCTGCCAGCCAGCCTTTTGCTTATTTGCCGGTTGCCATTAAGCTGGAACAAGCCTGCGATATCACTACCTTGCCTGGTTATACTGAGGGTTGGTTTTCAGTGCAGGATGCCGCAGCGCAACATGCCGCCTTCTTCCTGGCACCGCAAGCGAGCGAGCGGGTATTGGATGCTTGCAGTGCCCCCGGGGGCAAAACCTGCCATTTACTGGAGCAGGCGCCAGCGCTTCAGTTAACCGCGTTAGATCGTGACGCAACCCGTTTACAACGGGTTACTGAAAACTTGGCGCGCTTAAAGCTGAGTGCGCGCGTTGTTGCCGCTGATGTGCTGGATACCGCCAGTTGGTGGCAAAGCGAATTATTCGACCGGATTTTATTGGATGTGCCCTGCTCAGCAACCGGGGTGATCCGTCGCCATCCGGACATTCGTTGGTTACGCAAAAAAACCGATATCGCGCCGCTAACGGTGTTACAGCAGCAGATCCTGCAATGCGCCTGGCAGTTACTGAAACCGGGCGGTACCTTGTTGTATGCAACCTGTAGCGTATTACCAGCGGAAAACCGTGAGCAACTTCAACAGTTCATGGCACAGCATAGTGATGCCAGCCTGCTATCTTTACCGGAACTGGGCGTCAATAGCTGGCAGATTTTACCCGGCGAGCAGGATATGGACGGTTTTTTCTATGCCTTGCTACATAAAGCAGCCTAACAGAGTACCAGCATGAAAATTATCATTCTCGGCGCCGGACAAGTGGGTGCAACCCTGGCAGAAAACCTGGTGGGTGAGCAGAACGACATTACTATTGTCGATACCAACCTGGATAAATTGCGAGCCCTGCAGGATCGCTTCGACTTACAGGTAGTTTACGGCCACGGCTCACATCCGGATATTTTACGTAAAGCCGGCGCTGAAGATGCGGATATGGTGGTTGCAGTAACCAGCAGCGATGAAGTGAATATCGTCGCTTGTCAGGTTGCCTACAGTATCTTTAATACCCCTCTGAAAATCGCCCGCATCCGTACCAACCAGTATCTAAAATACCGCGATCAGCTATTTCATAAAGATGATATGCCAGTCGACCACTTTATTGCACCGGAAGCGCTGGTGACCAACTATATCCGGCGTTTGATCGACTACCCCGGTGCGCTGCAAGTGGTGGAATTTGCTGAAGGTAAAGTCAGCCTGGTCGCCGTAAAAGCCTATTATGGCGGCCTGTTAGTGGGTCATGCGTTATCTACCTTAAAGGAGCACATGCCACATATTGAAACCCGGGTTGCGGCTATTTATCGGCGCGGTACGGCGATTAAGCCGCTTGGCACCACTATTATCGAAGCCGACGACGAGGTATTTTTTGTTGCCGCGACCAAGCATATCCGCGCCGTGATGAGTGAGTTGCAAAAACTGGAGCGCAGCTATCGCCGGATTATGATTGCCGGTGGCGGTAACGTTGGCTATGGCCTGGCACGGGCACTGGAAAAAACCCATAGCGTCAAGTTAATTGAGCGCAGCAAAGAGCGCGCTGAATTTCTCTCCAGTGGACTGGATAATACGGTGGTTTATGTCGGTGATGTATCAGATCCGGAGCTACTGGAAGAGGAAAATATTGAGCAAATTGACGTTTTTATCGCAGTAACTAACGACGATGAAGCCAACATCATGTCGGCGATGTTGGCCAAACGGATGGGTGCGCAAAAAACCATGGTACTGATTAAACGTGGCGCTTATGTTGATTTATTGCAAGGCGGCGAGGTCGATATCGCCATCTCGCCGCAGCAAGCGACTATCTCAGCACTGTTAACCCATATCCGCCGCGGTGACATTGTTAATGTGTACTCACTACGCCGCGGCGCTGCAGAGGCTATAGAGGCGATTGCCCACGGTGACAGCAGTACCAGTAAAGTTGTTGGCAAAACCATAGGCGAAATCCGCTTACCGCCTGGTACCACCATCGGCGCCATCGTCAGAAGTGATGAGGTGCTGATTGCGCATGACAGCACCCGTATCGAAACTGACGACCATATCATCTTGTTTATGGTCGATAAGAAACATATCGTTGAAGTGGAAAAGCTGTTCCAGGTCAGCGCGATTTTTATCTAATCTTTCCAGAACACCGGCGTAAAGAGTACCAGTAAAGTAAAGATCTCCAGTCGGCCAAACACCATGGCAATAATCAGGATCCACTTGCTGGCATCCGGAATATTGCCAAAATGGGCGGCCACTTCGCCCAGGCCCGGCCCGAGGTTATTCAGGCAAGCCGCGGTTGCTGAAAAAGCAGTAATATTATCCAGGCCGGTAAAAATCAGCGCCAGCATAATCACTACAAACACCAGCGCATAGGCGGCAAAAAAGCCCCAAACCGCCTGCACAATGCGATCTTCAACCGGCCGCCGGCCAAGTTTAATGGCATACATCGCCCGTGGATGAATCAAGCGGTTAAGTTCTCGCACCCCTTGCTTAAATAGCAACAACACCCGTACCACCTTCATACCGCCACCGGTAGAGCCGGCACAACCACCAATAAAGCTGGAGAAAATCAACAATATCGGCAAGAACAGCGGCCAGGCTGCGAAACTGTCAGTGGCAAAGCCAGCGGTGGTAGAAATAGAAACCGCTTGAAAGGCCGCATGATTTAGTGCTGTCAAACCATCCGGATACACGCTGGTATGCAACAGTACCAAAAAGCAGATCAAAATCAGCGCCGCCTGAATGCCAAGAAAGGTTTTAAACTCCGGATCACGAAAGTAGGTTGCCACACTCTTACCGCGGATAGCAGCAAAATGCAGCGGAAAGTTCACCGCACTGATCAGCAGAAACACAATACAGATGGTATTAATCAAGCCACTATCAAAATGACCGATGCTGGCGTCGTAGGTTGAGAAGCCGCCAATAGCCACCGTCGAAAACGCGTGACAAATCGCATCAAACCATGACATTCCGGCCAGATAAAACGCCAGTGCACAGGCCAGCGTTAGCGCCAGATAGATATACCACAGATGTTTGGCGGTATCGGCAATCCGTGGTGTCATCTTGTTATCTTTCACCGGACCCGGTGTTTCCGCCCGGTATAGTTGCATACCACCAACACCCAATAGCGGCAGAATAGCTACAGCTAAGACGATAATACCCATACCGCCCAGCCATTGCAGCTGCTGCCGGTAATACAAAATTGCTTTAGGGAGTAACTCAATGCCGGTGAGTACGGTAGCGCCGGTTGTGGTCAGGCCGGAAAACGCCTCAAACATCGCTGAGGCCAAATTCATATTGGGCCTTTCTGCCAACACCAGCGGAATGGCACCGACTGCTCCCAATACAATCCAGAACAACACCACAATTAAAAAGCCATCACGGACTTTTAATTCAGCCCGATACTGGCGGTTGGGGTACCAAATCAGGAAACCACTTAACAAACATAACAGAAACGACAGAATAAAAGGCACGCCAGCGCCATCCTGGTACCAATATGCCACCAAGGCCGGCGGCACCATAGTGATGCTGAAGATGGCAATCAGCATCCCCAGGATCCGGATTATCGAACGATATTGCATAGCGTCCTTAATGCGCCCTTGCCGCTGCTTATGGCAGTTGCAGCTCGCGGGTCATATTTTCATTACGTTCGCGATGGACAATGATATTGTCCTCAATCCGGATACCGCCATAACTACGGAACTGATCGATTTTTTGCCAGTTTAGCTGCTTGGCTGCTGGCATTGCCTGCAAATCAGCTAATAAAGACTCGATAAAATACAGCCCAGGCTCAATGGTAAATACCATTCCCGGCTCAATCAGTCGGGTACAGCGTAAAAACGGATGCTCTGCCGGCGCCGCAACATGAGTGCCGCGCTCATCAGCCATAAAACCACCCACATCATGCACTTGCAAGCCAAGATGATGACCTACACCGTGTGGGAAAAAGGTACGGCTAACGCCGGTTTCAACCACGCTGTCTGCGTTACCGCGCACAAAGTCAAAGTCGACCAGCACCTGCGCCAGTAAACGATGGGTTAACAGTTGCAGTTCAGTATATTTAATACCCGGTTTAATAGTATCAACCACCTGCAAATGCACCCGGTTTACTGCCTTAATCAGCTCAGCAAATTCATCTTTCGGATTAAAACTATAAGTACGGGTAATGTCGGCGGCATAGCCATGGCAGGAGGCGCCAGCGTCGATTAAAAAGGATTTAGGCTGCTCAGGTTTTAACCGCTCTAACACCGTGTAGTGCAAAATAGCAGCATGCTCGTTAAGCGCAATGATATTGCCGTACGGCACTTCGTTTTCGCCCTGCCCAACGGCCGCCAGATAAGCCAGCTGAATCTCAAACTCACTGCCGCCGGCATAAAACGCAGCTGCCGCAGCACGATGGCCGGTTACCGCCAGCCGGTTAGCTTCACGCATACACGCCAGCTCGTACTCCGTTTTATAAGCACGGTGGTAATGCAGGTAGTTTAGTACCGGCTCCGGGTTAATTTCAGTAAAACCGAGTGCTCTGGCCACTTCCAGATACTCACCAACATAGGCCAATCTGGCTTTGTCATATGGAAGCAGATTCTCGACCATATTGGCTTTTTCCAGCAGTTGAATGTCAAAATGCTCAGCCCAAAAATCGGTTGGTACCGGAGGTACTTTATGCCAGAAATCTTTTGGCCGGTAGAAAATCAACTTGGGTTTATTGACACCGTCAACTAACAACCAGCAATGCGGATTATCCACGACCGGCAACCAGGCTTTAAAATGCGGATTGACCTGAAACGGATAATCCATATCATCCAGAAACTTGCGTTTAGCCTGGCCAGAATGAATAACTAGTGCATCCAGATTTTCGCGAGCCAGCACATTACGGGTGCGCTGTTGTAATTCCTGCAGGTGCGCCTGATACAGTTGTGGGTAGTTCGGAGTCATAATTACCTTATGCATTGCTGTTAAGGGAAAGCCGATAATAACATTATTTGCCAGCACGCCCAATCTGCATGGCTAACAGCGGCTGAAACACATCTTTGGGTTCATTTAAGCGAATATTATAGATCTGATAATATGCCATCACCGCTTTAACGTACTCTCGGGTTTCCCGATACGGAATCGTCTCAACCCACACATCCACTGGCAGGGAGCGGTCACGCGGGATCCACTGCCGCACTCTGCTGTAGCCAGCATTATAAGCCGCTGTCGCCATAATCAGGTTGCCATCATTACGGCGCATCAGATAGTTCAGATAATCGGTGCCAAAATCGATATTGGTGACCGGATTATACAACTGGCTCAGTGGGACTTTCTTTTTTGCAATGTAGTTAGCGGTATCGGGCATAATTTGCATCAAACCACGGGCACCCACCGGCGAATTGGCATCAGGCATAAAGGAACTTTCACGCCGGGCAATGGCCATCGCCCAACCCGAATCAACCTTGGCACTTTTGGCAAAACGCTGGATTTCCTCTTTAAACGCCAGTGGAAAGCGTAACTCGACATCGTCCCAGTAGCCAGCATCGGCCAGGGTAAAAATCGCCCGCTCATGCCACTCCAGCTGGCCTGCCAGTTTCGCCACGGCCAATTTTTGTGGCTCGGTCACAGCGCGTTGTAAAAAATTCCATTCGCGACGCGCCTCAGTCATCCTGCCCAGCGCCAACCACTCTTTGGCCCGCGCAACAGCAGGATGCTGCTGCACCAGAGTTAAATCCTCAGCAGAAACTGTTACCGGGTTATGCGCCAAACTCGGCGGCAAACCCAGTTTTGCTGCTGCCATAAAACCATAGAAATGCCGACGCTGTGCCAACTCGCGGAAAATCGGTTCGGCCGCAGCTTGTTGGCCTTGCTCTTCCAATGCTCTGGCTAACCAGTAACGCCAATTTATATCTGCGGCCAGCTCGACAGGAAAGCGCTCTATCACCTGCTGCACCCGCGGCCAATTCAGCTCGCGCAGCGCATGACCCACCTGCCATTGCGCCAGAGTATTATCCAATTGCTCCGGTGGTAATTGATCCATCCAGGCGCTGGCCCGTTCATCGCCCTTGTGCGCCAACGCGATTGCAAACTGGCGCTGCACGTCCAACCGCTGGGCAGCGGTAAAATAGGGATCGCTGGCATAACGTTGCCAGGTTTGCAGTGCCTGATCCGGTGCCCGCCATACCAAACGCTTTAAACCATAGGCCAAAATATCACGCTCAATCACATGCTTGCCGGGTAAAAACCGCGGTTTAGCAATGGCTGCCGGGTTCTGACGCACTTGTAACCATAAATCTGCTAAATACTGCTGCTGTGCCGGCAATAAGGTTTTTAAATAGCGGATTAAACCGGCATCACCGCCCTCGGCGGATAACTGCAGCCGCCGCAATACCGCTTCAGTGGTTAATTGACCGGCATTACGCCACTGACTAAATAAGGGATCGCAGGCTTTAGGTTGCGATTTGCCCACCGTCCACAGCGATTCTGTTTGTTGCCATATTTCAGCTATCGTAGCAGGTCGCACCTTCAATTGTTGCTGTATCGCGATACAGTTTAGTTCCGGATCATTAGAACCTGGAAAGTGCTCTAAAAATCGCGCTGCCTGCTGCCCTTTGGCTAAACTCATTAACCAGGGGCGACGTAATGGCCAGTCTAGTGGTGAGCCTTGATGTTGCTCCAGAAAACGGGCAATGTCATCGTGTTGAGATATGCGGCGCTGTAACCAGCGTTGTTTCAGATAGGGCTGCAGCGGATAATCCTGCAGCTCGGTCAGCCAGCGCTCGACCTGGGACGGCGATGCCGAACTGATCTGATGTTCTACCTGAATAAATAGCCGACGCTGCTGCTCTTGCTGGGCGGCACTGGAATCTGGCATTTCGGCTTGTAACGGGGCAGACATTGCGCCAAGTGAGATAAAGAAGAACAGGTGTTTCACAAAACGACTCCGGCATAATTAGAAGAGACAATCACAGCGACAAGACTTGGACCGACTGACAGCAATCCAAGATTCAAACACCTGTTTAAATAACTGTTGATATTTTCATTAAAGCACGACACACTGGATAGGATAACCTCATCGTACCAGTTGCGAATAACCCTAAAGCAAAGGCGACCAAGGAGCATATTTATGATTTACCAAAGTAACAGCATCCAGGTGGAATATGTAAAACCTGGCATTGCTAAGTTTACGTTTAACGCCCAAGGTTCGGTCAACAAATTTGATCAGCAAACACTGGCTGATTGTAAGGCAGCGCTCGCGAAGCTGCACGCAGATCCGGCATTAAAAGGCATCCTCTTCGTTAGTGGCAAAGACAACTTTATTGTCGGCGCCGATATCACTGAGTTCTTACCTGTATTCGAGCGTCCGGAAGCCGAACTGGTTCCCTGGATTAAAACCGCTTCTGATGTGTTTGATTACTGTGAAGATTTACCTGTGCCTTCGGTGGTTGCGATTAAAGGTTTTGCACTGGGCGGTGGCTGTGAGTGGACCCTGGCCTGTGATTATCGGGTGGCGGATACCACAACCCGTATCGGTTTACCGGAAGTCAAACTGGGCTTGATGCCAGGTTTCGGCGGTACTGTGCGTTTACCACGCATTATCGGTGCCGATAATGCGATGGAGTGGATCACCACCGGCAAAGAGCGTGGCGCAGAGCAAGCACAGAAAGAAGGCTTAATTGATGCCGTTGTAGCACCGGAAAAACTGGAAGCGGCAGCTCTGAGCATGCTGGAAGATGCCATCGCCGGTAAGCTGAACTGGCAGAAAAAGCGTGCGGTGAAACTGCAACCGCTAAAACTGAACAAAACCGAAGCCACCATGAGCTTTAACACCGCCAAAGGTATGGTGTTCGCCACCGCCGGTAAACACTACCCGGCCCCCATGGTCGCCGTGCAGACTATTGAAGCCGCTGCAACTTTAGGCCGTGACGCCGCCGTCGCACTGGAAAACAGCGGCTTTGCCAAACTGGCAAAAACCGATGCCGCAACGGCGCAAATTGGCCTGTTCCTGAATGATCAGGTGATTAAGGGTAAAGCCAAAAAAGCTGCAAAAGTTGCCACCAAGGCCGTGAAAAAGGCGGCAGTGCTGGGTGCCGGCATTATGGGCGGCGGCATTGCCTACCAGTCAGCGTTAAAGGGCGTACCGGTAGTGATGAAAGACATTGCCGATAAAGCGCTGGAATTGGGGATGGGCGAAGCCACCAAGCTGCTGGCCAAACAGGTGGAGCGTAACAAGCTGGATGCTGTCGGTATGGCGAAAGTGATCTCTGCTATTACACCGACATTAAGCAACGAGCAGGTCAAAGGCGTCGATATCGTGGTGGAAGCCGTGGTCGAAAACCCGAAAATCAAGGGCGCAGTATTAAAAGAGGTTGAAGCCTTGCTGGCCGATGATGCCATCCTGACGTCAAATACCTCAACCATCTCAATCAATCAGCTGGCAGCGAATCTGAGCCGGCCACAGAATTTCTGTGGTATGCACTTCTTTAACCCGGTACCGAAGATGCCACTGGTAGAGGTGATCCGCGGTAAAGACACCAGTGAAGAAACCGTAGCCGCTGTCGTCGCTTACGCGGCGAAAATGGGCAAGTCACCGATCGTCGTTAACGATTGTCCGGGCTTCTTTGTCAACCGGGTACTGTTCCCCTATTTCGCTGGTTTTAGCAAACTGGTGTTAGACGGCGCCGACTTCGCTCAGGTTGATAAGGTGATGGAAAAGCAGTTTGGCTGGCCGATGGGCCCGGCGTATCTGCTGGACGTCGTCGGTTTAGATACCGCTTATCACTGCACGGACGTGATGGCAGCCGGCTTCCCAACCCGGATGGCCAAACTGGACAATGATCCTGTTGCTGCCATGTATCAGGCTAACCGTTACGGTCAGAAAAATGGCCTCGGTTTCTATGCTTACAGCAAAGATGCCAAAGGCAAGCCGAAAAAGGATATTGATGCCGCCAGCCTTAACTTACTGTCCGGTATTGCTGCCGCCAAACAGGACTTCAGTGCCGAGGACATTATTGCCCGCCTGATGGTACCCATGATTAATGAAACGATCCGCTGTCTGGAAGAAGGCATTGTTGCCAGTGCGGCCGAAGCGGATATGGGTCTGGTTTATGGCCTGGGCTTCCCTCCGTTCCGTGGTGGTCCACTGCGTTATGTCGATACCCTGGGTCTGGCTAACTTTGTCGCACTGGCCGACAAGTACTCCCACCTGGGCGAGATTTACCAGGTAACCGAACAAACCCGCGCCATGGCCGCTAATGGCCAGCGTTTCTTCCCGGTTTAAGCGCAGGAGCAGCAGAATATGAAAAACGCCGTTATTGTAGATTGTATCCGTACCCCGATGGGCCGCTCTAAGGGTGGCATGTACCGCAATGTTCGCGCTGAACAGCTGTCAGCCCATGTGATGGCCAGCCTGCTGGAGCGCAACCCGGCTTTAAACCCGGCAGATATTGATGATGTGATCTGGGGCTGTGTGCAGCAAACGCTGGAACAAGGCTTTAATATCGCCCGCAATGCTTCTTTACTGGCGGGTATCCCGCACTCAGTACCGGGTGTCACCGTAAACCGCCTCTGCGGCTCTTCAATGCAGGCATTGCATGATGCCGTGCGCGCCATCCAAACCGGCATGGGTGAGGTCTATCTGATTGGTGGCGTCGAGCATATGGGTCATGTGCCAATGAACCATGGCGTCGACTTCCACCCGGGCTTAGCCACTTCAGTGGCCAAGGCCGCCGGTATGATGGGCCTAACCGCCGAATTACTGGGCAAGCTGCATGGCATCAGTCGGCAGCAGCAGGATGAGTTTGGTGCCCGCTCACATCGCCTGGCGCACGAAGCCACTCTGCAGGGCCGCTTTAAAAATGAAATTATTCCGACCGAAGGTCACGACGCCGATGGCGTACTGCGCCTGTTCGATTACGACGAAGTGATCCGCCCGGAAACCACAGTTGAAGCGCTAAGCCAGCTGCGGCCGGTATTTGACCCGGCTAACGGTACTGTGACTGCCGGCACCTCATCCGCCTTATCCGATGGTGCCTCAGGTATGCTGGTGATGAGCGAAGACAAAGCGAAGGCGCTCGGTTTACCGATCCGCGCTTATGTCCGTGGTATGGGTGTGGCCGGTTGTGATCCGTCTATAATGGGTTATGGCCCGGTGCCAGCCTCGAAGAAAGCGTTAAAGGCTGCCGGTATCAGCATTGCCGATATCGATTATGCCGAGCTGAACGAAGCCTTCGCGGCGCAAGCCTTGCCGGTTATGAAAGACCTGGGGCTGCTGGAAGTGGCTGAGCAGAAAGTGAACCTGAACGGTGGCGCAATTGCTTTAGGCCACCCACTGGGCTGCTCCGGCTCACGCATCAGTACCACACTGATTAATGTGATGGAAGCTAAGGGCGGTAAGTTTGGCCTGGCAACCATGTGTATCGGCTTGGGCCAGGGTATCGCTACGGTGTTTGAACGGCCTTAACCTAGCCGCAACAGCGCAGATAGCTTAAAATAGGGCCATTTACGGCCCTTTTTTGTTACCCTTTTTATTAATTCGCGGAGCAGTTGCCATTATGGAAACCTTATTTCAGCAAGCCGATCATACGCTGGATGCCCTTGGGCTGCGCTGCCCTGAGCCGGTGATGCTGGTACGGTTGCAGATCCGCAAAATGCAGGCAGGTGAAACCTTACTGATTATCGCCGACGATCCTGCCACCACCCGCGATATCCCGGCATTTTGCCGCTTTATGGATCATCAGCTGGTCGGTAGTGATACCGCAGCGTTACCCTACCGCTATCTGGTAAAAAAAGTCAGTAGCTAAAGGTCGACACGACGCCAGCTATCGCAAATACGCCACCAGCCGGCTGATTGCATTGTATTTTCCCGAATTTCGGCTTAGCCTGTTTATTGCTCACCCAGCAATAATAACAACAAAACAGGTTTACCTATGCACCCGCTGCTACTGCTCATTCTTTGCCTCGCGTTATCCTTACCAATGGCTTACAGCCAAACCCCTGAACGCACGCCGTCGGCACCGACGCGAACGGAAGGTGACGGCCCCTATCCGCGTTTAATTCTGCGCGGTGGCATTTTGATTAGCGGCGAAGGGGCGCCACCGGTCGGCCCGGTGGATATCGTGATTGAGCAGGATCGTATTCGTCAGGTCGCCATTGTCGGTTATCCGGAGGTGCCGGTACTGCCGCAAAGCCGGCCACAAGCTAAACCCGGTGATCAGGAATTGGATATCAGTGGCATGTATATCCTGCCGGGCTTTGTCGATATGCATGGCCATATCGGCGGCTCTGCCAACGGGATACCGGCCGAATATGTGTTTAAACTCTGGTTGGCGCATGGCATTACCACTATTCGCGAGCCGGGCAGTTTTAATGGCCTGGCCTGGACCTTGCGCCATATGCAGGCGGCGGCTGCCAATCAGATTGTCGCGCCGCGGATCGTGCCCTATGTTGGCTTCGGTCAGGGCCTGGCGGAGCCGGTTTTTAACCCAAACCAGGCCAAAAAATGGGTGCAGGATATTAAGAAAGCCGGTGCCGCCGGGATTAAGTTTTTTGGTGCCACTCCGCAAATTATGGCCGCAGCGCTGGCCGAAGCCAAACAACAGCAGCTCGGTACCATGATGCATCACGCCCAGCTGAATGTGTACCGCACCAATGTGCTGCACAGTGCCCGCATGGGCCTGACGTCGATGGAGCACTGGTATGGTCTGCCTGAGGCTTTGTTTGACGGCCAGACGATTCAGCAGTATCCGGCTAATTACAACTATCAGAATGAACAGGACCGGTTTGCCGCTGCTGGCCAGCTGTGGGCACAGGCGGCGAAGCCGGGCTCTGCCAAATGGCAGGCGGTAAGGGATGAGCTGATCCAACTCAATTTTACCATCAACCCCACCCTGACCATCTACGAAGCCAGCCGCGATGCCGCTGCGCAGCGGAATGCGGAATGGCATCAGGACTATACCCTGCCGACACTGCAGCGCTTTTTTACACCTAACCGCTATGCCCATGGTTCCTACTGGTTTGACTGGACGACCGAGCATGAGATTCAGTGGCGGGAAAACTACCGGCTCTGGATGCAGTTTTTAAATGACTTTAAAAATCATGGCGGTCGCGTGACTGTTGGCTCCGACGCTGGTTATATCTATAAAATTTATGGCTTTGCCTATATTCAGGAGTTGGAGCTGCTGCGTGAAGCTGGCTTTAATGCGCTGGAGGTGATACAGGCCGCCACCCTAAATGGCGCCACTGCGCTTGGTTTAGATCAGGAAATTGGCAGCGTGGTCGCCGGTAAAAAGGCAGATTTGATGATAGTGGCAGAAAACCCGCTGGCCAACTTTAAAGTATTGTATGGCACCGGCCATTACCGGCTCAATGCCGACAATCAACCGGAGCGCACCAAGGGCGTGCGCTATACCATCAAAGACGGCATTATCTACGATGCGCAGCGCTTACTGGCCGACGTACGGACTTTAGTGCAGCAGGCCAAGGCGGCAGAGCAACAACCCTAAATCAGGCTATTCCGGTGCGCGCTGCGCGCCGGATATTTCCCTGCTGAAATTAGGGTTTCAAGCAGCTTGGTTAATTTACTGTTACAAATCCCCGCTTGACCAGGAACACCTCGCACCATAATCTGGGCAATATGATTCAGGGAGAATTTGTTATGTTATGGCCACTGATTAAGGCATCGCTGCCGGCAAAAAGCCTGCTGTTATTGGCGTTGGCCGTATTGTTCTGGTTTGCCGGCTTTCATACCTTGCTTGGTGTCGCACTCTTTCTGGCGCTGGAAGTGATAATGTGGCGCAATAGCGCGACCTATGCCAGTCAGGATTTTGTTTACAGCAAGGATATCCTGCGCCTGTTCAGTTGTGATGGCGGGCAGCTACGGGTTGGTATGGATACGACGAATATCCGCAATATTGATAAGATCAAACTGTGGCAAGACCAGCAATATGGTTTTATTGATTTTGCACTCGGTCAGCAGCTGCAGGTACGCTACAAATTTCCGCTGGAGCAATATCAGCCGCTGCGGCTTTGGCTACAACAACATCTACCGGCGACTAACTTAGAAACCAGCTTAGCCCTTAATTAGGCTCTAATGCCAACAATAAGTTAGCTGAATGTTCCTCTGAGACACGCAATGCCGGCGCCAGTGCCACCAGCTCAGTATAGAGCGCGGGGTAATACAGCTGTAAACGTTTGGCGCGGCTAAGATGTGTGGGCTTTATTTGTAGCGGCTGGCGCAGGATCTCTGATACGAGTGGAAACAAGCGCCCCTGCTGGAAACTCCAATCCAACGCTAAATGCAGCGCATCCGGCCCGAAACGGTTGTGTTGCGGCATTACCCCCTGCTCTAACAATAATTGCACCACCTGCTCCGCCTGTTCGTGCGCAAAGGCTGGCCGGTATAGCGACATGCCAAACTGGTCGGTTAGCCGGAAGTCAAAACGGCCGGCGACCAACTGCTGCAAGTTCTCGGTGCTGACAAAACTAAACCAGGCCATGGTCAGAGGCGCAACCGGTAAGGTTCGCCCTTCCCAGATACTGATATATTCCGGTTGCAGTAACACCCAGGCTAGCAGCTCGCTGGTCAGGAAAGGCGACAAAGGCGTACTAAACACCAATTGCTGCATCCGCTCCGCCGAGCGCCAGACCCGCATCAGCTCCAGATAGAGCTCCGTCTCCTCAAGTGCAATATCTTGCTCTATGTTTTGTCGTTGCCGGTGCTGTAACGCTACTAACAACGCTGGCTCATAGTCATTCAGTGCCGCCAATAAAGCGTCACCGCTATAGTGCTGCTGAAACTGCTTCAGAATAGCCGCTACCTGCTCGTCACTCCACAACGCCCGGGATTGCCTTAGCTGCTGCTGCGCCGTCAGGCAAGCAGCCGTCGCGTCATCGACCGGCTGTACCGCTAATTGCTGGCGCAGCGCCGATACCAGCGCTGACTCTGGTTGCTCTGCTGCTGGCTCCAGCCATTGACCACTGGCAAGCTCATTCCGGCTATTTAGCCAGGTAAGGCGTAAATAGGGACTACTGAGGGCTGGCAATGGATGTAGCAGATGCCCCTGGTTAGCCAGCTGCTGCAGCTGCCGGACCTGTACTGCGCTGAGTTGATAGCAATTGTCCTGACATTGCCGGTTTAATTGGCGGTTGCGATTCTGTGCTGTCAGGCCCGAAATCAGATAATCCAGCGCACTGAAGGTGCCATTGAGCTGACTGGGTTCAATACCATATTGCGCCAGTACCGGCAGCAGGTTAGCCCGACCAGCGAGTAGCGCAGCATCAGCAAAGTTAAATAGGGCTTTGTTATCCTCAGCCAGACGCCGGAATAACGGCATGCCCTGTAGCTCGACTCCCCGCTCCAGTAATAGCAAGATCAGTTCATCCGGCAGCTGCTGCTGAATAGCATGAGCGATATGTGTCGGATACAGGGTAAGGTTTGCCAACAGCTGACGGGCTTGCGACAACGGCACTGTATTGAGATTGCTGACAAAGGCCAGCCCCGGTGATAATACCCGGCTACTCTGCCATTGATGCTGGTGACTCAATAGCGCCATATCATAAAAGCGGCTACTGTTTGCCAGGCTGTGCAGTAGCTGCAGCCAATCTGCTTCAGTTTGAGGTTCCGTTTGCGGGTCCAATACATCACTGAACAAGATTTCATAGTTGGCTTCGCTGGCATCCAGCACATTAAAGCCCTGTTGCGTTGCCTGCTGCTGTGCCGCCTCATCGAATAGTAATTGCAAATAGGGCCGAAGCTCAGAAGATGCCTGCAACTCCTGATATAGCCGTTCCAGGCTCTGCCCCTGCTGTAATAGCTCGCGAAAGGCGTTAGTAAGCTTTTGTTCCTGCTCGTGCTCATGCTGTTTTTGTCGCTGCTGTAACTGCGGTGTGCAGGCAACGACCTGCTGTTGCAACGCCGCATACTGCTCCGGCGTTACCTCTGGCGCAGCCACCCTGTTATCTCTGGCATCGGCGGCTGGCCGATACGGAGAGTCAGCTAAAGGCGGCACAACAGGAGCTGCTGCCCGGTTCTGACATTGGCTCAGGCCATAGCCGCCAGCTAAGAGCAGCAGGAGCAGTGCGGTAATTTTCAGAGGCTTTGACATATCACTGAAGGTCCTTTTCCGTTACACTGTCGATTCGATTCCTGATTTATCATGCCTGAAAATTCATGTCATTACACCCCAATAACCCCCATCAGGGCCGCTATGATTTCACCCGGCTATGCCGGCACTACCCTGCATTACAGGCTTTTATTATCACCACGCCCGCTGGTGACAGTAGTATTGATTTTAGCCAGGCCGCCGCAGTACAGGCACTGAATGCTGCCATTCTGGCCTGCCATTATCAGGTGACATACTGGCAATTACCACCGGGTTATCTCTGCCCGCCGATCCCAGGCCGCGCCGACTATTTGCATTATGCTGCCGATCTGGTTGCTGAGCTGACCGGTGTGGCTAAAGCGCAGGGTAAGCAATTTCGGTTGCTGGACCTGGGATGCGGTGCGAATTGCATTTATCCGATCCTGGCTAGCCGCAGTTTCGGCTGGCGTGCTGTCGGCAGTGATATTGACAATACCGCACTGAAAGTCGCCGGCGCTATTGTCAAAGCCAACGCCAATCTTAAAGGCTTAATCGAACTCAGGTTACAGCCGAAGGCCACTGAACTGCTATTTGGTATTATCCAACCCGGGGAATACTATGATATCAGTGTCTGTAACCCGCCTTTCTATACATCTGCGGCAGAGGCGGCGGCGGCTAACCAGCAAAAATGGCAGAAGTTAGGTAAGGCCAATAATGGCCGTAATTTTGCCGGCACCGCCAATGAGCTCTGGTGTGAAGGTGGCGAAGTCGCCTTTATCAAAAAATTGATCGCTGACAGCAGTCTGTTTGCCGGTCAGGTCGGCTGGTTTACTAGTCTGGTTTCGCAGCAAAAACATTTACCGGCATTAGTGGCACAATTGCGGCGCCTGGCGGTAGCTGAAGTACGGCAAATTAAAATGCAGCATGGTCAAAAAATCAGTACTATTTTGGCCTGGCGTTTCAGTTAATCCGGCCGCAACGGCGCCTTGTAGCAGAGCGTGCTGGCTTGCAGAACAAGGCTTACTGACTATACTCTAATACCCCTTCCTGAACAGCAGATTCAAGATGAAGCCGCTGCGGGTTTTAATCGCTGATGATGAACCTATTACCAGTCAGTATCTAAAAATACTGTTGCAGCGCTTTCCTAATCTATTGCTGGTTGGCACTACTACCAGTGGTCGGGATACTTTGAATTTCCTGCACCAGCATCATCTGGATCTGATTTTTATGGATATCGTGATGCCGGATATTAGTGGTATAGATATTTTGCGGCAGTTCAATAAAACATCTTCGCTTACACCACCACTGTTCGTGATGCTAACAGCCTACGAGCAGTTTGCCTGTGCTGCCTATAACTTCCACGCTTTTGCCTATCTGACAAAACCTGTGACGCCACAGCATTTAGAGCAGGTACTGCTGGATGCCACCACTTTGCTGCGACCCGATAGCCCATTCTGCAACCAGACAAAGTCACAACTGGTTTTTCAGACCGGCAACAGTGAACTGATTTTTCAGGAGCAGGAAATTATTTTGATTGAAGCGGCCGGTAATTATCTCTGCCTGCATACCCGACATGAGAATTATATTATCCGGAACACCTTAAAAGAACTCCTTGCCAAGCTACCACCTTTGTTTGTTCAGGTACATCGTTCGGCGATCGTTAATATCCTGCATGTCAAACAGGTGGTGACCAGCTCATCTTTACATTTGGTTCTGTCTAATAATCGCCAGGTAAAAATCTCACGACGCTGTAAACTGCAACTGGATACCTTACTCAACTTAGCCCACCGTTAAATCCTCTTAATGGCGCTTTCATCCCAAACTTAGCATTGAACAGGGTTTTGTCATTTCAAAGTGGCTTTTACTGGTTTAAGCCCAAAGCCACAGCTGCAACCGCTTCATCCCAAGTCTGCGTGTAATAACCACGAACACTTCTACACTGTGTGTGGCAATCATGCCAATACCGTCAAAAGGATTGATATTATGAAACGTTATCTTACGCTAACTGCAGTTCTGGCTTCCGCTCTGCTTGTTGCACCTGTTACCGCGAACAACCTAATTGATGAAGGTAGTTACGTACATACTGCGTTGGTTGAGGTCTGTACTCATACCAAGAATGACCAACCAGGGAAATTGTTCAGGACACTGCGCGAATATCGTATCAGCAAGCAAAGTGCGGTTGATAAAGTGATGTGTAATAAACAGCAGTTACTGACTTTTGCCCGTAATCATAATGCGAACAGAGTAGTAAGTATGCTGCAGCCTTATGAAAGACTGCCAGAACGCAAAGTTATTATCAGTGATATTACTGCGCCAGCTAACTAAGTATTATGCAGACTGACTGTATTAGCCAAAGGTGGGACTATCGCTTTGCACGAAATGGCCGGCTGTCGAGCCGGCCATATTTTCTCGTTTTATTGTAACAGTGAGATGTCTGCTACTTGTAAAAACAGTTCACGCAACTGTTTTAATAACGCCTGACGGTTAGCCCGTACTGCGGCGTCCTCGGCGTTTACCATCACCTGCTCAAAGAAAGCATCGATAACCTCACGCATTGCGGCCAGATGGGTTAAACCCTGGCTATAATCGCTAACCCCAGCCTGATATGCCTGCTCCGCGGTCAAGACCTGATACAGTGCCTGTTCTGCCGCTTCCTGCAGCAGCGCCGGATTAACCGTATTGGCAATTTCACCTTCAACCTTGGCCAGAATATTTGCCACCCGCTTATTGGCTGCAGCTAAAGCTGTTGCGGCTTCTAACTGCCGGAACTCGGCTACAGCCTTAACCCGGCGATCAAAGTCTGCCGGATTAGTTGGCCGGCGCGCCAATACCGCCTGAATCACATCGACGCTATAGCCTTCGTCCTGATACCAGGCGCGGAAGCGACCCAGCATAAAGTCCAGGACTTCAGTGGCCACCTGTGGGTTAGTCAGCTTGTTGCCGAAGCTTTGCTGACTCACGGCAATCAGGTCGGTTAAATCCAAGGGTAGCCGTTGCTCCACCATAATACGTAAGGCACCGATGGCGGCGCGACGCAGCGCAAACGGGTCCTTGTCTCCTTTCGGGATCTGGCCAATGCCGAAAATACCGACCAGTGAGTCCAGCTTATCCGCGATAGCCACCGCCGCCCCTTCCAGACGGCTGGGTAACTGGTCACCGGCAAAACGTGGCATATATTGCTCATTTAGCGCCAAGGCTACTGCTTCGGCTTCGCCATCCAGCCGGGCATAGTGCATACCCATAATACCTTGCACTTCCGGGAATTCGCCGACCATATTGGTCATCAGATCGGTTTTCGATAATAAGCCGGCACGGGCAGCGGCGGCCTGATCGGCACCAATTTTTGCGGCAATAAAGCCGGCTACCTGGCTGATGCGTTCCGATTTTTCAAACAACGTGCCCAGCTGCTGCTGAAACAGTACCGTCTTTAAACTGTCTAACCGCTCAGCGAGTTTGACCTTGCGGTCTGTATTAAAGAAGAACTGCGCATCTGATAAGCGCGGCCGTACCACCTTCTCATTACCAGAGATAATTTGCTGTGGATCCTTGCTGCTGATATTGGCCACAAAGATAAACTTGTTCAGTAACTTGCCCTGACTATCCCGCAGCGGGAAGTACTTCTGATTATCCTTCATCGTCGAGATCAGCGGCTCAGCCGGCACCTGCAGGAAGCTTTCTTCAAAGCTACCTACCAGTATTACCGGCCATTCGACCAGCGCCGTGACTTCTTCCAGCAGAGCGTCATCCCATTGCGGCTGTGCTTGTAACTGCTGAGCGGTCGCTTGTACCTGCTCCGCGATATAGGCTTTGCGCTTAGCGAAATCAGCCACTACAAAGGCGTGTTCCAGCGTCGGCAGATAGGCATCGGCATCTTTGATACTGACCAGCGCCGGCGCATGAAAACGATGGCCATAGGTCTGATTACTACTCTGCCGGCCAAGAATAGTAGCAGGCACTACCTGCTCACCATACAGCATAATAATGGTATGTACCGGCCGGATAAATTCGGCATCTGAGCTACCCCAGCGCATCGGCTTGGCAATAGGTAGTTTGGCTAAGGCTGTGCTGACCATCTCCGGCAGCAAGCTGACCGTCGCCTGCCCTTGTTGCTGTTGCCGGCATAATAGCCAGGCGCCTTTGTCGGTTTCTAAACGCTCAGCTTGCGCCACTGTAATGCCACAACCCGCGGCCCAGCCTTCAGCAGCCTTAGTCGGATTACCATTGGCATCAAAGGCCGCGCTAAGTGCTGGCCCGCGCTTTTCTACCACTTTATCGGCCTGGGCTGCGGCTAACTGATTAATCCGCACTGCTAAGCGGCGTGGAGCCGCATACCAGCTAATTTCAGCATGGCTAAGCTCAAGTTTAGCTAATTCGGCTTGCAGATTATCGGCAAAGGCTTGTGCCAAAGTGGTAAGCGATTTTGGTGGTAATTCTTCGGTACCAATTTCAACCAGAAAATCTTGTGAACGCATTAGTTCGCCTCCGACTGCTTGGCGCTCTGATTCTTGCAAAGCGGGAAACCCAGTTTTTCGCGGGCATCATAGTAAGCCTGAGCACAGGCCTTGGCCAGAGTACGAACCCGCAGAATATAGCGCTGACGCTCAGTCACCGAGATGGCATGGCGGGCATCCAACAGGTTAAAGGCGTGCGAGGCTTTCATTACTTTTTCATAGGCCGGCAACGCCAGGCCTTGTTCAATCAGATACTGGCTTTCCTTTTCGCACTGGTCGAAGTAGGTAAACAAGGCGGCTACATCGGCATGTTCAAAATTGTAGGTCGACTGCTCGACCTCATTCTGATGGAACACATCGCCATAGGTTACCCGCCCCAAGGGGCCGTCGGTCCATACCAGATCATAGATCGAATCCACACCTTGGATATACATCGCCAGGCGCTCTAAGCCATAGGTAATTTCGCCGGTTACCGGACGGCACTCCAGGCCACCCACTTGCTGGAAGTAGGTAAACTGCGTTACTTCCATGCCATTTAACCACACTTCCCAACCCAGGCCCCAGGCACCCAATGTCGGTGATTCCCAGTTATCTTCCACAAAGCGGATATCGTGTACCAGGGTATCAATCCCCAGTTCCCGTAGCGAGCCCAGATACAGCTCCTGAATATTGTCTGGTGACGGCTTTAAGATCACCTGGAACTGGTAGTAATGCTGCAGCCGGTTTGGGTTTTCGCCATAACGGCCGTCGGTTGGCCGACGGCATGGCTGCACGTAAGCGACGTTAGTCGGCTCTGGCCCCAGTGAACGTAAAAAGGTCATCGGATGGAAGGTACCGGCGCCAACTTCTAAATCCAGCGGCTGCACGATAACGCAGCCCTGGCGTGCCCAGTAGTCCTGCAGGGCTAAAATTAGCCCCTGAAAGGTTTTAATATCGTACTTATGCATGGCGCAACAGACTCACTTTAAATGACTAAGGGGGCAAAGCTGCCCCCGTTTAATATTTATCAGACGTCGAGGTTGGCGACGTACAGCGCGTTCTCTTCAATAAAGGCGCGCCTTGGCTCAACATGGTCCCCCATCAGGGTGGCAAACAATTGGTCAGCGCCAATGGCATCTTCAATTGTTACCTGCAACATACGGCGGTTTTGTGGATCCATGGTGGTTTCCCACAGTTGTTCCGGGTTCATTTCACCCAGCCCTTTATAGCGTTGAATATAGAGACCACGCTTGGACTCGGTCATTAACCAATCCAGAGCGTCTTTAAAGGTTTCAACCGGCTTCACCTTTTCACCACGGCGGATATAGCCACCCTCTTCAATCAGGTCACGAATTTCATCACCCAGTGCAACCAGACTCAGGTAATCCCGTGAGCTAATAAAGTCGTGATGCAGCAGGTATTCGTTATCGATACCATGCTGACGGATAATCACCTTCGGCTGGAATAAATGGCGCTCACGATCTTCAATCACAGCGTACTTGTAAATTGAACCGTCACCTTCTTTATCATCCAGACGCTTGGCCAGAGTTTTTACCCAGGCTTCAACAGCGGTTTGGTCTTTCATCAGTTCGGCAGTTAAACCGGTAACGTAGATCAGCTCGGTTAACAGGTTAACCGGGATCTTCCGGCTTAAGCGATCGATGACTGCCATCACCTTGTGATACTGCTGTACCAGTTTCTCCAGCGCTTCGCCACTGATCCCCGGCGCATTCTCGTTCACATGTAATGACGCTTCATCCAGTGCCAGCGTGGTCAGATACTGCACCAGCGCCGGTTCGTCTTTGATATATTGCTCTTGCTTGCCTTTTTTAACTTTATACAGTGGCGGCTGCGCAATATAGATATAGCCACGCTCAATCAGCTCAGGCATTTGGCGATAGAAGAAGGTCAGTAACAGAGTACGGATGTGCGAGCCGTCGACGTCGGCGTCGGTCATTAGTACGATACTGTGGTAACGGGTTTTATCCGGGTTATATTCTTCGCGGCCGATGCCACAGCCTAAGGCCGTAATCAGGGTGCCGACTTCCTGCGACGATAGCATCTTATCGAAGCGCGCCTTTTCCACGTTCAGGATCTTACCTTTTAATGGCAGGATGGCCTGGTTTTTCCGGTTACGGCCCTGCTTGGCAGAACCACCCGCAGAGTCACCCTCAACGATATAGAGTTCAGATAAGGCTGGGTCTTTTTCCTGACAGTCGGCCAGTTTGCCGGGTAAACCAGCAATATCCAGCGCGCCTTTACGACGTGTCATTTCACGGGCTTTACGGGCCGCTTCACGGGCACGGGCCGCATCCACTATCTTACCCACGATAATCTTGGCATCACCCGGATTTTCCAGCAGATATTCGTTCAGCTTTTCCGCCATCACGCTTTCTACTGCCGAGCGTACTTCGCTGGAAACCAGTTTATCTTTGGTTTGTGAGCTGAATTTTGGATCCGGTACCTTAACGCTAATTACTGCGGTTAAGCCTTCGCGGGCATCGTCGCCTGAGGCCTGTACCTTCATTTTCTTAGCGTAGCCTTCCTGATCGATATAGGTATTCAATACCCGCGTCAAGGCTCCGCGGAAACCGGCTAAGTGAGTACCACCGTCACGCTGCGGAATATTGTTGGTAAAGCAGAATACATTTTCCTGATAGCTATCGTTCCACTGCATTGCCACTTCAACCGCAATACCGTCTTCTCGCTGATCAGTGAAATAGAACGCCTTAGGGTGAATACTGGTCTTGCTGCGGTTTAGGTACTGTACAAAGGCTTCAATACCGCCATCGTACTTAAAGTGATCCGTCTTATCCGTGCGCTCGTCGGTCAGAATAATGCTGACGCCAGAATTCAAGAATGACAGCTCCCGTAACCGCTTCGCCAGAATGTCATAGTGGAAATTGATATCAGAAAAGATGGTCGGGCTGGGCCAGAACCGAATTGCCGTGCCACTGTCTTCTGTTTCGCCAATTACGGCTAATGGTGCTTGCGGTACACCCAGATGATAGATCTGGCTGTGTACCTGCCCTTTACGACGGATAGTCAGTTCCAACACATCCGATAGGGCGTTAACCACTGAAACACCGACACCGTGTAAGCCGCCAGACACTTTATAGGAGTTGTCATCAAACTTACCGCCGGCATGCAACACCGTCATAATGACTTCTGCGGCAGACACGCCTTCTTCGTGCATATCAGTAGGAATGCCACGGCCGTTATCACGCACCGAGACCGAGTTATCACTGTGGATGGTAACCCAGATATCGGTGCAGTAGCCGGCCAGGGCTTCGTCGATAGAGTTATCCACTACCTCGAATACCATATGATGTAAACCGGTACCATCGTCGGTATCACCGATGTACATCCCTGGTCTTTTCCGGACGGCGTCCAGACCTTTTAATACTTTAATACTGGAGGAATCGTAGTTATGCTCTTCGGCCATCGTTATCTGTCCGTGCTGGTTATCTGACCATGTTCCACGTGAAACACTTGCCGGCAATCGGCAGCAATAAAGGGTGTCACCTGGTCAGCATTAATTGCAGTTATAAAAACCTGTGAATTAATATTAGTTAAAAAATCAAAAATCTTTTTTGTTGAACCGGGGTCGAGTTCCGACGCCAGATCATCAATCAATAGTATCGGCTGCTTTAGCCCACTCCCTGCGATCAAGTTATTTTGGGCAACTTTAAGCGCAAATAATAACACTTTTAGCTGGCCGCGGGATAATACTTCTTCAACCGAATGGCCGGCGCTACGCAGTCGAAGATCGGCTTTTTGCGGCCCATATTGGGTAAAGCCCAGCCGCAAATCTTGCTGAAAACTTTGACCTAACAACTCCTGAAATTCGGCACTCGTCTGCAGCTTCTCCGGCCAGCCGGCGTAAAGCTGTAAGCTGACTGTCGACAGCAAGCTATCCTGATCGGTTAGTGCCGCAAAAGCATTTTGCAACAAGCTAATATAGTGTTGCCGTAACGCCTGCAGTTGCCAAGCCAGTTGCACAAACTGCGCATCCCAGTATTCAAATTGCTGGTTATACTGCCGACTTTGCTTTAGCAGCGCGTTACGTTGTTTAAGTACCCGGCTAAACTGCAGCCAGACAGCAAAAAAATGTTGTTCCACGTGGAACACACCCATATCAAAAAACTGCCGCCGCTCCTTGGGTCCGCCAAAAAACAACTTAAAGCTGTCCGGCGTTAATAACTGCACCGGCAACAGCTCAGCAATATCCGCCAGACGACACTGGGCAGAGCCATTTAAACGCAGCTGTAAATCAGCAGTCCGCTCTCGTTGAATACCAATACTATGTACTTGCTCCGCACTGCTGACTTTGGCATGCAACACAAAGGCCGGCTCATCATGCTGAATTAACCGTTGATGCCGGCTGGTGCGAAACGAGCGGCCATGTGCCAGATAATAAATCGCTTCCAGCAAGCTGGTTTTACCGCTGCCGTTTTCACCAACCAACAGGTTAAATTGTGGATGTGGCTGCAAACTGAGTTCCGCAAAATTGCGAAATTGTTGCGCCTGCAGCAATAGCAGCGACATAACGGAGTAAAAATCAGAGGCGCATCGGCATCACAACATAGGCCGCGCCATTGTTGCCGACCCCTTCAATCAGAGCGCTGGAATTAGAATCGTTCAGATGCAAGATCACCAAATCGGTCGCCAGAGTATTTAATACATCCAGCAAATAGCCAACGTTAAAGCCAATCTCGAGGGTGTCGCCCTGATACTCGACTTCGATTACTTCTTCCGCTTGCTCATGTTCAGGGTTATTGGCAACGATCTGGACTTCGTGATTACTAAGCGTAAAACGCACACCACGATACTTTTCATTCGATAAAATGGACGCCCGGATACAGGCATCTTTTAACACCGCGCGATGCGCAGTCACCAGCTTAGTGCTGTTACGTGGCAAGACGCGGCGGTAGTCCGGGAAACGGCCATCAATCAGCTTACTGCTAAAACTGAAGCTGCTGTCGGTTAAACGGATATGATTCTGCCCTAAACTGAGGCTGACTTGCTGCTCGTCATTGGCCAGCAAGCGCATAATCTCCAACACACCTTTGCGTGGGATAATAATTTGCTTCTGTTGCCCGCTAACAGCAGGTAACGCCAGCGTGCTCATCGCCAGCCGGTGACCATCAGTGGCCACTGCCGTTAAGGTGCCGTTGTCGACTTCAAACAACAAGCCATTTAAATAATAACGCACGTCCTGATTCGCCATCGAGAACGCGGTGTCTTCTAATAACTTACGCAGTTGCTGCCGGCTGAGGTTAATCTCAACCTCGCCTTGCCAACTCTCTAAATTCGGGTACTCGGCAGCACTAAGGGTCGACAGGGTAAACTTACTTTTACCACTGGTCAGAACACAGTTCTCGCCTTGTACCGCGACCTGAATATCACTTTGCTCCGGCAAGCTGCGACAAATATCCAGCAGCTTTTTTGCCGGCACAGTAATCCGGCCCGGACTTTGGATCTGCAGCTGCTCGGTGCTGGCCACCAGCTCGACTTCCAGATCGGTACCGGTCAGCGACAAAGTATCAGCCGTAACGTCCAGCAGCACATTGGATAAGATCGGCAGGTTATGCCGCCGCTCAATGGCACCAGAGACCATTTGTAATGGTTTAAGTAAAGCGTCACGGTTGATCAGAAATTGCATAACAACACCCTGTTAAGAGGACAAAGTACGAATTAAATTTTGGAAATCTTCTTTAATTTCATGAGTTTCTTCTTTCAAAGACTCAATCTTGCGGCAAGCATGTAATACCGTAGTATGGTCACGGCCACCAAAGGCATCGCCAATTTCCGGTAAGCTATGGTTAGTCAGCTCTTTCGCCAACGCCATCGCCATTTGCCGCGGCCGGGCCACCGAGCGGGAACGGCGCTTGGATAATAGATCCGCCACCCGGATTTTATAATACTCGGCTACCGTTTTCTGAATATTTTCAATGGTGACCAGCTTGTCCTGTAACGCCAGTAAATCACGCAGCGCTTCGCGCACAAAATCAATGGTAATGGGCCGGCCGGTAAAGTTAGCATTGGCTATCACCCGGTTTAGGGCGCCCTCCAATTCCCTAACATTGGAACGCAAGCGCTTGGCGACAAAGAATGCGACTTCTTCCGGCAAACGGATCTGGTTTTCCTGCGCTTTTCGCATCAGGATCGCGACCCGGGTTTCCAGCTCTGGTGGCTCGATCGCAATCGTCAAACCCCAGCCAAAACGGGATTTCAGCCGATCTTCCACCCCGTCGATCTCTTTTGGATAACGATCGCTGGTCAGAATGATCTGCTGATTACCCTCTAGCAGGGCATTAAAGGTATGAAAGAATTCTTCCTGTGAACGCTCTTTATTGGCAAAAAACTGAATATCGTCAATCAGCAAGGCATCAACCGAGCGATAGTAACGCTTAAATTCTTCGATAGCATTATTCTGCAGCGCTTTCACCATATCCTGCACGAAGCGCTCAGAATGCATATAGATCACCTTGGCATCAGGCTTTTTCGCCAGAATACCGTTTCCTACCGCATGTAATAAGTGGGTTTTACCCAGACCAGTACCGCCATAAATAAACAGCGGGTTATAGGCAGTACCCGGATTATCAGCCACCTGCGATGCTGCGGCCCGCGCCAGCTGATTCGACTTACCCTCAACGAAGTTAGAAAAGGTATAGTTGGTACGAACATTAGAGCGCACTATGCTTTTTGGGGCAGGTTCTGGTATTTCCGGTTCGGCAGCAGGGGCTTCAGGTGCAGCTTTGGCTGGCATCTGGCTCGGCATACTCACTCTGGCCGTCTGCGTGCTGCTGCCAACATCAAAGCGTAAGCGTGGTGCATTGTCGCCACAATAATCCCGGATCAGCTCGAGGATCCGGTTTAAATATTTTTCTCGCACCCAATCCAGCACGAAGCGATTAGGCGCGTACAAAGTTAGCGCATCAGCTGAACTATCAGCCTGCAGCGGGCGGATCCACATGCTAAAGTGTTGTGCGGGTAGTTCGGCCTGCAATGCCTGCAGACAATTTTGCCAAACGGACTGGTACACCGTCTCTCCTGAAGCCTGAGTTATAAGTAATGATTAAGGCTGGTGCAAAACGCCAGACCGGCATTATCGTACTATCTTATCCACAACTGCAAGATTGACTTTTTAAAAAACTCGGCATTCAGCCAAAAAGATATTTATGCTATTGTATTTATTGCATATTTACTGCTTATTCTATTTAAGAATAGATCACAGCAGACCTTAGTATTTATGTGTAGAAAAGCAAATAACTCACAATTTATTCTGTTTTAACTACCCTACCTGTGGAAAACTTTCTAAAAAGCCGGATCACAACAGTATTGATCGCACTTTTCCTGTAGGATCGCATTGACTTTAGTAGCCGAACTACTTAAAATTCGCGCTCATTTTTGTCAGCTGCGTTTTGGTGTATTTGCTAAAACACAGGTACCCTTAGTAAATATTTCGACCGGACGGATGAAGTTATGAGTAAAAGAACCTTTCAACCAAGCGTGTTAAAACGCAAGCGCAACCACGGTTTCCGTGCCCGTATGGCCACTAAAAATGGTCGTCAGGTGTTAGCACGTCGTCGTGCTAAAGGCCGCAAACGTTTAACTGCCTAAGCTGGCGGTTAAACGCTGCGTGGTCAGCTACAAATTCGGCCGGGAGTTAAGACTACTAACTCCCAGTCAGTTTGATAATGTTTTCCAGAACCCGTTTCGGGTTGCTTCCCCCCTGTTTACCATCCTTGTTAAGCCAAATCAGTTAACCCAGCCAAGAATTGGCCTTACTATCGCCAAAAAACGTGTTAAATTAGCCGTACAGCGTAATCGTATCAAACGTTGTGTGCGAAATAGCTTTCGTTTACATCAGCACCAGCTTCCTGCTGTTGATCTGGTACTCATGGTAAAGGGTGATATCAGCAATACCCCGAATGATGAATTACTGAAACAACTGGAACGGCTATGGCAAAAGATCGCTCGCCAGTACACCGCTTTGTTATCTGGTTAATGCTGGGCGTAGTGCGTGGTTATCAATTACTGATTAGCCCGTTGCTGGGGCCTCGCTGTCGTTTTCACCCCACCTGTTCGCATTATGCGATAGAGGCGATTCAACGCTTTGGTGCTGTGAAAGGGGCTTGGTTAGCCGGTAGACGCATATTAAAATGCCATCCGCTTCACCCGGGCGGTGAAGATCCCGTTCCTGAAAAGCATAATGAGAAAAGCTAACACATGGATTCACAACGCAGTTTTCTAATAATTGCCCTGGCAATCGTCAGTTTTTTCCTCTGGCAGGAATGGCAAAAAGATTATGGCCCTAAGCCGGTAGTTGCACCTGTTACTCAACAACAAGTCAGCAACGATAACAGTTCCGCGTCCCTGATTATGGATAGCCCGGAAACACCGCAAGCCACCACGCCAACCGAAGCCGTTGCCCGGCGGATCAAAGTCAGCACTGATGTGCTGGAACTGGAAATTGACCCACGCGGTGGCGATATCGTCAGCCTGAAATTACCACAGTATGCGCTGACTAAAGACAGTCAGGACCCTTATGTGCTGATGCGGCAAATTGGTGCTTTTGAGTATGTCGCGCAATCCGGTTTAATCGCCCGCGATGGCCCAGACCGTAACGGCCGGCCACTATACCAGAGTGAAGCCAGTGAGTACCGTCTGAACGGCGATACCCTGACTGTACCACTACGTTTAGAGCACAACGGTCTGCAAATCGAAAAGCGTTTTATTTTTACCGCGGGTAAATATGATGTCCGGGTAGAATATCAAATACTGAATAACAGTGCCGAAGTTAAAACAGTTCAGGCCTATCAACACCTACTGCAAAATATCGATAATGGCGAAAGTAGCAGTATGTTTATGCCCATTTATCGCGGTGCCGCTTTTGGTAGTGCTGAAGAGCGCTATAAAAAGTACGACTTCAGCGATATGCAGAAAAACAACCTGACAGTTACCACAACCGGCGGTTGGGTCGCCATGCTGGAACACTACTTCGTATCGGCTTGGGTACCTGATCAGGCTAGCACACACCAGTTATATAGCCGCATCCACGGCGGTAATAAAGGTGTGATCGGTGCGCTGAGTAATCCACTGGATATCGATCCGGGTCAGACTGCAACAATTAATGCGGTGTTCTATGCCGGCCCGAAAGATCAGGATAACCTGGCACAATTGGCGAATGGTCTGGATTTGACTGTCGATTACGGTTTCCTGTGGTTTATTTCACAACCACTGTTCTGGTTACTGACCTTTATCCAGGGCTTTGTTGGCAACTGGGGTGTCGCCATTATTATCATCACCCTGATCGTAAAAGGCTTAATGTATCCACTGACCAAGATCCAATATGAATCTATGGCTAAGATGCGCAATCTGAAGCCAAAGATTGAAGAAATTCAGTCTCGCTACAAAGATGACCGCCAGAAAATGGGCCCGGCCATGATGGAGCTGTACCGCAAAGAAAAAGTTAACCCGATGGGTGGCTGTTTACCGATGCTGATCCAGATGCCGATTTTCCTGGCGTTATACTGGGTATTTGTCGAGAGTGTCGAGCTGCGACATGCCCCATTCATGTTATGGATCACGGATTTATCAGCCAAAGATCCACTGTATGTGTTGCCGGTTCTCTTTGGTATCAGTATGTTTATGATGCAAAAACTGACGCCAATGCAGGTAACAGACCCCCTGCAACAGAAGCTGATGATGTGGATGCCAGTGGTATTCTCAATCTTCTTCTTCTGGTTCCCGAGTGGTCTGGTACTGTACTGGTTAGTCAGTAACCTGATTTCGCTGGCTCAGATGCTGTATATCTACAAAGGTATGGAAAAGAAAGGCATACATACCCGTAAAGCCTAATCTGTTCCTACAGCAGTAGTCACACCAGAGCCTGTTAGCGATGTCTGACAGGCTTTTTTGTTTAGCCGAGGTCAAGATGTTTAGTACCGATACCATTGCCGCAGTCGCCACCGCCCCCGGACGGGCCGGTGTTGGCATTATCCGGATCTCCGGCCCGGACTGTAAAACCGTGGCCGCTGCAATCCTAAAACGCCTGCCTAAACCGCGCTATGCCGAATATCTGCCGTTTTTCGCAACAGATCAGGTACTGGACCAGGGCATCGCCCTGTACTTCCCCGGCCCGAATTCCTTTACCGGTGAGGATGTGCTGGAGCTGCAGGGCCATGGTGGTCCGGTATTGCTGGATATGTTACTGCGCCAGGTGTTGCAGACGCCAAATGTGCGGATCGCCCGCCCGGGTGAGTTTTCTGAGCGCGCCTTTTTAAATGACAAGCTGGATTTGGCACAAGCCGAAGCCATAGCCGATCTGATTGACGCCAGCAGCGAGCAGGCCGCACGCAGCGCCATGCAATCGTTACAGGGTGAGTTTTCCAAGCGCATTCATCAGCTGGTCGAAAAAGTGATTCACTTGCGGATGTATGTCGAAGCCGCCATTGACTTCCCGGATGAAGAAATCGATTTCTTGTCTGACGGCAAGGTTGCCGCCGATCTGGCCGAGATTATCGACGATTTGGCACAGGTCAGAAAACAAGCCACCCAGGGCAGCATTTTGCGCGAAGGGATGAAAGTGGTCATCGCCGGGCGACCCAATGCCGGTAAATCCAGCTTACTGAATGCCCTCGCCGGCCGCGAAGCTGCCATTGTTACCGAGATTGCCGGTACCACCCGCGATGTACTGCGCGAACATATTCATATCGACGGTATGCCGCTGCATATTATCGATACCGCCGGCTTGCGTGATACCGAGGATCAGGTAGAGCAAATCGGCATTGCCCGCGCCTGGCAGGAAATTGCCAAGGCAGATCGGGTACTGTTTATGGTCGACAGCACCACCACTGCTGATACCGATCCCCATGCTATCTGGCCGGAGTTTATCGACCGCCTGCCGCCAGGCTTAGGCATTACCGTGATCCGCAATAAGGCCGATCTGACCGGCGAAAGTCTGCAACCGGACGAACTGGCCGCCGTACCTGTCTATCCGCTATCCGCGAAAACCGGTGCCGGTATTGATGCGCTGCGTGAACATCTGAAACGTTGTATTGGCTTTGATGCCAGTACCGAAGGCAGCTTTCTGGCCCGCCGTCGCCATTTAGATGCGCTGGACCGCGCCGCTGAGCATCTGGCAATAGGCCAGGAGCAACTGCATAGCTTTATCGCCGGCGAAATTCTGGCCGAAGAGCTGCGGCTAAGCCAACAGCACCTGAATGAAATTACCGGCGAATTTAGTTCAGATGATTTACTGGGTAGGATTTTTTCCAGTTTTTGTATCGGGAAATAGCGCGGTCAATAGCATTAAGCCACTACTGCAGCTGCGCTAAGGTCTGATCGGTGCGTTTTAACCAGTAAAGCAAGAGTGCGGCCAGTGCAACAAAGCCGGCCGCCAGCAGCAAGCCGGGTTGATAGGAACCCGTGGCTTTGGCCAGAACGCCGGTAATGGCCGGTGCAATCACCTGGGCGAAGCCATAGGCCAGCGTTAATTTTCCCATTAACCGCGCGGGCTTGGTCGGGTATAAACGCCCGGCCATGGTCAGTACTAAGCTGACGACCCCGATAAAGGTCGCACCAAAGAGCGCAGCACTAAATAGTACGGGCCAAAGTCCGGGCACGGTCAGCGGCAAAGCGATAGCAAGGGTTTGTAATAGCAGCGCCAGAATAATTGCATTCAAAAAACCGAGACCTCTGGCCAGCAAATCCCATATTAATACCGCCGGCGCCGCCGCCAAGCCCAACAGCACAAAAGCCAGATTGCCGCTGCCTGTGAGTCCCGGCAGCCGTTCAACGATAGTAACAATAAAGGTTGCAGTGACGACATAGCCATAGCCGGCACCAAAATAACTGAATAACATTAGTCGGATAAAACGACTGCCCGGTTCAGGCTGCATAGCGGTCTGTTGCTGGCTGGCACCGGTTATAACCGGCAGTGGTAACCAGCGCCAGGCCGGTACCGCCAGCGCAACGCCGAGTAAGGCGAATAAATACCACTGCTGCCGCCAGTCAAAATCCAGATTGAGCATCAGCTCAACCGCCAGTGCAGCAAGAGCAATCCCCAGCCCCAGCCCGGCAAAATGAACCCCAAGCTCGGCCCTTAGCTTGTGCTGCAGTAACCAGTGCAGGATTAACCCGGACGCAATCAGCATCGAGCCGGCACTGCTAAGCCCGGCCAGATAGCGCCAGAATGCCCAGAGCAAGATATTTTCGGTCAGCGCCATACCAAGGGTGCTGATAATCGCTAACAGCAAACCAAAGCGATACAGGCGGTCTTTTAGTGCCAGCGAGTTCAGGCTAGCCGCCAGTAAGGCACCGCTCATATAACCAAGGTAATTTACCGCAGCCAGATAACCACCACTGGCATCATCCAGCATACTTTGTTGCTGCATCAATGGCAGTAAGGGGGTATAGGCGAAACGCGCCACTCCGAGACAGAGTAACTGACTGAAAAAGCCGGCCAGCAGAACTTTCAGGCGTAATGACAGCAAGAGGAAGTCGCTAAGATCCTGGTAAACAGGATCTTAGCTTAGGCGATCCAAGATCGGCTGGCTATGCGACGATAGTCTTAGTGCGGAATCGAATTAACGGGCATAGGTCGCGGTAAGGGTCGCTTTCGCCAATGCCATCGCATTTAGCATAAAGCCGACCACCGCTGCACTGGCGCCATCTGGGGCGGGTAAGGTTTCTTCCGGTAAGGCCCAGACCGTAAATTGATAGCGGTGCATACCATGACCTTCCGGTGGGCAGGCGCCACCAAAGTTTTTACTACCATAATCGTTGGTAAAACTACGGCTACCCGGCGGTAAGCTGCCTTTACCGGCCCCGCGCGGCAAACCGGTGGCTGCCGCCGGTATATCGGTAACCAGCCAATGCCAAAAACCCGAACAAGTGGGCGCATCCGGATCAAACACCGTTACCGCAAAGCTCTTGGTACCTTCAGGCGCATTCTGCCAATTCAAGGCCGGTGAAATATTGGCGCCGTTACAACCAAAACCATCAAATTCCTGATCTTTTGCCATAAAATGGCCTTCTTGCAGATCCGGACTAGTCAGACTAAAACGGGTGTTACTCATCATTCTCTCCCAGGTTTAGAGGCTGGCCTTACCTTACGCCGCGACAAGACGCAGATCAAGTGATCCGACCAACGCCGGTAGTAAGTGGCCGCTTACTTTCAACTATAACGCTGTAGCCATTGATAGAATTGCGCCTTAGGTAAAGCTCCGGCTTGCTGTGCCAGCACCTTACCCTGGTGGATCAGCATAATGGTCGGGATCGAACGAATAGCAAAGCGCGCCGCCAGACTTTGCTGTTGCTCAGTATCGACCTTAGCGAAACGAAAGCGGGGCTCCAACTCTGCGGCGGCGGCAGCAAATACCGGCGCAAAACTGCGGCACGGGCCACACCAGCTGGCCCAGAAATCCAGCACCAACGGCAGCTCAGACTTTTCTGCATGGGCAGCAAAATTCGCTGCCGTCAATTCCAGCGGCTGGCCGCTGAACAAGGCGTGTTTACATTTACCACAACGGCCATCCTGCAGCGGGCGATCGGCAGGTAAGCGGTTTAACGCATGGCAGTGGGGGCAGGCAATAATCATCGGCAGTCTCCGCAACAGGTGATAATGCAGATATAAGGTGATCGGACACAAATTTAAAGACGCGATAACCTATAACAGGTAGAAAAAAGCCCCGGCAGGCGGGGCTTGAACAGTTACGTTATCGCAAAATGTTTATTCACGCGGTTTGCGTGGAGCCCGTGGCGCTGCACCCGGACGCGGGCCGGGGCCGGAACGGCGTTCACCAGCCGGTGCAGCACCAGTATCGACGGTAATATTCAGCTTTTGCTTACGCACATACACCTTTTTCAGATGCTGGAAAATCTCATTCGGGATATTCGCCGGCAGCTCAACGGTACTGAAATGGTCGAACAATTTGATGTTACCGATAAACTGGCTATCAATATTGGCTTCGTTGGCGATAGCACCCACGATGTCACCGGCACGAACGCCATGCTCTTTACCCACTTCAATGCGGTAAGTATTGTAATCGCCCTGCAGCTCGCGACGCTGACGCGGACCGCGCTCTGGCCGGTCACCGGACGGACGGTCGCCAAAGCTACGCTCCGGACGATCACGACGATCGCCTGGACGGTCGTTACGCTCAGCACGGGCGTGCGGCTGGCGCAATTCAGGAAATTTGTTCGCCACATTCAGCGGCTGATCTTTCTGCGCCAGATATAACAGTGCCGCAGCTAATTCAGCGTCTGAGGTTTCCAGCTTATCGCGCCAATCATTAATCAGATCGGTAAAGAAACTCAGGTTTTGGGTTTCGATCGTTTGGGCTAACTGGGCGCGGAAGCTCTCAATACGTTTTTGCTCAATCACCTGACCAGTTGGCAGGTTCATTTGCTCGATCGGCTGCTTGGTCGCATATTCAATAGTACGCAGTAAACGACGCTCGCGTGGCGATACAAACAAAATCGCCTTACCTTCACGGCCAGCACGACCGGTACGGCCGATACGGTGTACATAGGCTTCGCTGTCATAAGGAATATCGTAGTTCACTACCAGGCTGATCCGTTCCACATCCAGACCGCGGGCCGCCACGTCAGTAGCGACAATAATATCCAGCTGACTGGCTTTCATGCGACGGATGGTTTGCTCCCGGTGTGCCTGATTCATATCACCATTTAAACAGGCAACGGCATAGCCGCGGGCACCCAGCTTTTCCGCAATTTCTTCAGTAGCGCTTTTGGTGCGCACAAACACAATACTGGCATCATACTCTTCGCCTTCCAGTACCCGGGTCAACGCATCCAGCTTTTGATTAGCATCCAGTAACACAAAACGCTGTTCAATGCGCTCCACGGTGCTGGTTTTCGAGGCGATCTTAATTTCTTCGGCATTGGTCAGATGCTTCTGGGCAATGGCGCGAATCGGAGCTGGCATTGTCGCCGAGAACATCGCCACCTGACGACCAGCAGGTGTCGCATCCATAATGGTTTGCACATCATCGATAAAGCCCATCCGCAACATCTCATCGGCTTCATCCAGCACGATGGCACGTAGCTTATCCAGCTTCAGGGTGCCGCGATCCAGGTGATCCAGGATCCGGCCCGGTGTACCGACAATAACTTGTGAACCACGTTTCAGTGATTTCAACTGATTGGTATAGCTTTGACCACCATATAAAGGCAATACATGGAAAGCAGGCATATAACGGGCATAAGCCTGGAAGGCTTCTGCGACCTGAATAGCCAGCTCACGGGTTGGTGCTAACACCAGAATTTGTGGATCGTTTTGCGCCGGATCTAACCGGGCTAATAATGGCAGGGCAAAGGCGGCGGTTTTACCGGTACCGGTTTGCGCCTGGCCAAGGACATCCTCGCCAGCTAATAATTTGGGGATGGCAGCCGCCTGAATTGGCGATGCGGTTTCATATCCAAGTTCGGTGACAGCACGTACCAGGGGCTCCGGCAGCATTAGCTGGGAAAATGACATAGAGTCAGACATACTTTGTTTTAACCTCAATAACACGCAGGCTCAGTGGTCGTGCAATTGTCGTTTCTACTATGCCTGCAATGCAGTAAAAACGCGAAATCGAATAAACAGCGCTAGCGTTATTCAATTTTATTCCAGTAGTATAGCCAATCATTTCACTGGCAAGAGGCACAAATGATCGAAATCCTCGTCGGCAGCCAAATGGGCGCAGCGGAATATGTGGCAGAACAAGTTGCTGAAACACTGGTACAAGCGGGCTATGACGTTACAACGCATCTGAAACCCGAACTCAATCAGCTAAACCAGCATGCTATCTGGTTAGTGATTACATCCACCTATGGCGCAGGAGATCTGCCTGATAATATTCAACCCTTTGCGGATCAATTAGCACAAGATCAGGGCGATCTTACCACACTTTCTTATGCTGTGATCACTTTAGGTGATTCCAGTTACGATACTTTTTGTCTGGCAGGGGCGAAAATCGCCGCTTTACTGGCTGCAAAAGGCGCTCGCTGCTTATTACCCGGGCTAAATATCGATGCTCAGGATCCAGAATTACCAGAAGATCAGGCGCTCGCCTGGTTACCACAACTTATCAACAGTTTATCCAGCATCCGCCAGGATTAAGCCTGATCAAGTGCCAAGCAATGGATCCGGCAAAGGCAGTCAAATACTGGCGTTGCCGATCTTATGATCCTCTTATCCTCACTTTACCCACAGTTAATGATCTTAACTTAACGCAATGTTGATAACTTAGAATTTTACCAAGGTATAAGCTGTATTTATCCAATTTATAAGTTTATTAAACCCACCAGCTGTGGATAAAACAGGATCTTACCCACCTGTTAGATCAGGTTAGATCCAAGCTTGATCACAGGATCTGATCCTATTTAACCTTATGATCCTTTTAAAGAAAATAGCCTTATCCACCATAAAACCCTTGCTTAATAAGAGTAATAACAGAAAAGATCTAAAAAGATCCTATATATATTAAGGCGGATCCAGATCTGGTTTTAGCCATTTCCCTCTCCACCGGATCAAGCTACAATATGTGCCCTGTTTTTTATTGGTAACAGATCGAGGCAACAATGCTGTATCAGGAAACTTTTGATGTGATCGTCGTCGGTGGTGGCCATGCCGGTACTGAGGCCGCATTAGCTGCAGCACGCACCGGTTTGTCTACTTTATTGCTGACCCATAATATTGAAACTCTGGGTCAAATGTCGTGTAACCCGGCCATTGGTGGTATTGGTAAAGGCCATCTGGTAAAAGAGATTGATGCCTTAGGTGGCGCTATGGCGATTGCTGCTGATAAAGGCGGGATCCAATTCCGTACCCTGAACAGTTCAAAAGGCCCGGCAGTAAGAGCTACACGCGCCCAGGCCGATCGCCAGTTATACCGCGCCGCAATTCGTCAAATACTGGAAAATCAACCAAACCTGAAGATCTTTCAACAGGCCTGTGACGATCTGATTGTTGAACAGGATCAGGTAACAGGCGTCGTTACCCAGATGGGATTACGCTTTAAAGCCAAAGCTGTGGTATTAACAGTAGGAACCTTCCTTGGTGGCCAGATCCATATAGGTTTAGAGCAATTTGCCGGTGGCCGTGCCGGCGATCCACCCTCTATCGCTTTGGCCAGACGTTTACGGGAACTGCCATTTCGGGTAGATCGCCTGAAAACCGGCACGCCACCACGCATTGATGCCCGCTCCGTCGATTTTTCGATGATGCAAGCTCAGCCTGGTGATACCCCTACTCCGGTATTCTCATTTTTAGGCAAGCATAGCGATCATCCGACACAGATCCCTTGTTTTATTACCTACACCAACGAACAGACGCATCAGGTCATTCGCGATAATCTGGATCGCTCACCGATGTATACCGGTGTCATTGAAGGCATAGGGCCACGTTATTGCCCATCTATTGAAGACAAGGTCATGCGTTTTGCCGATAAAGATAAACATCAGATCTTTATCGAGCCGGAAGGACTGACCACACACGAGCTTTATCCAAACGGTATTTCCACCAGTTTGCCTTTTGATGTGCAGCTGTCGATCGTGCGTTCAATCAAAGGTATGGAAAATGCCTATATCACCCGGCCAGGCTATGCCATTGAGTATGATTTCTTTGATCCGCGCGATCTTAAAGCAACGCTGGAAACCAAATTTATTAAAGGCTTGTTCTTTGCCGGCCAGATCAACGGTACAACCGGTTATGAAGAAGCAGGTGCTCAGGGCTTATTAGCCGGACTTAACGCTGCGCTTTACGCCAAAGAGCAGGATGGCTGGTCGCCAAGCCGCGATCAGGCGTATCTCGGCGTATTGGTTGACGATCTGACCACCTTGGGTACCAAAGAGCCGTACCGGATGTTTACCAGCCGTGCTGAGTACCGGCTGATGTTACGTGAAGATAATGCTGATGCCCGCTTAACTGCCAAGGGCCGCGAACTGGGCTTGGTTGATGATATCCGCTGGGTAGCCTTTAACCAGAAAATGGAACAAATAGAACTGGAACGGCAACGTTTACGCCAGAGCTGGATCCATCCACAACATTCGGCACTGGCAGCAGTTAATACGCTGCTTAAAACCCCCTTAACTCGCGAAGCCAGTTTGGAAGAACTGATCCGTCGGCCGGAAGTCACTTATCAGCAGCTGCTGGCCATTGATAGCTTAGGCCCGGTACTGGCGGATCCGGTAGCGGCAGAGCAGGTTGAGATCCAGATCAAATACGAAGGTTATATCAACCGGCAACAGGATGAGATCGTCAAACAACAGCGTAACGAAGAAACCCGCTTACCGGCTAAGTTTGATTACAGTCAGGTTAAAGGCCTGTCAAATGAGGTGGTTACTAAGTTAAATCAAACTCAGCCGGAAACAGTAGGCCAGGCATCCCGGATCTCGGGTATTACCCCGGCAGCGATTTCATTATTACTGGTTTATCTGAAGAAGCAGGGTTTACTGCGTAAAACCGCTTAAGCGGAATTAAGGATCTATGGCTGAGTTGTTAACTACCCTGCGTAAGCTGGTCGCGCAAACAGATTTATATTTATCAGAATCGCAACTGGCGCAATGTGTACAGTACGTTGCGTTATTGGATAAATGGAATAGTGCTTATAATCTGACTTCAATTCGCGATCCACAAGAAATGCTGATTAAGCATGTGTTAGATAGCCTGGTGGTCGCACCTTACCTTACCGGACAGCGTTTTATTGATGTCGGCACCGGGCCGGGTTTACCCGGCGTTTTGTTAGCCATTTATTATCCGGATAAAGATTTTACCCTGCTTGATAGTCTGGGCAAACGGATCCGCTTTTTAAATCAGGTAAAAATGCAGCTCAAGCTGCAAAATATTACGCCAATCCAAAGCCGGGTAGAGAATCATCAGCCGGTGCTGGGTTATGACGGGGTGATCAGTCGGGCTTTTGCCTCGCTAAATGATATGCTGAGTTGGTGTAAACACTTACCCGCGCCGAATGGGCGCTTTTTCGCCATGAAAGGCGCTGCCGTGCAAGAAGAAATTGCAGCTTTGCCGGATTTTGTTAAAGTAGACGCCATCCATAATTTGCAGGTACCACAACTGGATGCACAGCGTCATCTGGTGGTACTAAGTAAATCCGAATAGGTTACGTCTGATCAGCACGAGGGACACCGTGGGCAAAGTCATCGCAATAGCAAACCAGAAAGGTGGAGTAGGTAAAACTACGACGGCGGTGAATCTGGCTGCCTCCATGGCTGCAACCAAACGCAAAGTGCTGTTAATCGATCTGGATCCACAGGGCAACGCGACTATGGGCAGTGGCGTCGACAAATATGAACTTGCTGCCACCGCTTATGAATTATTAGTCGATGAAAAACCGCTGGCTGAAGTGGTCGTCAAAGACACCTCTGGTGGTTACCACCTGGTGGGCGCGAACTCTGATGTGACCGCGGCTGAAGTCCGTTTAATGGACGTATTTGCCCGCGAGCTGCGTTTGCGCAATGCACTGAAAGCTTACAAGAACAGTTACGACTTTATTTTTATCGATTGCCCGCCGTCGCTCAACATGCTTACGGTCAATGCCATGTCGGCGGCAGACAGTGTGCTGGTACCGATGCAATGCGAATATTTTGCCCTGGAAGGCTTAACCGCCTTGGTTGATACCATTAATAAACTGGCTTCAGTTGTTAATCCCGAGCTAAAAATCGAGGGTATTCTGCGTACTATGTACGATCCACGCAACCGGCTGGCGAATGACGTCTCCGAGCAGTTAAAGCAGCATTTTGGTGATAAAGTCTACCGCGCGGTGATCCCACGCAATGTTCGTTTAGCTGAGGCGCCAAGTTTCGGTGCCCCAGTGATGTATTACGATAAAAGCTCCACTGGAGCCAAAGCTTATCTGGCGTTAGCCGGTGAAATCTTGCGCCGCTCTGAAAAGAAAAAGCCGGTTACCGGTGCCGTCGCCCAGTAATCGCATATAAGGATAATAGAATCGCATGTCTTTGAAAAAACGTGGTTTAGGTCGTGGGCTCGATGCGTTATTAACGGCAGGTAAACCTGCCCCGGTCGCTGCAGCCAAAGAGCGTTCTGAATTACAGCAGATCCCGGTTGAATTTTTACAACCCGGCAAATATCAGCCACGTAAAGATATGTCGCAGGATGCACTGGAAGATCTGGCCAGTTCGATCAAAGCCCAGGGTGTGATTCAACCGATCGTCGTGCGGCCCCTGGCTGAAAACCGCTATGAAATTATTGCCGGTGAACGCCGCTGGCGCGCTTCGCAACTGGCGCAACTGGCTGAAGTCCCGTGTCTGATCAAAGATGTGCCGGATGAGGCCGCGGTTGCTATTGCACTGATTGAAAATATCCAGCGCGAAGATCTGAACGCTATGGAAGAAGCGGTAGCACTGCAGCGGCTATTAACCGAATTTGAATTGACGCATCAGCAAGTTGCCGACGCGGTAGGGAAATCCCGCGCTGCGGTGAGTAACCTGCTGCGGTTAAATCAGCTGAATGATGATGTCAAACTACTACTGGAACATGGCGATATCGAAATGGGTCATGCCCGGGCACTGCTGGCGCTGGATGGTGATGCGCAATCGGATGCTGCCAGACTGGTAGCCGCCAAGCAGCTGACGGTGCGTGATACCGAAAATCTGGTAAGACGTATTTTGGAGCCGTTACCGGAAAAAGCGCCGCGCGAAAAAGACCCGGATGTACTGGCTCTGGAACATCGACTAAGTGAGCGTTTTGCGGCGCCGGTGCTGATCGATTACAACAAAAAAGGTAAAGGCAATCTGGTTATCAGCTATAGCAGCCTGGCTGAATTAGACGGTATTTTAAACAAACTGGGTCATCAGTCGGATGAATAGCCGGTATTTTTAACCAAGATTGCGACAAGACCTTGGTCTATGCCGCTTTTAGTTGCAAATCAGGGGTAAATAAGTATACTTTCGCAAGTTTTTTGTTACCCCGGTTCGGGCTGTTACAAGGGGTATTTCAGTGGCTGAATTAAACAGTGGACAGACGCGCAAAAGCGCTTATCTTCTGGTGTTATTTCAGGCGCTGGTGGCGCTGACGATAGCGTTGATATTTTGGGCCACGCTGGACGTGGCAGCGGCTAAATCAGCTTTTAAAGGTGGTTTGGTTGCCGTAGTAGCGAATTTCGTATTCGCTTTTTTTGCGTTCCGACATAGCGGTGCAGAAAAAGCAGAACTGATCGCGGCATCGATGTTACGTGGTCAGTCGTTTAAAGTATTGTTAACAGTAATCTTGTGTGCAGCAGTTTTTCAACAAGAGCAAACCGTGGCAGGGCCTTTTTTAACCGGTTTTTTGCTTACTCTGCTGACACAATGGACAGCACCTTTTTTCTTTAAACATTAACATTGGGATGAAACATGGCTGCAGGTGAAGAGTTAACGCTATCCAGCCATATTCAGCACCACCTTACTAACGCAAAAATGTGTACCGTTGACGGTAGCCTGGCATTTAATAAAGCGTGTAGTGAGGCCGGGTTCTGGACATGGCATATTGATACGCTCGCTTGGTCTATTGGCTTAGGCCTTTTATTTTTAATGCTGTTCCGCAGTGCGGCGAAAAAAGCCTCAACTGGCGTTCCGGGTAAATTTCAGTGCTTTATTGAAATGATCATCGAGTTCGTTGCGGCAAACGTTAAAGACACCTACCACGGCAAGAGCAAACTGATTGCACCATTGGCGCTGACCATCTTCGTCTGGGTTTTCCTGATGAACCTGATGGATCTGGTGCCGGTAGACTTCCTGCCAGCCTTCGCCGGTTGGGTGGGCGCGACCTTCTTTGGTATGGATTCGCATGATGTTTACATGAAAATCGTACCAACTACTGATATCAATATGACCGCAGCATTAGCAATTGGCGTATTTTTGCTGATGATTGGTTATTCAATCCGCATTAAAGGTGTATTGGGCTTTGTGAAAGAACTGACACTGCACCCATTCAGCACCAAAATCGTACCGCTGCAAATTGTACTGATCCCGTTCAACCTGTTACTGGAGCTGATTGCCCTGGTTGCCAAGCCATTCTCGCTGGCACTGCGGTTATTCGGTAACCTGTACGCCGGTGAAATGATCTTTATCCTGATCGGTGCTATTGGCTTACTGCAGTTACCTCTGCACTTTGTCTGGGCGGTATTCCACATCCTGGTAATTGTATTGCAGGCCTTTGTGTTTATGATGCTGACCATTGTTTACCTGAGCATGGCCAGTTCGGACAATCACTAATTTTTTTTAAACTTTAACTTTACTTTAAATATCGGAGAGAAAAATGGAACTAGTATTAGGCCTTAAGTTAATCGCAGTAGCACTGTTAATCGGTTTTGGTGCTATCGGTACTGCACTGGGTTTCGGTAACATGGGTGGTAAATTCTTAGAAGCCTGTGCCCGTCAACCAGAACTGGCCCCGTCACTGCAAGTTAAAATGTTCATCCTTGCTGGTCTGATCGACGCCGTAGCTATGATCGGTGTTGGTATCGCCATGTACATGTTGTTCGCAATGTAATTAAAGGTTTTTAAACGTCGAACAACTAATTAAGGAGGAGCGGACGTGAACTTAAACGCCACTCTTATCGGTGAATTAATCGCTTTTATCGTCTTCGTACTGTTCTGTATGAAGTTCGTCTGGCCACCGCTGAGTAATGCAATCGAAGCGCGCCAGAAGAAAATCGCAGACGGTCTGGCGGCTACTGATCGGGCTGAAAAAGATCTTGCCTTAGCGCAGGACAAAGCCAAAGACCAGTTAAAAGATGCCAAGGCACAAGCAGCCGAAATCATCGAACAAGCGAAAAAGCGTGAAGCGAAAATGCTGGACGAAGCTGTCGCTAAAGCCAATGCCGAGCGGGAAAATATTCTGGCCCAGGCAAAAGCGGAAGTGGAAGCTGAACGCAACCGTTTACGTGAAGATTTACGCAAGCAGGTAGCAGCCTTAGCGGTAGCCGGTGCAGAGAAAATTCTGCAGCGCTCTATCGATGAAGCGGCTCACGCTGACATTCTGGAAAAACTGGTTCAAGAACTGTAACGAGGATGAGCTATGTCTGATTTGACGAATATTGCTCGTCCGTACGCAAAGGCGGCCTTTGACTATGCTGTAGAGCAGAATGCACTGGACGCCTGGCTGCAGATGCTGGTGTTTGCTGCTGAAGTAGCAAAAGACGCTCAGGTGCAAGCCTACTTGCGTACTCATGGCACTGCTGACAAGCAGGCCGACCTGTTTATCCAGGTATGTGGTGAGCAACTCAATGAGCAGGGCCGCAACTTTGTTAAAGTCATGGCCGAAAATCACCGCTTGTTGGCGTTGCCTGAAGTATTAGCTGCCTTTGTTGCACACAAAGCCGCGTATGAGAAAGAAATTACTGTTGAAGTAACCTCTGCTACTGCGCTGACAACTGCACAACAAGACAAGCTGATAGCTGCATTATCGCAACGTTTGGCACGCAAGGTTAAATTGAACTGTAGCGTTAACCCGGAAGTCGTCGGCGGTATGCTGATTAAAGCCGGCGACATGGTTATAGATGGCTCGGTCCGCGGTAAGCTGGACCGTTTAGCAACTGCGCTGCAGTCTTAATGGGGAACAGAGAATGCAACTGAATTCCACAGAAATATCAGAACTGATCAAAAGTCGTATTGCTCAGTTCGACGTGGTCAGTGAAGCTCGTAACGAAGGTACTATCGTTCAGGTAACTGACGGTATTATCCGTATCAATGGCCTTGCTGACTGTATGCAAGGTGAGATGATTGAGCTTCCTGGCAGCCGTTATGCTATCGCACTGAACTTAGAGCGTAACTCAGTGGGTGCTGTAGTAATGGGTCCGTACGCGGACCTGACAGAAGGTACTAAAGTAAAAAGCACTGGCCGGATCTTAGAAGTTCCGGTTGGTCCGGCGTTATTAGGTCGTGTGGTTAATACCTTAGGTATGCCAATTGACGGTAAAGGTCCAATTGATGCTGCAGGCTATGAGCCGGTAGAGAAAATTGCTCCTGGTGTTATTGACCGTCAATCAGTAGACCAGCCAATGCAAACTGGCTACAAGTCAGTTGATGCGATGATTCCAATCGGCCGCGGTCAACGTGAATTGTTGATCGGTGACCGTCAGACCGGTAAAACGGCGCTGGCGATCGATGCTATCATCAACCAGAAAGGCACTGGCGTTAAGTGTGTGTATGTCGCTGTAGGTCAAAAAGCGTCTACTATCGCTAACGTAGTACGTAAGCTGGAAGAGCACGGTGCACTGGGCCACACTATCGTGGTAGTCGCCTCTGCTTCTGAAGCTGCGGCACTGCAGTTCCTGGCGCCATACTCTGGTTGTACTATGGGCGAATACTTCCGTGACAACGGTGAAGATGCGCTGATCGTATACGATGACCTGTCAAAGCAAGCTGTGGCTTACCGTCAGATCTCGTTACTGTTACGTCGTCCACCAGGCCGTGAAGCTTACCCAGGTGACGTATTCTATTTACACTCTCGTCTGCTGGAGCGTGCATCACGCGTTAATGCTGACTACGTCGAGCGTTACACCAAGGGTGCCGTAACAGGTAAAACCGGTTCTTTAACCGCACTGCCAATTATCGAAACTCAGGCGGGTGACGTTTCTGCGTTCGTACCAACTAACGTAATCTCGATTACTGACGGTCAGATCTTCTTAGAAACTGACTTATTCAACGCTGGTATCCGTCCTGCGGTGAACGCCGGTATTTCGGTATCGCGGGTAGGTGGTGCAGCCCAAACCAAGATCATCAAAAAGCTGGGTGGCGGTATCCGTCTGGCCCTGGCCCAGTACTCAGAACTGGCGGCGTTCGCGCAGTTTGCCTCTGACCTGGATGATGCAACCCGTGCTCAGTTAGAGCATGGTCAGAAGGTAACTGAGCTGATGAAACAGCTGCAGTATAGCCCGATGTCTGTTGCAGAGATGGGTGTGTCTATTTTCGCTATCGAAAAAGGCTTTATGAAAGATGTAGACGTGGCTAAAGTCCTGGACTTCGAAGCCGGCTTAATCGCTTTCATGAAAGCTGAGCACGCTGAGCTGATGGCTGAGATCGACAAAACCGGTAACTACAACGACCAAATCGAGTCTACGTTTAAAGCTGCTATTGAGAAATTCAAGGCAACGCAGACTTGGTAAGCAATGTGGGTGGCCTGTGCCACCCCATTCGTTGAATAAATCGGAGATACAGTCATGGCCGGTGGTAAAGAGATAAAAAGTAAGATTGGGAGTATTAACAATACTCGCAAGATCACCAGTGCTATGGAAAAAGTTGCGGTCAGTAAAATGCGCAAAGCGCAGGACCGCGTGGCTGCAACTCGCCCATACGCTGAAGGTATGCGCAAAGTGATCGGTAACGTGGCGCAAGGCACGCTGGAATACCGCCATCCGTATTTAGCGGAGCGGGAAATCAAGCGCGTTGGCTATATCGTCATCTCAACCGACCGCGGTCTTTGCGGTGGCCTGAACACCAATGAATTCAAAAAAGTAGCTGCAGAGCTGAAAGGCTGGAAAGATAAAAATGTAGACGCTCAGTTTGCCGTGATCGGTAACAAAGCCACTGCATTCTTCAAGCGTTTTGGCGGTAAAGTGGTTGCTGCGCAACCGGGTTCAGGTGACGTACCACGTCTGGCAGATGTGATTGGTTCGGTCCAGGTAATGCTGCAAGCATTTAACGAAGGCCGGATTGACCGCTTATTCCTGGTGTACAACAAGTTTGTTAACACCATGAAGCAAGAGCCAGTGATCGATCAACTGTTACCTCTGCCAAAAGCAGACATCGCACAAAAAGAGCATAACTGGGACTATCTGTACGAGCCGGATCCAAAGCCAATTTTGGATATGTTACTGACTCGCTACATCGAATCACAGGTTTACCAGGGCGTAGTTGAAAATTCTGCCAGTGAACAGGCAGCACGGATGGTGGCGATGAAAGCCGCAACCGATAACGCCGGTAACCTGATGGACGACCTGAAGCTGGTGTATAACAAAGCACGTCAGGCCGCGATTACCCAGGAGCTTAGCGAAATCGTCGCAGGTGCGGCAGCTGTAGGCTAAGGTAAAGAGTTTTGCAAAATTGAGGAAACATCATGAGTCAAGGTAAGGTCGTCCAAATCATTGGCGCCGTTGTGGATATCGATTTTCCACAAGATGCGGTACCTGGTATCTATGACGCGTTAAACGTTGCCGACGGTGACCTGAAAGGTCTGGTGCTGGAAGTTCAGCAACAGCTGGGTGGCGGTACGGTTCGTGCTATCGCACTGGGTACTACTGACGGTTTACGTCGCGGCACTGCCGTGGTGAATACCGGTAAAGCAATTCAGGTTCCGGTGGGTAAAGCCACACTGGGCCGTATTATGAACGTTTTGGGTGAGCCAATCGATGAAGCTGGCCCAATCGGTGAAGAAGAGCGTTGGTCTATCCACCGCGCTGCACCAAGCTATGAAGATCAGGCTGCTTCAAACGCCCTGCTGGAAACCGGTATCAAGGTTATCGACCTGGTATGTCCGTTCGCCAAGGGTGGTAAAGTGGGTCTGTTCGGTGGTGCCGGTGTAGGTAAAACCGTAAACATGATGGAACTGATCCGGAACATCGCGATCGAGCACAGCGGCTACTCAGTATTCGCCGGTGTAGGTGAGCGTACCCGTGAAGGTAACGACTTCTATCACGAGATGAAAGACTCTAACGTACTGGATAAAGTATCGTTAGTGTATGGTCAGATGAACGAGCCACCTGGAAACCGTCTGCGTGTAGCCTTGACCGGCTTAACCATGGCAGAAAAATTCCGGGATGAAGGCCGTGACGTACTGTTCTTCGTTGATAATATCTACCGTTATACCCTGGCCGGTACTGAAGTATCTGCGCTGTTAGGCCGTATGCCTTCAGCAGTAGGTTACCAGCCAACACTGGCGGAAGAGATGGGTGTACTGCAAGAGCGTATCACCTCAACTAAGACCGGTTCTATCACGTCAATCCAGGCCGTTTACGTACCTGCGGATGACTTAACTGACCCGTCACCGGCAACGACGTTCTCGCACTTAGATGCGACCGTTGTACTGAGCCGTAACATCGCTTCTCTGGGTATCTACCCGGCGATCGACCCACTGGATTCTACCTCTCGTCAGTTAGATCCACTGGTTATCGGTAAAGAGCACTATGAAGTCGCTCGCGGTGTGCAGTCAGTATTACAGCGTTACAAAGAGCTGAAAGATATTATCGCCATTCTGGGTATGGATGAACTGTCTGACGAAGACCGTACTACTGTATACCGGGCGCGTAAAATTCAGCGTTTCCTGTCACAGCCATTCTTCGTTGCTGAAGTATTCACTGGCTCACCAGGTAAATACGTACCGCTGAAAGAAACTATCCGTGGCTTTAAAGGCATCCTGGCCGGTGAATATGACCATATGCCAGAGCAGGCTTTCTACATGGTTGGTTCAATCGACGAAGCGATCGAAAAAGCGAAGAAACTGTAAGTTCAGGCTTTAGGAGAGCGAGATGGCGATGACAGTGCAACTGGATGTAGTAAGTGCCGAAGAAAAAATCTTCTCCGGCCTTGTCGAATCCGTGCAGGTCACAGGCAGTGAGGGCGAGCTGGGTATTTTACCTTTCCACGCCCCGTTACTGACCACCCTGAAACCTGGCATGGTCCGTATCGTAAAACAATTTGGCGAAGAGCATCTGATTTATGTTGCCGGCGGTGTACTTGAAGTACAACCCGACACCATTACGGTGCTGGCCGATGTTGCGGTACGTGGCGAAGACTTAGATGAGCAGGCTGCTTTAGACGCACAAAAACGTGCTGAAGAAGCCATGCAGCATGCCAGCGCTGACTTTAATTACGCCGAAGCGGCGGCGCAACTGGCGGAAGCCATTGCCCAGCTGCGCGTTATTCAGAAAATGCGCAAAAAATAAGTTTCCGTAAGCTAAAAAAGCCACCTCAGGGTGGCTTTTTTTATGCTCAAAACGCTATTTTCCTGCTGTTCACAACTTGTCGCAGTTAGTAAACCTCTTTATAGTAAAACTGCTACCGATAAGCAGTAAATAACAACACAGGATAAATAGGATAACTAACAATGCGCGCTTTACTCGCAGTATTACTTTTATGTTGGCAGTTTGCGGCTACGGCTCAGTCGCTTACATTGGCCGACTATGCCAGACAGCCACAGTTTCTGGAAATAAAAATCTCGCCTACAGGTAAATATCTTGCTGCTACCAGCCGCAGCGAAGAAGGTAATGTTTATCTACAAGTTATTGATATTAAGACTAATCAGGTTATCAGTGTACGCCACTTCAGCGGTAGAGACTCAATAGGCACCATTAACTGGGCGAATGCCGAACGGTTATTATTAACGATAGTACGGGATATTGGCGCCTTAGAATCGCCGGTTGCGACCGGTGAGTTATTCGCCGTCAATGCCGATGGCAGTAATGCCAGAATGCTGACCGGTTATCGCGCTGACCACGAAAAAGATGCTGCGACTATTATTAATTATCTGCCTGAGGACGAGAACTTTGTATTAATTGTCACTGCAACACCAAATCGTCGCGGTTCATTTAGTCTGGTAAAACGCTTAAATATTGAAAATGGCCGTACTCGCCAGATTGCCAGAGCGCCGATGCGTTCGTCGGGTATGATAACTGATGCTAATGGTGTCGCCCGTATTGCTGTTGGTGTTGACCAGAACAACGACAATGAAATGGTGATGATGTACCGTAAAGATGAGCGTAGTGATTGGCAAACGTTACGTCGTTATGGGCAACGCGATGGCAGTTTCCAACCCATAGGCTTTATGGCGGATAATGTGCGCATCCTGGGTACCAGCGACACGCAGACGGATACTAAGGCGATCAGTATTTTTAATCCTGAAACAGGTCAGGAAGAAGTACTGGCGCATCATCCAAAAGTCGATGTTGCCCCCATTTTTAGTCTGCGTAATGGTCTGATTAATGAGGTGATAGGCGCAGCATACGACTATGATATTTATGACGAAGTGTTTTTTGCTGATGTCAAAGATCAGGAGTTTAGTGCAAATTTACAAGCCTTAAGGGCGGCATTCCCTGGTCGTCGAATCAGCATTACGTCAGGTACCCAGGATAACAGTTTGGCCATACTCTCCGTAAGATCAGCCAACCATCCAGTCGAGTTTTATATCTATGATATTAAAAACAAGCAACTGAGTTATTTGCTTAACGCCAGCCCCTGGTTAAAGGCCGAACAATTAGCGCAAACCCAGGCGATTTTCTATAAGAGCCGTGACGGCCTGGATATTCATGCCATTCTTACTTTACCTAACAATAAAGAGGCAAAAAATCTACCACTGATTATGCTACCGCACGGCGGTCCGCATGGTCCGCGTGACTATCTGGATTACGATAGTGATGCCAAGGTGCTGGCACAACACGGTTATGCTGTTTTACAGCCTAACTTCCGCGGTTCGGGTGGTTTTGGCCGCAGTTTCTTACAGGCAGGCTATCAAAACTGGGGTACCACCATGATCGATGATATGACCGATGGTGTGTTACATCTGGTTAAAGAGGGTATCGTAGACCAAAACCGCGTATGCGCTTACGGTGGCTCCTACGGTGGTTATGCCGCCTTAATGAGCGCCGTGCGGGAACCGGATTTGTATAAATGTACCGTCGGTTTTGTTGGGGTCTTTGATCTGAATCTGATGTATACCGATGGCGATATTCCACAACGCAAAAGCGGTATTAACTATCTGGAAATGGCAATTGGCCGTGATCAACAGCGGTTAGATGCACAGTCACCGATTAAGCACTTAGATAAACTTAAGGCTCCGGTATTTATTATCCATGGTAAGGAAGATCAACGGGTGCCGATTATTCATGCCGACCGTTTACGGGCTGAGTTAGAAAAGCGCAATCATCCGTTCGAGTGGCTGGTAAAAGAAAAAGAGGGTCATGGCTTTTATAAACCAGAGAATAACGTAGAGCGCTGGGAAAAAATGCTGGCCTTCTTTGATAAATATATTGGCGATAGCCGCGCCGCTAATTAAACCAAGATGAGCGTATACCGAGGGAGCCAGCAGGCTCCCTTTTTTTCGTGATAAGATTTAGATAATATTTTCCGCTATTTAAAATCAATGGTTTAGTGATTTTATGTTCGCGATAAATTGCTAAGTGTTCGATAAGCGACACTATCGTTTCCTGCCATTATAGTTTGTTGGTCAGTGGCTCATGCCACCTAACAGAGTCGACGAAATTCAAACTATAAGATGCAGGGAAACTCCATGAACAAGCATGTCCTATCACGGTTTTATCAAGCAAGCGCACTGCTACCGCTTTTGGTTAGCTCGGCGTTATTTGCTGCGCCAGCAGAGGTTGGTGTCGTCACCACAAACCCAACTAAGGTGCAGCTTGTACCTTGTTATGCCAAAGATCTGCCGGACCGTCTGTTGTGTGGCACGGTGCAGCAACCGTTAAATATCAAAGCAGTAAAAGATGCTGAGAATCAGACGATTTCGATTCATTTTGCGATTATTCCGGCAATTAAGCCGCTATACCCGACAGAGGCTGTGCTGGCTTTTGCCGGCGGACCTGGACAGTCAGCATTCGATGCCGCTGCCGTCTTTGCGCAGGCCTTGCGGTATGCCCGTGAAAACCGGGATATTTTGCTGGTCGATCAGCGTGGCACCGGCAAATCAGGTCTACTGCAATGTGACGGTATGGATCTGGTTAGCCAATTTGCATTTGATGAAAGCACCGCAGATATCGTTGCGCTGGCGAAAACCGACACCCTGGCCTGTAAAGAAAAACTGCAGGTCGACCTTAACCATTACACCACGGTAGCCGCTGCCAGCGATTTTGAGGCGGTAAGGCAGGCTCTGGGTTACCAAAAGTTACATCTGTACGGGGGTTCCTATGGCACCCGGATGGCGCAGGAATATATGCGGCAATACCCTGCTGCAGTCGTTACAGCGACTCTGGATGGCGTGGTACCTTTTAATCAAAGCCTGGGCGCTTTAGGGGCCGCTTCCGATGCCTCTGTTGCCGCCTTGTATGCCTATTGCGAAGCATCAGAGACATGCCACCAGCAATTTCCGCGTGCTCGCCAGCAATTGCAGCAACTGATCCAACAGCTGGATGCGGCACCGGTAAGCACCCGGGTCCGTCATCCGCGCACCTTTGCCTTAATCGATCTCACCCTGACCCGCGCCAAACTGCAACAGGCAATACGATTTGCCTTATACAGCAACAACAGCCGGGCTTTGTTGCCCTACACCATTGAACAAGCATTAGCGGGTGACTACAGCCCCCTGGTCGGTCTGATGTTGTCGCAGGACATCGTGCAACAGCTTTCTGTTGGCGTGAATTTCGCGGTGGTGTGTGCAGAAGATGTGCCGTTCTGGACGGCAGAAAGTCGTGCTGAATTTGCCAAAAGCTACTTAGGCCGTACCTGGATGCAGAGCGCTGAAGCCAGCTGCGCTGTGTGGCAAACGCCGGCAGTCGATGTTGCTTATACGCAGCCACTGCAAACCGCGACACCGGTACTGTTACTCTCGGGCGGCCTGGATCCTGTCACGCCTCCGGCTTGGGCAGAATTAGCCATGAGTCAGATGCCGAATGCCCGCCATCTGGTCGCGCCTCATGCCACCCATATCGTCGCGTCGCAAAGCTGTGCCCCCAAGCTGATTAGCCAGTTTATCAATCAGCAGTCGGCAGCAAATCTCGATGCCAGTTGCCTGAATCAGGAACTGCGCAAACCTTTCTTTACTAACGCCAATGGTGTGGCGTCGTTAACTGCAGAGCAGGAGTAACAGATGATTAGGGTAAATGATTTATATAAGACTATTGGCCAGGTTAAAGCACTGAATGGCCTGAGCTTTCATGCCGATAATGGCACCATTACCGGCTTGCTGGGTCCAAATGGCGCCGGCAAAACCACCTGCTTACGCACCTTATTAGGTTTACTGAAAGCCGATAGCGGCAGCGCCAGTATTGATGGCTTTGATATTGCGCGGCAGACACAACAAGCGCGCCAGCAAATTGGGCTTTTTCCCGATCCCTTCGGGCTGTATGAGCGGCTGACCCCACGCGAATACGTGCAGTTTTTTGCAGAGTTAAACGGTATGTCCAGCCAGGCGGCAAAACTGGCGACGGCACAAGTGCTTAGTTTGTTACGGATGGATGAGATAGCCGATCGCCGCTGTCAGGGCTTTTCGCAGGGGCAACGCATGAAAACGGCGCTGGCGCAGGCCATAGTGCATAAACCCACCAATATCGTACTGGATGAACCCACCCGAGGCCTGGATGTCATGAGCACCCGGGTGCTGCGTGAATTATTGCTGACCTTAAAACAGCAAGGCCATTGCGTGTTGTTCTCCAGCCATGTGATGCAGGAAGTTGCAGCTTTATGTGATCAGGTGGTCGTAATGGCCAAAGGCCGGGTGGTGGCTCAGGGCTCACCAGCAGAATTATGCGCGCGCACCGGCAAGAACAGCCTGGAAGACGCTTTTATTACATTAATTGGCACAGATGAAGGGATTGCAGCATGATCAGGTTATTTAACACTCTATTTCGTAAAGAACTATTAGATGCCAGCCGTGATAAGCGCTCTGTGATGGCCGGTTTATACTATGCCCTGGGTACGCCAATTTTAATGTGTTTACTGTTTTCAGTACTGCTGAAGCAGCTAAGTTCAACCGACGAGCTGCAGATCACTATTGAAAACGCCGAAGCTGCACCGGCGCTGGTGCACTATCTGGCAAGCAAAGAGATTAATCATGGTGAGGGCGATAAAGTTAAAGCTATCCGGTTACAGCTAAGTACTGATTTTCAGCAAAGTATGCAGCAAGGGCGCCCGGCTGTGGTGATTATTGATGCGGATCGCTCTAACGACCGGCTGCAATCGGCAATTCGCCGGTTAGAGCGTGCTCTTAGCCAATATAGCAATGAAGTTGCGCACTTAAGATTGCTGGCGCGGGGTATCGATCCAAATTTACTGCAGGCGATCGATGTGCAAATGCACGATCAGGCAACGCCGGACTCTCGCGGTGGTATGTTCCTTGGTGTGGCAACCTTATCGATCATTCTGACTTTGTTTTATGCTGCCATGAACCTGGCGATTGACACCAGTGCCGGTGAACGTGAGCGGAATTCATTAACTCTATTGTTAAGCCAACCGTTAAGTAGCTTACAACTGGTACTGGCAAAGGTGGTTGCGATTAGCTGCTTCTCGATGGCCGGTTTATTATTAATCCTGGTGGTATCTAAGTTTGCCTACGGTATGGTGCCATGGCAGCAACTGGGTTTTAGCATCAGTCTGAATCTTGATTTTATGTTGTTTGCCATCGTTGTTGGCTTACCTTTGGCGCTAATGTCGGCGAGTTTGCAAGTGATGGTGTCATTTATGGCGAAGTCGTTTAAGGAAGCGCAAACCTACGTCACGCTGGTACTGTTTGTACCGCTGGTGCTGAGTATGGTCACTACCTACAATATCGCTGATGATTATTTGCAGTGGTTGCCGATAGCGGCACAACAACAAGCGATGATTGCGTTTTTAAAAGGTGCCGTTATACCAGTGCCGCAGTTAATGGTTTCCAGTGTGATCACCTTACTGATTTTTGGTGTGTGCAGCTATGCCAGTAGCCGGCTACTAAAAAGTGAGAAGGTGGTATTTAGCCTGTAAGGTTAAACACCACGCCCGGCTATTCCGGGCGTGGTGTCTGCTAACCAAAGTTAAGGCGTTTTCGGTTTTACCGGTGTTGCAGCGCTGCTCTCGTTTACCGCCGTTGTTTGCCATTCAATATACTCCAGCGCCATTTCCGGCGGCTGAAAGATAGTGACAAAGACTTCATCTGCGTTGTGCGGATTTGGATAAAGGCTCATAAACTGATAGGGGAATTGTGTTTCAAACGCCGATGAGTTACCGCTTGTATCCAAAACTTGTCGCCGTAAATGCCCCATAAAGCTAAAACTAAGTAACTGAGCACCCCATAATTGATTTTGCTGATACAGGGTGCCGGGGTTAAGCTCTGGTCGCGCCAAATCAGCGCGGCGACCGTCAACATAGCGATAAATCTGACCATCCCTTACGTAGTGTAACTGACCCTGGTGGTCATACTGGGGTTGGGCACCGGCAATAAAAGTCAGCTGTTGTAAGCTATCGCTGAGTAAATCTAACTGCCATAGATTCTGGTTATCTTGCAGGATACGGGTGACGATTAAGCCACTGTTGTCGCTTAACCAAAGTGTTTGCGCAATATCGTTATTCTGCGTTTTCTGTAACAGCTGTTTTAATTGCAAATCATAAAGATACAGATTGCCTTGGCGGGTTAAGGCAATATAACGTCCATTCGGCGACCAGCTCAGACTGCCAATCATCGCTTCACTGTCACTAAATTCAGTGACGACATAGTGCTGCTCACCATCAGATAACCAAAGCTGCCAGTTGCCGTTCCAGTTTGCGGTAAAGGCCAGTTGTTTCGGATCGGTTGGATGAAAAATGAGTTCATGGGTACTGCCGGCCGCTTCCGAAAAGGGGCTCACTTTAGCTTTTTCAGGGTTAAAGGGGTCGCTAATCCGCAGAATGTGCATACCGCCCTGGATGGCAGAACCGAAGGATAGTGGCGAAACATAGGCCTGATTGTCACTGAGCAGTGACAGCTCACCCACTTGTAAGTCTGGTGGCAGGATTAACGTTGTGATTGCTTTAGATGCAATATCCAGTTTGAGTAACGCATTAGTTGCCGGCATCAGTAAGTAGTCGCCGGTTGCTGACCAGTCCAGCCCCATAATCACTATCGGCACTGGTAACGCCGCTAGCCTTTGCTGTTCTCGTTTTTCAATGGAATACAAATAAATTTCGGGGTGGTTCGATTCTGGCATCATGATATAAGCCAGGTGTTTACCGTCTGGTGACAGCGCCAGCATCGCTACACCAAACCCTGAAGTGGGCGCATCCGCCAATAACTGGATATGCCCGGTTGCTATGTTTTCAGCGACTAAAGCTGATGGTGTTAATAAACCATTGGTCGACTGTGCGCGAAATAGCGTTTGGCCGTCGTGACTGAGTTGAGCCGGGCTAATGTTTAAGTGCTCACAATGACTGACAATTTCGGCCGATGCCGCCGGGAAAGTCGCGAAATTATAGCGTTCAAAGGTGCAGGCAGAGCCATCTTTACTAATCTTTTGCACTAGTAAGACCTGACTCTGTGGCTGCCAGGTGTGGGCAAAAATCAGCTGCGCGTCATCTTCAATAATCATTTCTTGTGGTGCACTACCCAATACACTGCTTTGTTTCCGCACGATAGTGCGCACGTGATTATTCGGTAGGGTATGGCTGTAGGCCAGATATAACTTGTCTGGTGAAAGCAAAGGACGCGATTCAATGCCTTTAAACCAGGTGACTTTTTGCCGGTTTAGCATCTCCAGTTGTTGTCTGTTTGACACCGGTTGAATTGTAGCTTCATTCGCAATATTGGGTTCGCTGTCAGACGGCTGTTCTGGCGCAGACAGGAAAAAATAGCCGCCGGCCGCACTGATGATTAACAGCAATACAACAGCATAAAACGCGCTAGTCTTAACCGGGCGTTGGCTGGCAACTTTAGTGGAGCTGGCGTCCTGTTGCTGCGAATCGATCTTTGGCGCCAGGACGGCAGGCATCGTTTCGGATTTAAGCTGTTGCTTGCTGTACTGCGGATCCAGTTGCAGGCTATAGCCTTTGCGATGGTGCGTTTTAATCGGTGAAACCGGTAACTCCGGATGCTGCAATACTTTACGCAGTTCTGAGATAGCGCGATTAATTGCATTGTCATCAACATAGCTTTGCTGCCAAATGGCCTCAACCAGTTCCTGGCGGTTGATAATACGTCTGGGGTGGATTGCAAAAAAATGGAGCAACTTAAATAACAGGGGTTCAAGTTCAATCCGCTGCTGTTGATCGCTCAGACAATAATCGGCAACGCTCAGTTGCCAGGGTCCCAAATGTATAATTTCCATACCAACACATTTTTTGTTAATAGCGGGTAGCAACTTTAATTCAATTGTGATGGCGTGGCTAGTCCAGGCGCAATTTAAACCTTATCTGTACCGGATAAGATCTTCGTAATGTTTTATTTATTCTATATAAAACAGGTGATTAGTCTTATTTTTCTTAGCAATCTATTGCTTAGCTTCTGATAAGCGACAAGTTGTCCGGTACTGACTAGAGTGTATCCAACAGCGTAAGGCGCCGGCAGTAAGGCCAACGTTAATTACCCGAAAATAATCGAAATGCCAACACAGGAAATGAATATGAAAACTTCGAATACCTCGATCTGCAATCTGTTTTTAGTGCTGACTTTGTTCACGAGCAATGCTGCCATGGCTGATGAACCGGTAACTACAACAGCCGCAGCTAAAACAACGACAACGAGTGTTGAAACCCCGGAGGAAACCCGCAAAGCAACGGATACGACATACCTGACAGACCTGCGGTTACAGTTAACTGAAGATTTTACACAGCAGTTAAGTACTGCTGTTCGTAGCCAGGTACAGTCAACGCTGATTGAGTTGGCGGCGGCAGTAAAACAGGTTGTCAGCAATTAGCTGGTTAATCACCCTCACCCTATTACGTAAAGGAATTTAAAATGAAACAGCAATCATTGTTCAAAACAGGCCGTTTAGCGCTGTTATTAGGCGCAGTGTTAATTTCCACTACAACCTGGGCAGAAACTTCGCTCTGGAAAGTCAGCAAAGGAGATGATTATCTCTATGTTGGCGGCACCGTCCACTTTTTACCGGAATCGGCGTTTCCGTTACCGCCTGCATTCGAAACTGCATATCAGGCTACGGATACTTTGGTACTGGAAACCAAGTTACCTGAGCCGAATGATACGGCCTTGCAGGCTGCCATGATGCAGGCTATGGCATATCAGGATGAACGTCGGCTGTCGACAGTGCTGTCGAGTGATGTTTATCAACAGGTTGCGAGTTATTTTGCCCCTTATGGCGTGCAATTGCAGCAGCTTGATGCCTACAAGCCGGGTTTTATCGTGTTACAAATGTTAGGTTTGGAGTTGATGAAGTCACAGATGGCGGGTGAAGGGGTTGATGCCTACTTCGATAAAAAAGCCCGCGCTGAGGGTAAAACCCTGGCTTATCTCGAGTCTGTTGAAAGCCAAATTCAATTATTGGCCAATATGGGTGAAGGCTACGAAGACGCGTTTATGACCATGAATTTGCAGCAATTCAGCGATTTTAAAACCTATTTCTCTGCGGCTATCAGCGCCTGGAGAGTCGGTGATATGCAAGAATTGAATGACTTGATGGTGCAGCCAGCACGCGAACTGGATCCGATTTTATATCAAGCACTGTTTGTGGCGCGGAACCAAAATTGGCTGCCGCAAATTCAGAATATGTTTGGCAATGACCAGAAAGAGTTAGTGTTGGTCGGAAGCGGTCATTTGGCGGGTGAGCACAGTGTACTGGAGTTGCTGCAGCAAGCCGGATATCAGGTTGAGCAAGTCAAATAAGGCGGCTTATTCAGTAAAACTTCACCCTGCCCCTGTATTCTGGATGCTGATCATTTAGAATAGAACGCTAAGCTAAGATTCAGAATTACAGGGACTCTTTTATGGCACTAAACGTCGTTATTCTCGCCGCCGGTAAAGGCACACGGATGAAATCGGATTTACCTAAGGTATTGCACAAGGTGGCCGAGCGGCCAATGGTGCAGCATGTGATTGATACTGCCCGCGCGCTGGGCGCCGCTAAACCGCAGCTGGTGTATGGTTATGGCGCCGAGGCGTTAAAAGCGGCCATGGGCGGGCAACCACTGCATTGGGTATTACAGGCCGAACAGCTGGGTACCGGCCATGCAGTGGCGCAAGCCATCCCGAATATCGCTGACGAAGATACCGTATTAGTACTGTATGGTGATGTGCCGTTAACCCGGCTGGAAACCCTGCAGCAACTGCTGGCAGCAAAACCGGCTAATGGTTTAGCCATTCTTACCGTTAATCTGCCGAACCCAACCGGCTATGGCCGTATTGTGCGGGAAAACGGCAAAGTCGTCGGTATTGTCGAGCAAAAAGATGCTTCGCCAGAACAGCTGAAAATTCAGGAAGTAAACAGCGGCATTATGGCGCTGCCGGGTAAACAGCTAAAAGGCTGGCTGAGCCGGTTATCGAATAGTAATGCTCAGGGCGAATACTATCTGACCGATGTGATTGCGATGGCGCATAGCGAAGGTGTGGAGATTGCCACTGCCCAGCCGCAAAACCCGATGGAAGTCGAGGGCGCCAATAACCGGGTGCAGTTAGCCGCGTTAGAGCGTGCCTATCAGCAACGCAAAGCGGAAGAGTTAATGCTGGCTGGCGCTAACCTGCGCGATCCGGCGCGGATTGATGTGCGCGGTACCGTTGCAGTGGGTAACGATGTGATGATCGATATCAACGTTATTTTTGAAGGCCAAGTCGTGCTGGGTAAAGGCGTGACCATTGGTGCCAACTGTATTCTAAAAGACTGTAGCATTGGTGATAACACCGAAATTAAACCGAACTCGATGATTGAACAAGCAACTGTGGGTAGCGATTGCTCAGTTGGCCCATACGCCCGGCTGCGGCCAGACAGTGTGATGCTGGATGATAGCCATGTTGGCAACTTTGTCGAGATGAAGAAAACCACTTTGGGCAAAGGTTCTAAAGCCAACCACTTAACTTATCTTGGTGATGCGGTGATTGGTGACAAAGTGAATGTCGGTGCTGGTACCATTACCTGTAACTATGACGGTGCCAATAAATTTGTTACTACTATTAAAGATGGTGCCTTTATTGGCTCCAACAGCTCACTGGTCGCACCGGTTACGGTTGGCGTAAATGCCACTGTTGGCGCCGGTTCAGTGCTAACCCGTGATGCCGGCGATGGCGAGCTGGTGGTAGCCCGCGCTAAGCAGAGGCATATCGAAGGCTGGCAACGGCCGGTGAAAATCAAGAAATAATGATTGTTATTAACCCCACCAAGCTGTGGGGTTAATTTTATCTCGGCACTGGCTTTGCGTAAGGCTTAGTCTGGTGATCGTTTTGATGCTTGTTTTGCGGTCTGCCATTCTGCGTGAGTAATGGCACTGGTCGCAAGTTGTGTCAGATCTTGCTGCTGATACTGGATTTTACGTGCCGCCACCTGCTGCATAATAGCCGCCAGCTCAGCCTCTGAACGACGGTTCCAGTCGACAATTTCACTGATATGCCGATAGCAGCCAATGCAGACTTTGGCACTGTCTAACTTACAGCAGGCGACGCAGGGCGATTCGATCATCTTAAGCTTTTCTTTAGCCAAATAAGCTGACCGGGTTAGCCCTGGCCAGCAACGACTTTAACTCTTATCTACCAGCACTGCGATGGCACCATCACCGGTGACATTACAGGCCGTACCGAAGCTATCCTGCGCCATATAAAGCGCTATCATCAGCGCAATAGCGCCTTCACCAAAGCCCAGCATAGAGCCGAGTAACCCCACTGCCGACATGACCGCGCCACCAGGCACGCCAGGTGCTGCTAACATCACCACGCCCAAAGTCAGGATAAACGGAATCATCGTCAGCAAAGAGGGAATTTCCAGATTGCTCTTCATCATAATGACGGCAACAGCACAGCTGACGATAGTAATGGTGGAGCCCGACAGATGAATAGTGGCGCACAAAGGTACTGAGAAGTTTGCTACTTCGTCTTTAACACCATTATTTTTGGTCGCTTGCAGCGAAACCGGGATGGTTGCCGCACTGGACATGGTTCCGAGCGCCGTAAAGTAGGCCGGCAGCATATTGCGAATTAACGTAAAAGGCGACTTGCCTGCTTTGATACCGGCAATAACAAACAAAGTAATAATCCAGGCCCAGTGCAACAATATAGCCAGAATCAGCACTATGCCGAAAGTTTTCAGGGTGACGAAAACCGTACCGGCTGCGGCCATCTGTGCGAATACACCGGCAATATACAGCGGTAGCAGTGGGATAATTACTTTACTCAGTAATAGCTGAATGATATCGCGACCCTGATCCGATAATTGTTGCAAAGCGACGGCCCGGGTACTGGCAATGCCAAGACCAAATACAAAAGCCAGCGCCAGCGCGGTCATCACACTAAACACCGGCGGGATATTCATTTCGATGTAAGGCACCAGATTGACGCCTTCGGTACCCGCCAGATCGGCCGCTGCGGGTGCCAACATCGGAATGACCAGGGCGGCAATCAAAAATGCCAGTACACCGGCAGCAATAGTCGAAACATAGGCCAGACCAAGAGTGCGGCCCAATAGTTTTCCCGAATTGCGCGGCAGGGCGGCGATACCACTGGTAATAAAGAATAAGATCAGTAATGGAATGGTGAAAAATAACAACTGACCAAATAGCGCTTTAAAGGTGATCAGAATTTGTGTTAGCCAATGTGGTGCATACAGCCCCAGTAACATCCCCAGCACGATGCCGGCGACTAATTTTAGGATCAGTAACATAGATGGTTCTCGTTATTATGGTTTGCCAGAGCGATAGTTGCTCTGCCTGGTTGTTCCCCACCGCAGAGCATATCACACTCCGGTCAGCGTTAGCTGCTCTGGCTGGTTTAGCCAGTTAGTCGATTATCTCTGCCTGCGGTAATTCTACCGCTAACCAGGTTTTTAGCGCAGGAAGTTGCTTGGCTGGAAAGCGTATTGCGGCAGCGCGATAAAGATTAAACGGAAAATCCAGTAGTGCCTGTTGCTCGTCCAGCTTGCTCAGCGCCACCTTTTTAATCTGCTGCACCTGAAGTTGACGTTGTTTCACGTGAAGCACATCTTGCTCACGCTTTAGCTGGGTAAACACATCCGCCACCCATTCGGGCTCGCTTGATGGCTTGGGCTGCAAGCCTAATATCAGGCTTTGGATCACGCCATTAAATGCTGCCAGTGTTAAGACAACCTCTTGCTGCAGGGCATAATGTACTGTTGCAATCGAAAAAATGGTCGCAAGCAACACACGTAATGGGTGGCGTTGGCAAAAGTTACGGATTTTCACCAGTGGCGAGAGGTGTTTAAGCATCATTTGACGTCCTGTCGAGTAAGTTGGATAACGTGGATATTACAATTTCTTTGGAAAGTTGCAACTGATTCGCAGCCAGTGCCAGTTGTTGCAATTGCGGCAAGAGTTGCTGCAGACGGCTGGCTTCGGTTTGGTTCGGCGCGCTGGCTGCAGCTATCGTCATCGGCTTGCCACGCTGGCGCTCCAACAGGCCTTCGGCCTCCAATAGGCTATAGGCTTTGGAGATAGTCATCGGGTTAATCGCATATTGCGCGGCTAATTCCCGGACTGAGGGCAGCTCGGCGCCCGGCTGCAATTGACCTCCGGCCACCATGCGTTTGACCTGCTCGGTGAGCTGCCGGTATATGGGTTCGCCACTATTGGGGTTAATGCTAAACATCCTGCTGCCTCACTGCTTTAGCGGCCTGGGTAAAGTCCAGCTGTTGCCAGTTTTTATTTGCCCAGCTGCGTAATAGTAATGTAAGCAGCAATAAGCCGGTCAATAGCCAGCTTTGGGTGATGGTTTGGGTAGAGACTGGCCAGATATCAATGGATAGCGCCAAGATGAGGCCGTAGCTGCAGCCAAAACCTAACTTGTAATTGGCGCCAAGTAACAGGTAAGTACTACTGAGCAATAAACCCAGGCTTAGCATCAGGGCCACCAGCAGCTCTGCCTGTGCCAGTCCACGACTGAGCAGCAAGAGGCTTAGTGGCAGCAATAGCAACAGCAGCTGCTGCAGATAATAGCGCTCCAGGTAATAAAATAGCTGCTGGCGGCTAAAGGGATAAAACAACCAGGCTTTGCTGAGATTACTCTGTTGTTGCCGGACCTGTAGCAGCCAACACATTAAGGGGCTAAACAGCAGCATATTGTTGAAGATTGACCAGCTGTCTGTGGGTAACCACTGCCACTGACCGGCAGTAAACCGATAAACGATGCTTTCGACAACCGGTAATGCAAAGCAATAACAACTATAGATAAAGAGCCGATAAAACCATTGGCCGTTTTGTTGCAGATGCAGGCTAAGTGCTAAAGACGGCTGTATTACCCTTTGCCACCAATTTAGGCTGATTTCTGGCTTGGGTAGCTTACCGGTTGCCAGTAAGGTTTTACTTAGAACAATGGCAACGCTCAATGTTACCAGTGCCAAAGCGATGCCAAGCCATTGTGGACGGTCAAACAGCAGCAGGAAATACCAGTTCGGCGTCAGGTAAGTTGTGAAAACCAGGATCCCGAGAACCGCATCAGCTTTTTGTTTGTTTACTAATAACGCCATTGTATGTAGCAGCGCATGGATACCAGCTAACATCAGTATCAGTTGCCACAGTGGTACTGCACTTAACTGATCGTCAGCGACCTGATACAAGCCCGGAATGGGTAACAGGATTATTAACAGTGCCAGCAGTAGCAGACTCAGCAGCCGTTCAGTCTGACTGAGTAACAAACGGCCATAACTGCTGCGCATAAAATACAAGGCTTTCGGTAACAGGCTACCATAGTAATAAGGCAGCAGGATCAGATTTGCCACTACAAAGCCTAAGGGAGCTAGAAAGCCCAGAACCCAGAAAAAACCTATTAGTCCCCACACAAAGCTGCCTAAAGGCGTAATGGTGAGCAGCCGGGCGCAATTGCTGACAGCGATTGGTAACACGGCTTTGTTACTCATAACCCGCTCCTGATAGTCTGTAGGTTGGCTAGCTTGAGTTGTCCCCAATCCAGTTGTTGCAGCTGGGCTTTAACACTAAGACGTAAGATGGCGACCGACAACCAGAGTGCAGCCGTGAGCAGCAGTAATATTTGCGGCTGGTTCCAGCAGGTGATTAACAGTAATACGCCGGCAATTTGCAGGCTTACCAGCACCAGCCCACTTTGCCACAGTGGTTGCTGAATCAGACGCCAATTGACCAGGACTGAGCAAGCCACCAGGCTGGGCCACAATAGCAAAGTGCAGGCTGCGGCAATGTAGTGTGGTGACACCAGCAGCACCAGTGGTGCTACGATAAGGGTGCAAAGCAGGATATGTTGTGCTGCCTGTCGCTCCAGCATTGGATAAAGTTGATCCCGGCTAAGCGGCAGCTGTAACCAGGCCCGTCTGACTCGTTTTAGCATCAGGGTCAGTTGCTCAAGTAAAAAGACTGCGGGTAAGAAAATATACAAAGCTCGCAGAAAAGGGTTCTCTGTGAATGGCGTATTGCCAAACAAACTACTCCAAAGCCACATGATTACCGGCAGATACCAGCAATAAGCCAGATAACGCACGCTGCGCGAAACCCAGCTATCACCTTGCCCTAATAGTAAGGTGCCGGACAGTGAGCCAGCCCGACGGGTCAGGCGCTGCATGGCGAGCCATGGGCTTGCGATGCCCTTTGCCGAGCGATGGCGATAACCTGTATCAGGGGTTAACCAATTCAGGGCAAACCAGGCAAGTAGCAAAATATTGACTAAACCAAGAATGGTTAAGAACAATGGCAGGCTGAACAACGGCAGCTGTTGTGGTAATTTGGCGGCCAGTACCAGAATTAGTAAACTGCTGCCAAACCAAAGTGGTCGCAAATGGCCCCGCACCAGACACGGCAGGATTAAGCCAGCAAAAGCCAGCACACCTAACTGCAAGCCCAATATAAAGCTTTGCTCTGTCAGCCACAGCAGGGCGCCAGCTAAACAGCCGAATAATACGGCACTGAGTAGCAATTGTTGCCGGCTATGGCGCTGAAAGTGTGGCAGTAAGCGCCAGCTGCCGCGCCGGCACAATGTCATAAACTGTAGTGGAATACAAAATAGCAATAACATCAAACAGGCCAGAGGCACTACCACAGTTTTTGGTTGCGCACTGAGTAAGGTGACAGCGAGCAGCAGTAACAATAAGCCCCAAACCACTTTAATAACGAAACTCGGCCACAACAGGCGGCCAAGCAAGGCAAACCAGGCTTTCATCGGTGCAGCTCCAGAAAAATCTCTTCCAGATTCAGGTATTCAACCCGGATATCAGTAGCCAGTAGCTGCTCTAAACTGGCCTGCCACTGCGGTTGCCAGTTGGTTACGGTCAGAGTGTATTGTGTGGTCTGCTGTTGTTGATGTAACACTTTTAACTCATGCAAGGTGGCCGGTAGCGCTTTGGTGGAACTAAAATGCAGCCGTACGACCGACTCTTTCAGCGCATCCAGTTCGCCTTGCCATAACAGCTGCTGATCTTTTAGTAGCCAGACTTTATTCGCCACCCGCTCCATATCGGTAACAATATGGGAAGAGAAGATAATGGTCGTTTGTTGATCGGCGGCAATATTCACCAGCTCGGTCAGAAACTGCCGCCTTGCCAGCGGATCCAGGCTGGCAACCGGTTCATCGAGGATAAGGAGTCTGGGGTTATGACAAAGCGCCAGCATAATGGAGAGTTTCTGGCGCTGTCCGAGAGACAGTTTGTTAATACGGGTCGTCAGCGGAATTTCCCAGCTACTACACAGGCGATCTGCCAGCTTGGGATCCCAATTCGGTTGGAAGCGGGCAAATAACTCCAGTTGCTCATAGGGTGTCAGTTGCTCCAGCAACTCATCTTGCTGCGGCACAAAACCGATTTGTTGCTTTTCGCGGGCGCCAATTTCAGTACTGGCGGTGCCGAATAAGCGCACCTCGCCATGCTGCGGTACGGCAAAGCCGAGAATCGTTTCCAGTAAGGTTGTTTTTCCGGCGCCATTTTTGCCCAGTAAGGCTATCACATCGCCCTCAGCTGCTGTGGCTTGTAGCTGGTTCAGCACGCTACGACCGCTAAAGTGGCGGCTTAAGTTGTTTACTTCGATTACTGCGGGCATATCCCTGTCTCCATTTAAACTGTATTAATACACTAATACAGTTTAAATGGCTGTGCAAGCTTCGAAATAAAAAATTTACAAAGTTACAATATCAGCTCTCGCTGTTGATAGAGTTGTTGCCAGTGTGCACCGGCCTTATTGCTGATTTCGCTATCAAAGTAATGTAACAAACGGCGGCGGTCTTCCGGGTTATCTTTTAAGGCTGACCCCAGTAAGAAATGCAGCAACTGCCCATATTCCAGCTGGCCTTGCTGATAGTAATAACTATGCACACACAGCGTATGGCCTACCACCACGGCTTCCGCGGTTGACATAGCAGCCGCCGCCAGGCGATCCGTGCTGCGACCATCCAGGGTTTGGCCGTTGCGCAGTTCATGAAAAATGGTGGCCAGCATTTCAAATAGCAGTGGGTCGAGATTAATATCGATACCGGCGCCGGCATTCAGTTTCGCGGTTTCCCACATCACCACACTGATTTCATCGTCAATATGACTAATCGGCTTAATATGTTCAAAGTTCATCCGTCGTTTCAGGGCTGCGCTCATTTTATGTAAGCCCTCATCCACGCTATTGGCGGTGGCGATAATATTAAAGCCCTTTTTGGCATAGAGCACACCCTGGGGCCCACTTAGCTCCGGTATGGTGATAACCCGATCCGACAGCAGCGAGAGCACAGCATCCTGTAACGGTTGCGGGCAGCGCGACATTTCTTCAAAGCGCACAAATTTACCATCGCGCATTGCCCGATATAACGGGCTGGGCACCAAAGCGTCCGGGCTGGGGCCCTGACGCTGCAGAATTGCCTGGTTCCAGCTGTAAAGTAGCTGATCGACACTATTCACCGCCCCACCTTGCACAATCAATGAGGAATCGCCGGAGATTGCTGCACACAGTAATTCTGATAACCAGGATTTAGCGGTGCCCGGCTCGCCAATCAGTAAACAACCGCGTTGGGTACAGAGCGAAATGACAATTCGGGTAACAACACTGGCTGGCGCCACAAACTTCTTTTTAACATTCAGATTAGGGTCGCCAATAATAAATTTTTCGGCGGCAACCGGTGACATTTGCCAACCGGGGGGAATGGGCGCCGGATCCCAATGGCGCAGGCGTTCGAGCTCGTCAGCAAAGCTTTGTTCTGCCGGTAGGCGCTGTTTGTCAGAGGTGGTTTGCATCAGCTTCTCCTGCTACCGCCACGTTGTTCGGGGGCCATCCGATCCTGCGGCAGAATTTTAGGCAGTTCAGATAACGGAATAACGCCATTAATCACCAGATCCAGTGCGCTGTCGCGCATGGTAATTAAGCCGGCATCCAGTGCTTGCCAGCGGATCTCGGTAATCGATGGCTGGCGTGAGATGGCATTGCGGATATCAGCGTTGACCTGCATAAATTCCACCACTGCGGTACGGCCTTTAGTGCCGCGGTCATGACAATGTGTGCAGCCCTGGCCTTCATAGCAGCGAAAACTGGCTGGTACGCCTTGAGGAAAGACTTCGCGCAAAATCGTTGGATCCGGAGTCGCTGCCACTTTACAGTGCGGGCAGATACGTTTTGCCAAACGTTGCGCAATCACGGCCAGCAGCTCACTGGCCAGTGAGTTGGGATGAATATTTAAGTCATACAACCGCTGTAGCGCATCTACGGCGTCGTTACAGTGCAGCGTCGACAGTACCAGATGACCGGTTTGTGAGGCGCGGATTGCCTCTAGTGCAGTCGGATGGTCACGGATTTCCCCAACCAGAATCACATCGGGATCTTCGCGCACAAAGGCGCGTAATGCATCCGGAAAATCAAAGCCAATTTCACTGCGAATGCGGGTTTGCTGAATATTGTCAATCGAATATTCGATCGGATCCTCAACGGTAATTACCTTGCGGGTGCCGTCGTCGGCTAATTCCTGTAAACCAGCATATAAGGTTGTTGATTTTCCAGAGCCGGTAGGGCCGACGACCAGCACCAAGCCCGCTGGATTATTGAGTAAACGGTGGTAATAGCCGGCGACTTTAGCGGACATTCCCAACTCTTGCATCGTCAGGGCGCGGCCGGTGTGTTTTAGCAGCCGAATCACCACATGTTCGGCGTGCAACGAAGGTTGGGTCTGGATCCGTAAATCATAGGTATTTGCGCCGTGCTTGAGTTGCGAGCGACCCCCCTGAGGTAAACGCCGCTCAGCAATATTCAGCTCTGAGCGGATTTTTATGATATTTACCAGCCCGGCCATTTCCGCCAGACTAAACTGAAAATGCGGAATATCATGCAGATCGCCATCTACCCGCAAACGAACCCTGGCAGCATTGTTATAAAATTCCAGGTGAATATCACTGGCATTTTCGCTGACCGCCTCCAGCAAGATAGCTTCATAAAGCGCCACCAGGTAAGGGTTAATCGTATCGGCCGCTTGAGCGGGTGCATCGGTAGTGTCGCTGTCATCGCTTTGCACCCTTTGCTGTGACATTGCATCATTACCACGTTTCGACATATCCAGATGTGACCACAGACGCTTAAAGTCATTCGGAGTAACTAAAATACAGGCGACGCCACCGCTGCCGTTCATACCGATAAGTTCGTCAATTTGTACGTCAGGATTATCGGTAACGAGGAGTAGCTGTTGCTGTTGATATTTAAGTGGTAGCACACGTTGGCGATCGAGATAGGTTCTGGAGAACAAATTGAACAAACTCGCGTCGATGTCATTGACCAGCTCATCAAAGGCTTTAAATGGCAGTTGACGTTCTTTTGCCAGCGAGCTGAATAACTTTTGATCATCCAGGTTGAGTTTTTTACTCAGGATCTGCATCAGCGGTTTCTGCAGCTTTTTCGCTTCCAGGCTGGCTTCGCGAATTAACTGTTCATCGGCCAGGCCCAAATCGATAATACTTTGTTGCAAACGACGACTGAAGTCTATCCAGCCAAGATTACGGCGCCGCTGCAGATTCCCGTTATCTTTTTGATATAACGCCAGATTTGATAGCCCATCCTGTTCATCCTCCAGTACCACTAAAAAACCATGCTCGGTTAATAATGGCTCCAGATACTTAAAGCTACGTAGCTGACAGGTACATAAAATGAGCTTACAGGGCGGCAGTGGCCCAAAATCCTGCTCAGCGTCGCCATGGATGACTTGCACATTGTTAAGGTGCAGCGTGGCAAGGCGACTGCTTGCCAGAGCTGCCACCGCAGCGTCGCGCTCAAGTGCATAGACTTGACTAGCCATTTGAGCCAATACCGCGGCTATATAGCCGCTGCCGGTGCCCACATGTAATACCGTAGCATCCGGATGCGGCGGTGGGATTAAACTTAGTAAACGTTGCATCGCCGCCTGGGTTGGCAGGCTGTGACCGGTGATCAGTGGCTCGCGGCTGGCGTCAGCGACAAAGTGCTGCCGTGGTACGGCCAGGATTGCCGGATAAAGTTGCTTTTCTGCATCGACTTCATACATAGTGGCGTTAGCCTCTTACACTGGCAGTTAATTCTCGGTAGCTTGCAGCAGGGTGGGAGCTGCAAAGTCTGCTGCCGGACGACCAAACAGGTAGCCCTGAAACAAATCACAGCGCATTTGGGATAACATATTAAACTGCTCTACCGTCTCGACACCTTCTGCAACAACGGTAAGGTTCAGCGCTTTAGCCATGCTGATAATCGTATCCACAATAGCGTAATCTTTTTGATCAACCAGAAAATCTCTGACAAAAGAACGATCAATCTTCAGCACCTGAATCGGTAAATTCTTCAAAAATGCCAGTGATGAATAGCCGGTGCCAAAGTCATCAACAGCGAAGCTAATACCTTGACGATGTAATTTCTCAAGCTTGTCTCGGGTATGCTCTACGTCCGTCATTAACATACTTTCGGTGATTTCAAATTCAAGTTGGCTCGCCGGCACACCACTACTGAGCACAGCTGCAAGTGTCGATTCCACAAAATCATCGGTTTGAAGTTGGCGTTTACTAACATTGATGGCAATGACTAACGACGAATCAGACAGTTGCTGCAAAGCCTGACAAGCCCGCATCAATACCCAGTGTCCCAGCTCGATAATAAAACCGGATTGTTCTGCGATTGGAATAAACTCATCCGGACTAATCATGCCCCGTTCCGGATGTTGCCAGCGCAGCAAGGCTTCATAACCTGTCAATTTGCCGCTGCCGTCTACTTTAGGCTGGAAATACACTTTAAACTGTTGTTGCTGTAATGCTGTTTGCATTTCAGCTTCCAATTGCTGACGCAACAGAATCCTGTGCTGCATACTTTGCTCGAAAAAATACCACCTGTTCCGCCCCTGCTCTTTAGAGTGGTACATCGCTAAATCGGCTGATGCCATTAATTCATCGGTATTTTTACTATTATCGTTAAAGAGTGCTATACCGATACTGGCAGAGATCTGGTATTGCTGTTGCTCAAGTTTGAACGGTTCGCGGATCAGTTGCAGTAATTTAGTTGCCAGTTTCTCGGCGTCTGCTGCTGCCTCGCTAAGCTGAGTTTTATAGCAGGGTGCCAATAAAATAAATTCGTCTCCGCCAGGTCGGGCCAACGTATCCGTTTGACGTAAAGTTGGGTTTAGGCGGCTGGCTAATTGCTTAAGTAATTCGTCGCCGCTGGAGTGTCCGAGCGAATCGTTAAGCCGTTTAAAGTGGTCTAAATCAATAAATAACAGTGCCGCATAATGTCCGGTTCTGGCGCACTCGTGCTGGACTTCATTGATCCGCTCTAACAGCAGCCGTCGGTTTGGTAGTTGCGTTAACGGGTCATAAAATGCCAGCCGATAAATCCGTTCCTGATCTGACTTTAAGGCGCTGATATCGTTAAAGCTGGCGATATAATGGGTTACCTGCCCTTTTTCGTCATGGATGGCATTAACGATAATGTACTCAGGATAGATTTCGCCGTTTTTTCGTTTGTTGTAAATCTCGCCACTCCAAACGCCGTTATGTTCCAGAGTTTGCCATAGTTCGGCATAAAAATGCTCATCATGTAAACCAGAGCGCAAGATAACAGGGGTTTGACCACACACTTCGTGTTCGCTGTAACCTGTAATTTCAGTAAAAGCTGGATTGACCCGGATGATTCGCCGCTGTGCATCGGTAATCATAATGGCTTCACGCGTTTGAAAAGCCAAAGCGTTTATTTGGGAGTTTGCTTCGGCTATTTTCTGCTCTGTAATATTGCGCGCGGCTAGTACAAAGCGTGGTCGATGGTTTGATATTGCCTCTTGTTTTAGCGAGGCGATAACCTGAAACCATTCCATTTTATTGGCAATCTCTAAAGCATAGTGTTGTGGAGACGAAACGCCTTTATTTTGCCAGGCTTCAGCAATCGCCAGTTCACCAGCTTGTCTGGCTGAGTCCGGCATCACCTCTGCAATGGTTCTACCGAGGAAAAACTCCGGAGAATAAAGTAATTGTTGGTTTTGTCCGGTATGCACCCGATAAAAGCGGCCGTCCAGGTCCACCTCGAACAGCAAATCAGGTACCGCGTTTAGCATCGCCGCCAGCTCAGCCGAGGATGCTGCGAGTTTACGAAAGGGTTTTGCCAGACTTTCATGCACCAGTGCCCGATATAAAAAGAGATATGATGCAACTTTCAAAACATGTCCAATCAGCGCATAGATATCGCTCATACTGTGATACAAGGTAAAAAATAACTCTGACAAAATAATCAGAATCAGTGCCACACTAAGTGCTGCCGAGGCAAAAGGCCGCTCCTGCTCACCTTGCAACCTGAGCAATAGCAGACTTAAACCACAGATGGCAACAATGGTGTATTCCGCCAGAATTTTATAGCGGGTTAATCCGGTTCCTGGCAGATAGGTTGCGGGCACTGTGTCTGGAAAGCTGATAAACCAGATATGACAAAGCGCGACGAATACACCAGCAATAACAATCGCAGGTAAGAGTAATTTCGGTTTAGCTGCCCGATCGGCCTGTGGCAGCACCGCATAGAGTAAAGCCACGGCAGCAACAAAGCGCGCACTGAGCCAAAAGTTGATGGTTTTTGCTGGCGTATTGTCGCCAAAATAAGGCGCCATGCCCTGAAACGATAAAATGTGAGCCAGATCGAGCCAGAATACAGCAAAAAATGCTGCCGCCAGCACCAGCCCACGCCAACTTAACTCGTATTGTGCTTGTTCTCGGATCACGGCGAAAATCAGTGCGCTGATCGTTATGGCGATTATCTCGAGTGCTGTGTGCATCGGCAGATAATAATCAATGCTGATAGCCGGTAGTTTCGATTGAAATAATAACGGTAAAAATGTTAGTAGTATTAAGAGCAACAAAATAGGGCTCAAAATAAAGGGGGCGCCAGGGAGCAGGCGATGCGAGAAACGTTGGATGCTGGCTAACATCTGGCAGCTTAATCGGATTTGACTAAATTAAGAATACGCCTTTTTAGCCAAAACTCAAATCCGTGACAGTGAAAGTTGATCCACAACAAATCCCGTTTTATGTTCAGCCACTGCTCAGCTGCACAACCTAAGATACAAGCTATGCTTTCTGCATTAGCAGGCAAATTTTATCAACTGAGAATGACTATGCGCGTATTACTGATGTTAATTTGTGGTGTTTTGTTGGTTGGCTGCAGCCAGCTGGCCCCGGTGTCAGTGTTTTCGGTGTCAGAGGCTGATTTGGAACAGTTGTTAACGCGCAAAGTGCCTGAGCTGACGCGGCAAGCTAATGTGGCCGGTATACCGCTGAAAATGGCGGTAGACCAGATGAGCGTGCAGATTGGCCCGGATAATTCGGATGTGATTCGGATTCAAACTGCCGCTAACGCCAGCTTAAGTTTATTTGGCTTGACCTATCCGGCAGATTTACAGCTGCAAGTTGAAGGTGTGCCTTATTATGATGCAAGCGAGCAGGCGGTTTACGTGCGTTCAGTTAAATTGCTTAATTCCTCTATTGAGGCCGCGGGCTATCGCGGTAATCTGACGCCGGTAAGCAATGAGCTGTTGCAACTGGTCAATCAATTTCTGGCGACCAACCCGGTATATCGTTTTGACCGAGAGGATCCTAAGGTTAAGTTACTCACCGCCATGCCGCTTAATCTAGCGGTGCAGCAAGGCCGTATTGCCTTCATACCCGGCGCATCATCCGGTAGCAGATAGTACAAAATCTCTCTTGCACTCAGTCGGAGCACGGGTAATACTTTTGGCATAGACTCTGGCTGGAAGAAGTATGGCGTGCAGTACTGGCTAAAATTCGCGTTGTTACACGCTATCGCACTGTGTTTTGTCGCGACAGCCGGTGCTGAGTCCTTACCTGATCCTGCCGCCACTCCGGTGTACAGCCGCTTTATTAATCTGACCCATCCGAATAAGTCTTTACCGGTGCCAACTACGATGGCACGTGATCAGCAGGGATTTCTGTGGCTTGGTACTCAGCAAGGCTTATTTCGGCATGATGGCACTGAGGTGTTAGAATTTCGCGCCGATCCCGGACGCCCTGATGCCTTATCCGCCAGTTGGGTATCTGCTTTAGCTCCCGCGCCCGACGGGGGGCTTTGGGTCGGTACCCGCTATGGTGGCCTGAATTACTATGATCCGGCGACCGAACGTTTTACCCGCTATGAACTAACTGCCAACTTTAGTGCGGCGGCAGAAATTTCTTCGCTGTTATTTGATGCCAATCAGACGCTATGGGTGGCGACCTATGGGGGCGGTTTATTTCGCTGGCAGCCACAACAACAGCAATTCTTGCCGATTGCCTTACCTAATCTGCCAAACTTAGCGGTAAATCATATCAATGATATTTACGTTGATCCTCAGGGTGGGCTATGGCTGGCGCTCGGCGATGCCCCTCTGCGTACCATAGGGCAGCAACAAGGTGGCGTGTTATATCAACCGGCGGACAGTGCAGACTGGCAGCAACTGCACTTTGCGCAAACTACTGGCGGCGTTTCTGTAACCCGGATCCGCGCTGCGGCTGACGGTCAGATTTACGCTGCCAGTTATGGGCAGGGGTTGTTTCGTTACCAGGCGGCGCAACAACACTTTGTTAAGGTGCCGCAACCGCCTGCTTTGCAACAGGCTTTGCTGTCTGATCTAAGCGTTGATGCAGATAATGGGCTTTGGCTAAGCAGTTATAGCGCTGATAGTCGGGGTGGACTCTGGTATTTTAGTGTGGCTGGCGGATGGCAACATTATCCTTACAGTGCCGAATTCAGCGATGGCCTACCGCGCAGCGACTTACTCGGGTTGTATTATGATCAGCAAGGTATTTTGTGGACGATCAGTCAGGCGGGCTTTAAAGGCTTAAGTCGCTTCGCCAAACAAATCAAAACGCTGCCACCCGGCCAGCCTGCGCATGGTCTGCTACCGGCGCCGAATGTGCTGGGATTAGATGCGGTTGCCGCCGATAGTCTGTGGCTGGCCAACCGCGAAGGTGGTGTGGTGCACTTTAATCCCCTCACCGGCAAGCTGCAACATTGGCCTATTCCGGTAACAGCGACTCAGGTCAGCTCGGTACAAACGGTGAAGCAAGATCAGGCAGGCGTGTTGTGGCTGGGGACAGACAAAGGCCTGTTCCAGCTAGACGCCGTGACGGGCCACTGGCAATTGTTTAGTCTGAATGCTGGCGATGAGCCGATAGTACGTTTTCTGTTTACAGACCGCCAGCAAAATCTCTGGATTGGCAGTCGTGGCCAGGGGTTGTTCCGGTTAGATCCACAGCGGACCGCAGTGCGGCATTTCCGCCAGGCAAAAGGCGCTGAGCCTGTGGTGCGGTTTGAAGATGTCAACAACATCAGTGAGGACTATCTGGGAGCGATCTGGATCGGTTCAACCGATCAGGGATTGGCACGCTATCAACCGGCAACTGGTCAGGTTGACTATTGGATGCAGCACCCCGGCAGCAGTCATGGTTTGCGGCTGAATGGTATCCAGCTGATTATAGAAGATACGCAGCAGCAGCAGCTATGGGTAAGAGCGGGTAATGTGAATCACCGGGTGCTGCGGGATGCAGAGCAGCCAGATACTATTAAGGGCTTTAAAGCCTATCTGGCGCCAGAAGATCAGGACCCGGAACTACAACAAGCCGATATATTCCGCTTACTCTATCGTTTGCATTGGTTACCAGAGCAAAACACTTATCTGGAACTTGACGAAATGCACGGTATGCAAAGCGTAACCTGGATTGGCGCCTGGGATGTACATGGCCAGCGGATTTACCGTGGAGGTGCCCGTGGCTTTGATTATTTTGACGTAGACAAGCTGCCACAGCGCGTTGCATTAAGTCAGGTGCAGCTTACCGGCTTGTCGTTATTTAACCAGCCAGTGCCGGCTGGCAGCGCAATATTACCTGCGGCGCTCGGGCAATTGCAGCAGCTGAAGTTGAATTATGAGCAGGACATGTTTAGCTTACGTTTTGCCTCGCCCGAGTTTAAACAACCGCGGTTAATCCAATATCGTTATCAGCTGGTTGGGTTCGATCGGGATTGGATCCTGACTAGTGCCCAAAATGCGGTAGCAACCTATACCCGACTGCCACCGGGTAACTATGTATTTCAAGTCAGCGCCCGACTGGCTGATGGACAGTGGCAACAACCCACACAGCTAGCGTTGCAGGTGTTACCGCCCTGGTGGCTGACCTGGTGGTTCAGGTTAGGGTTATTATTGAGTGTCGCGCTTGGTATCGGTTGGTTTATTCATTGGAAACTGCAACGGGAATATCGGGTTCGTCACAAACTGGAGCAACAAGTGGCACAGCGTACTGCGCAGTTAGCTGAACAGAATCAAGCCTTAGAGTTATCCTATCAACGGTTACAACAAACCCAGCAACAGCTGATCATGCAGGAAAAAATGGCCTCACTGGGTGGCTTGGTTGCCGGTGTCGCCCATGAAATTAATACACCGCTCGGGATTTGCGTTACTGCCACCAGTCACTTACAAAGTGAACAGCAGCAATTGGCGGCTGCCTTTGCCAGCCGCACCATGCAACAAAGTCAGTTTGAGCGCTTTATGCAGCAGCTGGCCGATGGTTTAAGAATCCTGCAAGTGAATACGCAGCGCGCCGCTGATTTAGTCTCCAGTTTTAAACAAGTTTCTGTCGACCAAAGCACAGACAGCTACCGTGAGTTTGAACTTTATCAGTATCTGCAGGATGTGATGTTGTCGTTGCGTTCCCGCTTAAAGCAGCAACATTGTCAGTTGCAACTGCAGTGTCCGGATCCGTTACCCTTATATTCTGATCCCGGAGCCCTCGCTCAGGTGCTGACCAATCTGGTTATCAATGCGTTAATTCACGGTTTAGAAGGGCAAACCACAGCGCAGATCAGCATTGAAGTTACTGCGGAAGACGATTGGATACAGCTTAATTTTAGTGATAATGGCCGCGGTATGACTACCGAGCAGTTACGTCAGCTATTCGAACCTTTCTTTACTACCAAGCGCAATCAGGGAGGGAGTGGTTTGGGGGCACATATTGTCTACAACCTGGTGACAGTGCGCCTGCAGGGAAGCATTAACGTACAAAGTGCGCCAGGGCAGGGTTTGCATTTCCAAATTCGCTTTCCGCGATGGATCGCGGCTTAAAAAATCGGGGAGCCTAAGCTCCCCGGCAATGCAGGACAAATTTTACAACGACCAGAACATCCCTATTCGGGCTAGGCCCGCTCTCTCCATCGACCTTGTTACTATAGTCTTCTTTAGATCTAAATGCAAATAGTTATCATTAAATTATTTTCTTATCTTGGTTGCTTGCAAAAGCAACAAAGATCATTAAAATATGTTTCGTTTCGAAACTTAAGCGAAAGAAATGAATAAGCGTAATACCCAGCAACGCCGCCATCTGATCGTCGCCCGCCTGCAACAGCAGGGCGAAGTGACTGTTGAGCAGTTAGCCGAGCAATTTCAAACCTCCGAAGTGACGATTCGTAAAGACTTAACGGCATTAGAGGCTGCGGGATTGTTATTGCGCCGCTATGGTGGTGCTGTGCCGGTGCCACAGGACTTTGTCTCAGACAGCAGCCTGGAAAAAGTTTCAGAGCGAAAGTTGGCGATTGCCAAAGCAGCGGCGGCGCTGATTAAAGATCATTACCGGATTATTATCGACAGTGGCCGCACCACGGCGGCCTTGTTACCTGAGCTGGCGCAAAAACGCGGTTTGGTGGTAATGACCAACTCGCTGGCAATTGCCAATGCGCTGCGCGAGCTGGAAAACGAACCGACGCTGCTGATGACTGGCGGTACCTGGGATCCGCAATCGGAAGCTTTTCAGGGCCAACTGGCAGAGCAGATGTTACGCAACTATGATTTTGATCAGTTATTTATTGGTGCCGATGGTATCGATCTGGCGCGTGGCACCACTACCTATAACGAGCTGTATAGTTTAAGCCGGGTGATGGCGGAAGTATCACGCGAAGTGATAGTGATGCTGGAGTCCGACAAGTTGGGACGCAAAATCCATAATCTGGAACTGCCCTGGTCGCTGGTTAAGGTGTTAGTGACCGATACCGGTCTACCCGAAGCCGCCGCCGCAGAAATTACACAACACGGGGTACGGGTGATCCGGGTTCAGGCCTGATTAACCTGACCTCGATAATTTAGAATTTATTTAGTCACTTATTGGAGTATAGCTATGTGTGGTATTGTCGGCGCGGTCGCGCAACGGGATGTGGTAGATATTCTGGTCGAAGGTTTACGCCGGCTGGAGTACCGCGGCTATGATTCTGCCGGTGTGGCAGTAGTTAACGACAGTGGCGAACTGCAACGTTTGCGCCGCCTGGGTAAGGTGAAAGAGCTGGCGGATGCGGTTGCCGCGCAGCCGGTTCCCGGCGGTACCGGTATCGCTCATACCCGCTGGGCTACCCATGGTGAACCAAGCGAGCGCAATGCCCACCCGCATGTTTCCAGCAACATTACGGTGGTGCATAACGGTATTATCGAGAACCACGCCGTATTACGCGACGCTTTAAAAGCCAAAGGCTATATCTTCACTTCTGATACTGACACTGAGGTGATTGCCCACCTGGTTGAAGAAGAGCTAAAAAGCCACAGTTCATTACTGACTGCGGTGCAGGCTGCGGTAAAACAATTACACGGTGCTTATGGTACTGTGCTGCTGGATAAAACCGATGCCAGCCGCGTGGTAGTAGCCCGCTCGGGCAGCCCGCTGGTGATTGGTCTGGGTATTGGTGAAAACTTTATCGCCTCGGATCAGCTGGCGCTGCTACCTGTTACCCGCCGCTTTATCTTTTTAGAAGAAGGCGATGTGGCCGAAATTACCCGCCACAGTGTTAGTATTTTTGATAAAAACGGCCAGGCGGTCGAGCGCGAAGTGCATGAGTCTAACGTTAGCTATGACGCCGGCGACAAAGGCCAGTACCGCCACTTTATGCTAAAAGAAATCTACGAGCAGCCAAGTGCGATCAATAACACGCTGGAAGGCCGGCTTAGCAGCGACAGCGTGCTGGATGAAACCTTTGGCAATGGCGCGGCTGAGCTGTTTAAAAAAGTAAAACATATTCAAATCGTCGCCTGCGGCACCAGCTACCACTCGGGTATGGTTGCCCGTTACTGGTTGGAAGCGCTGGCTGGCGTGTCCTGTAATGTCGAAATTGCTTCTGAGTTCCGCTACCGTAAATCCTTTGTGCAGCCAAACAGCCTGCTGGTAAGCATTTCACAATCCGGTGAAACGGCCGACACTCTGGCGGCACTGCGCTTGGCGAAAGAAGCCGGTTATCTGGGCAGTCTGACTATTTGTAACGTCGCCGGCTCGTCGCTGGTGCGCGAATCGGATCTGGCCTTTATGACCCGTGCCGGCGCCGAAATCGGTGTTGCCTCCACCAAAGCCTTTACCACCCAGTTAGTGGGCCTGGCGATGTTAACACTGGCGGTGGGTAAATATAACGGTTTAACGCTGGAGCAACAGCGTGAGCTAACAGCCGCCCTGCGCAGCCTGCCAGCCAAGCTGGAAGAAACACTGACGCTGGCGCCGCAAATTGAAGCTTTGGCAGAAGAGTTTGCCGACAAGCACCATGCGTTGTTCCTCGGTCGTGGCGATCAGTATCCTATCGCGATGGAAGGGGCGTTAAAGCTAAAAGAAATTTCCTATATCCACGCTGAAGCCTATGCCGCCGGCGAGTTAAAGCATGGCCCGCTGGCGCTGATCGATGCCGATATGCCAATTATCGTTGTTGCACCCAATAACGATCTGCTGGAGAAACTACAGTCGAACGTGGAAGAAGTGCGTGCCCGCGGCGGTATTCTGTATGTGTTCGCCGATGCCAATGCCCGCTTTAAATCAGATGCCACCATGCGCGTTATCAATGTGCCGCATGTGGCTGATATTCTGGCGCCCATCGTCTACACCCTGCCACTGCAGTTACTGAGCTACTATGTGGCCATTATCAAGGGTACCGACGTAGACCAGCCGCGTAATTTGGCAAAATCTGTTACGGTCGAATAATATCGGGTTTTTTTAACGTTTTTCGCATCATTCTAAGGCGGCTAACCAATGGCCGCCTTTTTATTTGTGTCACTGTTGTGCTACTTACCCTACAGTGATACCGAATTAAATCTGAGCTTTTTTTACACAGTGCATTGACGGCTGAAAATTCTTGTTCTACCTTATGTAAGCGCTTACATTTTTTGGTGGGCGGTTTGGCGTCGCCTGCCGCTGGCGTGACAAGGTGAAAAAACAGGAATTCAGGGTATGACAATTAAAATGAAAACAGCGAAACCCCTGGCTGCAGTGCTACTGGCAGCAGGGCTGAGCGGTTGTGGCGGGGATGTAAAAACGAACTCCGACTTTACCGCGGTCGATCCAACTGTACCAGTTAGCGACTGGAAGTTGGTGTGGAGTGACGAATTCGACGGTGCCAGCATTGACCAACGTAAATGGACTTTTGAAGTAGACTGCCGCGGCGGCGGTAACCAGGAAAAACAATGCTATACCGACAGCGCTGAAAATGCTTTTGTCTCGAATGGTACCCTGAAGATTGTCGCCAAACCTGCTGAGGATGGCGCCCCCCTGCCTTACACCTCTGCCCGCCTGAATTCCAGATATCAGGGCGATTGGAAATATGGCCGGATTGAAGTGCGCGCCAAAATGCCAACGGGTCAGGGTAGCTGGCCGGCAATTTGGATGATGCCGACTGATGAAGTTTATGGTGGCTGGCCAAAATCCGGCGAAATCGATATTGTCGAAGCGGTGAACCTGAAAACGACTGATGCCGAGGGCGTGGTCGAATCACGTGTTTATGGCACCCTACATTATGGCCGTGATTTTCCGGGTAATGTTAACAGCGGTAAAGATTATGCCTTACCGAATGGCGCTAACCCGGCCGACAATTTTAATACCTACGCTATCGAATGGCAGGAAGGTGAAATTCGCTGGTATGTAAATGACTATCTGTATCAAACTCAGCAAGCGTCGCGGGTGCGGGTAAATAGTCGCGGTGAGTTAATTGGTTTAAGCCATCGTGGCTGGTTCGCCGAGTACTTTAATACTGCCACCGGTAAGCTGGAAGTCCAGTATAACGCTGCGCCTTTTGACCAACGCTTTTACTTAATTATGAATCTGGCTGTTGGTGGTAACTGGCCAGAAAACGTCAATAATCTGGGTATCGATGCCGAGGCGTTCGCCAATGGTCAAACTTTGGAAGTTGACTGGGTGCGGGTTTATCAGTGCCAGGCTAATGTGAATACCGGTAAAGGTTGTGAAACTATCCGTGATGGTTATCTGGATGCCAATACCCTGGTTACTGGCTTAGCGCCTATCCCATCGCCTCCTTCTTCTGGTGTGGCGCAAAATCTAACCATTTTTGATGGTACGCCAAATCCAAACTGGCCAGCCTGGGATTGCTGTGGTGGTTCTACACCGACACTGGTCGCAGATGCAGACCGTGGCGATGTGTATGAGTTTTATGTCGGACCGCAACCTACAGTGAACGGTTTTATCAGTCGTTCCGCCTTTATTACACCGCCTGGTGTCGCCAGTCCTTTCGATGCCTCGCCGCTGATTGAAAACGGCAGTATCAGCTTTGATATGTATGTAGAGAGCTTGCCTAATAATTCTACCACTCCCTGGTTATTCAAAGTTGAAAGTATTGAGGGCTCTACCGCAGTTGAATTACCGCTGACTTCCAGTACCGAAGGTGTGGCGCCGGTTGCCGGCCAATGGCAAACCTTTACCTTCCCGTTAAGTATGTTGGATGCGGCAGGTTTGGATTTGACCGCAATCGATGTAGTGATGGTGTTTCCAGCCTGGGATACCGGTAATGGCGCGGTTTATCGTTTAGATAATGTGAAAATTGCCCAACCGGCCTCATTCCCTGAACTGGTTATTTTTAGTAACGGTGAAAACGCCGACTGGCCAATGTGGGACTGCTGTGGTGGCAGCACGCCAATTGAAGTGCTGGACGAAGATACCAATACCTTAGCAGCTGAATTTACTGTAGGTGCATCGCCAACGGTATTAGGCTTCTTTAACCGGGCGCCTTTAGGTGGTGGTAACGCTTTTGATGCTTCAGCCTTACTGGCCGATGGTGTGGTGCAATTTGCGGTAAAAGTGGTTGATGCGCCGGCCAATCCTGACTCGACCTGGATGTTTAAGATAGAGGCTGCTGGTGGTGATTCAGCAGTTGAGTTACCTCTGAGTGCCGGTAATGGCGGTCAAGCGCCTGTTACAGGTCAGTGGGCGACTTATACCTTCAGTTTGCAATCGCTGTTTGACGCTGGTCTGGACATCAGTGCTATCGACGTACTGATGATCTTCCCGGCCTGGGGCACCGGTGAGGGTGCGGTATTCCGGGTTAATGATGTGAAAATTTTTAATCCTAACGCGGCAGCTAACCAATTAGTGTTGTTCCGTGACGCCGTGAAAGCGGGTTGGGAATTGTGGGATTGCTGCGCCGGTTCTGTACCAAAAGTTGTGGATGCTGATGCGCCGTACGGCAAGGTTGCACAGTTTGAAATTCTGGGTTGGCCAGAAACCGTACTGGGCTTCCTGGCTGATGAAGGTGAAAGCTTTGATGCCACCTCTTTACTGGCTAATGGCAGTGTCAGCTTTGATATGCGCGTCGTCTCCGCGCCAACTAATCCAAACAGCAGCTGGTTCTTTAAGATTGAATCCAGTGGAGCGGCAACTGCAGTCGAGTTAGCGCTGAGTGTGGGTAGCAATGGCGTAGCGCCGGTTACTGGTGAGTGGCAACGCTACAGCTTCTCGCTGCAAAGCTTATTTGATGCCGGCTTAGATATCAGCGATATCAACGTACTGATGGTGTTCCCGGCCTGGGGAACCGGTCAGGGTGCAGTATATCAGATTGATAATGTTGAAATTTCGAATAACTAACGGTGCGACGAGAGTAGACTATGATGAAAACAACAACTTTTACCAAAAGCCGGGTCGCTACCGCAGTGTCAATGGTGCTGTTATCCGGATTAAGTTTGCCGCTGCTGGCGCAGGATGCGCCAGCAACAGATGAGAATGCTGAACCTAAGGTTGAAATTATTGAGGTGCGCGGTATTCGCGGCAGTTTGGCCCGCTCAATGGATGTGAAGCGCGAGTCTTCAGGGGTTGTCGATGCCATTTCTTCCGAGGAAATGGGCAAATTTCCTGATACCAACTTAGCTGAATCACTACAACGTATTACTGGTGTCTCGGTAAGCCGGGTTAACGGTGAGGGCAGTCAGATCACGGTGCGCGGGTTCGGGCCGGAGTTTAACCTGATTACCTTAAATGGCCGGCAAATGCCGGGTACCGGTTATACTCGTTCCTATAATCTGGAAAACCTGTCTTCAGAGGGCGTCAGTGCGTTAGAAGTGTATAAAACAGCACGCGCTGAAAATCCAAGCGGTGGTTTAGGGGCGACAGTTAATATTGTTACTGCTAAACCCTTAGCAAGCCCAGGTCAAAAGCTGGCGTTAATGGGTAAGGGTGTACACGATAGCTCCAACGAAAAAGGAGAGGACATTACGCCTGAGTTCGCAGCGCTTTACAGCAATACCTTTGCCGATGATCGTTTTGGTGTCGCGTTCTCTTTTTCACAAGCGCGGCGTGATTTCCAAATTCAGAATGCCAATATCCAAGGCTGGCAGGCTAATGTGCCGCTGCCGGGTAACCCAACTCAGGTTATTGACCGGCGTCCATTAGGTGCCGATGGTTTGCCGACCGGCAACTATTTCTTCCCGAAGGATATGAACTATGGCATTACCGACTTCCAACGGGAAAGAACAACCGGCCAACTGACATTGCAATATGCCGCAACCGATGACATTACTTTTACTGTAGATTACACCGGCAGTCGCGCCATTGTTGGTAGCGAAGGTATTGGTTGGGGTATCTGGAATAACTTTGGCGACAATATCAATGCCTATGAGTTAGACGAGCGTGGTACAGCGTTGTTTGCTGATATCAGCGGTGATGATGGCTCTTTTACCGCCAGTAAAGGTACGACAGAAGTCAAAGCGGCTTCCATCGGTTTTAATATGGAATGGCAAGTTACTGATGATTTGAAAGTCAGCTTTGACTACCATGACTCCAACAACAAAACCGACAACGGTGCGGACAAGGGCAGTGGTAATAGTGGTCAGGTTATCCTGGGATCGGACCAGCTGATCACCAAATTTTACGATTATCGCACCGGTGATATTCCGCAAGCCTATATCTTATGGCGTAACGGCACTAACGTCTTAAATCCATCGGAAATCGACTCTAACTTTAGTCAGTTTTTTGATTCGCCAGGCGAATCTGATATTCAACAGTTTCAGCTAGACAGCACCTGGTATAATTCGCGCTTTAAAATCCCATTAGTTTCCATTAAAGCTGGTGTAGCCCGCACCGATCAGAACCTCGGTGGCTCCAATGCCTGGAGTGGTTTGCGAGGCGGCCCGGGTTTTAATCCGAGTTTTACCTTCGTTTTCCCGGATAGTATGTTTACCAAGCAAGGAACGGGTAATTTCCTCGACCAATTTTCTGGTGGTGGGAATGGTTTAGTCAGTAACTATTATTATAGCTATAGCTATGATGAAGCGGTGGCACGGCAGGCTGCTTACCTGACTGAAGCGCTATTAGGTGAGAACGCCTATGTGCCCGATGCTTTTTATGGCCCATATGGCGAGAGCTATGTGCAGGAAGTGACCGATAGCGTCTATCTGCAATCAGCCTGGGAATTTGACGTTGCCAGTTTTCCGGTACAGCTGAATGTTGGTGTTCGTTATGAACAAACCGATGTCACCAGCAGTGTGTTGCAGGATGTCGAGCGTCAGGTGAACTGGGTCAGCCCGTCCGAGTGGATTATGCAATATGAACCGGGAGAGTCGAACTTCCTGACTTTAACTGGCTCGCATAATATTCTGTTACCAATGCTGGATTTACGTGTTGATCTGACCGAAGATTTAGTCAGCCGTTTTTCTGTCGGTAAAAGTATTTCGCGCGCGCCTTTGGGGGCTTTGGGTGGTGGTCGCAGCTTAAGTGGCAGTCCAAAGCCTGGTTCGCGGAGCGGTGGTCAGGGTAACACCAATTTACAACCTTACGAGTCGACCAACCTTGATTTAAGCTTAGAATACTATTACGCCCCAGGTAGTTATGCGGCTATTGGTTACTATCGTAAAAGTGTTAAGAACTTTATTAGTAACACCATTACAGATATTACTATCGAAGGTTTGCATGACATTTTAAATGGTCCACGTTACCAGCAAGCAGTTGCTGATATCACTGCGCGCGGTGAACAACCAACGGATACGGCAATCTATAATCAGATGCTGGCTAATGGTCATGGTGATGCTAATGGCGCTATCTCACCAACCAGCGCCGATCCACTGATTGTCTGGAGTATCAGCCAGCCACAAAACAGCCCGGACTCCAAAACAGTAGATGGTATTGAAGCCGCTTGGCAACACCTGATTGGCGAAACCGGTTTTGGTTTTGGTATCAACGGTACCATCGTTAATGGTGATGTCGAGTTTGATGTTAACAGCCTGACGCAACAGGCGCCGTTAGTGGGTTTGAGCGATTCCGCAAACTTACAATTGTTTTACGAGAACTATGGCTGGTCGGTAAAACTGACCTATGCGTGGCGCGATAGCTACTTAATTGGTGTTGGTCAGTCGCAAGGTTCTTCCGATGCACCGCCGCAGTTTGCTAAAGCTTATGCCCAGTGGGATTTAAGCGTGAACTACGATGTGACAGAGAATTTTACGGTGTTCTTTGAAGGAATTAACCTGACTAATGAAACCGAACAAGGTTACGGCCGTTATGAGGAGCAATTCCTGTTTGCACGGCAATTTGGCCCACGTTACATCTTAGGTGCCCGTTACCGCTTCTGATACCTGCGTTACTCCCTGGTTGTCTTTAATGCCCGCTTAGCGGGCATTTC